>JAAHFN010000018.1 GCA_010672965.1 Oscillatoria sp. SIO1A7
AGGGCGGGATTGATAGTATGGAGCAGTACGGGACGGGAGTTCGGAGTGTGGGGGGTGGGGTGTGGGGCATTGGGCATTGGGCATTGGGCATGGGGCATGGGGCAGGGGGCATTGGGCATTGGGCATTGGGCATTGGGCATTGGGCATTGGGAATGGGGCATGGGGCATTGGGCATTGGGCATTGGGCATTGGGCATTGGGCATTGGGCATTGGGCATTGGGAGATCGGAATGCTAAAGTCAGAATGGACAGGACTTACGCATTCCCTCTATATGTGTAGGGGCGATTTCACCATTTGCCCTACGTTTAGGGTTAGATTTCTATGCTCTGCGTAAGTCCTAATGGATTTAAAATTAGGCAGAATAGAAAAAAGAGCCTATAAAGAAAGGGACCTATTGCTCTGAAGGCGAGATAACTTTAGCGACTAAAAGAGATTGCAGCAAAAATTATGGATTCTGTGGCCGATTTACCCGTAGAACCTACAAGCCAAGAAGGCAAGCCAGTGGTGCAGACCTGGGAACTTAGCAAGTTCTACCGCACTGGCTTCTTTATGAATAAAAAAATTGAATCTCTCAAAGCCTGTAGCCTCCAAGTATATGAGGGGGAAACTTTTGGCCTGCTGGGACAAAATGGGGCGGGGAAAACTACTTTGCTCAAGACTCTGCTGGGAATTGTCCGTCCCAGTGGCGGCCGGGGAGAGATTTTTGGGCGACCTCTCGGCGATCGCGCGATCAAGGCAAAAATCGGCTATCTCCCAGAAAATCCCTATTTCTATGACTATCTCACCGGCTGGGAATGTTTGCAGTTTGCCGCCAATATCTTCGGCATCCTCCCCGATGTCCAAAAAAGGCGGATTCCCCAATTGCTCGATTGGGTCGGCTTGGCCAAGGAAAGCGCTCGCAAAAAGCAAATGCGCCAATATTCCAAAGGGATGTTGCAGCGAATTGGCATGGCGCAGGCTCTGATTAACGACCCGGATCTGGTCTTCCTGGACGAGCCCATGTCCGGTCTCGACCCCCTCGGCCGCTACCAATTGCGCGAGATTATTCTCTCTCTCAAGCAGCAAGGAAGAACTATTTTTTTTAATAGCCATATTCTGGCGGATGTAGAGAAAATCTGCGATCGCATTGCTATTCTGGCTCGCGGCGAGTTAATTTGTACCGGCTCGATTGCCGAGTTGATTGGCAGCCCCGATATCTACTATGTCAAGGGCAGCGGCGGCAATATAGAAGTCATCAAGCAATGGTTGCCCGATTTTAAATTTGACGAAGAAGGTTGGCAAGGCCATCTCAAAGGCTCCCCCCATGATTTTCTCTCTAGCTTGGAACTTATGGGCGGCAAGCTTATTTCCATCAGCTTATCTACTTCTACTCTAGAAGAGTTTTTTGTGCAGCAACTGCGCGATCGTCATCTAACTGCAAGTCAATAGTTTGAGAGCTATGAGTTTTGAGTTATGAGTTTTGAGTTCTAATATCAAATCCGGTTAAACAGTCACAGTATCTGTAGGGGTTCCCCGTGCCCGCCCCGGCCGCTCTGGTTGGTCTGGGGCGGGCACGGGGAACCCCTACGGGATTTATGGAACAGCTACGCGGACTTGATATAAGTTTTGGTTATGAGCTTCAAGTTTTTTGGGTCTTGTAGCCACAGCTTGGGGTATAATCACCCGGCCGTATAATTGACCTAAAATATCTATATATATAGCGTTTCTCAAATAAGTGTAATATAAAGGAACGTAGGGGCGACAGCATCCCTGCACATACCTCAGCGCTCCGATCGGGAACTTCCGTTCTGGGATGCTTCGCCCCAGACATCTCACATCAATTTGAGAACCGCTATATAGCACTACGCAAATAAGCGCTTGACGTTTATAAATGCTTTGTTGATTGCGATGAAAGAGACCCACCCTTAACCTAGGGTGTGGCGTGTGGCCTGTAGGGAAACTTCTGTCCTGGGCTCAGCGCCGGAAACTAATCCACCTTAATATAGCCTTTGACATTTGGACAATTTTGAGGTTGCTTAATTTGCCAAGAAAAGCCTTAGCTGCATTCTCGAATAATTTCTTAGTCAAATCTGGTTTAAATTCCTGAGCTTTCTGCATAGAAGCGATCGCCTCCTCATAGCGGCCTAAGTCATCCAGAGCATTGCCCCGGTTGCTCCAGGCAACATGGTCATCTGGTTTAATTTCCAGAGCCTTGTCGTAGGATGCGATCGCCTCAGAGTAGCGGCCTAAGTTACCCAGAGCAATGCCCCGGTTGCTCCAGGCAACATGGTCATTTGGTTTAATTTCCAGAGCTTTGTCGTAAGATGCGATCGCCTCCTCATAGCGGCCTAAGTTACCCAGAGCAATGCCCCGGTTGTTCCAGGCAACATGGTCATTTGGTTTAATTTCCAGAGCTTTGTCGTAAGATGCGATCGCATCTTCGTAGCGGCCTAAGTTTTTCAGAGCAATGCCCCGGTTGTTCCAGACTTCATGCTTATCTGGTTTAATTTCCAGAGCTTTGTCATAAGACGCGATCGCCTCTTTGTAGCGGCCTAAGTTACCCAGAGCATTGCCCCGGTTGTTCCAGGCTTCATGCTTATCTGGTTTAATTTCCAGAGCCTTGTCGTAGGATGCGATCGCCTCTTTGTAGCGGCCTAAGTTACCCAGAGCAATGCCCCGGTTGTTCCAAGCTTCATGGTCATCTGGTTTAAATTCCAGAGCCTTGTCTAAAGATGCGATCGCCTCTTTGTAGCGGCCTAAGTTACCCAGAGCAACGCCTCGGTTGTACCAGGCTTTATGGTCGTCTGGTCTAAATTCCAGAGCTTTGTCGAAAGATGCGATCGCCTCAGAGTAGCGGCCTAAGTCATCCAGAGCAACGCCTCGGTTGTTCCAGGCTTCATGGTCGTCTTGTTTAAATTCCAGAGCCTTGTCGTAGGATGCGATCGCCTCAGAGTAGCGGCCTAAGTTACCCAGAGCAACGCCTCGGTTGTACCAGGCTTCATGGTCGTCTGGTTTAATTTCCAGAGCCTTGTCTAAAGATGCGATCGCCTCAGAGTAGCGGCCTAAGTTACCCAGAGCAACGCCTCGGTTGTACCAGGCTTCATGGTCGTCTTGTTTAAATTCCAGAGCCTTGTCGTAGGATGCGATCGCATCGTCGTAGCGGCCTAAATAATACAGAGCATTGCCTTGAAAAAAGTAAGCTACATCGTCGTCTGGATTTAGTTCTAGGGCTTTGTCGCAACTGGCCACAGCATCCTCATATCGCTCTGCGCTTAAAAGTAGCGTTCTTTGCCCAGAAAGCAAATTGGCCTTTTCTTCTACGGACTGGCGGTTGTCTTTGAGCCAAGTCTCTATTTCCATAAGTTTGACCTTGGCATCTGCCTCGGACAAGTCTATTGAAGAAGTCGCTAAGGATTTTGCTGAAAACTCCGAGACATCGTACAACTCAAACAAGCCCGATCGCCAATCGAAAAAATCTGGGGCGCGGTGGATAAAATAGTCTATCCCAAATAGAGGCAAGAGAAAGACCAGGACAAAGCGGAAATTGTCTCGAAATCGCTCGCGCTGTTGGTTGATATTGACCAGAACCGGCGGCACCCCTTTCCAACTGTAGGAGTAAATCTCCTTACTGTCCCAACCGTCTTCGCGCTTGCGCTCTTCGTAATCGTAAAAAGAACGCTCCAGACCTCGCACGAAAAGGATATCGATTTCTTCTCGGTTCGGTAGCGCTTCCACCTCCTGGTATAACTTATTAATAGGTTCTTCTAAGCTCAAGACCCTAATGTTTTTCTGGGGCAAGTCTTCTCGCACCCGGGCGATCGCTCGTTCCCCTTCCGCCGGAGAGCAGCGCACGAACAAGATGCCAAAGCCTCGCTTGCGCCGGAGAGCGCGGAGGAAGCTGCCATATTGTTCCTCTTGGTCGGCGGCTACATCTTGATGCCAATCTGTTAGGTCTGGTTTCATGGCTAGTCCTTAGCAAGGGCTTCTTTAAATTCGGGAATATCTTGAATTAGGGGATGAACGTCGTACCACCGCTGCATTTCCCCTCGGTCGTCGAAGTAGCGATATTCCAGCAAACAGCGATTAAAAGACAAATTGCGATAGCGATCTTCGTTGAGAATTTGCTTGGAGCGTCCGACTTTGGCCAAAATCTCCCATTCGTTATTTTCGACAGTGCGGCGATAGGTATCCCGGGCTGTCGTAATCGATCGCTGCACCGCCCGAGCGGAAATCGGCAAATCGTCGCTATTGTTGACTGCTTCTTGCACTAATTGCAGCAAGTTGCGGATATGACCGCCGCTCATTAAGCAAAGGTTGGTGACCGTATCGGCGCTATCGAATATATCCGATTCCAGACTGCGATCGCCGGCAAATGGCTCGACTCGTTTGGCGATCGCTTCTTTTACCTTACTTAGACCCGGTTCGTATATATCTCCCTCCGGCGTCCGTACCATAATCATCGGCAAAATTTGCACCATGTCATAAACCTCTCTCAGGTCTGCGGCTCGCTTCGAGTAGGCCATAGAGATCGGTAGAGTATAAATCAGATCGCAGTCTAAACCCTTCAGTTGTTCGCTGCGATCGATGAAAATTTCTTCATAGTTGGTTTGTCCGCTTTCCTGAACCACCGACACAATCCGGTCTAAATTATCCGCTATAACCGCCAGTCGCGATCGTCCCTCGGGCAGTTTCTTTTTCGCCTCTCTAATAAACTCATTCAAAGCCTCAATCAAAGTCACCGTATGGGGATTCACCTTTTCTCGAATCTGGTGGCGCATGCTGGGGACAGCTCTGAAATTAGCAGTTAGCTTAGCCCACTGAGCTATCTGCGCCTCCACGCTCAGGCCATCAAAGTCAATTTCTGTTAGCGCCAAGTCCTTCAATTCTTTCAAACGACTTCCGATCCAATCGAGCAAGGGTCTGGGATTAGAGCTATCCTTGAGTTCCTTGACCAAATGGCGCGTGCAGGCCAAGAGGATATCGGGATATTGGGTTTCTTGTGGCTCGATGTCCTCGGCATCGGCAGCAAAATAAACTACAAAAAAACCGCTCTCTTCCAGGTATTGCTTGAGGCGCAGCAACTCCGTTGACTTTCCCGCCCCTCGATGGCCGGTGTAGAGATGGCAAGTCGTTCGGTTCTTAGTGCGGCTAATCCTTTTACCCAAAGCTTTGCGGATATCGTCGTCTCCTCGCACTTCACGGCAATCGACATAAGCCGGATCCCCCGCCTGTAGCGGCTCGAAGGGGTCAAAGGCGTTATACATTTCGTCCAGAAACTCGGAATTGTTAAGCATAAAATTGGGAAGAGCGGAATTGGGCATTCACAGCGGTCAGCGGTCAGCGGTCAGCGGTCAGCGGTCAGGCACAGAGAAGCAGAGCAGCAGAGCAGCAGAGCTTTCTTGGGCATGGGGCATTGGGCATGGGGCATTGGAGTGAAAAGTCAAGAGTGAAAAGTTAACAAGGCCAATTATCACTATTCGCTATTCACTTTCCTCATGCCCAATGCCCCATGCCCAATGCCCTTTTAACAGATTACTACATTTGCCAGAAACATGCTTCTATTTTGTGACCGTCTGGGTCGCGAACGAAACAGGCATAATATGCTTCGCCGTAGTCGGGTCTTGGGCCGGGTGCCCCTTCGTCAATACCTCCAGCGGCCAAAGCTGCTTCGTAAAAAGCATCCACTGATTCTTTCGTCGAAGCCACAAAACCAATATGCGTCCCATTGCCGACGGAAGCCGGTTGGCCGTCTATAGGAACTTTCACCAAAAATTCTGGATAAATCTTGCCATAAGCAACTCCGCCGGGATCTTCCATAATTCGCCGGCAGCCAACAGTAGGAAGCACGCGATCGTAGAAAGCAACAGAGCGATCCAAGTCATTCGTACCTAGGGAAACATGCGAGATGATACTGGGTATATCTTCCATTAATCTATCCTCCTTTGTAATGCCCGATTCAGATAGTAAAATTTTACACCAAATACGACTTATAAAGTAGTGGCGCGTCCAGCTTAAAATTGTGGCCAACTACCTCAATAGCCCCCCTTTTTAAGGGGGTTTAGGGGGATAGGTGCGCTGTCGCGGATCGAACCCACAATTTTAACCGTCGCCTTGCCAGTAGGACTGACCATACTTATATAGCATTACGCAAATAAGCGCTTGACGTTTATAAATGCTCGTTCTTTACTCAGAGACTACTAGCCCGTCAAGGTACTTTTGAATAGTTAAGCAATTTTTTCCAATTCCCAATGCCACCCACCCCCCCAACCCCTCCCAAGAGGGGGAGGTTGCCCAATGCCCAATGCCCCATCTTATTAGGAATTACGATACTTATATAACCCCACGCCCCACAACCCACACCCTACACCCAACACCCAACACCCAACACCCAACACCCAACACCCCACACCCAACACCCAACACCCAACACCCCACACCCCACACCCAACACCCAACACCCAACACCCAACACCCCACACCCAACACCCCACACCCAACACCCAACACCCCACACCCCACACCCTACACCCTAAAAAATAGCCTTGCGATCGCACAGCCAATAAGTGGTCATTTCTCCCTTGCCCTTAACGTCAACTTCACCGCGCTTATCAAATAAATACTTATCTTTTAAGCGATGATAAGTATCCTTAGTAACTTGAATGCGACCGGGAACGCCAGAAGATTCCATCCGAGAAGCGACGTTAACAGTATCGCCCCAAAGGTCGTAGATAAACTTTTTAATGCCAATCACTCCAGCCACAACTGGGCCGGTGTTAATACCGATGCGAATTTGCAATCGCCGGTCTATTTCTGCTTGGAAGTTCTTCATAGCGGCTTGCATCTCCAGAGCCATATCGGCTACTGCCTCCGCGTGGTCGGAGCGATGAACCGGCAAGCCGCCTGCCACCATGTAAGCATCGCCAATAGTTTTAATTTTCTCCAAGCCATGACGATCCGCGAGTTTGTCGAACTGGGAAAACATCCGATTGAGTAAATTAACCAGTTTAATCGGAGACATCCGCGAGGACAGGTCAGTGAAGCCGACGATATCGGAAAATAAAATAGTGGTGCAGTCGAAATAATCGGCGATCGCGCTTTGCTCTTGTTTCAACTGTTCGGCGATGGGCTCGGGCAAAATATTCAGCAACAAGCGCTCGGAATTTTGTTGCTCTGCTCGCAGGGCATCCTCAGCCAGCTTGCGGGTGGTGATATCTTCCAAAACCCCGAGAATGCCGATGATATTTCCTTCCGAGTCTTGCATGGGAATTTTATTCAGGTCGAGCCAAATATCTTGGCCGTTAGCGCCGGCTTTTTCTTTCTTGACCACGACATGCAAGACCGGCGTGCCAGTTTTGATAATGCGACTATCTTGGCGGCGAAAAGACTCGGCCACTTTCCGGTCGTCAAGCAAATCGTAGTCCGTCTTACCTTCCACTACCTCGGGACTTTCTAAGCCGACTGCTTCTGACCAATGCTTATTGCAACCTTTAAAGACTAAATTAGTATCTTTCCAGAAAACTTGCTGGGGAATATTATCCAGAATCAAGCGCAGATACTGCTGTTTTTCTCGTACAGCGGATTCCGATGCGCGAAGTTGGGCGGTTCTTTTCTCCACCCGCATTTCTAGCTCGGCGTTGGATTTTTCCAAGCGAGCTAAGGAATCTTGCAACTGCTTGGCCATCCAATTAAAAGAAAGAGCGAGTTCCCCGATTTCGTCGGCGCGATCGAGCGATACGGGTTGCGTCCATTCGCCGCTGGCGAGATTTTTGGCCGCTGCATTCAGGCGGAGAATAGGCTTGGCAATCCATTGGGAAGTTTTCAACCCTAGGAAAATAGCGATCGCCAAAGCAGCGAGACAGAGGAGAATAGTAGTACGAGTATTGGCTTGAATATGGCCGAGAAAGTCTGCTTCGGGAATAACCACCACAATCAACCAATCCAGACCCAGCTTGTTGTCTAAAGTCGATATTTGAAATAGTTGCTCTTCATCGTCTATCTCTACAAAAGTACAGCCTAAGTCGGAAGCATCTTGGAAGCTGCCGAATCTCTTTAATAAATGTTTTGCTATACCCTTGACTATAGTATCTTTGCTATCCAGGCTATGGAGCTGCTGCTTTACTCCCGAGTCTCCGGCAGCCAAATTTATCTCGCTCCCAGACTCGCTGCCAGAACTAGCTACAAGATTGCCATTGCGATCGAGGATAAACGCTTGTCCGTTAGGAGTCATCTCCAGCCCCTGCAAAAATTTATTAATATCGGCCAAAGTCACAGCTATGCCTAAAGCTCCTATCGGTTTTCTATCGGTTTGACGAGCCACCGGCATAACCGCATTAATTTCCAAAGCTCCTCTCTCGCTCTTTGGTATAATAGCAGTCCAGGTTGGCTCCCCCGCTTCCATCGCCGCTCGATATCCGGCTTCGGCGTTAGCTTGGTATTGTTTGTATTCTTGGTCTTCTCGATATTCTCGATTTTCTTGGCTTTCTATTAAGCGAAGGCGATCGCCCGATTTGTTTAGCTCGTAAGTAGCGATTTTACCAGCAGTAGATTCGTCCCTAAGCTGGAGCAGGATTTGGCCGCTATCCTGTCCCTCGAAGCGAATAAATTCTCCTCGGTCGTTGCTAAAATACAAGGCAGCTATAGCCTCGGTTACCTGCATCTGGTGCCAGAAGTCTCGTTCCACCTCGGCAAAGTCTTCTGTATTTAAAGTGCCGCTGCGAATGCTAGCAGCGATCGCTTGCTGGACGAGATGGGGCGCTTGCAAGAAATGGGGAACATGCTGCTCGATGCGATCGCTAGTTTCATTGCTCAAATGCTCTGCTAGTTCCCGGACGGCCTTTTTGCCATTGCGAACTGAGAGATAACCTGTCAAGCTGACCGCCATCAAGATTTGCAAGACAAAAGGCACTACTAGAACGAGCTGTAGCGGCACTTTTTTATAAATCCCAGCCACCCCTTTGGTCAAATTTTTAAAAAACATTTTTTATGTTTATATAGCTAGCTTGATTGGGAGCATTTCACTTTTGTAAGTAGTAGGTTGGGCCCGCCATCAACGAAACCCAACAAAACTGTCGCTATTGTTGGGTTTCGTTCCCGGGCCGCTCCCTACATTGCTATGTATCCCTTGCAAAATTGAAATGCTCCCGCTTGATTTAGCAAAACGACTGCGAGCAGAGACCGTCCAGCTTCTGTCTCTACTCGAATTGCTATAGCGTTCAGCCGTCACTGCTCAGCAGTCAGCTTATGCGGTCGGGAAATAGTATGAAGTTTCCCCACAGCCGACAGCCGACAGCCGACACCCTACACCCCACACCCTACACCCCACACACCCCACACCCCACACCCTAGTTTTTGCCCAAAAGCCAATATGCGATCATTTCCCCTTTGCCTTTAACCGCGATCGCCCCTCGCTCTTGGAATCGATATCGATCTTTCAATCGGTTATAAACTTCAACTGTTACTTGAATTTTTCCGGGCAATCCCGAGGATTCCATCCGCGAAGCGACATTAACGGTATCTCCCCATAAGTCATAGATAAACCTTTTGCGGCCAATGACTCCAGCTACAACTGGCCCGAGGTGAATGCCAATGCGAATTTGAAATCTTTCCCCCAACTCTCCCCCGGGCAAAGGCAAAGTTACTCGGAAGTCATCGATAGCCGCTTGCATATCCAGAGCCATATCGGCAACAGCTTCTAGGCATTCTGGGCGGGGCACCGGCAATCCCCCCGCGACCATATAAGCATCGCCAATAGTTTTAATTTTTTCCAAGCCGTGTTTTTCGGTCAGTTCGTCGAAAGTGGAAAACATTTGATTGAGCAGAGAAACCAATTCTATCGGTTCCATCCGAGCGGACAAAGGCGTAAAACCGACAATATCGGAAAATAAAATAGCGGCTTCTTCAAAATAATCGGCGATCGCCTGGGTGTCTTGCTTCAATCTCTGGGCAATTGCTTGGGGAAGGACATTCAGTAGCAGGCGCTCCGACTGCTCTTGGGCGACGCGGGCGGCTATCTCTGCTTCCTTGCGATCGCTAATATCCCGAGCCACCCAGATAGCAGTATTTTCCGTCATCGGGGAAATCCGCGCCGAAAACCACACTTCGTCTTCGCCCAGGTCTAAGCTGTAATCAAAGCTAATAGTTTTTTTGATTTCCAAAGCTTGTATAACTCGATCTTGCCAAATCTCCCCAGTACCTTCCTCAAAAAAATGCTCTATAGTACAGCTAATTATATCGTTCTCCGATTCGTACAATAATGCCGCATTTGTAGGCAAAACATCTATATTTACTTCACGATCGACAACTAAAATAATATTGTTCATAGCCTCGAAGACCGCTCGCATCCTCTGTTCTGAGCCACGCAGTCTTTCCTCCAGCAGTTGGCGATCGCTAACCTCTTTTTGTAATTTCTCCGTGCGATCGCTTACCTTAATTTCCAGAAATCGAGAATAATCTTCTAATTGCTGGTGCGAGATTCTAATATCTTCCCTCATCTCTTGAAACGCCCGCGCCAAAGTACCCAGCTCGTCTTGGCGCTCGACGGGAACTTCTACCAGAAAATCTCCTGTAGCGATCGCCTTGCTAGCTTTAGATAATTTCAGAATCGGCTCGACAATCGAGCGAGCGGTTATTCCCCCCACGACAATTGCCACAACTAAGGCAGCAAAACATAGTATAACCGTGGTGCGAGTGTTGGCTTGAATTTGCTTCATAAAATCTTGCTCCGACACCACCACTACAATTAGCCAATCCAGATTTTCTCCATCCCTAAAAGGAAGGACGTGCAAAAATTTTTTTTCTCTATTAATCTTAAAATCTAACTGCACGGATGCTTCTATCTGACCATAGCTGCCAAAATGCTGGGCTAGATAAGCGGCGCTTTCCTTAATTAAGGGATGCGTTACTTGCGCGGCCTCAAGGCGCTCCACTTTTTTGCCATCGATGGCGAATGGCTGCTGGGAAGTAGAACTTGCCACCAAAAGACCCGAGCGATCCATAATAAAAGTCTCTCCCGATTCCCCAATTTCCAGACTTTGGAGAAAAGCGCGAATATGGGATAGGACGAAATCCACTCCCAAAACTCCCTGAAGCTTCCCCGCATCGCTGTAAACAGATCGGACGAGAGTAATCTTCAGTCTCGGATCTTTAAAATCTACATAGATATCGCTCCAAGTTGTTTCTCCCGCAGCCACGGCATATTGATACCAAGGTCTTGTCCTCGGGTCGTAGTCCCCGCCAGTTTCTAGCAACTTACTCGGAAAACCGCGATCGTCTGCGGCATAGCTGTAAAACTTTCCCTTTGTCGAACTTCCGGCTCTACCAATTTGCCAAGTATTATCGTTTTGAAAACCCAAGCCGATAAATTCACCATCCGCGCCGCCAAAATAGATAGCCGATACTAAGATGGGTTTAAACAAATCTCGCTGCAGCCAAAATTGTCCCGTTAAGCTTGCAGCATCTTTTAAGTCGAGCTGACCCAATGCGATCGCATTAGCATTGACCCGATTAATCGCCCGAGGTGCTTCTAGATAATTCCGCAATTGTTGCTCGATGCGGGCGCTAATTTCTTGTCGCAACCGGGCAGCCAAGTCGTTGACAGCCTTTTGCCCATTTTGCAAAGACAGCCATCCGGTCAATCCTACCGCTCCACAGATTTGCACCACGAATGGCACCACCAAAACCAGGCGGAGCGGCAGTTTCCAGTTGCGGATCGGGTTCGGCGAGTCGGTCACTATGGCCTCGTCCTTTTTCCCAAAAGCCAATAAGTCTTCATATTACCTTTATTACCTTTACCTTTAACTGGGGCAGGACTTATATCATGTCGGTTTGAATGCCCCAAAAAAAAGTCAAGTTCTGCTCCGGACGGGCGTCCCGCCTGTCCTACGGGCGGGGGGGGACTTTCCGGAAGCCCGTCCTACGGGAGATTCTAAATTTTTTCTGTGGGTATTTAACCTGACTTGATATTACGCAACGACAAAGAGCGATTCTCCTTGCGGAGACGCTTCGCGAACGGGGCAACCACGGGGGGATTGCCCCTACAAATACTAGATATGGACAGTTTGCGTAAGTCCTGTGGGGATTATTCCTCTTTTTTTAAATAAACATTTATATTGCATTCGTAACTGGTAGCAGTGACTTTAATTAGTCCGGGCATTCCCGAAGACTCTATTCTAGCCGCCACATTCACTGTATCCCCCCAGAGGTCGTAAGCAAATTGATGCCAATGACTCCAGCAACTACCGGCCCTGTGTATAGCACTACCGATTAAGGTGTTTGACAGTTATATACAAAACGCGCTTGAGTGCGTATGGCAGGACTTTAGCTGACTGCTGAATGCTGACAGCTAATAGCTTACTGCTATAATGCCAATGCGAATTTGAAAACGCTCCCCCATCTCGGCTTGGAAGCGGTAAACGGCATCTCTATGGCGATATATGGCGATATAGGCGATATAGGCGATCGCCTCTGCACGATCGCTCCGAGGTACTGGCAATCCTCCCACTATCATATAAGCGTCGCGCAAGTTAAAAGTCAAAAGTTAAAAGTTAAAAGTTAAAAGTTAAAAGTTAAAAGTCAAAAGTTCAGGACTTACGCATTACCGCCAGATCTGGTAGGGGCGATTTCACCATTTGCCCTACATTTAGGTTTTATCGGCCAATTTGCGTAACTCCTGAAGTCAAAAGTCTCAAGGTAATAACTTAAAAGTAGTCTCTGACTAAAGAACGAGCATTTATAAATGTCCTAATATCAAGTCCGGTTAAATACCCACAGAAAAAATTTGGAATTTCCCGTAGGACGGGCTTCCGAAAAGTCCGCTTGGGCTCTTTGGGACTTTTCGGAAGCCCTGTCCTTGCGCAGAAGCTTTTTTTGGGCATTCAAACCGACATGATATAACTTATTTGCATAGTGCTATATCAAAACTATCAAGCTAAGAACTCCAAATTCCAAACTCCAAACTCTCAAGCTAAGAACTCCAAATTCCAAACTCCAAACTCTCAAGCTAAGAACTCCAAACTCTCAAGCTAAGAACTCAAAACTTAAAACTCTTCTATTGCCCCGACAATCCAATTCTTTATTTCTGGCCAAATAAAACGTTCCGAGAAAAATAGCATTCTCGGAACGTTATCTTGTTTCAAAATAGACTGGCGCAATAGCTCAGATGCTAGCCCCTTGCGACCGGTCTTCCACCGAATTAATTAGATTACATATCCGGTACGTCGGCATCCAATCCAGCCGGTACTTCGATACCGTCAACAGAGTCAATAACGGGGTTATTATTAATATTGCTATCAATCCTGGGATTGCCATTGCTGTAAGATGGCACGGGGACGCTATCATTGAGGTCCAATTCCTTAAGATACTGTACGGGTACCAATGAGATGCCCGCCTCCTCGAGTCCCTCTTTAATGCTATGCACCAGATCGTCCCAGACCGTCCAGAAATCTTCTGTTTTGCTAGTAAATCCGAAGTAAATAGGCATAAAAGAGTCGCCATAATCCCACAAGAAGGTACTCGGTCCGGGTTTTTCCAAGACCAAGGGATGGGATTTGGCGGTTTCGAGGATAATTTTCTCGGCCTTATTATGATCGTCGTCCAAGCCAATCCGAATTGTTATAGAGCCTTTGCGAGTCTCGTCCCCGGTCAGATTTTCAATCGTACCCCCCCAGACCGTGTTGTTCGGGATGGTAATCATTTGACGCGAAAACCCTTTAACTTTCGTACTGGCTAGGTTGATGGAATGTACCCAACCCCAGATGCCGCCTAACTTCACTTCATCGCCCACGTCAAAGGGTTTGTAGAACATAATCATCAAGCCGCTGGCGAGGTTACCCAGGTTGCTTTGCAGAGCAAAGGCCAGGACGAAACTCGCACCCCCAAGGACGGTTAGGACCGGACCGAGGCTCACTTCCAATGCCGTTAACCCTAGCAGAATGCCAATAACGCTGCCGCCTCGGTTGACCAAGTTAACCAGAAAGTTCCGCATCAGATCTGAGGTGTTGAACCTTACCATCAGGCGATCGATGTACTTGGCCAGAGTTCGAGCAATAATAATGGAAGCAATGACGATGACTACGAACTTGGCAATATTGAAACCCCAGCGCAGGCCACCTTCTTCAGACGTTGCCCAACCGACTAGCCGTACTCCCACACCTTCGGTATCGGTTATGTCCAAATCAATACCGCTAATGGCTTGAATATATTTTTCGTAGGACTCGGCTTCGCCACCTTTGTTTTTCAACTCTTCCAAGACGGTTTCAAAGCGATCGACTATAGCGATTCTTTCCTCTTGCAGTTTGGTAACGCTAACCACCAGTTGCGTTTTTAGTTCTGCCTCTTCTTCTTTAGACTCTTCTAGCTTTTGAGCCGCCTCTTCCAACTGTTCTTTCTTTTCCCTTACCTCCTCTGCGGTGGGCGCACGATCGCTTCCTTCGCCTCCGTCCAATCCTGCCGCTGCATCTTCCAGATTTTCCGCAGCTTCCTCGGCTGCGTCGGGTTCCTCTGGCTCCTCTGGCTCCTCTACTTCCTCTGTTTCAGAAAACTCGCCTAACTCGTCTGTTGCTGCCTCTGCTTCCTCGTTCTCTACTTCCTCCTCTTCTTTCTCCGCTCCCTCGGACTCTCCCTCGGCTCCCTCTTTTGCAGCCTCGACTGCTTTCTTGATGGACTCGTCCCCTTCTATCTTTTCTTTGGCATCGGTAGCTTCCTGTACCGCTACCTGCGCTTTTTCCAGGGCCTCCTTAGCCTCTTCTACCTTTTTACTGGCCTCCTCGAATTCCGACGACCCCTTAGTTGCCTTCTTCTTAAGTTCCTCCGCTTCTTCGAGCTTTCCCTGAGCCTCTTCCAAGGCTTTAATCGCCTCTTCCTCCTTCTCTACCAGCCGGTTTTTGCGCTTAATAGCAATTTCGGCATCGCTGATTTCCTGAACTTTGGCTTGTAGCAATCCTTGCCATGCCGCCGCTTCTACTTGTAACTGTGCCAAAGTTAGCGGCTTGAGCAGCAGCTTGAGTTCGTCGAGAGGAATTTCAACATCTTTGGTGGTAAGCACCTCGGGGGCACTGGTGTCTTCGCTGGTGGCCTGAGCCAAATAAATTTGTTCTTCTGCGGCTGCTTCGCCTCGAACTTCTTGCGATAGGGCCATTGGCATCGAAGCGACAAAGGTAAAGCAAGTTACCCCTGCAACTACAACGCTTTGAAAGCGATATTTCAAATTTAAGGGCGAAACCGTTTGGCGCGACCCAGGTAGCTTGCCCCCAGATGAGGACTTCCGCTCTGCCCCCTTGCGGGCAGACCAGCGCACTCCAAAAGGCACGCGAGGTAAAAATGAGTCGGTTTGGTCCCGACCTCGGGAGTTAAACATTTATCTTATCTCCTAGTATCCGTTTGTTTGCGAAAATGGCTCTGCTGGGAAATATAACCTCTAATTTCAGAATTGTCTGGGTTTTTGTGCTTAGAACCTAGAAATTATAGCAGTAAGCTATCAGCTATCAGCAGTCAGCAGTCAGCAAAAGTCCTGCAATCATTGCAATAGAGCGTTTGTAACTGTCCTAACCTTAACCGGTAGTGCTATATCATTTTCTTTATTTTGTTAGGGACCGCTAATACAAAGATAAAAGGACTTTGGTTTATTGCTTTATATAACATAATCCTTGCTATTCTATGCCCGATCCTCTAACTTGTTGCCAGAATGCCAATAGGTAGATTTTCAATAACTCTATTCCGAGTTAGATGGTATTTGTAACAATAGTCTAGATAGTTTTTAGGGTAACTGCTCCAACCCGCATTCTTTCGGAATGCTATCGCCGGAATCTTCGGACTCCCAAAGTGGTATTATTACCTTGCCAGGAAAGAAATATCTAATATATTATTAAAAACAAAACAATAAGCCGTCCCTAGTAAATATTCTAGGGCGAATTGCAATATAGCACTACGGATGTATAGTTACGGCAACTGTCTTCTAGCTCCTATTACCTATAACTAATATAGCGGTTCTCAAACTAATGTGAGGTTTCTGGGGCGAAGCATCCCCGGTACGGAAATTGCAATTTATTAAGCCAAGATAGTCTCGGGGGATGCTGTCGCCCCTACTTTCCCGGCAATGCTCAAAAGCTGACTGCTGAGTGCTGAGTGCTGACTGCTTATTTACTCTCATTCCTCGCTAACAGAGGATGCAATCTCGGTCTCTTTGCTGAGACTGCTATCGGAAACAGTTGAAATGCCGGCTTGAATGCCATTAATAATATCTTCCTCATTATCTAAGGACGATTTAATGAGAATATTCTGGGTCGGCATGGCCAGAAATATACCCTCTTGCTCCAGTCGCTCCTTAATGCTGCGCATGAGATCGCCGCGAACAGGCCAGTAATCGTCTTCTGGGGCATAAAATAACAAGCCCAACTCTATGTAATATTCGCCATACTCGGTAATGAATGTCCTAGTTTTAGGCTTTTCCAAAACCAACTCATGGGATTTCGCTATTGCCATGAGAATTTCCTCAACCCAATCCGTATTTTGTTTCATAGAAACCCTAATAGGCAGGATGGCTCCGCGAATACCCGTCGCCGTTTTGTTAATTATATTATCTCCCCAGACCTTGTTATTGGGGATAGTAACAAGTTTGCGATCGAAGGTTCTAATTTTCGTACTGGCTAGATTAATCGATTGCACCTTACCAGAAATCCCATTGACTTCCACCCTATGCCCGACATCAAAGGGCTTGTAGAACATAATCATCAATCCGCTGGCGAGGTTGCCCAGGTTACTTTGCAAGGCAAAAGCCAATACGAAACTCGCACCACCAAGCAGGGCAAACACCGGACCTAGGCTGACTTCTAATGCGGTCAAACCCAAGAGAATACCAACAACAATACCCCCTCGCTTGACCAGTCTGATTAAAAAATGACGCAATATGGCAGAAGTCTCTCCTACTCTCTGAATAGCGTAGTCGATGGATGCGCTCATCATTTGAGAGATAATAATAGAAACAATTACAATTCCCAAGAACTTGATAATATTACCAGCCCAGCGCAGACCTCCTTCTTCGGACTCTAGCCAACCAATCAGCCGTACTCCCATACTTTTAGTATCGGTCACGTCTATCTCGATACCGCTAATGGCTTGAATGTATTTGTGGTACAATTCCGATTGACCGCCTTTTTTATTGAGTTCTTCTAAAACAGTTTTAAAGCGATCGACAATTGCAGTTTGCTCTTGTTGTAATTCGGTTACATTTACGACCAATTGAGTCTTAACTTTTGAGTCTTCTTCCGCCTTATCTTGTAATTTTTCTGCTGCCTCTTCCAGATCTTCTTTCTTTTCTGTTACTATCTCTGCACTGGGCGCGCGATCGCTACCCTCGCCTTCCTTCAACTCTGCTGCTGCCTCCTCAATTTCTTCTGCCGCTTCTTCAGTTGCGTCTGGCTTATCGCGATCGCCATCTTCTTTGCTAACTCCCTCGGAATCTTCCTCTTCTTTCTCCTCTTTCTCTATTTCTCTCTCTTTCCTATCTTCGGCTTCGTCTTTCCTATCTTCGGCTTCGTCTTTGTCTTCGGTTTCGTTGTTTGTTTCCTTAGCTTCGTCCTTCTTGTCTTCAGCTTCGTCTTTCCGATCTTTGGCGGCTTCAACCGCTTTTTTTATAGACTCGTCTTCTTCAATTTTTTCTTTAACCTTTGAGGCTTCTTGGACCGCCGCCTGTGCTTTTTCGAGTGCTTCTTTCGCCTCTTCTACTTTTTGGCTCGCCTCCTCGTACTCCGACGAACCTTCCGTTGCATTTTTTTGCAGTTCTTCCGCTTCTTCGAGCTTTTTCTTCGCCTTCTCTAAAGCCTTAACTACTTCTTCTTCTTTTTTAAACTGCCGATTTTTGCGCTTGATAGCAATCTCGGCATCGCTGATTTCTCGAACCTTAGCTTTTAGCAATTGCAACCATGCCGCTGCTTCTATTTCTAGTTCTGCCAAAGTTAGTGGTTTGAGCAGCAGCTTCAATTCGTCAACGGGAATTTCGATATCCTTAGTGCTAATTGGCTCGGCTAAAACAGCAGTGGAACTATCGCTGGCTGGAATAATCGCGGTATTGTCCGCTGCTTTATCGTTTATTTCTTCTCGTTCGACTGCTTCACTCTGAAATTCCTGCCCCTGCAGTTCTTGTCCCTGAAAATTTGGCAACTGCAATGTTGGTGCCTGAAATCCTTGACCCTGAAATTCTTGAGACAATACCGGCGGTATCCAGGCGACAAAACTAAAGCAAGTCATCCCTGCGATCGCAGCAATGTGAAAGCGATATTTCAGGCGATATTTTAAATTTAAGGGCGATTCGGTTGGGCGCGATTCGGTTGGGCGCGATTCGGTTGGGCGCGATCGGGGCATATTTTCCTCAACCGCAAACTTCCTATCTGCCCGCAGCGGGGCAGACAAATGCACTTGAAAAGGTAAGCGGGATAAAAATAAGTTAGTCCCAATACGGCCTCGGTAGTGAAACATTTATAAGATCTCCTGATATCGGGAATGGGGCATGGGGGCATTGGGCATGGGGGACTTGGGGACAAGGAGACTTGGGGACAAGGAGACTTGGGGACAAGGAGGCTTGGGGACAAGTTTCCCTCCCCCGGTCTCGCGGTCTCCGGGTTCTTTCAAGGTTAGGTTTTTTAGATTTGGCATTTTTGAGGGCTATCGAGGGCGTAGGGGCGACAGCATTCCCAAGACAGCTTTTGCAAATAGAGCAAAAACTATTGTATTGGAATGCTTCGCCCCAGAAACCCATGCAACAAGAGCGATCGCCTCAAAAAAGAGGATTAAAAACATACCCTTGAAAGGTCTTCCGGTTCCCAAGTCCCCAAGTCCCCAAGGGGAGCATTTCACTTTTGCAATCTATTTGCCCGAAGGGCTAAGTTTTGTGTAGCCGCGCCAGGCTCCGTCTAGGAGCGGCTAAGCCCAAGGGGCGAGGCTGCAGCGTACTTTCATTGAAATGCTCCCGTCCTCAAGTCCCCAAGTCTCTCCCTCCCCCCTGCCTCTTCCGATGCCCAATGCCCGGTGCCCAATTCCCCATTCTCAATTCCCCAAGAATTAATTAATTGCCTCGTTGACGGGGAAGCGGTCAATTAATTGCATGGCCCGATGGGTATTAGCGATTAAGGATTGGGAGACGTAAGGAACGTGGGGAATCTGGGATAAGAAATCTAGAGTCCGGCGTAAAATCCTAACTACATCTCCCTCGTCCAGGCTGGTATTATCGCACAACTCAACCCAGTCGCCTCCCAATGCCCAAGGTTCGACTAAAGCAGTCAAATCCCGTTCTAGCCAGACCGGCAAACCAACGCCATGCCTGTGCTGGACTTGGAACAATTTACGACGAATTTTTTGCAGGGAAGCGAAAATGGGTTCCAGTTCCGGAGACATCTCGTATCTAGTCCAGCTATTGGGGCGAGAAACTTCCGTCACTAAAGCAGCACAGACTGTTGCCAAGTGATGGGGGTCGAGATTGTCTAATAAACCAGAGGCTACAGCCAGACCCAACCACAGTTCGTTATCGCCCCGAATGGCCGCCACGGCTTCCCCCAATTTGGTGACTAAATATTGGGAATCTGAATTTTTTGCCGATTCTGGATTAGCCAATCCCGGATTATAGCTATCTAGTTCTTGGTCTTCGTTAACAATCTCCAAACCTTCCAAATCCACCAAGATGCTAATTAAATCGAGAAATTCTTTCCAGTAGCGATCTAAGTAACTCTGTACTTGGTTCTGCTTTTTGCGAATTTCTCCTTTGAGCTTATCTGCTCTCTGTTTGCGCTTGAGCAGGGTGCTAGGATCGCCCCAGCCGTGGATGGGATGTTTCTCTATTTGCGATCGCAAAGCCGCTACTTCCTCTTTTTGCGCCATTACCTCTGGTTGCAAATCCACAGGAGAAGGGAAATTTGGTAGCTCCGCCGCAATAGCCTCGGTGGCTTCACTGCCCCGTCGCTGCTGCCCTGGTTTAACAATCAACTCTTCGGGAATAGAAGACTCTACTATATCCAGATCGACATCGGGAATTGTTAGATCGTAGATAGCGATCGCATCGCGACTGCTGACAACTTGCCAGCGATTGTTCCTATCGAGAGCAATCAAATTAGGAAATTGGCCGGAGCCTGGAACCTGAGCTACTAATATGGCAATCTGGGCTTGCTTGCTTTGCAAATAACGGCTTTTGAGGCTTATCAAGGTGCCCGGTATGGTGCTGGGCAAGGTAAGGACTGCTGTATTGCTAAAAGTCTCTAGGGCTTGTTCCTCCAGGGTTTTGAGCAGGCGCTGCTCTTCTTTGAGGCGGCCTCTTAGTTTTTCATATACCTTACAAATCTCCTCATCCACCTCAGCCAGTTGCTCCACCAATTGCTGCTTCTGGCGATTTTGCTCTTCTAGTTCTCGAATCTTAGGCTTGAGCTGCATAGTTGCCAAATACTGCCCAAAGCTAGACTCTACTAATTCTTTGGCCTCCTCTATACTATGAGTTTGCAGCAGATTTAGCACCATCCCATAGCTCGGGCTAAACCGGCTCGCCAGAGGATCTGCTCCTTTGGTAGCTAAGTAAGAAGCCTCTTTGGCTCCTTCAAAGCGAGTTTGCACAGTCACCACATAGCCGACGACATCCATTCCCCGGCGTCCCGCTCGACCGGCCATTTGCAAAAACTCCGACGGCGTTAGCAGCCGGTGTCCGTCGTCCGTGCGCTTGGAGAGACTAGAAATAACAGTGGTGCGGGCGGGCATATTAATCCCGGCGGCCAGAGTTTCCGTGGCAAATACCACTTTAATCAAACCGGACTGAAACAGTTCTTCTACGAATGCTTTCCAGGTGGGCAAAATACCGGCATGGTGGGCGGCAATTCCGCGCAAGAGCGGTTGGAGATGACCCCGACGGTCCGAGCCTGGATTCTCAGCCAAAAACTTATCCACTCGTTGGCGCAGCTTTTTTGCTTCGCTATCGCTCACCAGCACCATATCTTCTAGGGACTCAATAGCCTTATCGCAGCCCCGCCGACTAAAAATAAAATAAATAGCCGGCAGCATGTCCCTTTCCAAGAGTTGCTCTACTACCTCGGGTATCGAAGGTGCTTGGTCCTTGCCCTTCTTGCCTCTGGTCTGGGCTTTTAGTTTGGAATCGATTTTGCTGTTAGTCGCGTCTAGCAGGCGAAACAAACCTTTGGCCAAACAAAAGTGATATTGCAAAGGAACTGGGCGATATTCCGAGTAGATCAGTTCTGTTGGGCCGTGTACGCTGCTAATCCAGTCAGCGAGCTGCTGGGAGTTGGCAATCGTAGCAGAAAGACCGACCAGTTGAATTTCTGGAGGACAGTAGATAATCGACTCTTCCCAAACCGTCCCCCGCTGGCGATCGTTCATGTAGTGGCATTCGTCTAGTACCACCGCTTCCACTCCATCTAGGGAAGTTCCCACAGCACCTATAGCCGTGCCATAGAGCATATTCCTGAAGATTTCCGTAGTCATCACCAGGACGGGAGCTTCTCTATTCATAGATAAATCCCCAGTGAGCAGTCCAACCGTATCGTAACCAAACAGTTTCCGAAAATCCCGCAGTTTTTGGTTGGACAGAGCTTTGAGGGGAGTGGTATAAAATACTCGCCCGCCTCGGCTCAGGGCTCGGTAGATGGCATATTCGCCAATTAGAGTTTTTCCGGCCCCGGTGGGCGCGCAGACAACTACGGATTTACCGCTGTTTAATGCCGCGATCGCCTCATATTGGAATTCATCCAGTTGAAAAGGAAATAGATTCCTGAGCTGTAGTTTTGTTAAAGGCGAAACATTCACACGTTAAAATTCCGATTACCTCGTTTTTCGCTCTTACCAATTTTAAGCTTTTGCTATCCGTCATCTGCCACTCGTCTGGGAGGAACGGCAGAGGAAAATGGGCGCACCGGCGCTTTGTCTGGGGTGCGGCACAGCTCACCTTACATCCAGGACAAAACTTGCCAAGACAAAGGATGCTTAACTGGCGTACTTAGATTGTAAGCTGGAGAAGAGGAAATTTGACTGTTTGGGTCGATCTATCTGTAGCCATTGGCAGCCATTGGCAGCCATTCACTCCCCAGAGCGATCGTCAAAGGCGCGACAATCGAGGCAAAATATCTGGCAATAAGTGGCCCGGAACTCTAGAGAGGGCTAGGCTTTGACCCTCAACGCCAAACTGAGCGTAAAAAGCGCGAATAGTTTGCAAAACATAGCCCAGAGCGTTTTCAGAGAAATTCTCTTGTTCCTGCTGCCAGCCTCTGACCGCTTCTAGGTGATGGGACAAAGCCGCTTCTAGATGCGACCTGCGCCCATTTTCCTCTGCCTCCGTATCGATCGCCGTTCCTAGGTGGTAGTAAGCCAGCCCCAAATTATTATGGGCCGCAAAGATATCGAAGCCGACAGGGGTGGGATGAATTTGGGCGGCCACTTTTAAGGCAGTGGTATAAGCAGCGATCGCCTCATTTAATAGTTGTATCCAAAGAGCGGTCTCCTCAACACAGCGATCGGCTAAATGCAAATATGCCGTGCCCAAATTATTTTGAGTTGCTGCGCTTGCCGCCGGAGCAGTCTGCGGCGTCCGATACATTGCCGCCACCTGATAGGCACTCAGAGCCAGCATTAGATTTTCTTGTCCATCTTCATATTGGGATAGATTCCAATAGGCAGTCCCCAAATTATTATGAATCATCCCATAGTCTAGGGGATATAGCTCCGGGTCGTAGAAACTAAGGGATTCTTTATAGGCGGCGAGGGCTTGTTTGAGATTCGCTTCCGGTTGTGCGTACTGAGCTAAATTCCAATATGCCGTGCCCAGATTATTCTGAGTAGATGCATAGGCTCTAGGGTCGGCCTTGCGGTAGGGCAGGGCTTGGCGATAGGCGAGTATGCTTTGCTGGAGATTGTCCGTTGGGTTTTGGCTCTGGGGAGCTAGCTCGCTATAAACCGTGCCCAAGTTATTGGTAATCGTAGCCCAAGCATCTGGCCGTTGCTCTAGGTCTATTTTATCTAAAGCATCTTGATAGGTCTTAATAGCCTGCTCCAAGAACAATATTCTTTCTTGGCTATTTCCACCAGAGCGAGATATCATCCAATAAAAGTTGCCGATATCATTCGCCAAGTCTCCCCAGAGGCTGGACTCCTCCCCCACCAGTTGCAATACTAGCTCGTAAGCGCGGATGGCGATCGCCAGATTCTCCACCGACGAATTGCCCGCAGAAATGGCATCCCGATAAAAGTTGCCCAAACTCAAATAGGCATCGGCTAAATCCGCTTCTATATTAGGTTGTTCCTGGAGCTGCTCGATTTGCTGGATAATTTGCCTAGGCAGAAAATCTGAGGTAGCGATATCTTCAAGATCTTGTCCTGTATATTGCCCCTTATCTTGCCCCTTATCTTGCCCTTGCGCTAGCACCAATTCTATCAGCTCCTCTTCTCCAGGCAGCTTCTGACGCGGCTTTGCCCGAGGTGGAGCCGGAATTGCTCGCTCCTGTGGAATTGCTCGCCCCTCCGGAATTTCTCGCTCGAATTCCCTATCTACAGAGGAAATATTGGGCGCTATTTGTCTATCTTTCGTCTCCTTAGTTCCATTTTGTCCTTGCCACTGTGGAGGCATTTTGACTGGGCTGCGATCGAACTCTTGAGCGTCCTCTACTACAGTCATCATCGGCGTTGGCTCGCCTTCAAACTCAAACAAGCCAGTCCGATAACGCCAAAACTCCGGAGCGGATTGCTGGATAGAATGGCTCCAAGGACGAGGCAGCCACAGGAGCAGAGAACTCTCCAAACCGAGCATAGAACTCTCGACCTTGCGCAGCTCGTTGAGGAAAAACCACTGCAAGGAAGTGGGGCAGCGGGTTAGGCGTTCTACCCCGAGAATCTGAAAGCTGGGGAACGGTACTTCCAGTCCCGGCGGGGGATGTTTGTCCAACCATTGTCTGAGCTGGGCGATCGGGCTGGGTTCGGCCAGATTTAACTTTAAGCTCACCAAACGAGGATAATTTCCCACGGTCTCGGAGGCCATATCTGCTTTTAGGCGAGCGGCCAGCCGATTGCGCAAGCGCAGGTTATCGCAGACCGCCAAAAAAATTTGACGGCGCAAACCCAGGGTCAGAGCCAGTTTTAGCTTCTCGTAAGTTTCTCGGTTGTAACCCAAGCTGTTGGCGGAGGCAAAGTCTTTTGCTAATATCATAGTGCGATTTCCCGGGTCTCCCGTCGCGGCCTATCCCGTTACTGCATCCATCTCAAGCGTTCGGCCCAACTCAGCTCTAACCCGGAAATTTACGATTTATTCTTGCCAATTCAGGCTATACCTAGTGCCTTCTAGCTCTCATCCAAAATTCGCGCATTCAAAATTCGCGCATTCCTTTGGAGCGAGCGCTCTCGGCTACAAAAGAGCTGGTGGATTACTTCTGCGGCGCTGCACTAGGGAATTGGTAATTGGGCCGCAAGGACCGGGGCTCAGGAGCGCCTGTAAATAAATAGTTATTTGCAATAAAATAACCGCGATCGCCCCATAGACCCCCCATAGACCTAACTAAGATAGGTGACTGTTGAGCAATTGGCGAACGTTCTCCATTGCGTAACCCACCTCTAGAGCGGGTTCTCCTTCGAGCAGCGGTTG
The DNA here is from genome assembly GCA_010672965.1 of Oscillatoria sp. SIO1A7. GTDB lineage: Bacteria > Cyanobacteriota > Cyanobacteriia > Cyanobacteriales > Laspinemataceae > SIO1A7. The sequence goes on from JAAHFN010000018.1 coordinate 24,587, forward strand.
GATTTGAGTGAGATACTCTTGAATTTTGCTCTCGCTCCTAAACATTCGTCGCAGCCTGTTTTTGATTGGGACGACGAAATAGCAGCTTTGGTTGTCTTGCAGTTCTTTGTCTGCCTGCAATTGAACTAGAGCATGGCTGCGCATCATAACTATTTTTTCAGTTTTCTTGGTTCGGAAAACCTCGCGAATTTCTGCGCTTACTCCCTCGACAATTCGATTGGTTACATACTCCATAAAAGCAGGCTGAAGGGAGAAAAGCGCTTCTTCAGGTTTGGTTTCTTGTTCTAATAGCGATCGCCGACCTAAGGAATCCAGCGCCTCCAATAACTCTCTTTGGGACACGGGCAGCAGCATATTATCGCGCAGCTTTTGCATGGAAACAGGCTGCCGCTCGATAGCTAGCCAGTAAATAATTTCTCGCTCTAAGGCCGATAATCTCTCGAATTGCTGCTCTAATAAATTGTTTATATCGCCAAAAACTAAGGTGTTCTGCTTGAGCAGTTCGGAAACTTGACCTCCAAATAAATCTCGGATAGTGCTGGCTGCGATTTTGAGTTTCAAAGGATTGCCTCGATACAGAGAAATTAGTTCTCCCCATTTATCTTCTTCCGCCAAGCCCTTGGCCTGAAATATTTGCCAAGCTTCTTCCTCCTCAAGGTCAGTCACCAGCAAAGAACGCACTGGCGTTGTTTCCCCTTCTAACAAGCCAATTTCTTTCGGCTTTTCCAGGCTGGCGATCGCCAAGCTGCTTTGGTGAGGCTCTTCTCCCAGTCGCCTGAACAAATCCCCATAGTTTTCATAGCCCTCTCTATACTGACCCGCTAGAGAGTCTTTTTTAAGAATCGTTTCTACTCCATCGAGTATCAACAAACACCTATGTTCGCGAAAATAGCCAATTAGCTGCGAAATTTTTTCGTTTACTTCTGTTATCGAATAGGTACTGCGACGCAAAGACAAGAATTGCAGGATGTTATCCAATAAATCTTTTAGCGGTGGAGAATGTCGCAGGGAGCGCCAGATTAGATAATCAAACTCATCGCTGACTTCGTGGGCGAATTTCACAGACAGGGCTGTTTTGCCAATGCCGCTCATTCCTAAAATAGCAACCAGACGGCATTCCTGGTTCAAAATCCATTCTTTTAGAGTATCCAGTTGACTCCGGCGACCGTAAAAAATCGATACATCCGGTGCCTCTCCCCAATCTTGGCGCTCTTTTGCAGTAGTAGCTATAGAGAGTGGTTTTTCTCTAGCCTCTTCCAACATTTGCACCTGGTGTTCTTGGTACTTGGATACCAGAATCTGTTGCAATTTGGCCATTTTCCCAGGGCCGGCACCAGCAATATGAAACTTTTTGTACACTTCGCCCAGCCTCTTGCGGACTGCCTCCGGCCTGATGCCTAAATTAGTGGCGATCGCCGCGATTGTTTCCCCAGCTAGGGCATGAGACAACACCTCAATCTCAGAGTCAGATACGCTCCGCTCTGCTGCGATCGCTTTGAGAAAGTCTTGCGGAATCACGGCTTAATCTCTCATTTACTTTTAACTATATAGCAGTAAGCGGGTCAGCAGTCAGCTTTTAGCCTGTTGCCCGGATCTAGGGGGGTTTCATATCACGAAAGCAAAACGCCCGGAAAGCCCCTACAAGTTGCCCCAACCAAATATGCGTAGTGCTGTATTGACCAGACTGACGAATTTTTTATAGGACTTGCACTTTTCTGAACGATTTTATTATAGATATAGCGTTTTACGATCGGTGCGACACCCTACAAATAGTATCTCTGCGCAAGTCTTGTCTTATAGCACTACCAATTAAGGGAACGGACTGTTTCAAAACATATATGGCTTTCGATCGCAGGACTTTAGCTAACTGCTGACTGCTGACTGCTGATAGCAGTTAGCTAAAGTCGCTTTTGCCCTATCTAGCCTAATTTTGTCTGATATGGATATGTGAGCTTGTCTGAGTCCTGCATAATTTTACCTCACTTGTCACATTTTAGCAATAGTTCCCGCGCAGCCCCCCCCTCACTCCTCACCTATTCCCCCAGTGTGAGGAGGTGGGGACAGAGGGGACTGTGGGAAGCCGCCAACGGGGTGTGGGAGGCCGCCTACGGGGGTGGTAGGACCTAGCCAAATGTAAATTTTTGTAACAAAAAATTCAATTTTCCGTAAAAGTTGGAAGGCAAACTCCGAGTTCTAAATAGAGGGTTGCCAAATTTGGGCATACAAGTTTCACGCCACTGGTAGAGCTGCTATCTTATGGGTCAGACCCCTCACCCAGAGCTTGGGAGCTAGAATCTGGCGGCCCAATCGCTTCCTCTGACAAAGCTTGTTGTATCGATCTGCTGTCCGAAGAAGTTAAATTTGGTAAAAGCAAAAAATCTAAGAGGGAAGCATCATATATGTCCAAGTCAAGTAAAAGAAAAAAAACTCAGCGCCAAGACTGCATAGGATTTTGCATTGACTTAGGAGCTTTATCACTGCAAGGAGCAATTGCAAGCTCGGCGATCGCAGTCTCTCCTTTTAGCAGCGCTCTGGCCGCTCCACTACCTTTGCCGCCAGACGACCCCTTGCTTGCAAATAATCTATTCGCTAACAATTATGCGCAAACAAAACTGGCAGTTAACAAAAGCAACATAATTACCAGTAACTTTTCCATCGCCGTAGGAGACATAGAGGGTAGTGCCGGTGCGCTCCATGTCTCAAGGCAATAAGTCTCAAGGTAATAGTGCCTTTTTACTCTGGCCCCCGGCAACAAAAGAGCTGGTGGATTATTTCTGCCGCCCTGTAGTAGTGCCTATAAGTTCGGAACCGGCACTATGGCCCCAATACCAAGGGACGAAGGCGATCGCAAAGCAAACACTGCAAAAACTTTAGCAAGCGCGATCTCGCCCATCTTCTTAAATAGCAAGGGTTTCGGACAGACGCCCAATGCTTTATCGCCTCATTTTTTAGCGCCCCATTCCGAGGGGGCAACAGAATACGAGCCGTTCGGGCTCCCCGAGCAAAGCCAAAACGAGCCCCCTGAGATAGCGACGCAAAAAGCACAACCCATATTTAATTCTAAATTTGTTGCTAAAACCAAAAAAATTTTGTTATATTCATAAAATAATATATATCTATCGGTAGCTAACATGCAGCCGATAGATTGCAGTAATTCGAGTTCCAGCGTTAGCAATACGGATGGTGACAATGTTGGCGCTGGGAATAGCAACAACAACAACGCGGGTGAAAGCAATGCTGTCGGCAGCAATACGGGTGAAAGCAACAGGCAATTGGGTAATATTGTTGGCAGCAATACGGGTGATGGCAATACGGGTGGAGGCAATCCAGACGGCGGCTCGGGTAGAAAGAAGATTCCCGAGCCCAGCACCTCTTGCATATACGCTCCTTGCGGATTTGAGTTTCTGGTGCAAGAGGCGAGGCCGTCGTGCATAGGCCATTTTTAGCGTTAGGTAGGGAGCTATCAACAAATATGGGGACGGTAGAAGTTTTAAAGTTGGGTGCCTTGTCTGCCCGCCTTGTTGATGCCGAGTCAGAAAGAGAATTCCAGAAGCTTTGATTAATTGACAGAAATTGACCGAAATAATCCAAGTTACCAGCAACCAAGTTTAACTCTAATTTTTCTTGGTTATTTTTAATCGTGCTAATTAGCTGGTCGCTAACTATTCAGGAGCATAAAAATATGAATCAGATTCAAAGAACGCTCGCGATATTCGCCATCAGTGTGTCTCCGCTTTTCTTGGCTGTAAGTTGTTCTAAAATAACAGCTAAAGACTTTTACGAGCAGGGATTGTCCCAAGCAGATATGGGAAATTATCAGGGGGCAGTTAAAGCATACACGCGGGCGATCGCCAAAAATAATCAAGGTGCAGAGCTTTATAATGACCGAGGCTATGCTAATTCTGAGATGGGCAACTATCAAACAGCAATTGCCGATTACGATCGCGCTTTGGAGCTTAATCCCGATTTTGCCGAAGCCTACTACAATCGGGGAGTAGCTCGCTACAAACTGTTAGATGATGAAGGGGCTCTTGAAGATTACACCAAAGCCCTGGAACTTAATCCTAATTATTTACAAGCATATGGCAACCGAGCTTTTATTCGGATGCAGCTAGGCGATCGCAAAGGAGCGATCGAGGACTTCAACCATGTAATTCTCTATTATCCCGAACTGGCTCCGCTCTATTACAATCGAGGCTTAGCTCTATTCCAAATGGGCGATCGCCAGGCAGGAATGAGAGATTTACACAAAGCCGTAAAGCTCTTCTCCGAACAAAATAATTCTGAGGGTCGAAAACAAGTAATGGATGCGATCGACCAGCTTCAGCGAATTCAATTTTAGATTGTAGAGTAAGACCTCTTGCAAGCCCCCCCTTTCATTCGCAGGGTTGGGGGGATTCTTCTTAATTATGCAAGAAGTCTAGTATAGGGTTCGTAGGGGCGATTCGCGAATCGCCCCTACTATATTGGTTGACTATAGCGTTTCTCAAATAAGTGTAATACGGGAACCGTAGGGGCGACAGCATTCCCGAGCCCCCCTTTCTAAGGGGGGTTGGAGGGATCGTTAGCTGCGGAAAATGGCGTTGGTATTGTCCAAAAAACCGGGTTTCTTATCTTTATCTGTACCTAAGAAACAACTGCAGGAACCTTAGCGGATTTCTCCAGAATCAAACCATATTCCAGACCTTCGACTACTGCTTGATAAGACGCCTCGATAATATTCGCAGAAACGCCGACGGTCGTCCAACGGCGAGAACCATTGCTGGACTCGACTAATACGCGAGTTTTCGCAGCAGTTCCGGCACCGCCATCGAGAATTCTTACCTTATAATCGGCTAATTGAAATTGAGCAATTTGTGGATAAAAATTAACTAAGGCTTTGCGTAGGGCTGCATCCAACGCCGAAACAGGTCCGTTTCCTTCTGCTGCTTCGAGAATATCTTTGCCATTGACCGCAACTTTAATAGTTGCTAAAGAATTGTTGCCGCCAGTTAGATCGCAATGGACTTGAAAACCCTTGATGTCAAAGAAATGGTCTCTCTCTCCTAGGGCATCTCGCATTAGCAGCTCGAAGCTGGCCTCGGCGGCTTCAAATTGATATCCTTGGTTTTCTAAATCTTTGAGCCGTTCCAGGATTTGGCGACAGCGGCTATCTCCTTTGTCCAAGTTGATGCCAAAACTGCGCGCCTTGGCCAAAACATTGCTCAGTCCCGCTTGGTCGGAAATCACAATTCGCCGCTGATTGCCCACAAGTTCCGGGCTAATATGTTCGTAGGTGAGAGGATTTTTGCTTACTGCAGAAACGTGAATGCCGCCTTTATGAGCAAAGGCCGAGAGACCTACATAAGCTTTGTGTTCGTCCGGGGCAAGGTTTGCCACTTCGCTGACGAATCGGCTGGTTTCTGTCAGTTTGGCTAGCTGCGAGTGCTGGATGCAGTCAAAACCCAATTTTAGTTGCAGATTGGGAATTACAGAGCAGAGGTTAGCATTGCCGCAGCGTTCGCCATAGCCGTTAATCGTGCCTTGTACCATACGAGCGCCTTCGAGAACTGCTGCCAGAGCATTGGCCACCGCAGTTTCAGAGTCGTTGTGGGTGTGGATTCCCAGTTGGGGCAAGTCTGGCCCACTACCAGGAGAACCGATCGCACTTTTGACGCGGCCGACGATTTCGCTAATTTCGTGGGGAAGGGTGCCGCCGTTGGTATCGCAGAGGACGAGCCATTCCGCACCGCCGGCGATCGCAGCTTTTAAAGTAGAGATAGCATACTCGGGATTCTGCTTATAGCCATCAAACCAATGCTCGGCATCGTACATCACCCGTCGGCCCTGTGCTATTAAAAACTCGACTGTTTCCCGAATCATCGCCAGATTTTCTTCTAGGCTGGTTTTGAGCCCTGCGGTAACGTGTAGGTCCCAAGATTTGCCAAAAATCGTCACCCAGCGAGTACCGGCAGATAAAATAGCTTGGAGCATTTTGTCTTCAGAGGCTCGGACTCCCGGTCGGCGGGTCGAGCAAAAGGCAACTACTTCTGCTTGGCTCAGGGGTTCTTCTTTGAGCCGCCAGAAAAATTGCACGTCCTTGGGATTCGCCCCGGGCCAGCCACCTTCAATAAACGGTATTCCCAATTGGTCGAGCTGGCGGGCAATCTGCAACTTATCTTCTAGGGACAAGGAGAGCCCTTCTCGCTGAGCGCCATCTCTGAGGGTCGTGTCGTAAATCCAAATCCGGTTTGTCATTTTTTGATTCATCCTAAAGTTAGGGTGTGGGGTGTGGGGTGTAGGGTGTGGGGTGTAGGGTGTGGGGTGTAGGGTGTCGGCAGACGGATTTGTTTGGGAAGAAGGCGCATCTGGATTCTCCTCCCCATCCTCCCCCTCTCCCCACCCTCCCCCATCTCTCTTTTCCCCACACCCCACACCCCACACCCTACACCCTAATTACATCGCTATGCCTAAAGTTACAGCTCAGGGAAAAACTTTTGAATGTGAAGCGGGTGCCAATTTGCGCCAAGTTTTGCGCGAGAATGGCGTTGACCTCTACAATGGCCAAGCCAAGTGGATTAATTGTCGGGGTATCGGCAGTTGTGGCACCTGCGCCGTTATGGTCGAAGGCTCGGTGACAGAGCCGAACTGGCGAGATAAAACCCGCCGCAATCTTCCTCCCCATTCTTTCACAAAAAATCGCCGCTTGGCTTGTCAAACTCAAGTTCAAGGCGATGTCAGAGTTACTAAGTTTGACGGGATGTGGGGACAGGGCGATCGCATCGTCTGGACGCCCGAAGGCTAGGTTTTAGGGTGTAGGGTGTAGGGTGTAGGGTGTAGGGGGAAGAACAAGGGTGTAGGGTGTAGGGTGTAGGGTGGGTGTAGGGTGTAGGGAAAGGATGACCGATGTGCCTTGCCCCAATTACCATCTTCCGCCCATCTTCCGCCTACACCCTACACCCCAAACCCTACACCCTAAGAATTAAATGAGTTCAGCAAGCGAAATACTGGTAATTGGCGGTGGCGCGATCGCTTTGAGCATTGCCATCGAGTTGAAGTTGCGCGGCGCTAAGGTCGGCGTTCTGAGTCGGGATTTTCGCGAGAGCGCAGCCCATGCGGCGGCGGGAATGCTCGCCCCCCAAGCAGAGGGGTTTCCGCCCGGGCCAATGCTAGATTTATGCCTGCGATCGCGCGACCTCTATCCCGACTGGATTAGCAAACTCGAAGAACTGACCGGCACCAATGCGGGCTACTGGCCTTGTGGCATTCTGTCGGCAAAATACCGCGATTTTCCTGCCCGGGCGATAGGCGTTGGAGCAAAAAACGGCTTATCCCCAGAAAGTCAGAGCAATTCTAACCGGATACCTCCAGAGCAAATAAATTCGGTTGCGAGCAAAAGCGAAGCGGAAAGCACCTTAGCAGAAAGCCCTATAACTCCGGCTTATTGGCTCGGGGAAAATGCCATTCGTCAATACCAACCGGGTTTGGGGTCTGATGTTACCGGTGGCTGGTGGTTTCCAGAAGACGGCCAAGTTGATAATCGCGCTTTGGCCAAAACCCTTTGGACGGCGGCTCTAGAGTTGGGGGTTGACCTGCGCGACGGGGTGGCGGTGGAAGCAATTCAGCAGCGCCGAGGTCGGGTCAGTTTTCTGAGAACCACCGCCGGAGAGATGCGAGCCGATCGCTACGTTCTGGCCTGTGGGGCTTGGTCTTTCGACTTATTGCCGGTGCCAGTCTATCCGAAAAAAGGGCAAATGCTCTCCGTGCGTCCTTTCGATTCTGCTTCGGTACGGCAATTACAACGGATCTTGTACGCAGCCCATACTTATATAGTGCCTCGGCGGGATGGCAAGATTGTTATCGGTGCCACTAGCGAAGATGCGGGCTTTAGGCCGGGAAATACCCCAGAAGGAATTCAAGCTTTGTTAGGAAGAGCGACTCGCCTCTATCCAGAGTTGGCCGAATACCAAATTGAAGAATTCTGGTGGGGATTTCGACCGGCGACAGCGGACGAGCTACCTATTCTCGGCCCGAGCCAGTGCGAAAATTTATACCTGGCTACGGGGCATTACCGCAACGGTATCCTTTTGGCACCGGCAACTGCTGGGGCGATCGCCGAGCTGATTCTCAACCAAAAATCAGATCCTTTGTTGGAGCATTTCCACTGGGAACGATTTTTGACTAACAACCAAAATAACTATCAAAATCCCGGCGGGTCGCAAAATGGCGATCGCGCTAAGGAAGTGAACAACAAAGAAGCGAACAACGCCGCTTCGCAAAAATCCGACAATACCACGATGACTCTCGCAACTCCCGCAACTCCAACTTCTTTGCCTTCGGTGCCGCCTTCTTTGGCTTCTTTTGCAAATGGAGATAGCCCTTTAACGATCGCCGGTCGCCCTTTTGGCTCTCGCTTGTTTACTGGAACTGGCAAATATCGCAATCAGGAAGAAATGCAGCAAGCGATCGCGGCGAGCGGCTGCAATATTGTCACGGTAGCGGTGCGGCGAGTGCAAACCAATGCCCCCGGCCATGAAGGATTGGCAGAGGCAATAGATTGGCGCAAAATCTGGATGCTGCCTAATACCGCTGGCTGCAAAACTGCGGAAGAAGCAATCCGGGTGGCCAGATTGGGAAGAGAAATGGCCAAGCTCTTGGGACAAGAGGATAATAATTTTGTCAAATTAGAAGTTATTCCCGATGCCACCTATCTCCTGCCAGACCCGATCGGTACTTTGGAAGCAGCAGAACAATTGGTTAAAGAAGGATTTGCGGTTCTACCTTATATTAATGCCGACCCAGTCTTGGCCAAGCGTCTGGAAGAAGCGGGCTGCGCGACGGTAATGCCTTTGGGTTCGCCGATTGGTTCCGGCCAGGGAATTAAGAATCAGGCCAATATCGAAATTATTGTTGCCAATGCCAAAGTGCCGGTGGTGGTGGATGCCGGTCTGGGAGTGCCCAGCGAAGCAGCGGCAGCTTTGGAGATGGGAGCCGATGCGGTGTTGATTAATACGGCGATCGCTCGGGCGCAAAATCCTGGGGCAATGGCTCGGGCAATGGCTCTAGCGGTGGAAGCCGGACGGTTGGCTTATCTGTCCGGTCGCATTCCAGTTAAAGCGACGGCCAGCGCTAGTTCTCCTCTAACGGGCACAATTAATAGTTAGGGTGTAGGGTGTAGGGTGTAGGCAAGAGAAGTGTGGGAAGTGTGGGAAGTGTGGGAAAGGGAGCATTTCAATTTTGCAACAGAGCCGCCTGACGCCTAAAGGCGCGGCTACACAAACAAAGCCCTTACGGGCTATGAGTGCAAAAGTGAAATGCTCCCGTGGGAAGTGTGGGAGGACTGCTGAAAGTTATCCCCTCTCTCCCCACCCTATCTCTCTCCCACTCCTTCCCCATCCCTCCCACTCTCTCCCACTCCTTCCCCATCCCTCCCACTCCTTCCCCATCCCTCCCACTCTCTCCCACTCTCTCCCACTCCTTCCCCATCCCTCCCACTCTCTCCCACTCCTTCCCCATCCCTCCCACTCCTTCCCCATCCCTCCCACTCCTTCCCCATCCTATCTCCCCCCTCTCCCCCATCTCTCTTCCGCCTACACCCTGCACCCTACACCCTACACCTTGGTTTTTTGCCATGACTCAAACCCAAATAAAATCTCTGACTTATGAAGATTATATTGAGGATTATCCCGAAGATGGGGGACTGTACGAACTTATTGATGGAAGGATTGTTGAATTGCGACCCTCAAGAAGACACCAAAGCGTTGCTGCATTTATCCATGTAGAGTTAACTCTAGAAATTCGGCGGCTGAAGTTGCCATACGAGTTGCCATATCCTAGTTCGGTGAAACCCCTAGAACCCGGACAAGGTAAATTGCCCGATGTTATTGTTGTGGAAAAGGCTAAGTGGCGTCAAGACTGGAAGGGAAGTTCTTCGGTAAGCGGACCGGGGCCCGCCCAGCTAGTGGTAGAAGTTGTTAGCACTAATGCTGCCGACGATTATGAAATTAAGCGCAATCAATATGAGGCTTTAGGAATTCCAGAGTATTGGATTGTTGATTATTTGGCAAAAAGCAAATATGTTGCCGACAAAACCCCAGGGGTATCGGTGCTGGTTTGGGCACAAGGTCGCTATCAGAAAACGAGATTTACCGGCAAATCGCGCATCGTTTCTCCCACTTTTCCAGAACTGGATCTAACTGTAGAGGAAGTTATCTGGGCTGGAGAGGAACCGGGTTACGGCGATTGGTAGAGTTTTAAGTTTTGTAATATTGGGCATTGGGCATTGGGCATGGGGCATTGGGCATTGGACAAAAAAGCTGCGCTCTTCTGCTTTTAGCATGACCGCCCTCCTGCTGACCGCTGACCGCTGACCGCTGACTGCTTTCCCGGACATGGTTTATAGCGAATTCAAATTTAATGAAATTGTCAAGCAATTTGATTTGAGCCTGACCGAGAAACCAGGTTTATTTGCTGGCGTCCCAGAGATAGAGCCCAGCGAGCTTCTCAAAGAATTGCTAAAAGATAATATTCCCTTGGCATTAAATATCAATACGGAGAAGGCTCGCTCTGAAATGATTATTGCGCCAATCTTGTTAGAAGTGAGGAGACAGGCGAATTACCGGATTAGTTTGTTTTCTGGTTCTGAATTCGACGTAGCTCCAGAAAAAGGATTAAACGGAACTTGCGATTTTTTGCTCAGTCTCTCTTCAGAAAATCTTTTTATCAAGGCTCCCGTGATTACGATAGTGGAGGCCAAGAAGGAAAATATTAAAGCTGGCTTGGGACAATGCGTTGCAGAAATGTTGGCAGCTCAGTTGTTTAACCAGCAAGAGGGCAATGCAATACCAGTTATTTATGGGGCAGTGACTTCGGGAAATGTCTGGAGATTTCTGAAGATAGAAGCAAATAAACTTTCTATTGATGCTGAGGAATATTATATTAATCAAGTTGCTAAGATATTGGGTGTATTAAGGATGGCGATCGCGCCATGAAACCAGGTTTTTTTCAAAAAACCGGATTTCTAGTTTCCAATCGCATCGTAAAACGATTTGTAATTGCTATATTCCATAATTTACCCGATGCAATGCGACCAATGGACTTGCACTCGAACAAAAAACCACAGAGTCAGAAATTATGGCAGCTTTTTGTAGCCCTAATTTAGACAGAGCATTAAGCATGAGTTAATGGATCTGCTCGATACCCGTAGGATAAGGGCAAAAAAAAATGGTCCGTCTGTAACCCTCTCTGGCCCAATGGTACGGCTGCCTACAAATGCGATCGCCATCGTTTAACCTAAGTTGGCAATATGACATAGATTAAAATCTTAAAAATTCGATCGCTAGTACGCTCATTTTTCTCATAAGTTTGGTAAAGTAATGTTAAGCAAGAAAACGCAAGCTTATAAATAGGAACCTAAAAAGATAGGTCCCAGCGATAAAATTAAATTAGAGAGAGGTTTTAAAATCGTGTCATACTATAACGATCACGGACTTTTGAATAATTTTGCCAAAGAACCTAAGATGTACAAGGCAGAAGCTCCTAGCGAGGCACAACAGCGGAACTCTATCGTGCTGGTTGCCCTGGGCCTTGTTCTAGCAGGTGGTTTAGTTGGCGTCGCCTTCTTTGTAACAAGTATTAGCTAGCAATAATTAAATTCCGATATTTTCGCTCAATTTTTTGTCTGTTTGCACCTTCGCCAGGTTTCCAATAGCTGGGAAACCTGGTTTTCTCTATTCTATGGAACCCGAGCCACGCCAAAACTTGATTGGGACCTGCTGGGGCGACGCAGGCTACCAATAAATTCTTTGGGTAAGTCCTGAAGGATACATTTTGAAAATTTAATGCGATCGATGCGACAATTGAGCTATATTATAATGTGTAAGAGAATGTCTAAAAGCATCCCCACACCAATGGCGGCCCCAGGCAACCAACCTTAGCTCTTGACACCAAAACCCTTGCAGTCAATCCTCATTGATATATATTTCAATTGCAGGGCCGCGTAAATAAAAAAAGATCGAAAAACTAGATCTTTCTGGAAATTTATGATAAAGTCAGCTAACATGGTGCGGTGAGCGATCGCCTGATGCCCAAAAATCGCCGAGGGCTTAGGTTACAAAGCGACAGCGATACTCCAATAGCTCAAGACTTCTTGCCTTGGCTGGCTGTACAGAAAACAAGAACGATCGGCAGGGCCATAAGGCGTAGGCAATAAAAAATTGAATAAGGCGATTCAGGGGAAATATACTCACAGAAGTCTGGTTTTACCCTGTTTGGAGCAAAACAGCTCGATCGCGATAGAATATAAAAAGGCATACAAGCAAGGGGCCAAGGGCAGCAAGCATCGGCTGCAAGCAAGCCAAACCCTTGAAGGTATTAGAATAGGGATTTTACAACAGAGAAAAACGAGCCGTTAAAAATACGGTGTCAGTAGATGGCGCAGGAACATAACTGGGAGTATATTCCCGGGCGATGCTGTGCCGTCGATCGATGACAATAGAAAAAACAAGAACATCAGAGAAATAGGACTTGCGCTGGCTTGCCAGATCTAACAGTATATTTAGCGCTCTCTTGCGCGGTGCTGCACCCTAAAAATAGAGCCTCGGTGCGCGGTGCTGCACAATACAAATAGAGTCTATGCGTAAGTCCTGAGAAAAAAATCCCTAGGAGCGATCGCAAGCTACCCAATATGATTTCCTCGAAAATCCTGAAAAAAATACCCTATATCTGGGGACGATAAGTGCCTTAAAACCTAATGGTCAACTTTTTGTTATAGGTTTTGAGGAAAGGCAGATATAGAGATAACAGGACTTACGCACCAGACTCTATTTGTAGGGTGTAGTACCGCGTTAAATGCTATATCTATAATTAAGCCGTGCAAAAAAATGTAAATTCTAGAATAAGTTATCGAACATGAGAAAAAAATTGAAGATTGTAATAGAAAATAGGAGCTAAAGGCATTCGCGCCTTCGCAAGATTAGTGGTAAGATACAAGCTAATTGCCAAGGAAACGAGTGCCGCTCCAAGGGTATCCCGTGCAAGGCAGGGGATAAGAAGCTGCGGGAATTGAGAGACCAAAAGGTCGCGAAATATACCGCAAGATAAAATAGGCAAGGGAAATCGCGTTAAACTCGCCAGGGAAAAAACAATGACTAGCAACTGCTTGATTGTAAGCGTTGCTGAGTTAGTTGGTTTCTGTGTAAAAAGTCGGGATGAGAAGCGATCGCAAAAAGTCCCTTGACAAACGCGCTCCTAGTGCGGTAAAAAAGAAAAGCCAGACTTCCCGGCCTGACAATAATCTCCAGTATCAAATCAACAGGTTGCTAAATTTGCACGGATTTTCAGGCAAAAACTGGTAACTTGGTACAGGTCGGGATTGCTAAAGAATTGGATTATAAACAATATTGAGGTAATATGACCCAACAGGTTCTTCACCCAATGGTGAAAATGCAGCGTCAGGTGCAATCGCTAGTAACGTCGAATGTTCTCAAGCCGACAGATAGCATATGGAAAATCGCCTTGCTCTACGGCGATAAGTGGTCTTATTGGAAACAAGAACTTGAAGAATTTGATTTTTCCATGCAAGACCCAGTTAGCCATATCCTAGCGGTTGAAAACTGGGAAGAAGACTGAGCCTATAGGGCATTGGGCATTGGGTATGGGTAAAGTTTTAAGGTTTAAGTTTTGAGTTTTAAGGTTAAAACTAAAAATGCCCAAGCGACAGCAGCTATCTCGGTAGGCGGTCAACAGTCAGGCTATGTGCTAAAAGCCAAAAGCAGAAGAGCTACGCCTGCACGGAGCGAATAAGCTACTCTTAGCGAAGCCCTTCCCGCAGCATATGCAAAAGAGCCGATCGCATGATAGCCTATCGCTTTTTTGGCCAATGCCCAATGCGAACATGCCCCATGCGAACATGCCCAATGCTCAAGCATTCAAGACAAGCAATCCGCCAAGGCGCGGGACATTTCTGCTGCAGTTTGGTAGCGATCGCGGGGTTTGGCATGAGTTGCTTTTTCTATTGTGGCGCGCAATTCAGGGGCTATTCTCGGATCGTTTTTCAAATTAAATCTCCACCCCTGTTTGCTCAGCTCAAAAAACTTTTGGGGACTTTCTCCGGTTAGCAAAAAAATTAAAGTAGCGCCAACTCCATACAGATCCGACTGAGCAACGGGTTCTCCCCGATTTTGCTCCGGCGCTGTATAATCTGGCGCGCCAATACAAGTCCCCAAAGGCGTCCCAATTTCCTTAACTGCACCAAAATCTAGCACCACCACCCGCTTATCCAGACTTCGCACCAGCAAGTTAGCGGGCTTAATATCCCTATGAATAATTGGCGGATCTTGGCTGTGGATATACTCCAAGACTTCACAGGTTTGAATCATCCATTCAATAGCCTGCTTTGTCGCTACTGGCCCGTATTTTTCCACCTGTTTTTCCAAATCCGTCCCGTGAATCATCTCCATAGCCAGATATTTTCTTCCCTCTGCTACGAAAAAGTCAAAAAACTGGGGAATCCCCGGATGCCTTAGAGATTGAAGTACCCGCGCTTCCCGCTCGAAAAGTTCTATCGCTTTGGGAATGCGGGTCATATCTGCATTCATTTCTTTTAGCACCAGGATTTCATACCGCTGCTGCCCGGACTCTGAAGGTCGGCAAGCTAGATAAGTAGTGCCCATCCCCCCTTTTCCCAAAATACGCAAAACTCGATACTGACGAATATTGCGCTCTACATGGATTGGCTCGCCGCAGTGAATGCAAAATAAGGTGTTCGGTGGGTTGCCTTCGTGAGTGCATGGCTGAGAATTAGAACTTAGAGATGGAGATTGACTTATCGAAACTTCTTGATTCTCAATCCTAAATTCTAAAATCGGACCGTCTTTAGCCAGTTGTATTAATGCGCCATCTTCAATCTGTTGTTTTAATGCCAAGGTGTCATTGACAAAAGCGCCATTGACAAAAGTGCCATTGGTGCCCCTGCTAATAAGCCGCCAAGAAGAGTCTTGCGCTTGGCGCAACTCTAGATGCTGTCTGGAAACCACGGGATTGTCCAAAACTACATCGTTTTCGGGAGAGCGACCGACGCGAATGGCGATCGCACTTTCAAAGCGCCACTGTTTTAGGGCTGTTTTTTGTTGCAGATTTATTTTTTGTGAATCTATTTGTTTTAGATCTAACAGTGCGAGGGTGACCGCCACCGATATTCCTCCAAAGCTGTGTAGTAGGGTGTGGGGTGTGGGGTGTGGGGTGTAGGGTGTGGGGTGTGGGGTGTGGGGTGTAGGGTAGGGTGTTGACTCGCTCGGGGTTGTCGCCAAAAACGGTGACAACCGGGATCGTTCCCAATTGAAACCCGAATCCAGAGTTCCCGTAGGACTTTCCCGCTCCCGAAAGCGGTCGGGAAATAGCATGAAGTTACCCTACACAAGAGCACCCTACACAAGAGCACCCGCTTGTGTAGGGTAACCCTACCCTTGCACTAGCACTCGAATCGCGATCGCAGTTATATTGTCGTGACCGTTGAATTCGTTTGCCAAATCGATTAGTTGTCCGACTCCCCGATCTAAATCGGTTTCGGAGTCGAGCAGAGGTGCGACGTGAGTTTTCCAATTGGTTTCCAGAAAATCATTATCCGTCAGACCGTCGGAGGCAAGGATGAAGATAGTGTCTTCTTGTAGATTGATAAACCGGACGTCTGGGCTCACAAAATCAGAATTACGCGGTCCTAAGGCTTGGGTTAGTTGATAGGCGTCCAGGCGAGAATAGGCAGTCTTTGGGTCAACTCCCTGCTGAATTTCTCTTTGACCTACTTCGTGATCTATTGTTAATTGCTCCAGACCTTTTGCGGCGCTAAAGCGATAGAGGCGAGAATCTCCTACATGCGCTATAGCAATTTGGTTGTTGCGGACAAGAGCCATAACTAACGTAGTGCCCATGCGTCCGCTTCCGGCTCGCTGCTGTTTTTGGTTTAGGTCGTAGATGTTTTGATTGGCTGCCAAAATCCCATCGGCTATTACCTCTTTGCTGGGAATCAAGGCAGGATTGCCGGCCGGTTCGTTCTGCCACAGAGTTGCAAAATATCGCTGCAAAGTATCGACAGCGGTTGCGCTCGCTACTTCCCCCGCTTCATGTCCGCCCATTCCATCGGCTACTATATATATGCCTTTAAAATTATGAGAGCGACCCTGGGAACCATACCGCTTATTAATCTGGGTTTCGACTAAAAAGTCGTCTTCGTTCCGATCGCGCTGGCGTCCTACATCCGTATTGCCCGCAGCCTCTATGTTGATTACCCTTAGAGGCAGAATCATTGTCGGCGCGTCGTTTTCATTGTCGATTTCATTAAAGTCGGAGAAGTCTCCCAAGTCGTCTATATTGTCTGGGTCATCAAGCTGGCTTTCCTCAGTTTTTTGTAACGCAAGCGGACGTATGGCTTCTAGGCGCGATCGCATTTGGGCAGCAGTCTGCAAATTACCAGCGCTTAAGTCCCGAACTAGCTGCTCCAACTGCTCCGATTCCGGGCTCGTTTTCGTTAATCGGCTAGATAATTTTTGCCAAAGTTCCCCCAAAGACGTCCCCAAAGCTGCGAAAGTAGCCGGGTTTTGCTCGTCTTCTGGGTACAAGCGTTGCAGGAGTAACGACCTTTGCCCAGGAATATTTACAGCAGGATTTCCAGCACTGTTATTAATTCGCAAATTATCTAGTTTGAGGAGGCTTTGCCGAGATTGCCAAGGAACCAGAGCTTGCCACAATGTCGCTATCTCGTCGAACAACTGCCATAGAAGCTCTGGGGATAATTCATCGGCAGTCTCAATGCTAAGGCGATCGCTATTTTCATTTGCAGCTAGCTCTGGCATGTCCGACCTATCTTCGAGCAGCAATACGGTGCGGTTATTTTCTTGCCAAGCATCGTGGATTGCTGGCAGCGCCGGAAATTGTGACTGGAGGGCGATATAAGGTTGGGCGATCGCCGGAATTCCAAACATTGCATTCTCCTCTATCTTGTCAGACTTGCCAGAGTTGCCCCCCGCTTGTGCTGCCGCCATCAAGGCGAACAAGGGAGATACCTGCAACGGCTGACAGTCTAATACCTTAACTGTTATCTCCCCGTTTTCTCTATCTGTCGCGATCGCTTCTAAAACTTGGTAGCGCTTCTGAGAATCTAAATAATCTCCCGGCGCGATATCTGCTGTTTTTTCTGTCGCTATTTTTTCTGTCCCTATTGCCAACGCTTGTGGCATTTCCTCTGTTGCAGCCACTTCTGCTTCTCCAAGGAAACCGGCAGCCAACTGCGATCGCGCGATCGTCTCGGCTCCAGAACTCTCGGCTCCAGAACTCTCGGCTCCAGAACTCTCGGCTCCAGAACTCTCGGCTCCAGAAGTTTCAGCACTTTGCAAATCCTGCCTTTGCGAGCCTTTCTCGAATATAGACTCTGGCTCCTGACTTGGCGAGGATTCTGTTTCTTGTAGGGCAAATGGTGAAATCGCCCCTACAGCCGGTAGCAAACTTTCCGCGCTTTTCTCCGCTATAAGCTCTGGCTCCTGGGGAGGCTCTGATTCTGGTTCTTGTGTTTCCTGTACGACAACTAGCGGCGGCAGCAAACTTTCCGCGCTTTTCTCCGCTATAAGCTCTAGCTCCTGGGGAGGCTCCGATTCTGATTCTTGTGTTTCGGGTACGACAACTAGCGGCGGCAGCAAACTTTCCGCGCTTTTCTCCGCTATAAGCTCTAGCTCCTGGGGAGGCTCCGATTCTGATTCTTCTGTTTCCTGTAGGGCAAATGGTGAAATCGCCCCTGCGGCCGGCAGCAAACTTTCCGCGCTTTTCTCCGCTATAAGCTCTGGCTCCTGGGGAGGCTCTGATTCTGATTCTTGTGTTTCGGGTACGACAACTAGCGGCGGCAGCAAACTTTCCGCGCTTTTCTCCGCTATAAGCTCTGGCTCCTGGGGAGGCTCTGATTCTGATTCTTCTGTTTTGGGTACGGCGACTAGCGGCGGCAGCAAACTTTCCGCGCTTTTCTGCGCTATAGGCTCCAAGCTTATCCTGGAAATTTTCTTAGAGCTTGGCGGCTGCTGCGATTTTTCTGAAATCGGCAGAGGCTCCGGTGACTCGATAGACTCTATTTCGCTTTCTAGGGTCGGCTCGATCCGGGCAGCTAGGGCGATCGCTGGCACGCTCGTATCCGAAGGAGATACCTTGCTCTCCCTGATTTCTGGCAATTCTGGAGGAAAGTCTTGATTCGGTTTTACCGAGACAATTCCCCACCATGTTTTGCCAGTTACCGCAGAGCAGTTCGGACATTGCAGAGCGCTAAATTCTACTTGATTGCCACATTGTTCGCAGACCTTATAGACTAGCGATTGGCCGCAATGTTGGCAAAACTTATTAGCGTTGGGATTGTGAAATCCACAATTGAGACAGACAAGCATCGCTTTTGCTGCTTTTCTAAACTATTCAGTAATCGTAGGCCCATTGCAGGGTGTGGGGTGTAGGGTGTAGGGTGTAGGGGGGGAGCATTTCAATTTCGCATCACCCCCACGCTCCCCACAGCCTTTTTCAGCAAGCCCTAATTAATAATTGTGACGGTCCCATATAGGCAATTTTTTGAAAAAATGTTTGATATCTTTGAATTGGCCAGTTTTGATTTATCCAGTCGAATGGGCGTTGACCCAGGAAATTCTGGTAAAAGCTTTTTGCCTGGGAACTACAAGCATACTGGCGATCGCCAATCTTTATTTTCTTTATTTGCCAAGTCTGTGGTATCCCCACTCTATCTCAAGATTAGTTTAGTTCCCACAGGACTCAGGCAACTTGTCAAATCTAACTATATAGATCTAAGACCTGCAATGCAGGACGTAGCTAAGAATTCCCTGTCTGAATTCTATCCCAAACTTTTTTTTCTCGCGGTGATCCTGTGCCTCGGGCTCGGAGTTGCGACACCAAATGCTAGGGCAGCGGAAGATAGAGATTCTTCTTTGTCCCCAGGAGAATCGGGATGTCCGCTTCCGGCTCTGGAACGTCTTAAGCTCCATCGCGTTGCTTCTGGAGAAACTCTTGCCAGTATTGCCCAACAATACGAGCTGCTGCCAGCAACTCTACTGGGTATGAATCCAGTTTTGCGCCGAGGGGAGCCCCCAGTAGGTACGGAGATTTTGATTCCTCCTTATAATGGTATCCGCTTGAGACTGCAACCGGGGGAAACCTTTGAGGAAATTGCTCGCAAGTACAATCTGCGACACGATCTGCTTTTCGAGGTCAATGGCTGTCAATTGGTGGGAGATGAGATTTTCGTGCCCGGTGTTAATTGGTCCCCATTGAATCCCACCAATGCTGCACCTCCTCGCCCACCCCTTTGGGTTATTCCCGGCTATCCCCTAGCAAGCAAAGGCGGAATTATTTTAGCTTATGGCCAGCAGTTGCGACCAGGTCAAAATAAGGTAGCATTTCACAGCGGCATAGATATATATGCCCAGGAAGGAGACCCCGTGCTAGCAGCAGGGGATGGGGTGGTTGTTTTTGCGGGCTATCGCGGAGCTTATGGGAATTTGGTGGTTATCAATCATGCCGAGAACAAACAAACTCGCTACGCTCACCTACAGGGATTTTCCGTGCAGTCCGGCCAGCAAGTAAGGCGGGGCGATCGCATCGGAACTGTCGGTTCCACTGGTCGCCCCGATATTAGCGAATTCCATCTGCATTTTGAAGTTCGCTCTGCTTCCGAGCTGGGTTGGGTTGCAGAAAACCCAGAAGTTTATCTGCGTTAATTGGGAATTGGGAATTGGGCATTGGGCGTTGGGAATTGGGAATTGGGCATTGGGCATTGGGCATTGGGCATTGGGCATTGGGCATTTGGCATTGGGGAATTATATTATCCCCTTGTCTCCTTGTCCCTCCTTGTCCCTCCTTGTCCCTCCTTGTCCCTCCTTGTCCCTCCTTGTCCCTCCTTGTCCCCTTGTCCCCATGCCCCATGCCCCACACCCCACACCCCACACCCTAAACTATATCTTGCGGTTCCTCGGTAAAGCCAAAGATGGAGTTGTACATCCTGACATATTCCTTGGCAGATTTTATCCAGCTAAAGTCTTCTTTCATACCTCGCTTTTGCAGTTCCTGCCAATAGTCTTTGTAATGGAAACCTTCCCAAGCCCGCACCATGCAGGTGTAGAGGTCGAGGGGTTCGTAGCGATCGAAGCAATAGCCAGTGCCGCTGTTGGTAAAAGGATCGTGGTGGGAGACAGTATCTACTAAGCCGCCGGTGCGTCGCACTATCGGTATGCAGCCATAGCGCATGGCCAGCATTTGGCTGATGCCGCAGGGCTCAAATCGGCTGGGCATCAGAAAGGCGTCGGAACCAGCATAGATGCGGCGGGCAAGGGGGTCGTTATATAGCAAGTAAGTTGCCATTCGATTCCCATAGCGAGTGGCCAGTTCCCACATGGAGGTTTCGTAATAGCGATCGCCAGTTCCCAGCAGAATAAATTGGGCGTCTGTATATGCCATGAAGCGATCGAGAACTTGCAGCATCAAGTCGATGCCTTTTTGTTCTACTAGCCGCGTCACCATACCAATTAAAAAGGCACCCTTGTTTACTTCCAGGCCGACCTCTTCTTGGATTGCCACTTTATTCGCCGCCCGTTTTTCCAGAGTATCGGCAGTAAAGTTTTGCTTGAGATTGCGGTCTGTGGCCGGGTCGTAGCTTTCGGTATCGATGCCGTTGAGAATTCCTCGGGATTTGCTGCTGATGAAAGAGAGCAAACCTTCGAGCTTTTCGCCGTAATTCGCTGTTTTGATTTGTTCGGCATAAGTGGGCGATACCGTGTTGACGCGATCGGCAAACTGCACTGCCGCCGCCATCGTATTGTGACCCTGCATATACCAGGGACACCAAGTAATTTTCTCTAAATACCAGCTCCACGGTCCTTGATAGGCCAAGTTGTGAATCGTAAATACCGTGGTGATATCTGGGTCTTGGTGCATCCAGACCGGAATCATCCCCGTGTGCCAGTCGTGGCAGTGAATAATTTCCGGTTTCCAATAGTTCCAGGCAAACTCTGCAGCGCCATTGGAGAACAGAGTGAACCGCCAATCTTCATCATCGCCATAATAGACGCGACGGGGCCAGAAGGAAGGATGCCCAAACAGATATAAAGGAACGTCCGTTCCTGGCATCGCCGTTTCGTATATGGCGAAGTCCTCGAACATGGCATATCCCTTCCAAATTGGCTCGCTAGGAATTTCCACTTTGTCGGGAAGAAAGCCGTAGTAAGGCATCAAGACGCGGACATCATGTCCCATACGTCGCAGGATTTTGGGCAGGGCACCGACGACATCGCCCATGCCGCCAACTTTGGCTAGAGGAGCCGCTTCTGCGGCAACAAACAAAATTCGCATCTTGGTTTTAGCGTTCCCCGAGAAGATAGGCTGCTGTCACAAAATCGGATCCGTCCGATTTGGCAAATATACCGCAGACTGAGGGGATACTTGCGGGCTCGGTAAAAACTTTGCGGATTTTTTATATAGGGCGGGGGGCCAGGGGCAGGGGGCGGGGAGTGTGGGGAGTGGGGGGACAAGGGGGGACAAGGGGGGACAAGGGGGGACAAGGGGGGGCCTTCCCCCTCCCTCCCTCTCCTTCCCACTCCTTCCCCCTCCCTCCCACTCCTTCCCCCTCTTCCCACTCCTTCCCCCTCCCTCCCTCCCACTCCTTCCCCCTCTTCCCCCGCTCCCTTGCTTCCGACTCCCGGCTCCCTTATACCTGTTTGGAGTAGAAGCAAGCAAGGATAAGAGTAATGGTCAACCAAATTTTTATTATCGCTATTGTAGGAGTAGCCATATTGGGAGCGGCGATCGAGATTAGCGCGATCGCAACCTATAGGATAAGCAGATGTGGAGCAACTGCCCGAGCAATAGAATACCTGAAACAATACCTGAAGCAACAGCAAACAACGGAAAATTCCGTAAGCCTCCAATGTCAAGAAATAGAGGAGGATATTTTCAGATGGCTGCTCCGACATCTGGATAATAAAATAATCGAAAATACTATTAGCCTGCGCCAAGAAGGGGGTAGCTTTGTTCTGCTATCCTATCCATCGGTATTGCAAAAGCCAATACCGCGCAGTCCTATTTACTTTGCGCCGACTTTGCTTACGGCTCTGGGAGTGTTGGGAACTTTTGCAGGGATATACCTGGGTTTGCAAGGAGTAAGTTTGGATGCGATCGCCGATAGTAATAGTCTCTTGGCCACAAGCACCGAACTGCTTTCGGGAATGAAGGTGGCTTTCTCCACTTCTTTGTGGGGACTGAGCGCTGCTAGTTTTTTTATCTTATTTCTGGCTTTTGGGGAGCGATCGCGCCAATGGCGTCGGGACAGCTTGCGCAAACAGCTCAATCGCATAGCTTTTTTAGAGAGTCCTTACCGCCTTCTCTCCCGCTGGCAAAACCAAACCAGTAAAAATGTCGATATCGCCGGTCTAACTCCAGAAGCAATTGGCCAAGCTACAGGGCAGCAAGTTGCCTCTGCTCTGATGCCGGTACTCGGCTCGATTTCCCAAAACTTAAAAGATATCCGAGAACTGCAGAAAGATGGAGTCGAGAAAATTAGTAGGGAATTAATTGCCCCTGTAGCCGCTGAGTTAGAGCAGAGCGCTAAGTTAAGCCAAGAAACTTCCCAAGCCGTCAAAGAACTAAAAGAAGCGATCGCCGCCTCTCTCCTAACCATTAGCCGCTTTCAAGAAGAAACTCTAGGCAACCTTCAGCAACTTGCCCTTCAGTTGCAGCAAATACTCGAACAGTTTCAAAGCGAAACTCGCCAAGTCATGGAGGCCGCAGCCGCTCAAATCCAGGAGACTCTAGAACAGACTGGCAAACATCAGCAACAAACCCTAGAGGAAGTTCGGCAACAAACTCAGCAAATACTCAAGGATGCCAATCGAGCATTTATCGCCCAATCTGACAGCATCGTCCAACTTGGCAGCGAAGCATCAGCCCTGATGGAGCAAGCGAAAGATTCTTTAACTGGCAGCTTGGAGAATATTCATGCCATGCTAGAGAACAGTAGCGAAATTGTCCGACAAGAATTGGAGAAATTTCGGCTAGAGTACCAGGACGGCCTCCAGACCTTCTTCTCCGAGCAGAACAATCTCCTCGAACATATCCTGGGTCGCCAGCGGGAGGGACTGGCTGCTGCGATCGATTCTTTCAAGCAAGCTTTGCAGGAAGAAACGGAACGACGAAAAATTTAGTATTGGGCATGGGGCATTGGGCATGGGGCATTGGGCAAAAAACTAGGGTGTAGGGTGTAGGGTGTAGGGTGTAGGGGGGATTTTGTTGGGAGCGTTTCAATTTTGTAATTTTAAGTAGGGGCGAATGGCATATGCCCTCCTTGGGCAGGCTCCGCCAACGCCCTCTTGTTGACTCTTGTTGACCGTTCGGCCACCGTTCGGGCTGAGCGGAGTCGAAGCCGTACCCCCTGGGCTTCGACTCCGCTCAGCCCGAACGGCGAATTTGTTGCATCTTCATAAAGAATTGGTATAAAATTTTGTAAAAGCAATCAATATGAACGACTTTGCCGATCTAGAAATAGATGCAGAAATTATAGAAGAGCAGGATGCCGGTATCTGGCTATCCATTGGCGATTTAATGTCCGGCTTGCTCATGTTTTTTGCCCTACTCTTCATCACGGTAATGGTGCAGCTCAGACAATATCAAGAGGCTTTTGAAAAGCTGCCCCTAGTCGTCCTCAGTGCAATTGAGGCAGGAATAGGAGGTAACGATATTGTCACCGTAGATAAGGAAACCGGGGATGTGAGCATTCGCGATCGCATTCTTTTTGACGAAGGCAGCGACAAACTTCGACCCGAAGGCAAAGAGTTTCTGCAAAAATTTATTCCCATCTACAGCGAAGTTATTTTTGCCAACGACCTATTCGAGCGGCAAATAGCCCGCGTAGTCATCGAAGGTCACACCAGTTCTAAAGGTCGAGAGCAAAAAAATATGGAACTGAGCTTGCGACGGGCTTTGTCTGTTGCCGATTATATTTTTTCCGATGAAGTCAGTTTTCCTACCAAGTCCCGCTTTAAGGAAAAAATACTCGCTGCCGGTCGCGGCGAGCTAGATGCAGATAAGACTATGGATAGAGCGGGCGATCGCAAGGTAGTTTTCCGCTTTCAATTCCGGCGTCAAGACTTCTCCAACTTACTCGCAAATTAGGGTGTAGGGTGTAGGCTAATATCATGTCGGTTTGAATGCCCCAAAAAAAGCTTCTGCGTAGGACGGGCCTCTGGCCTGTCCCCCCGCCCCAAGGACAGGCCAGAGGCCCGTCCTACGGGATATTCTAAATTTTTCTGTGGGTATTTAACCTGACTTGATATAAGAAGATGACTTGTTTTTCCATGATAATAAAAAAACTGCCTACCGCTTGGAAAACATCCTTACGAATGTAGGCGGTAGGCTTTCTGTCTTTGCTTAAGGCTTTCTGGTTATTAACCCATGAACTTTCCTGCTAAGCCCATTAGATCGGATAGATCTACATCCCCATCACCATCGGCATCCAAGAATGTATTGAGAACTGGATTGTCTCCTAGGGGATTGCCATTGCTAGCGCCGCTCTTCAAGAGATTTAAAACCATCGGAACCGCCATCGGCAGCATTGATTGAATTGAATCCACATTTAGTCCAGTTTGCCCAGCTAATGCCTGAACAATTTGCCCTAACTGACTTTCGCCAAACAAACTGGTAACGGCTTCGGGGTTCGGGGAGTTGCCAGCAAATTTATTGATAAAAGCCATCACCCCTTCATTGCCTTCGCTTTCTCGTTTCTGCTGCAAGGCCGATCGCACATAGCCCCCCAGCATCGATACAGCCATTTGGTTCGTGGCTGGGTTTCCTCCAGAAGTTAGCCCCAGTTGTTGCATCGCTCCGAAGATTTGCCCCATTCCCTGCAAACTGGCTTGCTGGCCGGGATTGGCGATCGCGCTAGAAATCACATCAAACAGTCCCATATTTTTCAGCTCCTATCTGGTTTAACTTAAGTAAAGTCATTCTGTCTCTGGACTACTATTATAAATTACTGGCAGAGACACGACTTTTACTTCCTCCCACTCGCCGCCATCAGTGCTGGTTGGTACTTCTAACCGAAATTTGTACAAACCGGGCTCTGTTATTGGCAATCCATTGAATTGAATAGCCGTTACATATTTGCCGATATCCCTCACCTCCAATTCCTCCTCCCCTTGCAGTAAAATCTCACCCGACGGATCTAAAATGCCGACCCGAAATTTATCTGGCTTCTTACCATCATCCTTGCCCATCTCCCAAGATACAACTACCTCATAGTTAAACGAGAAAAATTGTGGTTTTTCTTGCAGAGTCGGCGGGTGCGGAACTATCAGGCGATCTAGGATTTCAATCAAACTCAGGTTATTCGTTTCTTGGTTTCTAATGCTTTGGGAACAAACCACTGCCCAGGCACAAGTAATCATAAAGTTTTAAGCAAATATACTATATTTTTAATTTAAAGCTTGCATTTCCTGCATTTGCGGTCTTTTTATTTCGCTGCTACTAACTCATGCGAAGTTTGTAAATTCTCCCTACTCCACCCTGTCTTATCCGAGCCTTCTACGGAAACCTGCCTTAGAGCAGTCTTTTGTGAGTTATCTAAAGAGTAAGTCTTGAACGAATATATTATTCGTTCGATCGCTCTGTTTTGCTTATAGGGTTCTTGCTTAGCCTTCATCTTCTCAAACTTTAGCTTAGTAAATATTGAATTTTTCCTATCTTTTTCAAAAAGAATGTTGTATGCCAATTTTTTTGCCCACCAGCAGTTATCGGCTTCTTCGACGAATGCGGCAGCAATGCCTGCTACTTCTAAATTGACTAAACTAAGCGCCCACATATAAATAGTTAGTGCTGTATCCCAAGGATGCTGGTATTGTAGATCTATTTTCTTTTGCGATAGTTCTACGGTTTTTTGCAAAACTAACCAAACGTTCCTTGGCGATTTCTGCATTTCTTCGACTAATTGTCTTGTAGCTGTCTCTTGATGAACTCCTTTTAAGAAAAGACTAAAACTACTGGCTGCATTTAATATGGCATCTAATCTCCTGCTTTCTATTACTTCCATTGTTTCTATAATTAGATTAGCCTGCATATTCAACTCCTTTCAGTCCAGAACTCCTTGACATTACCATAATTGTCCGGTACTTCGTCTAATAAATGTATGTATTCGCCATCAAATCCCCATTGGCTCAGAACAGTAATTTTAAAGGAGGCATTCTTCACGTCAGGCTCTTTACTGAGAATTGTACCAATATGAGTATATCGATCGCCGTTTCCGTACAAAACGACATCGCCCGGTAAAACTTCACCCTCACTATATAAGCGGCGATATGAATCCTCCTTCAAGATTAAGCCAATATGTTCTATATCGATAGCAGTCCGCCTACAGCCAAAAACCATACCCACACAGTTATATTCAGATGTTAACGAGCGGACGCGAATGTTTGGATACTTATCCTGCCATATTTTTGCTGCTTCCTCAAGAGCTTCTGGGGGTCTATAGAGACCTCTTTCATTAGGGATAAAATTTCCCCTTTTGGTAGCGAGTGGTATTGACGCTCTATCCTTTGCTCCTCCTGCATCTATTATAAGCATTGATGGATTTTACTTGTCGAGTATTGGTTATTTGTTATTTATAGACTTTTAGTTACTGTTGTTTTCGTTAATGTTAGCTTAAACTAATTCTATATTTAACAATATCACAGTATGCGCCGTCCCACAGCCTACTAAGCTGCCTCCTGCCTATTGCGATCGCTCGCTCGGGACTGGGAGCTAATAATATTGGTCCCAATGTACTGAGTAGGGGCGGTGCCCCCGTGCCCGCCCCAGACCAACTGGAGCAAGGGGCGATCGGGGCGATCGCGGGGGGATTGCCCCTACAAGTTTTTCAAAAATGATTTAGACGCAGTATAGTCGCTCTATTCTCAACGATGTCCTTAACCCGCCTTTTGACCCTGTTTGTCGGCATTACCATAATTCTGGGGCTGATGCTGTGGCTGATAAGTTCCTTCTCCAGGCTATATATGCAGATTTCCTGGAGTTCGCCGCTACTGGCCCAGCTATTAATCCTCTTGGCGATCGCCCTCCTGGCATCCTTAATTGCCACTTTCGCCTACTACATGGGACTCTTGCCCGGTTTGCAAAAGCGGAGAAAGAGACGGTCCCGACCAAAGCCCAAAATACCCGAAAAAAAAATAGAGGCTGCATCGGAAACTCTGCAAGCAATTCGGCAACAGGTCGAGCAAATCCAGGACGAAGTAGCCCGACAAGCTCTGCTTTTGAAGTCGCGAGAAATTGAAGCATCCTTGGCTCGGGGCGACTTGCAAGTAGTGGTATTCGGGACTGGCTCGGCGGGGAAAACTTCTGTAGTGAATGCTTTGCTCGGGCGGATGGCGGGAAAAGTGAATGCCCCAATGGGTACTACGGAAGTGGGAGAAACTTATCGCCTGAAGCTCAGAGGAATAGATAGAGAGATTTGGATTACCGATACTCCGGGAATTTTGGAAGCGGGGGAAGAAGGAAGCGAGCGAGAATTGCGATCGCGACAATTAGCGACTGAGGCGGATTTGTTGTTGTTTGTGGTGGATAACGACCTGAGCCGAACGCAATACGAGCCGTTACAAACTTTGGCGGAGATTGGCAAGCGATCGCTAATTGTTTTTAACAAAACCGACCTCTACTCAGAATCGGAGCAAGACATTATTCTGGCCAGACTGCGCGAGAGATTGCGAGGGCTCGTTCCCATGAGCGATGCGATCGCAATTGCCGCCAATCCCCAACCCGTACCCCTAGAAAATGGCGGCACTTTCCAACTAGAACCAAATGTTATGCCCCTAATTCGCCGCATGGCCGACGTTATGCGAGCTGAAGGAGAAGACTTAGCCGCAGACAATATCTTGCTGCAATCCCAGCGCTTGGGAGAAGAAGCGCGCAGCTTGATTGACGGTCAGCGACGGCGCAAAGCTCTGAAAACAATCGAACGCTTTCAATGGATTGGCGCTGGAGCGATCGCCTGTACTCCCGTACCTTTGCTCGATATGTTAGCTGCTGCAGCAGTCAATGCCCAAATGGTCGTGGAGATTGGCGATATCTACGGCTGCGAAATCAACAAAGAACGCGGGCGCGATTTGGCCTTGTCCTTGGCAAAAACAATGGCAAGTTTGGGCATTGTCAAGGGAGCGGTGAATTTAATCACTACTGCTTTGCAACTAAATCCGGCAACATTAATTGTGGGCAAAGCAGTTCAAGGGGTAACGGCGGCATATCTGACTCGAATTGCCGGTAAAAGTTTTATCGAATATTTCCGCCACGACCAAGATTGGGGAGACGGCGGCATGGTTGAAGTGGTGCAGCGCCAGTTTGAACTAAATCGTAAAGATGAGTTTGTCAAGGGTTTTGTCAAAGATGCTTTTTCTCGGGTTGTCGAACCATTAAAAGTAGGCGCGCCCATGCCCCAGCCAGTACCGGAAGAAGAATATGACGATTATAAAAAAACGCGAGAACCCGAGGCAGAAACCCGAGAGGAGCTTCGCCCCGAGCCGGATTATTATCCAGAAGATCTAGAGGATGAATGGCAACAGCGAGACTGTTACCGGGAAGATGATTGGTAATAATTGGGGTGTGGGGTGTAGGGTGTAGGGCATTGGGCATTGGGCATTGGGCATCTCCCCTCCTGGGAGCGGTCGGGGGCAATCTGCGGGTATGTTTTTTAGATTTGGCATTATTGTGGATCGACCCGGCGCGTAGGGGCGACAGCATTCCCGAAAACGTTTTTGCTTTTAGATAGAATTTATGTATTGGAATGCTTCGCCCTAGAAACCCATGCCGCCCGCCAATCGCGCTTATTTAGGAAGATTAGGAAGATTATAAAAAACATACCCTTGAAAGGGGGTCGGGGTGGGTGGCATTTGGTATTTGCGAGTATTTGGGAAAGTGAATAGTTATAGCGTTTCTCTCACTTGATGTAAGGTGTCTGGGGCGAAGCATCCCAATATGAGAATTCCCGTTATACAGCAGAGACAGTCTTGGGGATGCTGTCGCCCCTACGTTCGACAAGCGGGAGCATTTCAATTTTGCAAGAGATACATAGCAATGTAGGTTGGGCCCGCCATCAACGAAACCCAACAAAACTCTCGCTATTGTTGGGTTTCGTTGATGGCGGGCCCAACCTACTACTTACAAAAGTGAAATGCTCCCCCTACGTTTCTAGGATCCGTTCGTTTATTACGCTTATTTGAGAAACGCTATAGATAATTCGTTTTCTTATAGTCAGGACTTACGCATTGCCCCTGTATCTGGTAGGGGCGAGAGCGCGAAATAGCCCCTACATTTAGGTTTGCATCTCTATAATTTGCGTAAGTCCTAATAGCGTTTCTCGCTCTTGATCTAAGGTGTCTGGGGCGAAGCAAAGAGAGTACGAAAATTACAGTTATACAACGGAGATAGTTGCTCTGATGCTGTCGCCCCTACGTTTCACATATTACTCTTATTTGAGAAACGCTATAACTCTTCACTCTTCACTTTTCACTTTTCGCCTTTCACTCCTGCCAATGCCCCATGCCCCATGCCCCATGCCCTACTACAAATTCTTGTACGATTCCAGTTTCTATAGGAGCCGGTAGCATTTCGCCCCGGAAGTCGAGTAACTGGACCAAGATCAGGTAAGCGATCGCTAGCAGGATAGAAATTGCGCCAGTAATAACGGCCACTATTTTTGGTCGCTCCATCGGTTTCCTTATATATTGTCAATTTTATTTTACAGCAGGGAATGGGGAATTGGGAAGAGCGGAATTGGGCAAAAAAGCTCTCAGCAATAAGCTTTCAGCAATAAGCTGACCGCTGACCGCTTCTTTGGGAAGAGCGGAATTGGGCAAAAAAGCTCTCAGCTGACCGCTGACCGCTGACCGCTGACCGCTTCTTTGGGAAGAGCGGAATTGGGCAAAAAAGCTCTCAGCTGACCGCTGACCGCTGACCGCTGACCGCTTCTTTGGGAAGAGCGGAATTGGGCAAAAAAGCTCTCAGCTGACCGCTGACCGCTGACCGCTGACCGCTTCTTTGGGAAGAGCGGAATTGGGCAAAAAAGCTCTCAGCTGACCGCTGACCGCTGACCGCTGACCGCTTCTTTGGGAAGAGCGGAATTGGGCAAAAAAGCTCTCAGCTGACCGCTGACCGCTGACCGCTGACCGCTTCTTTGGGAAGAGCGGAATTGGGCAAAAAAGCTCTCAGCTGACCGCTGACCGCTGACCGCTGACCGCTGACCGCTGACCGCTGAAAGCTGACCGCTGAAAGCTGACCGCTGACCGCTGAAAGCTGACCGCTGACCGCTGAAAGCTGACCGCTGAAAGCTGACCGCTGACCGCTGACCGCTGACCGCTGACCGCTGACCGCTGACCGCTGAAAGCTGAAAGCTGACCGCTGACCGCTGACCGCTGAAAGCTGACCGCTGACCGCTGAAAGCTGACCGCTTGACAAGATAGCGGCTACTAGCTAAAATTTGAATTTAATCGCGAATCAACCTTAGAGAAATTTTTCAAATGGACAAAAGGACATCTGAGTCACAGGAAAAACTTTTAAGAGAGAAAGTACGCCAGCAATTTAAAACTGGGCCTTATCCTAGAAGACCTTTAGAAAAATTTCCCAAGGATGACTATGATTGGCTCTTTACTCACAGCGCGATCGCCCCTTACTACCTGAGAAATCAAAGAATTCTCGACACAGAAGGAAAATTTATTTTGGATTCCGGTTGCGGCACTGGCTATAAGGCTCTCGCTTTAGCAGCAGCCAATCCCGGTGCCAAAATTGTCGGAGTTGATATTTCAGAAGAGGCGATTGAACTGGCCAAGATTCGCTTGGAACGTTATGGATTCAAAGATGCAGAGTTTTATGCAATGGCTCTGGAAGACTTGCCAGAGTTGGGGATAGAATTTGATTATATCAATTGCGATGAAACGCTTTATTTGCTGCCGGATATGGTTGCTGGATTGCAAGCGATGCGATCGGTGCTAAAACCAGATGGCATTATGCGCGGCAATTTCCATAGTGCCCTCCAGAGAACTTACTTTTATCGGGCGCAGCAAGGATTTGGCATTCTGGGTTTAATGGATGGCAACCCCCGGGAAACAGAAATAGAACTAAGCCGCCAAGTTATGATTCAACTGAAAGATAGAGTTAGAGTCAAACAAAAAACCTGGAATCCCGATAAAGCCTACAAAGATGAAGGCTGGGTTTTGAGCAACTATTTATTATTGGAAGACAAAGGCTCGACTATTCCCGAAATGTTCGCTGCCTTCCGAGAAGCAGAACTAGAATTAGTCAGCATGGTGAAATGGCAGCGCTGGGAAATTTTAGATTTGTTTGAGAAGCCAGAACTATTACCTCCGGATCTGGCAAGGCGCTTGGCAGAAATCTCCCTAGAAGAGAGACTGCATTTGTTTGAAGTCTGGAATCCAACTTATAGATTGCTAGATTTCTGGTGCGGCCATCCCCAAGCAGCAGAGAAAAAAATTGTCACAGTCCAAGACTGGAGCGAGAGTGACTGGCAAAAGGCAGTGGTGCAACTCCATCCTTTGCTGGCTATACCCCTGGTGAAAAAGGAGATAATAGCTTCTGTTGCCAAGCGAGTTCCTTTTAAAATAAGTCGCTATATTACTAGCGTCGCTCCCAATTCTATCTGGCTCGATCCGATAGTCGCTACTTGTCTGCTGCCTTTATGGAGCGATCGCCAACCAATCAGCGCTTTAGTGGAACGCTACCTAAAGATTGCACCGGCAGATCCTCTAACTTTGAAGCCCGTTAGCGAAACAAAGGCATTGCAAGAAATAGTGAAAACTTTGAAAACTTTAGAAAGCTGTTTCTATGTGTTTTTGGAGCGAGAGAGTTAATGGAATTGGGCATTGGGCATTGGGCATTGGGCATGGGGCATGGGGCATGGGGCATTGGGCATTGGGCATGGGGCATGGGGCATTGGGCATTGGGCATTGGGCATTGGGCATTGGGCATTGGGAATGGGGCATGGGGCATTGGGCATTGGGCATTGGGCATTGGGCATTGGGCATTGGGCATTGGGCATTGGGAGGTCGGAATGCTAAAGTCAGAATGGACAGGACTTACGCATTCCCTCTATATGTGTAAGGGAGATTTCACCATTTGCCCTAANTAGCAGGATCGACAGGCCTGTATGCGGTTATTATTAAGAACTAACCCTAAACACATGATAATTTTAAGTTTAAAACAAGGCACTTTCTTTGTAAAAAGTCAAACTTATTTAAGATGCGTTTGCCCTGGGTGTGGGGCGTGGGGTGTAGGGAAACTTCATACTATTTCCCGACCGCTTTCGGGAGCTGGAAAACCCTACGGTAAGGGAGGTTTCGGGTGTTCGTCGTGACGTAAGGCATTGCGCATAAATAACTTTTACACAAGTTCGAGTCAAACCTAGATTCGCTCGTCAGTACAAGGAACTCAGTGTTAAACTTATTTGTTCTCAATGCCTAAAGAGCGTTTCACACTGATAGTGAACGAATCAACACCCTACCCCACACCCCACACCCCACACCCTACACCCTACCGCCACACCCTACACCCTACCGCCACACCCTACACCCTACCCTAGATCCTAGCTCTCGGGTACGATACAGACAAAGTGATACTCTGGAGTTTTCTCAACGCCGATAATCTGAATTTTATTTTCCTGGTCTAGTTCCTTGAGCAGTTTATTTATTTGGTATTCGTCGAGTTTGTTAAACTCAGCGAGAACATTTTTGACTAATGTCTTGCGTCCCAGCATCTGCTGAGTTTTGAGGAAATCAACCATAAACTCTTTGGCCTCTGCCACAAGCCGCTTGTATTCCAAATCTTTGGCCGAAGTTTCCTCCGAAGTTTCCTCCGAAGTTGCCCCCGAAGTTTCCTCCGAGTTATTCTCAGACTCGCTATACTCTTCGGCGGGAACAACTCCCAATTGCTGCAATAAAGCGCATTTGTGCAAAACTCGGGAATCCCGGACTAGGGATTGCAACTCTTCTAGGTTGGGGATGCGATCGCCTATTGCCAGTTCCTTGGAGCAAGCGTCGTTAACCAAACTGTGGTAAGCGGCCAAGTAATGCAGGGAGTCTAGGTGCGGCGAAATATGCTGGTGGGGAGGCCGATTAAAGGTTTTCTGAAATAGCCTGTAACCCTTGTTGTTCTGACTGCCCAAACCTTCAGCGCGAATCAGATAGAGAACTTCGCAAAGATTTTCCAAGACCGTTTGGTAGCAAGAGTCCATAGCGGCGCAAAAAGTTTTCATATTGGGAGTTTCGCTCCAAACTACTCCTACCCGTTTCCCAGCAATTTGATAGCTCAAAGACTCGGCGGTAAATTTTTTGTTCTCCAAAAATTCCAGCCTTGCCTCTATGCCGAAAGCGCCCAGAGCCTCTTGCACCATTTTGATTCTCTCTGGGGAGGAGATTTGGCTAATTTTAGAAATTTTTTTCTGAGTTTTCTTAAATGTCTCCATCCAGAGCAGTTTGAATATCGCGCTATAGTCCTCTGTCTGGGAAACAGAGCGATCGCCGCCTTCCGGGGATGACCCTTCCGGAGACAGCTTGTATTCCTGAACCAGTCGCCGTCCGAGTTGGAGCGCGGTTCTCGGATAAGTTTTGCCGCTGGGAAACTTTTCCTTTAGAGACTCGGCAGTTAAGGGGTAAATCGGCGATTTTGGTTTGGGGTCTGCTTGCTGATGAATCGGATAGAGCCGAGTTTCCCAGAGCGCTTTTGCTTGCTCCAGATTGATTCGCTTGAGGCGAACTGAGCCATAAATCCCTGCTTTGTCAGCGCCTTGAACGCTATCTAAGCTCCCCCGCCAGTTATTCTTGACTATGCTGAGAATTACCAGAAAGTTTTTTACATTCTGACTGTGCAGCATAGTATTGACATCAAACCAGGGTTGTAAATTGGGAGAGCCTGAAGGCAGCTTGGGGATATTGTCTAAGTTGTCAAAGCAAAGAACAATCGGCTGGGTTTTTGCCGATATTTTGCCCAGATTAGTCAAAATACCCTTGGCATCGGTTTCTGTTTTAATGGAGTCTTTCACTCCGATCGCCTTCAGGTCTTCTGCACTCAATTCATCCCCGCGCAGCCAGTCGCAGGCCGCGTAGTACAAATCTGGATTGGTCAGGTCGTATAAAACGCCAAAAAACTCCTTAGCTTGGTACATCCCGTATGGATAAGTACCTTGGAGGTTGTGAATGAAGAGCCCGCGCTCGCCCATTATCCGCTTTTTGAGACCTTTGTCTTTAAAAGCCGAAAGACTTTTCAGCCAAAGCAAGAGCTGAGATTCTTCCGCACCTTCGGGAGTTCGCATCAGGCTATCGACGGTGTAGCGCAGAATATGCCGCCAAATATAATCGCTATCTACCCAAGGCTCTATGTAAGCAAAAAAAGCGCGATCGTTGAGCTGCTCTTTGAGGCGTCTCAAGAGATAGCTTTTACCGGAACCGGAGTCGCCGTCTAGGATTAGGGTGCGGGTATAGCTATCGCTAACGACCAAATCCAGGGCTTCTGTTATTTTGGCGATCGCCTCCTTGTGAATCGACCCAACAGTCAAGCTTGGGTTTCGCTCCTCATTCCAAAAGTTAAAAACCTTCAGAGGCGTTCGGTCAAAGGGATTTATTTCTTTTTTGATAATCTCATCAATGGATGCCATGACTTAACTTGCCCAAAGGTTCTGGATTTTCTTGAGTTCTTATTTTGAGACTTTTGACTTTTGATTTGCCAATGCTATGGTGCCGGGGGGCGCACCTTACTTTAATTTATCAGTAGGATAGGGTGTTGACTCCCTCGGCTTTTTCACGCCAATTGGTGACAAGGCTCGGAGCTTTACCGATTGAAACCCTACTCCTCCGTTCCCATAGGACTTTCCAGCCCCCGACAGCGAACGGAAAATAGCAGGAATTTCCTTAGGCGGCCCCACACCCCACACCCACCCCCCACCCCCTACCAGTATGCGCCAACCACCTTACGTTATCGATAGCATTCCTGGAATTGGGGGTTCGACCTAACTGACGATGATGAAAAACAAAGGACCGCCAATTTCTTGAGGAATCCCCGCGTCAATTTGGTCGCTCGTATAATGAATGGTTTCTTGCAAAGAACTCAGCTCGATTAGGTCTGTCTCTTCTAAGCGATAGAGAGCCGCATCTAGTTCGTCTCTAGATAGAGGAGGTTGCAATTTCTGGCGCAAGTGGAAAATCGGCAAATAATTTTCCGTCCCCAGTTCCCGGTCTAAATCGCGAATTGCCTGCAAAACTTCGCTATCGCTGGGTTTGCTAATGGGTTCGGCGCTCGGTGCCGAATCCTGCGTTGCCTTTTCCTCGGCCGTCGGTGCTGGCTTTTCCGCAACTGCTGCGCTAGATTCGGCGGCATCCTGACTCTTTGCCTTTGCTGGCAAATTCTCGCGCAAAAAGCGGAGGTAATTGCCGACCATCAGGCCGCTGTAAGAAGGCTGGGAACCGCTCGGGCTGTATTCGTCGCGCAAAAATTCTAGCCCTCGCTGTGAAAGCCGAACCTCTTTAATAGTCTTCTTTACTATTCTAATGAAACCACGGTCAACTAATTTTTGGATAACTGCTTCTCGGTTGGCCGACGGAATGCGCGTCTCCTCGGGAGTCACCGGGCCCCTGGCGCTTACTCTTAGGACCTTTAACTCCTCTTTGCTTATCGGCAATTTAGCAGTATTTTGCTCCAGCAGAGATCTACCCGGAGCGGCGATCGTCAGTTGGTCAACTTTCTCGGTTAACTCTACGAGGTCCCGAGCGGCCAAAGCTCGGCAAGTGCGATCGCGCGTTACGGCCAATGTTTTTTTATTGGGTGCTATCTTGCGGACTGGCGCCCGGTAGTCCTCAAAGCCCAATAACTTTAAGAGCATCTTTAGCTCTGTTACTTCCATATTTCTGCCCTAGCTTTACTCTCCTCCCTAGGTTAGCTTCTCTTTATTTTTCCCCAACTCCTTCTATTTTCCTCAATTTTTACAAAAATTAACGACGATAGGACCCTTTTGGTTGTGGGAGGTGTGGGGAGTGTGGGGGGCGTGGGAAGTGTGGGAGGTGTGGGGACTGTGGGGAGTGTGGGAGGTGTGGGGGCTGTGGGGACTGTGGGAGGTGTGGGGAGTGTGGGAGGTGTGGGGAGTGTGGGGAGCTAGGCTTCGCGCTAATATAGCGTTTCTCGCTCTTGATGTAAGGTGTCTGGGGCGAAGCATCCCAGTATGGGAATTCCCGTTCGGAGCTAAGAGATAGTCGCTCGTGATGCTGTCGCCCCTACGTTTTTTTTATTACACTTATTTGAGAAGCGCTAATAGCGTATAAGCTAACTGCTGAGAGCTGAGAGCTGAGAGCTGAGAGCTGACTGTCGATTACCATGCTCCAGATGGCAAATAGATTCCTTGGGGTTCTTGATATTGACCCAGTGCCATCATTGTTAATGGTTTAACTGCCTGCAAACCTTCGCTCAAACACCAACGCCAGAAAGAAGCATTATGTAGGGAAACTAAAAAGGAAAAAGGTTCTTCGCTGAAAGCCTGCATTCCCAAAAGCAGTGCTTTCAGATCGTCTTCGGTTTCTGCGACAGCATGTCCCAAGAAAGTAGGAGCCGTAATATAAGCAACAATCCGGCTTTGACGGATGGCTACAAAAGGAGAAAAGAAGTCCGAACCTATGGTGTCGCGCATTTCTCCGAGGCGATCGCTCCCATGTACAAACTGACATAGTTGGGCGCATTCTTCTAGGTCTGATGCCTGAAGCGGTCTGACTTCAACATTTGGGTCTGGCTGACTCTGGAGCCGACCTGTTGTCAACATAAATGCTTCTTTTACCTCGAAACCTAGTTTGGTGTAAAGGCACAAGGATGCCAAATTGTAAGATTCTTGACAGAGGCGAATGCCAAGAGCATCTCGACCCCGAGCCAACAAAGCTTCCATCAGCTTTCGTCCGGTGCCGGCGGATTGAGAGTCCGTCCTAACTACAACCGGCCCAATTCCCCTAATCGCATTGCGTTCGTCCATGAAGGCAACGCCAATTACTTCTCCATTTTTTTCGGCGATCGCGCCAAAACATAAAGGATGAGCGATCGCCATGTCGGCAAAACCTATAGGTAATTCCCGCGACGGGTAGATAGAGGGATAGCCGTAGCGCTCGGCAATTTCCTTAAACGATTCATAGAGCAGATTGCCGCAGATTGCAACGTCGGCAGGAGTAGTAGAGCGGATAATTGTTTCCATTTATTTTCTGTTTTGGATTTTAGATTTTAGATTTTGGCTTCGAGTATAAGCCTTTTACCTTTAGATTTACTTTTAGAATCGACGCTATTTGGGGCGAGGCTATTTGGGGCTATGGCTTTATGGAGATTTAGGCAAAGACCTCGAACAGTCTCTCGGGATCCTGTCGCCCGGTACGCCTGCAAATATAGTAAGCGAGGCTAAAAAATGCTATATAGCAATCCTAAACTATTGAGGATATCTGAGAAACCTAGTAGTCTGTCAAGGTAGTTTTGAATAATTTTGTTTGTGCCCAATGCTAACATGCCCAATGCCCAATGCTAACATGCCCAATGCCCATTTTATAAATCTCCTATTTCATAGGATCTCTCCTGGGAAACGTTTGTTAATCTGATTAAGGTTTGGACGAGCAAAGCCTCTAAGGGACCGTGACAGAATTAACCCTGCAACAGACCCAGAGGCAAATAGCAAGCTGAGATCTTAGAGAAAATATATGGCACTAATAGTTCAAAAGTTTGGCGGTACCTCTGTAGGGTCGGTCGAGCGAATCAAGGCGGTGGCGCAGCGAGTATTTAAAGCTGCTAAAGCTGGTAACTCCCTGGTAGTGGTGGTATCGGCGATGGGGAAAACTACCGACGCCCTGGTGCAGTTGGCAAGGGAAATTTCTGCCCATCCGTCTCAGCGGGAGATGGATATGCTGCTTTCCACCGGAGAGCAGGTGTCCATTGCTTTGCTAAGTATGGCCCTGCAAGACCTGGGTCAACCGGCGATATCCCTAACGGGCGCTCAGGTGGGAATTATCACTGAAGCCAAACATAGTCGGGCGCGAATTTTAGAGATTCCGCGCGATCGCCTCGTCGGCCAGCTCCAGGAGGGAAAAGTAGTGGTGGTTGCCGGTTTCCAAGGTATCGCAAGTACCGAAGATTTGGAAATCACCACCCTGGGACGGGGAGGCTCCGACACTTCTGCAGTGGCGATCGCAGCGGCTTTGGGAGCGGATATCTGCGAAATATACACCGATGTTCCCGGAATCCTAACTACAGATCCGCGCATTGTCCCCGATGCCCAGCTCTTGTCGGAAATTACCTCCGACGAAATGCTAGAGCTAGCCAGTCTCGGTGCTAAAGTTTTGCATCCGAGAGCGGTGGAAATAGCCCGCAACTATGGGGTTACTTTAGTAGTGCGTTCCAGTTGGACGGACGAACCGGGAACCAAAGTTATTTCGCCGAATCCGATGCCCAGAAATATAGAAAATTTGGAGCTAGTCCGTTCGGTTAATGCGATAGAATTAGATACCGACCAAGGCAAGGTAGCTCTGCTGCGAGTGCCGGATAAACCAGGGGTAGCGGCGAGCCTATTCGGGGAAATAGGCCGACAAGGCTTAGATGTAGATCTTATAGTTCAATCTATTCACGAAGGTAATAGCAACGATATTGCTTTTACGGCTAGCAATAATTCTCTGAAGCAAGCGGAAGCAACAGTACAAGCGATCGCTGCTACCTTGCGCGTCGGGGCTGCCGCTAACGAAGCCGAGATAACCTTGGAACCGGATATAGCTAAGATCGGTATTAGAGGTGCCGGGATGATTGGCCGCCCGGGGATAGCGGCGCAAATGTTTGCCGCCCTGGCGGATGCGGGCATTAATATCAATCTTATTTCTACCTCTGAAATAAAGGTAAGCTGCACCATAGACATAAAAGATTGCGATCGAGCTGTCGAAGTGCTGTCGAAAACCTTTGGCATCGAGAGTTCTCCAGTTTCTTTAAGTGCCGAAGCAACTGCCGGAACCGCAATCTCTTCCTCTCCCGTGCGAGGAGTAGCTTTAGACAAGAATCAAGCTCGTCTGGCCATTCTCCACATACCGGATCGCCCGGGAACTGCAGCCAAAATATTTGGAATGCTAGCAGCAAAAAATATTAGCGTGGATATGATTATCCAGTCCGAGCGCTCTCGCCTGTTCCAAGATGTTGCTACCCGAGATATTGCCTTTACCCTAAGGCGATCGGACGCCCAAGAAGCCCGTAAGGTTTTGACCGATCTAGCTTCAGAATTTGAGTGGAGCGAGGTTGCATTAGATGAAGCGATCGCCAAAATTAGCATCGTCGGTTCTGGCATGATTAACCAACCTGGAGTTGCCGCCCGGATGTTTCAAGCTCTGGCCGAGCGTCAGATTAATATCCAAATGATTGCCACCTCGGAAATAAAAGTCAGTTGCGTAGTCAGAGAAGACCAAGGCACCGAAGCCCTGCAAGCGATTCACGCTACCTTCGGTTTGGCGGGAGACAAAAAAATAGAAGTACCAACTTAGGGCATTGGGCATTGGGCATTGGGCATTGGGCATTGGGCATTGGGCATTGGGCATTGGGCATTGGGCATTGGGCATTGGGCATTGGGCCCGCAACGACCGGGCTCAGGATAAAATTGGGCATTGGGCATTGGGCATTGGGCATTGGGCATTGGGCATGGGGCATTGGGCATTGGGCATTGGGCATTGGGCATTGGGCATTGGGCATTGGGCATTGGGCATTGGGCATGGGACAAGGGGAGACCGGGGGAGCAGGGGGACAAGGGGACCGGGCGACAAAGTTACAAGGGGACCGAGAGACATGGAGACATGGAGACATGGAGACATGGAGACATGGAGACAGGACTTACGCATTACCGCCATATCTGGTAGGGGCGATTTCACCATTTGCCCTACATTTAGGTTCAAGCGGCCAATTTGCGTAAGTCCTGGGAGACATGAGGACATGGGTCGAGTCTCCCACACTCCCCACACTCCCCCACACTCCCCACACTTCCCACACTCCCCACACTTCCCACACTTCCCACACTCCCCACACTCCCCACACTTCCGATGCCCAATACCCAATCTGTTTTAAGCAAATGTATTATTCGATACAGAAATATCTGCTAGACGTGATGGGATCGTTGTGACTCAACGCTTGATGGATGGCCATACTTTTCCGAAGGTGGCGAATGAAGAACGGCTAAAAAGCTGACTCCCAGCCTTTTGGCCCAGATACTCGCAGCCTGGTTTTTGCGAAAAAAAGCTTGAGTATCTTTTTCGCAATTGAGCCGGAGTAGTGTCCAAGAAGCGATAGCATCTATTTCAAGTCCAATCGATTAGATTGCAACGATGAAATCTAAAGTAAAACTGAAAACTAAACCCACGGGAGAGCGGGGGGGAAGATCTGATTTTTGGTCGGAGCTGCCCTCTGGAACCGCAGGAACTGCGATCGCCCAAAGGTTAAGAAAAATTATCAGACCCCTCTCGCCCACCTGGCTGGCTTGCATTCCTCTGACAGCCTTGATTGTTGGCCTCTGGAGCGTAGCCGCCGTAGCCCAAGATGGAGACGGACCTTCTGCTGCAGAGGTTCAGGGACTTTTAAACACCATCTGGATTTTGGTCGCCGCTATCCTGGTGATCTTTATGAATGCAGGATTCGGCATGCTAGAAACTGGCTTCTGTCGCCAGAAAAATGCCGTCAACGTCCTGTCGAAAAACCTGATTGTCTTTGCCCTGGCTACCATAGCATTTTGGGCATTCGGTTTTGCCTTCATGTTCGGCGAAGGCAATGCCTTTATAGGTTTTAGCGGCTTTTTCTTAAGTGGCGATTCTAGCGCCTATGGACTAAGTGACTTTCCAGATGGATTGCCCATACCAGTCTTTTTCCTATTTCAGGCGGCCTTTGCCGGCACCGCAGCCACCATTGTTTCTGGGGCTGTTGCCGAGCGGATTCAATACACCGCTTTCTTAATCTTTAGCCTCTTAATCGTCGGCGTGTCCTACTCTATCACCGGACATTGGGTTTGGCGCGAAGGTGGCTGGCTCTATTCAATGGGCTTTAGCGATTTTGCTGGCTCCACCGTGGTTCACTCAGTCGGCGGCTGGGCAGCACTAATGGGAGCTGCCATCCTCGGTCCGCGACTGGGCAAATATGAAGACGGTCAGGCCCGTGCTATACCCGGCCATAACATGAGCATTGCCACTTTGGGATGCTTAATTCTCTGGATTGGCTGGTTTGGTTTTAACCCGGGCTCGGAATTGGCAGCTAGCGAAGCCGTTCCCTTTATTGCCGTAACCACGAACTTGGCTGCAGCGGCAGGCGGGGTTACCTCTACCCTGACCAGTTGGATCAAAGATGGCAAGCCCGATCTGTCCATGACTATCAATGGCATCTTGGCAGGCTTAGTGGCCATTACCGCCCCTTGTAACGCCGTTACCTATTTTTCAGCGGTGATTATTGGTGCTATTGGCGGCGTTATCGTAGTTTTCGCAGTCGGCTTCTTTGACAAAATCCAGATTGACGACCCAGTTGGCGCTATCTCCGTTCACTTGGTTAACGGCATCTGGGGAACTCTGGCAGTAGGGATTTTTACCTTTGCCGAAAATGACGACGGTCAAAAGCTGGGTTTGATTTATGGCGGCTTTGGTCAAATCATTACCCAAATTGTCGGTATCCTGGCGATAGGTGGCTTCACAGTTTTGATGTCAACTATATTCTGGATAGCGCTCAAGAGTACCCTCGGTATTAGAGTGACCGAAGAAGAAGAAAAGCACGGCTTGGATATCGGCGAACACGGCATGGAAGCGTACAGCGGATTCCTCAAAGATACGAGCAATATGTAAGGATTTCGTGCAATGGATAAAATAGCGGTAGGAGCGATCGGCTGTTCCTACCGCATTTTTTTTAGTCAAGCGGTCAGCGGTCAGCTTTCAGCTCTGAGCTAAGAGCGGTCAGCTCTGAGCTAAGAGCGGTCAGCTTAGGGAATTCATAAATTACCCAATTCGTAGGACGGGCGTCCCGCCTGTCTCTTGGCACCGGACTTTTCGCTGGTCGGGTCCTACGGTAAAGGGAGGGAGAGATATTGGGAAATCCTTTATGCGCTCCGGGCGCAGTTGCGCCAAAAGCTTTCAGTAGGGTGCCCCATTGCCAATTCCGCTCTTCCCAATGCCCAATTCCGCTCTTCCCAATGCCCAATTCCGCTCTTCCCAATTCCCAATTCCCAATCTTTAAGATCCAGTGTTCAATTCTTCAAACAAAATCCCGGCTTGGGTGTTGCTGTCCCTAGCAGCCAATGCAGTCTTGATTTTGACCGTTATCGTCCTGCTGGCGAGGGGTGACGGGTTTTCTAGCGGCCCCCTGGGTGCTGGCAATGGAGCGAGCAATTCTCAGGCGGCGGCAAGCGAAGAAACTGCAAGCGAAGAAACTGCAAGCGAAAAAACACAAAAGCCCAAGAAAATGCTCGGTCCGCGCCATCAATGGACTTACGAACAGTGGGTAGCTCAGTTGGGGCGGGAGGCAAAAGCTGCTGCTGAAAACAAGCCGGAACGGCTGACTATTTTAGCGGGAGATTCGATTACTCTTTGGTTTCCGAGCGAACTGTTGCCCCCGCAGAGAAGTTGGCTCAATCAAGGGATATCTGGGGAAACTTCTGGCGGCTTGCTCTCGCGCCTGTCTTTGTTTGAAGAAACTTCCCCCGAGACGATTTTTGTGATGATTGGCATTAATGACCTTCTGCGCGGGGAGGAGCCCGAGACTGTTCTGGAAAATTCGCGCAAGATTGTCAGCACTCTTCGCTGGGTTCATCCCGAGGCGCAGATTGTTTTGCAGTCGATATTGCCTCATAGCGCCGAGGGGGCCACATGGGATAGGCGCGATCGCCTGCTCTCTATTCCTAATGAGCTGATTCGGGAGATTAACTTAGACTTGGAAGCGATCGCTCTAGTTGAAGGTGCTTATTTTCTCAACTTAAATCCCCTCTTGAGCGACCCTCAAGGCAAACTGCGCCTGGACTTGACCACCGATGGCCTGCACCTCAACCGCCAAGGCTATCTGGTTTGGCGAGGGGCGATAGAACTTTTTAGTCAATTGGAATTGAATTGAGAATTGGGCATTGGGCATGGGGTAGGGGTGTGGGGTGTGGGGTGTGGGGTGTGGGGCATTGGGCATTGGGCATTGGGCATTGGGCATTGGGCATTGGGCATTGGGCATTGGGCATTGGGCATTGGGCACTGGGCGCCATACCTGCCCATTGGGCATTGGAAAGAGTTTTGAGTTTTGAGTTTTGAGTTTTAGAGTCATTTCAAATAAAAACGAGACAAGATGTAGGGGCGATTTCGCGCTCTCGCCCCTACATGTAGGGGCGATTGTAACTGTCTCATCCTTAATTGAAATGACTATAAGTTTTGAATTTTGAATTTTGAATTGTCCCCCAAGTCCCCAAGTCCCCAAGTCCCCAAGTCCCCAAGTCCCCAAGTCCCCAAGTCCCCAAGTCCCCAAGTCCCCAAGTCCCCCGGTCCCCACAGTCCCCACAGTCCCCACAGTCCCCACAGTCCCCACAGTCCCCACAGTCCCCCCACAGTCCCCTCTCTCCCCACACTCTAAAAAAACCCTACACCCTACACCCCACACCCCACACCCCTGTCGTTGTACGATCGAGGCTAGTGCGTTTAGCAATTTCTGCCCAATGGATACAAGAGCCTTTAAGCGATCGCTGCAACAGTCGGAAAATTATCACCGTCGGGGATTCGGCCATAAAGAGGAAGTGGCCGGGGCAATGAACTCGGC
Source organism: Oscillatoria sp. SIO1A7 (assembly GCA_010672965.1). Lineage (GTDB taxonomy): Bacteria > Cyanobacteriota > Cyanobacteriia > Cyanobacteriales > Laspinemataceae > SIO1A7. The sequence continues at coordinate 68,423 of JAAHFN010000018.1, forward strand.
CTATCAAAGCAGCTTAATTCAGGAAATTCGCGAGAGCGACTATACCCTACAGCGGGGAGATGTCACCATTAGGCTGGCAGAGGCGTTTGGTTTTTGCTGGGGGGTGGAACGGGCAGTGGCGATCGCCTACGAAGCCCGCACCCATTTTCCCAGCCAAACGATTTGGATTACCAACGAAATCATCCACAATCCCTCGGTAAACCAGCACCTCCGAGATATGGAAGTGCAGTTTATTGCCGTCAATAAAGGACAAAAAGATTTTTCTGGAATCGAGTCCGGCGACGTAGTAATTCTCCCTGCTTTTGGTGCGACAGTTGCTGAAATGCAGCTCCTCAAAGGTAAAGGCTGCACCATTGTCGATACCACCTGTCCCTGGGTTTCCAAAGTTTGGAATAGCGTCGAGAAACACAAAAAAAAGGATTGCACCTCGATCGTCCACGGCAAATACAAGCACGAAGAGACTCTCGCTACCAGTTCCTTTGCCGGCACTTATCTCATCGTCCTGAATCTGGAAGAAGCCGAATATGTAGCTAACTACATTCTCTACGGTGGCGATAAAGAAGAATTTCTAGCTAAATTTAGCAAAGCCTGCTCGGCGGGATTTGACCCCGATCGCGACTTAGAGAGAATAGGCATTGCCAACCAAACCACCATGCTCAAAAGCGAAACCGAGCAAATGGGCAAATTGTTCGAGCGTACTATGATGAAAAAATACGGCCCGGACAAGCTAAACGAGCATTTCTTAGCTTTTAACACGATTTGCGACGCTACCCAAGAACGCCAAGATGCGATGCTAAATCTAGTGGAAGAAAAGCTAGACTTGATGCTGGTAATTGGCGGCTTTAATTCTTCCAACACCAGCCACTTGCAGGAAATTTCCATAGAGCGAGGAATTCCATCTTATTGGATCGACAGCCCCGATCGCATTAGTTCCGACAATCGCATCGAACACAAGCGGCTCAGCGGAGAAATCGAAATCGAGGAAAATTGGTTGCCGGACGGTCGCATTGTAGTGGGCGTCACCTCCGGCGCTTCTACTCCCGATAAAGCGGTAGAGGATTCAATTGAGAAAATTCTCGAATTGAAAGCCGTTTTAGTTTGAGAGTTTTGAGTTCTAAGCCTGTAGGGGCGATTTCGCGCTCTCGCCCCTACAACTGCGGTTCGCCCGTACTACTTTCGTGCGGTTCGCGATCGCATCTGCGCAGGAAAATAGGCTTAATGCTATAAATAATTCACCAGGATAAGATAAGAGACCTCTTGCATAATTACGGTAAGATACCCCCAACCCCCCCTTGGAAAGGGGGGCTTTTTGGATTTATGCAAGAAGTCTAAGGTAAAACAATATTGTATTTTATGGTCAAAAACTCTTCTCTTCTCCCTTGGCAGCAACCTGAAATAATTAAGCTGAGCGATCGCATTTTCAATAGTTTCGAGTATTGGCTCAAGCGTCCCTTAATTGAAGTAGGGGATTCTCCAGAAGAAATCGCCCAAGCTTTGTTTGAAGCTCCTTTTGCCTTAATGGCACATGGTACTGAGGCAGATCCTATTTTTAGTTACGGCAATCGCTTTGCTCTAGAGAGTTTTGGATTCACTTGGGAAACTTTTACAAAAATGCCCTCTCGTTATTCTGCGGAACCCGTCGAACGAGAAGAGCGGGAGCGACTGTTGCAGGAGAGCCAGCGCCAAGGTTTTACCCCATACCAAGTAGTGAGAGTGACCAGAACCGGGCAGCGCTTTCTAATTGAAGACGGTATTTTGTGGAACTTACTGGACGATCGAGGGCAATATTGCGGTCAGGCCGCTACCTATAGCCAATGGACTCCTCTTGAGTAGTTTTGAGTTTTGAGTTGTAGGGAGCGGCCCGGGAACGAAACCCAACTATACCAATCGCTACGTTGGGTTTCGTTCCCGGGTCGCTCCCTACATTCACACACAATTTGAGCCTTGCCAAAGCAGTAAATGTAGGGATCCCTACAATTCTAGGGAATTCCAAAAAATAAATTACCCAATTCGTAGGACAGGCGTCCCGCCTGTCCCAGACAGCGGACTTTTCGGAAGCCTGTCCTACTGGGAAGCGAGGAAGAGATATTTATTTGGAAATCCCTTAAGGCAGACAGTCCAGTAGGGGCGATCGCACAAACCAGGCGAATGCCAGAAGGCCCCCCTACAATATTTTTTGACTTATTACCTTGAACCTTGAACCTTGAGACCTTTCCCCTCTGCTATAATGTATACGAGCAAAAAAAATTGGGCTCCTCGGGGAGCCCGGATGTTCGATCGCTCGTTCGCTTAGTGCAGGCGCAGCAAGTCTAATTCAATTAATCCGGCGATCGCTGTCTCGCATTGCTCTAGGGTTAACTTGCATTGCTGCATCATCTTCGGGTAGGTCCGTCCTTCGGTGTTGTTGTACAGCCAGCCGAGGACAAAGACCTCGTAGTGGGTGAAAGGGCGGCGATCGCGAGGATTGCCATAGGTATTGATTTTCAGGTCATCTAAGGACCATTTCTCTTCATTCATAGTCAGGAATTAAATTTGGATGCTTGGGGGGCGTACAGCCCCTCTTTTCTTATGCTTACTCTTACTATAACATCTGTTTTTAAACTGTCAATACCTTTTCGCTATTTTTTTGATAAATTTTGTAAAAAATTAAGATGTTGCTGGGTAACATCGGCAATTGGGCATGTTCGCATTGGGCATGTTCGCATTGGGCATGTTAGCATTGGTCTGAGAGCAACCCACCCCCAACCCCCTCCCGAGACGGGGCTTCGCGCTCCGCTCCATAAGGTATTTTTATTACCAGAAGTCTCCTTTGCATTTTTTGGCTATGCCCAATGCAACTCACCCCCAACCCCCTCCCGAGAGGGGGCTTCGTGCTACGATCGCCTCTTTGCAGTCAAAATCGGAAAAGCGGTTGTAAAATAGTCGGGAGAAGAAGGGTAAAAATAGAGAAGTTAATGGCCATCTACATTGTTCGACCCAAAAAATCTTTGTTGGCGCGCTTTCCCGGCCTTGCTTCCAGAAAGATTTCTGCCGGAGAGCGCGAGGCACAAATCAAGGAAGTGGCGCAATTGTGGCAGGAAGACCCGACCTATCGAGAAGTTCGGGAATGGATTGATGAGGCTAGGGGTTATGTGACGCCAATTTCTACTAATCTTGACTATCCGACTTTGACCGGGACGACTTTGGTGGAAATGTCCGAGGAAGAAGCGGAGCGGATGCGTCGGGAGCTGCCCAAAGATGTGGCAATTTTGGAAGACCGGCCAATCGAGCTGATTCGTCCGTTTCAGGATGCCACGACTGCTAAGGATACTTTGAGCGATGGCGATATCTGGCATTTGCAGGCGATCGCTCGTTCCAAGTCTGGCAAGAAAGGCCAAAATGTTAAAATTGCCGTATTCGACACGGGGATAGAAGCCAATCACCCAGAAATCCGGGGCAAAGTGGCGGAGTCTTACGTTTTTAATTCCCGAGGGCCGGCGATCGAAGAAACCACAGAATTCAAGGATACCCACGGCCACGGCACCCATGTTGCTGGCTTAATCTGCGGCAACAGGGTGGGAGTCGCGCCAGAAGCAGAACTAATTAACGTGACTATGATTCCCCGGGGAGTTGGCAGCATTACCAATTTCATAATTACTTTGGAATGGCTGCCTTGGAGTCGTCCAGATATCAGAATTGTCAATGTTTCTGCGGGTCTTTCTGCCCAATATCGAGAACAGATGAGCGGTGCGATCGAGGATTTGTTATTGTTTGGGGTTTTGCCAATTTGCGCGATCGGCAACGAAGGGAGAAATACAACGCGCAGCCCGGGTAACTGTCAGGGGGTACTTTCCGTAGGCGCGACTAATAGCAATGGCGAGGTGTGGGGCAATAGCAGCAGTGCCACAATGATAGTTGATAGCCAGCAATATGACGTGCCCTATTTAGTCGCTCCTGGGGCAGAAGTTTATTCCTCAGTCATGGGCGGCGGCTATGAGGCTTGGTCGGGAACTTCGATGGCTACCCCGATTGTTTCTGGAATAGCGGCGCTTATTATAGAAGAGAATCCCGATATTACCGGCTCAGATTTGAAAGAAGCCCTCCTCCGGCAATGTCAAACTCTCGTCGGCGATTTACCAGAACGACAAGGTAAAGGACTGATACAGGTAGCCCTATGAATCTCCCAGAAAAATACCGGGAAAAAATCGACCCTTTTACCGAACAGGCGCTTTCTGACGCTCGGGAGGACGAGACGCTCCTGGCCATGCTCAATCTCGAACTCAAGACCCCTCTGGTGCAAGATCCGTTTCACCCCAAGGATTTTTCCTCTTATCTGGAATACCGGCAGGCTTTGCTCGAATATCGCAAGCGAGAATATGCCGAGTCTTTGGGAGCTACTCGACAAGAGCTGAAGAATCTGGGTCTGAAATTTAAGGAAGAAACCCTCGGTCGCGTTTTGGTCGTACAAGGGACGGCGCAACAAATTTTGCAAGCGCTAGAAATGCCTGGGGTGCGCCATGCTAGTATCGACCAATTGTTCGGGCTGCCTGAAGCGGCACCCATAGAAGCGGTTAAAAGAATTGCCGCGCTTTATCTAAAAACGCTTAAAAACAGCCGCAAGTTTTGGAGCATTTTTCCGAGCAGGACTGATGAGAGAACCAAGCGACTAATCGAGCAGGCATCGGAGCAATGTATCCTCGAATACCAGAAGCGACATAATAAGTTGCAAATCCTGGAAATGCCCAAGCCGGTGGATTTGGAATCCATCTATACTGCAGTCCGGGTTTTACCACGGGAGCAGATTCACTACTTTGAATCTATTGCCAGCATAGAGCTGGCTTACCGCCAATCTTTAAGACGGAGTTTTGAGGATCGGGACTGTCCCAGGCGATCGGGAATAGAGGTGGCAAATAAAAGCCAATTCCTGATGGTTTTGGGTCAGCCGGGAGGCGGCAAAACTACTTTTTTGCGCAAGGTCGGCCTGGAAGCGATGAAGCTCAAGGCCGGCGAGTTTCGCCATTCCTGCCTGCCCGTGTTTATAGAACTGAAACGACTGAAGGGGGATAAGCTCGATTTAAAGGAAGCGATTATAGACCAATTTCGCTCCTCTCGATTTCCCCAGCCAGAAAAATTTACAGACCGAGCCCTGGAGCGGGGGCGACTGCTACTTTTGCTGGACGGGCTGGATGAGGTTCCTGCCGATAGCCAAGAGCGAGTTCTTAGTGAAATTCAATCTTTGGCGAATCAACATAGTAAAAATCGCTTTATCGCTTCCTGTCGCACCGCTGCCTATCGCAATAATTTTGGTAACTTTACCGAAGTAGTTATCGCTGCTTGCGATGACGATCAAATCGAAGAGTTTATCGGCAACTGGTTTAGCTCCCAGGCAGACCGGCAAGCGGGAACTGCCGAAAAATGCTGGAATTTACTAAACCAACCGGAGTATAAGGCTGCTAAGGAATTGGCGCAAACGCCCCTATTGCTCACCTTTCTCTGTCTGGTTTACGACGACTCTCAAGGTTTTCCTGGGGGTAGAGCGGCTCTCTACCGCAAAGCCCTGGGTATATTGCTCGAAAAATGGGCAGCCCAAAAGCGGCTTGACCGCGACCCGATCTGGCAATATTTCAGCCCTGAGCTGGAAAAAGAGATGCTGGCGGAGCTGGCTTACCAAATGTTCCAAGCAGATCGCCTTTTTTTCTCCAGACAAGAAGCGATCAATCTGATTCAAGAGTTTCTGGCCAGCAACCTGAACTCGCCCCAGGATTTAGATGGGGAGACAGTCTTAAATGCGATCGAGGTGCAACAGGGCATTTTAGTAGAACGGTCTCGGGACATTTACTCATTCTCTCACCTGACGCTACAGGAGTATCTGACCGCTCAATATATTGTCGATAACCGCCAAATCGAGGAATTAGTCAGCCAGCACCTGAATGAGGAACGCTGGCGAGAAGTGTTTCTGCTAGTAGCGGGGCTGGCTGGGAGACGGGATCGGGATGACTTGCTGCTCTCAATGGAAAAAGAAACTCGGAAATATATTGTCAATCTACCCAAGTTGCGAAGATTGCTGCAATGGGCGGATTGGATAACTGATGGCTCTGAGGGTGACTTTAAGCCTTTAGAAAAAAGAGCTTTTGCATTAGCGATCGCGAGTGACCTCGCTGGAATCCTAGACTTTGCCGGAGCCCTAGCCCTAGAACTCGCCCAAGCCCTCACCGGAGCCCTCACCGAAGCCCGAGCCCTCGACCTCACCGAAGCCCTCACCGAAGCCCTTGATCTCGACCTAGAACCGGTCTTAGACTTAGTCCGAGCCCTCGACCTTGCCTTCGACCTAGCTGATGCCCAAACTATAGCCCTAGCCCTTGTCCGCGAACTAGAAGAATTAAAGGTTTTTAGGTCAGTCAAATGGGGTAGGCTAACTGAAAAATTGCAAACATTAAAGAATAAGGTTCCTAGAAGCAAGCAACACAATGAGGTGCGTCGGGCATTTGCAAGGCTTATTGTCCAAATTTGGTGCAAATCTATCCATTTAAATCGAGACTTAGTTGAGCTATCTATAGCAGAAGCCGAGGCATTGAGAAATTATTTATTAGCCATTCACTTGATGGTGCAGTGCAAGGAAACAGCGGTGCGACTGTCGCCTAAAACCTGGGCAGAGATTGAATCGCGGCTGTTGCGGGTGCCGGAGGATTGAGTCAAAAGTCAAAAGTCAAAAGTTAAAAGTTAAAAGTTGTAGGGGCGACAGCATTCCCGAGATAACTCTGGTTTATAACAGAAATGTATTATGCTGGAATGCTTCGCCCAGAAACCTCGGTAAAAGTTAAAAGTCAAAAGTTAAAAGTCAAAAGTTGTAGGGGCGACAGCATTCCCGAGACAAGTCTGGTTTATAACAGAAATGTATTATGCTGGAATGCTTCGCCCAGAAACCTCGGTAAAAGTCAAAAGTTAAAAGTCAAAAGTCAAAAGTTGTAGGGGCGACAGCATTCCCGAGATAACTCTGGTTTATAACAGAAATGTATTATGCTGGAATGCTTCGCCCAGAAACCTCGGTAAAAGTCAAAAGTTAAAAGTCAAAAGTCAAAAGTTGTAGGGGCGACAGCATTCCCGAGATAACTCTGGTTTATAACAGAAATGTATTATGCTGGAATGCTTCGCCCAGAAACCTCGGTAAAAGTTAAAAGTCAAAAGTTAAAAGTCAAAAGTCAAAAGTTGTAGGGGCGACAGCATTCCCGAGACAAGTCTGGTTTATAACAGAAATGTATTATGCTGGAATGCTTCGCCCAGAAACCTCGGTAAAAGTCAAAAGTCAAAAGTCAAAAGTCAAAAGTCAAAAGTCAAAAGTCAAAAGTCAAAAGTCAAAAGGCTTCGACTCCGCGATCGCCCGAACGGTGGGTCTGCGATCGCCTCAAAAAATTCATGCATTCAAAATTCAAAAGCTTGGGCATTGCGGCGGAGTCTCAGAAGCCCAATTCAAAATCAAAAAACTCTGATAAGTTAAAACCCAAAAAAAAATTAGTTAGTTTGCACTCAAAGTTTAGGCTTACCGCAATTCAAAAGTCAAAATGCAAAATGCACCCATTCAAAATGCTTTTGCCTCAAGGCTCCAAAGGAATTTTGAATGCATGACTTTTGACTTTTTACTTCACGGGGGGCCTATGCCTTCCGTCGGCATACGAGCGCATCCCAAAAGCAAGCCGTTGTAGAATCTACAAAAAGCAAGGAGGTGCTACCCCTAGTTTCCTTACTGGTGCAAATAGCCGCGTTGGCGCGATCGCTCCTTAGCGGCGCGCATTGCTTGCGGAGCGAGCTTCCACCCTCGCCCGCGATCGCAGAAGTTCGGGCTCTGTGCGACGATTACCGCCGCCGGCTCCCCGACTTCGAGGCTAATTAAGGCCAGTGCTGAAAACTAGAGTGAATTTCTCCCAAGGGAAACCCACCCGCTGCCGCTTTGTTGCCGACATCAGCGGTACTTTGGGCTGGGCTTCCCACCTGGCGCTGCTGTTGGAGTAAGCCAATGTCCGACTTGCCCTGTCTTTGGCCTACCCCTAACAGCCTGGGTTTTTGAGGGAGAAATTTTTTGAGTGAAAACACCTCCTTTGCTTAGGTTTACGTTGTTCTGTTGGAAAGGGTCGCGGCTAGCCGTGGCCCTCTTTTATGCCTCTTTTTGAGGCTATAAGACTACATTAGCACAGTTTTCCGAGAATTTCAACATCGAAGGCAGAAATTTTCTGGACTTTCTGCACTTTTTACACCTATGTAAAGATAACGGCCAAGGCCGATTCGATCGCATTACCCGACCCCCAGCCCATTTGCGGCGGGCCACAAATTTGGCGGTTAATTCTAGCATTAAGGGACCATTGCCTAATTTATAACCTTCGACAATAACTCTCTTAAAGCGCCGATATCTACAACAATGTCCTCATAAAGAGAATAGCGAGGCATGGTTCTGGGAGCTATAACCTCGGAATCGCTTCTAGAATTTGCGGGGCGATTCCCTTCTAAATAGTAATAGTCCAAACCCAGATGATTGCTAATCGCCCAATAACAACTAAGGACGTATCGAGGGGAGCAAATTTCGATTACCTTCGTGCCGGGGTTGCAAAAAATTATATTGGTCAGGCCGCCGCCGTGAGGAGCGACAACAATCCTAGCATTGGCTAGCAAAGCCGCCTGCTCCGGCACCGAAAAAGATTCTAGAGTTACGCTGCGAAAACCAAAGTTACTCAAAAATTCGATAACTTCTTCTTCGTTAATAACCCGGCGATGGCTGGCTCCGTGGCGCGGAATGTAGAGTCGCTCGGGCAGGTCGGTTCGATCCCCCCAACCCCCCTTAGAAAGGGGGGCAGTAGGCAAAAACTGATTTCTGAGAAAGTCGCAGACCCAGCGCGGCGGCCCATAGAGAAAATCTCCCGCCCATTTCGGCGCGGTCGAGGGCACGGAAGGGACGATTAGGCGACGAGCTTGGATGTGAGGATGGGTTTTGCTGGTAATAATTTTTTCGGCGGGAATGCCCAGAGCTTGGAGAGTTTCTTGCTGAAATTTTTTAGAAACGTCGTTAACTATAAAGATATCTATCTCATCGAGGCGATCGCTCCGGCGCAGGAGTTCCCAGCGGGGCAAGACATCAACGAGCCAATGATAATAAAAATCGGCTCCAGACTGTACCGAGAAAAAAGCAACAGTGCCATCAATTCGAGTAACCGGCGGCGGTTTTTCCAGGCAGAAAAATAGCGGCACTTTGCCGAAGCCGGTGCAAAGCTCGGCTACTAAGGAATTGTCTGCAGTCATTACAACGCTATTGAAGCGATCGCCCCAAGCCCGCCCATTAGGAATAACCGCCACAAACCCCGGCGGCGATTTCCCTTCCTTCCGCTGCAAAGGTTTCGGCAATTTTGCCGATAATTCTCCCGAAATCACCTTCGGCGGCACTAAAGGAAATTGGCATTCTGAATGGATTTCATAAATTGGGCATTGGGCATTGGGCATTGGGCATTGGGAATTGGGCATTGGGAATTGGGAATTGGAAAGAGTTTTAAGTTTTAAGTTGTTAGCTTCAACAGAACTTGCGCAACTCGTCAGATCGATCTCTAGATCTGGCGTTCGGTGCGCACTGCGCGCCCTACTCCCCACACTCCCCACACTCCCCACACTTCCCACACTCCCCACACTCCCCACACTCCCCACACTCCCAACAGCCGCTCCCGCTATCCCCAGGGCGAGTTCTGGATAAATGCTTAAAGCCTTTTGACACCAAGAAATGGATTCTGTTAATTTCCCTTGTTGGGCTAAAACCGTCACTATTTTAATGTAGGTTTCGGCGCTGTCGGGCTTGAGTTCGAGGGCGCGGCAATAGCAGGTAAATGCCTCGTCCAGTTCGTCGTTTAGTTGCAGGAGATCGCCGTATTGCTCCCAAGCGCTAGAGTTGTTGGGCTGCAAAGAAATAAGATGCCGAAAACAAGCGATCGCCTCTTCTAAGTCTCCCCGAGCGCAGCGCGCCTTTCCCAAATCTTCCCAAAGCCGCGCTTCTTGGGGAGCGATCGCAATTGCTCGCTGGTAGCTGGCAATAGCTTCGTCCAAATATCCTTGCCGCTCTTGCAATCCACCCAAGTTCGCCCAAGCCGGAAAAAAATTAGGACTTAATTGCAGCGATCGCTTATAAGCTCGCACCGCCGCCTGGAATTGGCTATTGGCTTGCAAAACATTTCCCAAAGTATTGTAAGCCGGGGCAAAATTGGGATTAGCCCGGATAGCCTCCTGGCAAGTTGCGATCGCTTCCTTTAATTTTCCTTCCAGGCAATAAGCTTCGGCGATTTTTATCAGAGATTTGTAATTCATAGGAATTGGGCATGGGGCATGGGGCGCCATACCTGCCCATTGGGCATTGGGCATGGGGCATGGGGCATGGGGCATTGGGACTTTCGGGACAAGGGGACTTTCGGGAAAAGGGAACCGGGAGACTAGGCAAGATTCTGAATTCAAAACTCTTTCCAATGCCCAATGCCCAATGCCCAATGGGCAGGTATGGCGCCCCATGCCCATTCTAAATTGCTAAGTCCAGTAGGGTTTTCAGATCGTCGAGGTTGACCAAAATATCTTCAAAAATAGCATCGAGGTGGTTTTTGGGCAGAGATTGGCTGGAGTCGGGCTCGTCGCCGATTAAGTAATAGTATTCTAAATCCAGATGGCTGCTCGTTAACCAATAACAGGAAGAAACGTAGCGGTGGGAGAAAATTTCGATTACCTTGGTGCCCGGTTGGCAAAAAACCAGATTTGTCAGTCCGCCGCCATGAGGAGCGACGACAAACCGGGCATTGGCCAGCAATTCTACTTGTTCGAGGACGGACAGGGATTCCAGGCTAACGCTGACAAAACCAAACTGCTCTAAAAGCGCGATCGCTTCCGTTTCATTAATAACCCGACGATGGCTGGCTTGTTGGCGATTAATATAGATGCGTTCTAGTTGCCCCGACTTTTCCGTATTGATTTTAGTTTGGATTAAGGGCAGAAATTCGCTGCGGAGAAACTGGCAAACCCATTTCGGCGGGCCTTCCATAAACTCTCCCGACCATTTGGGAATATTGGTGGGAATCGAAGTAGTGACTAAGCGACGAGCTTGGATGTGAGGGAGGCGCTGGCTGGAAACTATTTTTTCTTGGGGAATGCCCAAAATATTGAGAGTTTCTTGCTGAAAGGATTTGGCGACATCGTTGAAAACAAAGAAATCTATGGCAGCCGTCGGTATCTCGCTCAAGCGCAGCAAGTGCAAGCGGGGCAAAACATCAAGCATCCAATGATAGTAATAGTTGCCAGCTTGGACGGAGAAGAAAGCAACAGTGCCATCGATTGCATAAACTGGCGGCAATTGTTTTAGAGAAAAAACCACAGCTACTTTGCCGCCGCCATTGGAAATATCGGCGAGGAGTCGATTGTCCCGAGTAACGACCAAGGCAGCAGCGCGATCGCCCCAAGCCCGTCCCTCGGGGATTGCGGCGACAAAGGCAGCGGGGGATTTCGCGATAAAGCCGGAAAAAACTTCCCTAACCGGGCGATCGGGACCTTTAGCCAAAGAAAACGGAGAAGAAAGCAAGATTTTACTCGGAGGATAGATCTGCCGATAAGCGATTTCCGATTCAGTCTCGGCCAACTCGCGGCTTGACGAACAAATAGTTTGATTGTTTGAAGTTTTATTTTTTGAACTGCGATCGCCCGGTGTCGTTCGGAGCATTTCACTTTTGCGACCAATAGCCCGCAAGGGCTTTGTTTGTGTAGCCGCGCCAGCCGCCTGGGAGGCGGGGCTTACGCCTATAGGCGTCGGGCGGCAGCGCACAAAAGTGAAATGCTCCCTTGTCTTTGCCTCGGACGCGAAATGAAAATCCTTCCAAAGATCTCTCGGAAAACATTGCCGAGCTAAATCGGGTTTTAGGCGCAAAGCTTGCTTGCTGGATTCTATTGCTTCCGGGAGCCGACCTCGGTTGGCCAAAGGATTTACTAAATAAAAATAAGCTTCGGCACAGTCGGGCTTTAGCTCTATCGCCCGCAGGTAAGCGACAATTGCTTCGTCCTCTAGATCTAACTGATGCAGAGAATTTCCCAAACCAAAATAAGCTTCTATTAAACCGGGCTTGAGATCTATTGCCCGTTGATAGCTCTCTTTGGCTTCGGCAAATCTTCCCAAATCGTATAGGACGTTGCCCAAACTAAAATAGCCCATTGCCAGTTTGGGATTGAGGGCAATTGCTTGCCGGTAGCTCGCGATCGCCCGTTCGTATTTGCCAGCCCTGCGCCAGACAATTCCCAAATTCACATAAGCTTCAACATAGTTTGGTTGCAACTGCAGCGCTTGCTGGAAACTGAAAGCGGCTTCGTCTAAGTCTTCTCGTTCTAGCCAGAGATTGCCGAGCTTGAGAAGATCTTCGGCTCCGGCCAGTTGCGGCTGCAAAGCTAATGCCTCCTGCAGATAAGCGATCGCTCGCTCGGAACTACCTTGGCGATCGCTAACTAAACTTAGATTCCAATAAATCGCAGCCAGCCAATATTTTTGACTCCCTGACAGATTGACAGTCTGAAGGGTGCGATCGAAACCCGTTGATAAAAATGGGATACCCCAGTCGGAAGATCCCCCCAAACCCCCCTTGTTAAGGGGGGCTTCTTTGCCCCCCCTTGCAAAAGCATGTCCTGAGCGGAGTCGAAGGGGGGGGGTTTGGCGGGTATCCTCTGCAACTGCTTTTGACCATACCCCAGTCTTAGCCCCTGATTCCGGCGGCGTTACTTCTGTCCCCAGCTTTGCCCCAGTTGCCGCCCCAATGACCTCGATCGCTTTTTGATAACAAGATATCGCCTCCTCCAGACGCCATTGCCGATAATACATACTGCCCAAGTTCACCCGAGCTGGGACAAAATTAGGATTGAGTTTTATTGCCCGAGCGTAATGCTCTAGAGCCATTTCTACATCCCCTCGGGCTTGGTAGCAATTGGCCAAACTATTATAAGTCGGGGCAAAATCGGGATTTACTTCCAGGGATTGCTTTAGAGTAGCGATCGCTCCTTCTATATTATTACTTCTAAAATCCACCTCAGCCCGTCGGGTTAACTGCTCTGCCAAGGATGGCTCGCTCTGGGAATCGCTAAAAGTGCGATCGCAAATCTCGCTCAACCATTGCTGCCATTCCCGGCCTCGCACCGGCCAAGTGCAAGAACTATTTATATAATCGACCATGCGCCGCAGGAAGTTTTCGGAAACTTCTGCGCGATCGCATTCTCGCAGCAACTGCACGGTAGCTTGGACAAAGCGATCGCCGTAAGCCTGCCAATCTTGATTTTGAGAAAACTGCCAATCGCGAACGTCAGAAAAACTATGCACGTCGGCCACAGATACCAAGCGAGCGAATCCAGCGCTAGTTTCCGGCAGGGCGGCCAAATCGCTGGTGACAACCAAACAGCCGCTAGCCATTGCTTCCACCACCGCAATACAAGAAGTTTCCTTAAAAGTATTGGCATAAGCCAGGGCAGTAACCGATCGCAGTTCGCGAGCCAGCTCCGGCTGAGGTAGAGAGCCGATATATTCTACACCTTCTGTTTGCCGACATTTGTCATAGAGCGCGCCATAAAACGACTCGTCCGAATCCCTATCTAGTTGATATACTTTTTTGCTGGAAAAGACCTTAAGCCTAGTTCCGGGAACTGCCGCTCTAATTTTCGGAAAAATATCCACTAGCAAATCCAGTCCTCGAAAAGGGGTACTGGTATAGGCCAAAACCGGCGGCTTGGATTTCTCCGGCAGAATGCGATCGCGATCGGCAAAAAGTCCGGCAAAAGCAGGAGCGATCGCATTTCTCAAAACAGCAGTACGACTTGGCTCCAAACCAAAATGCTCCAGATAAAGATGCCGCTGCCACTCGCTGACAAAAACAATGCGATCGTAGGCTTCTTGGGTAGCTCTATCCTGCAAGCCTTCCATTACCTCCAGAGTCGGCACCTGTTGAGTCCACAGCACCAAGCGAGTCTGCTTGCCCAGGCGTTTTCGGAGTTCGATACCCTCCCCAGCAACATTCAAAACAATTAGCGCATCTAGGGATTGGAGCAGTCGAGCGGAAACCAGATGGAAGGAAAAACACTGGACGCCTCGCGACAGTCCCGGCGCTGAAGTATTGTTAAACAAAAACACCTCATGCCCCAACCCTGCTAGGGCTTCGGCGAGATAGCACATCGCCGACTGAGAACCGCCCAAAGGTATTTGGTAGGGGCTCTCCACCTTATAGTCCCAATTAGAAAAATCGATAAAAGCAATCTTCATATTTAAGTTCGAGCGCTTGAGAGTTTTGAGTTTTGAGTTTTAATTTAGGACTTATACCAATCCTAAATAGGATACGATCTCAACCGTAGCTAGAAACCCGGTTTCTTTGACAATATCTTCGCCATTTTCCTGTAGGTAGGTTGGATCCCCCCAACCCCCCTTAAAAAGCTTAAAAAGGGGGGCTAAGCTCTTAAGCGTTCTTAAGCCCCCCTTTTTAAGGGGGGTTGGGGGGATCTGGCATTGGTTAACGATCGGGTATTTGTTGGGTTTCTTTCCCGGATCCCTCCCTACAAATAAGGGTTTTTGTGTTTTGGCGAAGGTATTGTCAAAGAAACCGGGTTTCTCTGACTATCGCGCACAATTTAGTATAATGGTAGATTGGGTTGAGTTTGGCTTGAGGCACGAAAACCAACCTAATGCTACACCCCACAGCCACCTAATCTTACGGCGTTACGAAGGCAGCAAAATCTCTTCAACTTAAAACTCTCAAGCTAAGAACTCAAAACTCAAAACTTGCCGCAAGGCGAATAATTTGGCAAATTTGGGAAATATCCTCGGATTGCAAAGCGGTGCCCGTTGGCAAACTAATTACTCGACTGGCCAGACGCTCTGTCTGGGGCAAATGCCAAGTCTGCCCGGAAGAACGATAAGGCTCCATTTTATGACAGCCGGGGTAAAAATAGCGGCGAGCCAGGATATTTTCTGCCTGAAGAACTTCTAGGAGTCGGTCTCGACTTATTTTACTCGCGGTTTCGTCTATTTCCAGAATAATATATTGATAGTTACGCCGTTCTCTTTCGTCAAAGGGATAGAGGCGAATCCCGATCGAGCCTGCTAGCTCTTGGCGATACTGCCGGTAATGCCGATAATTTATCTCGATCCATTCATCCAGACAGGCCAAAGATGTCAGCCCCATTGCAGCGGAAATTTCGTTCATTTTTCCATTGGTGCCGGTCGAAACTACGCGATCGTAACCGGCAAAGCCAAAGTTTTTCATCAAGCGTATTTTCCGAGCCAACTCGTCATTATCGGTAGTTATCGCTCCTCCTTCTAGGCTGTTGATAAACTTAGTGGCATGAAAGCTAAAAACTTCTGCTTCGCCAAAGCGACCTATGGGCTGCCCTTGGTGGGAACAGGCGAAAGCATGGGCGGCATCAAAAATTAAAGTTAAGCCATGCCTCCGGGCAACATCTGCCAAAGCTTCTACCGGACAGGATTCCCCCCAAATATGGACGCCGATAATAGCCGTAGTGTTAGGAGTAATTAATGACTCCACCGCCTCGGGGTCGATAGCGTGGGTTTCGGGGTCGATGTCGGCAAAGACGGGAGTAATTCCCAGCCACTGCAGAGCATGAGCGGTGGCAATGAAAGTGAAAGAAGGCACTATTGCTTCGCCTTTGATTTCCGCCGCTTTGGCAGCCAGCTCCAGACCCATAGTCCCGTTTGAGACGGCGATACAATGCTTTGCCCCGGTTATAGCGGCGATCGCTTTCTCAAATTCCCTAACGTACTTGCCGTTATTCGTCAACCATTTGCGGTCTAAAACATCATCGATCAGCTCTAGAAATTGCTCTCGATTGCCAATATTCGGACGCCCGACATGGAGCGGCTCTGGAAAGGCTGGGGGATTGCCAAATATAGCGAGGTCTTGCAAATATTTTTTCACGAGGGGCACTAATGCATGGCTCCGATAGCACCGAGGAGAGAATGCGCCGTAGGACAAGCGTCTCGCCTGTCCTACAGCAAACTTATATAACCGCACCAGTCGGGCATATGGTGGCGGGGCGCATCAATTGAAATGCTCCCATTGAGACTTTATAATAGCGTCCCGACAAAACAAACATATAGGACTTACGCGCATCGATCCAGATCGAACAGTCTATTTAGTGCTTGGTGCTTGGCGCGCACCCTACAAATAGAACATATGCGCAAGTCCTGACTTGGCACAGGACCATATGCCACTTATTCGCTGGCTTCTTCTTCCTCCCCTACTTGTTTTAATTGAATATGCTTGCGTCCGAGAGTAATTTCAAACTCGTCTCCGGGTTTGAGGCTCATCTTTTTGGTATAAGCCGCACCAATCAGCAAATTGCCATTTGACTGCACGGTAATGCGATAGCTAGGACTGCGACCTCCACGCCCTTCTCCGGAACCAGGACCATCTAACTCTATGCCTTCTGCATCAATCAGGGCATTGAGAAAGGCCATCATGTTGACCCGTTCCAGCTCGTTTTTGGTTACGGTGTAGTAGCCGCATTCCTTGGCTTTCTCGTCTTTAGTCAAGCTTTTCAGCTCTTTTACTTTATCGATCAGTGCTTGTCCAGTTAATGGGGTGATTGTTTTTTCTTCTGACATAATTTTTAGCTCAACTCCTGTAGAATCTTATCACCTAAAATCCTTGATAAGGAACTTCCCGATTGCAAATTGCTAGAGCCAGGTTTTTCGCTATGGAAGTTTACTCCCTTACTCTAAAAGGGAAGAGAGGTTTGGAGACATCGGGGGAGCGATGGTATCCGATCGCGCGAACAATTTGTAATACGGGTCGCGTATAGAACTTATACAACAAAGCATATAAGCCGGGGCAAGCCACCTTGGGTCCGTAGCTGCTGCGACCGAAATAACGCAGGATACAACTTGATTTAACCATCTTTTGCCCCCTGTACTCCCGAATCCTCAATAGACTCGTTTATAACACGATTGTGCCCAAGGCGAACCTACTTGTCAGTCAAGAAAATTGGTTCTATGCAGTTTCCGCGCAATCCTAAAGTGCGATCGCCCTTGCGTGCATTAGGCAATATAGCAGTAAGCGGTCAGCTTACCCTGCCGCGTTGGGCAACGCTTGGGCAGCAGTCAGATCCAGGCGTCAAAGTCTTGCCACGTTCGAGCTATAGCGTTTCTCGCTCTTGATGTGAGATGCCTGGTTGCGTTGCATCCCAATACAGAGATTCCCGTTCGGAGCGCGCGAGATAGTAGCGGGGATGCTGTCGCCCCTACGTTTCTAGGGCGCGATCGTTTATTACACTTATTTGAGAATGAGAAACGCTATATTGGCACTTTGATTCCTGTCCGCGCCCGAGCGTCGGCAATGCTATATAGGGCTTGCTGAATAAACCTAAAAAGCCGGAGTATGGGAGGCCGCCTACGAGGCCGCCTACGAGGCCGCCTACGAGGTGTGCTGAAAGTTCTCCCCTCCCCTCTCTCCCCACACTCCCCTCTCTCCCCACACTCCCCACACTCTGCCTTTTTCAGCAAACCCTATATATAACCGGCTTATTGGTCGCGGAAGGGCAGCTTGACGATTTATAAAATTAATTCCCTACAGCCCGAACGGTGGCTTTGGTTTCCTCAGAGAGCAAGCTCATAATTGTCTCGTAGTCTTGGCCTTCCACGACCCAAGCTTCCGCTGGTTTCAGGCGTTCTGGCAAACCCAGGACAAAACGGTTGCGATCGCTGCCTAGAGACTCGCAGGTCATTTGTACGCAGAGCAGTTCGCGACCCGTTAGTTGACTAAAAAAGCTACTCAAGACCCCGGCTTCCAGAAAGCAGGACGGTCGCGGCGGTTTCGATGGCGGCGCTTTGGCAGCGAACGGGGAGTTTTGAATGGAAATGGCCAGGAATCCATCCTGGTAATAGCTTTGGTCGAACTCGAACAGTCCCCAGCCGTGAGTTTTCCAGAACTGTTGCAGGCATTGGAGAAATTCCACCATGTCCAGACTAGCTATCTGTTTGCCATAATAGTCGTTGATTTCTTCGCAAAACCGAACGTAGAAATTTTTCCCCCACCACTTGCCACAGTTAAACAACACCATGCGACTCGCCGAGCCCGTTTCTTTTTCCAAGCCCGAATAAATGGCCTCTATGAAAACTTCTGGTAAAGCCAGTAGGCGATCGCCCCGGCGGTTTTCTAGCAACCCCAGCTCTAAATCCCCCTTCATATAGACATCTCGGGCAAAATAGTTACCGGGCAAGCGCTCATCTTCCAATAAATTCGCTATAGAAATCATTTCTTCCTCCCTTTATCGCCTTCTCATCATTCTGTCTAAAATTATGAAATACTCCCGAGACAATTTCTTAAAAGTTCAAAAAATAATTGGGCATCGGGCATCGGGCATCGGGCATCGGGCATTGGGCATCGGGCATTGGGCATCGGGCATCGGGCATCGGGCATTGGGCATCGGGCATCGGGCATCGGGCATCGGGCATTGGGCATCGGGCATAGGGCATTGGGCATTGGGCATCGGGCATTGGGCATTGGGCATTGGGCGTTGGGCATTGGGCATTGGGGAATGGGNCCTCGACTTTCCCCATTTTAACAATCGTGCCTGTCGGGGGAATATCTTTTTGGAATACTACCGTGCAATTCGGCGGGGCAAAGATAGCTTCTGCTACGTCTTTTCCGACTTTGCGCGCATCGATATCAAAAGCAGCTACTACCTCAATATCGTAAGGCTTGTAGCCTCCGACATCCCAGTGCATCAAGCCTATCGCCTCTTCTTCTTTTTTGTGACGATAGTTTTCTATTCCTTGAACTAGGGAGCTGGCACAGTTACCTATTCCCGCGATCGCTATTTTGATTTTTTCCATACGTTACCTATTAAGCGACAGTTATGCCAATTTTATTGCTTTTGCTACGGACTCAAGTCCACAAGGCTCTATTCTTCCCAGGCAAATGGCGCACTAAGAGCAATTTCAAAAATCCTTCCCAGAAAAGAGACTAGGATTTTTGCCGAAACCCAGGACTACTGAGTATGCTTATTATAAGGTACTCTAGATTTTATCATCGTTGTTATTTTTGTCAAGATCCTGTATGGGTGGAAAACCGTAAAAGAGGCGATCGCTTATGGCATTGGGCACCCCAGGGCAAACGCATATAATTGTGTAATTTTTACTACAGACAGATTATAAAAAATAATATCTCAAATCTTCAATCCCCTCGCTTATTGTCAATAACTCGGAGGTAATTCTCAATTAAATATGGTTCAACGGTAAATAAATCCTTGCAAGCAGCCCCCGATAGAGTCAATTTTATTCAGGACCGTCCTTTTAAGAATTGGGGAAAATTGCGTTCCCTGAAAACTGAGAGACTGCTAAGGTGTGGGGTGTGGCGATCGCGAAACATCTGAGCCCTGAGCATCGCCCCATCCGAGCATTTTTCAATGGGCCGCATATTTTGATAGGGACAGGGATAGCAAAGATGGCGAACAGAATTGTATCATAGTATAAAATGTCATATAGCGTTTCTCAAATAAGCGTAATGTAGGGGCGACAGCATCCCACTTGACTATCTCTTAGCTCCTACCGGAACCCCATACTGGGATGCTTCGCCCCAGATATCGCATCAATTTCAGAACCGCTATAAGCGTCGTCCTGTGCCCGTTATCCTAAATCTCTAAGTTCTCTTGGAATATCCGATAAAATAAACTAAAAAAATACAGATGAGTTCCGAACAACAACCTTCCTCCACTACCTCGACTAACCCAAAGCCAGCTCCGGCACCGGAACCGGAACCAGCGTTTGGCTGGAATGCCTACGCCGAGAAGATTAACGGTCGCTTGGCTATGGTTGCTTTTGTGGTTTTGCTGGTTCTAGAGTATTTCACCCGCCAGGACTTAATTACCTGGCTGGGCTTGCGCTAATTTATTGGCCAAAAAAGCTGCCTCATATATTGTCTTCCCGTTAGTCCAGTCGGGGCAATAATACCCGCCTCCGCAAGCCTTTATTCGTATCGATACGAATAAAGGCTTAATTTATTTGCAAATGCTAAATCAGGACTTATATAGCAGTAAGCGGTCAGCAATAAGCAGTCAGCAGTCAGCAGAACTATTGCTGATGATAGCTTTGGCGACCGTTCGAGTTGTCCTAACTTCAATGCGTAGTGCTATATTACACAAATTGGATGATTAATTAGGGCTTGCTGAAAAAGGCAGAGGGTCGGGAGAGGGAGGAGTGTGGGGAGAGGGGGAGAGGACAATTTTATTTAATTCTTCCCACACTTCCCACACTTCCCACACTTCCCACACTTCCCACACTCCCCACACCCCGGCTTTTTAAATTTATTCAGCAAGCCCTAATTATAGATATAGCGTTTGGTGTGCGGTGCGGCACCCTACAAATAGTTTGGTGCGCGGTGCGGCACCCTACAAATAGTATCTCTGTGTCAGTCCTGATTTAGCTCCGGCAATGCTTGTACTGACCGCTGACCGCTGACCGCTTAATGCGATAAAACCCTCAAGCCAAATCTAAAAAAAAAATTCCTTATTGGGAGAGTTAGGCAACCTGTCCGAGACCGATCTAGCTGTAGAGTCGATCCGTTTTGAAAAACTCTAGCTATAGCGTTAATTTGTAATTGTTGCGATCGCGAATACAACTGATTTCTAGTCTCCTTTGTAAAATTTTATCTCAAAATCGAGATTTCTGGGATTTCTCCCTTACCTTAGGATTGGTAAATTCAACAGGAGTCAGTTATGGCAATTGTTAAAAGCGATCGTGGAGAACACCAGCATATCTACGGCGCGGTGGGTCCAGATGGTAATCCCTTTTGGGGTGAAGGTTTTGTATCTAAAAAGATTAAAGAGGGCACTTATTACATAGAATTCAAGCAGCCGTTTGGTTCATTGCCAGCACCCGTCTGCACGATTTTCGGTAATGAGTGGAAGACGTTCAACATGTCGGTTGCAATTGTTGATGTTAATCCATCATGTTTCATCTGCGTGACTTCATCGCCAGACCGGCCTATCGATTGTGGTTTCACCTTTATCGCTTTTGGCGACCTATAAGGAAAACGAGATAGGGAAATCTGGGATGCCGGTTTGGACAGCCCCAGTTTCGGCATCCGAGCAGGCGCATTAAACCGCCCCTTTTACGTCAAAACTTAAAAAAGGGTTTGTCCTGAAGACTTGAGATTGGTAAACATAACAGGAGTTAGCAATGGCAATTGTTAAAAGCGATCGTGGAGAACACCAGCATATCTACGGTATTCTAGATAAAGGTGGCAATCCGATTTCGGGTGAAGGCTTCAAAGCCCGACAACTTGCAGAAGGCTTGTATATAGTAGAATTCAACCAGCCGTTTCGAGAGAACCCAGCAGCCGTCTGTACGATTTTCGGACCAGAATGGGAGACTTTGAACCTATCCGTTGCAATTGTTGACATTTCTCCCTGGTATTTCGTCTGCACTACCTCGTCACCAAACAACCGTCAGAGCTCTGGTTTCACGTTTATCGCTTTTGGCGACATATAGACTTATCGATTTGACAAGATACCTATCTTATATAGCACTACGCAAATGAGTTAAAACATTTATAAATGCTCAAACTTAGTCAGAGACTACTTTTGACTTTTGACTTTTGACTTGCGCGTAGCGCTATATTTGCCCAACCGATCTGGTCAGAAACCCGGTTTTTCAAAAAACCGGGTTTCTCTGCAGGGCTATGCAGCGTTGTTCAGAAACCCGGTTTTTTCAAAAAACCGGGTTTCTCTGTAGTGGGTTTCGGTAGTCTGCTTTAACGGGGAGCGGTAGGAACGTCTAGGGGCTGACCCGATCGCTTTAAAAGCAGAATATCCCACTGACCGTTAGCGCTAGATTCAAAAGCAATAGTGTTGCCATCGGCGCTGATGCTGGGACGCCGCACAAATGCATCTAAGTTTTGAGTTAGGTTGCGCAGTTGAGTTGTTTCTCTGTCGTAAAGATAGATATCGACCCGACCTTTGCGGGTGCTGGTAAAAACTATGTAGCGACCATCTCGGGATACGCTCGGGTCGGAAGCGATCGCATCTAAGCTATTTAGCCCCGGCAAGTCGATGAGCCGCCGAAGAACTCCATCGAAAAGATATACATCCTGTTTCCCTTCCCGGTTGGAAACAAAGACAATATAGCGTCCGGCTATTTGCGGAGTTACTTCGTCCGCCAGACTGTTTAAATTTCTTCCTCCCGGATCGAAGGGAAAGTTTAACAGGCGCGGAGAAGGCGCACAGCTACTCAGAACGCTACTCAAGAAGCTACTCAGGAAAACAGCGATCGCCACTGCTTGAGAGTTTTGAGTTTTAAGTTTTGAGTTTTGAGTTGTTAGCTTTTTTTGTTTTATACCCATGCGATCGCCCCTACGCTTTTCATCCGAACGGTATTTATTTATGCTTGTTTTTCATATAAAACGCTATGGTGCGCCGCAGCGCACCCTACATACTAACAACTTAAAACGTAAAACTTAAAACTTAAAACTTAAAACTCAGAACTCGGCGCAACTCCGTCGAGCAAGTCTAATTCTATATTAATTCCTCGGTCTATAGCGCCAACATCCCATTGGCCTCGCATTCCAGTTTCAAAGACAATGTAGCGACCGTCGGGAGAAATCCGGGGACGGCGAATAGGCCCTTGGTAGGGTTGGTAGAGAACTTGTGGCTGGCGCAGGATTCTATCGTAGAGAACTATGGCGGAGCGGCCTTGAATCTGAGTTAGATAGGTAATGTAGCGAGCAGTATTGCTGACGCTGGGACTTCTTGCGATCGCATCCGGTCGATTTAACCCGGGTAAATCAACAAATTGCCGCTGTTGCAAATCGTACATCCAAACATCCCGGCTGCCATTGCGGTTAGAAACAAAAGCCACAAAGCGACCGTTAGCGCTCAGGACTGGCTGCTCGTCGGTATAGCGGCTGTTGAGCGAAGTTGGCCCAATTGTAATGGTTGGGGAATCGCAAGCCGCCATCAGACTGGCCAGACAGAGGCTCAAACCCAGAGTCAGACTACGAATTCGCATTTGGGAGGTTGAAAAAATCGGTTATGAGACGATTGGGAGTGAGAGTCAGAAACCCGGTTTTTTCAACAATACTTTCGCCAAAATAAAAAATCAGAGCGTTCGCGGGGAGCGTAGCCTGCCCTCCGGAGAGGGCTCTTCGCGTGCCCAAAGAGCAATCGCTTAGGGAGCAGTTTTGGGAGGAAACCCAACAAATACCCGATCGCTTCTCAACACCCGATCCAACCCCCCTTAAAAAGCTTAAAAAGGGGGGCTCCAAGAGAGATGGGGGAGTGTGGGAAGGGTGGGAGGGGGTGGGAAGAACCAGAAGAAATTCTCCCCCCTCTCCCCCCTCTCCCCACACTCCCCCATCTCTCTTGGAGCGCGGGGGGTTGGGGGGATCGTTCCCTGTGGAAAATGGCGAAAGTATTGTTCAAAAAAACCGGGTTTCTCATTTCTCAGGTATTGCGCACAATTTAGGATTCCCGGATCGGATTCTAAACTCAAAAATCAAAGCTCAAAACTCAGAACAACTAAACTATTTATCAAATTGCCCGGAATTATCATCTTCCTCTTCATTGGAATCTATCGGTTGGTAATCCACATATTCGTTGGATCTATCCTCCCAATTATCAGAGCCATAGCTGCGCGATCGCCTTGACGAAGCCTGCCCCGTGCGGTCTCCAGAAGAGAATCGCTCTTCCCCATAATCTGTCGAGGTAGCGCTTCCGTATTCCGATCCTGATTCGCCGCCATAGTCCGAGGAATAGCGATCGCCTTCTGCCACCGATGTTGCAGGCATATCTTCATCCCAACTGCGACCGTAGGAGGACTCTTCTGGAGGACGCCTTCTTCGTCTCGGGCTGTCCTCGAAGTTTCCGTTTTCCTCAGATTCCACTGATGCTTCCCATTGGCGGGGACGAGGATTGCTTCCCGATTCTGGAGGACGAGGACGGCGGCGGCGAGGACGTTCTTCATAACCACCGCGATCGTAGCCATTGCTCCGGCCCGAGGGTCGGCGGCGGGGTTCGTCATCATAATAGGAATCGCGACTGAGCCGAGAATCCCGCGTGCCCGGTATCCGGCGCGGAGTGGGGCGATTGTTGTATCCGGGCTCCATATCGTCGAGTTCGGCATCTACTTCATAGACCCTGCTGACTTTGCGCTCGTCATCTACAATCGGCGAGGGGGAAGCCTGACGCTTGGCTTGAGAAGTAGTGACCCCTCGCAAGCGAATATTTTCTAAAGCAAAGAATACGGCCGAGCCTCCTAGGAGAATCTGGCCAAATTGCATAATTGGGTCAAACCGCCATCCGTAAAAGAACAGAATCCCGCCACAGAGTAAAGCTACGGCTGCAAAAAAGAGATCGTAATCCCGAGATAGCTCGGGACGCACGGTTCTGACAAAGTACAGCCCTATTCCTCCAATGGCGAGGGCAATCCCCACCAAACTTGCTAAGTTGAGACTAAAATTGACCATCGTCTTATCATGGGGGTCTTTCCTCTGTCCTATGTTAGCGAGTCTGGTTACAAAATCTCCAATTTATAGCACTCAGCACTCAGCACTCAGCACTCAGCTCGATGGCGGCTTCCCCCCCTTTCTTATAAAAATGGTCCAGCAAAAAGCGATCGCACCTCAAACGGAGCGATCGCTTCTTGCCAATATGCTATAGCCTGGAATCAAAACTCGATCCAAAAATAAAACCGGAGTTGTCAGAGGCATTGGTCGCCTTAGCAGGAAGCCAACCCCTCATTTAAGGAGACTTCTGGGAAAGAAAATACCGCTTCCCCTCCCCTAACCCCTCCCAGGAGGGGAGGGGGCCGAAGCGCTCGCGATCGCTCCTGAGCGGGTACTTTTATTCCCAGAATTCACTTAACCGGGACTTTTCTCTAAATATGTCGCCCAGCTTAGAAGCGACGACGTTCGACTTTATCTTTCTGGCTCAGGATAAACAGAGCAACAGTAGCGGGGATGACAACGATCGCAGATCCCCAAAACAAGCTCCAGAGAAAATTAGCTAGTGAAGGCGTCATTTTTTTGGTTCCTCAAGACAACACATTTATTTTATTTTTATTTTACTCAACTTCTGCCCCTGATACAAGGGGACATGGGGACCGGAGGACCGGGTGACAAGGGGACAAGGGGACAAGGGGACCAGGAGAGCGGGGGGAGGGGGAGAGTCTCTGGGCACCGGACTTTTCGCTGTTTGGGTCCTACGAATTGGGTAATTTATTTCTTGGACAGGACTTACGCAAATTGGCCGATAGAACCTAAATGTAGGGGCGAGAGCGCGAAATCGCCCCTACTAGATATGGCGGTAGTGCGTAAGTCCTGTTGGAATTCCCTAATTCCCTAACTCAAAATTCAAAACTGAGAACTCAAAACTTACCTCTGGTCCCCTTGTCGCCAATTAACTCAAAATTCAAAACTGAGAACTCAAAACTTACCCTGTCCCCCTGCCCTCGGTCTCCCGAAGCCCTAGGGATGAAACTGTTGGATGGGGATAGCGATCGCAAACTCTGCCCCAAGCCCTGGTGCGGAATTGCACTTAAGGTCTCCCTTGTGTTTTTTGATAATTTTATAGCTAATCGAGAGTCCCAGCCCGGTGCCTTGACCGACGGGTTTGGTCGTGAAGAACGGATCGAACAATCGACCCTTGATCTCATCGGTCATGCCAACTCCATTATCGGCAATCTTAATCTCTATGCGATCGTTCTCTATCGATGCAGTACGAATCGAGATAGTCGGTATTTTGGCTGGAGATTTTCCATTTTCCCTGCGGTAACTCTCTTCCAAAGCCTCTATGGCATTGGTTAGTAGGTTCATAAATACTTGATTGATTTGGGCAACAGAGCATTCCAGCTTGGGAATAGTGTCGTACTCTTTGACCACCTCAATGGGAGGATGGCCAGCTTTTAAGCGATGCTGCAAAAGCATCAGACAAGTATCAATGCTTTCGTGAATGTCTGCTGTTTTTATTTCTGATTCTTGGAGGCGAGAGAAATGTAGCAGAGACTTAACTATTTTACTAATACGCTCGGAACCAATTTTAATAGAACCTAGTAGCTTGGGAAGATCTTCCATCATAAATTCTAGGTCGCTAGCCTCGGCAAGCTCGATAATCTCCGGCGCGGGTTTAGGATAGTTTTGCTGGTACAGGTGCAGCAACTCGAAAAGATCTTGGGTATATTGATGCAAATAGGCGAGATTGCCATAAATAAAGCCTATAGGGTTGTTAAATTCATGGGCAATTCCCGCTACCATCTGACCCAAGCTAGACATTTTTTCAGTTTGAACTAGCTGTTCCTGGGTTTGCTGTAAATTGTAGAGCGCAAGTTCGAGTTCCTCGGCCTTAGCTCGCTCTCTGGCTTCCGACTCTTTTAGCGCAGCGGTTCGCTCTTCCACTCTTATTTCTAGTCTATCGTTGGCTTGCTTGAGCGCCGCTTCTGCTCGCAGGCGATAGGTGATTTGCAGAGCCAGCACCCACATACCCCAGCCCATTCCAACTGCCATGCCTATGGAGAGCAGGGAGAGAAAAACGAGGTTGGAATCCCACAATCCAGTTTTGTAGCGAGCCAGTTGTAGAAAGACGCGATCGCCAAAGGCATCCAGACGAACTCTTTTCACCAGACGCTCGTCTATTTGTGCCTCTCCAGGCAATTTGGCGATCGCATTTCCCAACTTATCGACTAAGCTAATTTGATAATTTTCAGCATCAGAAGATTCTGCAATCTCGCGTAAAAATTCCTCCACCCAAAACGTCTTTGCGAAGGTGCCCAGAAACTCCTCGCGCCAAAACACTGGCATATAAACCTCGAAAGCCAGCTTGCCATTGGCTCCCACAAAAGGCTTGGTGTAAGCTGGGCTGCGCCCATAGCGACTGGCCACTGCTACAGAGCGAGACTCGGAACGGGATATGGGAATTTCCAGCAACTGTTCGTTAGCCTCCTCTGGAGCGACCCAGCGAACGACATTTTCGGCATCAGCCCAAACTATATGGCTCAAAGCAGGATGTTTGTCCTTATATTGGGCAACCCGCCGTTTAAATGTTTCAGCATTCAATAGTTCCCGTTCCATTTCTTCTGCCAATAGTTCCAGAAGATTCTCATAGCCTTTAAGGTGAAGCTCTATACCCGCCCGGGCAGTCTGAGCGGCTCGATCCAGACTATTTTTATGTTGGTTTAAAGTGCGATGGTAGATTAGCCATAGCAAGACTCCTACCACCAAAATAAATGCTCCGGCTAAAACCGGCGGTCCTAACCAAGCCAATTGAGAAATGATTTTGGGCTTTGCTCCTGCTCTAGATTGGGCTAGGGCTGTTTTAGAATTACTCGCATCTTCCATCGGTACAGAAATTTTTTATGACTGCGGAGGATGCAACCCCTGAATACATTGGTTTTCGTAAGATATCGGAGATGATTGCCAGATATAGCGTTTCTCAAATTGATGTGAGGTGTCTGGGGCCCGCGCATCCCAATATGAGAATCCCCGTTATACAGCAGAGATAGTCTTGGGGATGCTGTCGCCCCTACGTTTCTAGGGTCCGATCGTTTATTAGACTTATTTGAGAAACGCTATAAGCCAAAGGACTAGATCTGTCTGTGGCTTGGTGAAAAAGCAATCTGTCTGCTCCGGCCGCTGCCATCCCCCGAGGCCAGGAAAGTCTAGCGCTATAGCAGCGTTCTTATTTTTCAGCCAAGAAAAAACCAGGTCGGGACAATTACAGCTCTGCCGCCAATTTGGGGGTTTGACTCTAGCCAACTGAAAGCGTCGATCTCCACGGCCGCTAGGGAGTTTTACTTTGCCATACCACGCAAAGAGCGATCGCGACTTCGGAAAAAAACAGAATCCCCTACAATATTGGGGATGCGTAACCTTTAAAATAGCTCCCTTACCATTATGACATCTATAACTATTGCCAGTTGGATTCTCGGTATTCTCTTGGGGATAATGACCTTGCTATTTATTTTTCGGATTGTCCTGACTTGGTATCCCCAAGTCGATCTCAACAAATCGCCCTTCAATCTAGTTGCTTGGCCCACGGAACCCTTTTTAGTGCCTACCAGGAAGATAGTGCCTCCTTTGGGTGGAGTTGATATTACGCCAATTATTTGGGTGGGGATATTCAGCTTGCTGCGAGAAATGCTTATCGGTCAGCAAGGGCTGTTAACTATGACTATGCATTAATTAAAAAGCTCTCAGCATTCAGTAAGAAGCCCGGTTTCTTTGAGAAAGCGGGCTTCTTACTTATCGCGAATTATTTAGCGATCGGCAATTAATAAAGCAATTATTGAAAGGCGCGATCGCTCTTGGTAATCTGTCAAAGTATTTTTAAGGCATTCTCTCTATTAATTCCCAACTGCTGCCAATGCCCAATGCCATCCCCCCTAAGCCTTTCAAAGCTTTCAATGGGGGATTGCCTAGGGTGTTTAGTCTCGAAGAAAATCAATTGTTTTTGTGACTGCGAACATCCCGAAACACCATTAACCGTAGGGCTTTCCGGCAACAGCAAAGCGAGCTGGAAAATAGCATGAAGTTTCCCCACACCCCACACCCTAGGGATTGCCCCATGCCCTCCTTACAAACTACTAGGTATCGTACATCCGTGCCTCAATAGCATCTGGATTTTCCTCCAAATATTTATCGAAGCCGGTTTTTTCTAACTTCTTAGACTGCTGGTGAGCTGCCTCGGCTTGCAGTTCTTCTACCGCATCCCAAGCCGCCGCGCATTCCTTAGAAGTAGAGCCCTTTGCCGCACAGACCGAGCGAGCCTCTTCTATAGCTTTTTGGATTTCTCCTTCAAAAACAACAGCTTTCGGCTGCTCCACGAAGTCGCTCTTCTTCAGAATATCGCTCACTGAAATAATGCCCAGCAAGTCTCCTTGAATAACGGGAGCCCGACGGGTGCGGGTATTGGCAAACAACCGCGCCACATACTCGACTCCTAAATCGGGATCGACGATTATGCAGGGCTTGGTCATAATCTCGAAGACTCGCATTTGCTTCGGGTCGAGACCAAAAGCCGCCACCTTATATACGATATCCGTCTCGGTAACGATACCGTAAGCATCTTCGTCGTGGCGGCGATCCACAATGAGGGCCCGCAAATTTTTTTCCTTCATTAGCTTAACCGCCTCAGCCACCGTCGCCGAGCCGCGAATCTTGACCACATCCTCGGTCATAATGTCTTTTGCCTTCATGCCTTCACCTCTGAAAAATGTTTGGCGACTTTTTTCGATCGTAAGCTAAATGGGCATCGATTTTAAGTTTTGAGTTTTAAGTTTTGAGTTTTGAGTTGAAATTTGGTGCTAGTTAATATGGCAATTGTTTATTTGTTACTCAATGACAAGCTAAAACTTGCCCCCTGCTCCGAAAGCTCCTTGCTCCGAAAGCTCCCTGCCCCCTGCCTTTCAAGGATATGTTTTTTATAATCCTCCTTTTTGACGAGATCGGTGGGCTGCATAGGTTTCTTGGGCGAAGCATTCCAATACAATAATTTTTTCTAATAAAGCAAAAGCTGTCTCGGGAATGCTGTCGCCCCTACGCCCCGGGTCGCGTCCTCGATACTCTCGATACCTCTCAAGAATGCCAAATATAAAAAACATACCCCTTGTAAGCTGCTCCCTGCCCCCTGCCCCCTGCCCCCTGCCCCGAAGGTCCTCCCTAAAACGGAGGATCGTCTGGCAAAGGATTCATCAGATTTCTTTCCACCATTTCTTGAATCACCAGATCGGGTTGCTCTTTATCGATTAATTCGGCATCAAACTCATACTGGCGCACAAAGAGAATTCTTTGAAAATTTTCTGAGATAAGAGGAGCGAGATTTAAAGCAAAAGAATCGTGAAACATAACGGCCCGAGGCAGAGTAGAGTCATCGACTTCTGTGGCAAAGGGTTGTCGCTCTAGGGGCAAACCAGGCCGGGAAATTCCGGGCTCGACCTTACGAGCTAAGGGGGCAAATCGAGGGGAAAACTTCAACACTTCTTCCCGCCAGATATGCTCCAAGCCCAACATAGTCGCCAAGTCGCCTCCCTGACGATAAGCTATTTCTTTTTTGAAAGCAGATGAAGGGAGTGGCGCTAGCTCGGGAAACGAAACTTTGAGGGTTTTGATGATTTCAGTATAAGCGGAAAAAACTCCCGGTTTATTCCAGTGAGAATCATTGCGGTGATAGACGCGGTATTTTTGCTTGGCCTCGCGCAGAGTCGATCGCAGGTCGAGAATCGCGATATTCGAGCGAGCCTTTAAGCGATTGACTAATTGGTCTAGCCGAGATTCTCGTCCGAGGCGCTGGAAAGAGTCCGGGAGAAATTCGGGATAAAGGGTATGTTTGTTAGGCACAATAATAAAGAGGTAATGAATTCCTCTGGCGGCGAGCCAATCTCGTCTTTGTTCTAAAATTCGCTGCCAGCGATCCAATTCCTCGGTAGTAAAAAGATTCTTAGCGCGATGGTACTGAAGGACAGTACTATCGGCGTAGAATAGCCAGCCTTCTTTGCCGATCGCCACTCGCTCCACAGGAGAAACGCCGAATACTGTTGCTTTCACCAAGTTGTGCCAGCGGATGAGAACCTGTCGCCCCCCAAAGTTGTCGTTATAGTAAGTTTCAAACTTTTGCGTAAATTTTGGCAGAAACTGGAGATTAAAGCTTAGCTCTGGCAATTGGGCAAGCTCGCGATTTTCCCAATTACTGGCACTATTAGCGCTGCCGTATAAGTTTGGCTCTAATTTGAAAATACCGATCGCCAGAGGAGACCATATACCCAGGAAAAATAAGCTAATCAAAAAGCTATCGGCGATTTTTTTGCGCGTACTGGCAGGGTTACTATAAGGCTTACTGGCGTGGTTATTGGGAAAAATACTTTTCAAGTTTTGTTTCATAGGTATCTCTCCAGATTTTTTAATTCCACTCTTGCTGGATTCCTAAATTAACTTTTGTTAAGCAAGGGATTAACCTGATGAAAGCGATCGCCTAAAATATAAACTGTGTAAGGAATCGATATTGTAAAGAAAAATGCGAGTAAGGCGATCTTGAGGGCGCAACTGTAGGGGCATATGGCATTCGCCCCTACTAAGAGCAGCGTCTGTGGCTGTCCGTAGGAGAATCGGCTTACTGCTTATAAGGGTACGGGGCGGCGCACCCTATGCTATTCCCCCAGACAAATATGGCGCTCCCTGCCCCTGCTCCCTTTGCCCGACCCTTGCCGCAGAGCCCCTGCCGCAGAGCCCCCAATATCTTTAAATTTTTATTCGCTCTGGTTGCAGCATCCCTTCATCAAAGAATATAGAGTGGTATGGCAGCTAACTAATATTTCTAGCTCTGCTGAGGGGACAAAACAGTTTTTTATTTATAATTGATTAACAACGAGTTATATATTATGTGCAGCCACAATAAAATTACTTATTAAACTATCGATTGCACGATCGCGTCCTTTTGCGTCAAATTGAATGTGTCTTTGGTTGTGAAGGAGATAATTGTAGTTGCATGCAGGGAAACTTAAACGAAATAGATGTCGGGAGCATCCTGCTACTCGTTGAGTTAGGACAGCGAACCGGCGAATTGTTTGTAGAGGCATGGCCTATGGGTCAAACCGAGAGTCGCCTGGGAGGGAGCCCCCGTTTTAGCTCATTGCCGGAGCAGTCCTGGTTTGTTTTCTTCTGCAACGGACAAATTATGTACGCTGCCGATAGCAATCCGAGTTTATCTCGGTTGCGGGACTATCTCCGTCGCTACAACAAAGAGACTGCTTTAGATAATACAGAAATAGATTCTATCGCCTCCACCAATGCCCTAGAGTATGGCCATCTGTGGGCTTTGCTGGAAAACAAAGACCTCACTCCAGGGCAAGGACGCAGCATTATCCAGAGCATGGTGCGCGAAACCCTCTTTGACCTGCTGAGCCTCCACCAAGGCTCCTTTATTTTTGAGGTGGGGCCTTCGCTGTCGCCACAATTGACCGTTTTAGAAATTGGCCCCTTGGTTAAGAAAATCATGAAACAGGTTCAAGAGTGGAAGCAGTTTTATCCCCATATCCAGTCCCCCAATCAATGTCCTATTATCACTAATGTCGAAGAACTCAAGAAGGTGCTGCCGCGAGATAGTTTTAAGAATCTGGAGCGCTGGGCTGATGGCAAAACAAGCTTGCGCCAGATATCTCGCTATTTAAACCGGGATATTTTGACGGTAGCTAGAGCCTTTTATCCGTTTGTTCAACTCGGATTAGTCCAACTATTTTATCCCGAGTCCAAGCACAAAGAGCAAATAGAACCCGAAGAGAAAAAGGTAGTATGTATAGATGACGATATGGCCATCGGCAAAGCGGTGGAGCATATTCTAGGACAACATGGGTATGAGGTGACGGCAATCTCCAATCCCCTAAAAGCTCTCAGTCTCGTATTTAAATTGAAACCAGATTTGATTTTATGCGATATTACTATGCCGGAGCTAGATGGCTATGAAATTTGTGCTATGCTCAGGCGATCGACTGCTTTTCGGCAAACGCCTTTAGTCATGTTGACTGGTCTGGATGGTTTTATCAATAGAGTAAAAGCCCGCATGATTGGCGCTAATGACTATCTCACCAAACCATTTGGGGAAGGCGAATTATTAATGCTGGTTGAAAAACATATAGGTTTGGGAAAACCAATTGCTGAAGAATCTATAGAAGAAAATATGGACGACTTGGAAAGCTTATTGGCAGAACTTATAGATCCAGAAATAGATCCAGAAATAGATCCAGAAATAGATCTATAGTCTGCGCCCGAGAATAGAACTTGTCAAAATTTTATAAAAAAAATCAGTACGCCGATTCTACGGGGAGACGCTCTTGCAACAGTCGTTAGCACGGGCGATCTTTTACGCCCCTACAAGCCGAGATGTTCTCTCCAGGGCGATCGCCCTTGCTTGGGGGCTCGGGACTGGGATAAGCTACAAAAAAATTACTAGCAAGAAAAAATCGTGGCAATTGACGAACGAGTTATTGAGGTTGAGGGAATAAAATGGTTTTATCGCGAGGCTCGGCCGGCTGAGGAAAATGGTTTGCCGCCGGTGCTGCTGCTGCATGGATTGCCCGCCCAGAGCTACAGTTGGACCCAAATAATGCCCGCTTTGGCAGAGCAAGGGCTGCGATCGCTCGCCCCGGATTGGATTGGCTTTGGCTTATCTGGAAAGCCCGATGCTCGGGACTTTGCCTATACCCCGGATGCCTTTATCGAAGCTTTAGCTGCTTTCGTCCAAACTCTACAATTAGAAAAACTTTATTTAGTAGTACAAGGATTTTTAGGGTCCGTCGGCCTTCAATGGGCTTTGCGCAACCCAGACCTAGTTTCCCGCTTGGTCATTCTCAATACTCCCGTGTCATCGGCAGCAAAATTGCCCTGGAAAATACAGCAGTTGGGACTACCCTTTTTCGGCGATATGGTGACCCAAGACCCCCTCTTGGTCGATCGCACCCTTGAGGGGGGCAGCCGTTACACTATATCTGATGACGATTTAGATATCTACCGCCGCCCTTTCCTTACTAGCTCTGCAGCCGGACGCTCCCTCCTAGCCACCGTGCGAAAGATACAGCTAAGCCAAGCAATGACAGAAATCGAGTCGGGATTTCGCCAATGGGCCCAGCCAACTTTAATTATTTGGGGGATAGCTGACCCCTGGCTGCCCGTCGCCCAAGCACAAGAGTTGGCTAGTTCCATGTCAAATGCGGAATTGCTTCAACTGGAGCAAGTCGGTCACTATCCTCAAGAGCATTGGTCCGAGGAAATAAATAAAAGTCTCGTTCCCTTTCTGCGCCGCAGTGAAACCTAAATTGGGCACTACTAAGACGGCTTAGGACAAGAGGTTGGTAGAGGCGAACGGCCGTATTACAAAATACCAAAACCATAATTAACAAGGGTTTGACGCTCTAGCTGAAAGCTGAAAGCATGTCCCGAGGCTAAGTCTAGGCGTAGGCGTAGCCTGCCCTCTGGGGCATAGCCTGCCCTCCGGGGCATAGGGCTGACCGCTTACTGCTATAGTTGGTTAACAGAATGGTTAGTTAATGGTGCAATAAATTTATGGGACGCTATCGTTCGCTCTTAGCCAGCATTTTGGCACTGGTGATGGTGTTTTTGACGAGCTGTGGTTCGCCTAAAGCAGTCAAACCGCCAGTTTATGACCCAGTTCAACTAGAGAAAATCGATCAATATCAATCGCAACTGTTGGCTTTTCGCGATCGCATGACCGAACTGGAATCCTTAATCCAACAACGAGACTGGAATAATGTAAGTTCTCTCATACATGGTCCTCTGGGTCAGTTACGGCAGGACATGAGCTACATCACCCGCTCCCTCCTGCCTCAAGACAAAAAGTCTGCCCTGAATCTAGCCAGGGAGATAGCTGGCCGCCTGGAAGCGATTGATGTCGCTGGCAGTAATAACAACTTGGAGCAAGCGATCTCTAACTACCGACAAGCTATTGACGGTTTAGATACTTTCACAGGCTTGCTTTCCAAAGCCTAAGCAAAAGTTATGTTGGGCTTTGAGTTTTAAGTTATATAGCGTTTCTCAAATTGTAATGCGCGAAACGTAGGGGCGACAGCATCCCCGAGGCAATCTCTTAGCTCTCAACGGTAACCCCCTTACTCTCGTTGCTTCGCCCCAGACAACCTCATGTCACACCAATTTGAGAAATTAAAATTATAGCGTTTCTCAAATTGATGTGAGATGCCACAGGCGTTGCATCCCAATACGAGAACTCTCGTTCTACAGCCCAGACAGTCAAGGGGGATGCTGTCGCCCCTACCCGATCGTTTATTACACTGATTTGAGAAACGCTATAAACCCTAAAAATTAAAAACTAAAAACTAAAAACTAAGAACTAAAAAATAAAAACTAAAAATGCCCCATATTGTAACTATTGGCTGTGGTGTGGTGGGAGCGGCGATAGCCTACGAACTAAGCCAAATTCCCAATCTAAAAATTACTACAATTGACAGGCAAGAACCAGGGCAAGGTGCAACCAGTGCTGCTCTAGGCGTTCTTATGAGTGCCATTAGCCATAAAGTCAAAGGCCGGGCTTGGCAGCTCCGGCGCAACAGTATGGAGCGCTATGAAACTTTAATCCCCGAACTAGAATCGATAACGGGTCGGCAAATTCCCTTCAATCGCGAAGGCATTCTCAAGCTATGCTTTGCTGGGGAGAATATGACCAAATGGGAAGAGCTGGTTAAACGACGTCGCCAAGAAAAACTGCATTTAGAAATTCTCTCTCCAGACGAGGTGCGGTCTCGGCATCCATATCTGGGCAACTTGGATTTATTAATTGGAGCCATTTACTCTCCCCAAGACCGACAAGTAGAACCAGTTGCCCTAACTCAAGCTTTGGTTGATGCGGCGCGCAGTAAAGCCGTGACTTTTGAATTTGGCGTTGCCGTTGAAGGGTTTAAAACTGTAACAACAGATAGCGGCCAAAACTCAGTAACCCAGATCCAGACGGAGCGGGGCAATATCGCAGTAGATTTCCTGATAATAGCTGCAGGTTTGGGCTCTACCTCTTTGACTGCTGAATTAAAACAAACTGTAGATATCCGACCCATTCTCGGTCAGGGATTGCAGTTGCATCTGGGACATTCTTTGAGCGATCGCGATTTTCAGCCCGTCATTACTGGGGATGACGTTCATATTGTTCCTTGTACGAGGGGACGGGAGCCAATAACCGATTACTTAGTGGGGGCAACGGTTGAAGAACCCAGGTACGCTAACGGAGAATTAGACAAAGTTTTACCGGATGCGGGGAAGCTTGATGAGGTGCTTTCCCGGGCGATCGCTTTTTGTCCCGACCTGGCAAAGGCAACTGTGGTTAAAAAATGGTTTGGCTTGCGTCCCCGACCTGAAGGACAACCGGCACCAGTTATTGGGCCTCTCGAAGGTTATGGCAATGTCCTTTTGGCTACCGGCCATTATCGCAACGGCATCCTGCTCGCCCCCGCCACTGCGATCGCAATTAGGGACAAGCTAAAAGCCTACCTAGCTAGTTAACAATTATTAATTATTAGTTATTAATATCAAATCCGGTTAATTACCCATAAATAAATCCCGTAGGGGTTCCCCGTGCCCGCCCCGGCCGCTCCGGTTGGTCTGGGGCGGGCACGGGGAACCCCTACAAACTGTGACTGTTTAACCGGATTTGATATAATTTAGATATTTAACTTGATGAAAAACTATAGCACTAAACATATTTATTTATGCTAATTTAATGTTTGCTCTGGGCTAGCAACAGCAATATTCGTGGCATAAGAGCTACACTCTGTTCGAGGTTGCAAGAGAGGAAAATGCTGAAAAATCAAATTATAGCGTTTCTCAAATTAGTGTAATGAACGAAAATGTAGGGGCGACAGCATCCCTTGGACTATCTCAGCTATATAATTATAATTTCTGTATTGGGATGCTTCGCCCGTTTCGCCCCAAAAACCTCACATCAATTTGAGAACCGCTATAGTACATACGGCAGTGTGATTTGAGATGTAATGTAAGCAGCCAATCTATGTAGAGTAAGATTTCCAAGCCTATAAAATTTACGACTCAAATGCGACTGCTGTATGTCTAAACCGCCTAAATATCTTGCAATGACTGCACTTTAAGATAGCACATATTTGACAACCGCTATAGACAACAATCCAAGAGATGAAAGTCCAAAACATAAGAACAGTAAGTATCTACGCTTTTCCTCCTGAATTCTACGTTCTTCCTCCTGAATTCTACGTTCTTCCTCCCGAATTCTACGTTCTTCCTCCCGAATTCTACGTTCTTTCTCCTCCTGAATTTTACGTTCTTTCTCCTCCCGAATTCTACGTTCTTTCTCCTCTTGAATTCTACGCTTTTCCTCTTTCTGAAACAGAGAAGTTATCTTATCCCACAAAGCTTCTCCTGTACGGCTTCCGACGACACCGGCAAGACCTACGGCCAAGGATTTTAAAGCTTCTAATATAACTTCTAATATAAATGGAGGCATAGTTCTTTTGTTTGCTTCTTGTCCGAGCTTGGAAAGAAAGAGAAACCGATACGGTTAAGCTGTTACCCATTTAAATCGGTGACCCGTATCTTGACTCGATTCAGTAGCCTTCTTGGGCTTGCACGCCTTGGTAAGGCTCCTTTTTATCCCAATCTAAATGCGGGATAGCTGACTATATAGATTGGGAAACTAAAATTTCTTCTTCTGTCAGAGTGTCATCGTCTCGATCTTCCTCGGGGCTATCTAAAATCGCTCCCTTATGAATTTGTATTTTTGGGCCCGAGCGAGCCAAGCGAATTATCGTGCCATCAATAACAGGCGCTTGGATAATGGGCCTAGAGCGATCGTCATAGGTTCCATTGGTTCCAATATTAACTATCTTCCAATAGTCTTCAGCAATCTGGTGTAACTCCAGATGGTGGCGGGAAACCACAGCACTATGAACAACCACGTCATTGTCTGGGGATCTCCCTACCCTAATTACTGATTTTCCCTGAAAAGTCCAACTTTTACAGGGAACGTTTTTATTTACCTGCACCAAGTTCAAAGTAATCATCGTCCCTTCCACGGGAATTTGAACATTAAGATATGCCTCTACAAAAGCTAGACGTATTTTTGCCTAAAAATGTTCTAGGAGAATGGCAAAATTTTACTGCTTGCTAGCTAGCAGCCTGTCAATAGGGCATCCCCATTGCTGCCATCCCTGACAGGGAGGGATTCTATATAATAAATTAACATTGCCCGGAGTGCGTGCAGCCGCCAAAGCGATCGCGCCCTGCAATTCTGGTAGGGTGGTCAATGTTAAGTTGCCCGTGCAGTATAAATTTCCTAAATGACTGACGCCGTTACTGTTACCGTTCCTGCCACTACCGCTAACCTCGGGCCAGGCTTTGATTGCCTCGGTGCTGCCCTAACTCTGTACAATCGCTTTCGATTTTCTCGCCTAAGTTTGACAGAACCAGGGCTAAAAATAACGGCGATCGGACGCGAAGCCGATCGCGTGAGCGCTGACGAGACGAATCTAGCATATCGCGCTTTTGTACGGCTATATGAAAAAATTGGCCAACCGACTCCATCTATATCTATAGAAATAGACTTGGGCGTACCCTTAGCCAGAGGCTTGGGCAGTTCGGCGACGGCAATTGTCGGCGGTTTGCTAGGGGCGAATCAATTAGCGGGGGAACCGCTGAGTCAAGAGGAAGTTATAGCACTAGCGATCGCGATCGAAGGACACCCGGATAACGTAGTGCCCGCACTCAAAGGCGGCTGCTCTCTTTCAGTAGAGAGCGATAAGGGAACGGAAATCTGCGACATACCCTGGCACCAAGATATTATTCCAATTCTTGCTATACCGGCTTTTGAACTCTCTACTACAGAAGCTCGCAAAGTGCTGCCTCTGGAATACAGTCGTGCCGATGCTATTTTTAATGCGGCTCATCTGGGGTTGCTATTGCGCGCTGTCGAAACTGGCAATGGCGATTGGCTGCGGGTAGCGATGGAAGACCGCATCCATCAACCATATCGGACAACTTTGATTCCTGGATATGAAGCGGTGCGATCGGCAGCATTGGCGGCTGGGGCTTACGGTACTGTTATTAGTGGTGCGGGCCCGACTCTGTTAGCCCTGTCAGAACCGGCTCGAAAAGCAGATGTGGCGGTGGCAATGGCGACTGCTTGGCAGCAGGAGGGAATTCAAGCGGAGGTCAAAGTGCTGCAAGTCGATAGTCAAGGGGCAAATTTTTTCTAGTATTCTGTCAAGAAAGAATTGGGCATTGGGCAAGGGTGTGGTCAAAACCCGTTGGTAAGGATACCCCTCGCCGGATCCCCCCAACCCCCCTTAAAAACGCCATCGGCAAGGAAGCCCCCCCTTTCGCTAAGCTTTCGCTAAGGGGGGGGTTGGGGGGTATCCCGCTGCAACTATGACCACACCCATTGGGCACCCCTTTGAAAGCCTTTTGAAAGGGGCGATTAAACGGATCTGATATTACACATTAACTCTATATGTGGTAGGGGTCAACGGCTTTTGACTCCAAGAGAGTGGTATTGGCTTTCCGGGCATATGTATTAGGACTTACGCGCGGCTTGTAGAAACGCTATATAAGTCCTGTATTGCACTAAAAACAAGAGCGAATTTCTCCAAAGGAAAACCCACCCGCTGCCCGCGACAGGGTGCGAGATCGGCGGGTTATTGGGGTGGGTTATCTTCCCGTATCCAGGCTAGCTATCGGAGTAAAGCCAATGGACGACTTGCCCGAGAGTCCAAGGCTTACCCCGCCGCAGCCCGGTTTTTTAAGGGAGAAATCTTTTCGACTGAGAAAACCTCCTTTCTAGGGTTTACTATCTTTCCATTTAAAGGGTCGCGGTTAGCGGCCCTTATTTATGCACCCCTTAGCTAGGGAGCTATGCATACATATTAGCATGGTTTTGCTCGAACTTCAACATTAGATAGAAAAATTTTTCGCAACTTCTGCACTTCCCGCAGTTTTTGCATTGTCCTATAGCCTAATCTTACAGCCTCGGTCGCGATCGCTCGATCCTCGGCCAACAGATTTGATCTGTAATCAAAATCTTACTTTAAAATATTATACTTAATTTATAATTTTTAAATCATAAAAATTAGTTTATTTCAAAAAATACGCAAAAAAAAGGTAAAACCGATTTAATCGTAATTTATACCTTCTGCGTAGGACGGGCGACACGAGGGTCCCCCCCGCCCCAAGGACAGGCGGGACGCCCGTCCTACGGGAGATTCTAAATTTTTTCTGTGGGTATTTAACCTGACTTGATATAAAGAGCGATCGCGAACTGACCGTTAGTTCTGAGCGGAGTCGAATGGCGTTGCTGGACCACAGCCGACAGCCGACAGCCCACAGCCGACAGCCGACAGCCGACAGCCGACAGCCGACAGCCGACAGCCCACAGCCGACAGCCGACAGCCGACAGCCGACAGCCGACAGCCCACAGCCCACAGCGTAAGCCCACAGCGTAAGCCCGTTAAAATGGGACCAGTAAGTTTTGAGATAAGCCTATCGTTGCAAATATTTAACTGACAACTTACAACTCAGAACTTAAAACTTTTCTCAAACCCCAACGCATAATTTCTGAAACCCTTCCTAATGAATAAAGAGAACGCAAAACCTGCAAAGGGAAAGGATCGCATGGGAGGGATGTAGGGGGTTTAGGGCTTCGACTCCGCGAGCGCCCGAACGGTAGCGGCCAAAGAACTGATACTTTATTTCTGCGCAAGTCTCTTAGGGTCTTTCAAGGATATGTTTTTCATCCTCCTTTGCCCATATTCCCAGACGCCCTCAGACCCCACAGACCCCCCATACCCCAAAATTAAAGGAGTAGCAAGATGCTGAGACGTTCTTTAATAATGAAATATTCCTGTTTTGGGCGGGTGAAGGAATACGATGGTTTGCCATCTATAGTAGAATGGTTAAAAGAACCGAGATTGCACCGCTCGATGGAACGACGAATACAGCAAGTACAGTCGGGAGCTGGGGAAAATTTTTGGGATTTGCTGCTGCTGCGAGAGGCAATGGAGAAGTCGGGCAAATCCTCAGCCTCAGATCACCTGACGGCAAGACTAGAAGAAACCTGCTTTTTTGTCGTTCGCCAAATTTGTATGGAGTTTGGCAATCTAAGCATGACTCCGGTGGATTGCTTCTACCTGGCGAGAGCAGAAACGGCTAAGCCGACGAAGTTGTTGAAGAATTTTGATTCTCAACTGGGCAATAAAATAACGACCTACGTCCAGCGTCCTCTGAGAACGTCCGTATTGGAAAAAGCCCGCATTGGCAATAGCTTGCTGAAGTTCAGGCCGCCCCTGTTGCTGAGAAATGTTAGCCAAAGGATGCTGAATGATGCTTTGAGACAAAAAGGGATTAAAGACTTTTTTGCTCATGGGCTGGCGAGACAATCTTTTATAGAGGTTTGTTTCCCTAGTTTGCAGGGAAAGAGGGGAGGTAAAATGCCCTGGCCCCTGGAGGAGAAGCAATTAGATGCGATCGCCAATCGCTATAATTCCCGCCGCCGAGAATATCCTCCGGTCAGCGGCGAACAAATCCAAGCTATCCTGAACGAGTTAGATAGAGCAGTCCGAGATAGCTGGAAATTTCACAATGTTTCCATAGAAGATGACTCGATATCCGAGAAATACTTAAGTTATGAGGAATGCGGGCAGGCAGACGAGTCAAGCGACGACGGGCAGTTCGTTAGCTCTATCTTGTCGGAGGCTTTCGCCAGCTTGCCCGCGCAGATACAGAATATGATGGCAGTCTGGCACGGATTTAGATTCAGACAAGAAGAAATCGCAATTTTATTTGGCTTGCCGGATCAGACGGGAGTTTCTAAAAGGCTGAAGCGCTACCAGCAACAGCTATTAGAAGCCCTGCTAAAAGGTCTTGGCGATCGCTTCGAGACTTTCGCAAAAACTCAGCTTAGCTCTCGGCAGCTTAGCGAAGCAAAAAAATCTCTCACAGAATGGTTGCGGGAATATTGCCAAGAGCCATACCATAGATTTTTACAACCCGAAGCCAAGCAATACCTCGCGAGTTACCCTGAAGTTTTTGAAGTGCTTGAGGCGCTCTACCTTGGCAAATTAACTGCCAAAGCTGTAGCCAAAAAGTTCTATTTAGCCGAATCCACCGTCAAAGAGCAAAAAGAAAAATTCCAATCTTTTTTGCGCGATCGCTTGCAATCTCATCTCGAAGCTACAATGGGAATCTCTCTAGCTACAAAGGCGGCGCAAGAACAGGCGCAAAAGCGGCTAACAGTTTTTGTCGATAGCTGGCTGGCAAGTCAGGCGTCTTTTTTAAACTAGCAGAATTGGGCATTGGGCATCGGGCATTCATAGCGGTCAGCGGTCAGCGGTCAGCGGTCAGCTAAAGGCATACACCTGAGAGCTAAGAGCTTTCTCGGGCATTGGGCACTCCCCTCCTGGGAGGGGTCGGGGCATTGGCAGATAGACCCTCGCAATAAGGTGTAGGGGCGACAGCATTCCCGAGATAACCCTGGGTTATAACAGCAATATATTATACTGGAATGCTTCGCCCCAGAAAGCCCGGAAACCCACCGACAACATCAAGAAGGGCAATTATATAGCACTACCGATTAAGGGAACGGACAGTTACAAAACGTAAAGAGTGCGTATGGCAGGACTTTAGCTGACTGCTGACTGCTGACAGCTAATAGCTTACTGCTATAAAAAACATCCCCTTGAAAGCCCCTACCCGATGCTCAATTTGCGCGAGTCCTGCAAAAAAACAATAAGAGGAGAATCAAATGCTAGCGTTTGACCAAATAGTAGAACAATTCTCAGGGCAGATATGCTTTGATATTTACCCCGAAGACTGG
This sequence comes from Oscillatoria sp. SIO1A7, assembly GCA_010672965.1. Taxonomy (GTDB): domain Bacteria; phylum Cyanobacteriota; class Cyanobacteriia; order Cyanobacteriales; family Laspinemataceae; genus SIO1A7. The sequence continues at coordinate 110,771 of JAAHFN010000018.1, forward strand.
GAGGCAGCAACTCCAGCGAGCGATCGCAGCTCTAATGAATTTGCCCGCCATAACACCCTTCTCAATCGCCTCGTCGCCAACAAACTAATCCCTTGGTTTAGACAAGAAGACGACATAGAAGCCAAACTCTGGCCATCTTCAGAAGCTTTAGGGACTATTTGGGAATTCGTCAACGGCACGGCTATAACTTTTGGTGACAGTCGGGCGGTTATCGTACCAAGCGAAACCATAGATATTGAGGAACTCCGCGTTCCCCGAGAATGGATAGATATTCCCGATTGGGTGGCCAACTACTATATCGCCGTACAAGTTCAAGCCGAATTGGGCTGGCTGCGGATCTGGGGTTATGCTACTCACAAGCAGCTAAAGACTGAAGGAATTTACGACCCAATCACTGAAACCTACGCTCTGGGACGAGAAGATATTATCGAAGACCTGGACGTAATTTGGTTTGCGAGAGAACTCTGCCCGGACGAAACTGTAACAGTCGAACCGCTTCCTACCTTATCTGCGCAAAGGATTGAAAGTTTATTGCCGCAACTGAGCCAGCCGTTTTCTTTTAGTCCTCGCTTGGAAGTGGAGTTCGAGCAATGGGCGGCATTGCTGGCCAACAGTTCCAATGTTGCACGGCTTTATCAATTGCGGCTGAATTCAAGAGCTACTGCTACTTCGATCGCTGCTGCTGCTATAGCTGGCGCTTTTAAAGAAACATTCACTAGGCTATCGGACTTTAAAGAAAATTTGGAGCAAAATATTTCAAGCGGATGGAAAACTATAGATGAGTTGCTAGCTGTAGATAATAAGGTTGCTTGGAGCTTTCGCTTGACGCAGCGATCGCTAATTTCAGATCCTTTAGAACCGGAGGCAATTCGCGAACTCATCGACCGAATTTATAATAGCAGCAACGAACATCGGCGCAAACAAGCCGCCGAAAAACTGGCAGATGTAAGGACGAAAAACGAAGAAGTTATCCAAGCGCTGGTTTATCTAACCCGCAATAGCAAACATGAGGAAACCCGCTGGGCTGCTGCAGAAAGCTTGTGGGCAATAGACCCGGGCAATTCTGTTGCGGAAATCAGACGGATAAAGGACTTGGGAATGCTGCTATCCGGTCATCCCGTCGCCCTTATGGCCGCTATGTTAGAAAAAGATAATGGCAAAATAGCAATATTGCTGCGGGTCTATCCCATGCGAGGGCTAATATATCTACCCCCTGGACTACAGCTAACCGTTTTGGATGAAGAGGGCAATTTTTTCCTAGACGCCGAAGCTCGGGAGGCGGATAATTACATCCAACTCAAATTTAGCGGCGATCGGGGAGAACTATTTAGCGCCCGAGTTTCCATAGGGGAAGGGGAGATTATAGAGGATTTTGTCATTTAATTAATTGGGGAATTGGGAATTGGGCATTGGGCATTGGGCAGTCCCCTCCTGGGAGGGGTTAGGGGTGGGTGGCATTGGGCATCGGGCATTGGGCATTGGGCATTGGGCATTGGGAATTGTGCATTGGGAATTGGGAACCCTTCGACAAGCTCAGGAGGAGCAGGGGAGCAAAGGAGAGCATTTCACTTTTGTACTCACAGCCCGCAAGGGCGAGAGTTTGTGTAGCCGCGCCTTTAGGCGTCAGGCGGCAGCTTGCCGAAATTGAAATGCTCCCGAGCAAAGGGACTTGCATGGAAATATATAAAGTCCCAAACTTCCCCCGCCTTTCAAGGGTATGTTTTTTAGATTAGAGTAGCGATCGGGTTACGACCAACCCTCGAAATAGGCGTAGGGGCGATAGCATTCCCGAGAGACCTTGTGCTTTAAACTAAATCTATATACTGGAATGCTTCGCCCCAGAAACTTATGCCCCTCGCTGGCAACTCCAAAAAGCGGAATTATAAAAAGCATACCCTTGAAAGACTTCCCCCGCCCCCCTTTCAAGGGTATGTTTTTTATAATCTCCTTATAGAGCGCGTTCGCGAAGCGTGCCCGGAGGGCAATCGCGTTGGCGCAGCCTGCCCGCTCACAAGGGCAAGCGCGTGCCCGGAGGGCAATCGGTGGGCTGCATAGGTTTCTGGGGCGAAGCATTCCAATACAAAGGTCTTGTCTAAAGGCAAAATATGTCTCGGGAATGCTGTCGCCCCTACGATACTCGATACCGAGCGTTGAATGCCAAATCTAAAAAACGTATCCCGAGGTAAGCGCCCTCTTCCCCTCTGCTCCCTGCTCCCTTGCCCCCGCCCCCCTGCTCCCCTGCTCCCCTGCTCCCCTGCCTCTCTCAGGTGCATCAAAAGTGTTTGCTAAATTTAGAACCGCTATAAATAATCCCAATCCCCAAAACCGTCAGGGCAAAGGGAAAAAGCAGCGAATCCTCGAAAACTACATAAGCGAGGTGGCTCAAATAAACAAATACTCCCATAGCTCCAAAAACTATAAAGACGCGCCGCTTCAAAACCAGTGACAAGAGAACCAGTCCTACGTTAATCATGCAATATACCAATTTATCCCATTCATTTCCATCGCCCATCAGGGTCATGCCAAACCAGAAGGAAAGCAAGCCAAACAGGTACAGCCAGAAGGCAAAATCTTCTTGGGTTTTGCGAGTTCGCCGATCTACCAAATAGGCGATTATGAGAACTGCTAGGCCAAACCAGAAGGAAACCCAGAGTCGCTCTTCCCAGGTAAAACTTATCTCACCGAAGAGGAGGGGCGTTAAGTCCATTGACATATACCAGAGGGAAAAGGCAATGGGCGCAGTGAGGAAAGGAAATTTGACAAACTTAAGTGCTATTAAGCCCGCCAGAATAGTTCCCACTTCTATCAGCAACCAACTTCCTTTGACCCACATGTGGTAGTTCTGATAGGCACCGGGATCGTCACTGGGCCATATTCCGGTCATGCGTTGCAGTCCGTAAATGGCCAGAGGAGTCATGCAAACGGCGATCGTAAATAGCAGTCCGCCCGGTATTCTCAGGTTTTGTTTGTACCAGAGGGTTCTACCGGCTAGGACAAAAAAAAGGGCGTAGAGACTGGCAATAAGGAAGATTCCGCTCCCCCCAAACTGCTCCCAAGCCAACCCCATGAACCAGGTCATTCCCGATATGATAATTAAGGCACCAAAATAGTAAGCAACATTGGCTAGATTAAATTGAGGGCGGTTTTTATTTCGCTCTGACAGCTCCATCCAGAGAGATTCTGCCTGTTCTGTAGAAATAATTCCGGCGTCGGCTGCCCAGTCAAAATCTTGTCGAGAAATTTTCATATTGCCTGTGTCTGGATTAGCTCGATTGGACGATTATAGCAGTAAGCAGTAAGCGGTCAGCTCTCAGCGGTCAGCGGTCAGCTTTAAGCACGAGCGATCGGGAGCATTTCAATTTTGCAAAGGATACATAGCAATGTAGGTTGGGTTTCGTTCCTCAACCCAACAAAACTGTCGCTATTGTTGGGTTGAGGAACGAAACCCAACCTACTACTTACAAAAGTGAAATGGGAGCATTTCACTTTTGTAACGGGACAGCCCGGAGGGCTTTGTTTGTGTAGCCGCGCCAGCCGCCTGGGAGGCGGGGCTTACGCCTATAGGCGTTAGGCGGCTAGATACGAAATTGAAATGCTCCCGAGCGATCGCACTCATGTAAGACCATTTCTTTATGAAGATGCAACAAATAAAAACCTTATCCACCGTTCGGCCACCGTTCGGGCGATCGCGGAGTCGAAGCCCAAGTGCAACAAATCTGCCGTTCGGGCGATCGCGGAGTCGTAGGCGTAGCCTGCCAGGGGGCATAGACCAAGGCTACCTGGGACAACGACCAAGCGATCGCCCGAACGGCGAACTGCGTGCAGCTTCATAAAGAATTGGTCTAAAGCCAAGATTATTAGCCTAAAAAGTCAGTCCTCAAAATTAAAAAGTGAAAATTAAAACCTCTCATTTCTTCAAACTCAAACACCTGCTGGCAAACTGACCGTTATGGTTGTCCCCTTGCCCTCTTCACTTTCCACCTTCATATCGCCGCTATGAAGATCTACGCATTTTTTGGCGATCGCTAAACCCAGCCCCATACCGCGAATCATGCCGACATTGCTCCCTCGACTAAAAACCTTAAACAAACGGTCTCGATCTTCAGATGGTATGCCAATTCCCTCATCCGTGACCTGGAAAATGACGCGATCGCTTTCCCGGAAAAGCTTAACTGATATCTCGCCTCCTTTTTCAGAATACTTTGTCGCATTAGAGAGAAGATTAACTAAAATTTTTCTTACCAGCTCTACATCTACATTTAAAGTAATATTTTTCTCTGAAGTATTAAAGGTAAACTTATATTTACCAATTGCTTCTTGAACTCCAAACTCCTTAGTTATTTTACCGAAGAAACTAGCTAAGTTTATGGTAACCGGGTTAAACTCCAGCTCCTCGAATTCTGCTTTATGCAACAAAAGTGCATCATCCAACATAACTACCATCTGGGCTACAGTTGATTGGATTCGTTCAAAATGCTTGACTTGTTTGGATTCATCCCATTTATGGCGATATGCTTTTAGCAATTCTGTAGAGGAAAGAATAGTAGTTAATGGCGTTCTATATTCATGAGAAATAGTAGCTATTATTTGTGACTTTAAATCGCTGATTTTCTTTTCTTTTTCCAGCGCTACTTCTAGCTCTGACTCCAGTTTTTGCAGTTTTCTATTAGCTTGTTTTAAATTATCAGTGCGAGCCTCAACTCGGCTTTCCAATTCTTGGTTGAGATTTTTTAAAGCTATTTCCGACTGATAAGTCCGTTCTATTTCTTTTTGGAGCTGTATATTTTGTTCTGTGAGTTGTTTTTGCAACTTGCGGATTTTGAGTTGATGCTCTACTCGGGCTAAAACTTCTGCTGATTGAAACGGTTTGGCAACATAATCAGTCCCCCCCACAGCAAACGCTTTTACCTTATCTATCGCCCCGTCTAAGGCACTCAAGAAAATTACCGGAATATCCCTGGTTTGCTCTGATTCTTTCAGTCGCTGGCAGACTTCATAGCCATCCATATCTGGCATTAAAATATCCAGCAAAATGAGGTCTGGTGGTGCCAACTTGACAGCCTTTAAGGCAAATTCCCCACCAGTGACTTTGCGCACTTTATAGCCCTGTTCCCTAAGAAGCGAGGATAAAAGCCGCAAGTTATCTGGCATATCGTCAACAACTAAAATATCTGCTTTGGTTGGTTGGACGCGATCGCGAGTCATTCTATATGTTACCAATTAGGTATTAAATAAGCTGTCCGGCAATAATTGGGTAGAGGCCGTTGCTTTTGAAGGCTAAGCTCGCCCAGATCGGTAGTTAAGCGTTCCTAGTTCTGAAGTTCCCTTATCTTAATTACCGATTTCAACGCACAACAGCTTATAAATTTCATTAATAACGCGATGCACCTCGGCGTTCGGAGCGAGTTTGACTTTTGAGTTCCTATAGAAAGAACCGAACTAATAAGGGACCTAAAAATTTTTTTCTTCTCTAGAAATCACCCAGATTGCTCTAGGTGTTCGCTCTCCTCCTCAGATGAGCTAGCGGTCAATGCTATCCGTGCCTGGATCGCAAAGATTCGCAGGGGACGATCGCAGCAATAAAATACCAGTCATACAGTCCGCTAGGGGTTGGAGCGGAAAGACAGGTATATTATTAACTTGCTAGTCCCTAATCGCGATCGCCCTAGTGCAGGGTGGCAGAAATAATCTTTCTTCGCCCGATCGGGCGAAAGAGCCAGGGTACAAAGGTATTATTACCTTGAGACTTTTAACTTTTGACTTCCGCGCAGCGGCACTAACCGCTTGGCACAAAGGTCAAAAAATCCGGGCGATCGACATCACAAGACAGCCTTTTCCTATCTATCTGGTAATATATCCTAATAGAGACAGAAATTATCCTTGATTTATGAAAATTTTGTCTTTCCCTGACTGACAGGGAAGCCAAAGCGGAAAATTATCTTGTTTTAAATATATACATTGCTATAGGTTTGTTAATTAAAGATAATTCTAGCCAGGAAAATTGCGATACTAAAGTAGGGACAAGGGTATTATCCTTGTCCCTACTTTAGTATCGCCAGCGTTGAAGCCAGCATTATAAAATTTTTTCCTTATTACATTATCCCGAGCCTAGCCCTAGACGAGATCGTGCTATCTAGAGGATTCCACAAAATAAACTACCCAAGAAAGCAGAACCGGGTTTGCGAAAAGTTCCCTACAGGACGGGGAAGCGAGGGAGAAGTATTTAGGGTTTGCTGAAAAAGGCAGAGTGTGGGGAGTGTGGGGAGAGGGGGGGAGTGTGGGGAGAGGGGGAGAGGGGGGAGAGAGGGGAGAACTTTCAGCACACTTCCCACACTTCCGACACCTCCCACCCCTCCCACACTTCCGACACCTCCCACCCTTCCGACACCTCCCACCCTTCCCACACCCCAGGCTTTTGGATTGATACAGCAAGCCCTATTTATTTAGAAGTCCTCTCCCCGTGCAATTGCTTTCTTAATTATCGCAGTTCGCATCATCCTTCATATCTGGCCCGACTCCCCGGCGATGGTACTCGCAGCTCTGCTGAATCAGCTTACTTACCAAGCCCGTCCAACCAGTTTGATGGTTGGCACCTATTCCAGCACCATTGTCGCCGTGGAAATATTCGTAGAACAAAATCAAATCGCGCCAGTGAGGGTCCGTTTGGAACTTCTCAATACCACCATATACGGGTCGGCGATCGGAGGAATCTCGGACAAAAACATCTATTAATCGATGAGATATCTCTGTAGCAACTTGCCAGAGATTCATCATTTTACCGGAACCCGTAGGGCATTCTACCTTAAAGTCGTCTCCCAGATAATGATGCATCTTCTGGAGGGACTCTATCAGCAAGAAATTAACCGGGAACCAGACCGGTCCGCGCCAGTTGGAATTGCCGCCAAATAGAGGCGTGCTAGACTCGCCCGGTTCGTAATCTACTCGATACTCTTCACCGCCGACGTAAAATTTATAGGGATGCTCTAGGTGGTAGCGAGAAAGCGCCCTGATCCCATAAGGACCCAAAAACTCGCTTTCATCGAGCATTTTTTCCATAATGCGCTGCAGTTTTTCTGGATAAACAATAGCCAGAAGCCGCCGCTCGCCAATCCCGGGGGTTTGCATGCAAGCCACATTTTTTTTCAGATCCGGGCGATGCTCGATAAACCATGCCAGCCGTTTCTTGAAATTGGGCAGCTTATTGACAACCGCAGGTTCTAGAGTGGTAATGGCAAATAAGGGAATCAGCCCCACCATCGATCGCACTTTTAAGGGAATATTTTCTCCATTGGGCAAATAGAGTACGTCGTAATAAAATCCATCCTCCTCGTCCCAGAGGTTGGTCACTGCGCCAATGCGGTTCATGGCATCGGCAATATAAAGGAAATGCTCGAAAAATTTGCTGGCAATATCTTCATAAACCGGGTTATCTAAGGCAAGTTCCAGAGATATAGCCAGCATATTAAGGCAAAACATACCCATCCAGCTAGTTCCATCTGCCTGCTGCAAATTTCCGCCGGTTGGTAGGGGAGAACTGCGATCGAATACGCCAATATTATCCAATCCCAAGAATCCACCTTCAAAAACATTGTTACCTTCGGAGTCCTTGCGATTAACCCACCAGGTAAAATTGAGCAGCAGCTTTTGAAATACCCGCTCTAGAAACTGCTTATCGGCGCGGCCGTGCATTTTCTTCTCAATCTTATATACCCGCAGAGTTGCCCAGGCATGCACTGGCGGATTCACATCGCTAAAATTCCACTCGTAAGCCGGTATCTGACCGTTGGGATGCATATACCATTCTCGCGTCATCAGATCTAGCTGACGCTTGGCAAATTCCGGGTCAACAATTGCTAGGGGAATGCAGTGGAAGGCCAAATCCCAAGCCGCAAACCACGGGTATTCCCACTTATCGGGCATGGAGATAACATCATCGTTAAATAGATGAATCCACTCCTTATTCCTAATCCCTTTGCGAGATTCTGGCGGCGGCGGGCTATTAGGATCGCCATTGAGCCAGTCATCTACCACATAGTGATAATATTGCTTGCTCCAGAGCATCCCCGCAAAAGCTTGCCGCTGCACCTGGCGCACGTCTTCCTTCATCGAGAAAGGAGATATGCTGTTGTAAAACTCGTCCGCTTCTTTAATTCTGGTTTCAAATATTGCGTCGAATTCGCTGCCAAAGGGTTGCCCTATATTCGGGGAGTCGCTCAACCTCAGCCGTACCTTCTTGCTCTGACCGCCTCCGATTTCTAAAATGTAATGGGGTGAAAACTTCGTGCCCGATCGCCCGGGATTGACTGCTTCCTTTTGCCCTTCGACCACATAGTTATTGATGCCATCTTTAACATATGGTGTCGCATTTTCAACCCCAAATAAGCGCTTGCTGTTGGTCTCGTTATCTACGAACAGAAGCTCTACCGACCCCTCCACATAGAGCCACCGCTTGCCGAGGGTAGCATGGTCTGCTTCAATAATACTGACATTACCGTCTGATTTGATGACTTTCAGGCTCGGTTTTTGGGATTTGCCATTCCAAGACCAGGTATTCCTAAACCATAGGGTGGGCAGAATATGGAGGGTTTGGGATTGGGAGCCTCGGTTATAGGCATTAATGGCAATTAGAATATCTTCGTCTGTTGCCTTGGCATATTCGACAAAAACATCGTAGTAGCGATCGCCATCAAAAATACCCGTATCTAGCAGCTCGTATTCAAAAGCTCGGCGATCGCGCTTTTGATTCTCTTCCACCAACTTCCCATAAGGAAAAGTATCTTGCGGATATTTGTACAGATACTTCATATAAGAATGGGTGGGGGTACTGTCCAGATAAAAGTAATAATCCTTGACATCCTCCCCATGATTTCCCTGGCTCCCGGTCAAGCCAAAAATACGCTCTTTAAGAAAGGGATCTTTCCCGTTCCAGAGAGAAACTGCAAAACAAAGCCGCTGGTGGTTATCAGAAATTCCCCCAATCCCATCTTCTCCCCAGCGGTAGGCTCGGGAGCGAGACTGTTCGTGAGAAAAATAATCCCACGCTCCGCCATCGGCACTGTAGTCTTCTCGCACCGTTCCCCACTGCCGCTCGCTCAAATATGGACCCCATCTGTTCCAGTAAGCCTTGCGGTTGCGGTTTTCTTCAAGTCGTTGTTTTTCTGCTGCCATATTCTTTGGTAAATTCAATGTGTTTCCTTTTGCGAGATCTGGGCTTTTTATTTTTGAATTTTGAGGGTTATTTTTTGAGCTTTGATGCTTAAGTTATTTATTTTTAGCTATACAAGCTTTAATTCAAAAAATATAACTTAAACCTCTTTCAAGTTTACAAGTTTATACTAATAACTCAAACCAAAAAAATAAAATTCAAAACTCATAACTCATATAGCGGTTCTCGCGCTTGATGTCAGTTTGTCTGGGGCGAAGCATCCCAGTATGGGGGGTTGCCGTTCGGAGCTAAGAGATTGTCTAAGGGATGCTGTCGCCCCTACGGGATGCTGTCGCCCCTACGGGATGTAAATTACACTTATTTGAGAAACGCTATGACTTCCCCTACACCCTACCCTACACCCCACACCCTTCTTCCTTAGCCACCGCTGGCGAATTCTGGATACAGAGTCATTCCCCCATCGACAAACAAAGTGACGCCTTGAACGTAGTCTGAGCGATCCGATGCCAGCCAAACTGCTGCCTTGCCAATATCTTCGGGCTCCCCAACTCGTTTGTAGGGAATCAGCTTTAGCAATTCTTGTTCTGCCTCGGGAGTCTCCCAGGCAGGGCGGTTAATAGGAGTTTTAATAGCCCCAGGACCGATGCTATTGATGCGGATTTTATAAGGCGCTAATTCCTGAGCCATGCTCTTCATCAGCAACATAACGCCCCCTTTGGAAGCTGCATAATTACAGTGACCGGCCCAGGGAATAATTTCATGCACCGAACTCATGCAGATAATTTTGCCAGCAGCAATCGACCTTTCCGGTACGACTCCCCGCCGAATAAATTCCTTAACTGCTTCCCGAGCGCAGAGAAATTGTCCGGTCAGGTTAACGCCGATAACCTTGTTCCATTGCTCTAAGGTCATATCCACAAAGCTAGAGTCTTTCTGGAGACCGGCGTTATTTACCAAGATGTCTATAGTTTCATAGGCATCATACGTTTGCTGGAACATTGCCAGAACTTGGTCTTCCTGGCTGACGTCCGCCTGGACTGGTATCGCCTCTCCTCCACCAGCTTTTATTTCTTCGACTACCTCTTGCGCACCTTTAACGCTGCGCGAGTAGTTGACAACCACCTTGGCCCCTGCTGCCCCTAGGGCTTTGGATACTGCTGCTCCAATTCCGGAACTGCCGCCGGTTACTAGGGCTACCTGACCCTCTAATACTTTTTCTGCCATTAATCTTGCTCCGAAAATACTCTAATTCATCATAGTAGGCAAGAGAATTGTTTTGACTCATTGCCTCTTGCAACTCCTTTGTTCAGCCCGCGATATCTTAATTTTTCCTGGGCGATCTCTTACTACAGTATCTTACTGCACTATCTTACTGCACTCTTAATATATGGAAAATTTTTGCAGCAAAATCTATGTCAGTTTAATGTGCTAATTTGTTCTAGGGTTTTTTTTAGCCTAGATACAGCCTATTGTCAATGGAAAAAAATTATAAAAAATAGGCAATTTTGTCTTAATTTTTCGATTTAACAACGGGCTAGCTCTTTTAAGGTGGGGACCGGGAGGTGTGGGGACTGTGGGGACTGTGGGGACTGTGGGGACTGTGGGGACTGTGGGGACTGTGGGGACTGTGGGGACTGTGGGGAGAACTTTCAGCAGTCTTTCCCACCCCTCCCACCCTTCCCACACTCCCCACCTCAGAGGACCGAATGTTGGCTGTTTTGAATTGCCAATCTTTAATTTAAAACTTAAAACTCAACACTTATAGCAGTAAGCAGTCAGCAAGAGAGCGGTCAGCCTTTAGTCAAAGTCTTGCCAGTTAAGGCTATTGGCGCTTTGTAACTCTCCTAACTTTGGTTGGTAGTGCTATACAATTTCAATGCCCGATGCCTTTTTGCCCGATGCCGAGATAGCCAGTGGTAAAGAATAAAAAATTAGCCCTAGGCATTCGGGCGGATAACCGAGGAAAATAGACTAATGCTAAATAGTATTGTTTTTTAAAACAAAAACTTTATAAAGCGATCGCAAACCTAAACTATACTGTAAAGAAAAGCACTCAGTAAGGGGCAATGGGAATTATTTCACTACAGTTTTTCGCCTCTATTAGTCAATAGATTGACTATCCTATCCGAATTTTTATCCGACTCTTTGTTAGATTTTCTTAAAAAAAAGTTAACCTAATCTTAACTAGAGTTTTACCTAAAAACTCTAGCTTGACAAAAAAACTTTTATTAGCATAATGAGGGTGAGACCAATTCTTTATGAAGCTGCACGCAATCTGCCGTTCGGGCGCTCGCTTGTCAAAGCCCAGTCCGTCGGCGTAGCCCAGGGCAACGAAGCCCTCAGCCCGAACGGTGTATTTTTTGCATCTTGATACAGAAATGGTATGAGGTAAATTCAAAAAATAGCAGACATTGTTTGCTATTTTTTGAACCAGTACATGAGGGGAAAAACCGATGAACCTGAAATTATCGTTCAACTCCAAATCTGTTATAGCTTGTCTAATTGCCGGGGCCTTCTCTCTGTCTGCCTGTAGTAGCGGACAGGAAGTCAGCGGCGACGCATCGGACGGCGGAAGCAGCAGCGGGCAGGAAGTCAGCGGCAACGTATTGGTGGACGGCTCCAGCACGGTATTCCCCATCTCCGAGGCAATGGCAGAAGAATTTATGAAAGCCAATCCGGGGGTGAGGGTGACTGTGGGGGTGTCTGGTTCTGGAGGAGGCTTCAAGAAATTCTGCAACGACGAAACAGATCTTTCCAATGCCTCGCGGCCGATCAAGGAATCGGAGATAGAACTCTGCGAGAAAGGCAATGTTGAGTATATTGAAATCCCTATAGCTTTTGACGGTCTCTCGGTGGTGGTTAATCCCGACAACGATTTTGTCAATTGCCTCACCATAGACGAGCTGAAAAAAATGTGGCAGCCAGATGCCCAAGGCAATATTTCCAATTGGAACCAAATTAATCCCGAGTTCCCGGATGTAGAACTGAGGCTATACGGCCCGGGTACGGACTCCGGCACTTATGACTATTTCACCAAGGCAGCTGTGGGCAAAGAAGGGTCAAGCCGGGGAGACTATACCGCTAGCGAAGACGACAATGTAATCGTTCAGGGGGTGGCAGCAGATAAAGGGGGCCTAGGCTTCTTCGGCTATGCCTATTACGAAGAAAACAAGGACAAGCTGAAGCTGGTTGAGATTGATAGCGGCAACGGTTGCGTCGCTCCCAGTTTTAAAACCATTGCCGATGGCAGCTACAGTCCTCTATCTCGTCCCGAGTTTTTCTACGTTAAGAAATCTGTGGCCGAACGCACCGATGTGAAATCCTTCGTAGAATTCCAGCTCGCTCCAGAAAATCAAAGTTTAATCTCAGAAGTAGGCTACGTTCCCGTACCTGCAGATGTTATAGAGCTAGCCAAGCAACGTTACTATAGCGGCAAAGTCGGCTCGGTTTTCGTCGGCGATACTAAGGGCAAAAGCCTCAAAGAGCTGATGTCTGAGTAATCTCGAAACCCATAGATCGATAAAGATAACGGCCAGTTAAGATAACTGGCCGCAATCTAATTAGATAAGCGCATTAACTAACTGACAGGAATGACTAAAAACCCTAGATCGGGTCCGGCGAGTACGGAGCAACTTTGGGCTCCGAATCGGAAAAAAAGCAAGCAAATGGAGCTGGCAGTTAAAATACTGTTTGGCTGTTTTGCCTTAGTCTCAGTGGCGACCACAATGGGCATCGTCTTGGTATTAATTTTTGAGACAATCGAATTTTTCAAGGAAGTTCCTTTCTGGAGGTTCCTGACCGATACGCAATGGACGCCGCTGTTTGAAAATCCTCAATTCGGCATATTCGTACTGATGAGCGCTACCTTGCTAACTTCGGCGATCGCTGTTTTCGTGGCTCTACCCTTGGGATTATTAGCTGCCATCTACCTGAGCGAATATGCCTCTCCCACTTTGCGTAAATGGCTGAAACCGGCTCTAGAAATACTAGCTGGAGTTCCTTCGGTGGTTTATGGCTATTTCGCTCTCTTATTTATTACCCCGATGATTCAGGGAATTTTGGGAGACAACTTGGTGCGGGGTTTTAATGCTCTGAGTGCGGGGCTGGTTTTGGGTATATCCATTATTCCTCTAGTCGCCTCTCTGAGCGAAGACGCAATTTATGCAGTTCCTAGAAGTTTGCGCGAAGGTGCCTACGGTCTGGGAGCCACCAAGCGGGAAACAATTGTAGGGGTGGTATTGCCCGCTGCCTTGTCGGGAATTGTGGCTTCCTTTATTATCGCAGTTTCTCGGGCGATCGGCGAAACCATGATCGTCACAATTGCAGCCGGTCAAAACCCCACCTTGGGATTAAATCCCTTCGTGCCGATTATGACCATGACTGCCTATATCGTTCAAGCCAGCTTGGGCGATACCCCCGCCGGTTCCCTAGCCTACAAAACTGTATTTTCTGTGGGCATGACCTTATTCTTCACCACCCTGGTACTCAATATCTTTAGTTTTTGGTTCGTCCGCAAGTTCCGGGAAAAATACGACTAATACTCGTAATATAGCAGTAAGCAGTTAGCAGTCAGCAGTTAGCTCGATCGCAGCATTGCTCCTTGAGTAGCTTTGGCGAACAATAAGATTGCCTAACCAAAGATGCGTATTGCTATATAAATTAATATTTCCCGCCAAGCTTATAAGAGGGATAAGCCAAAATATAACTGTCTAAAAGCTAAACTTTATTATGACCCTACAAGAGTCGCAACCGCCAACAGCAGCATCTGTCGGAAGATCTTTAACAGAACCAGACCCCCAGCTAGCGGGACGCTATAAATTAGACCGTATTTTTGAAATTGCTGCTTTGGCTTCCATAATAGTCGCCCTAGTGGTGCTGGCTGTCTTGATGTTCGATGTCCTAGTCGATGGCCTGCCTCGCTTAAACTGGCAATTTATCAGCAACTTTGCCTCGCGCAAACCAGACCAAGCAGGAATAAAAGCAGCCCTGTTCGGTACTATTTGGTTGCTGGGGACTACTGCTGCGATCGCCTTTCCCGTCGGAGTAGGTGCCGGAATTTTCTTAGAAGAATTTGCCGCCGATAGCCGCTTGGCTAAACTTATTGAAATTAACATCGCCAATCTGGCCGGAGTACCTTCGATTATTTATGGTTTGCTAGGATTGCAAGTCTTCGTCCGGGTTTTGGAACCGATTACGAAGGGTCGCACTATTCTAGCTGGGGCTCTGACCTTGGCGCTATTAATTTTACCGATTATTATAGTCGCCACCAGAGAAGCTCTGCGGGCAATTCCCCAAAGCCTCCGTCAAGCAGGCTACGCTCTGGGCGCGACTCGCTGGCAAACTATTCGCGAGCAAGTATTGCCTCTAGCTTTACCGGGGATTCTCACCGGCACTATTCTCGCCCTATCCCGGGCGATCGGGGAAACTGCACCGCTAATTACCATCGGCGCTTTAACCTTTATCGCTTTTCTACCCTCAGGCTTTCAGGATTCTTTTACTGCCCTGCCCATACAAATTTATAACTGGGTGTCTCGTCCCCAAAAAGAATTCCACGAACTGGCAGCAGCAGGCATTATTGTCTTGATGATTGTTCTGCTCTCCATGAATGCTGGCGCTATTTTCCTGCGCAATAAGTTCCAAAGAGAACGTTAAAGGGCATTGGGCATTGGGCATGGGGCATTGGGCATTGGGAGAGTTTTGAGGTTTAAGTTTGAATTTTTAAATTCAAACTCAAAATTTAAACCTAAAAATTTAAAATTCAAAACTCAAGACTCAAAACTCAAGACTCAAAACTATCCCCAATTTTTAATGCCCAATGCCCAATGCCCAATGCCCAATGCCCAATGCCCAATTCCCAATTCCCAATTCCCAATTTATAGTATATTTAGAGATATCGTATTATGTTAGCCAGCATGGAAAGAAAACCCGCCACACAAGAGAGCATTCTCAAGGCAGAGAATGTATCGGTTTATTACGGGTCTGTTTTAGCCGTTGGGGGCGTGTACTTAGATATTGCCAAGAATAAAATAGTCGCTTTTATTGGTCCAAGTGGCTGCGGCAAGAGTACCTTGCTCCGATGCTTTAATCGACTAAATGATTTGATTCCCTCGGCCAGGGTGGAAGGGCGGATTAGTTTCCACGGCCAAAATTTATATGACAAAAAGGTAGATACAATCGAGGTTTGCCGTCGGATTGGCATGGTGTTCCAGAAGCCAACTCCTTTTCCCAAGTCGATTTACGAGAATATTGCTTTTGGAGCCCGGGTTAATGGCTATCGCGGCAATATGGACGAGCTAGTGGAAAAAAGTCTGCGGAAGGCAGCGTTGTGGGATGAAGTAAAAGATAAGCTAAAACAAAGCGGTCTGGCTTTGTCCGGTGGACAGCAACAGCGCTTGTGTATTGCCCGAGCTGTAGCAATCGAGCCAGAAGTAATTCTTATGGACGAACCTTGTTCGGCGCTAGATCCGATTTCGACTTTGCAAATCGAAGATCTACTCCAAGAATTAAAGAGTCAGCACACGATTGTTATTGTGACTCACAATATGCAACAAGCATCGCGGGTGTCGGATATGACAGCATTTTTTAATGCCGAGGCGACTAAGGACGGAAAAATGGGGTACTTGGTCGAGTATGACAGGACGGAAATGATTTTCCAGCGACCCAAGGAACAAGCAACGCTGGATTATGTAAACGGAGTCTTCGGCTAGGGTGTGGGGTGTAGGGTGTGGGGTGTGGGGTGTGGGGTGTGGGGAAACTTCATATTCCCGACCGCTTTCGGGAGCTGGAAAGCCCTACGCATTCCGGAGCTTTCGGGTCTTCATCGTGAAGATATAGCACTACGCACTCGGGGAACGGACAATTCAAATCTCGCTCCTGGCTAGTAACGGCAAGGCTTGTGCTAAAAAAATCTCGCTCCTGGCTAGTAACGGCAAGGCTTGTGCTAAAAGCTGACTGCTGATAGCTGACTGCTTACTGCTATACAAGGGTTGTCGCCAATTGGAGTGAAAAAGGTCTCGTAGTCAATACCCTAGTCTTCGGCTAAAAAAAATCCGGTGTTCTGAGGTGAAGAATGCAGTACGATCGCTCGCCGCTACCGCCAGCGGGTTCTTGGCAACGCCAACTAGGCAGTCAGATTTGGATAGACCGGAGCTTCCGAGTAATTCTCGCCGCTATTGCTGCTATCCCTATCTGCATTACTCTGGCGATTATTGGCGTGTTGGTGTATGAAACAGTGCTGTTTTTTCAGCAGGTTTCTCTAAGGCAGTTCTTGACCGATTCCGAATGGACGCCGCTATTCCCGAGTGCCAAGTTTGGCATATTCGCGATCGGCAGCGCCACCCTGATGACGACGGCGATCGCCATGACTGTAGCAATGCCAGTGGGCTTATTGGCAGCGATTTACTTGGCAGAATATGCCCCAGCTAAACTGCGACTTTTGATTAAACCTACTTTAGAGGCGCTCTCTGGCATTCCTACAGTTGTCTATGGCTATTTTGCCCTGTTGGTGGTAGCGCCAAATTTGCAAAAGTTTGTCCCTGGCTTGCAGGGATTTAGTGCTTTGACCGCTGGGTTGGTGACTGGGATGATGATTCTGCCTATTGTCTCCTCCTTGAGCGAAGATGCAATCCGCAATGTACCGTACTCCCTGCGGGAAGCGGGCTATGCGATGGGGTTCACTAAAGGAGAAGCAATAGTCAAGGTTGTCTTGCCCGTAGCATTTCCCGGGATTATTGCCTCTTTTACTTTAGCTGCTTCTCGCTCTTTAGGGGAAACAATGATTGCGGCGATCGCGGGCGGCCAACATCCAAATCTTACCTTCAATCCCCTCATTCCCATAGGAACAATGACCGCCTTTATTATCCAAGTCAGTTTGGGCAGAGTTTCATTTAACTCCCTCGCATTCCAAACTATCTTCACCGTAGGTATGGTTTTGTTTCTGATTACCCTTGCCCTGAACACCCTAGGTCATTGGCTGGTTCGTCGTCACCGCAAAGCAATGACTCAAGGCGTCGTTCCCAGCTTTCCCCAAATCGCAAACAGTTCCGACCTAAACTCAAAACCACTATCCCCCTCTTCCCTAAAACGCCGCTTGCCTCCTATATCCGCACCTATTAAATTTCATACAGCTTTTCAACGTCGCTATTGGCTAGACCGACTTTTTATTATCCTCGCCTTTGCGGCCACCTTAGCCGGATTGGCGGTAATCGCAGTCTTATTCTTCGATGCCTTCAACCGGGGCAGCTCACAACTAGACTGGCAGTTTGTGACTGGCTTCCCCTCCCGCAAACCAGAAGACGCCGGTATTTTTCCAGCCTTAATGGGCACTCTATGGCTCCTGGTATTAACCGGAATACTCGCCTTTCCTATAGGTGTCGGAACTGCTATTTTTCTAGAAAAATATCTGCCGGATAACTGCATCAACCAAATCCTGGAAATTAATATTGCCAATCTCTCCGCCGTTCCTTCAATTATTTACGGACTATTAGGATTAGAGCTATTTGTCCGGCTCTTGGCTCCGCTGACAGGGGGTGCGAGCGTTCTTTCTGGCGCTTTAACTCTTACAGCCATTGTTTTGCCATTACTCATCGTCGCCACCCGTTCGGCTTTACGCCGAGTTCCCGATAATCTCCAACAGGCTGGTTATGCAGTAGGGATGACCCGCACCCAAGTTTTGTGGTACGTTGTTTTACCCTCGGCTTTACCCAGCATTATTACTGGCACTTTGCTTGCCCTCGCCCGGGCTATAGGAGAAACTTCTCCTCTTATCGCTGTAGGGGCTTTATCTTTTATTTCTTTTGCACCGCCTTTTTCTTTACAAGGAGCGCGCAGTCCCTTTATCGCCTTGCCAGTGCAAATCTTTAATTGGGTCTCCCGACCTCAACCGGCTTTCCAAGAAAATGCTGCAGCCGCAATTATTATTCTAGTTGCCCTTTTATTTATAATGAGCGTCTGTGCAGTTCTCCTACAAGACCGATACCGCAACCGGCAAGTTTAATATTTAGCAACTTTAAGGTTTTTGGGGTATAGACTAAGGTGTCGATCTATGGGGCTTTTTTCAATTTTTGATGACAATTGGGTATCGTTCCCCATTCAACAACCCGAAACCCCTAGCCGCCAGGATATCCTATCGATAGAAGATTGCAACTCTATCGTGAAGTTTTCCTACACCCCCACACCCCACACCCTACACCCCACCCCCCACACCCTACACCCCACACCCTACACCCCACACCCCACACCCTACACCCCACACCCCACACCCCAGGTATAGACTAATGCAATATAAATACGAGCCTACTTCATATCCTATTGTTGTTAATATCGATCGCCTATCTGTAAGCTACAACAAAAGCCGCGTCCTAGAAGATGTTACTATGGAAATTTATCAAAATCAAATAACTGCTTTAATAGGACCTTCTGGATGCGGAAAAAGTACCCTCCTTCGCTGTTTTAATCGCCTCAATGAAATGATTCGGGGCTCTAACATGACGGGCAATATTACCCTAAGCGGAAAAAATATTAAGAGCTTTCATCCCGTCGAACTCCGCCGCCGAATAGGTATGGTATTTCAAAGACCCAATCCTTTTCCCAAATCAATATATGAAAATGTTGCTTTGGGACTGCGCGTGAATGGCTATCGAGGCAATATTGATGAATTAGTAGAATATTCTCTTTGTCAGGCCGATTTATGGGATGAGGTTAAAAATAAACTACAGCACAATGCCCAGACTTTATCAGGCGGACAACAGCAGCGCTTGTGCATTGCCCGCGCTCTTGCCCTACAGCCAGAAATTCTGCTGATGGACGAACCTTGTTCCGCCCTAGATCCTATCTCTACTGCTAGGATTGACGACCTGCTCCAAGATCTTAAAGAACGCTATACAATTGTGATTGTTACTCACAATATGCAGCAAGCCTCTCGCGTTTCCGATATGACTGCCTTTTTTAATCTGAAGGTGACCCCCAATGGCAGCAGAATAGGATATTTGTTTGAATATGATAAGACGATAGAGATTTTCCACAATCCCAAGAAAAAATCTACTCAGGAGTATGTTAGCGGTCGAATGCTTTATGGCTAAAAAAGTAATGTTTGTTTGCAAGCGAAACTCCTGTCGTTCCCAAATGGCAGAAGGCTTTGCTCGAACTCTTGGCGAGGATAAGATAGAGGTCTCTAGCTCGGGGCTGGAAGCAAGTAAAGTCCATCCTACTGCTATTCAGGTTATGTCGGAAATTGGTATTGATATTAGCAATCAGACTTCCGACGATTTGAGAGATTTTAATCCCTCAGACTATGATGTTGTTATTTCTATGTGCGGCTGCGGCGTTAACTTGCCAGAAGCCTGGGTGTTGCGAGATGTTTTTGAAGATTGGCAACTGGACGACCCAGATGGGCAACCGCTAGAGACTTTTTACCGGGTCCGGGATGAAATTAAAGAGCGGGTCGCTAGCCTGATTGAGTCTGAGAGGTCTCATAGTTAGCAGTCGGGATCGCCCTTTTTCCCACAGGACTTACGCATTGGCACTACGGGGAGGGGCAACCACGGGGGGATTGCCCCTACAAATACTAGATATAGATATTTTGCGTAAGTCCTGTCCCAGCAACTCCAATTAACTTCCTCCAAGAAAGCTTCAGGGCTTACGCTTTATATAGAGTTTTCGTAAGCCCTGACCTGACTTCTTGAACTCCTATGCCCTATAAGAGCTAGTAGTTTTTTTAAGCACAATTACTTATCTAGGCCATCAATTACCAAGGCTGGCAAGGCTGGTCAAAGCCAGATTGAGTTAGCGCTTTCAAGCAAATAATTAAGATACTAATGAGTTAAAACTCGCAATTTTATAAATTAGTTTTAAGTTTTGTTATTTCCTGAGAGAGCGATAGGTGGCGATCGTCGCTCCCAATAAAAGAACGGTCCCTGTCCAGTTCGGTACGCCATTAAATAGAGAAGAAAATCCACCCACGGCAAAACCCAGAACCTCTAGGATATAGGCTATGGCGATGGTGGCCAGAGGTAGGATGACAATCGGCAACATTTCTGACATAGTGTTATTCTCTCAAACTTAGTTTTTTTTGGAGCGATCGCCCCGAGCAATCCCCTAGTAGTCTCAAATGTAACAGATCTAGCAGTAAAATTTACAAAAATATATAAGGATTATTGGGCATTGGGCATTGGGCCATTGGGCATAGGGCATCGGGCATCGGGCGTTGGGCATGGTATATAAGGGGGTCCAAATAGTTACACAAGTATTTAGGGAATTCCAAGAAACAAATTACCCAATTTGTAGGACGGGCGTCCCGCCTGTCGGGAGCAGAGAGACTTCTCGCCGATTGGGTCCTACGGGGAAGCGAGGAGAAATTAACTGCTAACTTAAAATTTTTCAATGCCCAATGCCCAATGCCCAATGCCCTAGCAATGCAATACCTACCTACCTATCCTAGGGCTCCGCTCCAGCAAAATATGCTCGCTCGCTATAGCAGTAAGCAGTCAGCTATCAGCAGTCAGCTATCAGCACAAGCCTTGCCGTTACTAGCCTTGGCGATATTTTAATTGTCCTAAACTGAGTGCGTAGTGCTATATCTTCAGTAATTGGCTTTTGAACCAGAAACCCGAGCCACACATATATATATATGGCTCGGGTTTCTAGATTTGGGTTCTGGTTAATGGCGCTTGTTGACTTTGGGGATTGTTCCTGCATGAGGGTGACAATTAACCATGCCCCATGCCCAAGGCCCAATTCCCCATGCCCAATGCCCAATTATTTTTTTGACAGATCTACTTAAATTCCTCTAGCTGGTCTAGGCGCAACCAAATATTGGGGGTGGGTACATGACCAAACTTAATCAGGGCATAGTCTCCCCTTGTATCTAGAATTTCCCCTTTGGTTTCAAAGATATAAGGGGGAAAGCGCCGATCGCTGGCTAGAGCTTCTAGACTGTTTTCTAACTTTTCGCGGACGGCGCGGACAAAAGAACCTTTTTTAATTGCCATGATTTGCTTTGAAAGGACAATCTCTTGTAACAAACCTTAATACTTTAGGCGATAGTATCTCAATTTTTAGCTGGAACCGAACAGTTATTAATTGTTAATTATTAATTATTAATTATTAATTTTATGGCACTACCCATGTTTGGTTAAGGCAATAAAATTGTTTGCCTGTAGGGGCGATTTCGCGAAATCGCCCCTACAGCTGACTGCTGAGAGCTGACTGCTGACTGCTATCTTTCTGGCATTGGGGACAAAAATGAGTCGATCGCCCTCCTAGCTTCTGGCGCTGGATGGTAGTGCCGCAAACCCGACAAGGCTGGCCTGCGCGCCGATAGACCCAAGCCATACCGGCATAGTTACCATTGACCCCACGAACGTTGAGAAAATTGCTAAAAGTCGTCCCCCCAGCAGCAATGGCATTTTGCAACACTTGAATTATGTTGCTATGGAGCTTCTCTATTTGCTGCTTAGTTAGCTCTGCACAAACTTGGGTTGGGGGTATGCCACTGAGAAATAAGACTTCATCGGCATAGATATTGCCCAAACCAGCAACGATCGCTTGATCCAAGAGGGCAGTTTTCACAGCTCGCCGACTCCTGCTCAACTTGCCTGCCAGGTATTCTATAGAAAATTCTGCCTCGAATGGCTCTGGTCCCAAAATTTTGAGCCCTCGGATAATTTCTTCGGGAGCAACTCCCTGGGGCACCCACCACATTCGACCAAAAGTGCGAATATCTACAAAGCGCAATTCCCAGCGATCGCCGAATAACAGTCGCACCCTAGCGTGTTTCTGGATTGGCTCGTCTTGGCAGACCCATAGAAGCTGGCCCGTCATGCGCAGGTGAACTCCCAACCATCCAGCGGGAACCGGCAACTCTGTTTTTTCGCAGGCATTGACCAACTCGGCCAACAAGTATTTGCCTCGTCGGTGCCAACGGGCGATCGCCACATCTTTTATATTTGCTAAAAAATCCGCAGCAGAAATTGGGTGGGCAATGGAGCGATCGTGCAACACATATCCACCCAATATTTGGCGCGATCGGGTTGCCTCATTTAGCCCCCTCCGCACCGTTTCTACTTCAGGAAGTTCTGGCATTTAGACAATACCTAGAAGCTTTGGGCCCCCTTATTTCACTTCAACCAATTCGCCTTCGGCAAAGTTATTGGTGTTCACCCCGCTAGGGCTACCGCTATAGCCGGTGTAGTTAACTTTGTCAAAGCGAACGATAACTGGATACCGGATACCACTTTGATCGACGGAAGCTACGGTGCCCACATCTTGATACCAATAAGATTCTTTGCGCAAAATGCGAACTTTAGAACCACGCTTAACCATGAGCTATTCCTCTTTTGCGAATAAAAATTCTAGGATCGATTGCTTTTCAGCGTACTACGCCAAGGTTTCGCCCCGGTCGCTCCTTTCTTTAAGTTTTATTACTATTCAATCCAGCCCAGTACCCTAAAATTATGGGCCCGTTACTTGCGATCGCATCATACCCACTGAGACATTGGGTGCCCCACAGAGGATGTACCGCCAGTTCCCATTCGCCGCCAGTGACGCGAGCCAGAGCAATATCTGCCCCACGGTGCGTGCGATCGATCTTGGTCGGTCGGGTCATACAGGTATAGTCCCCCGTCTCTAGACATCCCGCCCCATATAGCTCGGGAAGCCTTGGATGTCCGATCGCCAATGCCCAATGCCCAATGCCCAATGCCCCATGCCCAATTCAATTTGCTATTTATTTTCTTAGGTAAATCAATTAATTTTTGGGAATAAACGGTTGGCCATTGCGAAACTGACCCTGGTAGCGACGGCCATTCCCTTCCACAAGGGAGCCAGTGCCGTGAGGCAATCCTCCCCGCAACTCCCCCTGATAGCGAGCGCCATTTGAGAAACTGCAGTTTGCCGAGTTAGCATTGAGGTTGCTGCCAAAGAAATCTCCCCGGCAGCGAGTGCCATCAGAGCGGATCAGTTCCCCTTGGCCGAAGGGACGCCCGGATAAGAATTCTCCTTTAAAGCGATCGCCATTAGCATAGATGAATTCTCCTTGGGTATCGTTGGGCTGATTGAGCAGGAATTTGCCTTTATACTCATCCCCATTAGCAAACAACGCTCTGCCTTCTACGATATTGCTATCCACAAACTCACCCTCATAGAGGTTATCGCCCAGCCTTAATTTTCCCTGGCCATTAGGCAGGCCGTTCCGAAATTCTCCTACATAAGTATCGTCATTGGCAAATATATAAGTCCCTTCTCCAAAAGCTACATTGCCGAAGGATTCTCCCACATAGTTATCGCCATTATCGTAAGAGCATCTCACCAATCTGGGGTTATTTGGATTTCTGCTACATTCCGCATCTCTATCTCCGACCTGTGCCCGGGCGGGGAATGGATTGCCCAAACAGCCCAGCGCCTCTAGGGCAACCGCCAATCCTATTAAGATCCCAAGTTTTTTAATTCCCTCACTCATCCCCTTTACTTCCTCTTCTTTATTTTTCTCGACCTAGCTCCCCTCTTCGCAGCATTCAACTGTCCTCGCGCCAGGGGATTTAATCTCTTCCCCAAGCTCTCATCTATCGAGAAAGCGCCTATCTCTGGATTAATTATCTGGCTCGAATGGCTGGCCGTCGCGGAAAAGACCTGGGAAGCGCTTGCCGCTAGGATCGATAATAGTACCTTTGCCGTGGGGCACGCCTCCGAGTAGCTCCCCTTCATAGCGGCTGCCATCGGGATAGTTACAAGTTCCTTTGCCCAAAAGATTGTTGTTATAAAAATTTGCTTCGCAGCGGATGCCATCGGGGCGAATGAATACGCCTCTGCCACGGATCTGGCCGACTAAGAATTGTCCCCGATAGCGATCGCCGCTGGCGAAGACGAACTCTCCTTGACCCGTGGGTAGGCCATCTTCAAATCTGCCAGTATAGCGATCGCCACTCTCGTAAACTACCGTACCCCTAGATATTTGACCGTTAACAAACTGTCCTTCGTAGCGATCGTTATTAGAAAAAATGAATTCTCCCTTGCCGTTGGGTCTGCCATTTCTCCATTCTCCCTCGTAGCGATCGCCCCCCGACCCTACATAAACGCCACTACCATTGGGCAGGCCATCTGCTAATGTTCCGTCATAATAGCCGCCATCTTGATAAACGCATCTGGCTCGACCCGCGCGAATATTGGGTTCGCAAACTTTTGAGCTAGAAGGGTCTTGCGCCCTTGAGGAAAGAGGAGCGACTAGATAGCTGCCTATCTCCAACGCTGACGCCGCTAAAATTATTAGCCCTAACTTTCCTAATTGAATCGCTGACTTGGGCATAGTTTTTCTAATGCCTCCATTTTTCCTAATTTAAACCACAATCGCCTAACAATCGCAATTTCTATCTATAGCAGCAATCACTTGGTTTAGGACAATTGTAAAATCCAAGGGCTTAAACTTGCAAGAGTTTTACTAATTGCTGACTGCTGACAGCTAATTGCTGACTGCTGCTATATTATGCGATGCACCCAAAACCATGCGATCGGCAGAGATATTTTATGCCCGACCCTTATGCCTTTTGCGGCTTTCCAGGGATATAGCGCTTTTGTTAAAAAAAACACAAACCTGGTCTTGGCTTGCTTTCCCTGCCATCATTTATTGCGATGATTCTTCTGTAATCGGTTGTTCGCCCACCACTTTCCTCACCTCAATGCCATTCTGCTCCAGAATAACTACAGGCTCGCTATCTTCAAGCTCTTCCACCCGTTTGACCAACACCTCGCCATTGGCAATCCTTTGTCCCACCTTAACATATCGAGTAGTTTGCTCGTTCGGAGCTTTAAGGATAATTTGAATATCCCGACCCACTTGAATTATGCCGCTCACTTCAACATTTTGAGCCAGTTCGATAGAAAGTGGCACCGGGGGTACGCCATCTCCTAGGGGAACGCCATCAGGATCGAGACTTGGATCGGGGCTTTCACCGTTCGGGGTATCGGTATCCGGTTTAAAACCTTGACCGGGGCTTTGACCGTTCGGGGAACCCGAATCCGGTTGACCGGGAGTTTCACCGCTCGGGGTATCGGTATCCGGTTTAAAACCTTGACCGGGGCTTTGACCGTTCGGGGAACCCAAATCCGGTTGACCGGGGCTTTGACCGCTCGGGGAACCAGGATCCGGTCTCAAACCTTGACCGGGGCTTTGAGCTATCGGGGAACCAGGATCTGGTCTCAAACCTTGACCGGGACTTTGAGCTATCGGGGAACCAGGATCCGGTCTCAAACCTTGACCGGGACTTTGAGCTATCGGGGAACCCGAGCCTGGGTCAAAACTTTGACCGGGGGTTCCACTGGGACGCCGTCCCGGTCTATATCCTTGACCGGCAGCTCCATCTCCAGAAGAACCCGTCGGTAAAGCTGGGCCAAAATCTGCTGGCGGCGCAGTAATATCGGGAACTTGCCGTGGTTCTTGCGAGAATGGTTGCGAGCCTGGTTGTGAGAATGGTTGCGAGCCTGCTTGTGAGGCTGGTTGCGAGCCTGGTTGCGAAGCTGGTTGCGAAGCTGGTTGCGAAGCTGGTTGCGGCGGACCAAATTCCGTTGGCAATCCAGCAATATCGGGAACTTGCTGTGTTTCCTGGGGGGGTGGTGGTGGAATTTGCGGTCTTGGTTTTACCCGGGTCGGAATAGACAGCGGTTCGTCGCCGCTTACCCTGGGGCTAATAGGTGGCAGATCTGGTACGGGAGGAATATTTCGGGCTTCCAAGGTGGGAAGGGGACGAACCTCTACATCGATATTTTCCTCTATAGTCGGGCCGATTTCTTTTGGCAACTGAGGCGGGGTGGAGACCGATCGAGGATCTAGAGCGGGTATCTTAGCTCCAGTCCTTTTGTCCTCGGAAAGATCCTCCTCTACGGTAAATTTTTCAAAGGGATTGTTTTTGCCTAGTTCGACTTGTTTAGCCTGTTCGTCGGGATCGCTTGGTTCGAGCAATCCCAAGTTGGCAATAGAAGTCGGATCCTTGGGTGCCCCCGGCACCACTGGATTCTCAAAAGGCTTTGCCTCAGCAGGCTTTGGCTCCTTCGGTTTTGGAGTTGGAGCGGGTGCCGGTGCGGGGGCTGGAGCATTGGCTTCGGGAGTTTCTGGCTCGCCGCCACAGGCACTCAGCAGTAGCGCTGCTGTCCCGATTGACGCTATTAACTTAGGTAAACGCATTGAATTTTGGCAAAAGCGCATATTTTGTGGCTGCGATCGCATTCCCGTTTTATCCTCTGATGATATAGCAGTAAGCGGTCAGCGGTCAGCGGTAAGCTGTCAGCACAAGCATTGCCGGTGTAGGGCGATTCGCTTTTCTCGCCCCAGAGAGCAAACAATGAGATTGCCCTAACTAAAAATGGCTTTGTGCTATATAGCCTCAGATTTATGGGAATTCAAGCAGCTATTTGTAATTTAGCGCAAGGACTTCCAATATTCGCTCCCCTTGCGATCGCATCATCGTAAAAAATTTGGTATCGGGGCATGGGGCATGGGGCGCCATACCTGCCCATGATGGGGCATGGGGCATTGGGCATTGGGCATTGGGCATTGGGCATTGGGCATTGGGCATGGGGCATTGGAGACTAGGGGAGCTTTCGGAGCAGGAGACCAGGGGAGCAGGAGGCCAGGGGAGCAGGAGACCAGGGGAGCAGGGTATCAGGGGCCAATATCAGATTCTATGATAAGTTGCCTGTTGTCAACAATTAACTTAAAACTTAAAACTTAAAACTTATTGCAGTACCAAGACGGCTTAGGACAAGAGATTTGTAGGGGCGTAGGGTAGGGTGTTGACTCTGTGGGGAAAAGAGAAAGGGGGTTTTAATGCAGTTTTTGTCCCGTACTCTGAGAGGGCTGAAATCCTTACTATTAGAGGATTTCGGGACTTTCGCGTCGGCGCGATCCCCGCAGGTAGCCAAGGTGGGTGAAAATCCACAGAGTCAACACCCTAGGCGTAGGCGGAGCCTGCCCAAGGAGGGCATACGGCCGGAAAGCCCCTACAGTTGTCCGCTCCCTGAGTCCGTAGTGCTATAAAACTCTCCGATGCCCAATGCCCAATGCCCAATGCCCAATGCCCAATGCCCAATGCCCAATGGGCAGGTATGGCGCCCAATGCCCAATGCCCAATGGGCAGGTATGGCGCCCAATGCCCAATGCCCCATGCCCATGCTTTCGATTGTCTTAAGGTAACCGATCGCCAGAGTTGGGAGGCTCGGTGGTATGATGGCAGGAAAATAACAGAAGTAAAGGGCAACTTAATATGGCACAAGCACCTGTGTCTCCGGTGGTGCTAGTCATTTTAGATGGTTGGGGCTACCGAGAATCAACCGATGGAAATGCCATTGCCGCTGCCAAAACACCTGTAATGGACAGCCTTTGGTCTGCCTATCCCAGAACTCTTATTAATGCTTCTGGGAAGGCCGTTGGCTTGCCTGCAGGCCAAATGGGCAATTCCGAAGTAGGTCACCTAAATATAGGTGCCGGACGCATAGTCAAGCAAGAATTGCTGCGTATTACCGATGCAGTAGAAGATGGTACTCTGCTGAGCAACCGGGCTCTGGTCAAAATATGCGAGGAAGTCCGCTCCCGCAATGGCAAGCTGCATTTAATGGGCTTATGTTCCGATGGAGGAGTGCATTCTCATCTGAACCATTTTATAGGATTGCTGGAATTAGCAAAAATCCAAGGAATTGCAGATGTTTGCATTCATGCGATTACTGACGGTCGGGATACTTATCCGACTGATGGGGTAAAAGCAATTAGCAAGATTGAAGAAGCGATCGCTCGTTATGGCCTAGGGCGGATTGTCACCCTCAGCGGTCGCTACTATGCAATGGATAGAGACAGACGCTGGGACAGAGTCGAACGGGCTTACAAAGTAATGACAATTGACGGCCCTGGCGACGGACGCTCCGCTCTAGAAGTTTTGCAGGCTTCTTATGCCGAAGATGTGACGGACGAATTTGTCATCCCGACTCGCATTGCTCCCGGAGCAGTGGAAGCTGGAGATGGCATTATCTTTTTTAATTTCCGTCCAGACCGAGCCAGACAGCTAAGCTATGCGTTTGTAGAGCCGAATTTTAGCGGCTTTGAACGGGAGCAAATTAAACCCCTGTCCTATGTGACTTTTACTCAGTACGACCAAGAACTGCCGGTGTCGGTGGCTTTTGAACCCCAAAATCTGAGCAATATTCTCGGGGAAACTATCGCCCAGCATGGTTTGCGCCAGTTGCGCGCTGCGGAAACCGAGAAATATGCCCATGTGACGTATTTCTTTAATGGTGGCTTGGAAGAGCCGTTTGAAGGTGAAGATAGAGAGCTGATTCCTTCTCCGATGGTGGCGACTTATGACAAAGCACCTGAGATGTCGGCGGAAGCAGTGACTAATCTGGCGATCGCCGCAATTAAAAAGCGGGCTTATTCTTTGATAGTTCTTAACTACGCCAACCCCGATATGGTCGGACATACCGGGAAAATGGAAGCAGCCTCTAAGGCAATCGAAACTGTAGATAGTTGCCTCGGACGCCTAATAGAAAGCATAGGCCAAGCTGGCGGCACGACTCTGATTACTGCAGATCACGGCAATGCAGAACTAATGTGGGATGAAAATGGCAAGCCTTGGACCGCTCATACCACAAATCTGGTGCCTTTTATTGTCATAGAAGGAGAAGGGCGGAAAATACAGGGCTATGGCAATAATGTAAATCTGCGGGAGGATGGCTGCTTGGCGGATATCGCCCCCACTATTCTACAAATTTTGAAATTGCCGCAACCTTCTGAAATGACAGGTCGGTCTATGATTTTGAGCGACAACTTGGTAATACGGGAAAGCCGGAAACCAGTTGCAGTTCGCGTCTAGCGATCGCATATTAGTTTGAAGCGATCGCAACTCAATAGGTATTGATTCTTATGAACGTTGTTACCCTTTTACAAATTATCTGGACTGTATCTGCCGTAGGCTTAATTGTTTTGGTGTTGCTCCACAGCCCCAAAGGCGATGGACTCGGCGGCATCGGCGGGCAAGCCCAACTGTTCCAAAGTGCAAAGAGTGCAGAAAAAACTCTCAACCGCGTCACTTGGGGACTAACGATTGTCTTTATGGGCTTAACGGTGATTTTAAGCGCCGGTTGGTTAAATCAATAGTCCTATGTAGGGTGTGGGGTGTAGGGTGTAGGGTGTGGGGTGTGGGGTGTAGGGTGTGGGGTGTGGGGTGTGGGGTGGGGAAGTCAATATGACGAAAAAGCCCCAAAGTAAACACCGTGGGGTGTAGGGTGTAGGGTGTGGGGAGTAGGGTGTGGGGTGTAGGGGGTGGGGTGTGGGGTGTGGGGTGTAGGGTGTGGGGTGTGGGGTGTAGGGTGTGGGGTGTAGGGTGTGGGGTGTGGGGTGTGGGGTGTAGGGTGTAGG
>JAAHFN010000180.1 GCA_010672965.1 Oscillatoria sp. SIO1A7
ATAAGTAGTTGATCAAAATTAATTACACAAAATTCGCAAAACTTGGTATCCTACACATGGCCGCTTTTAAGAAGCGTCTTTTTGGGGCCAACTGCCAACTAAATTCCATTCGATAAGGAAATAATTGTGACTATACTAATTCGCGATATAAATGTGCTGTCAGCAAAATTATTGAAGAGAATTTATCGCTCGTTGCGGACACCATCAAGTTCGACAAAGAGCTCATTGTTTAATTTTAATAAATCAAGGAGCAAAGATTAAGGAATTGCAACAGATCTTTAAGGTAAGCTATAAAACTATCTACAATTGGATTAATAGGTGGGAATCAGAGGGAGTGCTAGGGCTATACAACAAAAAAGGCCGAGGTCGCAAGCAAACATTTAATCTAGAACAAAAGAAGCAAATTAAGTTATGGGTCAAAGAAGGACCAAGACAATTAAAACAAACAGCTCAAAAAATAGAGAATAAATGGGGACTTAAAACAAGCACTCAGACAATTAAAAGAGTGTTAAAAGAGATGAAAATGACATGGCACCGTATGCGAAGAAGCGTATTTGGAAAGCCTCCAAGCCAAGAATATGAAGATAAAAAAGCACAATTAAAAGAATTTAAAAAACAGGATAAACTGGGAAAAATAAACTTATATTACTTAGATGAAACTGGTTTTACACTAATCCCTTCCGTACCTTATGGATGGCAAGAGATTGGAGAATATGTTGAAATACCCAGTCGTCGCAGTAACCGATTAAATGTATTGGGAATAATGGGTCGAAATAATTACCTGCAAGCTTATATCTCTAATCAAAGCATTAATTCAGATGTAGTTGTGGCTTGTATAGATGCTTTTTTCCCTAATAAAAGTGAAGTGCCAACAATAATTGTTATGGAACGGGCATCTATTCATAATAGCAATGCTATTTACGAGAAACTGGAAGAGTGGGGAGAGCGGAATATTACTCTGTTTGAATTGCCGACTTATTCGCCTCATTTAAATTTAATTGAAATATTGTGGCGCAAGATTAAATATGAATGGCTTCCAATAGACGCTTATTGTACCTGGGAAATTTTTGTTGACGCTATTGAAACAATCCTAAGAGAATTTGGAGAAACTTATGTAATTAATTTTGATTAACTACTTA
>JAAHFN010000181.1 GCA_010672965.1 Oscillatoria sp. SIO1A7
TAAGTACCCCTGCAAAATAAATTGTATATTTTAAAAAGATGCGATCGCCCTAAGAGAAGGTCCTCAATATCGGTTCCATAACAGGCCCCAATTTCAGTATAAAAGGAAAATTTAATTTATGAGATATATCAAGGAATTAAGCAAAGAAACCTTAAAAATGCTCGATAGAATTTACCAATATAGCAAACACGACCGAGTCAGACAGAGGGCGCATTGCATTAAATTGTCCTAGAAAAGATATCAAATATCGGAATTAATGAATATATTTGAAGTTAGTCGAAATACAATTTATAATTGGTTAAATAATTGGGAGTCAGAAAGGTTAGTTGGACTTTACGATCGGCCGGGG
Source organism: Oscillatoria sp. SIO1A7 (assembly GCA_010672965.1). GTDB lineage: Bacteria > Cyanobacteriota > Cyanobacteriia > Cyanobacteriales > Laspinemataceae > SIO1A7. The sequence goes on from JAAHFN010000181.1 coordinate 350, forward strand.
CGGGGTCGGAAAAGGCTTTTAAACTCCGAGGAAGAAATTACGGTAAAAGAATGGGTAAAAGAAACCCCTAAAAATCTTATTACGGTTAGAAACAAGGTTGAAGAAAAATTAAATATCAAAGTAAGCAAGGATACTATAAAAAGAATAATAAAACGGGCAAAAATGACTTGGAAAAGGATTAAGAAAGTAGTTGGTGGAAGTCCTTTGCCGGAAATATACGAACAAAAAACCAAGGAGCTAGAGGAGTTGAAAAAAAGAGAGGTTAGAGGAGAAATAGAGATTAGATACGTCGATGAAACTGGATTTTGCTTGACTCCATACATACCTTATTGTTGGCAAGAAAGCAAAAAAACAATAACGGTAAAAAGCAGGCGAAGTAAGCGATTAAATGTTTTGGGATTTCTTACTAAAGACAATCGATTAGAAGCTTATACTTTTTACAGCAGTATTAACAGTGATGTTGTTATAGCCTGTATTGATAATTTTTGTGAAAAAATTACCAAAAACACGGTATTGGTAATGGATAATTCTTCCGTTCATCAAAATAACTTACTTTGGGATAAGGAAGAAGAATGGAGTAAGAAGGGATTAGACATTTTCTTTTTGCCTACATATTCTCCAGAATTAAATATAATAGAGATATTATGGCGATTCATTAAATATAAATGGTTGGGAATAGACGCTTATGAAAGTTTCTCTCATTTGGAAGAGGCCGTAGAAAATATTCTTATAAACTTTGGGCAAGGAGAATATACAATTAATTTTGCTTAACTACTTA
>JAAHFN010000182.1 GCA_010672965.1 Oscillatoria sp. SIO1A7
TTAGACCACCTAGGTATCGTGGCGGGTATAATAGATGAAATTGGTATAGAAAGACTTGTTAACGAATTATTAGGAGAACAAAAAACTGAGAAAGTGACAGCAGGTCAAGCGGTTAAAGCTATGATATTAAACGGATTGGGTTTAGTATCATCACCTCTATACTTGTTTAGTCGTTTTTTTGAGGGAAAAGCAACCGAACATCTTATAGGAAAAGGAATTAAAGCTATTTAAATGACGATCGCTTAGGGAGACTGTTAGATAAGCTATATAGGACAGGATTGAATAAAATATTTGTTAAAATAGCATTAGAGATTGTAAAAAAATATGAGATAAGCACGGAGACCGTTCATTTAGACTCTAGCTCGTTTTCCGTTCATGGTGAGTACAATAGGGGAAACCTTTACGAACAACAAGAAGAGCCCAGAGCAATAAAAATAACATACGGATACTCCAAAGACCACAGACCGGACTTAAAGCAATTTATGATGGATTTAATTTGTTCCGATGATGGAGATGTGCCATTGTGGATGAGAATAGGAGATGGGAATGAATCGGATAATAAGCAGTTTATTAAGGCTATGAAAGATTTTCAAGAACAACTAAACTGGGATAGTTTAATTGTTTTAGATAGTGCTTTTTACAGTCAAGAAAATATACAAAATGCCAATCAGTTAAAATGGCTCAGTCGAGTACGTTTGAGAGTGAAAGCAGCTCAAGATTTAGTTAGGGAGATAAATACAGAGGATTTAAAAGATAGCGACCGAACGGGATATCGTTATGTTATATTGAATTCAAGAAAACATATGGCGGAATCGAGCAGAGATGGTTACTAATCGAAAGCGAAACCCGTAGAGAGTCAGACTTAAAAGCTTTGGCTAAAAACATCAAAAAAGATGCTACCAATGCCCGCCAAAAACTGCGCGAGTTAAAAGGTAAAAGGTTTGCCTGCATACCAGATGCCCGAAAGGCATCAGAAAAATTGCTAAAAAAATCCAAATACCACCACCTAACAGAAGTAGAAATAAAAACGGTTTCTAATGGCAAAGATAAAGAGTCTAACCA
>JAAHFN010000019.1 GCA_010672965.1 Oscillatoria sp. SIO1A7
TCGACACCCGACACCCGACACCAGACACCCGACACCGATGGCGGCCCGACACCCGACACCCGACACCCGACACCGATGGCGGCCCGACACCCGACACCCGACACCCGACACCCGACACCCGACACCGATGGCGGCCCGACACCCCACACCCCACACCCGACACCCGACACCCCACACCCCACACCCGACACCCTAATTCAAGCCATTCCCTGACAAACAAAAGCAGCCCAATACTGCAGGGCAGCAAAGGGAAAAGGTTCGCGGCATTTCGCCTCTAAGCGTTCCTGGACTTTCTCGAACTTTCTAATCGCCCGGTGCAGGGAATCGCCGACTTTCTTTAACTCCTCGATTTTTTGCTCCCATTCCTCCCGTTCCGAATCCAGGCTTGATTTTTTCAGAATCTTCTTGGCTTGCCAAAGCTGTTTTTGCACTTCCTTATATTGAGCCTCCAATTCCGGCAGCTTTTCCCGGCAGCTTTCTTCCAACTTGGCTTTCAGCTCCGAGCCATAGTCGCGGGCAAACTCGTCGCCGGTTAATTGGCGCAAGTCCTGCTGGGCGCGCTGCAGGGCGGCAGAACGAGTAAGGTTTTCTCGCCGATACTTATAATAAAGAAGAGAAAAAACGGCGGCGGCCAAGTCATCTACTGCCCAGAGAGTGCTGACGACGCTGCGAGCCCCAGCGCATAAGAAGCCAGCAGCGAGAGTCAGAATATCGTCGGTAATTGGGGCAAATCCCAAGCCGGTTTCGCAGCAAGAGAGGAAAACTTCTTCTAGTTCCGGGAGGCGCCAGCCCGGGGTCATCAGTTGTCCCAAAGTTATATCCCCATCGCCTACAATAAGTTTCGATTCCAGAGGATTGTCCCAACGAGATTGGGCGTGGTGGCTGGAATGGAGCGACTGGACTTGTCGGGCGAGGCGCTGGTAATTGCTAACAGTAGCTTGGCGGCGACCTTGCAAGCGCTGGGATGCGGGAATGTCGTAGAGCCTCGCAATGCGCTCTCCTTCAAAACGGGCGCAGGGCAGGTCTTCGGTGGCATCTTCCACAGTGCCGTATTTGGACACTATTGCCGGGGGACGGTTCTGGCAAAACTGCAATACTTGGCAGCTCGGAACCGTGCGAATGCGAAACCTATCTCCCAAGTATTTAGTAGGACTTACGCCAATTGTTTTATGTGCAGGGGCGATTCGCGAATCGCCCCTGCCAGATAAAGGGCTAATCCCTAAGTCCTGTTTACAATATTTACCGCCGGTCAAGGGCAAAGCAGCAAAAGGAATTTGGTGTAAATAGAGATGCGGCACCAGGATTAGTTCTTGGATTCCCGCCAAATGTTCCTCTACCAGTTCGTCTAGCTGCAGCCGCTCCGCCAGTTCCGCCAAAACGCTTTCCATCTGACTCTGCCATCGGGGGTTGTCTTCAACATATGCTTTTAACCACTGCTTCAAAATCCAATTTTGAAAATCGTAGCCTCGATCGCCGCAGGAGCGAACAGAAACAGAAACCCGATCTTCCTCGGGCTGGTAACGGAGGATAAAAATATAACTGTCTTTGCTGGTGCTATAGAAACTGAGAATAGCCGTTTCCCTTTCGCCGCCGAGAAGCTGCTGCAGTTGGCCGAAGTCGAGAGGATTGACCTGAATTTGTCCCGCCAAAACCGGATCTTTGCGGCGCAGTTGCTGCCAAATTTCCTGTTTCTGGGCTTCTAGCTCTGCCAAGCGCGGGTCGTCGGGAGCGCGACCCACCCGCTCGCGGCGGCGGCTAGTTCCAAATCCAGCCAGTTCTGGACTATTGTCGATTTCATAGCGGCGGCGTTCTCGGTCAATTTCTTTTTGCAGATTCTGGTATTGGTTCAGATATTCTTCGACTTCTGAGGGAATTTCCCCGCCTCGATAGAGGTCGTTGCTGGCCATCAAATCTACCAGGCGTTTGGAACGCGATCGCTCCACCGTTTCTAAAGCGCGATCGAGCTGCCCGCTATTAACGCAGGCTTGCACCATTTGTTCGTAAACGTCAATAGCATCGGCGATAATTTCTTGGCGGCTCGCGTCTGAAGTCGCCCAGTTGCGGCTCTGCTCCACCGCCTTAATGGCAAGACCATAGCCTTCTATCGCTACCTCCCAATCTCCAGCAGTAAAGCCCAGATTTCCCAGATTCCGTCCGGCTCTGAGACTGTCGAGGGGAAACGCAGCGGGGGAGTGAATTTCTAAAGCCAATCGAAAACAGCGGATGGCTGCTGGAGTTTTTCCTAGCTCTTTGTAGGCAGAGCCGAGATTGTTTTGGGTCGCAGCCCATTGCTCGGGAAAGGTCGAGGGAGTCCTAATTTGCAAGGCTCGCTCGTAGCAGGCGATCGCTCGTTCTAAATTATCGCCTCGCTCTCCTTTTATTCGGTAAAGGTAGGCAGAGCCAAGATTATTTTGGGTCGCAGTCCATTGCTCGGGAAAGGCCGATGGAGTATATACCTGTAAAACTCCCTCGTAGCAGGCGATCGCTTTTTCTAAATTATCCCCTCGCTCTCCTTGAATCCGGTCAGAGTAGGCTAATCCCAGATTATTTTGGGTCATAGCCCAATCCTTGGGAAAGGCTGAGGGAGTTCTAATCTGCAAAGCTACCTCGCAGCAGCGTATAGCCTGCTCCAAGTTATGCCCTCGTTCTCCTGTTCTCCGGTAAAGGTAGGCGTTACCCAGATTATTTTGGGTCGTAGCCCAATCCTCGGGAAAGGTCGAGGGAGTTCTAATTTGCAAAGCTCGCTCGTAGCAAGCGATCGCTCGTTCTAAATTATCGCCTCGCTCTCCTTTGATCCGGTTACTGTAGGCATTACCTAGATTATTTTGGGTCGTAGCCCAATCCTCGGGAAAAGCAGAATAAGTTCTAATCTGCAAAGCTCGCTCAAAACAGGCGATCGCTTCCTCCAAATCTTCCGCTCGCTCTCCTTTGATCCGGTTACTGTAGGCATTACCTAGATTGTTTTGGGTCATAGCCCATTGCTTGGGCAAGAACCAGGGAGTCAAAACCTGCAAAGCTCGCTCGCAGCAGGCGATCGCTTCTTCTAAGTTATCGGCTCGCTCTCCTTTTATCCGGTCAAGGTAGATAGAGCCGAGATTATTTTGGGTAATAGCCCATTGCTCGGGAAAGGCCGAGTGAGTACATACCTTCTCGTAGCAGGCGATCGCTTTTTCTAAGTTATGTTCTCGCTCTCCTTTTATACGATTGCGGTAGGCAGAGGCCAGATTATTTTGGATCGATGCCCATTGCTTGGGAAAAGCCGAGTGAGTACATACCTGCAAAACCTTCTCGTAGCAGGCGATCGCTTCCTCCAAGTTATCTGCTCGCTCTCCTTTTATCCGGTCAAGGTAGGCAGAGGCTAGGTTATTTTGGGTCGATGCCCATTGCTCGGGAAAGGCCAACAGAGCAAAAAACTGCGAAGCTCGCTGATAGCAGGCGATCGCTTCCTCCAAGTTATCTGCTCGCTCTCCTTTTATACGATTGCGGTAGGCAGAGGCCAGATTATTTTGGGTCGATGCCCATTGCTCGGGAAAAGCGGAGTGAGTACATACCTGCAAAACCTTCTCGTAGCAGGCGATCGCTTCCTCCAAGTTATCTGCTCGCTCTCCTTTTATGCGGTAAAGGTAGCCAGAGGCTAGATTATATTGGGTCAATGCCCAATCCTTGGGAAAGGCCGAGGGAGTATATACCTGTAAAGCTCGCTCGTAGCAGGCGATCGCTAGTTCTAAATTATTTGCTCGCTCTCCTTTTATCCGGTCAAGGTAGGCAGAGGCTAGGTTATTTTGGGTCGATGCCCATTGCTCGGGAAAGGCCAAAAGAGTCAAAATCTGCAAAGCTCGCTGATAGCAGGCGATCGCTTCCTCCAAGTTATCTGCTCGCTCTCCTTTTATGCGGTAAAGGTAGGCAGAGGCTAGGTTATTTTGGGTCGATGCCCATTGCTCGGGAAAGGCCAACAGAGTAAAAAACTGCGAAGCTCGCTCGTAGCAGGCGATCGCTTCTTCTAAGTTATGTTCTCGCTCTCCTTTTATACGATTGCGGTAGGCAGAGGCCAGATTATTTTGGGTCGATGCCCATTGCTTGGGAAAAGCCGAGTGAGTACATATCTGCAAAACCTTCTCGTAGCAGGCAATAGCGATTTCCATATTATTGGCTTTGCTGCCCAAGGGAAATTGTCCAATCAGATTGCCGAATTCGTTTATAACTGCGGCGGTAAATTGTGCTTGCTTCGGTTCTTGCGTTGGCAGGATGGCGGCTACCCAATTATTGAGGACTCGAATTAGGTTTTCGTCTAAAAAATGTTGGTGCTGCTGCAGGAGCGGATAGATGACTTGCGGATCTCCCTGGCTTTCTGAGATTTTTTTAAATACGGCGAATATGAAGTAGAGATAGGCTTGGTCTCGTCGGTCGTTCATAGCATAGGACCATCTTCGGTCTTGGATTTTGGATCTGGGAAACTTTCCCGGCGTTGGGGAAACCCCGTTTTCGCCGAGAACTTGAGGACTGATTTTTGCCCCTGGGGTTTATAGGGATTTTGGGACAAAAATTATGCAACTATGCGCCGACTGTGGAGACCGGGAGACTTGGGAACAAGGGGACCAGGGGATAAGGGAACTGGGGGACCGGGAGACATGGGGTAGGTCTTTCACATTTGGTGTTTTTTAGAGAGGCGTTCGGATATTAACCGAATAGGACTTACGCAAAATATCCAGATATAGTGTTTTGTAGGGGCAATACCCCCGTGGTTGCCCCGTTAGTAGAGTCAATGCGTAAGTCCTACCGAAGTAGGGGCGACAGCATTCCTGAGACAGTCTTTGCTCATAGCGCAAAATTAATGTATTGGAATGCTTCGCCCTCTTATGCTTGAAAAAAGCGGGACCAGGAGAATTGGGTACTTGGGGACCAGGGTAATTGGGGACTTGGGGAAGGGAGCGATCGCTGCCTAGTCTCGGAAAGCTCGAAAAAATTGGTGGACTAGAAACCCGGATTTTTCAAAAACCCGGGTTTCTGTGCAACTGGTCAATCCGACTTTAGGTTGATTTGACAAAGACTTAAAATGCGATCGCGTTATAGCGGTTCTCAAATTGACTGTTGGCGCAGCCTGCGCGGAGCTTCTGAGCTGACGGCTAAAAGCTGACTGCTGACTGCTGATAGCTGACTGCTATAATTCATCACTGGAATCTAAAAAAAAGCAAGGAGGTCCGTTGCTCAAAAAGAAAAAGAAATTCTCCCAAGGGAAACCCACCCGCTGCCGCGAGATCCTGCACGATCGGCCGGGTTTTGGGTTGGGCTATCTGAGCAGCCGGCCTAGCTATTGGAGTAGGCCACTGGACTATTTGCCGATAGTCCAGGGCTTACTCCGTGCCAGTCCGGTTTTTAAGGGAGAAGTTTCTTTTGTTTGAGTGAGAACACCTCCCTACTAGGTTTCACTTTTCCACTTTGTCAAGGGTCGCGGCTAGCCGTGGCCCCTTTTTTATGCCCCTCTACAGGAGCTATGAAACTATAGTAGCACGGCTTTGCTCGAACGTCAACACTAAATCCAAAAATTTTTTTGCACTTCTGCACCTGCCGCAAAACCGCCACTTTCGTATAGTCTAATCTTACAGCCTCGGTAGCCGTTACTGGATCCTCGCTCAACAGATTGTAGCTCCACCACAAATATTCGCCCCTGCGCCGAATTCTCTCATTCACGCAATTCAAAATTCAAAATTCCTTTGGAGCCGAGTCCTGAGTTTAAGGCAAGCGCTCTGGGTCAACGCCCATCTCTAGCAGCAGCGCCTTCATTTTTGCGTTTTGCTCTTCGGCAGCGATCGCGCGGGCTGCTCCCTATAAATAAGGTGTTTTTGCATTTTGGCGAAGGCATTGTCCAAAAAACCGGGGTTCTTACCCAAGCAACCAAAGCCAGAAACCAGAGCCCCGGTTTTTCCTGCAAAACCGGGGCTCTTATATTTATACCAAATCCGGTTAAAGAGTTACAGTATCTGTAGGGGCGGTGCCCCCGGGAGCGCCCCGGGAGCGCCCATACCAACCGAGGCAACCGGGGCGTTCGCGGGGGGATTGCCCCTACAGGGTGGGTAATTAACCGGATTTTATCTTACCTCAAATCAACCTATGACTTGACGAGCCAGAACCCCGGTTTTTCCTGCAAAACCGGGGTTCTTTCTTATCATTATCAGAGCCAAGGAAAATACTTATCCAAATCCAAGAGCTTCTCTACTTCGTGCTTCGCCTTCTGATAGACCAGCATCTCGCCAGTCTTGATATGGGCATATCCCTTTTCCCCGGGCAAGAGGATGCGATTGGAATTATCGATTTTGATTTGAACCGTCCAGACCGGCTTGCCCCCGGGAGTCTCTGGAGCCACAAAAGAAGCCGGCGATTCCACCGTCGCCTTATAGTTGGGACTGTCCGGCGTTCGCGACTTAAAAGAAACCGGCTGGTTAACTGCGACTAAATTCTTATCCTCTTGCTCGATTTTCACCGTAGCGGTCAGTTGCTCTAAATCCACCAAACTTAGAATTTCCTGACCCGCTTCGAGCCTGGTGTTGTTTTTCAAATCTAGCTCGTCCGTCAGCACCGTGCCCCGATGCTCTGCTATCACGATAAGATCTTTCTTTTGCTCTTCCAGGATTTGCAGCTCCGCCTGCCAATCGGCGATCGCCTGATGCTGAGTTTGAATTTCTGCCCTCGCCGCCGTCACCTCTTTTTCCGCAGAGCGCCGCGCAGCAGAGCGCATCTCCAGCTCGTCCTCCCGCTCCCCCAGACTATCCTGCATTTGTTTTTCTACTTCCAGGATCTGCTCCGACTTCGCATCGATTTGCCGGTACTTTTGCTCGATTAAACTCTCCCGACTCCGTATCTCATTCTCGATTTGAGCTATTTGCCGTTCCTTCGCCCGGATTTGATTCCCTTGTTCCTTAATTTGATTCTGGAAATCAGCCCTTTGCATCCGCAAGCCCCTCATCTCCGGGCTATCTTTTGCCAAAGCCCCCTCATCCACCAACTCTTGCCGATTCGCTAGGGAATCTTCCACAATTACCAATTGCTCCCGAAAACCGGCGATATTATTTTCGATCGCCGCTATCTCGCTCTCAATCCCCCCAATCCGCTCCCGGGTGCCAGCCATCTCATCTTGTATCCCGGCGATTTCCTTATTCATCGCCTCGATTTCATGCTTTATCTGGCGACTCTTGGGCAGACCGTCGCCATAGGCAACCGCCTCAATTTCTTCGCGTTTTTTTTCCGCACGCCTGCTGGCGATCGCCTCCTCCGAGCGAGCCGAATTTAACCGACTCTCCGCAATAGCAAACTTTTGCTCCGCCGCCCTTAGCGCTCCCTCAGCCTGCTGCCACAATCGTTTCGTCTCTGCTATTTGCCTTTCCAACTCCGGACTAATAATATTAGCAATCGTTTCCCCGGCCTTGACCAACTCATTGCTTTCCACCAGAATTTGCACCGTACCGGCGATCGGCATAGTAAACCGCTGGCGAGCATTGGTCTTAGAAGTAATCTCCGCCTCCCCCGTCACATAGTTCGTCACTGGCATATTTCCTATAGTCCATCCCCCTGCCACCAAAAACCCCAGCATCAACCAACTCCCCAAAGAACTACCCGACTTTTTCTTAGGAGCAGCATCCTTAGCTTTATCCTGGGGCTTATCTTGGGGCTTATTCCTCGGCTTATCTTGCGGCTTATTCCTCGGCTTATCTTGGGGAGGCTTCCGTCCTTTCGGCGGCGGCGCTGCTGCTGGCTTCTCTACCCCGACCTTCTCCGGCACCTGACGGTTGGGCGGCACCACTCTTAGGGGAGAATTTTTCTTAGCAGTATTTTGGGCATTAGTTGCATTCATATTAATGTATTTCCTAACTTATAATTTCCAATAATCACGCAAATCGGAGCAAAATTCAAAATTCAAAATTCAAAATTCAAAATTCCTGGCTCCCGGGCAATATCTGGCGAAGCAAGATTATTTTTGCTGCGCTGCACTAGATTCTGGTGCGCGGTGCGGCACCCTACTAGATTCTGGTGCGCGGTGCGGCACCCTACTGAAAGCTGAAAGCTGAAAGCTGACTGCTGACTGCTGTAATTGCCGCTTCTAAGACTTATCCGAGGGGAAATAAAAATAAATTAACCAAATTATCAGCAGCATCAAAGACGTCGCCGGAATATTAGTCAAGCTCCAGTCCGCGATGCGCCAGACCAAGAATCCAAAGACGAACCAGATATAAACAAGACTAAAAGGAGCATAGATACCCAAGACCAGAGCATCGCGCCCTTTTTCCTGAGTTGGCTTTCCCCGAAAGAGATTGCCATAAAAACCAAAAGAACGACTGCGCAGATTGTTAATCCCGCTCAGGGCAACGGCCAAATAATAGCCATCAAACTTAGCTAGAGGATTGAGATTGACAGCGACGGTAACCAGAGCCGAGACCATCAGCAGATAGCTGGTTGTTTGCAGCCAACTGGCCGGAGTCGCCCAATTCCACAACCAAAAAGCGATCGCCCATATTGTGAATTGCACCAAAACCCCAGCGGCGACAACTAGAAACCGCTGCAACCGCTTGACCAAGCAGTAAGAATCCGTTGTATTCGTATAGGCAGCGGGCATCATCATAATAAAGAGCAAGCCAATTTCGGGAACGATACCGCCATAATTTTTAAGAGTAAAAGCATGACCCAGTTCGTGGAGCCCGACCACCAGCGCCGAGAGCAAGGCAAAAGGAATCAGCAGAGAACCTCCATGTGCCGCCAACATTTGTTGGCCTTGGTAGAGAACTGCTTCCCAGCGGTTCGTGCCGACTATTGCCGAAGAAATTAGAAAAGCGCCAAGCAGGAAAGCAAACGATCGCGTCCAAATCCAGCGCAGGCTATTGATATTTTTTTCCAACCATTGGTCTGGATTAAACAAAGGGATGCGAAAGAACAACAACTGCATCGGATTAAACTTCTTTTTTGGACGCTCCGGTGGCTTGCTACCTTCCAGCATCGCCGTTGCTGCCAGCATTTGCAGCAAGCGTTTGACGTAAGCGGGACTAACCCTAAATTGCTGGGCAATAGCTTCCGGCGGCTGGTTGCCCACTTCGTCGATAATTCTTTTATCGCGATCGCCCGCTTGCAAAAAAGTCACGTCCTCTGGATTGCGCAAAATCCAATATCCCTCTGGATGCTCTATCCAATGCACGCAAGGCTTCAATCCTGAAGAATTCCTTCCGCTCCCTGCCAGCTCATCTCCCGGATTCTCTTCAGAAGCGGCATTAACTTCCGGCGGCGTCACGTCCGTCTCTTGCAACGGTTCTTGCTCTTCCTCTGGACTCCAGGCCAATATCCCCAATTGGATTAGTTTTTGCAAAAGTTCTACTAGCAAATTGGCAGGAGAGCGATCGCCCAACTCTTGCTCGCATTTGGCTTGAATTTCGCCAACGGTATGGTAGCCTACGAAGTAGCGCAGAGCCAGTCCTTCGGCGCTAGAAAACAGGGCTCGCAAAGAACCTTCTTTAGCTTTAAAAACTATTTGGTCTGAATCGCGAACTTCGGTAATAGTCCAATAAGGGGTCAGGTCGGGACAAATCCATTCCGCGCAATCTTCCCAAATTAACCCGACCGATTGTATTTCTATTTCCGGCTCGGCTTCGGGAACGGGCAATTCCAGAATGCCAAGGGCGATAAATTTTTCCAGTAGCTCCACCACCAAATTGGCAGAAATCGCATCTCCGAAGCGATCGCGGCATTTGCTTTGGACTTCCGACACCGTAAGGCGATCGGTAAAATGCTGTAGGGCAAAGCCTTCCGCAGCAGAAAACCGAAATTGTAAGGAACCATCTAGAGAGCGCAGGACAACTCGATCGTCGCCTCGGACTCTAGCCAGCTTCCAGCAGTCCCCGATGCGAGGACAAATCCAGCGATCGTAATCCCCTTGAGGGAAGCGTTCTTTAAGATTAGTAGCCATTTCCCCAGATAGACGCAGGTCAACCCTCGGGCCAAGGCCCGTCAAACCCCCAATTCCACTTGAGGTAAGAAACTCGGGAGAATGGTCTCCCGAGCAGCCAATGAGGATTGGGATGTTAGGAGCAACCTATGCTTGGTTGACTCTTCATATATGTCTCGGTTGGAAATCCTGTCTTTTTACGAGAATTGCTAGGTTTTGTTACAAAACTTTACATTTACGCGGCCCAGGCGACTAGGGTGTGGGGGGTGTGGGGCCGCCATTAGTGTGGGGCCGCCATTAGTGTGGGGCCGCCATTAGTGTGGGGCCGCCATTAGTGTGGGGCCGCCATTAGTGTGGGGCCGCCATCGGTGTGGGGCCGCCATCGGTGTGGGGGAAGACAAGGGGACTTGGGGACCTTTAAGTTTTGAGTTTTAAGTTTTGAGTTTTAAGTTTTAAGTTCTTAGCTTGAGAGTTTTAAGTTTTAAGTTCTTAGACCAATTCTGTATGAAGCTGCAGGCAATAACGACCTTTATCTACCGTTCGGGCTCAGGGCTCAGCCCGAACGGTGGGTTTGTTGCATCTTCATACAGAAATGGTATTAGCTTGAGAGTTTTAGGTTTTAAGTTCTTAGCTTGAGAGTTCTTAGCTTGAGAGTTTTGACTTCTTAGCTTGAGAGTTTTGACTTCTTAGCTTGAGAGTTTGAAGACATGATAATTGCCAATCTTTAATTGAAAATCTAAACCTCAAAACTCTTTTCAATTCCCAATTCCGCTCTTCCCAATTCCCAATTCCGCTCTTCCCAATTCCCAATTCCGCTCTTCCCAATTCCGCTCTTCCCAATTCCCTACACCCCACACCCCACACCCCACACCCTACACCCCACACCCCACACCCCACACCCTACACCCTACACCCCACACCCTACACCCCACACCCTACCCTTACTGTAGAGAACCGAGCATAATTTTGTCATAAATGCGATCGCCAAGCCATTTCCTCACAAACATGAATGGTTTAGCAAACTTCCCTCCTGCATATCGAGTCTTGGGCTTTTGCGCCTTAACTGCCTTCGAGACCAATTTAGCAATAACCGATGGATGAGAACCTCCTCCCTTTTCATAAGATTCTTTGGTCATGTTGACCATTTTTGTCGCCATATCAGAATAGGCAGAATTGCCCGACCTCTCTATCATTGGTTGGAGCATGACATCGCCAAACTCTGTTTCAATTGCTCCGGGCTCAATAATGACAACATCGATATTAAATGGCGTCAGCTCTAACCTCAAACAATCCGACCAGCCTTCTAAAGCATGCTTGGTCGCGTGATACCAAGCTCCTAAAGGAGTATAAATTTTTCCTCCCATAGATGACATATTGATAATCTTTCCCGATTTCTGGCCTCTCATATAAGGCAGAGCTAACTGAGTTAATCGAGCCAATCCGAAGATATTGACTTCAAATTGCCTGCGAGCATCCTCGATAGTCGTATCTTCCATAGCACCGTAAATGGCATAGCCAGCGTTGTTGATTAATACATCTATGCCCCCATTACTTTTTTTAATTTCTTCTACGACATACTGGATATCTTCTTCCTTGGTGATATCCATTTTTAAAGCAATGGCACCAAGGGCTTCCAGGTCTTTCATTTTCTCAAGTCTTCTGGCAGCGACATAAACTACTAAACCATCTTCGAGTAGTTGCTTGGCGATTTCCTTTCCTATTCCCGAAGATGCTCCGGTTACTAGCGCTACTTTGTTGTTTGTCATAGTTTCTTACCTCAAATACAAAGACAAGGAGCAGGGCGACCGCTCGTCCTACTCCTATAATTTACCTTCCTAAACAAACCATTGCGGTTAACAATTACTCAGTCCATATCCGTTATTAACGGTTTATTATTTAGCGGACTTCAAATACTCCAGCATGGTATCGGCATCAGATACTTCAAAAGGATCGGCTGGGGCGTTATCTGCATAATCGGGCTCGACAAATATTTTCTCAATAGTGCCGTCGTTTACCACCATTGAGTAGCGCCACGATCGCAGTCCAAAGCCGAGATTGTCTTTGGCAACCAGCATCCCCATTTTGCGAGTAAACTCTCCGGATCCATCGGGCAGAAGGAACACATTTTGAACCCCTTGCTGTTTGCCCCATTGAAACATAACAAAGGCATCATTAACCGAGAGGCAGATTACATCATCAACCCCAAGGGCTTTGATGTCGTCATAGTTTTTTTCATACCCGGGGAGATGGGTTGAAGAACAGGTAGGAGTAAAGGCCCCAGGAAGGGCAAACAAAACGACCCGTTTGCCGCCAAACAGCTCCTCGGTCGTGCGGTCTTGCCAGCGGAAAGGATTTGGTCCTTCCACCGATTCGTCGCGAACCCTGGTTTTAAAAACGACGTCTGGGACTTTATTCGGATACATAGTTGCCAGATTTTGATTGGGATATCGATGGACAACCGATATTCTACCACATATTAATGGGCTTATTTATGGCTGATTTGATGGGCGATCGCTTCCCCCACCCCAAAGAGATACGCATTTATAGCACTATGGATCCAGGGAACGGACAGCTTAGGGGCAAGGAAGAGGGCGAATACCGGCTTGAAATATTTATTTAGCCTTTGGTGCGCGGTGCGGCACCCTACAAATAGAGCGGTTGAGCGTTTAAGCTAAATCAAACAAGAGTATTTCTGAATTATCGATCGCCGCTAACTCAATTGATTCGGCTTGACTGACAGCGACTCCGTCCCCGGCCACAAGCAGGCGATCGTCAAGGTTTAGGCGACCCCGCGTTACTTGCACCCAGAGGTAGCGATCGCCCCTAGCTGAATAAACTACGGATTTACCGGCATCGAGATTAGTCACATAAATATAGGCATCTTGATGAATTGTCACCGAGCCATCCCGTCCGTCGGGAGAAACTATTACCCGGAGGCGATTGGATTTGTCCGCTTCTGGGAAAAACGTCTGCTCGTAGCTAGGAGCCAAACCCCTGCGGTCGGGCATAATCCAGATTTGCAGAAAATGGGCATTTTCCGTTGCCGAATAATTGTACTCGCTATGGGCAATTCCCGTACCCGCGCTCATCCTTTGTACTTCTCCCGGCTTAATCAAGGCGGTATTGCCGATTGTATCTTTATGTTCCAGGGCTCCCTCTAGCACATAGGAAATAATCTCCATATCTCTATGGGAATGCCTCCCGAATCCCCTACCTCCTTTAATTCTATCTTCATTAATTACCCGCAAGCTTCGGTATCCCATATGGGCGGGGTCGTAATAGTTAGCAAAGGAAAAACTGTGGTAAGAATTGAGCCAGCCATAATTGGCATGACCTCTTTCCTGAGATGGACGAATCGTAATTACTTTTTTTTGCTTCGCCGTTAAGCTCATAGTTTTTTTCTCCATTATGGCAATTTGCTTCTTCTGTATCCACTTTACATCCTGTACCAATGAGATGTCAAGTACATACAAAAAAGTAAGCTACTTACCAAAAAGATACTAATGTCAACAAAGAGTTGGGCATTGGGCATGGGGCATCGGGCATTGAGCCGACTAGGCGAGAGAGATGAGGGAGAGAGGGGATAATATTTTGCAAGGTTTCTTCCCAAACTTCCCCTCTCTTTCCTACCGCCACACCCCACACAAGAGCACCCTACACCCTACCGCCACACCCTAATTCTCTTATGCCAAATTCCCGCGCCGCTTCCAAAGTTGCCGCCAAATAGAACGCACTACTTTCCATTGGTCTATAATATGGAGAGCGATAAAGGCGGCAAAGGTATAGGAAAACCAGAAATGCAGGTTTCTGCCCAAACCGACTAAGTCTGAATTCTGAGGAAAGAGGTCGGGCAGGGTCATGCCGAGAAAGCGGATGTTATTGCTTTTGAACGAGCTGGAAAAGAATAAGCCAGAGATGGGGACAGCCAACATAAACAAATACAGAGTCCCGTGCAGAGCCGCTTTTTGCATCCATTTTTTGGAGAATTTGGGCAAATGTCGCGTGTATTTTTTCCACGACACGCGCAGGAGAATAAAAATTCTTACGATTAATAATGCGATCGCCAGGACTCCCAGTTGCTTGTGAAAGTCATACATCGAGTTTCTAATCCATATACTCCTAGGCAATTTAGCCATCACCGTCCCAGTCATAAATAGGATTAGATAGCAGTAGGACATTGCCCAATGTACTGCCATCAGTTGGAGATAGGCAGATGTTTTTCTGGGTTTATTTTTATTTTTATTATTTGCGCTAGTCTCGCTCATAGGACTAATATCCTCGTTCACTAAGACCAATAATCTGAACTTTGTCTCCAACTTGGACTGTTCTATTGCCTCCAGTATCGGGCGCTATAGTATTGACGCTCAATTTGTAGAAATGATTGAAGCGATCGCGCTCTGTCCAAGGAGGCAAAGACTCTTTTCGAGATTGCACGAAGATGTTTTTGAAATTAGGATAAACTTCTCCGGTCCGAGAATCCCGTGTGGGCACTATGCAGCGCTGACAGGGATTTATCCCCTCAAAGCAAACTTCTCCTATTTTCAATAGTATCGGCGATCGCTCGCTTTTAGCAAATAGTCTGTCTTCCCAAAAGGCAGGCACTCCTGCTATCTCCAGATTAGCCCGCAGCCGAAGCCGAATCTCGCCGACAGTCAAGGGAGGAAACCAGCCAGCGACTTCTTCAATAGTTGCCGTACTAATAACAGTCGGTCCGGGGGATTTTTTATCGTCGGGAAAGCCAGTTAAGGTATTTTGCTCCAACCGAACTGGAAAGCCAAAATAATCGCTAAACCAACCTTCCAGAGCGGGGCGTTCTCTATCGATATGAAACTTAGCGGTTTTTTCTGTTCCTTCAATCTGGAGAGAAACTATTTTCAGCTCGCTATCGAATTGCGATCGCAATCGGTGGACTAATGGATTGCGCTTGCCATTAACAAAATTGCCCTTTTCATCAAACAGGGCTAACTGGCGATCGCTTTCTAGAGCGCCACTCGGCAGCAAGCGGGATTCTGCGATCGCAACCGAGTCTAGAGATTTAATCGGGTAAATATATATTCTGGCCAGATAAGGTAGGCTTGAATCCGATCGCATATTCGCTGTCATATTGTTTTCTATTTTATTCAGGCAATAACTAGGGTGTAGGGATAAGAAGGGATAAGAAGGCGGCTTGGAGAATAAGCTAAAAGCCCTACACCCTACACCCTACACCCCAGTTATTGCCCCATGCCCCATCCCCAATTCTTTTTCTATTATTGCTAATTCAATTTGCTTAGAACCTCGGCCACCTTACTGCCCAGTGCCTCGATCGCTTGCTGTTGCTTGGTATCTTTTAATTGTCCGTCGCTATCAAATGCTTCAAATGCTTTGGGAATTGCTTTTTGATCTGGTAATACTATGACGCCAATATTGCCTAGAATCGATCGGACGTGGACTAAGCCCCGCAAACCGCCCAAAGCTCCTGGAGAGGTACTCATAATAGCTGCTACCTTATCTTTATAGTAAGTAGCGATCGCCGATGACGTTTCCGGGTCGGGACGAGATACCCAATCTATCGTATTTTTAAGCAGCGGAGAGATAGAGCTATTATACTCGGGGCAAGCAATCAGTAATCCTTGATGTTCTTTCATTAAGGCTTTAATTTTTAGAACATTCTCCGGTAATCCTTTTGCTTCTAAGTCTTCGTCAAATATAGGCATGGGGAAGTCCCGCAAATCTATATAGGTGACTTCTGCACCGGCTGCCTTGGCTCCCGCAGCAGCTATTTTAACCAATTGTTTATTCCAAGAGGCTTCGCGGGCGCTACCAGCAAAAGCTAGGATCTTGGGTGGGTTTGCCATCTTTGAGTCCTCAGTCATCTTGCAATTACTATAGTAAATCCGAGCCGTGCAAGTGCGATCGCGCTTTTTGCCAGACTTTTATCTGCGGCCCTTTTATATGATTGTGCTTCTCGATACTCTTCTCAAAATGCGATCGAGCGGCAACGATCTGCTAAAAGCTGACTGCCGATCGCCTGAGAGCTGACTGCTTACTAAAAAACCCGGTAACGTTGACGCGCACCGGGTTTCTTGCTTTAATAATAGAGCGACTATATTGGGTTGCTAATTGCTAATCAATATTCTAATGAATAGACTTGACCG
The DNA here is from genome assembly GCA_010672965.1 of Oscillatoria sp. SIO1A7. Lineage (GTDB taxonomy): Bacteria > Cyanobacteriota > Cyanobacteriia > Cyanobacteriales > Laspinemataceae > SIO1A7. The sequence continues at coordinate 16,060 of JAAHFN010000019.1, forward strand.
TCAACTAGCAATCTGGTTATTCCCTTTGCTTCGAGGTAAAAAGCTACCTTTAGGAAAAGCCCTCCATCGGGAATTTTAATTACGCGCTGGTTACGGGTAGAAAAGCGTCGCGCTACTCGATGATTCTCGAAAATAGGCAGAGTCTTTTGCTTTTGCTCGATGGATGGGATTTTACCGAGATCCCCAAAATCCCCTAGGGGTCGGGTAATCAATTCCGCCCCCCTATCTACCACTAAGTAGCACGGACCCAGCAACTCTGCTTGAGATAGGGGTAAAACTTTAACGGCTGTGTTTCTGGGAATAGGGGGTCTGCCGAGTTCGAGGTCATCCTCATCTTCATCCTCCTCATACTCCCTATCCTCCTCATACTCCCTATCCTCCTCGTCATCCTCCTCGTCGATTTCTTCATCGAGAAGGTCTTCTCCAAGCATTTCATGTAGAGTGCTGGCTTCTGCTTTATAGCCCTCTTCTAATGGATCCTCTTTACTATCCCCTTCATACTCGGAGATATCTAGCAGTTCTAGTTGGGTATGAGAGACCCTGGCTACTTTTTTCTCAGCTACCTTTCCCTCAGCTACCTTTTCTTCGACTGCCTTTTCCTCGGAGGGAGCCACAGAAGACCGCGATCGCTTGCGGCGGCCGACACTTTCGCCGCCGCTTTTTTCTAAAGTCGGCGAGCTTTTTTCTACGGTCGCAGAGCTTAGTTGTTCGGGAGTTTCCGCCTTTGGCTTATCTACTATTGCGCTGGAGTTGCTCTGAACGCGACCGGCCCGCTTTTCCTGGAGGAGGTTTTCGTATTCTTCTCCCGACAAACTACTTTTGAGTATGCGGCTAATTGTAGAGCTACTAACCCCATAGCGACTGGCTAGGGTTAAAGTCGTTTCTCCAGGTTGTCGATATAGTTCCAGGATATCCTGTTTGTCAGAGTCAGATAGTTTTCGAGAACTCATGCCGCATTTTGGATGGGAGATACTTTATATTGGCTCTATTATAGAGCCGTTTGGGCCTTATCTTTTGCCTACAATTCTTGCCAAGGTTTGTAACCTCCTCATAATGGCGGGGTAATGGCTAAATATCGTCCAATCGCTTCCCATGCCGATCGGAAGATACCGCAATTTTTGCAATGCCATTTCTTCAAGGCCATTTTTTACCAGGCTCTTTTTGCAGGGCCTTTTTTTTTACAAGGCCATTTTTTTGCAGGGCTCTTTTTGCAGCCCCTTTTCAGAATAACCATCTTACAGGATCCTTGGTTTTTGGTCATTCCTTCAAGGCGATCGCTTCCCAGATTTGGGAATCAGATAGGAGGTTTTTTTGCCGTAGGGCCTTTTTTTTGTTCTGTTTGGGGATAGCTGCCTTGCTCGTAGCGATTATAGCATAGACCTGCAGCTTATAATTATAAAATAACGTGTCTGGGGGATAATCCCTCAGACACACCCTTTTTTCATAATATCTAGGCAGCAATTTCATCAACCAGGGCTGCGAGCTGCCACCTTAATGGACTCATACCATCATTAAGACTCGGTTGCAGCGACGCGCCGCTTGCGCCGGCTTTGGCGAGGACGAGTTGAGATGTGATATTCCAATACTGCTGCTATACCAAATAGAATGGGAGTGAAAACCCAAAAGACTTCAAGGAGGTTGCCGCTTTGGTAGCTTTCTAGACGGCCGTCAGCGTACCTAAACCACATATCGGCAATATAGAGGGAAAATGTACCCGCTGCGATGATTTGCCAAGATTGCGAGAAACGTCCGCCCCAAAATGCCAGCAGCAGAGCGGTGGGTACAATCAATAGGAAAACGTCTAGTACCACATACAACAGCCCTACATAATCTGCATACTGCGAGAGTAGATCGTCCAGAGCCAAAATAGCAGCCGGTGCTGAAGAAGAAACAGTTTCGGAGGCGGCGATCGCGGCGGTTTCCGATGCTGCTTCCACTGCCCCTCCATCTGGAGAGACGGAAATCCAGAAGGCTAAAGCTACCCCAACTGCAGCGATCGCCGCCAATATTCCCCACTCCCCAATTCTTAAATCCACGCGCTTTGATAGAACTGCCAGCACCATGCCCCAAATTAGGCCGATATAGCTGATAATATAGCAAACATCTCCCAGACTGACGTCAGGTTCTAAATTCCAAATCAGTTCCCAACTGGCAAAAAACAAGTCCCCTACAAAATAAGATAGCATCCCTATCCCCAGCGCCAGCCATACTGTGCGTCCGCTTATTATTTGGCTAGAACGCCAATTCCTCAAGCAGAGTATGCCCGCTGTCAAATTGGCTATCCAGCCAAATACATAGGTGCCAATTGAATACCACATCGGTAAATCTTCATTACCTGGCTGTGTAATATTAGGAACCAAGAAAAACAATAGGGCGAGAGTAGCCCAGACCATCCCGCAAAGAATTAGGGTAGGAGATGCTAGGATGCCTTGGGAACTGTTTAATTTTTCTGAGGTCGTACTCATATCAATCTCCAATCCGTATAACTCGCTACTCGTCAGCATTTTGCCATAACTTAAAATACCCCACTGACAAAGCCAGAAGGCACTAGGTTCGAGCGCTGACGCTTCTTATGTTATTTTTTTAGGTGTCGTTTTTTTTTGCATGGAGCTGAAGCAATAGCAATATGCTTCCTAACAATATCTAGCGAAGAAGCCAATAGTTATTTGCTTGCTCCCCTTATCCTTATCCAATGCGATCGCCTCATAGACTCTTGCTTATTAATCTTCCCTTCGAGCTTGGGGGCATAGTCTTGCAATTGCGGCAATCAGTCCTACAGTTCATCGCCAATTCTCGCAAGCGTTAATTCCCGGCCAATTTTTATAACTGTTTTTATAAGCTAAGCGCTTGCCCCACCCCGCCTGCGCCTACCCTGACGAGAGCGGTTTCGGGTTGATATCCGATGTTCTAATACCGCACCAATCCCAAACAGTATCGGACTGAAAACCCAAAATACTTCCAACAGGAAACCACTTTGGTAGTTTTCAAGATAGCTGTCAGCATATTTAAACCACATATCGGCAATATATAGAGAAAATGTAGCTGCTGCAATCATCTGCCAAGATTGCGAGAAGCGTCCTCCCCAAAATGCTAGGAGTAGAGCGCTGGCAATAATCAACAGCAATACATCTGCCACAGCGTAAAACAAACCGATTAGATCGGAAAATTCCGATAGTTGTTGGTCTATGGTCTGGATCCACTCTGGCGCCGATGAGACAGTCGATGCAGCCTCTTCCACAACCCCTTCAACGGTGCCAACATCAGCAGCACCCGGAGCTATATATAGCCAGACAGCTAACGCAATACCTGCAGCTGCTATACCCCCCAATACTCCCCACTGCCATTTTTCCAGATTTACTCGCTTTGAGAGAACTGCTAAGATCATGCCCCAGCCAAGACATATATAGCTTAGTAGATAGCAGACATCTCCCAGGCTCACGTCCGGTTCCAGTTTCCAAACGATTTCCCAAGTGAAAAATAACACGTCACCTATAAAATAAAACAGCATTCCCACCCCTAAAGCCAGCCAGACCGATCGCCCGCTGACAATTTGAGGAGAACCCCAATTTCTCAAGCAAAGTATGCTTGCTGCTAGGTTCGCTACCCAGACAAAAATATAGGTGCCTATCGAATACCACAGCGGCCGCGCTGGTGCTTCGCTTGCCACTGTTGCTGGTTCCATCACGCTACTAAATAGCAGAAAAAACAACAGAGCCACTATTGCCCAGGCAATGCCGCTTACAATCAGAGTTTGAGCTGATAGTATTGGTTTAGATCTGGTTATGTTTTCCTTTCTTCTGGGCATAGGCACTCCCACAGGCATAACTGGCTCGACCCAGCATTCCGAGAAAATTTGGCCGGATTCGCGCGCAACAAATTGCATTTTTGCTCCTACGCAATTGCAATTTTTATCTTTTTGAGAACCGCTTCAAGGGAACTGCGAGCATTCTTGCCGGCAGCGCGCCGTTCCTAACCTTTCCACGACCCCTCAAACCACTCCCCACATTTTCCCTAAAGGATTTTTATTCATCCAGTCGATGAATTGCTTGCGTTCTCCAGCGGGCATATCTTGCAAAACCTCTACAGCTCCTTCTGCAAAACTTGTATTGCCAAAGTATTGTTTGCCAATTTGATACAATTCTTGTAGCAATGTGGTGATATGGTGTTCTTGCCAATTTGGCACCGATTCTGTCAGAGGATCCATATCGATCAACTGTTTTACAGCACCAGTTGATTCTGCTTGGGGAAAGTTCCACTTCTGGAATATCTGAGTCATTTCTTTAACAAAAGTCCCAGCCTGCCTCGTTCCCAGCAAGTCTTCTATATCAAAGTACACTGCTTGAAGCAGTAACAAGCAGGCTTGGGTAAACAACGGCGAGGTCGCTCCGCTGCTACTGCTACTACTACTGCTCCCAGAATCTTCTCCAATCTGTTCTAGTCTAACTTTGCCCCAAACGCTGTATCGATCGGGTTCTTCGAGCAGCACGCAAGCTTTGCCACGGTTGTCGGTCAAATCCCGCCAGAATGCTTTGGCTTCTTCTGCTTGGGCCGCATTAAACACTTGAATCAAGCGAAAGTTTTGCCCTTCATATTTTAGGATCGGAATCTGCTGACCCGTTTTGGGGTGCTGAATACCAGCGATTTCAACATCCTGCCGTTTCAGAATAAACATGACACTGCCTGAAAGAGTCCTTATGGCAAGCCTTGGGCTTTTGTTTTTTTTGGCTGGGACCCGACCGATAGTTTGGTCGTTAGCCAGCGAGTGGATAGGGAACGGAGCGATCGCGCCGAATGCGTCTTTGCAAGGGGTGCGATCGCTCGTTTCGACTTGACCCTATCTTACTTCATGCCTCATAATCTGCCATGCACGCTGTATATTTATCATTAAATTGCTCCTTGTGTACCCCCTAGTCACCTTGTTTTTTTGCAATCTAGTCTTTTTGATGGCAAAAATGGCTCCTGTTTTGATACCATATACCAATGTCGGAGGTAGTGACAATTTTTCCAGTCCCTACCTCTCCAAAACGGCCCCCTTATAATAGTAAGGTGCCTCCTAGATAGCAACGTTTGGGCGCGTAACTCAGACGGATAGAGTAGCGGACTTCTAATCCGCTTGTCGCAGGTTCGAGTCCTGCCGCGCCCGTAGAAAGCGATTAGCCGATAGCTATTAGCCTATAGTTGTTGGCGATCGGCTAATCGCGATCCTGCAAAGACGCAAAGGTGCGTAACCAACGCGATCGCCTTTATACAAACCTAGGGGCTTTCCGGCCCTACGTCCGGAAAGCCCCTACCTCAAAATAGAAAGAGCGATCGCCACCTACCCGTAGCCTATATTCGTTATTCCTATATTGGTAATTAGAAATAAAGCTCTATGGGGTATCCGAAATGGCAGAACCCATACAAATAGCTGACTGCTGACAGCTAATCGCCGATATAGCTCCAGCAGACTGCTATAAACTAAAAGTTTTTTTCAAAAGCCCGTGACGAGGATTGAACTCGTGACCTCACCCTTACCAAGGGTGTGCTCTACCACTGAGCTACACGGGCCAAAAGATACTTTTCGGTATTTGGTGTTTTTTGTCTATAGATTGCAGACTAGCTTGTTGCTACACCCTACAACCTACACCCTAAAAGATAATTGTGGTGGGCCGAGCTGGATTCGAACCAGCGTAGGCTTAGCCAGCGGATTTACAGTCCGCCCCCATTAACCACTCGGGCATCGACCCATTTGTCCACAGTTAAGTATAGTAGCAGAGAAATTTGGAAATTGACAACCATTTTGGAAAAATTTTTTATTTTTTTTTTGAACTGGCATCCCTAGTTACCAAAAAGCTATCAAGAAGGGGGCGATCGCCTGCGGTTGCCCGGAGCCTCAGAATCCCCGGCTACAGAAGGACGACGGCTGCCAGAGCCCTTGGAATTGCTAGCGTTTTTCCTAGATACTCTCCCCGAGGGATAGTCGCTCTCATCATAGATTTCCCCCACCAGCTCCTCTAGAATATCCTCCAAAGTCAGCAGTCCTACGGTCCCACCATATTCGTCCACCACGATTGCTAGATGCAAACGTAACTGCAACATTTCCTTAAGCAAATCTGCTATCCGCTTCGTTTCAGGGACATATACCGGCTCATCCATAATCTCGGTCACCTTAGTGGTCTCTGGATTGGCCCGAGCAAACTTTCCAGCAGACTCGCCAGTATTGAGGTCCGATTTCAAGCCCCCCATATACTGCAACGCTCGCTTTAGGTGAACCACCCCCACAATCCGATCTTTTGACTCTTCCTGAATCGGAATTCGGGAATAACCAGTTTCCAAACAAAGTTCTACAAACTCTGGGAGGGTCGCTTCGTGGGAAATGGTCCGCATTTCTATTCGGGGCTTGACCACTTCTCGGGCGCTCAGGCTATCGAGCATAAGCGCTTTATTAAGAAGCTGATGTTTATATAGGTCTAACTTGCCCCTACCGCCCAGAATTTCAATCATTAGTTGAAGGTCCTTCAAAGACTCCTCCGGGCGGCGAGCATTTCCCTGTACTAGGCTAATTACCGTCTGGGCAATTTTCTCAAGCAACTGAACTATGCCCAGGAACGACAAAGCCCTAGAGAGCCAATGGATGATGGGAACTGCCATCTTAAAATAGGGCACCGCATTTTCTATAGCCAGGGACTTCGGAGTGATTTCTCCAAAAATCAGCAATAGAAAGGTAATCGCAGCGGTCGCTACCCCCAAACCGGCATCCCCCAGCCAAACCGCAAATAGATTTCCGGTTAGAATCGCTGAAAAATTATTGATCAGGTTATTGCCGATTAGCAGGGTGGTAATAAAGCGAGTCCGATTTTCTAAAACTAGGGTAAACAAGCGCTTTGGGTCTCCCTGTTCTTTTATCAGCGCTCTGAGCTTGAGGTTGTCTAAGGAGGTTATGGCCGTTTCCGCACCGGAAAAAAAAGCTGACAGCGCCAGCATCAAGACCAATACTGCAACATCAATCCAAATATTCCCTAATAGGGGACCAATTTCTGAAGCCGCTATAAGATATGTCACGGGAATGGGGAATGGGGAAATGGGTATGGGGCAAAAGGGCATTGGGCATGTTCGCATTGGAGGGATGAGCAGGGATAGTTAAGCCCACAGCCTACAGTCCACAGCCTACAGTCCACAGCCTACAGTCCACAGTCTACAATCTATAGCCTACAGTCTATCGACAATTGATACTATTTCTGCATTAAGATGCAACAAATTCGCCGTTCGGGCGATCGCTTGTCGAAGCCTATACCTCGGACTGGGACAAAGACCAAGCGATCGCCCGAACGGTGGAAGGTCTTTATTTGTTGCATCTTCATAAAGAATTGGTCTGAGAACAGCTCTCTATCCAAGCAATAATTACAGTTGGCAAGCCTTGGTTATAAGGGTCTTTCAAGGCAGTTTTGATTTATTTGCATCATTCAGTTATATTGCACAACTTACGAAGGTTTAGGACGTTCTTGTTTGTAGGGGCGTAGGCTCCGCCTGCCCCGAGAAGGGCATATAGCATTCGCCCTGAATCCGTAGTGCTATATTCCCTATCTTTCTAAGACAGGACTTACGCATACTCGAAAAGCCAATACCATCCGTAGGGGTCAACGGCCGTTGACCCCTAAACTTAGGGTGCATCTCTACAATTTGCCTAAGTCCTATAAAATTTAGCTCAATCCTTGCTAGTAGCGAATAAGTCTCGCTTGCTAAAAGGCGCTGCTATAAAACGAGCTAGCGCCTTGCTTTTAGTCAGCCAAGCAATACGCGCTCCATGAGTCTGGTTGGCTAGGACGCGAACCGCCAGCCAGGGGGTTACGGTTTCGACGCGATCTGCCAAAATGTTAAAAATACGCTTGACCCGCTGCCAGTCTTGAGAATCGCGCTCGTATTGCCCTACAAGCAAATCGGTTACAACCATTCCCGGGCTAAGCGCCCCAACTATAATTGGCATTCCTTTAGTTTCTAAAACTAATGATTCTGTTAGGAAGCGGATGGCGCATTTACTCGTACCGTAGAGAGCCAAGTTTATTATTTTGCCGCCGTCGCTGCCGGAGCCTTCCATATTATAGATTGCCCCAAATCCCTGTTCGAGCATTCCCGGGATAGCTGCTTTAGCCCCATAGATAGCGCCGGTTAAGTTAATATCAATTATCGCTTCTATTTGCTCGGGGGTCATTTGCCAAACTGGAACTCTTGGTTGAGTAATGCCAGCATTGTTAATCCAGATATCGACGCGCCCAAAGCTTTGTTTGGCTTTATTCCAGAGATCCTGCATTTGCTCGAACTCAGCCACATCGCCCTTAACTGCTAATACTCGTTCGGGAGAATACTTGGCCGAGAGTGCGGCCAGGACTGTTTCAAGGCTGGCATCAGTGCGACCATTAATGGCAACTGCACAGCCAGATTTCAGAAATGCGTCTGCAAGACCCAAGCCGATGCCCCGCGAACTTCCAGTAATTACAACAGTTTTCATTGTTTATTTTATGAATTTTTTTCAAAAATTGGGAAGAGCGGAATTGGGCATTGGGCATTGGAGAGATGGGGAAGGGTGGGAAGGGTGGGAGGGGTGGGAAGGACTAGAAGTGAAAATTATCCCCGCACTCCTCACGCTCCCCACACTCCCCACACTCCCCACACTCCCAATGCCCAATGCCCAATGCCCAATGCCCGATGCCCAATGCCCAATGCCCAATGCCCGATGCCCAATTCCCAATTCCCGATGCCCAATTCCCAATTCCCCATTCAATTTTAATTAGAAGCAACGATCGCTTCGTTAGCTTCGCTAGGGGTCGTTCGCCAGAGTTGGTCGAGGCGATTGGCGAGGATGGTCAGATGCAAGACATCGCCGGGGACGAGGCGATATTCTAGCAATTCCCAACCGTGGATGGCGCAAGAGTGGTTCTCTATATATAAAGGAACAAAGTCGGATTTCATGGCGGCATCTTTGACCCTATCGTTGCAGAAGGGATGGGCAGGAGTAATCAAAGTAGCCAAGGCAACCCAAAGATTACCACCGGTCATGCCATTGCCGCAAATCCTTCCTCCTAGGGCGGCAGCGGCAAAGGAAGGAGCGGCGATTTCTGTGGGACTGAGTACGGATTCAAACTCAAATACTTTTTGCACCATCAGGGCAAAATGCGGATCGTGATTGCGCACTACTACCAGCTTGGGCACGATTCCTTTGGCACTTAAAGCTATTTCCAAATTGATTGTATCGTTGCTAGTCACTGCTAGCAAGGCTTTACAGGTTTTTATTTTGGCAGATTCCAGGGTAGCCGGTATGGTTGCATCCGCTTGAATGACTGGAATTTTTAAAGCATGAGCGGTGCTGAGAAAGCGACAGTTTTTGTCCCGTTCTATGGCCACCACTTCGTAGCCATTAGCGCGAAGTTGTTTAATAGTTTGAATGCCAATGCCGCCGAGACCGCAGACAATATAATGATCTCCGTCGGGAATGGGTGGTGCCTTCAATAGCTGTCGGAAGCGGGTGCCGAGAATGAAATCGTTGAGCAAGGCGTAGCAGATGCCAATTACTCCGGCTCCGACCAGCATCATTATGGCAGTGAAGACTTTAATAAGCTGCGGGGCGGATTCGGCTACTTTTTCGTTGCCTCCCGCTCCGGTAATCATGCCGACAGAAAAATAGAGAGAATCGACGAAGGAAGTTTCTAGATTAATGCAGGTATAAGTTAGAGTAGCAACAAAAATAGTTAGCAATAAGGCGAGGACGACCATCGCCGTGGAACGACTGTGCTGCTCGATGCGACGCCAGTTGGCTAGCGTTTTCAGCAATTTTTGCCGCCAAGAAAGTTTTTGGGTCTGGGACAGGGGCTGGGTGGCGATAATCAGGCGATCGCCCGCTTCTAGGGTCTGCCCTTGTACTACCGCCGATACTAAATCCATCTTTTGGCGAGCGGACAGATAATAAATGAGCATCCGGGTCGGCTCTGCCCACAGGTCGCTGATTTCGCGACCGTTCCAGGGATGTTGCTCGTCAATGTATTCTTCGTGAATCGGCCAAGTCTTGTTGTATAGGCTCAATTGACCGATCGCTTTATTGCCCAAAGCGGCGAAAGCAAAGACCGGGGCCGCTAGGGCGGAGACGCTCATGCTAGTGTGGTCAAGCAGGGTCCTATCCAGGCGATCGCCCAAGCTAGTATTAAAAAGACGACTTATAATCCTAATTTTGGGATTAAGGATGCGAGCCTGCATCAAAATCTCTAAATTTGTCGCATCGTCATTGTTGGTCAAGGTTAGAGTGTGGGCCTCTTGAATCCCTGCGGCTAAGAGGGTGGAGGCGGAACGAAGCTCGCCAATAACCACATCGGTGCTTTCGCCAGGAATAGGGCGATCGCTTATGCCGACTACGAATGCACCTTGTTGTCTGAGCAAGCAAAAAATTTTATAGCCAGTGCGACCCAAGCCGCAAACGATTATTCTAGGTTTCATAGTTTGGGGGATGTTATAGGAAAAGCAAAAATATAAGACGCGCTGTGCTATTGACTATTTTTGTTGCCTGCGATCCTTAAAACTGTAGCTCACGACACCGAGTTTGTCATCGGGAGAAGAATTATGGCTCAGATTGCGCGGCGGCGGCCAGAAAACGCAGCGGGGAATTTTTATGTAGATAGTACCTGTATTGATTGCGATACCTGTAGGTGGATGGCTCCATCAATATTCGAGCGGGCTGGGGAACTATCGGCGGTTTATCATCAACCCTCCGACGAAGCAGAACGATTGGCAGCCATGCAGGCGCTGCTGGCTTGCCCGACTTCTTCTATTGGTACGGTGGATAAGCCCCGAGATGTCAAAAATGCTCAAGAGAGTTTTCCTATTCCCATCACCGATTCTGTCTTTCATTGCGGCTACCATTCCCAGAGTTCCTTCGGCGCAGCCAGTTATTTTATTATGCGATCGCAGGGCAACATCATGGTAGATTCACCGCGCTTTGCCCCTCCCCTGGTTAAGCGGATAGAAGCTATGGGTGGTATTCGCTATCTCTATCTCACCCATCGGGATGATGTGGCAGACCATCAAAAGTTTCGCGACCATTTTGGCTGCGATCGCATTCTTCACGAAGACGAAATTAGCAGTAGCACTCGGGATGTAGAAATTAAGCTCAAAGGCAACGTCCCGATAGAACTAGCCAAAGATTTACTAATTATCCCCGTTCCCGGTCACACCAAAGGTCATACAGTTTTATTATATAAAAATTTTCTCTTTAGCGGCGACCATCTAGCTTGGTCGTATCGCTATGGACACCTGATTGCTTTCCGCAATCACTGCTGGTATTCCTGGCCGGATCTGATTGAGTCAATGCGCAAGCTAGCCGATTATTCTTTTGAATGGGTGCTACCCGGCCACGGTCGCCGCCATCATGCCGATTCAGACACTATGCGTTTTCAGATCCAGCAATGTATTGAATGGATGGAAACTGCTTAGCTATCGCTCTTCGAGTCCACTAAGGTAAGGTAATTTTTATTGCACTAAGCACATTTGGTTAGGGCAAATTATAAAGGGTAACACTTCAGTTTTGTAATGCGATCGCTCTTCGCTCTGGTAGGTTGGGTTGAGGAACGAAACCCAACGGTAGCGCTATTGTTGGGTTTCGTTCCTCAACCCAACCTACTCCTTGCAAAAGTGAAATGCTGGGAGGGGTTGGGGTGGGTTCCCCTCCCAGGAGGGGCTAGGGGTGGGTTGGGATGTTCGATCGGTATCTTTATTATCAGAAATAACCTAAGCGTAATTTAATATGACAGTGAAAAAACTGTCCACCGCAAGGCAAGGCCGATGCAGATCGGAGCAATAAGATAGGGAAGGCGTGAAGGTATTTTATATGAACCAAACCAATCTTGCATTCGCTCCCGCTCTTGAACTTGCAAGGCTAATCCGCAATAAAGAAATATCCCCTTTGGAAATAACTCAGCTTTATCTCGATCGCATCGAAAAATACAACAGCAAGCTGGGCAGTTATTTTACTGTTAGCGCCGAGCTGGCGATCGCAGATGCTAGAGCCAAAACTGAAGAACTAACAAAAAGCGACCCCTTGGAGCGGCCGCCTTTTTTTGGCGTTCCCACGGCGATTAAAGATCTCAACCCAGTAGCGGGAGTTGCTCGATGCTCCGGCGTGGCAGCCCTGCAAAACAAAATAGAAGAAAGGGATGACGGGATTGTTACCCGCATCAAGGAGGCAGGTTTTACGATTCTGGGCAAAACTGCGACTTCTCAGGTAGGAAGCCTGCCCTATACGGAACCTCCAGGATTCCCGCCAGCTCGCAATCCCTGGAACCCGGACTACACCCCTGGCGGGTCGAGCGGGGGCGCTGCAGCAGCAGTGGCGGCTGGGTTATGCGCGATCGCCCAAGGGTCTGACGGGGGCGGTTCGGTTCGCGGTCCAGCTTTCTGCTGCGGCCTAGTCGGCATCAAACCGTCTCGGGGTCGCATTTCCTACGCTCCTATGGGCGATTGCCTCAGCGGTATTGCCACTAACGGGATCTTGGCTCGCACCGTCGCCGATGCTGCTGCGATGCTAGATGCTATTTCCGGTTATGTCACCGGCGACCCCTACTGGCTCCCAGATCCGGATCCTTCCTTTTTAGCTTCTGCTACTAATAGCAATAGCGATCGCTTGCGAATTGCTTTTTCCACCGCAATACCCCCAGTAGGCGAAGCCGATTCTACCTGCGCCCGACCAGTGGAAAATACCGCGCAACTCTTAGACAGTTTGGGTCATTATGTAAAACCGGCCTGTCCCGATTTCAGCGGTTTAATAGAACCTTTTATTACCGTTTGGCAAGCCAGCGTCAACTACTCCGGCATACCGGCTCCCCTCCTAGAGCCAATGAACCAATGGCTCCTAGAGCGAGGCAATGCCGTATCCAGCGGGAAGTATTTAGAAGCAGTATCGAAAATGCAGATTGCTGCCCGAGAAGTGGTGGCATTTTTTGAAAACTTTGACATTCTGGTGCTGCCGGTTTATCTGCAATCCGCTGTCCGGGTGGGAGAATGGGCGGCGCTCAGTCCCGAAGAAACCTTAGAAAAAATTATTAATTGGGTGGCTCCCTGTCCTCCTTTTAATGCTTCCGGCCAACCGGCGATCGCTCTCCCCGTTGGTTTTGAATCTGGTTTGCCCGTCGGCGTCCAGCTAGTAGGACGACCCGCCGCCGAATCAACTCTTTTTGCCCTTGCAGCGGAGCTAGAAGCAGCCAATCCTTGGATTCAGCACCGACCGGATTTGGTAATTTAAATATTGGTAATTTAAACATTGGTAATTGGGCATTGGGCATTGGGCATTGGGCATTGGGAATAGTGATATCAAATCCAAAGAAACCCGGTTTTTTGGAAAAACCGGGTTTCTCGCCCCAAAGCTTGAAACGAAAGAAACCCGGTTTTTTGGAAAAACCGGGTTTCTAACCTTCATCATATCCTTGCGTCGCCTTCCATTCTTTCATCTCTAACTTAAATATTTCTTCCATAGTCATCGCATCAAACCAAGGCTCGCGGACGCGGATAAAATTGCCACCTTCTGGGTCGAAAGACTGAATAAATTGCTTCGTTTCTGCCAGCCCGAGAGCTTTCAAGAGCGCCTCCATTCCCATTTGCCGAATCTGCCCCTGAGTCAACTTGCTAGTATCGATCGCATTCTCAAATCGGCGAAGCGGTAAATCCTCTTGCTCTTTGGCCAGTTCGACAATTTCGTCCAGGGTAATGTCTGCCAGCAGTTTCTCTCTATCTCTGGTATAGTCGCCGCTCCCGTTGGAAAATTGATGGATAAATCGCATCATTCCCACGGATCCCAAAGCTTCCCTGAGAGCTTCTCTTCCCGCCTCCATAATCCCTTGGTTGTTTACCGGGCTGACTGCTATCATTCTGCAACCTCCTCGCTCCACCGATAAGAACAAAAACCGGGCAACCCTGCCCGGTTTTCCATTAGCTCGACTTTTGGGAAAGTCAAAAGTTAATTTTGACAATCTCACTGGCGGCCTGACGGCTGGTTTCCATTAGTTCGACTTTTGGGAAAGTCAAAAGGGTGGAAAGAGTTATTGATTTTGAGCATTATAAGGTTTTCATTAGTTCGACTTTTGGGAAAGTCAAAAGGGCCGGGGTCTGAAACCCTTTCCCTGACTGGATTGTAACACAGTGTTTTCGGGGGATAGCAAAACAGGGGCTTTTTAATAGAAATCTTTCTCAATAAACAAGGGCTTGACAAGAGAGAATGCGGCTTTCAGCCATTTCCATATCCCCCGAAAAGACTACAGCCAGAGTGAAAAGTGAAAAGTGAATAGTGAAAAGTGAATAGTGAAAAGTAACAATACTTAGGACATTTTTTTCATGGCAACGGTAGAATGCGGGTTTCAGACTCTCATATTACCCCAATCGCCAACGGTAGAATGCGGGTTTCAGCCGTTCCCCTAAAAACTGTCCGGACTATTGAAGTAAGAAACCCAACTATTCACTATTCACTATTCACTATTCACTTTTTGGGGGCCGCTATTGGCAGTCTGGGGGCTAGCGTGTAATACTAAAGCTGTCAGCGATAAGCTATTAGCTATGAGGTTTAGCTGCGAGCTTTAGCTTTCAGGTCTGAGGCTCTGAGGCGGTTAGTGCTATCTGCTCTGAGGCAGCCGCGATCGCCCAAGAGGTTATCCTGTGGGAAGGGCGCTTCGCCCAACAGGTCTGAGCTAGTATAGCACTACGCAAAGTACGCGCTTGACATTTATAAATGCTCAAACTTCGTCAGAGACTACTTTTTACTTTTGACTTTTGACTTGGGCGTAGCGCTATAGTCTGTCAAGAAGAAATTGAAGCTGAGTGCTGACCGCTGACCGCTGACCGCTGACCGCTGACCGCTGACCGCTGACTGCTTGCCCGCCGACCGCTGAGTGCTGACCGCTGACTGCTGACAGCTAAAAGCTAAAAGCCAAAAGCTAAAAATCAATCGAGGTAATACTATGCTTAAAACTGCTCTAATTGTTGGTTCTGTTCTCCTAGGGAGTCTTTATATTGGTTTTGGCGATAAAGTAGAATTTCTGCCAGAGGAGATGAAGAGCGGAAGTGTCAAGGCGCGCACGACCATAGTAAACTTCGGTGGCAAATTAGTTCCCGGTTGGGTCACCAAAACCAAAGACAAGCGCGACGGTGCTTTAGAGGAGAATTGGGAAGAAAAACCCCAACCTGTTGAACAATGAACCTGCTATTACTTCCCGGCCAGCAGGTGGGAGCTAGGGTGTTTATAGCAGTAAGCAGTCAGCTATCAGCACTCAGCACAAGCATTGCTCAATGCGAGTGCTTTGGCAAATTTTAAGTGCCCTAACCTTACTGCTATACTCTGGAAGAGTTTCATCGTTTTTATAGGAGACGGGTTCGTCAATAGCGAAAACCCGAAACCCCTTAACCGTAGGGCTTTCCGGCTCCCGAGAGCGATAGGGAAAAATAGCAGGAATTCCCCCACACCCGACACCCGACACCCCACACCCTAGGTACACCCTAGGTGAGAGCTATCCACCTGCTTTCTGCCAATAGTTAGCTTTTTTTTAGCCAGCTAAACATAGCTCGCAAATCTTTACCTACTTCTTCAATGGAATGCTCGGCTTCTTTGCGGCGCATAGCAGTAAATCCGGGTTTGCCAGATTGGTTTTCCAGGACAAATTCCCGGGCAAACTGACCCGATTGAATTTCTTTGAGAATTTTCTTCATCTCGGCACGGGTTTCGTCGTTAACAATGCGCGGACCTCGCGTATAATCCCCATACTCCGCCGTATTGGAGATACTATCGCGCATTTGAGCCAGACCGCCCTCGATAATCAAGTCAACAATTAGCTTAACTTCATGGAGACATTCAAAGTAAGCTAACTCCGGCTGATATCCGGCATCAACCAGAGTTTCAAAACCAGATTTAATTAGAGCAGTTAACCCGCCACAAAGAACTACCTGCTCTCCGAAAAGGTCGGTTTCCGTTTCTTCGCGAAAAGTGGTTTCCAGAATACCGGCGCGGGTGCCACCGATGCCTTTGGCATAAGCCATTGCGCGATCGCGTGCTTGACCCGTGGCATCTTGGAAAATAGCAAACAAGCAGGGAACGCCTTCTCCCTGTTCGTAGGTGCGCCGCACTAAATGCCCGGGACCTTTTGGCGCGACCATAACCACATCTACAGTGGGCGGCGGCACTACCTGACCGAAGTGAATATTAAAGCCGTGGGCAAAGGAGATAACCTTGCCTTCTGTTAGATTGGGCTCGATTTCAGTCTTATAGACGGTCTTTTGCACCTCGTCAGGCAACAAAATCATAATCCAGTCAGCAGCAGCGGTTGCTTCGGCAACATTTTTTACCTCCAAACCGGCTTCTTTGGCTTTGGCCGCTGACTTGCTACCCGGATACAGCCCTACAATGACATTCATGCCACTATCTTTCAGGTTAAGGGCATGGGCGTGACCTTGGGAACCATAGCCAACGATCGCAATGGTTTTTTTAGCTAGTAGGTCTAAATTGGCATCAGTGTCGTAGTACATCCGGGCCATAATGGGCGTCTCCTTATTGCTTATAGCAAGGGTTGTAGTTATGCAAGCTCCGTATTGTAGCAAACAACGGGAATGGGGAATTGGGAATCGGGAATTGGGAATTGGGACATGGACAAGGGGTATCGGTCCTACGGCTGGGGGGACAGGGGGGACGCCCGTCCTACGGCAAGTTGGGCGGACAGGCGGGATGCCCGTCCTACGGTATTTATACTTATGGCAGTTATCCGTCTTCTGTTGGTAGCTTTAAAAAGACATTGGAATTGCGCATGGGCATGGGGAATTGGGAATTGGGAATTGGGGAATTGGGGACTTGGGGACTTGGGGACTTGGGGACCGAGTTGTCAATTTTAAGTTTTGCGTAATATCAAATCCGTTTAATCAACCTAGAAAAGTTAATTTTTGCGTAGGACGGGCGTCCCGCCTGTCCGCCAGGCCTCGGGACGGACAGGCGGGACGCCCGTCCTACGGGATTCCAAATTTTTTTACGAGCATTTAATCGGATTTGATATAAGTCCTGTTTAATTTAAAACTCACAAGCTAAGAACTCAAAACTTAAATCCCAATTCCCAATTCCCTACACCCCACACCCCACACCTTATATATAAGGAGAAAACAGATGGATGAAGTCGTGAAGAAGGTAGCCGCTTTGGGACTGCCCGGGACGATTCTGGTTATTACGATGGCTAGTACCGGCTTGACTGGGATGGCCGCGATCGCCGCTGCTTTAGCTATCCTGGGCGGCCCGACTGGGGTACTCGGCGGCGTCGGCATTCTGGGATTGACCGGCTTAATAGCCGAATATCTGACTCAGGAAAATCTCGATAGTTTGCTGACTGCCATCTATCGAGAGCGAGCCAAAAGCACTGCTAAAGAAACTTTGGATGCTGAGATTGATGAATGGATTACTTCCGAGGAACTCAAAAATAAACTGAAGTGGGAAATTACCCAAGTCCACGGCCATCAATCTAACTTTACGTCGTCTATCTCTGCGATCGCCTCGGAAGCAATTCAGATTTTGGATAGCGTGCCGGGAATGCTCTATGCTTCTGCCACAGATATCAAAAGCTCCCGACCGATTTTTACCCTTAGAGACGAGACAGTAGTCAGAACTTGGAAAAATCCTTTTGGCATAGACCATGTGTTTTTAGCAGATCCAAAGGGCAATATCATTTATGGCGGATATACTTTCTGGATTCATGCCGAAGGACTGAAACAGGCTATATCTCGGATTCGCAGCGACTTGACAGCATAGGCATTTGCAATAGCATTTATAGCACTACATTACATCAAGAGAGCGGATAATTCCAAAGCTATAGCGGTTCTCAAATGGATGGAGGTTATCTGGGGCGAAGCAACGAGAGTACAGGAATTCCTGCTCTACAGCCTAGATAATCAAGAGGGATGCTGTCGCCCCTAAGTTTCACATACTACACTTATTTGAGAAACGCTATAGGAACGGCAATAGTAGAGCAATACGCCGAAGAGCTTAGCTTCTGAGCTGACCGCTGACTGCTGACTGCTTACCGCTATATTGCTAAAAGCTGACCGCTGACTGCCGATCGCTTAGTGCTATATGGCGGTGCAAATTAAAACAGGGGTGTAATTTTTGATGTCTGCTAACTTATCTGCCAATTTATCCGTCAAATCCACCAAATTAATTGAAGAGCTTTGGCAAATTCCGGCGCTAGACCAGCACGCTCATAATTTGCTGAAACCAGAAGCGCTAGCTCGCTATCCTTATTCTGCGTTTTTTTCGGTGTCGGGACAGAGCGATCGCTTTGCTACTGAGACCCTATTCTATCGTCGCAGCATTCGAGACATTGCAGAGCTTCTAGACTGTTCCCCCACGGAGCAAGCAATCCTGGCACGGCGGGAAAACTTGGGCTTGGAAAGTCTGAGCGAGCTTTGCTTCAGCAAGGCCAATCTTGAGGCTGTTTTTCTTGACGACGGCTTTCTAACCAACGAGATATTGCCCGTAGAATGGCACAAAAAAATACTGCCCGCATATAGGGTTTTGCGTCTGGAAAAGCTAGCAGAAACTCTGATTCCTCAAGCGCTCTCTTTTGATAAATTCCTAGAAGAGTTTCGCAGCGCCATCGACCCGCCGCCACCCGGGGTCGTCGCTTTCAAAAGTATTGCCGCTTACCGGAGTGGCTTGAAAATAGAGCCAGTCCCGAAGCAGGAAGCTGCCTCTAGCTTTTATGTAATTAAAAAGACTTTGGCAGAACAGCCCCTGTATCTCAGGGACAAGTTTTTAATTGATTTTCTAGTCTTGCAAGGGCTGGAAATCGCTGCCAAGCATAAAATACCAGTCCAATTTCATACTGGATTTGGCGACCGGGACTTAGACCTGCGTCTGGCCAGTCCCCTACACCTGCGCCCTATCCTAGAAGACTCGCGCTATCGCCAAGCTCCTATTGTTTTGCTTCACGGCTCCTATCCCTTCAGCCGGGAAGCAAGCTATCTGGCTTCCGCTTACGAGCGGGTTTATCTAGACTTCGGTCTGGCCGTGCCTTTCCTGAGCGTTTCGGGAATGCGATCGACTTTGGCAATGCTCCTGGAGGTAGCACCGATCGCCAAGATAATGTATTCCTCCGACGCTCACTTAATTCCCGAACTATATTATCTGGCCGCCAAGTGGGGGCGATCGGTACTAGCAGGAGTTTTGGAGCAAGCAGTTTGCGACGGTGACTTAACTGCCGGAGAAGTAGAAACCGTCGCGATCGCCATTTTGCGCGATAATGCTCGCAGTCTCTATTCCTTAGCTTTTGAATTTTGAATTTTTGAATTTTGAATTTTGAATTTTGAATTTTGAATTTTTGAATTTTGAATTTTGACCGGCAACGCTTGTGCTGTTGGCGCGGAGTTTCTGAGCTGAGAACTGACCGCTGACCGCTTACTGCTATAAAAATGCAATTGACGCACGATCGCAATTGAGAAATTGGATAATGACTCTAGCCCCTCCAGCGCGCCAAGGTTAAGGTGGAATAGGGATTAGTGTTGGGTGGGGGCTTTCATGGCATTAGGAAAAAAAATGTTTTTAACAAAATCGAAACGAATAGACCAAGTTCGGGCGGCGGTGCAAGAAGAAAACTGGTCGCAATTAAACCAGTTATTGACACAACTGGTCGGCGCTCTAGAAAAGCCAGCAGAGGATGGTCCGTCTTCTATAAAAGAGATCGCCTTTAGCAATGGCAATATCAGTGGTAAAGGCCATAAGTCCCAGAGTCAGGACATTATTGATTTACCACAAATTCTCGACTTAGCATTAAAAATTCTCATTGGCGGCGACTTCCAAGCCCGATGGGATGCGGCTAAAACTTTTCCTCGCTTGGGGCAGATAGCGATCGCTCCCCTAATGGCCATACTCCAAGACGAGCGAGCCGATAGCGAACTGCGCTGGTTTGCAGGGCGGATTCTGGGAGAGTTCGAGGACCCCGAAGCAGTCCAAGCCCTAATCCAGCTTTTGGAAACAGACGAAGACGAAGAACTAAGCATAATGGCGGCGGATGCCCTCGCCCATATTGGCTTCCGCGCTATTAAAGGACTAGAAAGTCTCTTGGCCGAGCCGTCCTCGCGCCTGTTGGCAGTGCGATCGCTGGCTCGGATTCGCCGCCGGGAAATCATAAATCCCCTGCTAAGCGTAGTTGGCGACGCCGATCCATCGGTCCGCGCCGCCGCCATTGAAGCCCTGGCTAACTTTGATGAGCCGCAGATTCTGCCCGCTCTGGTCGCCGCTCTAGAAGACTTGGCTACAGGAGTCCGACGAGAAGCCACCATTGGCTTGGGCTTGTGGGCCGTTCGTTCCTCGTCGCCCCTGCCCCCAGAGCTAGATATAGTGGAACTGCTCGAAGAAAGGCTCTGGGATTTTAATTTAGAAGTCTGCCAGCAAGCCGCCTTGGCTCTGTCTCGCTTGCAAACTCTAGGGGCTGCCGCTGCTCTAGCTCGGGTTCTGCAATCCCCCAGTACCCCAGTTCCCCTCCAGTTGAGCGTCCTCCGCAGCTTGGGCTGGATGGGAACTAAAGAAGCTTTGGACTATTTGCGAGGAGCTATGCTCGACAGCCCGAACCCGGTCTCGGACTCCGAAGCTTTGCCAGAAGCAATTCGGGTTTTGGGACGAATCGAAAATAAGGACTTAAGACCCAAAGCTACTGAGATTTTGATCGGTCTTTTGCAATTAGAAGAACCGCCAGCAGCGATGCGGCTTGCTAAGACGAAACAACAGATCGCTTTGGCCTTGGGCTATCTGGGTTCGCAAGAAGCAATCGACCCCCTTATTAATATGTTGGCCGATGCCAATACCGCCGTGAGGCTCCATACCATCCACGCCCTAAAACGCTTGAATCCTCAAGGACTGCGCCAGCAGTTAGAGCAACTGACCGCCAATGAGAACCTGACTCCAGAAATGAAACAAGGATTGGCGATCGCTCTCGTTGAATTGTCCTAAAAAAATTTAGAGACATACCCGATTATAGCAGTCAGCTTTTAGCTGTCAGCGGTCAGCCTTAACCCAAAGTAAGTAGTAGGGAGCGGCCCGGGAACGAAACCCAACAAAACTGACGCTATTGTTGGGTTTCAGATCCATAAATAAACTCCGTAGGGGTTCCCCGTGCCCGCCCCGGGAGCGTTTGAGGCGGCCGGGGCGGGCACGGGGAACCCCTACAAACTGTGAATGTTTAACCGGATTTGATATAATTACCCAATTCGTAGGACGGGCGTCCTACGAGGAAGCGAGGGAGAGGTATTTATTTAGAAATCCCTTAGCGCGCCTCCTACAACAAGCATTGAAATAGTCAATTTTTTTGCAGTATATAGCTAATATTATGACTTCAGCAGAAACCTTAACTAGACAGATAGAGTTTCCGGCTCTGAACGTATCTCCCGCCAGAGTTATCCGTGGTTCTGGAATACTTTCTCGGGCAGGAGAAGCGATCGCCGTATTTGGCAGACGTCCATTAATTGTAGGAGGCGATCGCTCTGGAAAACTTCTGGCCAAGAACTTGCAACCGATTTTAGAAGAGCAGCAACTGACGGCGAGCCAAGCGGTGCTTAGCCCCGACTGTAGCGAAGCGAGCATTGCTGCTTTAGAAAAAGCGATCGCCGAGCATCAAGCAGACTTCATTATCGGCACTGGCGGCGGTAAAGCCCTAGATGCGGCCAAGTTAATAGCTAACAAATGCCATCTCGCGATCGTTACTATTCCCACCTCCGGCGCTACTTGCGCGGCATGGACGGCTCTATCCAACGTTTATTCCGACAAAGGAGCATTTCTATATGACGTTGCTCTGGAAAAATGTCCCGATTTACTAATTCTCGACTACGACTTAATCGCCACTGCTCCCCAACGCACTCTCGTTTCAGGCATTGGAGATGC
This sequence comes from Oscillatoria sp. SIO1A7, assembly GCA_010672965.1. Lineage (GTDB taxonomy): Bacteria > Cyanobacteriota > Cyanobacteriia > Cyanobacteriales > Laspinemataceae > SIO1A7. The sequence continues at coordinate 37,964 of JAAHFN010000019.1, forward strand.
CATAGCCAAATGGTATGAAGCCTCGATAAGCAGCGGTAGCTCCCAAAAAACTCTACTCATCGCTGCCGTACAGCAAGCCAGAGTTTTGCGAGATATTCTATTTCAAAAATCCGCCCCTGCTCTGGAAGAACCGGGCAGCGAAGTTTGGCAGGACGTAGTGGATGCCACAGTTTTGCTTGCTGGGGCGATCGGGGGACTCGGCGGCGCGCAATGCCGGACGGTAGCAGCCCATGCCGTTCATAATGGTTTAACTCATATCGACTCAGAACACCGCACCTTGCACGGGGAAAAAGTTGCCTATGGCATTCTCGTACAATTGCGCCTTGAAGAAATGCTCCAGGGCAATAAATTGGCTGCCTCCGCAAGACAGCAACTTTTAAAGTTTTATGCCGAAATCGGGTTGCCAGAAACTTTGGAAGCTTTAGGATTGGGCGATATTTCCCTAAGCGATTTGCAACGCGCTGCAGAAATTGCCTGCAATCCCAATTCCGACATCCATCGCCTTCCTTTTCCGGTAGTTCCCGAACAGTTAAAGGCGGCAATGGTTTCCACGACTGCCCCTGTGGAAGGAAATTTTAATAGTCAGCAGATCGAGGCGTAGGGGGACTGTGGGGACTGTGGGGACTGTGGGGACTGTGGGGAGAATTTTCACTTCTAGTCCTTCCCACACCTCCCACCCCTCCCACCCCTCCTCCCTACACCCTACACCCCACACCCTACCTCTGCCCCCCCTGCCTCTTCCTTAAAACTCCCAAATTGAGAAAGGTCTAGTCGGCGGCGACTAGACCTTTTTTTATATTCAAGTTCAGACAAGTAAGGATAAGATTAGTGAATTTAGGATTGTACAACAACTAAGGTTTGCCAGAACCGCAATTTCTTTTGCTGGCGCATTCCGATAGTCTCTACCAGACTCTAGCTTTTGGCGGGGTCAGAAACCCGATTTACCACTTTTTGGGAACGCTGCACAACCTAGAGGTTGCGGGTGGATTGGAGTCGAAGGACACTAACTCCTATTCCCTCTTGTTCTTGGTCAGATACTATCTGTTCGTGTCCTATTTATGACTATAGCATCGATTTCCCAAACGTCAACCCTAATTAATAAAACTTTATATAGGTTGATTTTCCGCAACATACCAAGCCTAAATGAATTATGCAATATAGGGTGTGGGCTGTGGGGTCTGGGGCAGGGTGTTGATTCTGAGGCTTTTCACCACTTGGCGTGACATCGCTCGTATCGTCACGATGAAAAGCAGAAACCTCTGTTGCCGTAGGGCTTTCCAGCTCCCGAAAGCGGTTGGGAAGTAGTATGAAGTTTCCCCACACCGTAGTGTAAATGTAGGTTGGGTTGAACGGAGTGAAACCCAACTATACCAATCGTTGCGCCCTTGTTTCGTTCCCGGGCCGCTCCCTACAATTTTCTTGCTAGACAGTCCAGTAGTATGAAGTTTCCCCACACCCCAGACCCCAGACCCCACACCCGCTTGTGTGGGGTCTGGGGCAATCCCCCCGCGCACCGTAAGGGAGAGCGTTGCGATCGCCCCTACCGGCCTAATCGGGGCGCTAGGGGATCCATAAAAGGTTTCCACGAATTATTTATTTAGACGCAGAAACGCTATATAGCGTTTGGTGCGCGGTGCGGCACCCTACAAATAATGTCTCTGCGTAAGCCCTGGCATATTTATTTGGTCAATTAAATAAATATGCTGCCATACCAAATATAATTATATTCTATTATTCTATTCTTTTGCTTCTGCCCCGGATGCTACAGATTTTTCTGTTTCTAGTTCTGCCTGTATTGCGGAGAGTTCTTCGGGAGTAAGTTCTGCCAAGCGTTTTTCTAAAACCGCCTCTTTATAATCCTCCACCTGCTGATGAAAAGTCATCTGCCCTGAAATTGCTCGCAATAAATAAGTCAGCAACCATCCTACTAAGCCACCTACTAAAACAGCTTGACTCCAAATACCAGCCGATACGCTATCTAGGCCAGCTCCTTGGAAGAGCAGATATATTAAGCCCCCAGCCACAAAAACTCCAAGTCCAATTCCGATCGCATCAATTCTTCGCATATCCAATATGTAATTAAGGTTTGTCGATCGCAAAAGCAATTCTGTAATTCATACCAAATCCGGTTAATCCAGCCACAAATTCCATAAGGGCAGTCCGAGTGGCGGTGGCTGCCCCAAGCGGAACAAGCAGAACGGGCAGCCACCGCCACTGGGGCTGCCCCTACAAATACTGGAATTGTTTAAACGGATTTGAGATTGCGATATAACAGATTGACTCTTCTATTATATATTGTATGAACGCTAACAAACTCCAAGCTTTTCGTCAAGCTGCCTATAACTAATTAAATTAATTCAATAATGCAATTATTAAATTAATTACTTTTTATTAGTTACTTGTAATATTTTTTGTTTAGCCCAACTTTCCCTATGCCCGTTATTCAGACGGAAGTGGCCAAGCGTCACTCTGCCGCGAAAGAACCTATGAGCATCAACCTATAGCGGTTCTCAAATTGATGTGAATATAGCGTTTCTCAAATTGATGTGAGGTTGTCTGGGGCCCGCGCATTCCAGTACGGGGGTTACCGTTCTACGGCCTCGAAAAGTCTCGGGAATGCTGTCGCCCCTACGGTTCCCGTATTACACTTATTTGAGAAACGCTATATTTCTACACATCCTCTGGGCGCTGGGTCAATTTTTCATTAGTCTAAACTCCAGTTTTCACTTATAAAAGCGATCGCATTAAGCTAAAAAGTCCGGCACCCAAAACAGCAGCAACAGGCAGGGTCACCAGCCATGCTAAAGCGATGGATTTTAAAGTTTGCATTTTGATAGATTTGGCATTTTGCACTAAACCAATGCCGACGACCCCGCCGACTAGGGCGTGAGAAGTGGAGACCGGCAAGCCGAGATGAGAAGCAATTAAGACTGTGGTAGCGGTGGCAAGTTCGGCGCAGAATCCGCCACTAGGTTTTAGAGGGATTATGCCTTCGCCCACAGTGCTGATTACTTTTTTGCCCCAGATGGCCAAGCCCGCGACTATACCAGCGCCGCCCAGGGCTAAAATCCAAAAAGGAATCGCAAAGTCTCCTTGGGGAATGGTTTTCTCTCGCAAAATATAGGCGATCGCTGCCAAAGGAGCCACAGCATTTCCCACATCATTCGATCCATGTGCAAAAGCCACAAAGCAAGCACTGAGAATTTGGAAGCGGACGAATTGCGATTCTAACAGAGAGTTTTGAATTGGGCATTGGGCATTGGGCATTGGGCATTGGGCATCGGGCATTGGGCATTGGGCAACCTCCCCCTCCCTGGAGGGGGTTGGGGGGTGGGTAATTAGCATTGGGGACTGGGCATTAGGCATTGGACTCCCCTGCTCCTCTGTCCCCATGTCTCCTTGTCCCTCTGTCCCCATGTCCCCCTGTCTCTTGTCCCCAATGCCCGATGCCCGATGCCCGATGCCCGATGCCCATTCCCCATCCAACTGTCGCCAGCTAATTAGAGTTAGAGAAATGGTGGCGGCGGCTCCAACAGCGATCGCCAGGTTGTGAACGGGAATGGCTAGAGCGAATTGGTGGTATAGCCATGTATTGAGGGGAGCGATCGCGGAGGGCAAGACAATTGTGCCAAAAACCCCCAACAGCGCGCTACTCAACCAGGGAATCCACTCTTGTAACTGTCGCTTTGGTTCTGGGTGTTCCAGAATCCAGCGCTTGACTAAACTATAGATAAGAGCAGCAATTAGACCGCTAACTAATGGGGTGACTACCCATGCTGCGGAGATTAGACCGATCGCCTGCCATTCGACGGCGATCGCTCCTTTTGCCACCCAACTAAAACCAGCCAAAGCGCCGACAATTGCATGAGAAGAGGCTACTGGCCAGCCTCGACTGGTGGCGGTTTGCAGCCACAAACCGCAAGCAAGCATTACCGAGACCATTCCCACCAGCAAGACCTCGGGCTCTGGGGCAAACATTTCAGAGTTAATAACGCCAGTAGCAAGAGTTTCCGAAACCCTGCTGCCAAAAATCGCGGCACCGGCGAATTCCAATATCCCTGCGATCGCCAATGCTTGTCTCAGGCTTAATGCCTTAGAACCTACAGAAGTCCCCATTGAGTTCGCGACATCATTAGCCCCTAGATTCAGGGCAACATAGAAGGCGATCGCGGCAAGTAAAAATATCATTAAATATAGATATAACAATCAGCAATTAGCTTTCAGCGAAGAGCGCGGCAAAGGCTGGCGCTTTTGGATTTTACAATTGTCCGCGCCCTGAGTGCTTAGCGCTATAAAACAAAAGCACGGGACAAGGGAGCGATCGCGCCATCGATAAATGCAAAAGCGAACCATTAAGGCTCGCCAAACAAAGACATTTCCTACATTTCCGCATTGCTGCGCTACTGCACTAGCTCCTAGTTTTTAGAGAGGTCTATAGACGCGGTAGTTAATACTGGGGAATATATTGTCAATTTCCTCAACTTTTTCCAGCCAGCCAGAGTCTATTTTGCCGCTGTTAATATCCTCGTAGAGTTTATAGAAGCGCATCAGGTGCGATCGCGTCCGCCGTACCGCATAAGGAACCATCGTTCCGGTGCGCATAATAAAAGCCCAGTCAGAAGACTGCGCCAAGAGTATTTCCCGCGCAGCTTGATTGAGAGCCCGCCATTCCAATTTGTCTGCCGGTTCTCGTTTGCCCAATTGGATCATGCGTTCGCTAGCTTTGTGCAAATGGGGATAAATCCAGGCATTCGTCTCGTTGAGCCAATATTCGTGGAACCCCTTATAGCCCCAGCTCGACTGAGACGGGCGGCAGACTTGCTGATTGGGATTGCCCCGCAGATAATCTGCCAAATGAGTCATTTCATAAGTACCTTGGTCGTACCAGGACTTGCGGAACAGGTAATCAATAAACCACGGCCCCTCATACCACCAGTGACCGAACAACTCAGCATCGTAGGGTGAAACTATAATTGGGGCTCGCTGCATAATGCCCTGGAGATGCTCCACTTGGCGCTCGCGATTGAACATGAAGTTACTGGCATGTTCCGCTGACTTCTCTCGGGCCCAGTAGGGATCGTAAAGCTGTTTATCTCCCAAGCCCAGTCCGCGACCAGTAATCTTGTGGTATTTTATACCCGTATTCTTGCGCTGGCCATTGGGCATGATGTACGGCTTGATATATTCGTACTCTGCTTCCCACCCCAAATCTTTATAGAATTCCCGATATTCTGGATTGCCGGGATATCCCACCTTAGAAGACCAAACCTGTTGAGACGATTCGTGGTCCCGACCGAACGCGGCAACGCCAGTTTCTGTAAAGATTGGCGCGTAGGTGCCAAAACGAGGGCGAGGACGAGCATAGAGAATCCCGTGACCGTCCGAAAGAAAGTAGCGCAAGCCAGCATCTGCTAGCATTCGCTCCAGTCCTTCATAATAGGCACATTCTGGCAGCCAAATACCTTTAGGCGGACGGCCAAAATTTTCCTCGTAATGTTCGCAGGCCACTTGGATTTGCGCCCAGACCGCCTCGGGGTACATCTTCATCAGCGGCAAGTAGCCGTGAGTAGCCCCGCAGGTTATGATTTCCAGGTTATTACTTGCTTGGAATTTCTTAAAGGCTGCAACCAGGTCGCCATCATAGCTCTCCCAAAGTTGCCGCGCTTCATTGAACTCAGTGGCATAATGTTCCGCCAGGTAGCGAATATGGCCATTATGTTCGTTATGCTCGGCTTCGAGTTCGGCGAGTTCTTCTAGTTTGGCCAGATGTTCGTCATAACGCTCTTGCAGCAGTGGGTCCCTCAGCATCGACACCAAAGGCGGTGTCATGCTCATAGTAATTTTGAAGTCTATGCCGTCACGCTTTAATCCTTCAAATACCTTCAATAAAGGGATGTAGGTCTCCGTAATGGCTTCATAAAGCCATTCTTCTTCCAAAACATAGTCACTTTCAGGGTGTCGGACGAAAGGTAGATGCGCGTGAAGGACCAGGGCAACGTAGCCAATAGCCATAGTGGTTCTGGGGTTATGGATAAAAATCGATGGATGCAGGCTCGATAGAATTTTACAGTATTTTAAGATTTTATAGTGAAAAAGAAGTTAGGGAAAGGGAAATCCTTAATCAATCGCGTATTGCCGAGAAATCGGGGCAGGTGTGGGGAGTGTGGGGAGTGTGGGGAGAGGGGGGATAATTTTCACTCCCCACACCTGCCACACTCCCCACACCTGCCACACTCCCCACACGATCGGGGCTGGCGATGGGGTCCTAAATGTTGCCAATGCTTCCCGTCCCTGTAGAGATATTGCCCCTGCCCTTACCTGATAAGCGAGTTACTCTTGGAATCCGCTACTCTCCTCCTTGGCAATATGCTACAGTTGATTGCCTTTGAAGCTACAATAGCCCAGCGCGATCGCCTGCCCTAGCTATCTATTCCCTTAGCAAGATATCTAGCGAACCTTTCCTTGCCTGGTATCGCTCTTCTCTTCGCTCTAGTTGCGGGATTCTTTTTCTTTGGCCAGTATCCGGATTTTTCTGGATTGCTCTGCTTGACTTCTAACGGGCTTTAGTTATATAATGAATTTGTATTATGCAATGGACCAATATAAACGTTCGAGAAAAGCAAATGACCCGACAAAATACAAAGCAATTTAAACAACACCCAGGTGTCTCAACCGATACAGTTCGCACTTATCTGCATGAAATTGGTCGCGTGCCCCTGCTCGACCAAGAACAAGAAATTGTTCTCGGCAAGCAGGTACAGGAGATGATGAGGCTGATGGAAGCTCGCAACAGCCGGGAAAAAGAACTCAGTTGCGATTTAACCCAGAAACAATGGTGCGAAATAGTTGAGCTGAGCGAATCAGAATTACGTCGGAGCTTGCAGGCAGGGGAGCGAGCGAAAAGAAAAATGATTGAGGCCAATTTGCGATTGGTCATTACAATAGCAAAAAAATATCAGAACAAAAATCTGGAGTTTTTGGATCTGATTCAAGAAGGAACCTTGGGATTAGTGCGGGCCGTAGAAAAATTTGACCCGACCCTAGGGTATCGCTTTTCGACATATGCTTACTGGTGGATAAACCAAGCTATGAGACGAGCGATCGCCCAACAAGCTGGAGCAATTCGCCTGCCCCTGCCCATCCAGGATAAACTCAACAAAATCAAGAGAGCTAAAAGGAACCTGACTCAAGAGCTAGGGCGCAATCCGACTTTAGATGAAATTGGCACGGAGGTCGAAATAGAATCCGAGAAAATTCAAGAGTACCTATTAATGGAGAGGCAGCCAATTTCTCTAGAACTCCGGATTGGAGACAACCAAAACACCGAGCTGCAAGACTTGATAGAGGACGAGAATACCAATGGGTCGGAGCGCTGGTTGCAAATGGACTTGGAGATTTTACTAAGAAAACTCAAGGCTAGAGAAAGAGAAGTGTTAACGCTTCGATTCGGCCTGGGAGGCGAGAAACCTCTATCCTATGCCAAAATCGGCCGACAACTAAATATGAGTTCCGAAAGAGTGCGCCGGATTCAGAATGCAGCCTTGGCGAAACTGCGTCAATATGGATCTAGCTTTAAAGATTATTTATCGGAGTCCGTTGTTTGACGGGGCGCAGAAGTAGTCTTAGGCGTCCCTAACCAAGTTATCTTTAAGCCAGCCAGTCGCCTCTTTGCCAATCGTCTCTAAGCCAGTCGTCTCTTACGTCAGTCGTTTCTCAGGCTAGTTAGATTTAGCTTAATTGGAAATAATTCTCGTTCTCATCTAATTCCTTTCGATCGCTCTACAAATCTCGCAAGAAATACCGAGCTAGCCCACCGCTATAATCACCCTAATTGCCCACTCCTAATTGCCCGCTCCCTAATTGCCAGCATTTCCTGCCCTACTTTCTGGATGCTTGAATTTCGTAGATGCGGACTTAATAATAGCTATCCCCATCTAGATTTTGTCAGTTTTTTGCAACATTTTCTCCGAAGCCTGTCCTACGGGGTAATTGCAAATTTTTTGTATGGGTATTTAACCGGATTTGATATAATTCTTGGAAAGCACGCAACCGCAGCCCCAACCGGCAAGGCACACAAGACTTAATCCCATGCGAACATGCGAACATGCCCAATTCCCAATTCCCAATTTCTTTATAATTTCCTAATGTAATGGCCCTAGTGGACGAAAACGATTAGAACTGTTAAATTAGCAATGGTGAATTGTCTTTTTTGTAGGCAATTGACAACAAAGAACTAAATAATACGCAACTAGATAAAACAAAGGAGTGTATCTTGAGCGATTCCATTATTGAGTTACTCGACAAACTACCAGAAGATAACATAACTGTCAAGGTGCTTAATGCCCTAGATTTTGTCGTGCCCGGAGAATGGACAAACTACGTTGGCGCCGACAGGACGATTGAAGCAATCAGCGGGCAAAGCGATGCCGACGCGATTATGGCAATCCGCAGTAAGGCGATCGAGCTTTATAACGATGAAGACAACGGCTACCAGCAAGCAATCTGGATTTATAACACCATCGATAAAGCTGACGCAGTCCTAGGTGCGACGGCAATGGCGAACAAAGTAGGCGAAAAAATCGGTCTCCTAGGCTTTTTAAATAAACTAACGCCCAAGGCAGATACTATTCAATCCGTTGACTTGTGCTTGAAAATTGTCGCCGAGTTAATCGCCTACTCCAAAATAAACGGCATTGAACTCAACCCCGCAGATTTTGTATCTAAGCTAGCCGACAACTATCAAGGTGCTGCTCTGATGCGGATGGGCGCTTTAGTTTGCATTGATGGCTTGCTTCCCCTGGGTCCAGACTTCCTGCAAAAAGTACAGGAAACCCTCGAAGGCGAAGGTGAGAGCGCTTTTGAAAGCAATCCCGTCTTTGGAGCTATTGGAAAATTTATTCCCGGCGACGACAAATTTGGCTTCATCGGCAACACCTTCGGCGCAGTTCAAGGTTGGATGGGCAATTTAGTTGGCTCTGTAGGCTTAACGCCGGAAAAAGTTTTTGATAGCATCGGTAGCTTTGTAGAATTTTCCGATGATAGCTTGGACTTTGTGGCGGCTTTTCTCGACCAGAGTACCGACTACTTTCGGCATACCGGCACCCAAAGCGTGGCTCGCAGCTTGATTCTGCGCGCTGCTGAAGAGGCGTAAAATAACTCGGGTGTGGGGTGTAGGGGAAGGGTGGGAGGTGTGGGAAGTGTGGGAGGTGTGGGAAGTGTGGGAGGTAGCATTTCACTTTTGCACTCCCGCCGCCTCGCCCCTTGGGCGTAAGCCCCGCCTCCCAGGCGGCTGGCGCGGCTACACAAACTCTCGCCCTCTTTGGGCTACTTTTACAAAAGTGAAACGCTCCCGTGTGGGAAGAAGGCGCAGAATATTCTCCTCCCCATCCTCCCCCTCTCCCCACCCTCCCCCATCTCTGTTTCCCCATACCCCACACCCTACACCCTAAAGCTCGGGAACGCGATCGCGCAATTCCCGATTCAGCCGTGGCAGTTCGTCGAGCATTTGTAAATACCAGTCGCGGCGCTTGCGGTAATGTTGCGAGAGCAAGCGGTTTTGCACAACCCATTGCCAAGCATTAGTAGCGATAGACTGGTGCAGTTGGCGATCGCCAATTAATTCTCGTAGCTTGGTTTCAAAATCGTTAACCGACCGATAGATTAAACCAGTTTTTCCTTCTATAATCGAGTCTTCGTACACCGTCGGACTGGCTAGGACGGCCGCGCCGCAAGCAGCAGACTCTAGAAACTTGAGGTCGGATTTCATGCGATTAAAGCGGGTCGGATTCAGCGGCAGCAGGGCAATATCGCAGGAACTGAGGATTTCTAGATAACGCTCTCGATCGCACAACGGCTCGAATTCTTTGGCTTCGGTTGCCAAAGCATCAAAAAATTTCTTATCGTAAACGACTCGCACCCGAACCTCGGGCAAAGCTTCCGAGGAAAACCCCCTAGCTTTACCGGAGTCTTTTAGCACTCTATTGAGCGCGGGCATAATTGGTTGCCAGTCTTCTTCTCGGCGAAAGGCTCCAAAGAATAAAGTAACAGTATTTTTTAAGTCGCTATTTTGTAAATCGCTAGTTTCTGGGGCAGCCAGAGGCGAGAATCGCGACGGCGGCAAATAGGCAATTTGGTTCGGGAACACCGCTACATTAGGATTGTGTTGGCGCAAATACTCGGCCAAAGGTTCCGTAGAAGTCTGAACGCAGTGGCAGCCTCGGAAGTTGAGAAACTTGCCCCGCTCGTATTCGGGACGCCAGAGCGGATCGTCATCGGTTTCCGCCACAATCAGATATCCTTTTTCTAGCAGTCTTTTCAGCTTGGGAATATCTGCTGGATATTGGAGCATGGAGCGCTGCCAAATAAAAATTTTTTCTTCTTGGGGCAGAGCGATGCTTAAATCGGCAGATTTTACTGTAGCCAAGGTACGGACGCCGGGAATAGTGCGACTAAAGCGATCGGGTTCGATAGTCCGAATCCGATAAACCGGCCAGGAACCCATCAGGTTGGTTTGGATTAAAAGTCGTCGCGGGGCAATCGGAGACTGAGTGGCGCGGACGATATATTCTCGGGCGCTAGTCTGGGTGGCAAAAGTAGCCCGGTCGATTCCCATAGCATCTATCGCTCCTGCCATCAAGCGTAGAAACTTTTGAAATTGAAGTTTGATTTCCTCGCTCTTATCTGCCACAGTCTGAATCTCGTAGATTTGCAAACCCGCTGTAGCAAAAATTTCTTGAATCCGATTGAGGCTTTTAGCCTGTTGCTGGAGTTGGGCGAAACTAGCTCTGGCTTCCTGCGATCGCCCTTGGATGAGGCGGACAATTCGCTGCCAATATTGGCCGTTAGCAAATAAGGCCAGAACTTGCCCCTCCTCTTCAAGCCAAGAAATGCCCTCTTCGAGTAGTTTGCCCGGGTCGGGAACTTCAGATAGAACGCTGTTGTAAACAAGACAATCTACTTTTCCTCGGGGGATTTCTGGATTGGTCTCGTCTGCCAGCGTGTGGTCAAAAGTAGTTGCAGAAGATCCCCCCCAAACCCCCCTTTTTAAGAGGGGTTTGGGGGGATCGTCCGACTGGGGTATCCCATGACGATCGACGGGTTTTGACCACACCCCTTCTGCCAGAATGTTTGGGGATAAACTATCGAAGTCAGAAACGGTAATAACGCGATCGAGTCGGGCGGCGGCGATCGCAGCTTTTTCGCGATCGGTTTCAATGCCAATATACTGACAATGAGGATTAATCCTTTTGTACTCTTGCCCCGTAGCACCCGTACCGCAGCCGACTTCCACAATAGTCTTGGCATCAGCGGGGATTAGTTTCAGGAGACTAGATGGAAAATCTACGCTTAGATCTAAAGTCATTTCACCTTTGAGTCCCGTTAATTTATCCGCAATTTCTCTGCCCAATTCCCAATTTCCAATTCCCAAGAAAGCTCTTAGCTTTCAGCTCTCAGCGGTCAGCTCTGTGCCTTTAGCTGAACGCTGACCGCTGAACGCTGACCGCTTTTGTGCCCAATTCCGCTCTTCCCAATTCCGCTCTTCCCAATTCCCTATTTATAAAATATTGCTAACCAAACAGTGACATTGTTTGGCTCGTCGAACTTAACCTTGTGCTTGGCGTGCGCTGGGATGTTTAGGAAATCTCCTTTAGCGAGCTTGACTTCGCTCCCATCTTCATAAACAATAACTCCCGAGCCATCCAAGACAATAACCCATTCATTTTCTTCCTGGTCGTACCAGTTATCTCCTTGTATTGACTGCCCTTTGGACAGAATTTTTTCAATTCTGAAGCTGTCGCGAACGAGCAAATCCTCAAAGATCTCGGTTGAGATATCTTCGGGAATTGATGAGAAGATATTTGTCATCTTTTCGGATTCTCCTATGACATAAAGCCTTAGACTGCTAGCGGACTGATATAGCGGTTCTCAAATTGATGTGAGGTGTCTGGGGGATGCAATATCCCAATATGAGAATACCCGCTTTACAGCAGAGATATAGAGCGGGGATGCTGTCGCCCCTACATTTCCCAAGGCGATCGTTTATTACGCTTATTTGAGAAACGCTATATATACTGCCCTAATGCGGCGATGTCAAACTCAACGGCTATGGGAGTTTCTAGATCTCCCCGAGGGTACTCGATAGTTAGACCTATCAATTCTACAATAGAATCGGACGATCGCAGATATATGCAACTCTCATGGCGTCATGGTGTCCCCCGGCTCCCGTTTCTCTGGTCCCCCAGTAAACCATCTCCCTGGTCCCCCGGTCTCCTTGTCTCCAAGACTGGCGGCGTCACTTTCTCAGGACTTGCGCAAAGGCTCTGTATGTAGGGTGCCGCACCGCGCACGGTATGTAGGGTGTCGCACCGCGCACCAAACGCTATATTTATAGCATTTCTCAAATTGATGCGAGGTTATCTGGGGCCCGCGCATCCCTGTAGGGAAATTCCCGTTTGGAGTGCCGAGATAGTCTTGGGGATGCTGTCGCCCCTACGCCCCTCAACCCGATCCGTTCATTACACTTATTGGAGAAACGCTATATAACTGGATCCTGCAGGAAAGCATAAGTCCTATTTCTGATTAAAAACCTAACCGATGAGTTTTAACCTTGGTATCAATATTGCTGGCTATGTAAATGGTGAATTTGGGATTGGAGAAGGAGTCAGGGCTAACATAAGAGCCCTTAAGGCGGGAAAAATTCCCTTTGTTATCAATAATTTCACCCGCAGTCCCCACCGCAAGCAAGATAGCACTTATCAAAATTATTTTTCCCCAGACAATCCCTACCCCATCAATCTGATTCAGGTGAATGCCGACCAAGTAAGGGCTTTTCTCAAATCGGTAGGAACCAGCTATATAAAAGGAAAATATAATATTGGCTTTTGGGCTTGGGAGCTGCCCAGCTTTCCGCCGGAATGGATGCCAGCATTCTCGGTTTTTGACGAAATTTGGACTTATAGCAGCTATTGTGCCGACTCCATCTCTCTAGTGTCGCCGATTCCGGTAATTAAGATTGCGCCCAGTATTTCTCTGCCCGTACCCACCCAGAGCCGAGAAGCCTTGGGCTTGCCGAGCGATCGCTTTATCTTTCTATTCATGTTCGATTTTTATAGCCGCATCGAGCGCAAGAACCCGGGGGCAACTATAGCTGCTTTTAAAAAAGCTTTTGGCGATTCGCAGGATGTAGTGCTAATTATCAAGTTTTCCAATAGCAAGCGCTTTCCAGCCCAGCGGCAGCAACTATACCAATTAGCGGCTAATGCCGAAAATATTAGATTTATAGATGGCTATCTCTCCAAAGACGAGATTAACGCTTTATTATATAGTTGCGATTCTTATGTATCCTTGCATCGATCGGAAGGATTTGGCTTGACGATGGCAGAGGCGATGTACTACGGCAAACCAGCGATCGCCACTGGCTATTCCTCTAATACAGAGTTTATGAATGTCAGCAATAGCTTTTTGGTCAGCTACGAGCTAGCTGCGATCGCAGAGGATTATGGACCGTATAAAAAAGGCAATCTCTGGGCGGAGCCAAATATCGAACATGCTTCCTTTTTAATGCGCTATGTTTTCGAGAACTACGACCGAGCGAAGCTAGTAGGAGAGCGAGCTTCTCGGGATATTCGCTCTTTGCTTAGCCCACAAGCGATCGCTCCCAAAATTAGCAAGCGACTGGAGCTAATTGCACGGGGGACAAGGAGACAAGGGGAGATGGAGACCCAACGACCGGCTCAGGACGGACAAGGGGACCCAACGACCGGCTCAGGACGGACAAGGGGACCCAACGAACGGCTCAGGACGGACAAGGGGACAAGGGGACACTCTCCAACTCCCCCGGTTCCCCAGTCCCCAAACTCCCCCATCCCCCGGTCCCCCGGTCTCCCTCTCTCCCCCACAGCCCACACCCCCCACACCCCACACCCCACACCCCAACTAACGCCCTTAGTCAGTATTTGCATTCCGACTTATAACGGAGCAGAGTATATTGCCGAAGCAATCCAGAGCGCGATCGCCCAAACCTATCCCTATATTGAAATTATTATTGCCGATGATGGCTCGACCGACAGAACTGTAGAAATTGCCAAGTCTTTCCAAAGCCAATTTTCAAGGGAATTACCAAGAGAATTGCCAAACCAATTGTCAAGCAAATTGCCAAACCAATTGCCAAACCAAGCACCTCGGGATTTTCGAGTTATAGCTCACCCCAACTATGGTTTGGTGGGCAATTGGAATTTCTGCATATCTGAGGCTAAGGGCAAATACGTTAAATTTTTATTTCAGGATGACTTGCTAGAGCCGAATTGCGTGGCAGAGATGGTGGAGCTGGCAGAGAAAGACGAGGAAATTGGTTTGGTTTTCTCCCCTCGCGCCATTCTGCTATCGGAAAACGCCAAGTCCAATCGCGCTTGTCTGGCGGCTTCTGTGAAAATTGCCAATTTACACCAGGGCTGGACTAGCTTGCAGCCAATTCAGTCCGGCCTGACTCTGCTCGCCGATCCGAATTTAGCCGAAGATCCATTTAATAAAATTGGCGAACCCACGACCGTTTTGATTAGAAAAGCAGTTTGGCAGCAGGTGGGTTTATTTGACGATCGCTTATGCCAGTTTGTGGATGTGGATATGTGGCTGCGGATTATGGGGCATTACAAAATTGGCTTTGTCAATCGTACTTTGTCCAAGCTGCGCATCCATGTCGGCCAGCATACTTGGGAAAATTTCCATTCTGAGAAAAATACCAAAGACCTGGTTAGATTTATTCTGGATAAAACTTTAGGAGAATATGCCGCTACTTTTCTGCCCGCAGAAGCCACAGAGCGGATAAAAGAGCGGTTTTTGATTAAACCCGGTCCGTCGCCACAAAAGATTGCCAGCTACGCCCAGGCGTACCAAAAAGATCCCACAGACTCAGAGGCGATCGCTTTCCTCCGCCAAGCTCGCCAGACTCTCGCCGATAGATGGTTCTCAGTATTGGAGATTCACCTAGAGTTGGCTTATTCTGGCCAAATCGGTAAAGCCTACAAAGTTTTGCTGGGCAGCGGCATCAAAAACGAACCCCTCACGGAAGCAGAAAAGCAATTTGCAAACGATATTGCCGATCGCATTGGCCAAGGCTTCGGGCGCAAAAAAGATATTCAGCATTTCCTGGTCGGCCTGCTCTACCGCTACGCTTACCAGTTGCCCGTCAAGTATGAAAATGCACCTATTCCCCAATGGTTTTTTGAAGATTTTTTAAAGTTTCTCGTCGAGGCACCGGAGGAATTTCGCGACCCTGGGGAAAGCGATCGCTATTCTGTTTATCTCCAGAAATTGCTCGACTATACGCGCAGCCATATCGATCGCGAGCAAAATGCGATCGTTTGGCAGAAGGTAGCCGCCGCCTTCGGGGAATTGGCAAATCGCTATTGATTAAGAAACTAGCTGTAACCTCCATCCTCGCTCAATAACCTAATCGCATTTTTTTTGCTGCTGCTTTATTTTGCGATCGATATGTGGCGGAATGCCTAACTGTGCAGTATCGTAAAGCCTTTCAAATTCGCGGACAAAATGAGCGGCTAGAGTGGGATTGTCGATCGCTAAAACTGTTTCGTCATTCTGGGTATTCGCAGCCTTCGACCAGTTGAGAGAACCGGCGATAACTACTTGCGAGTCTAAAATAGCAAATTTATGATGCAGTTTGTCCCCCGGTGGCAATTGGGGCACGCCAACCGTGGCAATTGGATTGGCCCAAGGACGGTTGCCATCTTCATATCGACAGCGCTTGTCGGCCAGAGCAACCCCGAGCATATCTAGAGCCTCGCTATAACTGCGATAGGCAAAACTGGGGTCTATTAGCGATCGCACCCGCACCCCCCTTTGATGGGCATTTTCTAATTCATCTGCCAGAAGTTGTTCTGAAAATACAAACAAGGCCAGATCTATAGATTGCCTTGCTCTGGCCAAAAAAAGAGCGATCGCCCCATTGGCACTATTTTCCCAAGGCACCTTTCGACCCGTTGCTGCAAACTGCACGGCAATGGTCCCGCTTCCCACCTGGATTTGCTGCATTCCTCGATAGGGCTTTTGGATGCCAAACTTGCTATCTCGCTTGCCTCCTGGTCCGTCGCCCCAGAGAATATCGAACTCTTCAGTAAAGATAGTCGCCAGTTCGGGGCTTTCTATCTTAATAAGATTGTTGGCATTTCCCATGCTCTCGGCAGATTTAAAATCCCCATGTATCCCGCTGGTGGTGAAGTTAGCGGAAGTCACGATCGCAGTTTTGCCATCAATAATTACAAATTTGTGATGCATTATACCGCTACCTTTAGAGCCATCAGCGGTATCGTCGAGTACGGGCACTTCGGCCTTACGCAACATTACTAAGGCATCGGAGGAGTCTATTTCATCTTGGCTTAGTTGGCCGTCTCCGTTGCTATCTGCTAGATATAGAAATTCTTGATAGCCGGATAATTCTCGTCCGGCCAGTTTGCCGACTTCATCGGCCGTTAGATCGCTCCAGGGTCTGCTATAAGTATTTTCTACTATTACTCTAACTCTCACTCCTTGAGAGTGGCGCTCGACTAATGCCGCTGCAATCTTAGGCAAGCGCAGTTCCTGAACCGCCACATCAACAGTAGAGGTAGCACTGGAGATCGCCTTGACTAATATCTGCTCCAAGTCATCTCCAGTTCGCTTTAGCTTTCGGTAAGGCTCCCGATACTCGGCCGCTTGATTGAGATTGAAATAGACTTGCACCAAAGGATCTTGGGGCAGGGGAGCCAGAAGTTTTGGTTTGCTATTGCTGCTAAGTAACCGACAGCCTTGGCTGCCGATCGCAATGAGTCCCAGCAGGACAGTCCATATAAAGATGCGTCTGTGAAGTGGCAAGGGTAGATGAAAGCCCAACGGGACGGAGATCGCTTGCTGGAAGCTGGATTTAAGAAATCCTATTTAATAAATATACGCACGACAGTTAGGAGCCTTTGGCTTGGCGCATCCTTGCAAAAGGTCCGCATTAGGCTAGGCTCCTCAAAGGGATTTTTACTTCGGCTTCAAGCCGAAATAAAATAGTTGTTTTTTTTATTTTAACACGATTCGCGAGTCACTTCCCATTGTATGCTGAGAAAAGAAATCGGTGTTCTTTTGGAACCAATAATGAACGTATCTCTCAAGAGCTTTGCAACTGGCCAAGTACCTCTGCGCAATTCTCTGGGTGCCAGACCCAGCCTGAAAGAAGGCAGAGAAAGGATGAGGGTCTGCCAATGGTCCCGGAGACAAGACCGAGAAAGAGTCAAAATAACTCTCTCGGCCCAGAGAAAAAACTGGCAAAACGAGTTTCAAGAACCTCTGAATTGCTCGACAAGAGGGATAGCTAAGAGCAGGAGACTCAAAAACCTATATTCCAGAAGAGTTAGAAAAAACCCGTTCGGGAGCCTGCTGGCTCTGAGTCTTTCCTGTCTTAATTCCCTAGCATCCTTGCCAAGAGCTTATGAGGAACTGCCGCGATTGGCAGTAGGGGTCACTCGTGAAAGAGCAAGGTAGGCAAAACTATATAACTCTCTAGAGATAAAGCTGCCCGCTGGCAAAAAAAATGTAAAGTCCGCTGCGTTGCTTCCAGAGGCAATCGCAAGCGATCGCTCTCTCCAGAGTCCCCTGCGCCAGGGTGTTACCAGCGCCGCCACGATATTTGTTTGGCGGTCAGTGTGCCTGCATCTCACTGTGACGGGAAAAACTTGTGACGGGAAAACTTGTCATGGGAAAAACTTGTAACCGGAAGGACTTGTAACCGGAAAAACTTGTCATGGGAAAAACTTGTAACCGGAAAAAGCACAGCCCGGTCGCGGGACTAACCCAAAAATAGTTGCCTGGTGCAAGAGCCCCCAGCCGCCTGAAAATTAGAGGTTATTAGCAGGTGCCGGACAGCCGAAAATTTTGGCGATCGAAGAGTAGCCCCGTCTTCAAGCAGGGCATATGGAGGTATCTGGGTACAAACCGACACCACCAAAATTAGCTATGCCAAGAAGAAAAAGAATATGTCCTAGCTGCGGCCGCAAGGGATACGGCAAAATATGCCACTACTGCGAACAACAAAAAGCAGCAATAGAAAGACAAGAACGCACCTTAAATGAAAAAAGACAGAAAAAGAAAGAGTGGGAGGCCACATTCGAGCAGGATCCGATAGATCTTAGAGCCCTCCCCGACCATGTAGTGGTGAAAGCTCGCAATATTATTATGGGATTAAGCAACGAGCAAAATTATAGGTATTTTGGTGGCAAACGCCTGCGTCACAATCGTCAAATCATAAGTATCCCGGTGACTAGAAATTACCGAATGATTTGCCGCAATGATAATGGCAACACTCTTCCTCTAGAGGTTTTGTCCCACGAAGACTACAATGTCTGCAAACCGGGCGGCTAAAAAAAAGTAACGCTCTATATATAAGAGATAGAGAGTATGGAAAACAATTTTTACAATAGAGAAGATTTTGGCAAGCGGGTGCCAAGTTCCTCGACTTTTATTGTCTTCTCCCCTATTAGATGGCAGTTTTGGAACCTAAGACCGAGAAGGTGGAGCGACAAAGCGATCGGCTGTAGGCGTCTAGGTCAGCGCCAGAGAAGAGGAGATCTAGTTCCGCAAGGAATATAGCGTTTCTCAAATAAGTGTAATGAACGGATCGGGTTGAGGGGCGTAGGGGCGACGGCACTCCAAACGGGAATTTCCCTACAGGGATGCGCGGGCCCCAGATAACCTCACATCAATTTGAGAAATGCTATAGTAGCATTCCCCTAGTGGCAAGGCGACGCTTAAAATTGTGG
Source organism: Oscillatoria sp. SIO1A7 (assembly GCA_010672965.1). GTDB lineage: Bacteria > Cyanobacteriota > Cyanobacteriia > Cyanobacteriales > Laspinemataceae > SIO1A7. The sequence continues at coordinate 56,758 of JAAHFN010000019.1, forward strand.
GTTCGATCCGCGACAGCCTATCCCCCCAAACCCCCCGATAAATTGGGGGGCTATTGAGGTAGTTTGCCACAATTTTAAGCTGGACGCGCCACTAGAGCGATTGGTATCCGTAGGGGCGTTTGGCAAACGCCCCTACAGAAATTGGTATCCCTTTGGTGTTCTCCCGGGCGAATGGCATATGCCCTCCGCAGGGCGTAGGCGAATGGCATATGCCCTGCGAAGGGCAGGCTCCGCCTACGCCCCTACAGAAATTTTTTGGCGAAGGGTTCGCAAGGCGTTGTTTTTGATTCCTCTCGGGGGGTTTGGCAAACGCCCCGGGAGGAAATTGGGTATCCGTAGGGGAAAGTAGGCTTAAGGGCGAGTGGCGCTATATCCTGGAAGAGAAGTAGCTTCGTCGAGCCGGCTTTTGCTCGAAACAGCATGCAAATTTATCTGGATCACAGCGCCACTACGCCATCTCGCAGCGAAGCGATCGCCGCTATGCAAGAAGCCCTTACTCTCCAGTGGGGCAATCCTTCGAGCATTCACGATTGGGGTCAGCGATCGGCATATATGGTGGAAATGGCCAGAACTCAAGTAGCCGGATTGTTAAAAGCACCGGAGAGTTCAATAGTTTTCACTGCTAGCGGAACTGAGGCAGACAATTGGGCCATAATGGGGGTTGCTCGCCAATACTCTAAGCCACAGCACCTGATTATTTCTAGCGTCGAACATTCTGCTATAGCAAGGCCGGTAGAATTGCTAGAAAAATGGGGCTGGCAGGTGACTCGCTTGCCGGTAAATCGTCAGGGAAGAGTTAATCCGATAGATTTAAAAAACGCCTTCCAAGCAAATACAGTTTTAGTCTCTATTATTTATGGTCAAAGCGAGATAGGCACTTTGCAACCGATTCAGAGATTGGCAGAAATTGCTCGGGAGCGAGGAGTGCTATTTCACGCCGATGCCGTACAGGTAGCAGGGCGATGTCCCCTCGATGTCGAGCAAGTGCCCGTTGACTTGCTCTCCTTATCCAGTCACAAAATTTATGGTCCTCAAGGAGCCGGAGCCCTCTACATTCGCCCCGGAATAGAGTTAGTGCCCTTGCTGGCCGGTGGGGGTCAAGAAATGGGTCTGCGCTCCGGCACTCAAGCGGTTCCCGCGATCGCCGGTTTTGGCGTTGCAGCAGAATTAGCAGCGCAAGAAATAGCAACAGAAACTCCTCGCTTAATTCAATTGCGCGATCGCTTATTCGACTTACTGGCAGATACTCCGGGATTGCAGCCAACAGGCGATCGGCTTCACCGCTTGCCCCACCACGTCAGCTTTTGCCTCGCCAATTTTGCCAATACTGACAGGGGCGAACCGATTAGCGGCAGAACTTTAGTCCGTCAATTGAATATGGCAGGAATTGCGGTTAGTTCTGGTTCTGCTTGTAGCAGTGGCAAACTCAATCCGAGTCCCGTACTCCTAGCAATGGGATATTCCAAAACAGAGGCGACGGCTGCCATCCGCATGACTCTCGGGCGCAAAACCACCCAAGCCGATATCGACTGGACGGCAATGGTACTCAAGCAGGTTCTGAAACGGTTGATGCCAATTGAATGTGGGGTGTCGGGTGTAGGGTGTGGGGTGTAGGGAATCAGGGAAAGTTTTAAGTTTTGAGTTTTAAGTTTTGAGTTATATCAAATTGATTAAACAGTTATAGTATAGTATTTGTAGGGCAGCCGAGTGCCGCTGGCTGCCCTACCCTAATCCGTATGGGGCAGCCACCACTCGGCTGCCGCTAAGAGATTTATGGGTAATTACCGGATTTGATATTAGCTTGAGACTTTAGCTTAAAACTCAAAACTCAAAATTAAAACCTTTCCCCAACTCCCAATGCCCAATGATCTTATGACACAAACCGTAGAAGGCGATCGAATTGCCTACCGACATATTCAAGGAGATATTCCTCTAGACCTGGCAGATGGAACTTTTATTTCTATTACCAGAAACCCAGCGCTGAGGATTTATGCTCTGGGCTTTCAGCCAGCCAAATCAATACCAGAAATTCCCCGCTGGTTTTTGCATAAGTATGCCGGCGAGCCGAAAGTTGTCCTGGATCCGTTTGCTGGCTCTGGAACCACGATTATTGAGGCGCTGCAACAGAACTGTCCGGCTTATTGGCTGGACTATCACCCTCTTAGTCGTCTAATTTGTCGAGTTAAAACAACTGAGATTTCGCCGGAGGAGGTTTTAGAGGCAGCCTCAAAGACGATAGGCAATGCAGCAGGTAGGGACAATGCGCCAACAACGGTAAATTTTAGCAACAAAGATTTTTGGTTCCAAAAACCAGTGCAAGAAGGACTGGAACTACTTAAGCATTATATTCTCAAAGCTAGCCCGAGAAATCAGCCCTTGCTTTGGCTGGCTTTTGCCTCCACCGTGAGAAAAACTTCAAACATGAATGATGGGATGCTGCTTGCGGCTCGTCGCCCTCACATAGAGAAGATACCCGAAAGGTCTCGGGAGGATGTGCTTGAATATTTTAAGTTTTACGTTAATAAGGCTATAGAGGCTGCGGTAGAGTGGTATCCTTTTTTGCAAAAATCTAGAGGCGAGGCTAAGGAATTGCCTTTGGGAGATGCTAAAAGCCTGGATGGTCTTTTTCGCTGCGATGCGATCGCTACCTCTCCTCCTTATATCAATGCGATCGATTATGTCTGGGCTTCCAAATTTGAACTTCATTGGTTGGGACTGGTCAAAAATGACGCCGAGAGACTGGAGCTATATTCTAGGGAAATTGGAACGGAAAGAATTCCCAGAAAAGAATGTAAAGAGCTAGGTAAGACTGGGCATAGCTATCTAGATAGCTTAATAGAGGATATTTATACCGGCAGGAAGTACAAAGCCAGTAGAGGTCAAAACGAATTGAGAGCGCGAGTGGTCTATAAGTATTTTACAGATATGAGAAACCACTTTATTTCTAGTTGGGCGCATTTGCGTTCGGGGGGATATTACTGTTTTTCTATCGGTGATGCGAGTCGGATTTGTGGAGTAGAAATTCCAGTTGCTTCGCTGCTGGCTGAAATAGCCTGCGAGTTAGGGTTTCGGGAAAAAGAGCGCTTTCACATTCTCTTGAAAAATCGCAGATTGAATATTCCCAGAAATGTCGATTGGGCGCGAACGATTAAACACGATACCACCATAGTATTGGAGAAGCCCGATGAATCCTAATGAATTCAACAATTCTTTAGATGATATTCTGGAGGAGTATAAGCGTTTTCCGAAAAAGTTTTTGGCGAGGAATCTTCAGAGATAGACGATTTAATGTTGGTCTTTGGATTAACTCAAGATATGAAGGCAGCCAATAAGCAATATTGGGGAACGCAGTTAGGACGTTGCTGGGAGAGGCTGGTAAAAGAATTGTGCAGGCAAAAATGCCATAATTTCAGGGAGGCGATTCGAGAAGGAAACGACGAGCTTTGCGACTTGGCGATCGGGGATGATGCGATTGATACCAAATACAGAGTTGGATCGGGAGATGCTGGAACTTTGAAGAAATTCAAACAGTACGGAGCTAAATTACAAGAAAGGGATTTAAAACCAGTTATGCTAATCTTGCGAACTGACAACTTGCCGAATGCTATACGGGCTTGCGTATCTGGCGGTTGGACGGTAAAAATTGGTATCGAAACTTACGAGTATCTTAGGGAGAGAACAGGAGTCAATTTGCAAGATTGGTTACAAAGTAGAAAAAATCGCTATGCTGTAGAGCCTCGATCTCGCCTGGGCGAGGAAAGGGTGTAGGGTGTAGGGAATTGAAAATAGTTTTAAGTTTTGAGTTTTAAGTTTTAAATTAAAGAGCAACCTCGATAGAAAGTCAAAAGTCAAAAGTCAAAAGTCAAAATTCAAAACTTTCCCGGCTCTCCTTGTCCCCTAGTCTCCTTGTCCCCTTGTCTCCCGAAGCACCCCACACCCCACACCCCACACCCCACACCTAGGGTGTTGACTCTGAAACTTTTCACGCCAATTGGTGACATCCGGGGATCGTTGCCGCTTGAAACCTGAAAGCACCTAAATGTAAGACTTTCCGGCTCCCGAAAGCGATCGCGAAAATAGGATGAAGTTTCCCTACACCCTACACCCTACACCCAACACCCTACCCCACACCCCACACACCACACCCTAATGACTAATATTGACAACAATAATCTACTGCTGAAACTTCTGCCACCGGATGCCAAGGTTATTCTGGAAATTGGCTGCGGCACCGGCAATACCGGAGAAGAGTATAAGCGTATAGCTCCCGATAGCGAATATATCGGTATAGAAAGAAATCCAGAGCGAGCCAAGCTGGCTGAAGAAAAACTCGATCGCGTTATAGTCGGCGATGCAGTAGAAGTTTTAGCGACAAAACCTTCGTCGGAAGATGCCAGCAGCGCCATTGCAGAAAAATCGGTGGATTGCATAGTTTTTAATCGCATTCTATCCCAGGTTGCCGACCCAGAAAAACTGCTAGCGCGATCGCAGGAATTGCTGCGGGAAAATGGCCAAGTTCTCGCCCTCGTTCCCAACGCCCAACATTGGCACCGAATTGTCAATCTGCTGCGAGGAGATGGGGGGAGATGGGGGGAGATGGGGGGAGATGGGGAGAGATGGGGAGAGATGGGGAGAGATGGGGAGAGTTCTCCAACTCCTCCCACACCTCCCACACCTCCCACCCTTCCCACCCTTCCCACACCTCCCACCCTTCCCACCCTTCCCACTCAACAACATTACTTTTTGCTCGACGAGATTAAAGCGCTATTTGCCCGGGCGGGATTGCTGGTTTACGAGATTCAGACTTTGGGCAGTCAAACTGAGGCTTTTGGAAAGTTCCAGAAAATAATGCAGCCGATAGTGCAAGGGTTGGCGATCGCTCCCAAAACTTTCGCAACCAAAACCGTAGCTCGGGAATATATAGTCCGCGCCATTAAAGCGGAGAAGCTGCCGCGACGGTTGTTAATCCAAACTTTGCTCGCCGCTCCGACTGGTTGCGATCGCGTTCGAGTTTACGAGCCAGACCGTTTCAGCGCCACTATCCCCGGAGTCAGAACTTTTTCCGAGGTCAAAGCTGCCAATCCTAATGCGGCAATGGCTGGAGAAGAAAAAGTATTTATCTGGCAGCGCTCTATTATGAAGTATCCCAAATCGCTGGCTCAATTACAAGAACTGTTGCAGCGGGGCTATCTAATCGTGGCGGAAATCGACGACGATCCTTTGCGCCGTCCCGAATACGAGCTAAATAAGTTTCTTAGTTATCGAGGATGTCACTGCGTCCAAACTTCTACGGAACCTTTGGCAGAGTATTTGCGGCAACATAATCCTAATGTCGCCGTCTTTGGGAACCAGCTTGCCTATCTGCCGCCAGTGAAATTGGGCGATCGCGACACCGCAACCATATTTTTTGGAGCGCTGAATCGAGAGCAAGATTGGCAGCCGATAATGCCGGCGCTAAACCGAGTGCTAAATCGAGTTTTGGCTAAAAACTCCGACCTAGTTCGCGTGCGAGTCATCCACGATCGCAAATTCTTTGACGCTCTGGAAATAGAAGCAAAAGAATTCGAGCCCTTTTGTCCCCCAGAAAGATATCGCGAAATCCTGTATGCTTGCAATATTGCCTTGCTGCCCCTGATTCCCAATCGCGTCAATAGCATGAAGTCCGACCTCAAGTTTCTCGAATGCGCCGGTCACGGTGCCGCCGTCCTCGCCAGTCCCATCGCCTACGAAGATTCGATTGCCGACGGAGAGACTGGTTTGATTTATAGAGATCCAGACGAATTTGAAGCAAAGCTAACGGAATTGATTGAAAATCGCGAGCTGCGGCAGCGACTTGCGGCGAATGCCTACCAATGGGTAGCCGAAAACCGCTTGCTATCGCAACATTACCGCCAGCGTCGAGATTGGTATTTGCAAATGCTAGACGACTTGCCCCGCTTGAATCAGGAATTGCGCGATCGCGTTCCCGAGCTTTTTTAGGGTGTGGGGTGTAGGGTGTGGGGTGTAGGGTGGGTAAAAGTGAAGAGTAAATCGGAGCCTTGTTTTCACTGTTCACTTTTCACTCTTCCCTACACCCCACACCCCACACCCTACACCCTAACTTTGTTTTCACTTTTCACTGTTCACTTTTCACTCTTCCCTACACCCCACACCCCACACCCTACACCCTAACTATTGCCATGAAAATTTTATTTACTATTGCCCATTACTTTAATCCCGAAGGCAGCGGCAAGCACGGCTCTCTTAGTAAAGACCCGCGCCCGCGCCTGATTGCCTTGAGCAATTGCTTGAGTGCTTTGCGCGCAGCCTTTAATTCTTCGTCTCAATGCTGGATTGATATTGCTCAATGCCTTGGCCAACCAGCTAATCAGGGGCAAGCCTACGAAATTGATATAGTCGTCTGCACCACTCAAGACCGACATCTGATCGCCAAACTGCCAGTACCCGCTAATTTCTATACTCACCATGCCACTAACGCCGAACCGATGATGTTGGGTTTTGAATGTCAGGCAGTGCTGCGAGATGCTTTGGGTAAGTATGACTATTACTGCTACCTAGAAGACGACCTGGTTTTGCGAGACCCTTGGTTTTTTATCAAGTTAGGTTGGTTCAGCAAACAAGCCGGCGATCTAAATCTGCTCCAGCCCAACCGCTATGAAGTATCGCCCCAAAACCCAATTTGCAAAGCCTACATTGATGGCGATTTAATTCCTGAAGCTACTGCCCAATTCCAAAACGTGGCAGAGCAACCCGAACTAAAGGGCTTTATATTAGAACAGCCGGTTTTGTTCCGCCGCACCTATAATCCCCATTCTGGTTGCTATTTTCTGAATGCTAGACAAATGGCCTACTGGGCGGGGCAGCCCTATTTTTTAGACCGCGATACGAGTTTTGTCGGACCCTTGGAAAGCGCGGCAACTCTGGGCATTATGAAAACTTTTCGAGCCTACAAGCCGGCTCCCGATCGTGCCGGATTTCTGGAAATTCAGCATTTCGGCAATGCTTTTATAAATTTGATTGGCTCCACGGTTCGCTTGGAAGAATAAGTTCTTAGCTTAAGAGTTCTTAGCTTGAGAGTTTTGAGTTTTGAGACGCTATTGTTGGCTATTGTTGGGTTTCGTTCCCGGGCCCAACCTACTCTGCGTAGGACGGGCTTCCGAAAAGTCCCTACCTGGCGCTTCGGACAGACGCTATTGTTGGCTATTGTTGGGTTTCGTTCCTGATGCTGTTGGCGAAATATTTCTTAACATGCTGAAAGTGTAGATTTTGCGTTGGGTCCGTCAAGGAATGTCTTGTAGTTTTGTAACGCTATCGACGGCAAAATAAGGGTTTCGAGCGTTAACTTGTATTTCGCCAACAGCATCCGTTCCTCAACCCAACCTACGCAAAGTAGGCTGGGCGTCCCGCCTGTCCCTACCTGGCGCTTCGGACTTTTCGGAAGCCCGTCCTACGGAATCTTCGAGATCCAATGTAAGTGGAAGCATTGCACATAGCGATCGCTCCAAATACAAAATCGTTTTTAACCTATATCCTCGGGATCGATTCCCAACGGTGTGCTGTCTGCTAAAATCAAATGAGACCTACTATGATTTTTTTCAAATTAACAAGATGGTTTTACCTGTGATTCTCGGTGCGGCCGCTGTGGGTGCTGGGGCGTTTGGCCTCAAACAAGGGCTAGATGCGAATTCCAGCAATTCGAGTGCTAAGAAAATCCAGGGGGAAGCGCAAGCGGCTCTGGAAACGGCAGAGCGGGAGCTACAAAATGCCCGCCAAACAACCGGCGCAACCTTAGAAAAACTAGGCCAGCTTAAATTGAGAGTTTGGCATTCGCACTTAGGCCGCTTTGTAACGCTTTACAGCAAGCTAAAAGGTGTAGAACTCTCTGGGGGAGCGGGACTCGGAAGTAAAGATCCCTTGGAGTTTGGCAGCAACGATCTGCTGGAGATGAAAGACCTGTCCTTAAAGGCCGGCGAAGTAATAGTCGGCGGCGCTGGCGCTGCGGGAGCGGGGGCATTGGCAGGGATGGCCAGCTACGGCGGAGCGATGATGTTTGGCACTGCCTCGACTGGCACGGCGATCGGTTCTCTGACCGGAGCGGCGGCCACGAACGCAACCCTAGCCTGGTTTGGTGGTGGGTCCCTAGCAGCAGGGGGACTTGGCATGGCGGGCGGCATGGCAGTCTTGGGCGGCATTGTAGCTGGACCAGTGCTAGCCGTCGGCGGCATCGCTATGGCAGCGAAAGCCCAGAAAAATCTAGCCGAAGCCCTGAGCTACGAAGCAGAGGTAGAAAAGACTGTCGAGGAAATGGAAAAGGCGATCGCAGTGCTGCGGGCGATCGACAAAACGGCTGCTTTGTTCGATAAGGTAATTCGCCGTTTGTCGGAGTCAATGGCATCAGTATTGAACGAACTTGAAGATATTATTATATCCGCAGGCAATAACTACGACGCATATAATTCAAGCCAAAAAAGTGTGGTTTATTTATCCGTTCAATTTGCCGGAGTTTTAAAGCAATTGTTGGAAACTCCAATCCTCACCCCGGAAGGAGCTTTAGATAAAACCTGCACTAATACCCTCCAGCAAGGAGTATTTTTATTGGAGCCCGCCTAGTGCAGCTGCGCGGAATTAAAAATTCAAAAGTGTGACTGTAGGGAGCGGCCCGGGAACGAAACCCAACTATACCAATTGTTGCGTTGGGTTTCGTTCCCGGGCCGCTCCCT
>JAAHFN010000002.1 GCA_010672965.1 Oscillatoria sp. SIO1A7
CTCGCCTGTCGAAGCCTGTCCGTTGCGGCTCAGAACAGGCTTCGACAGGCGAGCGCCCGAACGGCGAATAAAGGTTATTATTGCGTGCAGCTTCATAAAGAATTGGTCTAAGCAAACATCAAGCGCCCTTTCGGTTCGGGAATTGGACGACCGAGTTCCCGAGCCGTCTCTATCCACTCTTCCATAATAGTTTCTACATTTTCAATTGCTTACCGATATGTCGCACCATCGGCAGCACAGCCGGGTAATTCTGGGACTTCGGCAATAAATGCCCTATCTCGTTCGCTCCAATAGAGGATAATTTCATAGTGCAGTATCTTTATCTCCTAGATGCTCTAGTGGGGAAAGTTCTGAGTTTTAAGTTTTAAGTTTTAAGTTTTCAATCGCTAACTCAAAACTCAAAACTCAAAACTCAAAACTCAAAACTCATTCAATGCCCAATGCCCACTTCCTTTGTCTATCTGTCGTGAACCAAGTCTTGCTGTAGCAAAACGCTGCCCTCATAAATGCTCAGAGTCGAGCTGTTGACGACATAAGAGTATTCTCCATTCTCAGCTACATAGCCGCTGCCCTCTTCATAGTAAGCGCGGAGAGTGATGCCGCTACGCTCCCCGCCCCTTTCAATACCGTGATAGTAGAGCCGTCCTCCCTTCTCGCAAATCAGCACTTGAAAGTTGTCGGTCTCGAAAAATTCCACTAGCGCCGATCCTTCTGGCAAACAAACAAATTGGGCGAGGAGTACCGGCGTCTCGTTGGCTTGAATGGCGGTCTGCTCCCGAACCTCGCTCGTTTCTACAGCATTTGCCGGGAGAGTTCCCTGGATTCCTAGAGCGACAGTCGCCGCTGCGATCGCGGCCATTGATAGTTTGGCAATTGCAGTCATAACAGCCTTCCTCCTATTAAAAGTTTGCATATATATACATGCTTTGGGAGAAAGCTGGAAAAGTTATGCGCTTTTTTCTCCAAATTGGCCAAAAAATTTTTCTCGACCGAGCAGTCTCGGGATGCGGGGCAATCGATCGCGACTTGGAGAGCCGCCGCCTTGCCAGGGCATATTACAGACCCGGACCCCTGCTGCCATCGCAACCATTACCGCTATAGGGCGGTAATGGTTGCGATGGATAATCCCAGAAAGAAAGTCTGATATTTCATGCTAGTTTTCCTTTGTTATATAGCACTACGGACTAAGGTTGGGACAGTTACAAAATACCAATCGCCTAAACTGGCAAGATTTTGACTGAAGGCTGAAAGCTGAAGGCCGTTCGCGCAGCGTCTCCGAAGGAGAATCGGCTTACTGCTATATAGTTTCATGGTTTCTGCGATTTGCTATAGATTGCAGGTTTTCGCCCGAGGGCAGGGTAGCTGTTTTGCTTGCTTCTCCGGCGATCGAACTCCTATATATATATGCGTATTCGCAGAAGTCTTGAAAAGTTGTGCCCCCTTTTCGCAAAATTGGAAAAACCTTATCGACCGGGCTGGGAAGGGGACAAGAGGAACGGGAGACAAGGGGCAAGGGAGCCGGGGAGCCGGGGCTATGGCATCCCCGCATAAACTGGCTTTGGTATTATGGCGTTATTCCCTTGGCTGACAAAACAGCTTATTTCAGCCGTTCTTGGATAGCAGCGTGTTTTTCCACTCCTTCAAAAGAAAAGCGGTTGTAACCGTTACTCTCGATTAGCTCTTCAATATAGCCAACGCGATCTTTGCTTGCGGGGTGAGTTGACAAGAAACCTGGGGGACTAGAATTTCCTTGGTTTTCTGCGAGAGTAACCATTAAATTCCGCAAGCCATCAGCGGCATATCCGGCAGTCGCCAAAACGCGAGTCCCCACTACATCAGCCTGACGTTCGTGAGTCCGACTGTATTTTAAATTGACTAGAGTAGAAATGATGCTGCCAATGGGAAGTTTATTACCCAAAGCCCCATCTATGACTTGACCCAAGCTATTGTTCAGTTGGCTGCTCGCAAATTGCTCGAATCCGTGAGAGAGAACCGCATGGGCTATTTCGTGAGCGAGAAGACCTGCTAGTTCTGCTTCCGAATTAGTATTGAGAATGGCTCCAGTATTGATAAATACTTTACCTCCAGGCAGGACAAAGGCATTGATGGTATCGTCCCGAACGACGTTAAACTCGTATTCAAAGTCCCGACCCATCAGCTCTGCCAAGGCGAAGCCGATTTTGTTTACATATTCTAAGACCTCTTCATCCTCGACCAGTTCTAGCTGTTGTTTGTATGAGTCGGACAGTTGTTTGCCCAAACCCGATTCGCCTTGCAACATCAAGGCTCCCAGACCAACCGCTTGGCCGACAGCCCGGGCTGTACTGCAGCCACCAAAGATGGCGCAACTTCCGGCACCAATTGCCGTTCCCAATATCCCCTTGCCAACCATCTGTTGCTTGACATATTTTTGGAAGTCACCAAGATTTTTGTCGGCAATCTCCATCATAGCCGGGGCTTCTGGGTGGTCGGAGTTGACTAGGGCAAATTGGCGGGCGGCGACGGAAGCTTCTAGATATTGTTTGCTTTCTTCGAGTGCTGTAACATGGGCTTTGACCACTTCCAGGGAGTCGGGAAATACACTGGCCGCTCGCTCCAAGGCTTGCAGCGCTTCTTCCGGGCGATCGTAATGCTGGTGAGCTTCGGCCAGAAGCACGTGGGCGGGCACGAATTCCGGGTGGTTCTCTACCAGCATATTCAGGGGGACAAAGATTCTGCTTTCTAGCTTCGGATCGCCGTTCCAACCCGCTTGAGCTTCGCGCCAGAATACTCGACCGGCAGGGGAGTCGAATTGCTCTAGGTCGTAAACGGGTTCTAGAGCTTTGCTGCTCTCCTGTTCGGGAAATGGTTCTTTGACTTGGCGATAAAGCTTTTCTGCTTCTGCTCGGTCTCCTTGAAGATAGAGCAAGTCTGCTTCGGCGAGAGTTTCCAGGCGAGCGGCCAATTCGGGGTCTGCTGCGGTCTCGCCGTCTGGGTTTTCGGAATCAGTCGCTGTAGGGTCGGTTTCGCTGGCTACTTCTTGTCGATCGCCTAGGATATGGGCGATCGCTCTTTCCGACGAGAAGCCTACCTCCAGCAGGGGCAATAAAAGCAGACCTAAAACTAATGAGCTTAGTTTGTGCGTTTTTTTCATGGTTCTTTCGGCGAAACTACAAAATTTGAAAGTTAATGGTTTTGTCGGGCTGTTGCCTGCGATCGCAATGCTTTCTCAAATTTTTGCTGCAATGTCATTTGGATATTTTTTGCTCAATTGACTGGTTTAGGATCTTTAAGTTTTGTTATGCTACGCCAGTCTTCCATGCGTTCCATCGTCAAAGTTCCGGGACACTGTCTGTCCTGATTTAACTCCCTGTGTCCTCCTAAATATTCAATATCATATTTTGATTTTAGATGTTCAATCAATAGCAATAGTGAATTTTCCATTTCTGATGTTATAGAGTCATCTTCTATTTCAAAATCACCAATTCTTTCATCTAGATCTGCTAACAACACGATTCCTATTTTTCCCGTATTCCCTTGAGCGACATGAGATCCCTTTATCTTAATGTCACGTCCTTCATAAATTCTTCCCACCATATCAATACCAAAATGGTAGCCAATGTCAGCTCTGTTCGTTTCTTTCATATGATAGTTTTGAACTATCTGCATTTCTTGACCAACAATACAAATATCCCTTCTTTCCAGAAGATTGTCTCCTGCATGATGAACAACAATAGTGTCTAAAACGCTTTTCAACGGTTCAGTGTAAGCTTCATAAGAGCGATTTGGATCGTCTTTAATTGGTTTTCTTGCCTGCCATTCTTCTCTAGATATAATATTGATTTGAGTTTCATTGGCTACGATCGCTTCATTGTTCAGAGAAAGTTCGGCATAATTGTCATGGCACTGCGCGATCGCAGTTCCAGAGCAAGAAACAACATACCACCATTCAGTATCGGGGTTCGTATTTCCCGTCAACTTCACTCCTACATATTCGGCAGTATCGGGTAAAGTAAATGCTCTCCTATGCCGACTGGATTTAGGCCCGTCAGAAAAAAGCTGATTGCCATCGTAATACAGCTCTATAGTATCGGGAATCTCAAAAAACTCGTATTCAAGAGTCACCTGTCGATCTATGCCAGCGGGAACTTGGAATAGATCCGTCCTGATTTCGCTGCCTCCGCTCACGCGCTTCTCATCGCATTGCACCGGCGCTTCGCAAGTCACCTCTTGTAGCGACTCTCTGGAATTGGCATTATTTTTCAAGGCTCCAGAGGCAAAGGACAAAGCCAAACCAACAATTCTTGTTTTTTCAGTTTTGCTAGCTGCCAGTCGATTCCCCTGGGTGGCCATAGTCCCGGCTAAATTGCCCAGAAGCGAGCCGACAGTATTGCTACAGTTTGGCGAAGAAGCCAAGGTTGCCGCCGAATCACTTGTCTGCCATTCTTGTTGGCGAACCTGTTGGCCAGCCGACTTGGGACTGGCTGCCAAACTGCCATCTGTGCCGATCGCTTGCGAGAATTCGATAGTTTCTAGGGGTTGGCCGTCGGGAGATTGGATGACCGCTCGACCTTGGCGGAACTCGCCCCGAGTGCCATCTGCCAGAATAACCTCTGAAAGCTGGTTATTCTGGAAATCGAGTTTAAATTCACTGAGGCTCTGAAGTTCGGTTGTCTCTATAACCTGGCGGGCTGTCCCTGTCAAGTTGCTGGAATCTATAGCTCCTATATCCTTGAACTCAGCTTCATAAATTTGAAACCGGGCTCCAGGGAGATTTACCGTGTATTTTTGTTCCTTTCCCGTTGAGGGCGACACCATCACAATTTCCCTTTTCCCCGAACTGAAGGGCATTTGGCTGCTAACTCGGAAATCCGTCGGCAAAGTCTGTTGAAGATTCAAGTTTACTTGCGGTTTTCGGATGCGGGGAATATCCCCAATTGTTGGCTGTTCTGCTGGCGGCGCGTCTGGTAATGGATTCTCCGGCAACCAAGCAGGAGTTGAAGTTAGAGCCTCGTTTCTTCTATTGGTGCTATTTGCATCCCCATTGGCGGCAACAACTGTTGTCAGGTTCCTGCTAGCTGGAGGCATGGCGGCATTAGCCCGATCGTCGCTGAAATTGGCAGAGCAAACCAATGAGTTGAAGCCAAGTAGGCCGCATAAAGAGAGCGAGAGCGATTTTTTCAAAGTCGCTCCCCCCGTCACAGCTATAAAACTTATTAAGGCGATCGCCCATAACCGAAAACGACGCATAATTTACCTCGCCAACCAGTCACTATCTTTTTGACTTATAGCGGTTCTCAAATTGATGTGAGATACCTGGGCGAAGCATCCCAATACTAAAACTCTCGTTCTACACCCCAGACAGTCTCGGGGATGCTATCGCCCCTACCAGATCGTTCATTACACTTATTTGAGAAAAGCTATATGCGGCCCTGTACTTACAGTCTCAAGGCCGCGACATCCCGCTACCGACGCGGAAACACTTGTTTTTTGACTACTGTTAGTTCGGAAACTACCGTACCGTAGGACTGGGGCTTGCCAGCAGAGTTGACATACTGCTGAGAGACTTCCCGAGTAGAGCCTCGCCGCAAGTCAACTACTTCCCATGAGGAACTTCCCCTGCCAAGGGTACATGAAAAAAGAATCTCCGAGGCAGAGACGAAACCTTTATAAACACCATAAAACGCATTACGACAGGGGGAAACTGATAAACGGCGGTAGCCATTTTGCGAATCCAAGACATTATAAATTGTCGCTCCCGCTCCACCATTTCCAGCCATGTCTCTTTCGATGACTATATATCTGCTGTCTGGGGAAAAAGAAATGGGATTGCTGATGACGTAAGCATCATTAGTTGGGTCTAGGCTAATGCGTCTTGTATTCGTACCGCTTTCAACAACCAGCTCTCTGACGGGAGTCTCTCTACCCATAAGCGGTTGGCAATAGGAGCCGCCTTGCCGATCGCCCCTGCGTCCCACCCTTCGGAGTGTCGCGTTATAGTAGGCCAAGCTATTGCCATCGGGCGACCTTAGTTGTTGCGAGCGATAGGTCACTTCTGTCGATCCTTGGCAGTTTCCCGCCTCCACTTGCTGGAATATCTCCTTGGCATCTTCTGCTCGCATTGCACTGCCCCAGCCCAGGATTGCGCCACCGAGCAGAATTCCTAAAACTACCTTCAGTTTGGTTGACTCGATCGAAAACATTGCAGCACCCCTAGAATTACCTTCGGTTTGGTTGATTTCACCTAAAACGCTTTTGGTTTTAGACTCGACCAGTTAGCCCCTTGCTGTCTGGGAGGCAGCCTTTGGCTCTCCGGCTGCCTCTCCGGCTGCCTCCCTGCATAGCTTGGCCCTCCGGCGACTTGATATATACATATGCTTTAGGAGAAAGCTGGAAAAGTTATGCGCTTTTTTTCTCCAAATTGGCAAAAAATTTTTCTGGGCAATCGATTGGAAGTTGGAGAGCCGCCACCTTGCCAGGGAGCGAGCGGGGATTGCCAAGTTGCCCAATGCCCAATGCCCAATGCCCAATGCCCAATTTTATCCTGAGCGGAGTCGAAGGGTTTATCCTGAGCGGAGTCGAAGGGTTTATCCTGAGCGGAGTCGAAGGGTTTATCCTGAGCGGAGTCGAAGGGTTTATCCTGAGCGGAGTCGAAGGGTTTATCCTGAGCGGAGTCGAAGGGTTTATCCTGAGCGGAGTCGAAGGGTTTATCCTGAGATCTTCGTTGGGGCCCAATGCCCCATGCCCAATTCGCTATGCCCAATTCCCCATGCCCACCTAGTTAGTCAGCTTTGGTACCACGCGGATACTGTAAGTCCCAGCAGCAGATGGACTATTGGGGATTACGCCAATGTAATGGATTCCGTCTAATCCCGCTTTGAACTCCACGCGGTTGTGAATGCCGTCAACTTCCGGCCTGCATTGTCTTTTTAGCTCGGTTTTGGACGGGTCGGATACCACCAAACCAAGCCCATAATAGCTAGAACCAGAACAGATGCCAGACCCGCGACTCGTTGCCAAACGGCTATCAAGCTCTAACAGCTCTACGACATAAACTTGCCCCGCTACCCCGTCAAAACGATACCAATCTCGGTCGGGAGCGTTGGTGCTGTAGCTGATATTTCGTTCTTCAATACTGCTGGCCAAAACATTGTCTTTTCCCGGTTCGATGGGATAAGCATTGACAGCTTGATTATTTGGTTCGTGGGTTCGCGCATCCCGATCGCGATCGTAATGCTTCGGTAGCAAGCGTATTTTGTAATTCCCAGAGAGAGAGGGCTGATTCGGTACGACCCCGACATAATAAGTTCCATCTAATCCAGCTTTAAACTGAACGCGGTGATGCACGTTGCCAGCACCGCTGGGTCTGCAGTCTCTGCTAAGTTCAGTGATAGACGGATCTGATACAACCAAGCCCAGCCCATAGTAACTACCTCCAGAACAGAAGCCAGACCCGCTACTGGTTCCCAAACGCTTATCAACGTCAAACAGTTCTATAACATAAGTCTCTCCCGCTGCCCCTTCAAAATGATACCAGTCTCGATCGGGAGCATTGGTGCTGTAGCTAATATTGCGTTCTTCGATGCTGCTGGCTAGCCCCAGTCCCGGTTCTATCTCGTAAGAATTTACAGCTCGATTGTTTGGTTCTTGAGTTTTCGGGTTCCAAGCTGCCTTAGACTCGTCGTGCCTCGGTAGCAAGCGGATGCTGTAATTGCCATAGACAGATGAATTATTCGGGACTACGCCGATATAATAAGTCCCGTCTAGTCCGGTTTTGAACTGAAGCCGATGATGAACGTTGCCAGCGCCGTTGGGTTTGCACTCTTTGACAATTTCAGTGGACGGGTCGGATACCACCAGACCCAGCCCATAATAGCTAGATCTAGAACAGAGACCAGACCCGCTACTGGTTCCCAAACGCTTATCAACGTCGAACAGTTCTACAACATAGGTTTGTCCGGCAACTGCATTAAGGCTGAACCAGTCTTGGTCTCCCTCGGAATTAATTTCAGCATTGAGCATTGTCAGCTTTCCTGCTGTTTTACCGATCGCCGGAAGTTCTTTCGCATCAGCCACAGAGTTATTAGGTTCGACTTCCCCGAGTAATTCAACCGGAAGCGCAGCAGGCGTCAATGGTTCGGGTAAGGTAGGAATTGCCTCCGGCGTAGGAGTTGCCTCCGGTGTAGGAGTTCCCTCCGGCTTAGGAGTTACCTCCGGTGTAGGAGTTACCTCCGGCGTAGGAGTTACCTCCGGCTTAGGAGTTACCTCCGGTGTAGGAGTTACCTCCGGTGTAGGAATTGCCTCCGGTGTAGGAGTTTGCTCCGGTGTAGGAGTTTGCTCGGGGGCAGTAGTCGGCTTTACTGCTGAATCGTCTGATGAGTTGACAATCTTGATTAAAGAGCCGATCGCCAAGATTACGTCGATATCGAAGACGACCTTCATTCCCACGACTGGCACAGATCCAGCTAGCAGCAAAGCAGCGAGCCATCGAAGTATAAACGTCTTCGGGGACGAAGAAGAAGGTAAGATTGGCAGAGCTTTGAGCTTTTTTAGTGCAACCTTGGCGTTCGCGTATCTTTTTTTGCGATCCGGTTGCACCATTTTCTCCAGCCACTTGACAAACTGGGGACTGAATTTCTTCCGAACGGGGCGCTTAATTGAGATGCGAAAACTGCTATCAACTAATTGGTGCATTTCAGAAGATTGTATGTCCGTCAGAAAGCAAATTAGAGTTGCTCCCAGACTGTACAAGTCGGATGCTTCTGTGAGGGGGCGGTTCAAGATTTGCTCTGGAGGCATAAATCCTGGCGTTCCCGCCATGACTGTACTGGTGGTGGCTAAGTCATTGCCCCCTATCTTGGCCAAGCCAAAATCAACTATATAGACCTGGAGCTTGCCATCTACGTCATCTACTAGGATATGTTCTGGTTTAATGTCCCTGTGAATGACTGGCGGGTGAAGATCTTGCAGGTAGGCCAGGATTTCTAAAACAGAAGCTGCAATCTGCTTAATCCGATCGGCGCTAAAACTAAGACGGCTGGAAAGAGATTGGCCGTTTTTGTATTCCTGAACCAGACAAACACTGTTATCCGAGGTGAAGGCGTCTATATAGTGGGGAATGCCAGGATGGTTGAGAAGCTTGAGCATTTCCAGTTCGCTTTCGATTTCTTTGCTCCTGGACCAGTTGCTTTGGCCGGTGGCAAACTGAAACTGCTTGATGGCAACCAGTTCCGAGGTGCTGTTGTTCGTTGCCTTATACGTCACCCTGCCCCCGGGGTTGTACCCCAGTTGTTTTATGACTTCATAGCCGTATTCAGAAAAATCTGGCAAGTCGCTTGCATTCATAATTAGAGAAAAAAGCTGTAATTTGACTGGAGTTTAACCTTCGATCGCGATCGCCATAATGTTCCTCGGCCTGGGAGCGTTTTAATCTTGCAGGTTGCCTAACCCCTAAAAACGCGGCTAAGCAACCTAAGCTCTTAAGGGCTGACTTTTACAAATGCTAATCCCGCTCGGCCTCGATCGGTAGGCAATCGCTGCAACAGACATATAGCGGTTCTCAAATTAATGTGAGATACCTGGGGCGAAGCATCCCAATACGATAACTCTCGTATCTATTGCCCAGACCGTCAAGGGATGCTGTCGCCCCTACCAGATCGTTTATTACACTTATAGCATTTCTCAAATAAGTGTAATAAGCGATCGGGTAGGGGCGACAGCATCCCCCTTGACCATCTCTGCTATAAAACCGGGATTTTGATCTTGGGATGCTTCGCCCAGACACTTTCCATCAATTTGAGAACCGCTATATTTGAGAAATGCTATATTATATAGAGACAGACTAGCGCTTTTCTGTTTGCTTCCAAACTGCTTTTCCCTTTTTATTGATATAGAAGTTTTGACCCTCCTTGCTTACTTGTGCTAGCCCGTTGCGAAATTCGCCAGCATAGTCAAACTCTCTGGGAATCGCAAATTCGCCTTTTTTGTTAATGTAGCCCAGCTTGCGGTCTATCGATACTGCGGCTAAACCTTCTGAGAAGCTTCCTTCTTCGTTGTGATAGTCAGATATATCGAACTGGGGATTGATGACTATCTTGCCCCCTGGGTCAACATAGCCCCATTTGTTACCAACTCTCACTCGCGCTAGTCCTTCCGAGAAAGAATAGGCTCTATCAAACTGAGGATTAATCGCGAACTTACCTTTTTTATCTACATAGCCCCATTTGCCATCAACCGATACTGCTGCCAGTCCTTCTGAAAAATCAGAACCGCTATCAAACTGAGGATTGATGACAAACTTGCCTTTTGGGTCTATGAAACCAAACCTTTTCCCGCCAACCCGAACTCCTGCTAGACCGTCCGAGAAGCGATCGCCATAACTAAACTGGGGATTGATGACAAATTTGCCGCTTTTATCGATATAGCCCCATTCGCCCTTAACCGATACTGCTGCTAGCCCTTCAGAAAACTTGGAGCCGCCATCAAACTGAGGATTAATCGCAAACTCGCCTTTTTTGTTGATATACCCCCATTTGTTCCCTACATTCACTAAGGCCAGTCCTTCAGAAAAGCCTCTAAAGCCCTCAAATGACCCTCTACCTCTAGGGGGCTCGAATTGGGGATTAATTACCATATCTCCAGCTTCGTTGATGTAGCCCCATTTCTGTCCCACTAATACTGCGGCTAATCCTTCTGAAAATTGCGTTGCCGCATTAAACTGGGGTTCTATCGCCACCCCCCATCGGTTAATGTAGCCGAATTTGTTTTCGTCGTAGATTGGGTGAAGAGTGTTAAAATCTGAAGCCCAATCAAAAATCTTGGGAACCCCAACGGCCAAAACAAGCACCGAGCCCCCTGCGATTAACCCTTGCTGCCATTTGGGCAAATTGAACCGACCCAAGAGGGACTTGGCCTGTCGGGCGTTGGCGGCAAACGATTCCTCGGCGAGTTCGCTGTTTATTGGTGTTGCCACCATCACAATTTCGCCGCCCAGAACTATGGTAGTGGAGCTATTTATGGCTCTGTCGGCAATCTGGAGATCTCCAATTGAGGTGCTATTACTGCTGTCGAGGTTATAGATATGCCAAGTTTTTGTCTCTGCTTCAAAACTGAACTTGAGATGGCGATCGCTAAGACTGCTAGCATCGGCCAAACAAATCTCGCAGTCAGAGCCCCTACCAACAACGTAGTCGCGGTTGGGTTCGAGGCTCCAGTTTTGTTGGTTCGACTCCAGAACCAGGTTTAGTTTCATGGTTTCTGCGATTTGCGGTAGATTGCAGGTTTTCGCCCCCGGCAGGCTAGCTGTTTTGCTTGGCCCTCCGGCGACTTGATATATATACATGCTTTGGGAGAAAGCTCGAAAAGTTATGCGCTTTTTTTCTCCAAATTGGCAAAAAATTTTTCTCGACCCAGCCGTCTCGGGATGCGGGGCAATCGATTGGCAGTTGAAGGGCCGCCGCCTTGCCAGGGAGCGGAGGTTGCCCAATTCCCAATTCCCCATTCCCCAGGACTTACGCAAATCGTCCGAACGATCGCTACATATAGATAGTGGTGCGCAGTGCTACCTCTACAAATAGAGTCTATACTGCTCAATGCCTTTAGCTGACTGCTGACCGCTGACCGCTGACCGCTATGAATGCCCAATTCCCAATGCCATGTTACATTAAGAAATGTTAATAAAAGTTAAAAAGAATAATCAATATGTTTGGTGGCTTAATGGATTGGGCAAACTCTGGCGATACGGATTGGGCAGAGCAGGTACTAAACGCGGCGGCCGGTCAGGCCATTCGCCAGCTCTTCACCAGGAGCGAGTCAGTGGATGGTGCGGTTCGTTTCTAGCTGAATTCATAGGCTAGAGTCCAGTCCCAGTCAGGCTTTTAGCCGCTGGGCGGGTAACTGAGAGAGCGTATGAGGGTGATGCCAATGAGCTAGTCCCTCCCGTTAAGGATGACGTGAATCCCTACCTGACCACGCCGAACCAACCCATACCCGGGACGGTAGAGCGAAGCTGGTAACAGGGTCCAATCAGAGCTAAAGCACATAGGCGCACTGGGGCTAATGGGGAGTTGATAGAATGTTCAACCGAACATCGTTGGAGAGATTACCGAACCTCCTGAAAAAGTGTCCAATGACTTAGCTGGAATGTGTAAGTCCCCGGACAATCCAGACTAAATCGGAGCAAGTCTCGCAGCATTTCAATCCAAATAGCTGCAACTCCTGAGATTCCGATGGGCAAAATGGAGGCTCCTAAGTCAACTAAACAATACCTCTCTCGGAACGGATAAAAACATCTAAAGGTCTCGGTCAAGTCGAAGGCCGAGTAGGCAGGGTAGAGCCAACTCCCGAAAGATGGGTAGGATGTCGGAGGAAACTCCCGACGGTTTATCAGAACAGTGAAACTAAGCGCAGAGTCTGATATAGAACATGAAACCAAATCATAGTGATATCTGGAAGTCGCTACCCTGGAAGAAATTCCAGCGGCACGTCTTCCGCCTGCAAAAGCGAATCTGGAAAGCTATTCGAGTTGGAGACACGGCAAAAGCCAAGTCCTTACAAAAATTACTTCTGAGTAGTCGTTCGGCTAAGTGGATTGCGATACGTCAAGTAACCCAGTTAAATACTGGGAAGAAGACAGCAGGGATAGACGGCAAAACAGCCTTGACCTTCGGCGAAAGGCTTGAATTGCACAACCTGCTAGGAAACTACCTTAAATGGGAACATAAGGGCTTGCGTCAGGTGCCCATCCCCAAAAAGGATGGGTCAAAGCGTATGCTCAAAATTCCAACCATCGCCGACCGAGCATGGCAATGCCTAGTAAAGCTAGCCATAGAACCAGCCCATGAGGCGGTTTTCCATGCCCGGTCGTATGGGTTCCGCCCTGGTCGTTCAACCTGGGATTGTCAGAAACAAATCTGCAACAATCTCAGCAGCAAAGTCAACGGGGCAAGTAAAAGGGTTCTGGAACTGGACATCTCTAAGTGCTTTGACAGAATTAGTCATGCTGCCATGATGGACAGGGTTATAGCGCCCAACTCAGTCAAGACAGGTCTTTGGAAGTGTCTAAAAGCTGGGGTAAATCCAGAATTTCTCAACCAAGGAACCCCACAAGGTGGGGTCATCTCTCCTCTCCTTGCGAATGTTGCATTAGATGGCATAGAGGCAATTCACCCTAGTGTGAGGTATGCAGATGACATGGTGGTTTTCCTAAAACCAGGAGATAACGCATCCTTAATACTTGACAATATAAAAGCTTTCTTAGCTGAACGCACGCTTGAAGTAAATCTCAAAAAGACTTCGGTATCAGCCGCGACAGATGGATTTGATTTCCTAGGATGGAATTTCCGGGTAAAACCCAATGGGAAGTTTATCTGTGTTCCATCCAAAGATAATTACCGAGCCTTCCGGGGCAAGGTAAAATCCATAGTTAACAACTCGAATTATGGCTCGAAAGTCAAGGCTCAGAAACTAGCCCCAGTGGTTAGAGGGTGGAGAAACTATCACAAATACTGTGATATGTCAAACCACACACTACACGGCCAAATGACCAGAGCATTTGTGGTTTTTAACAAAGAAAAATCCAACAACAGGTACACTACCAAGACGCTACTAGACAGGGCTTTCCCGCCGGTTAAATGGGCGGGATGCAAGCATGTCATGGTAGCAGGGGAACGCTCTCCATATGATGGGGACGTGGTGTATTGGAGTAAGCGTAACAGCAAGCTCTACGATGGTGCAACCGCAAAAGTCTTGAAAAGACAAGACCATAGATGTGAAGCGTGTGGGTTATCCTTCATGCCAGGTGACAAAGTGGAATTACACCACCGAGACGGCAACCATAATAACTGGAAGCCAAACAACCTTGAAGCTTTACACAGTAGCTGTCACCATTACCATCACATAAGCAACGGCTACGGCCATAGATAGACTAGGAGCCGTGTGCGGTGAAAGTCGCATGCACGGTTCTGAAGGAGAGGTGCCCCGCAGGATAATGGCGGGCATCGACTCTAACTAAAGATTGGCTTCCAGAGGGCCACACAAATACTTGCTGGCAATATCGATAGTCTGAGCATGAAAGGGCGAGGTCTGGTGATTCGCAGAGACTTTCCCGTAGAGGAACTCTGGTTTGAGACCGATGCCGTATCCCTAGATTTTACTGCCGTACCCCAGGGCAAAATTCGCCTCAAACAACCGACCCGAGCTGTTGCTAAGGTTACTCTCAGCGAAGCAGGAGTCAATCAAGCTTTAAAAGCAGCTTTAGTAGAAAAGCGCCTGAAAGATATTGCCCTGCCCGATGGCGATCGCCTCTCTTTTACAGATTTAGAAATTCAGTTACTAGGGAGCGATCGCGTGCGGATATTTGCCAAAGCTCGCCCGGGCAATGGGGCAATAGTACCCATCTGCGCCATCTCAAACCTAAAAGTCCAGCGACGGCGGCAGCTTGTATTTGAAGAGGTTTGCTGCGAAAAAGCTCTGGTGCCCGAGGAACTCCAGCATATCTCCGAGGTATTGAGCTACAACCTAATTCAGGCATTGAACTCTATTGTTGATGTCGATCGCTTCAACCTGGACGGAGTACAGTTGTGGCTTAATAGAGTCGAAATTCAAAACAAACAACTGATTTTCGGCGGCTATGCAGAAATCGAGCGCTTTCCTCGTAGCGGTTAGCAGGGGTTAAAGCCGCGACTAATGCAAAGGCCGCGATCGTAGCAATACGCCGAAGAGTTTAGGGCAATTCAAAACTATTGCCAAAGCTAGTAAAAGAAATACTCGTGGCCGCTCGGCGCAGCCTGCGATCCGCGCATAAGCTGACCGCTGACCGCTGACCGCTGACTGCTATAACGCACAAATCGCGACCAATGCAAAGACCGCGTCCCCCTCGGGACGCAATACTTCTAGTGCCGGTGCGCGGAAGTCTCAAGGTAATAAGTCAAAAATCAAAATGCTTTGGATCCGGGCTCTCGCCCTGGTGGATTTGCCGCCCTGCACTAGGTTAAATCGTAACTTGGGATCGAGCGGAGGCATAGGCTCTTTTGCCCAATGCTCAATGCGAACATGCCCAATGCCCAATGCCACCCACCCCCAACCCCTCCCAGGAGGGGAGTGCCCAATGCCCGTCAAATGCTTAACTCAAAAGTATTGCCTCAGGACATCGATTGGTATTTTACATTTCCCCCTTGTATCCATCGCCAGCAGTCCGCTCGGTATAAAAGCCTAAGCAATAATGCGCCCCGATAGATTTTAGACCAGTTCTGGAATTTCGTTGGCCACCTCCGCAAGCTGTTCGGCCACCTCAGTGCTATTTAGCAGTTCTTTCATCTCTTTGGCCGCATCCTTTATTTTCTGGATATGTTCCTGTTTCTTATCTTCCGACAATTTTCGGCTGTGACGTTCCAGTAATTCTGCCGATAGCAATATCTTCGTTAACGGGGTGCGGAGTTCGTGGGAGATAGTGGAAATAAACGAGGATTTCAGGGAGCTTAGATGTTTCGAGCCCTCTCTAGACATCTGAGAAACTATGATTGGCATGATGCTTGGGCAAACTCATTACTTTAACTATCGGACATTTTTCGAGCTAGCCGCAAATATTACAGTTTTTCTTTATTATTAAAGGTTTATTTAAGATTTATCCCTTTTCAATAAGAAGACTTTCCACGAATCTATTTGCCTAGAGTTAGTAGCGATCGCTACTAACTCTAGGTAGCTATTTCGGTGCAAATATCAGCAAGAGTCCCGGTTAATATTTGCTTGCTAGTAATAAATACTTCACAGCTACCTTTTGCCAGAAAAAGCCGCTTTAATCGCGAATTAGCCCTATATTTCCCTTTTACCCCAAGCGATTAGACCTATTGCCTTTTTCAATATACTCTTCTCGAAACATAGTTATTTAATACGAGAGTCAATACTCACTTTTATATTAAGTTTTATGCAAAAAAACCTTCCCCGATCCCCGCGATCGTCCTTCCCTTGGCAAGGGCTTGACAGGGGGCTAAGGGCGATGCCAGCTCCCGAGTCATTGTCTTTTGGCATCGTAAACAAAAGGGTTGGCTCCGCCTGCCCTCCTTTCAAGAGTATGTTTTTTATAACCCTCCTAAATGAGCGCGTGAGCAACGCTCTCACGCTCGGTGCGCGTTGGCTCCGCCTGCCCAAGGAGAGCAAGCGCGTGCCTTCCGGGCAATCGGTGGGCTGCATGGGTTTCTGGGGCGAAGCATTCCAATACAATAATTTTTGTGCAAGGATCGCAAGGGCTTTCTCGGGAATGCTACGATACTCGATACCGAGGGTTAAATTCCAAATCTAAAAAACATACTCTTGAAAGAGCCTGCCCAAGGAGGGCATATGCCATTCGCCCCTACAACAAAATTCCAAAATCGAAATGCTCCCTTGTCTTTCCTCTTTTTCGGAGCTGGCATCTTCTCAAAACAAGAAGGGCATCCATACGGATGCCCTTCTTGTTGCCATCGAAAGAAACAGCTTTTTATTTTTAAAACTTGCATAACACTAACGACTTGACCAAAAACCCCCGATTGTCAATATTATCAATATAGTACAATTACTGAATTGGTTTGAGGGAACCATCCGTATATAGTTCTAGAGGGATTAGCTCTACCTTACCGTTAACGGTCTTCTTGGAATAAACAATTTTGACAAATTGGGATTTATTGCGGTGGTGTTTGCCAAACATAATGCCTGTCTCCATATCTGTGCCTGACTTTTTTTTATCTATAGTCTTATTATGGATGGCAAGTACCTATTGCGGCTGCGATCGCAACCCTAGCAACAGAGCGATCGCAGTCGCAAGCAAACAGAGATCTAGCTCTGTCTTAAACAGCGATCGCAGTCGCAAGCAAACAGAGATCTAGCTCTGTCTTAAACAGCGATCGCAGTCGCAAGCAAACAGAGATCTAGCTCTGCTTTAAACAGCGATCGCAGTCACTACTGAATAAAGATCTAATACCAAATCCGCGATGCCCCAATGCCCAATGCCACCCACCCCTAACCCCCCTAACCCCCTTTCAAGGGTATGTTTTTTAGATTTGATGTTGTAAAGGCCACGACAACCCTCGAAATAAGGCGTAGGGGCGATAGCATTCCCGAGATATCCTTTGCTTTCAAGTAAACTTATAAACTGGAATGCTTCGCCCCAGAAATTTATGCCCCTCGCTGACAACTGCAAAAGGCGGAATTATAAAAAGCATATCCTTGAAAGCCCCTCACCCCAAGGGCACCCTCCAACCCACCCCTAGCCTAGTGCTTTGGCAAATCTAAAATTGTGTGTAGCTGTAGGTTGGGTTGAACGGAGTGAAACCCAACTATACTAATTAGTGCGCCCTTGTTTCACTCCGTTCAACCCAACCTACAATTTTAAGGCAGACAGTCCACTAGGGTGTGGGGTGTGGGGTGCTCTTGTGTAGGGAAACTTCATGCTATTTCCCGACCGCTTTCGGGAGCTGGAAAGTCCTACGGGAACTCTGGATTCGGGTTTCAATTGGGAACGATACCGGTTGTCACCGTTTTTTGTGACAACCCCGAGCGAGTCAACACCCTACTCCCAATTCCCTACACCCTACACCCCACCCCCAGTTATTGCCCAATTTAATCCTTATTAATAGAGTCAAAACTTTGCAGCCAGCCGCGACGCCAAAAGAAATAGATAGAACCTAGAGCGATCGCAATAGTCCCAGTCCAAAAAGCCGGATAGCCCCAGTACCAATTCAGTTCCGGCATATTGAAGGGCGAAGCCTCGGGATTAAAGTTCATACCGTAAACGCCGACGATAAATGTAAGAGGGATAAAAATAGTCGAAATAACCGTTAGCAGCTTCATTACTTCATTCATCTTGTTGCTTAAGGCCGATAGATATACATCCATTAAGCCGGAAGTTAGTTCTCGGTAGCTTTCCAGAATATCCAAAACCTGAATCACATGGTCGTAGCAATCGCGCAAATAAATTTGTACTTCGTGGCTTATTAAGTAGCTCTGACCTCGGATTAAAGCATTAATCGCACTGCGCTGAGGCCAAATTGCTCGGCGCAATGCTAGCAACTCTCGCCTTACTTTGTAGATTTCTTGCAGAGTATTGCGGTTTGGATTTAGCACTACTTCATCTTCTAGTTGTTCGATGCGCTCTCCGTAATCTTCCAAGACTGGAAAATAGCCATCGATAACTGCATCCAAGAGGGCATAAGCTAAATAGTCGGCTCCGTGCTTGCGTACTTGTCCTTTGGCGTTACGAATTCTCTCGCGCACCGGCCCGAAGCAGTCATGTTCTGGTTTTTCCTGTACGGTTAGCAAGTAATGCTTGCCCAAAACAAAACTTACTTGCTCGCTCTCAAACCCCGCTCGGTTTTCTTTTGGCAATACCATCAGAGCGATCGCCACTAATTGATTTTCATGCTCTTCCACCTTTGGGCGCTGAGGAACGTTAACCACATCTTCTAGCACTAAGGGATGCAATTGAAAAACGGAAGCGAGCTTATGCCACATATCTTCATTGCCCAAGCCCTGAACGTCCACCCAAGAAACAGATTCCGTATCCAAATAGAGCTTGCATTCGTCTGGAGTCGCGATTTTGGTGCGAGATGCCTTGGCCTCGTTGTAGTCAATTAAAATAATTGTTGATGGGCTGGCATCTTCTTCTATACTCAAAGTTCCCGGGGCGCTTCCCGGCGTATCGTAGAAATAATCAAAATAGTCTTCTTCTTCCTTTTCTGCTTTTTCTGCTAGCTCTGGGTTTGATAATTTTTTTTCCAGCATTGCATTTGACGATAACGCCGGAATTGATTTTAACATAGATTTTTGCCATAAACCCAAAACAAACAAAGAAAAGCAAAAGCCAAACTGGGCTCAAGCCTACTTTTACGAAGCTATAGCCTGGTCTAACTATGGAGATATTAACGGAGCCATTGAAGATTTCGATCGCGCCATTTGAATTATACAGGGCTTACGCAAACTGTCCATATCTAGCATTTGTAGGGGCAATCCCCCCGCGATTCTCAGGGGCGGAGACGCTTCGCGAACGCCCCTCCCCGTAGAGCCCATGCGTAAGTCCTGTTATAGCTGGGTTCGAGCTTACTACAAGCGAGGCGTTATTCACTATCTCCTTGGCGATTGCGATCGCGCGATTATGGATTTAACCCAAGCCATAGAACTCAATCTCAATTTTCTAGCAGCTTATTACAACCGAAGCAATGCCCGCTACGATTTGGGAGACGAGGAAGGAGCGACGGAGGATTATAATCTCGCCCTAAAACTGGAACCGGCGGATATCGATGCTGGCGACGAGCATGGTTTCTACGGAAGAGGGCTGGCTCGCTCGCGCCTGGGAAAAATCGAGGAAGCAAGAGCAGATTTAGAAGAAGCAGCGAGACTTTGTAGCGATCGCAAGAATACGGTTTTCTATGAAAAAATTATGGCGGCGATCGACAAATTATAAAAATTGGGCATTGGGCATTGGGCATTGGGCATTGGGCGATCGCGATTTGAAATGACAATAATAATGTACCGGGCTATGCCCGGAGGGCAGGCTTTCGCCTACGATTCCGCGAGCGCCCTCCGGGCTTTGTTTGTGTAGCCGCGCCAGGCTCCGTCTAGGAGCGGCTAAGCCCAAGGGGCGAGGCGGTGCGGCGTGCAAAATTGAAATGCTCCCGAACGAACGGTGCTGGCATGAGCCCCGGAGGCTATATCTTGTAACTGCGATCGCTCCTCATTTGTAGGGGCGAATGGCATTCGCCCACACCCTACACAAGAGCACCCTACACAAGAGCACCCTACACCCTAAACCCCACACCCTACACCCGCGCTTTTGGCTTGCGAGCTACCAAATATTTGCTGCTGAAGTGGGTTTGCTCGTCAACTTTTTCAAAACCTGCCTGTTGCAAGCGCTCTAGCAAATTATCTCTAATGTAGTCTTTATAGTAAGGTTCGTGAAAAGCCCGGGCAAAAGCCTCCATCATCGGTTCCAGTTCGGGAGAATCGAAGATTTGAATCGAGTCGCAGATAATAAAAGTTCCTCCAGGTTGCAGGACGCGGAAGCATTCGTCAATAATATGCTGCCGCGCTGTTGCCGGTAGTTCGTGGAAGAGAAAAACGCAAGTAATCCCGTGGAAGTAGCTATCCCGATAAGGCATTTCCTCCGCATTGGCCTGCACCAGTTGCGGCAACTCTCCGGTATCTTCTGAAAGCAGGCGAGCGGCTTTGCGCAAGTAAGGGGGAGATAAATCAATTCCAAATAGCGATGCTTTCGGTACGGTGGCGCGGATAAACTTGAGAGTCCGACCCGTACCGCAAGCCACATCTAGAATGCGGGCTCGTTCTTGGTTTGCCGATTTTGGGTTTGCCGATTTTGGATTTGTCGATTTTGGAGCCGCCGCCGATTCCAAACCCATATCCAAAAGCCCGAGTTGCAAAGGTGCCAGGACTCGCCGTCGCATCGCGTCACCAACGCCATTGAAAAGAATTTCTACTTCGACGTCGTAGAGAGAGGCAGACAAATCGCTCAAATAACCGTCGGTTTGATAGTGAAAGTTTTGCAGGTAATATTGAGGATAGCCAGCAGTATCTATTTCTGGAGAAAACTCTCGATATTTTTTCTGCTCCATTCTCTGCCACATCTTTGGCCTTTCAAGCCAGATCGCTGGATAGTAGAGAAAGAAGTCTTCCCAGGGATTGTCGAAGAGTAGCTCTACCGGATAGATGTCCCGTTGGGCATCTTGCCAGTCTGTTTCCAGGAGTTGCTCGTACCTTTGCTTAAAGCGATCGATTGTCTCTGGGGGCGTCGGCTTGCTCTCTGGCTCCGGGGGAGGGGGAGAAATCAAGCGCCGTAATTGGCTG
Organism: Oscillatoria sp. SIO1A7; assembly: GCA_010672965.1. Classification (GTDB taxonomy): domain Bacteria; phylum Cyanobacteriota; class Cyanobacteriia; order Cyanobacteriales; family Laspinemataceae; genus SIO1A7. Next base: position 20,809 of record JAAHFN010000002.1, read on the forward strand.
GCTATTTTTTTATCAGTTAGGGCAAAAGCGCTTTTGCTTTGATGAAAAGTTTGGTATAAGGTTTTGGTTAGCAGCTCGTTCATAGTTGCGGTTTTGTTTTGTCGCCCAAATTGGTCTTGTTATAGCATTACACACATTAAAGGGCATGGGGCATTGGGCATGGGGCATTGGGCATGGGGCATTGGGCATGGATCGCAAACGGCATTGCACTACAAAGCCGCTGCGCGGAATTTAAAATTTAAAATTCAAAATTAAAAATTACCTTGGATCCGGGCTCCCGGCCACTTGAGAGCTGGTGGATTATTTATGCGCTGCACTAGGGATGATTCCGCTCAATTTGCTCGTCAGTCAACGCATCGTCTAGTGGATTGTCTAGCAAGAAAATTGTAGGGAGCGGTTGAACGGAGTGAAACAAGGGCGCAACGATTGGTATAGTTGGGTTACTCGCACGAGTTGGCTCCGCCAACACTCCGTTCAACCGCTCCCTACATTTACACACAATTTTAGATTTCCCAATCCACTAGAGCCTTTATTGCATAAGCAACTGTCATTGCAAAATCTCCCGCAATCTCAACCGAAGGGCATTACTACAAAAAGAAAAGAGCGATCGCCTGCCCGGGGGATTGACCTGTAGGGGCTTTCTGGCATTCGCCCGGGCCCCTATCGCTCTTGGGAGGGGCGCGATCGCCGCTATGCCTTTCGTTATACCAGAGTGCAGAAGCTGCATAACTTGCAGAAATTTTCAAAAATTTTTCCGAACAACCTTGAAATTCTAGAAAAAAGCGTGCTATTATTTTATATAGCTCCTGAGAAGGGGCATAAATAAGGCCACGGCTAGCCGTGACCCTTGAAAAAAAGCAAAGTAAACAGTCGCAAGGAGGTTTTCTCAATCAAGAAACCTTCTCCCATAAAAACCCCGGCTCCTAATGGAGTAGAGCCCAAGGACTTGGGCTATATAGTCCGTTGGCTTGCTCCAGTAGCTTGCCGGGAGGGGGAAGATAGCCCACCCCAACTACCCGCTGACATTGCACCTTGTCGCGGCAGCGGGTGGTTTTTTTTGGGTAAATGAGGGGACTGTGGGGACTGTGGGGACTGTGGGGACTGTGGGGAGAGGAAAAAATTTTATTTAATTCTTCCCACGCTTCCCACACCTGCCACACTTCCCACACCTGCCACACTTCCCACACCTGCCACACTTCCCACACCCAGCTTGGGTTTGGGCGAGGACCTCCTTGCTACTTTTAGATTCTACAACTACTCCCTTTGTTTTGTATGCGATCGCCATCGGGAGCATTTCAATTTCGTATCTAGCCGCCTAACGCCTATAGGCGTAAGCCCCGCCTCCGAAAAGCGGCTGGCGCGGCTACACAAAACAAGCGCCCTCCGGGCTGTCCCGTTACAAAAGTGAAATGCTCCCTCGCCATCTGGGGCGAGAGCGCGAAATCGCCCCTACAGGGATTCACCGCATCTGTCTATGAAAATCTATAGTTATCATCTTTCCTTCTTCGTTGTAATATAAGGTGGCAAAGCAAACCTTCGCATAGAGAACTCCGTGCCTTTGGTCTTGAATTCCGCCTATAGCAACTTGAACTCTGTAGCCAGTTCTAAAATTAATGTCGCGATATTCCTTCAAAAAAGCCTTGGTGACAATTTCTATTGGTGTCGCTTATGCGATCGCGATGCCTTGGGTTTCTTCTTCATCGATTTCAAGAGCGATCGCGCCTTCTACGGATGATTCCCATAGCAGGTTTAAAACATCTCGCTCAATTTGCTCGTCAGTCAACGCATCGTCTAGAGCTTGTATTACATAAGCAACTGTCATTGCCAAGTCTCCCGCAATCTCTATGTTTAATTTTAATGAAGGCCGCCTCTGACAAATTTATCAAACACTAGAACCCCATTGTCATCTATCTTACCAAGTAATCTTTGTGCGCTGCCGCCTATTTTTAATTCGTGGGTGTATCCTCCAACTGAGGGATTGAGCTTTTTGATGCCACTACTACCCACAGGAGGAACCAATCCCTTTTTTAAGGCAGCCTTGAATTTTTTAAAATCTGCTATAGCGTTTCTCAAATTGATGTAAGGTTGTCTGGGGCCCGCGCATTCCAGTATGGGGGTTACCGTTCTACGGCCTCGAAAAGTCTCGGGAATGCTGTCGCCCCTACGGTTCCCGTATTACACTTATTTGAGAAACGCTATAGTCCAACCAGCACAGGAAGATCTTGCAATCTCGTTGACCACCTTGACAGGACTGGGCGAAGCATCCCAATACGGAGGGTTGCCGTTCGGGGCATCGAGAAAAGTCTCAGGGATGCGATCGCCCCTACGTTTTCGTTGATTACACAAATTACGTTTATTTGATTTGAGAAAAACTAGATCAATTCTGACAATCGCGCAGGCGAGAGGCCATAGCCGCAGACCAACCTACAGCTAAGTTAGCGGAGTAAAAAGGAGCCGCCGGTAGATGTCCTTCCGGGGCATTGGAAGTGAAGTCGAGATCTTCGTAGAAAACCCAGGAATCGGAGCTGCCCTGACGCCAGCCGACGATATCGGCAAAAATGGCATAGTCTCGGCCGGATTCATTCCAGAGCTGAGCCTGAATGCTAAATCCAAATTGGCGATCGCTGTATTGGTTCCAGAGCCGGTCAATAATATATAAGTCTTGGCAAGGAAATTCTTGGCAATCTTCTTCGGTGAGATAGTCTAGCTTAGCGAGCCATTCTGCATCTCTTTGAGAAAGTTTGCTAGAAACTATGCGAGCCAATCTTAGGTCGCGAGCTATTTCCAGCATCAGCAAGGAAGTTTGTTCGTCGGCGTCTCTCCAGAGACCCGCTTGGAGAAGGTCGCGCAATCGGCTGTAGTCAGCGGCAGGGCTAGTGAGGTAGTCTGACATGATTCTGGTTTTGGGGGGGACAGGCGTCTCGCCTGTCCTACGGGAGATAACCTGAATTTTAGTCGTTGCTTGCTACGATTATAACTGGAGCTGACCCGTGCCTTCATGTATAGTTTTCACCCATTTCAGTCGTTTGGGTCGGATGGAGATGCGAAGACTGACGCTGGCAACTATTACAAACCAGTGCAACATATATAATGTACCTCGCAGCGTTTTTAAGCCAGTGAGAAAGAATGTCGCAATTGTCAATTTTTCGTTTTTATTAATGCGGCGAAGGCCAGTAAACATCCCCAGGAAGGAGAGGAAGATAGCCAGGGCGCTTAGGGGACTCATTACTGGAAAATGTCGGTAAGCGATCGCCATCAACAAATCCGGTCCGGCTGCCACTGGCAGGAAATACTGAATCGCCCAAAACCCAAACATATCCCAGGTTTTTAGAAAACCCATGCGGTTGCTCAGAATCAGTCGCCAATAATCGAGATAGCGTTGATAGCCGCCTTCTCCCCAGCGATTGCGTTGGTGCCAGAGCGCCTTGGCTTGGGTCACTCCTTCTTCTAATACGTCCGGGAAAGCTACAAACTCAATATCCCAGCCATCTAGATGGAGGCGAATAGTCAGATCTAGATCGTCGGTAATAGTTAGCTCGTTCCAGCCGCCACAACTTTCCAGAGCGCTGCGGCGCACGAACTGGCCGTTACCCCGCAGTTCTCCAATGCCAGTTACGGCGATGCGTTGCTGCTGGAAAAAAGTATCCAAGGCCATCTCTGTTTCTTGACCCTGCGTCCAGAAATTTAGGTCGGCATTGACTATTGTCTTGCGCATCTGCACTGCTCCTACAGTCGAGCTATCGAATAGGGGCAAGAGTTGGCGCAGCATATCCGGTCCGACCTGAGCGTCGGCGTCAAATACTGCCAGAATCTCTCCCTTAGTTAGGGGCAAGACCTGGTTGAGCGCGCCGGACTTGCCACCTCCGGCTCCCCCCTGGCGGCGCAATACTTTTAGGTTGTCGTATTCCCGTGCTAGTTCTTCTAAGACTGCTGGGGTTTTGTCGGTGCTGCGATCGTCGATCGCCCAGACTTCATACTTGCTCGCTGGATAGTTCTGGTTGCATAGCATTCTGAGCAATCTGCCAATCACCGCTTCCTCATTTTTAGCCGCTACCAACAAGGAGACCGTCGGCCAGTTTTCCGTTTCTGCAACTTCTCGATCCCCTTGCAAAGGTGTGGGAATAGCTCTGGGGCGAGCAAAACAGATTCGCAGGGCTTGAATGCAAAGCAGGGCAGTTATACCTACCACCAGCCAGAACCCCCAGGAAATCAAATGCAGGGCGATCGTGCTGCTCCAGGCAATAGCCAAGAGTAGCGCTGCTTTGCGCCGTCGTCCTTCATACCCCGGATAAGAGTTGGAATCGGGCTCCTGAGAATCGGGCTCCTGAGAATCGGGGACTTTGGCTAAAATAGATTTTAAAGGTTTCAACCTTTGGGCGTCGTCTTCTACCCGGGAATTGGCTGGCATAGGCTAATAGACTCAAAGACCAAATATTATTTTACAATTAATTAAGCTTCTTTTTTCGCTCCGATCCTACTGTGGGGGGTCTGGGGTCTGGGGTGTGGGATGGGCTAGGGTGTGGGGTGTGGGGTGCTCTTGTGTGGGGAAACTTCATACTATTTCCCGACCGCTATCGAGGGCTCGAAAATCTTACAGGGACGGAGGTTTCGGGATTAAGAGAGCGCTTCGAGCCCCATATGTCACATTGAGAGCGAAAAAGCCCACAAGATAATCACCCTAGGTGTCGGGTCTGTGGGAGGTATGGATGGGCCGCCATCGAAGCCGCCGAGGAAATTATTTGTTTTTTGAGAGCTTTTCTTGCGATCGCATTAAACGGGGACGACCGGGACTTTTTTTCTCTTCCAACAATCCCTTCATGCCCGATTCGCGATATGTTCTTAACCAACGAGATACCGTTACTCTATGGCAATTTAATAAAACCGCTATGTCTTGAGTTGTTTCGACAACGCCAAGTTTTAGCCAGTACAATGCTTGTAGCCTCGTCTTCTTTGGGCCAGAGGTCTGTTTCAGCAGTTTTTCGAGTTCTCGTTCCGACTCTGCAATCTGTATTTTAACGACGCCGGCCATATCTACTCCTCCTCATCTACTCCTCATTCTCCTCCAGACTAATTGTAATATTGTTTTTCCAAACTGCAAATAATTGGGGTGTAGGGTGTGGGGTTTAGGGTGTGGGGTTTAGGGTGTAGGGTGTAGGGTGTAGGCTACCGATTACAAAAGTGAAATGCTCCCTATATACCGTTTCTCAAATAAGTGTAATAAAGGATCGGGTTGGTAAACGTAGGGGCGACAGCATCGCGAGCGACAATCTCGGGGCTCCTAACGGCAACCCTCATATTGGGATGCTTCGCCCCAGACACCTCATATCAATTTGAGAACCGCTAGATCTGGTAGGAGCGATTCGCGAATCGCTCCTAATACCTCTGGGTTAAACACCCTTGACGTCAGATCCCCCCTTAAAAAGCTTAAAAAGGGGGTAAACCGGAATTTACTGCCCCCCTTTTTTAAGCTTTTTAAGGGGGGTTGGGGGGATCTGACCTTGACCGAAAAGTATTGGAATCACTCCTACCAAATATAGGGGGTAATGCGTAAGTCTTGCTACACATAAAGCGGATTCTATATAATTATGTCCGAGCCACAAAAACCAGAACTACAAGACTCAGAGCCAAAAGCATCCGAGCCAAAAGCATCCGAGCCAAAAGCATCCGAGCCAAAAGCATCCGAGCCAAAAGCATCCGAGCCAAAAGCATCCGAGCCAAAAGCATCCGAGCCAAAAGCATCCGAGCCAAAAACATCAGCATCGGCAACCCTGCTACTAGAATCCGGGAGTTTATGGGACAGGATTCTAGAGCAAACCGAATTTGCCCTGGAATGCGGATCGCTTCTATCGCTGCCTACAGAATACGAGCTGGTCGAGCAAGAGGGCATTGGCTATCTGGTCAGAATTTTGTCCAATCTCAAGCGCAAGGACGACGCCAAGAAAAAGCAAGATTCGCAAAAGTCTAAGACCGGAAAAGACTTCAACCCGTTTCTGCCCTATGAAGAAGATTTGTTTGTAGCCGATGTTTCCCAGACTCATCTCTGCCTGCTGAACAAATTTAATGTAGTTGACCATCACCTGCTGATTGTGACTCGGGAGTTCGAGGAACAGGAAAACTGGCTGACTTTGCAAGATTTTCAAGCCTTGCTCGCTTGTATGGCAGAATTCGATGGCTTGGCATTTTATAACGGAGGAGCGATCGCCGGTGCCAGCCAGAGACACAAGCATTTACAATTAGTTCCTTTTCCCCTAGTGCCGTCTGGAGCCAAGACTCCCATCGAACCTTTAATCGCCGCCGCTAAATTCGAGAATTCTATTGGCAAGATACCGGGTTTTCCCTTTGTCCATGCTCTGGGTCGCCTAGACTCGACTTGGATGCAGTCTCCATTAGCCGGAGCCGGAGAAACTCTGAAACTTTATCGCCATTTGCTGCGATCGGTAGGCTTGCAAGCCCAAGAGCAAGCCCAAGAGCAAGCCCAAGAGCAAGCCCAAGAGCAAAATAATAATAAGCAAACTGGCGCTTATAATTTTCTGGCAACTCGGGAATGGATGCTAGTAGTGCCGCGATCGCAGGAATTTTTTGAATCTATTTCTATTAATTCTTTGGGATTCGCCGGCGCTCTCCTAGTCCGCAACCAAGAGCAATTACAACTTATTAAAGATACTGGAGCGATCGCTGCTTTAAAGAGGGTGGGCGTAGTTAGGGTGTAGGGTGTGGGGTGTGGGGTGTGGGGGAAGAGAGAGGGAGAAGACAACGGAGAAGGGGAAGACAAGGGAGAAATTATTAATTCCCTACACCCTAATTTCACCTACACCCTACACCCCACACCCTACACCCTAATTTCACCTACACCCTACACCCTAATTTCACCTACACCCTACACCCCACACCCTACACCCTAATTTCACCTACACCCTACACCCCACGCCCTACACCCTACACCCTACACCCTACACCCTAACTAAATTACTCTCTCCTCAAGGCCACAATAGGATCGAGTTTGGCGGCTCGCTGAGCCGGGACGACGCCGAAAAATAAACCTATTGCCCCAGAAACTCCAGTAGCCACGATAATTGCCGTCCCGGATATGCCCGCTTCAAAGGGAGATGCGACAGCGACTAGCAAAACCCCGCCGACACCGAAAGCGATCCCAATGATTCCGCCAGCAACTGAAAGAATCACCGCTTCAATTATAAATTGCATCAGAATATCGTTAGAGGAAGCACCGATCGCTTTTCTGAGTCCAATTTCCTTAGTGCGCTCGTTAACCGAAACCAGCATGATATTCATAATGCCAATACCGCCGACGACTAGGGAAATACTGGCGATCGCTGCTAGCAAGAGAGTTAGAGCCCCGGTAACCGCTCCGGTAATTTGCTGCAAATCCTTTTGATTTCTCACCGTAAAATCGTCTTCATCAATAATTTTGTGGCGGCGGCGCAGCAGGTTTTCGATTTGGAACTGCGTCGCCTTCATCATTCTTGCTTCTTTAACAGAAACAGAGATAAAAGTAATCTGGGTTCCGTAGATAGACTTTTGGCCGACAATCCGGTTCACCAAAGTAGTAAGAGGCAACAAAATCATATCGTCCTGGTTGCGCCCAAAAGTCGAGCCCTTCGGCTGCATCACGCCAATCACCCGAAAAGAAAGATTTTTCAGGCGGACTTGCTGGCCAATTGGGTCGGTATCGCCAAATAGAGTTTCCGCCACGTCCGACCCCAGAGCCGCAACCTGTTCGTTTCGCTTTAGGTCTAGCTCCGTGAAAAACCGCCCTCTCGCAATATTAAAATTTCTTACCGGCAGAAACTCGGGAGTAGTGCCGATTAATGTAGTCGATATATTGCGGTTGCTATAAACTGCCCGTTCTTGGGCTGCGAGCTGCGGGGCAACTGCTTTCACCCCCGGCACTTGAGTTGCGATCGCTTTTGCATCATCCCAGACCAAAGTTTGCGGTCGCGCCACTGGTCGCCTCTGAGCCTTCGGGCTCCCCGGAATCACGAAAAGCAAATTCGTTCCCAAAGATTCTACCTCTTGCCTGACAAACTCTTGGGCTCCTTCGCCAATTCCAACCATAGCAATTACCGACGCATTACCAATAATAATACCCAGCATCGTCAGAGTGCTGCGCATCTTATTAGCCGTCAAAGTCTTGCCCGCCATTATCGCGCTTTCTAAAAAATCCACTTTTATAAATATTAGGAATTGGGTATTGGGAATTAGGCATTGGGAATTGGGCATTGGGCATGGGAGACTTTAGGGACATGGGGAGCAGGGGCACTGTCTGAATTGAAACTCAAAATTTTCCAATGCGAACATGCCCAATTCCCAATATTCCCAATTCCCGAAAGTGCCTTAAGTGCTATTCTATTCTACCAAGCCAACACAATCCCCTGGGGCACGCAGTATTTCAAGGGACCGCTTTCCTAGGAATCCTTTCGGGACAGGACTTACGCAAAGACTCTGTATGTAGGGCTTGCTGTATAAATCCAAAAGCCTGGGGTGTGGAAGGGTGGGAGGTGTGGGAAGTGTGGGAGGTGTGGGAAGTGTGGGAGGTGTGGGAGGTGTGGGAAGTGTGGGAAGTGTGGGAAGTGTGCTGAAAGTTCTCCCCTCTCTCCCCCCACTCCCCCCTCTCCCCCCTCTCCCTGCACTCTGCCTTTTTCAGCAAGCCCTATGTAGGGTGCCCCACCGCGCACCAGAAACTATAAACAGAGTTAGACCTGACAATTTGCGTAAGTTCTGCGGGAAAATCTTGTTGAGAGAAAAGGGCTAAAGAGTCCGCGTCGAGGAGAGGGCTACGCGAAAACCGTTGAACCTCCAACTGAAGTCTGGGCCATTGCTGGTGCGAAAGACCCCACGGCAACGGCTCGGGTAATCGGACCAGGAACCGCCACGCAACAACCTGTTGTCGCGTTTGCTCTTACTTTCAACCCAGGCACTGCCATCCCTGGGCGCTCCTTGATAGTTTTCATGCCAAGTATCCTGACACCATTCCCAGACATTGCCGTGCATATCGTAGAGTCCAAAAGCGTTAGCTACTTTAAAGCTGCCAACTGGAGTCGTCTTTCCTCGAAATTGGCCTGTTGGACCTTTCCCATAGGAGCCTTTATCAATAGTATCCCGGAATCCTTGCCAATCCGTGCCTTGGTAGTTCGCCAAATCGGTGGTAATCGTTTCGCCAAAATGGAATGGTGTGGTGGTTCCGGCGCGGCAGGCATATTCCCACTCCGCTTCGCTGGGCAGGCGATAGGATCTTCTACTTTTGGCGGCGAGCCTTTTGCAGAACTCTTGTGCATTATGCCAAGTTATTCCCTCAACCGGAAGATTTTCACCTTTGAAATCTGAAGGATTGTTGCCCATGACCGCCTGCCACTGAACCTGAGTTACGGGATATTTGCCCATAAAAAATCCCGGCACCGTTACCCGATGCTGCGGACTTTCCCTATTGCGTCGCCCTTCTTCCCCATCCGGCGAACCCATCATAAAACTGCCGCCGGGAATAGAGACCATTTCTAGAACGACGCCATTACCCATGTCTTCAGTAAAAAATTGGGCGCTGCGGCGATCGCGATCTATTTCTCGGCCTCGGTGGTTGACCGTTACTACGGTAAATTCAAAAGTTTGCAAGTCAGTCATGGGAATTGGCAGTTCCGGCGTATATAGCTTTTCTCAAATTGTCCCATTCCCAATTCCCAATTCCCAATTCCCAATGAAGTGCAAAGGGCAAAAGGACTAGAGAGAAAAGAGCTAAAAAGTCCGCGCTGAGGAGAAGGCTACGCGAAAACTATGATACCTCCACCTGAGATTCGCGTTGTCGGGGCCACGAAAGGCTCCACGGCAGTTAACCGGGGAGTTGAACCAGGAACCACCACGCAACATCCTGTCGTTGTGCTTACTGTTGCTTGCAATCCAAGCGCTGCCATCCGTGGGGGCTCCTTGATAGTTTTCATGCCAAGTATCCTGACACCATTCCCAGACATTGCCGTGCATATCGCATAGGCCAAAAGCGTTGGCGACCTTAAAGCTGCAAACGGGAGTTGTCTTGTGTCGATCTTTGCCTTTTGGACCTTTGCCATAAGAGCCTTTATAAGCTCCTGAGACTTCCCAGTCCGTCCCTCGATAGTTAGCCAAGTCTGTGGTAATCGTTTGGCCAAAATGGAATGGCGTCGTAGTTCCGGCGCGGCAGGCATATTCCCACTCCGCTTCGCTGGGCAGGCGATAGGACTTTCCAGTCTTTTCTGCCAGCTTTTTGCAGAACTCTTCTGCGTCATACCAGGAAACATTCTCTACCGGAAGATTTTCGCCTTTAAAACTTGAAGGATTATTGCCCATAACCGCCTGCCACTGGGCTTGGGTTACGGGATACTTGCCCATGAAGAATGCCGGCACCGTTACCCTATGCTGCGGACTTTCCCTATTGTATCGCCCTTCTTCCCCATCCGGCGAACCCATCATAAAACTGCCGCCGGGGATGGAGACCATTTCTAGAATGACGCCATTACCTAAGTCTTCGGCAAAAAAATGCGCGCTGCGGCGCTGGCGGTCTATTTCTCGGCCTCGGTCATTGACCCTTACTACAGTAAATTCAAAAGTTGCCAAAGAATTAACTTTTTCCGAATTTAAATTGTCGGCGTTTGGTGTTTTTTCCCCAATTACCAGCAAAGTCTGGGAGGGAAAATAATTAGTGTTTTCCCAACTAAAATTGTTGGCTGTTGGTGCTGTGGTTGCTGTATTGTCAATTCCCAGTAAGGCCAACCAAGCGGCGACGGTCTGGGGGCGATTGGCCGGTTCTAATTGCAAGCCTTGCAAAATGGCGTCGTTTTCCCAATCTGGCATTTGGCTATTATGCTGCTTTGGTTCTACTAGCGGCAAGTTCATATCTTTCCTAAACTTGGCGGGTATTGGTTCTTGACCCGTCCGCAAATAATACATGGTTGCCGCCAAACCATAGACATCGAGATAAGGACCGAATTTTCCCTGGCGACTGCATTGTTCGATGGGAGCATAGGAAAGTGTTCCCAGATTGGTGATGCTGTCTGTTATTCCGAGCAAGAACGATCGCGCTAAACCAAAATCAATTAAAACCGCTTTGCCGCCATCCTTGCTATTTGGGCGGCGCAGCAGAATATTCTGCGGTTTTATATCCCGATGCATTAGCTGGTTTTGATGCACCCAAGTCAGAGCGGAGCCAACTTGATCTATAATCTGCAAAGCTTCGTCAAAGGACATCGGCCCGCTATCTTTGACTAATTTTCCTAGATCGTCGCCCTCGATATATTCCATAACCATGCCCATCAGTCCAAGATGTTCCACTATTTCATAAACCGGGACAATATGGGGATGGTTGCATCTGGCCAGTCGCAAAGCTTCGTTAACAAAGTCTATTTGTAGTTCGTTAAACTCTGCGACAGTTTTGTAGCCTTGCTGTCGCCAGTTGAGAGTTTTGACAGCAACGGTTTTGCCGGTTTTCTTGTCTGTAGCTTTATAAGTGCTGCCGAAGCCGCCGTCGCCGAGAATGCCGGTAATAATGTATCTGCCATCGGCCAGTAGCTGTTGCGGTTGCCAGACAACGGGTTGCCAGAGTTGCGAGTCAGTCATTGGAATTGGGAATTGGGGAATTGGGAAGAGCGGAATTGGGAAGAGCGGAATTGGGAATTGGGGACATGTCCAAGAGTCGCGCTCTCTCTTATGGGAGCATTTCAATTTTGCAGCGGCCTGACGTCAGGTCCGCCTCCCAGGCGGCTGGCGCGGCTACACAACCAATATGGTTGTAAAAGTGAAATGCGCCCTCTGTTATGCTAGCGCGATCGCCCCTCACACCAAGCAAACCTATGTCCTCGGTTGATATGAGGAACGCCTAACGATCGAGCGCTCTATCTCCTGTTGCCAACCAGTCAAAGGCAATTGCGATTATGCTTCTAAAGCCCCCTGGGCTTCTGAAGTCTTAAGGGTAGGGTATTATCGAAGTTATGCGGTAAAGTCCTCAAGGTTAGGGACAAAATATAAATGATAAAGAATATGCGACTTACAGGGGAATTGCTCGAACGGAGCCAAGCATCTACTATAACCGCCAAGAAAGCTGATAAAAAACGGAGTCATTGGCTATTTTTTAAGGAGATCCGATACCAGATTGCTTTGGGATACGCGATCGCAATTGGAACGGCGGTTGCGGGGACGGCTGCGGGAATCTTAATAGGCAATGCTTACTATACGCAATCTCAGCAGAAGGCGATCGCCCTGGAAGATACGGCCAAAAGATTAATCCAAATCGACATCAGTCGCCTGAAAGCAGAGCGGCTATTTCTAGAGAAAACAACTAATTCCTCGAAAAGTAGCGAATTCAATCGGCAGCTAGAGGAACTGAGAAGGCAGCTTGGGGAACTCAGAGCCGCTCCCGTAGAGAGAGAACTTCTAGAGATCAAGAATTTAGAGACAAAATTCCAGGCTTTGGGGTCGAGCGAGAAAATAGAGAAGCAGCTCGCCGAATTGGGGGCGACGGTGGAAGGGCTGACCCGACAAGCCTACGCCCAAGAAGAGAAAGCTAGGTCGGCAGTGGAAAAAGCAAGAGCTTTGCAAGCGCAGTTAATTGCCGGGAGTCTGGTGCTGTCGGTGGCGATCGCAATCTTATGGACTATTTATGGAACTAAGGCGATCGCTCGTCCCATTAAAGACATGACTAAAATCGCCAAAGAAGTTGCCAAGTCCGGCAATTTTGCTTTGCAAGTGCCGGTTGCGACCAACGGCAAAAAAATAAAAGAAGCCGACGAATTAGCAGTTCTTGCTTATTGTCTTAATAAACTTATTCTCAAGGCAAGGCAAGTGCTAAAACAAGTCAAGACAGAACAAGATTCTCGGGCTTTCCAATCAGAGAAAATGGTAAATTTAGGTAAAATGGTCGCCGGGGTAGCGCACGAACTGAATAATCCCCTTACCTGTATTTATGGCAACTTAGAGCCGATTCAGACTTATACAGAAGACCTTTTAGCCCTAGTCAAGACTTATCAAGCGGAGATTCCCAAACCGCCAGAGGCCATTAGGGAAAAAGCCGAAGCTATAGAATTAAATTTTATAGCCGAGGACTTGCCTCAGCTAGTCCAGGCGATGAAAGTAGCCGGCGAACAAGCCCGCGATATTGCACTGGCTTTGAAAAATTTCTCCCGCATCGATAACGCAAAACCTCAGCTCCTAAACTTGCACGACTCTCTCGACAGCACTTTATTAATTCTGCAAAACCGAATTAAAAAAGGCTGTAAAGTCGTGCGCAACTACGGCACCTTGCCGCCCATCGAAGGACATCCGGGATTGCTCTCTCAGGTTTTTATCAATTTAATCGGCAATGCTCTCGACGCCCTAGAGGAAAAACCACTAGAAGAAGGCCATAAAAAAGTGACCATTACTACCAATCAACTAGATGAGGAAGCTGTAGAGGTGCGTATTGCCGATAATGGCTCGGGCATTTCCGAGCAAGATCGCCAAAAAATGTTTAATACTTTTTTCACCACTAAGCCCCAAGGAGTTGGCACGGGTTTGGGCTTGGCAATTAGCCGCAAAATTGTCGTGGAAAAACATAGGGGTACTATTAGTTGTTACTCCGAGCCGGAAGAAGGTACGGAGTTTGCGATCGCTCTACCCATCAGCCAGGGCTCTATGCCCTCTATAGGCGGCGATCGGCAAGCTGGCTCGGACTCCTAATGCCGCTGGGCGGAACTCGCGCAATTCAAAATTAAAAATTCGCGCATTACTTTGGATTCTGGCTTTGACCCACAATGATCGCGCTGGTTGATTATTTCTGCCGCGCTGCACTAGGGAGGTAATATGGCATATTTTTATTCAATTCGCGGTTGGTTAGAGTTAGAGCCTGAAAGCTTCGATCGCATTATTTCAGAAATTAATTTTTTACAGAAAACGCGATCGCAAATAGAATGCGACATTCTACCTCTAGGGGCGTTTCGCGAAACGCCCCTACATCCTGGCAATACTGCCGACCGCTGACCGCTGACCGCTGACTGCTGACTGCTGACTGGCGCTTTGGCGGCGTTTATTTGTTTCTCCTGTTCTAAGTGAGTAACTTGCAACTAATTGGGTTAAGAAAATGTGAGAGATGTTACAAATTGTAAAGTAAGTTAAGATTAGGCTAGTTCAGTTGTTGTTTTTTAAGGTATGCTGAATCCACATCTGCCCGATCCCCAATTGCTAGAAGCTATACTGGAACCGCTGCTGGAGGATTTTCAGTATTGGTTCGATAGGTCGGTCGCTCTTCTAGAAAACGAGAAAATTTCCTTCTTGGGCACCGAGGCACAAACTAACTTGTTGGAGCGAATTCGGCAGGCCCAGGAAGAAATCAAGACGGCTGGTCTATTGCTAAAAGCAACCGATGGCCAAGCAGGGGTGCAAATGGAAGTGGTGATGTCCTGGCACCTGCTCTTGACAGAATGCTGGCAAGTCGCCGCACGCTATCGCATAGAAAACGCCTCGCACCAAGGAGAAACAACGTAGGTATAATATAGAACCCTCTCTATATCCAAAATAAAGATGGGCTCTCTTGGGCAATATAGCAGTAAGCAGTCATGCGATTCTCCTGCGGAGACGCTCTCGCGAACGGCAGTCAGCTAAAGGCACAAGCCTTGCCATTACTAGCCTTGCCGAGATTTTAATTGTCCGTTCCCTGAGTGCGTAGTGCTATAACTAAATTATTAGTAAAAAACTTTTGTAAGTCACCTTTTAGGAATAAATACTGGAGGATATTCTGATGTTGCACCTGCTTTACATTCTGGCATTTACCGCTCTGGCTTTCTTCGCTGTAGCTAATTTAATCCGCAGCCTCATTACTTTAAGTACCGAGTCTCAGCGCCTTCATCCGCCTGCGAATTCTGTATCTCGCTCTGGAATCGGACGGGTGCCTCACCCAGAATTTCTAGATGACGACGGCAATGTGGTCAACGAACCCCTTTTGGTTATGAAATCTATGACCGTCGAAGATGCCCGTTCTCGATTGGATGCTCTCTACAACTCTTCCCCGAATGCGAGTGGAGAAACCAGCGAAGGAGTCTAGTAGTCTGTCAAGAAATAATTGAGCATTGGGCATTGGGCATTGGGCATTGGGCATCGGGCATCGGGCATCGGGCAAGCCCCGTAGGCGTAGCCCGCCCTCCGGGGCGTAGGGGCGGCTACGCCTACGGAAAAAATTGCTCAACTATTCAAAACTACCTTGACGGCTACTAGCGGTAAGGGTGTAGGGTGTGGCGGTAGGGTGTGGGGTGTGGGGTGTGGGGAAGTGTGGGAGGCGTGGGAACTGTGGCAGGTGTGGGAACTGTGGCAGGTGTGGGAACTGTGGCAGGTGTGGGAACTGTGGCAGGTGTGGGAACTGTGGCAGGTGTGGGAACTGTGGCAGGCGTGGGAAGAAGGCGCAGAATATTCTCCTCCCCATCCTCCCTCTCTCCCCACCCTCCCCCATCTCTCTTTCCCTACGCCCAACACCCCACCGCCACACCCCACACCCTAACTCTGGGCATGGAGCAATATAAGTAAGTTTTGAGATTAACTATCTAAACATTTCTAATAATATCAAATCCGGTTAATCTCTCATAAATAAATCCCGTAGGGGCGGTGCCCTCCCGGGGGCACCGCCCCTACAAACTGTGACTGTTTAACCGGATTTGATATAAGTTCTAATTGCAGCCGGTTACGGGTTTTCGTTAACCGGCTTTTTGCATCTAGCTTTCAGCAGCCCGCAAAGTCTCTGGTTTGTGAGAAGTCGGGTTTCTTTGAACAATACCTTCGCCTATCTGAAAAACTTCTTGGTTTTTAGGTTGGGTTGAACTGTTGACGTTGGCGTTGGCTTTGGTGCAAAGGATGTAGGGGTGACAGCAACAAGAGAGACAATCCCGTTGCTATAATATAAGGTATAGCACTACGAACCAAAGTTAGGACAGTTACAAAATGCCCGCGCATTCCAATACAATAGATTTTTGCGAAAAGAGCAAAGATTGTCTCGGGAATGCTGTTGCCTCTACGCCCCTAAACTTTATTAACGCCCGGGAAAATGGCGAAGGTATTGTTTGAAGAAACCCAATTTCTGCCTTCATCACGATCGCCGCTGCGATCGCAAACCCATTTAGGATTGCTAGATTGTTCTTTTGTAAGTTACTGTGCGCTTTAATATAATAGCTGAAAGCTGACTGCTGATTGCTTACTGCTATAACTCAGAGGCAGATCTATGCTTCCTTCTTGAGGAAGAAGCCAATCGAGACTTTTACTAAAAGAAAGAGAGATAGAGCGATCGCCGTTTATTTGATAAATCCAGCGCTCCCCGGGGCAAACTTTGGACTCCAAATCTGGGAGAGTCTCCGGCCAGGTGCCTTGTTCGGCAGCCAATGTCTTGGCCTGAAGAATTTTCTGAGTCAGTTCCCAGTCCAGCATCATCTTGCCCGCTTTGCGCCACTGTCCTGACAGGCTTGGCATTGCTATCTGACCCATTTGGTTCCACCAAGCTATAGAGTCTGCCATTTCCGCATCAAACGCTCCACTGTCAAAGGAGCAGATATTTTCAAATTCTAGTTTGGCAAATTTTTTCCTCATGTTTTGGGAAATATCGATTGCCGACAAGCGTATATACAATCCCTCTAATGGCGTGAGTCTATCGCCGAATCCCATTTGCGGATTGTTCGCCAGACCGTAGTTAAGCCAAGATTCCAGTTCCAGACTTTTCAGCATAGAGTTTTGGTAATCCCAGGCGATCGCTCGTTTCTGCCACTGGGCTGGCAAGCCATCAATCTTGCGCAGGGCTGCCGCTTGCAGCTTTGCCACGAGAATAGCGATTGATTGGCTAATTAAATCCGGCCTATCCCAGAGCGTCTGGTTAAGTTTCCAGGACGCCTCCAAGCTGTCGAGTTCGGCTTGGTTTTGCCCGAGGCGATTTTTCTCCAAAACATCCAAAATCAATAGCTTTTGCAAATTTAGCAGTCCGAGCATACTCGGCCAGGGCTGATTAATATCCAACCGCCGCCTTAGATTTCTTTCCCATATTGGCAGTTCCCTATTTAACAGATGGCTGCGAACTGCCTGTAATTCTGCCTTGCGAGTCTCCAGATAGCTCCGCAGAGATTCGGGAGCAGGGCTGCCTTGGCTTGCCGTTGCTTTTTCTAGCTCGGTTTCCAAAAAGCGGTCTAGTTCTTCTCGTATTTGCTCGAATTTCTCTATTGTCTCTGGTGCTGGATCCGGCCTATTGCCGCTTTTAAATGCTAGGCCGATTCCTAAATCTGCAGTCAGCTCGTTTAGCTGGCGCGCCGAGTCGTTTGCCTCGGTTGTGGGAAACCGCTCGATAAACTTTTCTAATTCTCCGTCGAGCTGGGCTACCCGTTCGTTGACCCCTCGGTTAACTGCGATCGCTAAGAAAACCAGCAATGTTGCTGCGCCAGCAATAGACATCAATAAAAATATTAGTTTTTTTTTCATATCTTTTTATTTGACTGCAGTTTCAAAGCTAAGATCGAATCCGGTTAATCGCTGCAAAAGTAAATTTAGTCCTGCGTAGGACGGGCGTCCGCAAAGTTCCTATCTCGGTTGGCGGACAGGCGGGACAAACGTCCTAAGGGAGGTTACCAATTTTTTATGTGGGTATTTAACCGTATTCGCTCTAATTTATTCCTATCTCTTTTAAAATCATCCAATTGCGTAATCGATCGGGCATTAGGGCAAAAATGGCTTTCAGATAAATTTTGTCTCCAACCAAATAGCGAGTTTTCGGTTTTTTAGCAGTCAAGGCGATCGCTACCGCTGCGGCTACTTCTTCCGGTTTTGCTATAATACTACCTTCTTTTAGGACTGCGTTTCTCATGTTTTCTGTCGCCGTGCCGTACAATTGGCTGTAAAGAGGTTGCGGCATTTTTGAGATGAGGGAGTCAGCAAACTTTATCGACTTTTCCCATATGGGAGTTTGGATAGTTCCTGGCTCGATTAGCACTACTTTTATTCCCCAAGGCTTCAGCTCCATCCGCAGACCATCGGTTAAAGCTGCTAAAGCAAATTTGGAAGCGCAATAGGCGGACATAAAGGGAAAAGCAATTCGCCCGGATATCGAGCCGATGTTAACCACGCGCCCTTTGGCTTGGCGAATCTGGGGCAGTAACGCCTGAGTTATCGCTACTTGGCCAATGACATTAACTTCTAATTGCTGTCTGAGTTCGGGGATAGGAATGAACTCTAGGGGAGCGCCGATCGCAATTCCGGCGTTATTGACTAAACCATATAAGCCGCGATCGCCGACTAGCTGAGCGACAGTATTGACAGCAGAGCTAATGTTTGTGCGATCGCAGATATCGATAATTAAAAATGTCAGTCTTTCTGAGGCTATTTCTGTTAAAGCTTTGCCATCTTCGGGGTTGCGAACCCCTGCCAAAACTTGATATCCCAGGCGATCTAGTTCTAGGGCGCAGCTTTTACCAATCCCGCTCGAAGCGCCGGTAATGAGAACAGCCTTATTTGTTTCTGGATTCACTATCTTTGGCGTTTCCACTTCACTTATAATTTCTACAAAAATATCTGTCGGGAGCGTTCGGTAAGTAGATAACTGTAACGCTTGCTTCCCTCTTACCCCACAGCCTACAGCCTACAGCTTACAAGCCCGGGTTATTGCCCAATTCCTCATTCCCGGTGCCCAATGCTTATATTTTTCTGTTTTTTCCAAAACAAGACGCTATCTCTCCTCTATTTTGTTCTCGATACGATACTCTATTAGTTTGTAGGTTTTTTGCCTTTAAGTTATCCTACTTGGATTATGCCAGACTTACACGACTACCTCAGAGATGCTTCTTCCTCAAAACCGCCGAGCCTATCGCCAGCACAGGAGAAATTCTTACAGCAGCTCGATATTGAAGAAATGAAACCAGGGACAATCTTGCGTGACTTCCAAGTGCTGCTAGACTTCATTGGTCCAGGGGGAATAGAAGTTAGTCCGGCTCAGAAGGTTTTGTCTGTGAGGGCCTTGGAAAATATCAATCGTCTTTTAAGCCATCCGATTGAGATTCAACTGAGACGACCGGAATTTAAATCTTATCCTCACATTAAAGGATTGTATATGTTGTTGCGCTCTTCCGGGCTGTCGTACATAGAAACCCAGGGAAACAAACATTTTCTGAGGTTCGATCCAGATGTTCTGGAGTCTTGGAATAGCCTCAACCCTACCGAGCGCTATTTTAATCTACTAGAAATGTGGTTGCTGTGGGGGAGTGACGAGACTTCCGGCGATCGCCAAACCGTATCCGACCACTTCCGCCAATGCCTGATGTTTTGGCGCATGACTCCCAATAGAGGAAGGACATTTGCCAACTATATAGAACAGCAGAGTCTGATTTATTCCCCCGGAATGCACAATGTCGCTTTATTGGAATTGTTTGGATGTATAGAAGTGCAGAATGGGCGGCCGGAGCCGAGAAAAGGTTGGCGGATTAAAAAACTAAAGCGCTTGTCTTGGGGAAACATCCTGCTCCTATTTCTCTATCGTCTTATGTACGAGACTAATGAGGAAGACAAGCAGAAATATCGAGGGAGATTGGGAGTATGGCAGTCTTCTTTTCAGCCATTTTTTTCCCAATGGCAGCGAAACCTGGCGATCGCTCCCCAACCAAAGTTTCGCCAAGGGCTCCATATCTTCAAGGTTTCCTTTGCTTCGTTGGCTAACAATACTTGGCGGCGCTTAGCTATTCCCGCCGATAGAGATTTACTCAGCTTGAGCAGCGCGATTTTAGAATCAGTTAATTTTGAAGATGACGAACTGCACTGCTTTATCTGGACGAATCGCTTGGGTAAAACCGTCCGGGTGAATCACCCCTACCTACAAGAACCGCCGTTTACTACTGAATTCGCGATCGGTGACTTGCCTCTAAAGGAGGGACACAGTATGAGCTACCTATTTGATTTTGAGAAAGGTTGGGAATTTAAAGTAGAATTGGAAAGAATAGAACCAGCCGACTCTAGCACCGAACCTAGGATTTTAGAATCTAGCGGCGAAGCACCAGCACAGTATGATTGAGATGGGAATTGGGCATTGGGCATTGGGCATTGGGCATTGGGCATTGGGCATTGGGCATTGGGCATTGGGCATTGGGCATTGGGCATTGGGCATTGGGCATTGAAGTTTTGAGTTTTGAGTTTTGAGTTTTGAGTTTTAAGTTTTCAATTCAAGACAATTCAAGGCAATTAAGGTGATTCTTAGGAAAGAAAGTACCGCAGGAGGGAAGCAACAAGGTTATTCTACTTCCTTACCCTCCTGCGGGCGGTGTGGGTGGGTAAGACTTGCAGAACGACTTACGGAAACCCACCCCTAACCCCTCCCAAGAGGTTCCAAGAGGGGAATAGCTTGGGATGTTATTTATATCAAATCCGGTTAATCGCCCTAAAAAAAGCTTTCCCGTAGAACGGGCGAGACGCCCGTTCCAAAACAAGGCGAGCGGGGACAGGCGGGACGCCCGTCCTACAGGAGGTTGCAAGTTTTTTGTATGGGCATTTAAGCGGATTTGATATTATTATCATAAATTAACTAAAAAAAGTCAAAAGTCAAAAGTCAAAAGTCAAAAGTCAAAAGTCCAATGCCCTAACTAATAATTTCTTCTAGAGCCGCTTGCAAGTCTTGGGTTATATTGGCAACGGCTTGGCGACGACTGCTCTTATACTCTTGCCATCGACTGGTTACGGAAATAGGTTTCCCTACAGTCAATAGGACTTTTTGATTGCCAAGGCTCTGAGGTGCGTAGGCATTGTCTCCTTTAATGCGGGCGATCGTCTTAGATATTAATAAAGTCGTCTCTGCAAAGCGTCCAAAGGTTGGTTTTTCTCGGACATATCGCCCGGTAACTGCCACAAAACTTTCCACTAGGCGCATGTGCCACATCCGCAAGCTGGCTTCTTCTGCAACTCTATCTGCTAGCCCCCATTCTATAGGGGATAGGCTATCGGTATTTTTAATATCTTGCCGATAAATATAATCCCAGCCCGCTTGCTCCAAACGTCGGCATCGGTCTATCAAAGTACCTTTGGGCTTGACGCTAAAATACTGCTCTGCCACGGTTAAGGCTAAGTCTAGAATTGCCTGGAGTCGCGTTGCCAAATTTTGCTTGCTGTCAGGGGAGAGCTGTTGATGATAAAACTGGCGGTAAAAGTCTTCCATCAAGGATAGCAAGCGATCGCCCAATCGAATTAGACGGGGATAGAGAGAGGCCGAAACCGGACCTATTGTAAAATCGGTATTTATCCCTTCTATTTCGATATTGTCTCTATTGTCTTGATATGGCGATAAGCCGCAATCGGCTTCCAGACTGCTCAATAGTTCTTCTATTGCCGTCCAATTTTCCTGGAGATAGGAATACTGGATACCGAGGGGGACGATAAAAACTTCTTCAGTACGCCCGGACTCTAGCAAGTCTTCCACGCACCAAAATCCCATCTGAGCGATACCGGGCTCTAGAGGGGAAATAATTTCGTTATGGCCGTTAGTGCCGCCTTCAGGAGAAACCGCCATTGGAAATTGTCCCGTTGCGAACAGTTGCCGTGCCGTTCGCAACCCAAGGCGATCTACTTTGCCCCTCATAATAGGTATGCCGCCAAGCTTGGAAAATATCGAGCCAACGTAGGCTCCAGCCCATAAGGGAATGCCTCGGTCATATATAAAGTGGGCGTGAATCGGAGTCTGGAGAGAGACGCCGAGATTTTTCGCTGTTTTGGGCAAGAGCTGCCAAAGCAAGTAGGCGATCGCAAAAGGATCTAGGGTGCTGGGATGGCGAAAGGCGATTATAAACCTAATCTTGCGCTCTTGGAACTGCCGATAAAGTTCTAGCAAGCTTTCTAGATTCGAGCCTTGAACGTCGGCTATAGGGGTCTTAAACTTTATCCACCAAGGCAATAGGGGCTGACAAGCACCTAGGACTCCACTGTTTAAGGCCGGTGGAATAAATTTGAGGGAAGGTTGGGCGCGGGGTATGGTATTTGGCATGGGTGCTAATAAATGGTATAGTGCTATGCGCAAGTCAAAAGTCAAAAGTCAAAAGTCAAAGGTATAATCTGACTAAGGAACGAGCATTTATAAATGTCTTAACTCATTTGCGTAGTGCTATAATAAACAATAAGTTTACTTTACTTTGGCCTCTGCTTCTATTTGACTCGACGTGGTAACTTTAGAAAAAATTGGCAGAGATATCTCGAACTCCGTACCCTTTCCCGGTGGGGAATTTACTGCAATATTGCCGCCGTGTTTTTCGATTATTTGGTAACAAATCGAGAGACCCAAGCCAGTCCCTTTGCCTGCGGGTTTCGTAGTAAAAAAGGGGTCGAAAATCTTATCTATAATTTCTGGAGGTATTCCCGGGCCATTATCCCTAATTTTGACCGTTACTCTATTTTCGCCTATTTTTTCCGTAGCGATCGCAATCCTTTTAATTTGCGTATCCGAATCTAGCATGGCATCAATAGCATTACCTATTATATTCATAAATACCTGATTTACTTGAGCCTGATGACATTCCACTAAAGGCAAATCTCCATAGTTTTGGATGATTGCTACTCCCTGTTTTAACCTATGGCTCAGAATTAACAGGGTACTATCAATTCCTTCGTGAAGATCTGCTGCTTTTACTTCTGCTTCATCCAGCCGAGAAAAGTTTCTTAGGGATAGTACGATTTTCTGAATTCGCTCGCTTCCTATTTTTATAGAATCAATTATTCTTGGCAAATCTTCATTAATATAAGCAAAATCTATATTGTCAATTAAAGTCTCTATTTCGGTATAATACTTAGGAGGACATAGCTTTTGATAGAGAGCGAGCAAATTAAAAAGATCTTGCGTGTATTCCTTAAGGGGATTGATGTTGCCATGAATAAAATTAACTGGGTTGTTTATTTCATGGGCTATTCCCGCTACCATCTGCCCGAGACTAGACATCTTTTCTGTTTGAATCAGTTGCGCCTGGGTTTCTTGTAGGTCTTCCAAGACTTTTGTGAGTTCTTCGGTGCGTTTTTCTTCTCTTTGTCGAGCTAAATTTAATTCCCGGGTGTAGTCTCCGACCCATTGTATTAACTGGTTTAGGGAAAGAGCTAATAATCCTACTTCATCGGTGGTGCTGACTGTAGCTTGCAGTTTAAAGTTAGATTCTGCTGTCACCTGCTGGGCAATATGAGTCACCGCTTTTAGGGGGCTAGCGATCGCCCTACTGGTATAGAATGCTAAAATAGCAGCGATCGCCGCTGATAGCAGCATAGCACCAATAATAATTTGCGATCGCAAGGTTTCCGCATAAAGTAGTTTGTTGTTAGCTCTTATTTGTTTTGTGTTTATTACATTTATAAGCGTATCTAATTTTTCTGAGATTTTTTCAAACCTAATACGAATCTCAATTGCTTTTTTTTCCGCGTTTGCGTTCAGTACCTTTTGTATGGCAAATTTAATTTCTTCTTCCTGCAAATTATTTTGATCTAGCTCTTTCCAAAGTTGCTTCATTAAGTTTCTGTATAAATCTAATGCTTCTCTATAATTTTGTAAGAGGGTTACAATTTCCAGATCGACTACTGATTTACTCGATTGATTGTCAATTATCCTATTAAAATTGTAGTTAACTTCGTTTAATCGTTCTATTCTTGCTATAAATTTGCTGGTCTCATACTTAAACCACACGGGTTGACCGACTACAGAAGCCAATTGTTGGGGATGAAATTGCACCTGCCAAATCCCAGTCTCTAATTCTTTTAAGAAAATATACTCTTTTTGGATCGCTTTTAGCTGTGCTTGAGCCTGTCTTTGGTAGTAATCTCCAACCATTAAACCGATGCTCGTACCGACTACGGCCATCCCAATTGACAGGGAATAACCATAGCCAATTTTTTGAACAATACTTAAGCTAATAATATAGCGCTTTATCGGTGAAAATACTTTTGTTAATTTCATGTATCCCCAGCGAGTCATCAATTACTAAAATTATCTTATTCCATCGCTTTATAGACTTCCCGAATCATATCGTAATCGCTGTCATTGGCGGGAGCTAAGGTAGAATCTTTAAACTTAGCGGAAAAAGTTGGCACTGAGACGATAGATTGCACCAGTTTATCTTTATTTTTTAGCATGCGATCGCGAATTTCCACCACCAAGGCCGATTCTAGTTGGCTGCTAGCAACAAATACATCATTAGGCAGGTCTATACTTCTTGCGAGTATAGGGTAATCTTCCTCAGATTCTCCTTCATCTTTTAGAGCTTTTTTGTATCTATGTACAACTCTCCCCCAGGCATCAACTTCACCGTTTTTTAATGCCTTGAGCTTATAATCTATTGAATTGATAATTTTTAGATCTGACTGCGGATTTAATTCAGCATCCATGAGCATTTTCATTTGTCCTATATAGTTGCCCGTGATACCTATCTCGCCTAATTCAATTGTCTTTCCTTTCAGATCGGCTAATGATTTTATATCGCTGTCGGCACGAACTGCAATTATGGAAAAGTAATTATGGCGAGTTAGAGCAACAATAGGCACGGCATTAGTCCTTGCTGTGACTATGACATATTCTGATGGACCTATCAAGACAATATCTACTAAACCTAACTGTAATGCTGCTGCGACTTCTACAGCGTTATCAACGGAAAAAAATTCAATTTTTGTTTCTAAGACTTCCTCCAAAGCAGTTCTAAATAGGCCATAATTCTGCTCCAAATCCGCCATACCTTGAACGTCACTGACGGCCAATCGCAGTTTCTGTTTCTCCTTAAGAAGAGAATTGTTATTGCTATCAATATTATTCTTAGCTGCGGTACAACCACCAGCAAAAAGGAGAAAATACCCAAGGAAACGACGTCGAAACATATTACTGTCTTGCCAACATAGTTATGCAACCTATTATAGCTTATTGCTGCAAGAGGTATTTTTTGAAACTCCGCCCTTGCCAAGCCGCGATCGCCATCGGGAATGCTAATGCTAAAGTACAGGATTATCCTCGAACGCTAGTAGCTTATGGCCCAAATAAAAGGATATTTCCGTAAGGACTCGGATGCCAATTACTTGGGATTGCATACAAACTCTTGGCCGTAGATCGAGGAGAGCTATTGTGTTTTTTCCTAATCGGGGCGATCGCAAATTAACAAATATAATTATACTGCCAACTGGAAGGGTGTAGGGTGTAGGGTGTAGGGTGTAGGTTTTTTTTAGAAGTGTGGGAGGTTTGGGGAATTGTGGAAATTGTGGAAAGTATGGGAAGTGTGGGAAGTGTGGGAAGTCAATAATAGCCTTGGCCCCCTTATGACCTAATAGCGAACGGAGAAATAATATGGGAGAAGCCAAACGACGCCGAGAATACTTTGCCAAACAGGGCAAAACTCCACCCCCAAACCAGGGCAACAGACAAGCAACAAGTCCTATAAATCGCATCAAGGATAGGACTAAGCAGGTGGAAGCGGATACAAAACGGGCGAAGCAAGATCGGTATTTTAAGCTGGAAGCTCAAAAAAAGCATGAAAATCTCTGTCGCTCTATTACAGAAAAGCTGGCCAATCGCGATTTTGGGCAGGTGGGGGAGATTATGGCCGCAATTTCTGCCCGGGAAAATCTAGACCTGGGCCAAATAGAACTCTGGCAAGACTATACGGTGGCAGGCTTGCTAAATACCCACCATCTGGATGCGGTGCAAGCCCAGCTATTTGTTAGAGAACTGGCGATCGCGATCGTCGCCTACCCTAACCAGTCGCGCCAAGAATATCTGGAGGAGCAGCGCCAAATTGAAGCGGAAAAAGCCTTTCTCAAAACAATTGAGAATTGGATTTATACCGATAACCCTTTATTTGCTATTTATGGATTGGTTTCGCCAGATCTTTAATCCCAGGCACAAAGAGCGATCGTATATCAATAAAAGAATCGCAACCCGCCAGGGCAACCGATGAGAATTGCAAAGCGTCTTTGCTTCTGAGAATAGCTCCAAATCCCCCAAATGCTTCCAATGGCGTTTTTGCTTAACTAGGACTTGCGCTTTCCCGCACGATTTAATTATAGATATAGCGTTTGACGTGCGGTGCTGTGCGGCACCCTACAAATAACGTCTCTGCGTAAGTCCCGTTAACATTGGATTGAGTTACAAAAAAAAACTAGCTTATCTCTGTTTAATCCCGAAGGAATGCTCTATGCCCAGAATCCCCGCTCGACCCAAATCCCCCAAAAGCCGCCTATTTTCAATTGCTTATTCTCGATTTAGAGTTTCCGCTATTTTGTCGGGGGTACTGTTCTCCCTAACCGTGGGCTGTTCCGGGCCGCAGCAGCAGAGCA
Source organism: Oscillatoria sp. SIO1A7 (assembly GCA_010672965.1). Classification (GTDB taxonomy): domain Bacteria; phylum Cyanobacteriota; class Cyanobacteriia; order Cyanobacteriales; family Laspinemataceae; genus SIO1A7. Next base: position 47,095 of record JAAHFN010000002.1, read on the forward strand.
ATGCAGTGCAAACCCCCGTTGCTAGTCCATCCCCAACTGCCGCGCCAACTCCGGTAGCTACTGCATCTCCAACTCCCGCGCTAACTCCCACGCCAACTCCGGTAGCTACTACAGCACCAATGACGACAGCAAGTCCGGTTGCGCCCGAAGAAGTCTTAAAATATTTGCAAGAAAATCGGGAAAGCTTGAATTTATGCGCGGATTTTTACGATGAAGCCCATTCCCAGAGAGCGTCAGAGGCATATTCCCTCGGCGACCAAAAGTATCTAGTGAAAATGTCATGCTCTCTAGCTGCCTATCAAGAGAGCTTTGAAATTTTGCTCTATGCCAAAACTAGCGCTGGCGTTAAGGTTGCGCCTCTAAGTCTGAGTGAGTTTGTCCGAGAAAGTAATGGCGAACTGACCAGAAATGAGGTCAAGAGTGCTGGCGGATTGGCAGAATATAAGCCAGAAGAGCGATCGCTATCTATTTTTAGTCGATCTAGAGGACTCGGAGATTGCGGTACTCTGGCCGAGTATAAGTTTGAGGGAGAACAATTAGAGCTTGTTTCCTATCGCGCTAAATTCGAGTGCGATGGCAAGTTTGTAGAACCCAGCGAATATCCTCTGATTTATCCGTAGTCGCAAAGCGAAAACGCCCCTAAAAACGCGATCGCATGGCAATTTTGCCTTGGTGCTGTTGCTGCGGTCCGGGCGATGGCATGGCAATTTTGCCTTGGTACTCTTGCCGTTGTGTTGTCCCAAAGCCTGCGATCGCATTTTTATTATGTTTTGCTTCTGTTGCCGTTGTTTTGCCCCAAACCCTGCGATCGCATGGGAATAATTAAAGATGGCCCCTCTGAAATGTTGCCATTTCCACCATTTTCTGTCGAATGTGCCATCCTATTGTTGTCTTTATCTTTTTTGCTATTGGCCCCGCTATAGGTGGCCAATCCCAGACTGATAGAAGATTAAAGCCAATGCTCGGGGCGCGATCGCTGCCACCAAAGCTATCTCGAACGCAGATCGAATGTGACCGGCGATACCAGCTTGTCCATCCGCCGATCGCACATTTTTAAGGAGCATTGGCTCAGGATGTTCGTCATATATCGCCTGTGGTGTTGAGGAAAAGAAACATGGAATCTACATGGAAACCGTTACGCTGGTTGTTTGGAACCATCGCACTCCAAGTTTTAACTCTAAGCCTTGCTGCTTTGATGCTCTTGGCAGCCCGCTGGCTGTAAGCTCGATCGTCAAGTTGCTGTAACTTTGGGGAGGACCTAACCACTACGATCGAATTATAAACTAAATCTTAAGACAATCTGAACTTGTTTTAGGAAAAAGTCAACCGCTGAAAAAAAACTTTGTAAAGGGGACCGTTGAAAAATATTAAGATAGGCCCAATAATTTCAAAAGAAAAATAACAATTACAATCGCCCCCTTGGCCACAAGCTTTGGGGGTAAATGGTCTTTTTGTGTGGCGATCGCACGCCGTGACTGGGTAGCTTTAGGAGGACGGGGTGGCGAGAAAGCCGTATAGTCTGCAATTGCCATTCCCTGTATAGTCGAGGTTAAACTAGAAAAAGCGAAAGACCATTCCTTCTCTTTTGCCATTTAGCGAATTTCAGGGCATAAGGGCAGCAATGGAAAAAGACAGGTACTTTCAGGTTTCTGAGTATGAAAAATTTTCAGAAAAGATGGATTCCCCATTGGGGAGGTTTCGAGGGGTTGAACCAAAATGATAGACCAGAGGCGATAGCCTCTCTGGGAAACTCTGCTCAATCTAGTTCCCCAAGAGAGGAAAATCTTAGCTTGGCAAAAGGTTCTAGCCAAAAACCGCTCGCTCTTTCTGGGGCTGGTTCGAGCCCAACAATAGCAAGGAGCTTGGGGTATCTGATTGCTGGCTGGTTAATGGTTCAAGGTTCCGTTTTGGCACCTCCCGCCCTTGCCGAGAAAAAGGACAAAGACTCAATGACCTATGGCGAGTTAATCGAACAGATACAGGCGCGCAAGGTCAAGCGCGTTGTCATTGACGAAGCCAAAGCCCGGGCGGAAGTCCAGTTGCAAGGTTCCGAGGAAAACCTAGAAGTAACTTTGTTCGAGAAAAATAACGAAGATCTATTAGAGGCAATCCAGAAAATTAATGAAAATGGAAAGCAGGAACAGGTTCAACTAGAATTCGAGCGATCGGCAGATTACAGAGGTGCCGTAGGGCTCGTAGCTAATTTGCTCTTAATTGTCCTTTTGATTGGGGGATTGCTGGCAATCCTGCGCCGGTCATCTCAGGTGGGCAATCAAGCGATGAATTTTGGCAAGTCCAGAGCCCGCTTCCAAATGGAAGCCAAAACGGGGGTCATGTTTGATGACGTAGCCGGGATTGAGGAAGCCAAAGAAGAACTCCAAGAAGTCGTAACTTTCTTGAAAAAACCGGAACAATTCACGGCTCTAGGTGCCAAAATTCCCAAAGGGGTGCTATTAGTCGGACCTCCGGGAACGGGGAAAACTCTCTTAGCTAAAGCGATCGCAGGGGAAGCGGGGGTTCCTTTCTTCAGCATCTCCGGCTCGGAATTCGTAGAAATGTTTGTCGGCGTAGGTGCTTCCCGAGTCCGCGACCTGTTTCGCAAAGCCAAAGAAAACGCTCCCTGTCTGATTTTTATAGATGAAATCGACGCGGTAGGACGCCAGCGAGGAACGGGAATTGGCGGGGGCAACGACGAGCGGGAGCAAACTCTCAACCAACTGCTCACCGAGATGGACGGATTTGAAGGGAACAGCGGCATCATTATTATTGCTGCCACTAACCGTCCCGATGTATTGGATACTGCCCTCTTGCGACCGGGTCGCTTCGATCGCCAAGTTCTAGTCGATTTGCCCACCTACAAAGGGCGACTCGGCATTTTACAGGTTCACTCCCGTGACAAGAAACTCGCCGAAGACGTTTCTCTAGAAAGAATTGCCCGCCGCACTCCTGGCTTCTCCGGTGCGGATTTGTCCAATATGCTCAACGAAGCGGCAATTTTAACCGCCCGTCGCCGCAAAGAAGCCATTACTTCTCTGGAAGTGGACGACGCCATCGATCGCGTGACTATCGGTCTAAAGCTTACTCCGCTCCTAGATAGCAAGAAAAAATGGATGACCGCCTACCACGAAGTGGGGCACGCCCTGCTCTCTACTCTGCTGGAAAATGCCGAGCCCTTAAACAAAGTGACCATCATTCCCCGTTCCGGCGGAATTGAGGGTTTTTCCCAGCAAATATTTAATGAAGAAACTGTAGATAGCGGTCTCTATACCCGGGGTTGGCTCTTCGATCAAATTACTATCTGTTTGGGAGGTCGCGCCGCAGAAGCAGAAGTCTTTGGAGAAGCAGAGATTGATAGCGGAGCGGGGAGCGATATTAAAAAAGTCAGCCAGATAGCTCGCGAAATGGTTACTCTCTATGGTATGTCTAATTTAGGCACTGTAGCTCTGGAAAGTCCTAACAGTGAAGTTTTTCTGGGTCGAGACTTAATGGCTCGGTCGGATTATTCCGAGGATGTCGCATCCAAAATAGATCGCCAAGTGCGAGCGATCGCATTTCACTGCTATGAAAAAGCCCGCCGCATCCTGCGCGAGCATCGTCCTCTTATGGATCGTCTCGTAGATATCCTCTTAGACCAGGAAACTATTGAAGGCGAGCAATTCAGAAAAATTGTTTCTGACTATGCAGAATTGCCCGCCAAACAATTAGCTAAAAGCCCTTCGTAGTCATGGTAGCAGGGGGGATATTTTGTCCCCTCGGCTCGATCGAGAGGGCAGAGATGCGCGCCGATTTTGATCCCTATACATTACCCGCAGGATATGGGCTGGATCGTACCACTGACCGTTATATTTCAAGCCCCAATGAAGATGAGGCCCAGTGCTGCGACCGCTAACGCCGACGCGCCCAATTCGGGCTCCTGCGGGTATCCTTTCGCCTTGGCGAATTAAAATTCCGCCGGAACGGTCGATTAAATATAGCTCGCCGCGACCTCTTTGCACTTGCCCCTGCATATGGCAGTAGATATGTTCCCAATTTCCCGATTGGATAACTAGACCTACGCCGCAGCGGCTATCGTCAACTACTCGCGCAACCCGACCTTTCCACCAACTGCGTATATAACTTCCCATTGGCGCGGCTATGTCTATGCCAGAGTGAAACTCTCGCCTCCCTCCGCCTGTAGGAGATCGGCGGAAGCCAAAAGGGGATGTATAGCGGACAAATTCCTCCACGGGGAAAGAACCCTCCACCCAGTTGGTGGCGATCGCTCCATCGGCTACGTTTGTTCCGTCGGTTGTATTGTCCCAAGCCTGACTCATTTGCGGTTGCGATGCCATAGCGATCGCCCCTGCCAAACTCAGTCCGGCCAGCATCAGAATTCGTCCCAAGCGATCCCTACCTATTTTGAGTTTTGGCTTAGACTCTGGAATCATTGCTAATACTCCTCCACCAAAAGAAAATCTCAAATCAATTCTGCTAGCAACATCAGCGTCTATCGTTCTCTCTTAAAAAAACCCGAAAAGCCATATTTGCTTTTTCGCTACTCTAACCGAGCCGCCCTAACTTTAGAGCTGCACGATAAATTAATTCGACTGAGTTTCAGAAAACGCAGTTCCCTAGATAGGGCTTGCTGAAAAAGGCAGAGTGTGGGGAGAGGGGGGGAGAGGGGGGAGAGGGGGGAGTGTGGGGAGAGGGGGGAGTGTGGGGAGAGGGGGGAGTGTGGGGAGAGAGGAAGACTTTCAGCAATCCTTCCCACACCTCGTAGGCGGCCTCGTGGGCGGCCTCCCACACCCCGGCTTTTTAGATTTATTCGGCCTAGTGCTTTGGCAAAGTTAAAATTGTGTGTAAATGTAGGTTGGGTTGAGGAACGAAACCCAACTATACCAATCGTTGTGTTGGGTTTCGTTCCTCAACCCAACCTACCTACTTTTTAGATTTATTCGGCCTAGGTTCGCGTAACGCTCGATCCTTTATCGCAAACAACAATAGAAAAACTCTATATCCAAACAAAAACTAGCCGCCGGTGGCTCCTTACATCGGCGACTCGGTTTATTTTGGTTGGCTTCAAACTCTCATCTAGCGCTGACTTGCCTGTAGCTTTTTTGGCTCTTGGCGCTATTTCCTATCAATTAACTCGCCTACCAACATTGGCACGCTATTACTCAACCCGTCCGCTACCGCGACTGTCATCATCAGAGTCAACCCGTCCGCTACCGCGACTGTCATCATTAGATTTAAGCTCGGATTTAATCCGTCCGCTGCCTCGACCGTCGAAGGATTGAAAATCTGACTTAATCCGTCCGCTGCCTCGACCGTCATCGAAGGATTGAAAATCTGACTTAATCCGTCCGCTACCGCGACTGTCATCGAAGGATTGAAAATCAGATTTAATCCGTCCGCTGCCTCGACCGTCATCGAAGGATTGAAAATCTGATTTAATCCGTCCGCTGCCTCGACCGTCGAAGGATTGAAAATCTGACTTAATCCGTCCGCTGCCTCGACCGTCATCGAAGGATTGAAAATCTGATTTAATCCGTCCGCTGCCTCGACCGTCATCGAAGGATTGAAAATCTGACTTAATCCGTCCGCTGCCCCGACCGTCGAAGGATTGAAAATCTGACTTAATCCGTCCGCTGCCCCGACCGTCATCGAAGGATTGAAAGTCTGACTTAATCCGTCCGCTGCCCCGACCGTCATCGAAGGATTGAAAGTCTGACTTAATCCGTCCGCTGCCTCGACCGTCATCGAAGGATTGAAAGTCTGACTTAATCCGTCCGCTGCCTCGACCGTCGAAGGATTGAAAGTCTGACTTAATCCGTCCGCTGCCCCGACCGTCATCGAAGGATTGAAAGTCTGACTTAATCCGTCCGCTGCCTCGACCGTCGAAGGATTGAAAGTCTGATTTAATCCGTCCGCTGCCCCGACCGTCGAAGGATTGAAAATCTGATTTAATTCCTTCGCTAACGCCTTGTTTGACAATGGCCAACTGAATGCTTCTGCTGCAACCCGGCTTGTCGCTCTCGCTATCGCAGGAATCGTCTTCTTTGTTTGCCGTAATTTGTTGGCTTAAATTAGACAGTTCTTCTTGTAACGCTCCTTTTTCTAAGGCTTGGGAATGACCGCTAAAACCAGCAATGAGAAGGCTAGATAACAGAATCGAAGTGTAGATGCGCATGATAGCAGTTCCTTTGCTCAACTGCTACTTAATCCCGATAAACAGTTGTGCTATCAGCAGGAAAAACTTATTTTAAAGCCAGTTTCCTAATCGTCTGCTATTGCCCGATCGCAATTGTTGGCTTATGGTTTGTGCTGAGTGGGGCGATCGCCGAACTGTCACAAAAGACATTTTTTATATAGCGTTTCTCAAATTGATGTGAGGTACCTAGGGCGAAGCATCCCAATATGAAAATCCCCGTTTTACAGCAAAGATGGTCAAAGGGGATGCTGTCGCCCCTACATTTCTAGGGCCCAATCGTTCGTTACAGTTATTTGAGAAACGCTATAGGTCCCAAGGGCATTCCAAGAGATAAATTATCTAAGCTCATAGAGCGCTTGTGTCGTTCCGTCACTGCCTACCCTCCCCACACTCCTCACACTCCCCACACTCCTCACACTCCCCACCCTTCCCACACTCCCCACACTCTGCCTTTTTCCCCAAGCCCTATATATATAAGGTAAGCCGCACGCACAATGGGCCATTTATATGAGGCGATACGGCTATAAAAAGGGCCACATTTTAGGTGGTATGGCAGCTTTGAGATAGAGGCACAACAGCTTGGCTATAAAGCTTTGAGAAACTTTCGAGGCGTCTCCCGAGCGAGAATAGCGATCGTAGTAGCGAAGGAATGCAACTAAAAAATAGCAAACTTGCCTAAATGCTCCTGTCGCCACCGAGTATCGGCTTTGCGATCGCTTGGCACCTCCAAGACCCGAATGCCCCTAGCCGGCAAACTGCTTAACAGCTCCGTCAGTTCCGACCAAGACCCTATCCGTCTATGCTCCACGCCGTAAGTAGCGCAGAGTTGCCTAAAGTCAATATTCTGGGGCATCGCGAAAAATTCTTCAAAAGGAGGGTCAAACTGCGATACGGGCAACATTTCAAAAATACCGCCGCCATTATTATTAATTAAAACAATGGTGAGGTGACCTTTAAATTTATTCTTCAGTAAAAAGCCATTGGTATCGTGCAATAGAGCTAAGTCGCCGGTTAGCAGGACGCCGGGGCGATTCTCCCGCACGAGCGCTGGGCGAATGGGGCTAGCTATACCTAGAGCCGTAGATAAAGTACCGTCAATCCCATTCGCCCCTCGGTTGAAAAAAGGCCGAATGCGGCGATCGCCAATAGCCCAGAAATATTCGACATCCCGCACGGGCATACTGTTGGCAATAAACAATGGCGTTTCTGGGGGCAGAACTCGGGAAAGCAACCAAGCCACTTTCGGCTCGATTATCTCCTCAATATCTGCCATTGTTCGGTTAATAGCTTCTCCTACTTTTTCTTGAGCATTGCACCATGATTCCAGGAATGGCTTGTGGGGTGTGGGGTGTAGGGTGTGGGGTGTGGGGTATGAGGTAAATACCAACTGTTCTATAGATAGCCATAAATGAGTGGTTTGGCCGTGGAGAGGGTCGAGATTGTGGTGGCAGGAGTCGATCGCCCAGCGACGGGGTTGCTTGGCATCCAACCATTCTCGCAATTTTTTGCTAGTAGGCAACTGCCCAATCTGAATCGCCATTGTCGGCGTCAGGTCTTCGGCTAGTTCCGAGTTGCGCAGAATCGAGTCATAAGTGGAAATCAAATAAGGATTGAGATAGCCATAGTTGCGCAGGGGAGAAAGACCCTCCGCAAGAACTGGCCAGCCTAGGGTTTGGGAAAGATTGGCGATCGCCCGACAATATAGCTCCGGCTCCCCTGGCTGTGCCGGTCCAGCGATAATAATCCCTCGCTCGCATTGCTGCCATTCTTGGATTGCCGAGCTGGCATTTTGGCCTATTATCCCAATTGGCTCTTTATGGGGAGAGATGGGGGAGATGGGGAGGGTGGGGAGGGGTGGGGGAGATTCCAAGCCAGCGAAGAATTGCTCTACTAAAATGCGCTTGTTGTTCGCGTTTGCTTCTTGCTCGGAAGAAAAGCCCGCTTCAGGCAAAGGTGGCAGGGGGTCGCGGAAAGGACAATTCAGATGTACTGCCCCGGCAACGGGAAACAGAGCTAGTTCCCAGGCGCGAACTATGGTTTGCCGCAAATAGCGCAGCATTGTAATTTCTAGAGATGGAGTAGCCAGTTCCGTTTGCCAGTTCGGATAATGGCCGTATAATTTCACTTGGTCTATAGCCTGTCCTCCCGGGCAATCCCGCAATTCTGGCGGCCTATCTGCGGTTAATATTAATAGAGGAACTCGACTTTCTCGCGCTTCGACGATCGCCGGGTAGAAATTGGCTCCAGCAGTTCCCGAAGTGCAGGCGATCGCCACGGGCAAGCCAGTTTGTCGGGCAATTCCCAGAGCAAAAAAGGCAGCAGAACGCTCGTCGAGAATAGGAATCGCTTCTATTTCCGGGTGGCTGGCAAAGGCAAATGTTAGGGGCGTCGAGCGCGACCCCGGACAGACAACTGCTGCGCTTAAACCGAGGCGCTGCAAAGTTGTCGCGATAATGGACGCCCAGACAGTATTGGTGTTACGAAAATCAATAGACATTATTGACAAGCGATCGCGTACCGAGTTCTATAACAATTTGAGAAGGTCTCCAACGATAGTATCAAGCTGTGGGGGCAGAAACTTGGGTTTTTCCAAAAACCGGGTTTCTTTGGTCTTCTTTGCTCTCCAACGATGGGATCGATCTTTGGCTCAGAAACCCGGTTTTTTGGACAATACCCTCGCCATTTTCTCGGGTGTTAATAAGGTGTAGGGGCGATAGCATTCCCGAGATAATGCTCTCTTCGCAAAAATCTATTGCGTTGGAATGCTTCGCCCTGGGTTGTCTCAGGGATGCATAGGCGTCTGGGGGGATGCAATATCCCAAGATAATAACTTTACCATAAGATCAAAGATTGTCGCTCGGGATGCTGTCGCCCCTACATCCCCTACATCCCCCTACCAGGGAGTTTTTCAGATATAGCGTTTCTCAAATAAGTGTAATAAACGATAGGGTAGGGGCGACAGCATCCCCCTTGACCATTTTTGCTGTATAACGGAAATTTCGGTATTGGGATGCTTCGCCCAGAAACCTTACATCAATTTGAGAACCGCTATAGGCGTTGGTATTGTTGGAAAAACCGGGTTTGTTTGGTTTCTTTGGTTTCTTTAAACTAATGCTTCGAGTAGAGTATTGAGTTTGAGTTTAACTTCTGCCAATTCTTTGTCGGCATTGGAACCGGCAACGATACCAGCTCCGGCATAGAATCGGGCGCGATCGCCTTCGATTAAGGCAGAGCGAATCCCCACGATAAATTCGCCATTCCCTTGATAGTCTATCCAGCCCAAAGGTGCCGCATAGAGGCAGCGGTCAAAAGCTTCATAGCGGCGAATTTCTTGGCAAGCAATATCTCTGGGTAAGCCCGCAACTGCTGGAGTGGGATGGAGCGCGGCTATAATTTCTAAGGGATGGATGCTGGCAGGTACTTCAGCTCTAATTGGAGTCCACAAATGTTGGATATTGGAGAGTTGCATCAGGCGTACCATCGGAGCTATTTGGGGTGTCAGCCCTAGCTTTGCGAGGCGATCGCTAATAAAATCTACCACCACTTGATGTTCGTGTTTTTCCTTTTCACTATCTAGGAGAGCATTTGCCAAAACAGCATCCTCCCTTGGGCTATAGCCCCTCGGTGCCGAACCGGCCAGAGCGTCGGTTTCCAACTGATGGTTGCGAATGCCAAGCAACCGTTCTGGACTGGCTCCCATAAAATGCTTGCCCTTTCCATTGTTAGCAGCAAAAATATAGCAATCGGGATAAATACGACGGAGATTATTTAAAGAGCTAATAATATTAAAAGCTTGAGGCGAACTGACATCAACTGCATGAGCCAGGACAATTTTACTGAGCCGACTGGCTTGAATGGACTGCAAAGCCGAGTTGACTGCCATTTTAAAATCGTCGGGATTGACGATATGCCGCTTCTTTAATACCCTGCCATTGCCCGAGTAAACAAGGGGCGAGCGATACTTAGCCAACTTAATTCCCTCGACTTTCTGCCAAAGCCCTAGGGCTAATTGTTCTGGGTTATCGCGATAATGAACGGGAACATTAGCTACTAAAACGCAGCTTTTCGCCAAGCGAGCCACCTGCCAGCGGGGCAGAAAGAGCGTCGCAGCAGGAAAGGCCGAGTTTGGCGGGCATTCCTCGAAAAAGGTGAAGCTGGCAAAAAAGTGAGGTCCAGAAAAGGGAAGGTCAAGGGCACCAGCAGTAATGATGTTGTTTTGGCAGGATTCCAGAAAATCGCCGGCATTTGCGAATCGCTGCTTTCCTTCTCCCGTGAAAGTTATAGCTGCATCGATCGCGGCGATCGCAAAGTTCCCGTCCAGGAAAACCGCTCCCGGCACAGAAGCTTTGCCCTTTCCTTTACCCCCATTCTCAAAATAAAAACTCAGTTGCGAAGGTTTGGCTATGGCATCAAGCACCGCTAGAGGGTCAACCGCAGGGATTTCCAGGGAAATACTAGCAATTTGGCTGCAGCCTTTCTCAACCGATACCTGCTGACAAGCCGCCAGAAACCTAGCGAGTTCCTGGCGGTCTTGTAATAGATTGAGATCGGTCGATACAACGGGCATCGAAGGCACTCTGGCAGATTTTGGTAGTAGCAAGACGTTTCCTCTCTAGTTTTGGCCCCCTGGTTTTGGCTCCCTGGTTTCGGGCATGGCATTCTTGGCTGGGTAGGGCCGTTATGCCCCCTTCCTTGCTTTATTGTGGCATAGCTTGGGAAGAGCAGCGCGATTCTGCTGCAAAGAGCCTTTCTTCGCGATCGCAGGCTATGCTACAGGGTATTGCCCCTACATTGTACGACTCACTTAGACACGCTATAATTAATTGATTTAGAGCGCTCGTATTATAAAAGTTCGCAATATGAATATCGCCTTAAATCCAGAACAAATGGAATTTGTCCAGTCCAAAATTGCAGCGGGAGAGTACCAAACGCCGGAACAAGTAATAGCAGTGGCTTTGGGCTTGCTGCAAAAAATTCAGTCTGAGAAAACCCTCGCTCGCTTGGCCGAGCTACAAAAGCTTATCGATGTCGGAACCGAGCAAATCCAGCAAGGGCGAGTTAGGGATGGTGAGGAAGTGTTCGAGAATCTCCACCAGCGTTTAACTCAGGAGTTTGGTTTAGCGGAATGAGCAATTATTCTTTCTCAGAGGAGGCTGTTCGGGATTTAGACGAAATTTGCAACAATCTTGCTCGTATTAATGTTAAAGCTGAAGCGCGAGCTATTCGAGGCAATTCGTCAAAAATGCCGCCTAGTTGCAGGATTTCCTAACATGGGCAAAAGCTACAACAGCTTGAAAACCGGGCTGCGTGGCTTTATCGTCAAGGATTACATTATTTTCTATTATCCCAGGCCGGATGGCATAGGCGTTGCCAGAATAGCCAGCGGCTATCGAGATTTGGATGTCTTGTTTTAGCAGATAATTTATCCCTCCTCCCTCATGGTAAAATCCATGAGGCTCCTAGAAGTGACAAAACTGAGGCTGGATGACTATTGGGACAATACAAGAATCAAACCCCAAGCTTTGGCTGGCCGCCATTAAGCCCCCCATGTACAGCGTTGCCATTATGCCCATTTGGGCAGGAACCGCTGTCGCTTTTTTTGAAACCGATGCCATAGATTGGTGGATATTTTCGACTTTCGTTAGCTCTGCTATTTTAATTCTGGCTTGGGAGAACATCAGTAACGACGTATTCGACTCCGAAACGGGAATCGATAAAAATAAAGCTCATTCCCTAGTGAACCTGACGGGGAATAAGTCTTTAATTTTCTGGCTGGGGAACCTGTGCTTGTCTCTGGGTATCCTGGGAATCCTCGCCATAAGCTGGTGGCAGCAAGACTTGACCGTACTCGGGTTAATTGTCCTGTGCTGCGCCCTCGGCTACGCTTACCAGGGACCGCCCTTTCGCCTGGGCTACCAAGGATTGGGGGAAATTCTCTGCTTTTTTGCTTTTGGCCCGTTGGGGGTATCTGCTGCATATTACAGTCAAACCCAGAGTTGGTCGATATCGACCCTCGGGACTGCGACGGTTGTGGGCATTGCCACTACCTTAATTCTGTTTTGCTCCCATTTCCACCAAGTAGAGGACGACTTGGCAGCAGGCAAGCGATCGCCTATAGTTCGCCTCGGCACGGAAACCGGGGCCAAACTTTTGCCCTGGTTCTGCGGCAGCATCTTCGCCACCATAGTCGTATTTGTTATAGCTGGCTTTTTCCCCCCAGCTACCTTACTCGGCCTGGTCGGCTTGCCCTTTGCAATCCAGCTTTGCCGCCTTGTAGGCGCTAATCACGACCAACCCGAGCTGATTAGCAACTGCAAATTCATCGCTGTTAGACTCCATTTCTGTAGCTGCCTCTTTTTGGGCGTGGGATTTTTATTTTAAAATTGAAAATTGGGCATGGGGCATGGGGCATTGGGCATTGGGACGGGTGTAGGGTGTAGGGTGTAGGGAAAAGAAATAAATACCCCTAAGCCCTAATTCTGGGCATTGGGGATGGGGCATTGGGCAAGTTTTAAGTTATTGGCTTGAGGTTTAAGCTTGAAATTCAGGACTACAAAATGTAGGGTGCGCATTGCGCACCAAAGCCTATACACCAACTTAGAACTGACGATTTGCGTAACTCCTAAAACTTTTATTGTTGACCTGATTTATTGGTAATTTTAAAATTTGAAATTTAACTCTTTACCAATTCCCAATTCCCAAGCAAGAAGCAGTCAGCTTTTAGCAGTCAGCTCTATTGCTGAGAGCTGACTGCTAAAAGCTATGAATGCCCAATGCCCAATGCCCAATGCCCAATGCCCAATGCCCAATGCCCAATGCCCTTATATTATTCCCTTAATGGCAGCAAAACCCAGCCGGTTCTCTTGTTATTGCATGGCTTTATGGGCAATAGCAATGATTATCGAGAAGTAATTCCCCAGTTGTCGGCCAAATTTTGCTGTCTGGCGGTTGACCTCCCCGGACACGGACAAACCAAAATTGCCGGTGAGGACGATCGCTACTCCATGCCCAATACGGCTCGGGCATTGATTAGCTTACTAGACGAACTAGAAATAGAGCGCTGTTTTTTAGCTGCCTATTCTATGGGCGGGCGCTTGGCATTGTATCTGTTGCTTCATTTTCCAGAGCGATTTGAGAAAGCGGTACTGGAGTCCGCGTCGCCGGGATTGAAGACAGCCGCCGAGCGGGAGCTACGTCGCCAGCGCGATCGCCAACTGGCCGAGAAACTAGAAACCGGCGATTTCCAGGAATTTTTACTCAACTGGTATCGCCAGCCCCTATTCCAATCTTCCGCAGCGCGCCCGGACTTCGAGGAGCTAATCGCCCGTCGCTTGGAGAACAATCCCCACTTATTGGCGAAATCTCTCCGCAATATGGGAACTGGGAACCAGCCCTCTCTCTGGGAAAAACTGGCAGACAATAAAGTACCCTTGCTATTGCTAGTGGGGGAAAAGGATGATAAGTTTAGAGCGATTAATACCGAGATGGCCGGCTTGTCGCCCCTAGCTCGGATGGCGATCGCTCCCAACACTGGACACAATATCCATTTTGAAAATCATACTTATTATGTCGAAATTTTGAATTTTGAATTTTGAATTTTGAATTTTGAATTTTGAATTACAAACTATCCCAATTTCCAATTCACAATTCCCAATTTCCAAGTCAAAACTCTCAAGCTAAGAACTCAAAAATATCCCAACTTCCAAGTCAAAACTCTCAAGCTAAGAACTCAAAACTCCCAAAAATGAACTACCAATTTGAATTTCATCCTTACCGACGCAAGTTCAAGCGTCCCTTACAAACCAATCACGGCACCTGGACTGTGCGAGAAGGGATTATCCTGCATCTGACCGACCCATCGGGTCGAGTCGGCTTGGGCGAAATTGCTCCAGTTAGCTGGTTGGGTTCGGAAACCTTCGAGGAAGCTCTGGAGTTTTGTCGCCAGCTTCCCCGCGAAATTTCCTCGGAAACCATTTTCTCGATTCCGCTTAATTTACCCGCCTGTCAGTTTGGCTTTGAGTCAGCATTGTCCTCCAATAAAAGTCTTTGGACATTAGACTTGGGAAAAGAGCTAAGCTATAGCGGCTTATTACCGCCAGGACGTAGCGCCTTGCTATCTCGAAAAATTCTTTGGCACCAAGGATATCGCACTTTTAAATGGAAAATTGGCGTAGCGCCAATTGAAGAAGAATTGGAGATATTCGAGCAGCTCGTTAAGGCATTTCGCCAAGAAGCATCTCAAGAGGAAGGGACGAAACCGGGGAAACCGGCGTTGCTGCGATTAGATGCCAATGGCGGCCTCAATTATCCTCGGGAAGTCAATCTATGGCTGCAAGCTTGTGACGATGCTGGGGGAATTGTAGAATTTATCGAGCAACCTTTTCCAGTTTCTGTCGGAGCGAAGCCTTTAGCCGTCGGTGCTGCGGGTCGGGAGACAATAAGGTTTGGCAGAGTTAGCGCCGATCGCCAAAAAATCGATTTAGGCAGAAAGCGACTCTCCCCTAGAGGTGCAGAGCCTTTGCCATTAGAAGCTATGTTGGACTTGAGCGATCGCTATTCTACTCCCCTGGCTTTAGACGAAACCGTGGCAACCCTGACCCAACTCAAAGCCGCCTACGACCGGGGCTGGCGCGGTATTTTTGTCATCAAACCCAGCATCGCCGGTTCCCCCTCCGAACTCCGCGAGATATGCCAGTCTCGCCAAATTGATGCAGTTTTTTCCTCAGTGTTTGAAACTGAAGTCGGCACCGAAGCGGCACTGAGGCTAGCTGCAGACTTAAAACCAAAACGCGCCGTGGGCTTTGGAGTTAGCCATTGGTTTGAAGATTAGGGCATTGGGCATTGGGCATCGGGCATCGGGCATTGGGAATCTTGAATTTTGAATTTTGAATTTTGAATTTTGAATTTTGAATTTTGAATTGGGCATTGGGCAGTCCCATCCCCTCCTGGGAGGGGCTAGGGGTGGGTTGGAAGGGTTGGGGGTGGGTGGCCGAAGGGCATCGGTAATTTTGAATTTTGAATTTTGAACAGGACTTACGCAAAATATCTATATCTAGCATTTGTAGGGGCAATCCCCCCCGTGGTTGCCCCTCCCCGTAGTGCCGTTGCGTAAGTCCTATTGAATTTTGAATTTTGAATTTTGAATTTTGACTTATTACCTTGAGACTTATTACCTTGAGACTTTTGACTTTGGCTCCTCAACAGGGCTCGGGAGAGCATTGGAGTTCGGCGTGCTGGCCAATTTGCCATAACAAGACAGTTATTTGAGAAATGCTATAGCCCAGAAACCCGGGTTTTCCAACAAGGCGGGCTTCTCATATTTTCATATTTGAACAAACCTGGTTTCTATATAATAGAATAGGTACTCAGAAAGCCGGCTTGTTGAAGAAACAGGCTTCTCGAACAATACCGTAGGCTGTTTTGCGGCAAACGTTTGTGGTGGAGCTACAATCTGTTGGCCGGGGATCCAGTAATGGCGACCGAGGCTGTCAGATTAGGCTATACGACAGTGGAGCAAGTGCGGGAACTGCCCAAGCGTAAAAAATTTTTTGCATTTAATGTTGAAGTTCGAGCAACGCCGTGCTAATATAGTATTAACGCTCCGATAGAGGGGCAAAAAAAGGGGGCACGGCTAGCCGCGACCCTTTAAGGAATAAAAAAGAAGCAAACCCTAGTAAGGAGGTCTTCTCACTCAAAAAAAAGAAACTTCTCCCTTAAAAACCGGACTGGCACGGAGTAAGCCCTGGACTATGGGCTAATAGTCCAGTGGCTTGCCTCCGATAGCTAGGCCGGCTGCTCAGATAGCCCACCCAAAACCCCGCCGATCGTGCATTAGATCGTGGTAGCGGATGGGTTTCCCTTGGGAGAAATTCGTCTTCTTTTTGAGCAACGGACCTCCTTCTTTTTTCTAGATTGCAGGAAGAATTATAGCAGTAAGGCGGTTCCTGCCCGGTCGATAGAACGCAAGCAGGGTCAGCCCTCTATCGCCCTACGGTATTTATGGAACAGCGGAAGCGGATTTGATATAAATTAAAGACTGGCAACTCTCAAACTACAAGTTCCCAAGTCCCCAAGTCCCCAAGTCTGCTTGTCTATCCCTAAGAGCGGGTGCAAAGCGTGAAAAATATTTTAGATGTTCTAGAAAAACGAAACCAAGACAATTGGCTGCCCTGCTGCGATCGCAAGCAACTACTGGAACTTACCCGCCAGTCATGGCAAGAGTTAGCCCCTCTCGCAGACCTTGACAAAAGACCCAATATTCTCCTAGCCGAATCAGATCCAGTAAGATTTTTGGCTCGTTTCATTGCCGCCATTGCCGCCGAATGCCCCGTCTTTCTCGGCAATCCCAACTGGGCCAAGGGGGAATGGCAACAGGCGATGGATTTGGTCAAAGTTGGGGTGTGGGGAGAGGGGGGACTGTGGGGACTGTGGGGAGACAAGGGCACAAGGGGACTGTGGGGAGAGGGGGGACTGTGGGGAGACAAGGGCACAAGGGGACAAGGGGACCGTAAGATAACCCTACACCCTACACCCTACACCCTACACCCTAATTCAAGCTCTACAACCTACACCCCACACCCTCCTTCAAACCCTACACCCTACACCCTACACCCCACACCCCCATTAATAATGATTCCCACTGGCGGGACTTCGGGAAAGATTCGCTTTGCCGTCCATACTTGGGACAGTTTAATGGCATCGGTGCAAGGCTTTGCGGAATATTTTGAAGTATCCCAGATAAATTCCTGCTGCGTTTTGCCCCTTTATCACGTCAGCGGTTTAATGCAATTTATGCGTTCTTTCACAACTGGGGGCAAATTGGCAATTCTGCCATCCTATAAATGTCTGGGAGATATCCCCGACGAGATTAATACCGCCGAATTTTTTCTTTCCCTAGTGCCAACCCAGCTTCACCGACTGCTGCAAGACGAGCAAACTGCCAATTGGCTATCTGGCTTTAAAGCAATTCTTCTAGGTGGTGCCCCAGCATGGCCGCAATTGCTGGCAGCAGCCAGAAGCCAGGGTCTCCCCCTCGCGCCGACATACGGCATGACCGAAACTGCATCCCAAGTTGCGACCCTGAAACCTGCTGATTTTCTAGCGGGCAATAATAGCTGCGGCCGGGTATTGCCTCATGCCCAAATTACGATTCGTGCTGTTGCTGATGAGGCATGGGTTGCTAAGAGGTTGGCTGACGAGAAATTGGTTGACGAGGGATTGATTGACGAGGGATTGGTTGCGGAGAGATTGCCTGCTGACGAGGGATTGGCTGACGAGAAATTGCCTGCAAACCAAACGGGCATTGTTACTATCCAGGCCAGCTCGCTGGCATTGGGTTATTATCCTTTATTAAATGTAGAGACCCTGACAAACTGGGGACAGATAACAGATGACTTGGGTTTTTTAGATGACCGGGGTTATCTAAATATAGTGGGACGCCGCAGCCAGAAAATCGTCACCGGCGGCGAGAATGTTTTCCCCGCTGAGGTAGAAGCAGGAATTATAGCCACGGGTTTAGTGACAGATGTCTGCGTTATTGGTACGAGCGATCCCGATTGGGGTCAAATCGTAACGGCAGTTTATGTGCCCGCAAGGCCAGAAGTCTCCCCCGCTTCCCTAAAGAATGCCTTAAGGGACAAGTTAGCCAAGTACAAGCAACCTAAATATTGGCTGCCAAAGACGAGTTTGCCCCGCAATGCCCAAGGAAAGCTCAATCGCGAGCGGCTCCTTGAATTTGTTAAAAAGTCTTTTCCCCAAAAGGATGGATTAGATTGAATTAAAAATTTTTGACAATTAACTGACAATTGCGCTCGTCGGTAGTGCGAGTGTAGGTGACGCGATCGGCTAGACTTCCCATGAAGATTAGGCCGCGTCCGGATTCGCGTTCGAGGGGATCGATATCCATCTCCATCAGTTCTCTGAGCTTGGCCTCGAAGTCAAAGGGCTCGCCTCGATCCCAAATTTTTATTTCCAGGCGTCCCTTGAAAATGGTTGCTTCCACTTCTATGGGAGTCTCTACGGGCAGGTCTTTGTGGGCGTGGCGGACCGCGTTAGTAAATCCTTCTGCCAGGACTGTTTGGCACTGCCACCACACGGCTTTGGGAATTAGCTCCTGCAAAGGATTAAACCAATCCAAAATCTCCTCTAATTCAGAGAGCTTTGTCTTGACTATTTTTTCCGTTTGCTGGATAGGCGCGCCATGTGGGTAAGAGCGATCGCTCCTTGAGCCCAGGCCATTCTTCAAGCGGTTAAACCAACCAAAAAAACCATCCACAAGATTAGATTTTTTATACTTTTGCGAGGTTTCGGCTACCTGACTATCAAAATCGTTATCAAAATTTTTGCCAATCGACAGGCAGTTTTGCTCGTCGGGAGTCCGAGCGTAACTCAGGTCGTCGGCCAGATCCGACATTATCTTGAGACCCCTTCCGCCTTCAGGAAGATTTTCTAGCTTCTGGGACATATCAACTTTCCTCGGTTTTTGGTATGCGCGTTGAGCTTTCGGATACCTTAATATAACGCTTGCGTTTCCGAATGCGACGCTCTAATGCTATTGCGTCCTAGGGCAATTATACCGCGAAAACCCAGTTCCAGCAGCAGGCAGCTCGCTCTTGGCAAGAGCGATCGCTCCTAGAGGCTTGCTATTCCAATGGATCTGAAATACTAGGGGGTAATTGCTATCAAACCCGAGAGCCCTGTAGGGATATAACCCCCATTACAGCTAAAAACCAATCCAAAAGCGATCGCTACCGTTCGGGCGATCGCGGAGTAGAAGCCCAAACCCTGCCCTCCGGGGCTATGCCCAAGAACCGGTATCCACCCAATAAAGCCAACAATTAACCATATCTAATTTTCGGCTGTAGCTGGGGTGTTTGCGATGAAGTTTTTCACCACATTGGTGACATTCTGGTATCGTTCCTGCTGGAAACCCGAAACCTCTTAACTGTAGGGCAATCCCTGCTCCCGAAAGCGAAACGGTAAATTAGCATGAAGTTTCCCTACACCCAACACCCTAAACCCCACACCCTAGGGCGTGGCGGCCTCGATAGCGGTCCCAAACCCTAAAGCTACTCACCAACCAGATGGGGGGACTCCTGAACCCGCACTTGTTCCCAAAGATATTTTACATAACATTTCGTTGCCGAGGGCAAGCGGACATTAGCTGCAAGGTCCGCAGCAGTTTGCTCGATAATGCGCGCATCCACAGAACTCAGGCGCTGCAGTCGGCGGCTCGAACCCAAGAGCCAGAGGAGTTGGAACATGGTTTCTGGATCGCTGCTGGTGTTGGGATTAGACCAAGCCATGTTGGAGCCTTGGTGTCGATCGCCCTTGTTCCCATGAGGGGATCTGTCCCAATAGCCGAGTTGTCTTATGCGTTCGTAAAATTGTTTCTCCATCATCGTTTTTAAGTGTTATTCCTCTAGTTTGGCAGGTCCTATTTTTACCAAGTCTCCCCTGGAAAACAAACTTAGAAGATAAGTAGGATTGTCGATCGCATTATCAAGATTATTAATCAAACCTTAACTTTTCTGTATTATTAGGCACAAAATGAGGATTCGATCGCAAATTTAAGTTTTTACTAGCAAAGTGGCCATTGGGCATTGGGCATTGGACCCACCCACACCGCCCGCAGGAGGGGAATTTGGGGCGATCGCTCCCTTCTGGGGGAGCGCAACTGGTAGCAAATTCGTTTTAGATCGCCCAAAACCAGCCCCTCCCAGGAGGCAGGGATTATTCGTTCTAGAGAATGTTTTTATTTATGGTCTCCCAGGGTAGAATTCAAAATTCAAAATTAATAATTCAAAAACAGAACAATTTTTAATTTTGAGTTTTGAATTGTTAGTCATTGCGTCGATTCAAAAAGCGGACTTCTTCAAGGATGACGTTAAATTGCTCGTCATTTTCAGCTTGACGTTGCTTGACATTCTCCATCTCCCGTTGGCTTTGGGCGGCAAGTTGCAGGAGAGCCTGAGCGGTGACTCTCAGTCCGTCTATACTATCCTTCACTTCACTAATGCTTTCTCGCATTTCACTAATGCTTTCTCGCATTTCACTAACAATTGAAGATAATTCATCCAGCATTTCGTCAGTCCAGCGCATGCCATTTGTTTTGCTCCGTTGGTCTTAGGCTGGCTTATATTCTATCATTTATACTTTAATAAAACCTCAAAATTAAAAATTATTTTTTTATCTTGGACTTATACTATGGTGGCAAAGCGGTCTAATTGCAACGATAATTCGGCTTTAGGTTTCGCATCCCAATTACCTTCTCGGGCATCTCTAATGCCGTCTTGGTACTCATTGGGAAAGTTGCTCCAGCGATCTTAATTAACTCTGCAAGTTCTATAGCTTTTCTCAAATCAGTGTAATGAACGAAGCGTAGGGGCGACAGCAACAAGAGAGACAATTCTTGCCGCTCTGAACGGAAATTATGGGAGCATTTCAATTTTGCGCGTTGTCGCCTGACGCCTATAGGCGTAAGCCCCGCCTCCGAAAAGCGGCTGGCGCGGCTACACAAACTCTCGCCCTCTGGGCTGCCTTGTGACAAAAGTGAAATGCTCCCGATCAAAAGCGCGAATCTGCGCCAACAGCCGAGAACTCCGCCCCCCGCCCGCCAGTGCCAGAAGACAGATTAATAGGATTAATTGGATTGCTGAAGAAAGACTAACTAGCGGCAACGGCTGAGGAAATAAGAGAAGAGCTAACCAAGGAGCAAGCAGAAATACCTGAAAGAGTTATTCAGAAAATAGCAGAAAAAGAGATCGGAGAAATAGCGCGGCAGTTTTCGTAACAGCGACTCCCAGTGGATTAAAGCCTGTGCCTGTAGGGCCTTTTTATGTCGCGAAGCGAGACGCCCCTATTCGCTCTCGGGAGGGGGACGGGCGCGATCGCGGCTATACCTTTTGCTACACCAGAGTGCAGAAGCTGCATAACGTGCAGAAATTCTCAAAAATTTTTCCGAACAATGTTGAAATTCGAGAAAAAGCGTGCTATTATCTTTTATAGCTCCTGAGAAGGGGCATAAATTAAGGCCACGGCTAGCCGTGACCCTTGCTTAAAACAGTCGAAGTAAACAGTCGCAAGGAGGTTTTCTCAATCAAAAAAACTTTCTCCCATAAAAACCCCGGCTCCTAAGGAGTAGAGCCCAAGGACTTGGGCTATATAGTCCATTGGCTTACTCCAGTAGCTTGCCGGGGGGGAAGATAGCCCACCCCAAGTACTCGCTGACATCGCACCCTGTCGCGGCAGCGGGTGGGTTTTCTTTGGGGAAATGAGGGGACTGTGGGGAGAGGGGAGAGAGGGGAGAACTTTCAGCAGTCCTTCCCACACCTCCGACACCTCCGACACTTCCCACACTTCCCAGCTTGTATTTGGGCGAGGACCTCCTTGCTGTTTCACGATCCTACAACTATTCCCTTTGTTTTGCGTGCGATCGCCGGTCTGCCCGCTGCCGGAGGGAGCTGCGCGATCGCGCATTCAAAATTCTTTCATTCAAAATTCAAAGTTCCTTTGGAGCGAGCGCTCCTGGCCATAAGAGGGCTGGTTGATTGTTTCTGCCCGGAGGCACTAGGGCTAGGGAGCATTTCACTTTTGTAACGGGACAGCCCGGAGGGCGCTTGTTTTGTGTAGCCGCGCCAGCCGCTTTTCGGAGGCGGGGCTTACGCCTATAGGCGTAAGGCGGCTAGATACGAAATTGAAATGCTCCCGAAATTATTGCACTCTCGTTGCTTCGCCCCAGATTATTTACGTCAATTTGAGAAACGCTATAGTAGCCCGTCAAGGTAGTTTTGAATAGTTGAGCATTTTTTTCCGTAGGCGTAGCCGCCCCTACGCCCCGGAGGGCGGGCTACGCCTACGGGGCTTGCCCAATGCCCAATGCCCAATGCGAACATGGCCAATTATTGCCCCCAAGGTCTCCATGTCCCCATGTCCCCATGTCCCCATGTACCCCGGTCTCTCAATTAAGGCGATCGCCAAAATACTGGCGATACAAATTGCACAAAGGCATGACGGCGTTCCCCTGAAATTTAACCAATCCCATGCTGCGCAGTTTGAATCCTTCGGCAGTGCCAATTTCTACGGGACTCTCGGCAGCGACTACTTCTTTAATAGCTGCCATTAAATCGGGATTTTCTTCTAAATTTAATAAGTGATGGCGCAGGCGATCGCTATAAGGACCTTCC
This sequence comes from Oscillatoria sp. SIO1A7, assembly GCA_010672965.1. GTDB lineage: Bacteria > Cyanobacteriota > Cyanobacteriia > Cyanobacteriales > Laspinemataceae > SIO1A7. The sequence continues at coordinate 69,469 of JAAHFN010000002.1, forward strand.
TCTGTCGGTGCCACTTGCAACAGTTCTGCTAAAGTCATTCTACCTCGGGCAATTTGATAAAGAGCCCGCCGCACCAGATAAGGATGTCCTCCCACCATTGCCATCAATTTTTCTATCTCTTCTGCCCTCCAGTCCAAGCCGTGAGTAACAACCAAATGCCCCACCTGAGCCTCAGTCAGCTCTGGCAGCTCTACGGGCAACCCCACATTAAATGGCGACTGATTGATATTCAGAGGGATATAAACTTCTTTTGAATGGACGATTGTCAGCCGCAGTTTTTTCCAGAGCGCCTCATTCTTGCCTCGTTCGTGCCAAGCTCGCAACAAGCCAAAAAAATCGGTAGCAATTTCGGGATATTGGAAAATTAAATCTACTTCATCCAAGCCCAGAGCTATAGGGCTTTCTATCTCGGAGAGCAAGTATCTTTGAAAATATTTACTACATTTATTCTTACTGCCGAGCGGCCCTTTCCAATATTTATCTAGCTTTTCCTCTAGCTCCAGCTCCTCGGTAATAATGGCACAAAACCACTGCAAGAATAAATCCAAGTTGGCAAAAAACTCCGCATCTGCTGACTGAAAATTCAAGGAAGCAGTTTTATAGCCTTGCTGACTAGCGTGGTTGAGAATTCGGCTCATTAAGGAGCTTTTGCCCATTTGCCTGGGAGCTTTGACGCGAATCAGACCCGCCGGTTTTTCTATTGCCTCATAACAATCTAACTCGATGGGAGGACGCTCTACATAAAAAGGAGAATCCAAACTCACCTGCCCCTCTGGCTCTTCCCAACTTCCAGAGCCTGTGGAGGCAATCGATGCCGGTGGAGCAGTTGGCTCGATCGCCGTTGCTACTTGAGAGCTAACCGTTTCTTCCGAGAAAGAGATAAGGGCAGTTGGCACATTATGAATATCTTTATCAAGATTTTCTCCTCGTCTGTCGAGCAATTCATCTAGAGCAAGGAGCGCTTCGCTGGCATTTTGATAGCGCTGGCGATAGTCATAGCGTACCATTTTGTCGAGGATTGCTGCTAAACCCGGAGTTACAACAATCTTATCCCCCAGAAAATCGCAAGATATTTCGTTTAGAGAATCTCGCAGTATTTCTCTAGGAGGGCTGCCGGTTAAAGCTTCAAAACAAACCATGCCCGTAGCATAGATATCGCTACTGAAATGGGGTCGGAACGAGAGCTGTTCTCCAGGCATATAGCCCGGGGAACCTATAGCAACAGTTATGCTAGTATCCCCGCTACCATCTAAGCTCCGGGCGCTAACTTCTTTGACCGCTCCAAAGTCAATTAGTACGATCTTTCCCGTGGCTTTTTCTCTAATTAGATTGGCTGGTTTTATGTCGCGGTGGATGACATTATTTTGGTGAACGAATGTCAAGCCTCGCAAGATATCGCGCAAAAGGGAGATTACTTCGGCTTCCCTATAGGGCTGGCGAGTTGCCAGTTCTTTGTCTAGAGAGCGACCTTCTATATATTCCTGAACCAGATAAAACTCTCCGTCTTGCTCGAAGTGAGCTAGCAAGCGGGGAATGCGATCGCTATCTCCCAATCGATATAGGGTTTCCGCTTCCCGGTCGAATAAGCGTTTCGCCGTCTGGAGCGCTGTCGGATCTTTGGTTTTGGGCTGGAGTTTTTTGACCACGCAGATGGGATTGCCCGGTAAATGGCTGTCTGTAGCCAAAAAGGTCTGACCAAATCCTCCGCCCCCGAGAGGTCTGACGATTTGGTAATGACCGGCGAGTATTGTTTCTCTCATAGGAGCTTGTTGACGCCAAACTTTAGATTATAAATTAGGTTCTAGGGACAGGCTCTAACTCGAAATAGGGGTCAAAATTGAATTTCTCCCTGTCGGTCGCAGCCAGAGCTTTTCTTACTAGCTAATAGTCTGTCAATGTATTTTTGAAAGTCGATCGGGTTGCCTTCCAATGCCCAATGCGACCCACCCCCAAACCCTCCCAGGAGGGGACTGCCCGATTCCCAATTATTTCTTTAGTATCGCCCTGGTTTTGTATTTTTTCTGCCAGAAAACGCGATATAGCTGTAAAGGCTCTTTTTTTCCTTTTACTGCCACCGGAGGAATTTTTCTTATGGGCAGATTCAGATGACCGAGCTTGTCAAACGTGCTTTGGGAAATCAGGATTTCATCGGGTTCGGCGGCGCTACAGATACGACTGGTTACGTTAGTAGTATCGCCGATTGTCGCATATTGAATCAGTTTTTCCGAGCCAATGTTTCCGGCAGCGACTTTGCCGGTATTGATTCCTATATGGATTTTTATCGGCTGGTAACGCTCGGCCCATTCCTGCTGGTTTAGGCGGGCAACCGCTTGCTGCATCTCGATCGCCGCTAGGACTGCTTGCTCTGCGTCATTGGCTTTTTGGTATGGCGCTCCCCAGATAGCAAATAAGGCATCGCCAATATATTTCTCCAAGGTTCCTTCATAGCGAAAAACAATATCCTCGACCATAATTTGGAAGTAGTCGTTGAGCATGGATATGACTTGGCGCGGTTCCATTGTTTCTGACATAGCCGTGAAACCGCTAATGTCGGAAAACAGAGCCGTTACTTCCGTTTCGATAATTCCCAACGGACCTTCTTCGCGAATTTTGCGGCTGACCGCTGTGGGAAAGAAGCGCTGGAGCTTGTCGAGCATCAGCGCTTCTTGTTGCATTTTGTTGTAGAGCTGGGCATTCTCTATGGCGATCGCTGCTTGGTTGGCCAAACAACTGAGAAAATCTACATCTTCCTCCGAGTATGCCCCCAGCATAGATAAATTATCAACGTATAGTACCCCTATCGTTTTGTCTCTCGGTTTCAGGGGAACGCAGGCCGAGGCATGAATACATTGCAAGATAACTGATTCCGACTTTAAGCGATCGTCATTGCGGGCATCGACCGTTAAGATAGCTTCTCCTCGCTCTAAAACAGAATTAGTAATTTTTTGGCTATAAAATCTCTCCCCTTCTGCTTTAATACCTTTCCGAACCCGAACTGCTTTTTGTTCCAGAAAGCCTGTTTGTTCGTTGACCAAGAGGATTGCTCCTCTATCCACCCTCATAATCTCAAACAGTAGGTTTATAATTTTTTCTAGCAGTCGCTCTGGCTCTTCGGGAGCGGAAAGTTGTTTGCTAACCTGTAGTAAAATTTTTAATTTATCTACTGCTCTCTGCTGAGTATCTTCTTGCCGCAGCTGCAGGATAGTGCCATTGTCTCTATCCCGAGCTAGCAACTGCTGCATCGGTACGTCGTCTATCTCGCTGCTTTGGGGAAATTTTTTGATAAATGAAACTGGAGCCTCTCGTTCTGACTTTATTGCCTTGTTCGATCTCCGATGTCTGCTTGATTCTAGGCGTTCCAAAAATTTGAAAACTGCCTTGCCACAAAGAATCCTGTCTCCGTCATTTAGTTTGCATCGCTTGATTTTGGCCTCATTAACAAAGGTTCCATTGCTGCTGGACAAATCTGCGATCGTCACTATGCCATCAGCTACTTCAATTTGAGCATGCTGACGGGAAAGACTCTGGTGTATCACAACAATATTATTTTGCCGGCCCCGCCCTAGGGTATTGGCACCTAAGTGTAATTCATAAACTACTTGTCCGGCAGTCTCGGGGTTGTAGATTAAATACGGCATATCCGCTCTTTGCCTTGCTCTTTAAAGGTTGATAAAAAAATAACGGCCATACGACAATAGATTTGTCTCTGCCTTTTTTGGTGGATTGGCTCCATTCTTGCTTGTTATCTCCCTTGTGACATATTATAGGAATAAGCCCGAGTGGCACCACCCCAATCCAAACGATGTGCTAAACCGAGGTAATTAACGGTAAGCGATATATATTATCAAGACTATATTCTAACATAAACAAGGATTGCTATATAGCGCTTCTCAAATTGATGTGAGGTTTCACCGGATCCGCGCATTCCAGTACGGAAATTCCCGTTCGGAACTAAGAGATAGTCGCAGAAATGCTGTCGCCCCTACGTTTTCGTTAATTACACTTATTTGAGAAACGCTATATAGGTAATTTATATCAAATATATAAACAAATACCGTAGGGGCGGTGCCCCCGTGCCCGCCCCGGCCGCCCGAGACGCTCCCCGGGCGGGCACGCTTTCAAGGGTATGTTTTTTTAGATTTGGCATTATTGTGTATCGACCCGGGGCGTAGGGGCGACAGCATTCCCGAGACAGCTTTTGCTTTTAAAGAAAAATTATTGTATTGGAATGCTTCGCCCCAGAAAGCCTGGGAACCCACCGATCTCGTCAAAAAAAGATTATATAGCACTACGCATTAAAGTTAGGACAGTTCAAATCTCGCTCCTGGCTAGTAACGGCAAGGCTTGTGCCGATCGCATGACTGCTCTCTTGCTGATTGCTTACTGCTATAAAAAACATACTCTTGAAAGGGGGGCTCCCCGGGGCACCGCCCCTACAAACTGTGACTGTTTAACCGGATTTGCCGGATTTGATGTTATTTCTTGGAATTCCCTCAATCCCGAGCAAATTATTGCCAATTGCCGACCAAAACGAAGGGCGCCCAGAAATAGGGATGCTGGTAACGGCTCTGCTCCAATAAAGCTAATTGGGCGCGGCGCAGGGCTTCGGCTTTGCCCAAGGCAGGTTGCGAGGCCAGCTCCCGATAAAAGCGAGCCATAAATAAGGCAGTAGAAGCATCGTTTACTTGCCATAAAGTTGCCAAGGTACTGCGGGCACCCGATCGCAGAGCTACTCCCGCTAAACCCAAAGCGGCGCGATCGTCTCCGGCAGCAGTTTCGCAAGCACTCAGGACAAACAATTCAATTGCTTGTAATTCCTGTTGCGATCGCGTGCCAAGCAACTCCCGCAAATTAGTAACGTTAATTTTATTATCCCAAGTCAGGATAAAAGTATCTTCTGCGTTGGAGCTAAACTGACCGTGAGTGGCGAGGTGAATCACGGGAAAAGGAACGGCGGCAATTTGTTCTTGCAGAGATTGATTGGTAAACTCTGCATCCAAAAGCACTTCTACCGGAAACTCTTGCTGGATTTTACCTATCTCTTCCATCGCCCCCGGGAGCGCCGGAAATCCCTGGCGCGCTTGACCTAGGGCTCCGGTTAAAATATTTAGTTCTTCTGGGGATAATTTTTGCGATGGTAGCAGTTGCAATCCTGGAGTCATAGCCACTCCATATTTTTCAATCAGATATTGTTTGCCGTCGTGGAGAGCTGCCATCGGCAGATTGCGCAATTCTCCATCAAGGACAAAAACCAAAGTTTCGATACCGCTTGTAGCCAGCTCTTCTTCAGCAGGTCGAATCAGCCAGTCATAAATTTTTTGGGCAAGGGGCAAGCGCTCCCGCTCGAAAGAAGTGCGCCTGAGAGATTGCCGCATTTTTGCCAAAGTGGTTTTTACTGTCTCGGACTGCCCAGATCCTGTAGAACCAGATTGCTTAGAACCAGATTGCTTAGAACTAGAGCCGGCAGAACTAGAGCCGGTAGAACTAGAGCCGGTAGAACTAGAGCCGGTAGAACTAGAATAGTGGCGCAGAGGTTGACCGGGGAGAGAGAGAATAACTTCTATAGCATCGCCGACTATAATCGGATAAATAGTCGCGGCTTTCGGATCTAATTGCTCTATTTGTTGCGGTTTGGCATCTAAGCAAGCATCGTGAAAAAAGTTATCTAGCTCTGCCAGTTGTAGCGATTCGATAGCCTCGCGGGCTTGTTGGAGATTTTTTTGGCTGGGTTGTTGCTCTTGAAGCAGCAAGGCGACAAACTCGCGATAGACGGGTTCTACAGTTTCCCGAAAAGAAAACTGCACGTCTGGGTTGACGGCGGTTAGCTCCCCTCGCAAGGATTGTAAGGTATCTATTGCCTCGGAATAAGCTGCGATCGCTCCTTCTATATCTTGCCGAGCTTTAAGTATTCTGCCCAATTGCCATTGCCACTGATAGACAATATCGGCAGCATTAATTTCCTCCGCTATCAGCGCTGCCGTTTGTGTCAGATCTAGGGCTTCTCCATATTGGCCGTAACTTTCGTATAGTTTTCCCAGTTGACCTATCGCATAGGATTCGGCTCGGCTATCTTGTAGGCCGCGCGCTTCTTGTATTGCCAATGCCAACTGCCCTGCAACATAATGATCTAAAAGCTGCTTATCTGCCAGCCCTTTGCCGGGAGCAGTCTCGGGAGTGATTTCGCGACTAATTTCTGTAGGACTTACGCAAATTGTCGGCTCTAAGGCTATATGTGCCTTTTGGTGCGCATTGCGCACCCTACAAATAGCGTCTATGCGTAAATTATGCTCGGGAGCGACTTCGGGAGTAATTTCGGTAGCAATCTCGGGAGCAATTTCGGGAGCAATCTCGGGAGTAATCTCGGAAGCGATTTCGGGAGCAATCTCGGGAGCAATCTCGGGAGTAATCTCGGGAGTAATCTCGGGAGCAATCTCGGGAGCAATCTCGGAAGCGATTTCGGGAGCAATCTCGGGAGCAATCTCGGGAGCAATCTCGGGAGCAATCTCGGGAGCAATCTCGGCAATGTTTCCCGAAATCCCTAAGTCCATCAGACTTGCTGCAAAGTTAATCCGCGCAGTTATCCGATCGCGACTTGGAGGCAAAGAAGCCAATGCCGACTGGATTGACGGCAATAATTCTGGGATATTGGCATTATTCGGTTCTATCTCTACTAAAAGACCGAGCTGATTGAGCTGGGCTTGGAGGCCAGTCATAGAATCAGTCATAGCATCAGTTATAGAATCAGTCGAAGCGATCGCGGCTTCTCGATAAAACTCTAAAGCCGCTTCTGCATTCTGACTCGCCCGCGCCGTATTGCCTAAGCTCAGCAGCGCCGCACTTCTGCCCCGCGCATCTCCCACTCGTCGCGCGATCGATTCGCCTTTTGCCAAGATTTCCCGAGATTCTTCTAAATTACCGAGAGCCCGTTGGGCTTTACCCAGACTGAGCAATCCCGTCACTTTCAGAGGGGAATCCGGTTCGTTTTGCAGGGTTGCTTCTACCCGAGTTAAAGTTTTTAAGGCTTGCCGGTATAGTCCCAAAGCTTGCATCGCTCCGGCTTGGTTGATTTGGCTGCGGACTTTGCCAGCAATTCCTGCCGGGGTTGAAAAGCGATCGTATAGTTCTATTGCTTCTTGCCAAGTATCTATTGCTTCTTGCCGTTGTCCCGTCGCCAATTGCAATTTACCGCGAGTTTCTAAAACTCCAGCGATAATCAGGATTTTACTATCTTCCTCAATCTCTGTGATTCGATCGCCATTGGCTGCCTCTATCTCAGGAGCATTGATTGCTTCTAAACTAGCAGAGATAGCCCGCTCCGCTTCCTGCCATTGTCCGAGTTCCTGCAATGCCAAAGAGAGATTGCTCAGAGCGATCGCCCTGCCCGTCGCGTTCCCCAAAGCTTCAAAACCACTGGCAGCTCGTTCCAAAAGTAGAGCTGCTTCTAAGAATTGTCCTGTTTCGTAGAGTTGCCTCGCTCGTTCTATATATTTAAGCAAATCTGGCTCGTTGGCTGGGTCAGATAGCGCCTCTAAATTATTCGCAATATGCGACAATTCCGGTTTTTCTGTCGATGCTAGCAAGGGATGAACTTCGCCTAGAGAGAATAAAACGGCGATCGCTCCTATGACTTTTCCGCTCCATGCTGCTGCTCTCAATGCCTTATTACCCATATTTCACCGTTCCCACTTTTGTATATTATAGCGGTTCTAAAATTGATATGAGGTTTCTGGGGCGAAGCATCCCAATAAAGAAATTACCGTTAGGAGCGCGGAGTTGCGGGGATGCTGTCGCCCCTACATTTCATTCATTACACTTATTTGAGAAAGGCTATAGTCTGTCAATTGATATCAAATCCGGTTAATTACCCATACAATTGGGAGCCTCCCGTAGGACAGGCGTCCCGCCTGTCTCTTATCCGCTTGTTGGGACTTTTCGGAAGCCTGTCCTACGGGAGGCTCAATTAAACGGATTTGATATGAGTTGGTCAGACATCCTATCATAGGAGCCTATCGCTAGATTCTTCTTCGAGTTCCGTTAATTTGAAGGTGACTCCGACGAACAACCAATAATAGACTGCGATCGGATTTATATCCAAAGGATAATAGTAGGTGTTGTAGCTAATCAGGAAAATAAAAATCCAAAAACAAAGCCCGTAGCCCCGCAGGCTTTTATCCCGTAGCGATCGCCATGCTTTAAAAGTCAGTACGGTTAAAGTCGTTACCAATCCTAAAAATGCCAAAACTCCGAGCGGTCCTATTTCAACAAGCAATTTTGGATAGTAGGTCTCTATTAATATAGTGTCCCCAAAAATGCGAGCCGAGTTGGTGGCGCGACCCAATCCCAGCCCTAGCAAGCCTATATTTTCCCTAATCGCAAAACCAAATTCACGCAGAATAAAATCCCGTGCGGCATTCCAAAGAGGTATAAAACTATCTAGCCGCTCCTTAAGCATACCCGGATAAAGCGCGCCAAACATTACTATAATCGACGCGAATCCAACTTCAATCCAAATGGCGCGCTTGCGATTGACAAGTAGTAGCAGCAATAAAAGCGTGACTGTAGGCACGAAAGCCGTAGCAATTCCTCGACCGGAGACAACGGTTGCCAGCCAAAGGGATGCGATCGCAAACCAACTAACTGCCCGCCAAGGCTTGGAAGGATCGTTCAAGGCAGAGGCTAAAGTAAAAAAAGCATTAGCTATCAAAAACCAGCTCCACTGCCAATGGGCTACAAAAGTACCGGGCAAACGAATCATATTCTGGGAGGGGCTGAAGACAAGAGAGCCGCCGACCAAACATTTATAATCTAGGGTCGCTCTAAACAAATCTTCTCCCGAGAGATGGTCGGTGCCCGCGCAAATTCCTATTGATAAAAACAAATACTGAAGCAGACCCAGCCCGCAGCAGATTAGGGCAAGAACCACATGGAGGCGGGTTAGGAAAAAAAACTCCTGCTTGCTGCGGATAAGGTAATGGGCGCAAAGAATCAGGGGAATGTAGCCCAAAAGAGTTTTTAAGCCGACAATTCCCATCAAAAAGTTGCTACCTGTCTGAAATACTAGCTGGTCGTAGCCATTTACCGCCAGAAAAGTCAGCAAACAAAATCCTAGCAATAGCCATAGAGGCAGGATTAAGGGTCTGGCAATGGGAATAGGCAGATTTTGCTGGCGATAAGATTGGAATATAGCAACCAGAGCTGGTATGTAGAGCAAATGAAATAAAATATCGCCGTTGCCAACCCAGTAATTGACAGTTCCGCCGAAGGGCATATAAATGAGAAACGCCCACAATGCCCCTCGGGGATATTTGTAGGATAGCCCAGCACAGACTGCGGCAATACTGGCAGCCAAAGCAAGGTTAAATTCGAGGCCGAAGAAGAGCAATATACCCAGAAGCACTAGAGCTGTCGCCCCAATTTGGGTGGGAGTTTTCATCCATTCTGGAATTTTCATTATCTACTGTCTTGGTTGTTTCGGGATTTACCAATTAATCTTTTCCCTACTCTCTTAGCTTTTTAGAGATTTCCAAATTGATATCCTTCCCTTGTTTCGCACCCCAGACAGGCTTCCTAAAAATCTAATTTGACCCCAATTGCAAAACCTGCGCTGCTGTCAGATCGGACTCTTGACCCAATTGAGACAATAAAGGAGAAGCGATCGCTGCATCCCCAACAAATACTGCTTCTTCATAAAGTCCTGCCACCAGAGTCAATACGGTAATTTGTTGCTGGATGGAGTCAACTATCCAATATTCGGGTATTCCTCGCGCTTGGTATTGGGAGCGTTTGTCGCTATAATCTCGTTCTTCGTTTTGGCGTCCGGGACTTACGACCTCTACCACCAATTGCGGCGAAGGCATATCCAGCATCACGATGGAACGACTTGCTCCCTCCATTGCTTGCGCTAATTCCTCTGTCAGCACCATGAAATCGGGAACTCGCACTGACGGTCGCCTTCCCTGGGTTGCCACCTCTGTTTTCATCGTCAACCGAGAAAAGGAAATTTCCAGTTGCAGAAAATAGGCAAACAAAAAACAAGCAATACGTCGATTTACCTCGCTCTCGCTTGGCATAAATAGCAACCTCCCATCCTCTAGCTCGTAACGAGCATCCGTACCGTCATCATAATTTAGAAACTCCTCCAAAGACATTATTTCAGAGGCAGTGTTTGCCTCTTGTTGGATAACTGCATTTGTCATGGCTGTCCTCCCATATGGCAAGTTTGCCTATACAGCAATTGAAATCGCGATATCTGAGAAATCCGGTTTGTTAAATTATATAGTAGTAAGCTATTAGCTGTCACTGCTCAGCAGTCAGCTAAAGTCCTGCCATATAAGCAGAGGGGCAGAGCAGGCAGAGAGGCAGAGGGGCAGAGCAGGCAGAGGGGCAGAGAGGCAGAGGAGGCAGAGGAGGCGACCAAGTTCCCCTCTTGGGAGGGGTTAGGGGTAGGTAAGACTTGCAGAACCCACCCCAACCCCTCCCAAGAGGGGGATCGGAAGTAATGTTCGCATTAGGTATCTTTAGGATCGGGAATAACCTATGTCGTGTACTCGGCATTAATCCGTACATAGTCATAACTGAGGTCGCAGCCCCAAGCGATGCCAGAACCGGAGCCATTGCCAATACCGACCGAGATTAAAACGGTATCGTCTTTTAAATAGGTACTGGCAGCAGCTTGTTTCATATATTCGCTAGCTGCAGCACGGTCAAACTCCAGAGGTTGACCGTTTTCCATCAATAAGAAATCTCCCAACTGAATGCGCAAGTTATTTTGGTCGAAGAGAACTCCAGCCCGTCCGGCAGCTCCGGCAATACGACCCCAGTTAGGGTCGCGACCAAAGATAGCCGACTTCACTAGAGAAGAACCGACAATGGTTTTAGCAATCTGGCGGGCATCTTTGTCGCTCGCCGCGCCGCTGACCTGACATTCAAGCAAACAGGTTGCCCCTTCGCCATCGCGGGCGATCGCTTTGGCCAAATGCTGACAGACCGCCGTCAGCATGCCTTCCAACTTTTCTGCCGCCGGACCCATTTCCGTAATTGCTGGCGTTCGGGATTGACCGTTAGCCAGAGCAATCAGAGCATCGTTGGTACTGGTATCCCCATCCACGGTTATTTGGTTAAAGCTGCGATCTGCTGCCCGCTTCAGCATTTCCTGCCAAAGGCTAGAAGAGACCATCGCATCGCAGGTGACAAAAGCCAGCATGGTTGCCATATTCGGGTGTATCATGCCCGAGCCTTTAGAAATGCCGCCTATTCGTACCGGCCGGCCGTCAATAGTTGTTTCTAGGGCTATCGATTTTGTGACTAAATCTGTAGTAACGATCGCCTTAGCCGCATCATCGGACCCATTTTGCGAAGCAGCGGCTACCAACTTGGGAATACCAGGCCGCAGTTTATCCATGACAATCTGTTGGCCGATGACGCCGGTGGAGGCCAGAAGCACTGAGTTCGGGTCGATACCGGTAGCTTCCCCTAACAGTCGGGCACTTTCCACAGCATTGGCCCAACCTTGTTCCCCAGTTCCGGCATTGGCTTGACCTGCATTGCAGAGAATAGCGCGGGCGCTCGCCTTTGCTTCGAGCCGTTCCCGACAATAGTCAACGCAAGCGGCTCGCACGACAGAGGTAGTGAATACTCCCGCTGCGATCGCCTCTACTTCCGACCAAATCAATGCTAAATCCGGCGCTCCCGAAGGCTTCAGTCCCGCTGCAATCCCTGCGGCCTTATATCCCAAAGGGGCAGTTAACCCACCGGGAATAACCTGCCAATCTGTCATCTTTGCTCCTTTTTTGTCCTTAATATTTGTTGAAACGCGATTATATAGCAGTAAGCAGTCAGCTTTTAGCTCCACGGCGCGCAGGCTGCGCTCTTGTGCAGTCAGGCGATCGGCATAAGCATTGCTGGAGCGTAGCTTTGGCAAACTTTCAGTGCCCTAGTCTTACTGCGTAGTGCTATATCCTACAGCTATTCACAATCTTAGCTTTGACAGGCCAGTAGCTTTACACTGTCTATTTTTAGAATTATTGGTATTGCACTACCGACCTTGGGAGCGGACAGTCACAAAGCGCTCATGTGTGCGTATGACAGGACTTTAGCTGACTACTGATAGCTAATGACTGATAGCTGATAGCATTTAATATGCAATAAGACGATTTGACAAAAATGAAAATAAGAAAGGGGGGAGCCATTGAAAGGACTCCCCCCTGCCATCAGGGTGCATCTAGATATAGCAATATATCGCGTTTGACAAGAGGTATTGCACCCCTTATTTAAAGATTTGGTAAAGATTGGAAAATGGGGCGTTGGGCATAGGGCATTGGGCATAGGGCATGGGGCATTGGAAGAGGCAGGGGGGCAGGGGGACATGGGGACATGGGGACATGGGGCATTGGGAAAGTGAATAGTGAATAGTGAATAGTTAATAGTGATAATTGGCTTTCTTAACTTTTCACTCTTGACTCTTGACTCTTGACTCTTGACTCTTGACTCTTGACTCTTGACTCCTCCCAATGCCCAATGCCCAATGCCCAATGCCCCATGCCCAATGCCCTTATGCATTCAGTTTTTGGTTGAGCAATTTATTGGTGAGCTTGGGGTCTGCCCTACCGCTGGTCTTTTTCATTACTTGACCGACAAAAAAGCCCAGGAGCTTTTTCTTGCCAGAGCGATATTTTTCCAGCTCTTTGGGATGGGCCGCCACTACTTCATCAATAATTTTTTCCAGTTCTCCGGTGTCGGAGATTTGGACCAAGCCCTTACGCTCTACTAATTCCTTGGGAGAGCCGCCGGAGGCGAGCAGTTCCGGCAAAATCTCCTTGGCAATTTTACCGCTGATAGTGCCAGCATCAATCAGAGCAATGAGTTCGGCCAGATTGGAGGACTTTAAGGGGATATCGGCAATGCTGAGTTTTTCGTTTTTCAGATAAGCAGTGATATCGCCCATAATCCAGTTGGCCGCTTGCTTGGCATCGGCTCCGGCGGCAATGGTTGCTTCAAAATATTCTGCAGTGGAGCGATCGTCGGTAATAACCCTGGCGTCGTAGGCAGACAGACCGATTTCGTTTTCATAGCGATCGCGTTTCCCAGCCGGGAGTTCGGGCAATTCCGACTTCCAGCCATCAAGCTGGCTGGAGGAGACTTGGATGGGTCCTAAATCCGGTTCTGGGAAATAGCGGTAATCGCTCGACCCCTCCTTAACGCGCATGCTAATCGTGCGTTGGCCCCCTTCTTCCCAGAGACGGGTTTCCTGGATGATGGGCTCGCCATTTTCTAGAGCTTCGATTTGACGAGCAATTTCATAGTCTATAGCCCGCTGGATGGCATTAAAGGAGTTCATATTTTTAATCTCGACTTTAACGCCAAACTCTTTTTGCTCGACGGGTCGGACGGAGATATTGACATCGCAGCGCAGGGAGCCCTCTTGCATATTGCCATCGCTGACATCGAGATAGCGCACAATTCTGCGGAGTTCTTCGGCATACTCGGCGGCTTCTGCTCCAGAGCGCAGATCCGGTTCGGAGACAATTTCGATTAGGGCAATGCCAGTACGGTTAAAATCGACTAGGGATTGGCTGGAACCGGAGAGGCGATCGCTCCCTACATGGACCAGCTTTCCGGCATCCTCTTCCATGTGCAACCGCGTAATGCCAATTTTCTTGCGTGTTGGCTCGCTACCCTCTTCCAATAGTTGTATTTCCAGCCAGCCATGTTCGGCGATCGGCAGGTCGTACTGGGAGATTTGATAATTTTTTGGCAAGTCGGGGTAAAAATATTGCTTGCGGTCGAATTTACTGTACTGGGCAATCTGACAATTGAGCGCCAACCCAGCTTTGACTGCATATTCCAGGACTTTCTCGTTTAATACGGGCAAGGTTCCGGGCAATCCCATACAGACGGCAGAGATATTCGTGTTGGGAGGGGCGCCAAATTCTGTGGAACTCCCACAAAATATCTTGCTTTTGGTCTTGAGCTGACAGTGAGTTTCAAGACCAATAATCGCTTCGTATTTGGTTTTTTGCGGAGCTGCTGCGATCGTAGGTGACATATTGAGCGATTCGGGACAATTCGCTCCTATTTTAGCTTTGTCTAGTCCCTACGTTCCCGCAAGGCCAAAATCTGCACCCGGGCAAGGGTGCTTTTATTTTGGCGGTCTTACATTCTCTTATATAGCAGTAAGCTATCATGCGATTCTCCTGCGGAGACGCTCTTGCAACGGCAGTCAGCAGTCAGCAAAAGTCCTGCAATCATTGCAATAGAGCGTTTGTAACTGTCCTAACCTTAACCGGTAGTGCTATATATTGGCAAAACCGCTATCTCCCACGAACGCTTCTTTTTCGCTTTAACAGATTGCCAACAGAATATAAATTCTAATAATGGTGTTCTCGATCGCGATCGCTCTTGGGAAATCTGGATTAAATCCTAAGATAGGATATGATGGGAGTTAAAAAGATTCTGTAGTAATCGCGGTCCCATAGGCGATCGGCTCGCCAGAAGCTATAAGCAGCAATTTTTTGTTAGCGGATGCAGTATTGTTGGCGGGCTGAGGCGATAGGCAAATTAAGGATACCCACTCCCTTGCGCTCTCTAGGAAGAGAAAAGCTTTTGTACGGTTTATAGAGCCAATCGGACTTATGCCAATATCTTCCTAGGGGCGTGTCAAGCCAGTTTAGATGGGTAGCAACTATCCAAGATAATCGTTAACGAATAAAAGTTCCTAATTTGAAGTCTTTCAATTCATCCTTGACAGACTGCTAGATTGTGGCTCCAACCCAAACATATAGCAAAGCTCCTTGTTATGCAGAGGGCCAAAAAAAGGTATGAGAGCGATCCGTTTCGGCAATAGAAAGCAGAACGGGAAGATGGCAGTGTAATCTAGGATAGGTTTTGCGATCGCAAAAGTTAGATAAAAAGGATAAGTAATAAGGATGGCCGACATCAGCAAAGACCAAATGCGCGAAAGACTGGGAAATTTGGATCAAATTCGCGAAATTCTGGTAGGAGAACGAATTCGGGACTATGACGGCCGCTTTTCAAGGGTGGAGTCAGAATTAGCATCCCTGCGGCAGGAAATGCAGCGGCGGATTGAAGAATTGAAAAACGTTCTCTCAGCGGATATGGATGCTGCGGTAGATTCAATTGAGAAAAAACTCAAATATCTTTCAGCTACCGCAGACGAAGAAATAGACGATATTCGCCAACAGCTAGAACGCACTGCCCAAAATAGTTCTAATAGCATTGCCGCTATCGATAGTCTGCTCAAAAGTCAAACCGGCGCTCTATCGGAGCAACTGTCTGAAACCAGGGAAGGTCTGGAAAACGATATTGATACATTAAAAAGTCAGATTCTTAAAGAATTAGACAAACGCTATGCAAATCTGGGAGAAACCAAACTATCAAGGGATCGTATGGCAGAACTTTTGTTTGAATTGTGCATGCGAATAAAAGGAACGGATATGGTAGTAGAACAAGGAGGCAATTCAGATAACAAGAGAAGCGCAGAACTCCTGCTACCAGAGCCGCAGAACGAAAACTAGCAGTTAAACATTGCATAGGGCATTGAGAATTGGGCATTGGGAATTGGATATTGGGAATTGGACATTCATAGCAGTCAGCGGCCTGGAGTCAGGTCGGAGGTCAGCTAGCTGACCTCTGACTGGTTGTAGCCTTTAGCTTTTAGCTTTTAGGTGATTTCTGGTAATAAAAGTACCTTATGGATCGGAGCTTCTGCCCCCTCTCGGGAGAGGGTTGGGGGTGGGTACTGCGACCGGGTAAGAACCCACCCCTTTTTCCCTCCTGCGGGCGGTGTGGATGGGTGGAGCGGAAGCGGTACTTTCTTTCTCAGAAGTCTCCTTAGCTTTTAGCTGACGGCATCCAGGTAGAGCAAGTCTTTTCCCCATTACCCATAAAGCGGTCGGCTTTCAGGTAAACACAAGCGTGCTGAAAGCTGACATTTTTTTCCTCATATGCCCTTTTTCTGTATATTGATCAATCTAGGGTTATGGGAAGCGGCTTGGGGAGGATTTCACTTTTGTAACCTTTGTAACCAGTAGTGCTTTGGCAAGGCTCAAATTGTGTGTGAATGTAGGTTGGGTTGAGGAACGAAACCCAACTATACAAATCGCTACGTTGGGTTTCGTTCCTCAACCCAACCTACAATTTTAATGCGGACAGTCCAGTAGTAGGTTGGGTTTCGTTTCTCAACCCAACGCGACGCTATTGTTGGGTTACTCGCACGAGTTAGCTCCGCCAAAGTTCCTCAACCCAACCTACAAAATTGAAATGCATCCAGCGGCTTGTCCGTTGCAGTAGAGATATGAAGACTAATTGTTATAAAAATTAAATGTGTGAAATGCTCTCGACAGGAATCGGTCAATAAAAGGCAATAGCCTCTTAGGTATGGGGAAGGCTAGGGATAAAAGAGAGAAAAATAAAAACGATCTTAATCGGGGAGAGTAGAAAGTGGCTAAATCAAGGGTGGACAATTCCAATTCAGTCAACCAGCTTGAAGGCTTGCTCAATCTATTGGTAGATTTGGAGATAGCTAATGCTAACCAAAAAGATTCAGCTTTGGCAAAGCAGCAGAGCAATGAGACAAATGGAAGTTCTGTGACATTAGAGGGCTCGACCCAAAAACCGCTGGAGTCCAACAGAGATCCAGAGGCAGCCCCAGAGCCAATCTCCTCGGAAATAAATTATGCTTCAGAGCTAGCAATAGATCGCTTGCAAAGCCTGCTTCTCGACCAGGAAGGCGATCGGCGATCGGAGCCGGAGCTACCGCCCCCGAACCAAAACTTAGAGGAGCGATTGCAAAGCCTACTGCTAGAGGAGGATACTGCTCCTCCTCCAACAACAGCCACAGACTTAAAGCCAACTCCTCGGAAGAAAGCAAGCCGAGGTCGCTTGCAGCGCATACTAATAGAAGCCGAGAAAAAAACAAGACAAAGCGAAGAGTCAGCTACTACTGCACCCCCAGACTCAAAATATGCTCCTGAGACTTCCTCAAAGAATGGCTCCCAAAGCTCGCTCCAAGAACGACCCGAAGAGGTTAGCCCAATTTCCTCCGAGATTGAAGAGGATCTAGACAAAAGAGTCCAGATCGAAGATTCATCTCCCGATGGAAGCATAGATGGCAAGGAGCCCGAGGAGACCGTGCCGCTAGAGCCCCTAGAGCAACAAGAGGCAGCGAACTCTCCAGAGCTAAAGCCAAATCTAGAATTGGAAGCAACAGTGGAAACCCCTTTACAGGGTCAGCTAGTAGATTCCTACAGCAGCGAAACTGTAATGCCCATCCCTTGGGGAGAAGTAAAGCTAGAAAATCGAGAATCTGCTTCCCAGAACGGCAAGCGACGACGCTTGCAAAGAATGTTGTTGCAGTTGGAGAAGATCGATCGAGAAAAATATGCCGCTTCAAAGCAGAAGTCAAAGCAGCTAGAAGAGCGCTTAGCCGATGAGGAAATACGGCCAAAAATAGTAGAACCAGCACCGCCCAAGCTAGATGAGAAAGAACTAGCTGTAGCTCTAAGCCGATTGCAACAAGAACTGGTAGATCCAGAACTTACTTCTTTGCGGCAATTAATAGCCCTGATGGAGCAAAAGATGGCTTATATCGAGGGTCAACTTTACGAACCGACAGACTTAATCAATCCCCTGCTGCCTTTGATAGCACAGATACTAGAAAGCCAAGCAGACGATTCAAAGAAAGATATATTTGACGAAATGGTTCCTATTATCGATCGCGTTATTTGGGAAAGGAGCCAGCAGGATAGAAAGGCCATGAGTAGGGCATTAGCATCTTTAATACCGGAGGCTATTTCCCAACATATAGGCGAATCCCCAGATGCCGTTGCTAACGCGCTTGGACCAGCGATGGGACGAGCAATTAAAGAACAAATTAGGCTCGAACGAGATGCGATGGTAGATGCCCTTTATCCAGTAATTGGCAATACCATTTCCAAATATATGGCGGAAGTGGTTAACTCTATTAATGACCGGGTAGAGAATGCCCTGAGCGTGAAAGGAGTAACTCGCAAACTGCGAGCAAAAATGCAGGGTGTCTCCGAAGCAGAGCTTATTCTCCAAGAGTCGATGCCCTTTACAGTTAAGGCTATCTTCTTAATCCACAAAGGCTCTGGCTTAGTGATTGCCGAGGCGCAAAAAATGGGTAATGAAGAAATGGAATCGGATATGATAGCCGGTATGCTCACGGCTATTCGCAGCTTTGCCAATGACTGCATGACCCAATCGGGAAAAGTCTCGGAACTAAATGAAATTGAATATGACAATTTTAAGCTGATCTTGGAAGTGGCGGGATACTGCTATATGGCGGTCGTGAGTACAGGCCAAGCGTCCAAGCAATTCCTAGGGAGCGTGCGGCAAACTATGAGTAAAATAGTCCAAAATTACGGCCAACCTATTGAATCGTTTGAGGGAGATACCGATACGATTCCCGAGGCAGTAGGGGGACTGCTAACAGCGTTAATGGAAGCGCCAGCAAAGCTAGAAAGCCGCAAAAACAAACCGCCGATCGCTCTTCTGGCGCTCGGTGCAACAGTGTTTCTAGGAATAGGGATTTTTGGCATAGTAGAGGCGAGCGATCGACGCCTAGAAAAACAGGTCATCTCAGCTTGGAATTCGACGCCGGAGCTGGCAGTATATCCCACTGAAGTAGATGCCAATCGCGGCAAACTGACCCTCGCAGGCAAGGTTCCCAACCAGCGATTGCGTCAAAAAGCCTTTCTAGTTGCCGCCGATGCAGTTCCCAATCGGCAGTTTGAAAATAATATTGTGGCTGTAGAGGTGCCGCCAGATCCGGTTAAGGTCGCCCAAGAGGTCAAGCGCATCACAGCAGTTCTCAATCAGAGACCAGGGGTGGCGATCGCCGCCACATATATAGGTAACCGAGTGAAGGTCGAGGGAAAAGTGCCGGAACCAAAGGATACTGAGCGCATTACAGCAGCTTTCGCGCAAATCCCCGGAGTTGCCTCAGTTACGAACTCTCTAAAAATAGAGGAATTGATACTCGCTACCCGAATTTATTTTGACCCGGGTTCGTCCATTTTAACCCCGGGTAGTTACCAGACAGAACTCCTGCAAATCCAGCAATTTCTTTCTCAGTATCCAGAAACAGATCTGAGGATAATCGGCCATACCGATCTTAGCGGCACCCTGGAAGCTAATCTGAAAGTGGCACGGGAGCGAGCATCGGTGGTGAAACAAGCCCTGGTAAAACTGGGCATTGCTCCCGAGCGACTGCAAATCACTTCAACGGCCACGCCTCCGCCGGATAAGGGTTCTACTCAACCCCTATGGATGAGTCGGTGCGTGCGCTTCCTGCCAGTTTCGGCCCCATAGAGCCAGTCTTGCCTAAGGTGTAGGGTGTAGGATGTAGGGTGTAAAATGTAGAGAAACTTAATGCAGTGTTTGTTTTGTACTTTCTTCTATCGATAGTAAAACCAGTCGGCTAGGGGGTTGCGGATTTAAAACTCGGGACGATCCGCGATCGCCCCGTCAAGGCAAGAAAAACCCGAGGGACATCCCTTGTGCAGGGCACCTAATTCGGAAGTTCCTGCACCTTCAATTCCTTGGGCAGGCTGGGTTCTTACGAAGGGTCAAGATCGTATTTGACGGAAATCCTGACATTGGTACTCGGTTGCTCGATCGCAAACCCTGCTCGCTCAAAGTTTGGCTCTCTTGTTTTCGCAGAAACAGTGGGATTGTTGGAAAAACCAAACCCTTCTTTCGGAATGCCAAAAAAGTTTTTGTCCAGTTTTTGATTTCCGTTGGTATCGTGAACCAGAGCAATTGCATAGGCACCAAAATCTACTCCAGAAAATTCCAAAATCTGACTCTCGGCAGTCACGGGGTCGCAAGATTGGAGGTATAGTCCTTGCGGTCCGTAAGGAAATCCCGTTTCCTGGTTAAAAAGCCTAATGCAGACTTCGCCTCCTTTGCTAGTAAGCAATCCCACTACTTCAATCGTTAGCGTTGCATAGAGATCTTCTGTCTCCGCCAAAGCGATCGAGTTGGAGTGGACTGCCAAGGGTGCAGTTGCCAGTATCGCTAACAACAACTGACTCAACCTTGAAATTATAAATTTCATATCAAAGCTCCTGAATTAGGTAGAAATAGTGGCAGCATTTTATTTTTACATGAGGAGAGTTCAAGTAATATCAAATCCGGTTAACTACCCACAAATCCCGTAGGGGCTTTTCCCGAGCGTGGTTGCCCCCTTTCGCAGGGCATGGGGCGCTCCCGGGGGCACCGCCCCTACAGATACAAATACTGTAACTGTTTAACCGGATTTGATATAAGGTCTTGAAAGAAAGAGTTTATTTAGGTCCCTGAAAAAACTAAGCTACTGCTCTATAGCTTAATTTGAGGCAAATGTTACTACGATCGCTACAAGCATTTGGTGCTAAAAATTTTAGTATCCCATAATATAAGATTTGCTTAAGTATTAATACTTAGGGAAATTCAAATAAAATGACCCCCTTTGTGTCATACTAGAATAAGGTTTGAGTGGGGATATAAGGAAAAATGTAAGTATTTGTTACCAGTCTAGTGCAGCGCGGCAGAAATAATCTTTCTTCGCGATCCTTGTGGCCGGTAGCCCGGATCCAAAGGCATTTTGAATTTTGAATTGCGTGAATGAGAGAATGAGAGCGTAGCGGCACTAGATTATCTGCTACTGGCAGGGGAGAGCATTGATGACATCTCAGGGTAACTGCATCTAATTAGGAGAATTCTGTATGTAGCGTTTTTCTATACTCCCACGCTATTTTATCACTTTGGGACTCTGTTGGATCGCAATCCCAAAGACGGCCATTATTTTATGGAATCATTGAACCGGAATGAAACCCCTTGTAAAGAAACTCCTAGCCCCCCGGCGTATAGAGTATCTGGAAGTAGATAAAAGTTTGCGCGTTATGGATGTTTCCAATAACGTAGAACGCTTTGCAGATTCTCCTCAAAAGGTCAGGATAGGCAAGGATGTCCGCCTCGGGTTTCCTGAATTGTTTGGAGTAGAAGAATTGCTGATAGCGGTTCTGGAAGGGGAGCAACCCACTTTTGAGTTAAAAGGAATTGCCCGCTATTCCGATCCAAAGTTTCCTCTATATTTTGATATCTATGCGATCTATGACGAAGATGACGAAACCTCGGCTAAAAAATTAATGCTCTTATTTGAAGATGTCACCGAAAAGATGGTGATGGAGCAAACTTTAGTTCAGAGGTCTAATGAGGCAACTCTTTTATACAATGCATTAGAGAGATCGAAGAATTACATCGATAAAATAATTACGTCAATGGCAGATGCCTTGATAGTTACGAAGATAACAGGAGAAATTAAGAGAGTCAATAAAGCTACAGAGGAACTATTTGGATACGGGTCGAATGAAATTATATCTGCTCCAATATCTTTAATTATAAAAGACGATCTTTTTTTAAGCAAAGTAGAAGCAGAAAGCAAAAAGAATGAAGAAAACCTGTTTCAAGATGTAGAGGTTTTCTGTGAGGCTAAAAATGGAGAAGAAATAGCAGTATCCTTTTCCTGTGCTGCGATTCAGACGGATCCATACGACGAGTCGAAAGAATTAGTATATATAGGAAGAGATGTCACCGATCGCCTTAAGGCGCAGCAAGCTTTAGAGTTTGCCCGACGGGAAGCAGAGCTAGCCTCCCAGTCCAAAAGCAGTTTTTTGGCTAATGTAAGCCATGAAATTCGCACTCCCATGAATGCAGTATTGGGAATGACGGGGCTGCTTTTAGAAACTAAATTAACTAGAGAACAGCGCGATTTTATCGAAACTATTCGCAGCAGCGGCGATGCTCTGTTGATCTTGATTAATGAAATTTTGGATCTCTCCAAGCTCGAAGCAGGAGAAATGGAGCTAGAAATCATTGATTTTGACTTGCTCGGCTGCATTGAAGAAGTATTAGAATTGCTGGCTCCTCTAGCTCATGGCAAAGGCTTAGAAATAGTAGGTTTGATTTCAGACTCTATCCCCAACCAACTTCAGGGAGACCCGATGAGCCTGCGACAAATTATCACTAATTTAGCTGGCAATGCGATTAAGTTTGCGGATTCTGGGGAAGTGACGGTAAGGGCTGAATTGGTGGCAGAGGAGCCGACGGCCGCTAAAATACGTTTGGCGGTGACGGATACGGGAATCGGCATGACATTAGAAGAGCAAAAGAAACTTTTTAAACCCTTTTCCCAGGTTGATGCTTCGATGACTCGCAAGTATGGAGGTACGGGTCTGGGACTGGCGATTTGCAAGCAATTGGTGGATTTGATGGGGGGAGAAATAGGGGTAGAAAGCGAGGTAAATAAGGGTTCGGAGTTTTGGCTGACGATTACTTTGCAAAAGCAGCGCCGGAGCGCTTTGCCAGGGAGTAACCCCATCTTGGCAGGACGACGCTTGTTAGTGGTGGACGATAATGGAACGAGTAGGAAAGCGATTGGCGATCGCGCCAGTTTTTGGGGGATGCAGGTAGATCTAGCAGATGGCGCTCGGAGCGCGATCGCCAGTCTGGAAGGGGCGCTCTCGAAAGGCCAGCTCTATGATGTAGCCATAATCGATATGCTGATGCCGCAGACGGATGGGATTGCTTTGGGGGAGGAAATTAAGAAGAATCCCGCCTTGGCTTCGGTTCCTATAGTAATAATGACTTCCAGCAATACTCCGGCGGAAATCAAGACTGCCATCGCCCTTAAGTTTGCGGCCTATCTACCAAAACCCGTCAAGCAATCTCGGCTGTTGGACGTTTTAGTTGAGGTTCTTGAAGGTGGTAAGGAGGCACAGGGGAACTCAAAAAGCAGCGCAAACCTTTCCTCCTCAACGCTCCAGGTTTCTCCGGTTACCGAAAATTCCCAATTGAAGATTCTCCTGGCCGAGGATAATCGGGTCAATCAGAAAGTGGCCCTCAAGCAGTTGGAACGGCTGGGCTACCAAGCAGATGTGGCAGGGGATGGCCAAGAGGTTCTGGAGCAATTGGAAAAACAAGCCTATGACATTATCTTGATGGATTGCCAAATGCCACGAATGGATGGCTATGCAACCACCCGGGAGATTCGTCGCCGTTATGGCGGCAATAGCTCCGAGCAGGAGATTCGGCGCCCAGTAGTTATTGCCATGACAGCTAATGCTATGAAGGAAGACCAAGATAAATGCCTGGCGGCGGGGATGGACGATTATATAACCAAGCCCGTGCGCAAAGAACTGCTTCGGGATATACTGGCTCTCTGGGGGAACAGGTTAGACTAATAACAAGCTGTCTTTCCCGCTAAGGCGCCTAACTGGCGCTAAATTGCTAGTTGTGATTATGGATTTGGGGGACCCGGAAAGGGTTATGATTTCTAAAAAAATTTGCATGGTGGGCGATTTTAGCGTGGGCAAAACTAGCCTAATTCGCCGCTTTGTGGAAGGCGAGTTTAGCGACCAGTATCTATCAACGGTGGGGGTGAAAATATCCCGCAAGTCAGTGGAAGTTCAAGGGAGCAAGAAACCAGAATTGGTAAAAGCACAACTGTTAATATGGGATTTAGAAGGGAGTACCAAGTTTAAGAAAATCGCCCCGAGTTACCTCAAAGGCGCTGCCGGTGCTTTGGTGGTTGCCGATGTCACCCGCCCAGACACTATCGAGCATCTGACAGATCATATAAAGCTTTTTTTGGAGGTAAACCCAGAAGGGCTAATTATGGTCGCGTTAAATAAATCCGACCTAGTTGAAGAGTCAAAACTGACCAAGCTGCTCGACCAATGTCAGTTTGAGGAGCAGAAGGAAGTTTTAAAAACATACGCAACATCGGCCAAGACTGGCGATGCGGTTGATGATATTTTTAAAACCTTAGCATCACAACTAATATAAAGCAGGAAGCATTCAAAACGCTTAGCCTCTGGCAGCCAGGAGGGCTATAGCCAAATTGTCAAGAGAAAGTTATATGGAACCTATCAGGAGGTAATTTGGCCAATTATGTCGATGGGGTAGGTGTGGAAGAATTAATAGTTATAATTAATTATTAACTAGCAATTGCGAGGGCGATCGCTCTCCTGGCAAGGCAGCAGGGTTTGGGTGCAAAGGCAAGAATGGCAAGAGAAGACCGATTGGCACATTATTCGCGATCGGCGGCTGCTTTATCGTAATAAAGACTATGGCCAAGAAAATATTAGACCCGCGTATCGGGGAGTATCTGCTCGTTAATAGAGAATCGATTGTTGTAGAGCGTTCTCCAGAAGTGCAGCGATTTGCCGATTCTCCCGACGTGACTGTGGGAGAAAATGTTTGCATAGGATTTCCCGAACTAATCGGGCTGGAAGAAATTCTCGTAGATGTCTTAGAAGAACGCCAGCCGAGTTTCGATTTACAAGCAGTTACTAGGATTTTAGAAAATGGCGATCGCTTGTATTTCGACTTGCATATCGTCAGCTATCAAGAGGAAGAAAATAGCCCGCCGCTTTTGGTAGTCTTTTTCAAAGACGTAACGGATCGAATGGGGTTGGAACAAACTTTAGTACAAGCCACCAACGAACTGAATATTTTATTAGGCAGGCTAGAAACCACGAAAGATTATCTGGATAAGATTATCGCTTCAATGGCAGATGCCTTGTTGGTGGTGAGCCAGTCAGGACATATTGCCAGAGTTAATCAATCTACTCTCGACTTATTTGGCTACGAGGAAGCCGAATTGCTAAATGAGCCTCTAGCAAAAATTTTAGATCGCAACTCTGACTGGGAGCAACTATCTGGGAGCCAAGACTTTTTAAGAACCGAAGGGCTGGAACTCGTTTGTAAAACCAAGACTGGAGAAAAGAGAATAGTGGCCTTTTCCTGCTCGGCGATTCAGTCAGAGCGACAAGAGGGATCCGGAGTTAAGGCCGCCAGTAAAGATTTTGTTTATATAGGTCGGGATATCACCGCACGCAAGCGCACGCAACAGCGTCAGGCAGCGCAACATACCGCTAACGGCATCCTCTCCGAGTCTCCCAGCATATCCGAAGCTAGCGTCCAAATACTACAAGGTATTTGTGAAAGTTTAGAATGGGATGTTGGAGAACTCTGGACGCTAGAAAAAGAAGAATTCTTAAATTCAGACGAAGCAAGCGATTCTGCTGCGGACAGTCGCAGACGCCCCCAATTGCGGTGTATAGAAATTTGGTCAAAACCATCCCTAGCTATACCTAAATGGAAGGCGGCTGTAAGGGAAAGCGTTTTGACCCGTAGCATGGGTTTCCCTGGTTGGATTTGGGCAAGCGGCGTCCCCCAGTGGATTGCCGATGTAGTCGAAGATGCCAGCTTCACGCGATCGCTCGAAGCCGATTTAGAAGGACTCCATGCCGCATTTGGCTTTCCCATCCAAAGCGATGGGGAAGTCTTGGGGGTTATGGTATTCTTCAGTGGCGAAATTCGGCAACCAGACGAAGATCTGCTCCAGAGCATGGCGGCAATTGGCAGTCAGCTCGGTCAGTTTATTCAGCGCAAGCGAGCTGAAGCAGCCCTCCTAGAAAGCGAAGAACGATATCGAGATTTATTTGAAAACGCCAACGACCTGATTCAATCAGTTGCGGTTGATGGTAGTTTTGTATATACGAATCGAGCTTGGCGAGAAACTTTGGGATATGACAAAGCTGAAATCGCTCGACTCAATTGCCTCGATATAATTCATCCAGATTGGAAAGTTCGCTGGTTGGAAACATTCGCAAGAGTGATGTCTGGAGAAATTATCGATCGCTCTAGAGTTGACTTTATTAGCAAATCTGGCAAGGTAATTTCCGTAGAAGGGAGCATAAACTGCAAATTTGTAGATGGCAAGCCGGTGGCCACTCGCGCTATTTTCCGAGATATCACCGAGCGGCTCGCAACGGAAAAAGCCCTGCAAGCGGAACAGAAAAAGGCAGAACACCTGTTGCTCAATATCTTGCCAGAGCCTATAGCCGATCGCCTTAAGGAGAACCAGCGCACTATTGCCGAAGACTTTGCCAACGTGACAGTTCTGTTTGCCGATATAGTTGGCTTTACAGAAATGGCCTCGTCTTTAACGCCCATCGAAGTAGTGGAGTTGCTCAACCAAATTTTTTCCGAATTCGATAAGCTGACGGAGAAGCATACTTTAGAAAAAATAAAAACCATCGGCGACTCTTATATGGTCGTCGGCGGATTGCCGGAGCGAAGATCGGATCATGCTGTAGCGATCGCCAATATGGCTCTAGATATGCAAGAGGCAATGGCGCAATTTAACGCCACTCATATTAAACAGTGCAGCATTCGCATCGGCATTCATAGCGGGCCAGTAGTAGCCGGGGTGATTGGTATCAAAAAATTTATTTACGATTTGTGGGGAGACACGGTAAACACCGCTAGCCGCATGGAATCCCACGGCTTGCCTGGAGCGATTCAGGTCAGCGATTCTAGTTACAAGTTATTGCAAAGTCAATTTTTATTTGTAGGTCGGGGAGAAATAAAGGTCAAAGGCAAAGGAGAAATGACAACATATCTGCTAGTAGGCAGAAAAAAAGATTAATTAGAATATCGGCTATGATTCGCAAAGCTTTAACTATCGCCTTTATTACGGCGCTTTTACTTCTGACCGGCGCTTGTGCGGTTTCCGAACCGCCGGAGCAAATCTCGGCTCTAGCCGATCGCAAGACTGCCACCCCCAAATCATATGCTTATCGCATTGTGAAGAACTATCCCCACGACCCAGAAGCTTTCGTACAAGGGTTAATTTACCACCAAGGCAGACTCTATGAAGGTACGGGATTAAACGGCAGGTCGTCTCTACGCCGAGTCGAGCTGGAAACGGGCAAGGTTTTGCAAGTTCATAACTTAGATAGGCGCTATTTTGGAGAGGGAATCGCTCTCTGGGAAGATAAAATTATCCAATTAACCTGGAAATCCCAGGTTGGTTTCGTTTACAATAGCCAAACTTTTGAGAAAATCGGCGAGTTTTCTTATCCTACTGAAGGCTGGGGAATTACCCACGATGGCGATCGCTTGATTATGAGCGACGGCACCGATGTCCTGCGTTTTTGGGATCCGGAGACTTTTGAGGAAATCGGTCAAATAAAGGTGAGCGATCGAGGCAACCCTGTTTTCAGGCTCAACGAACTCGAATATATTAAAGGAGAAATCTGGGCAAATGTCTGGCAGACCAATTTCATTGCTCGCATTTCACCGCAGACGGGTCAAGTCCTCGGTTGGATAGACTTAACCGGATTGCTAGCTGCCGAAGACCGCAGCCCAACTACGGACGTACTCAATGGCATTGCCTACGACGAGGAGGGCGATCGCATCTTTGTTACGGGCAAGCTGTGGCCGAAATTATTTGAAATCAAACTGGTTCCCCAGGGCTAATCCCCAATGTCTTTTACTTATTCGCGCATTATTCGCTTTCAAGATACCGATGCCGCTGGCGTCGTCTATTTTGCCAATGTTTTGGCAATCTGCCACGAAGCCTATGAAGCTTCTCTGGCCGCCGCCGGTATCGACTTAAAATCTTTTTTCGGCGATCGGGAGCTGGCTATTCCCATCGTCCATGCCAGCGTTGATTTTTTTAAACCCATGTTTTGCGGCGATCTATTGGCTGTCAGCTTAGTACCCAAATCGCTGAATGACAATAGTTTTGAAATTGCTTATCATGTCGCCGCAGCCGCAACGCCAGAATCGGGGCAAGCTAGGGCTATTACCAGGCATGTTTGCATTAACCCCGCTAGGCGCAGTAGAGAACTACTACCAGAATCGATGCTGCAATGGCTGAATCAATTTAAGTAAATAACTAATACTTACTTACTTAATAATTATTCCAATCGCCACGGACTAATCCTAAAGTAGCGATGGACCTTGCCGATAAACTACCGAGTCAATCTCCTCTTCTTTTATTTTATTGCTCTTACCTCAACAAAGAAAAAGTAGAGACGCGATCGCGATTCTTTCCCGCAATCCAATTTCTCGCACGGGCGAAAGCAACGGCGAGCCACACCCCCAGTGCGACTCGCCGTTAGTGGATCTGGATCTGAAACCGACGTTTTTCTCGTTTATGCTACCTCAAATTTACCTTTGGGCATCCACAGTCTGGCCCGTAAGTAAACTCGGCTGAGAAAATCGGACCGCAGCCAGCATAAATTTTCGATGTTACGCTCTGGGGAGGGAGAGCAGTTTCTTCCGCGCATTGGCCGATTTCGCTTTTGTATAAACAAAAATCATTATTATTTTCATAAGTTACTAAGATTTCTCCTTGCGGTGGATTGAATAGATACAGACAGCGCTCCGGACCCTGTTGGATTAATTCGGCTTCGGCTGCTACCACCGCTTGAACTTGTATGCTCGCGAATAGAAGTATTCCGCAAATAAATGCGATCGCGATTTCGTGGATTTTTTTCATTCTTCTAGTTCCTCAAAGATTTTGTTGTCTTGGCAACCGTCGGTTGCCCTGGGTTTGAACCGCGATAGACCGCGATAGCCTGCCCGAAAAACAAATCGGGACTTACGCACGGACTCCATATATGGGATCCTTAGCTTACACCCGTTAGGCAGTCAAGTCGGTTTAGTAGGTTTCGGGCAAGCGATCGGGAACGATCCCCGTATGTCACCAATTGGAGTGCAAAAGCCCCAGAATCAACACCCTACCCCTTATCCGGGAAGGTCTGTTTGTCCCCAAGTCTGTTTGTCCCCAAGTCTGTTTGTCCCCAAGTCTGTTTGTCCCCAAGTCTGTTTGTCCCCAAGTCTGTTTGTCCCCAAGTCTGTTTGTCCCCAAGTCTGTTTGCCCCCAAGTCTCCTGGGAGCATTTCACTTTTGCACTCTTGTTGCCCAAAGAGGGCGAGAGTTTGTGTAGCCGCGCCTATAGGCGTCAGGCGGCTGGATGCCGAAATTGAAATGCTCCAAGTCTGTTCGTCACCAAGTCTCCTTGTCCCCAAGTCTGTTTGTCCCCCAATTCCCAATTCCCAATTCCCAATTCCCAATTCCCAATTCCCAATTCCCAATTCCCAATTCCCAATTCCCAATTCCCAATAAAAACATGAATACAAAAATCAATTCACTATATCAAGTTGGGGGCAGTCTCCCCGCTGACGCCCTTACTTATGTCACCCGCCCAGCAGATGAAGAACTTTATCAAGGCTTGAAGGCTGGGGAGTTTTGCTACGTTCTCAATTCTCGGCAAATGGGTAAATCCTCCCTGCGAGTTAGAACCATGCAGCGGTTGCAAGCCGAAGGAATTGCCTGTGCGGCTATAGATATTACGGCTATCGGCACTACCGATATTACTCCAGAAGAATGGTATGCCGGAGTTATTGATAGCATTGTTAGCAGCCTGGATTTATATGACAGTTTTGATTTGGACGATTGGTGGGAAGAAAATAGCAAGCTGCCTAACGTGCAGCGCTTTGGCAAATTTATCGAAGAAGTGCTGCTCAAGGAGATTTCAGGAAAGATTGTTATTTTTATCGACGAAATCGATAGCATTCTCAGCTTGAATTTTAATATTGACGATTTTTTTGCTCTAATCCGAGCCTGCTACAACCAGCGCGCCGATAAGCCGGAATATCAGCGCATTACTTTTACTCTGCTTGGGGTCGCTACTCCTTCGGATTTAATTCGCGATAAAACTCGCACGCCTTTTAATATTGGTAAAGCTATTGACCTGCGAGGGTTAGAGCTAGAATCGGCGGAACCTTTGACAGTGGGTTTGGGGGAGAAGACAAACAATCCTCGGGCAGTGCTAGAGGCAGTATTGAACTGGACGGGCGGGCAGCCTTTTCTGACCCAAAAGACTTGCAAGCTGGTTCTGGCTGCGAATTCTTCTTTTATTCCCGTTGCTGGGATGGGTTTGAATGGGATTGATAGTATAATTACTGCGGGAAGGGAGGCGGAGTGGGTGGAGAATTTGGTGCGATCGCGAGTAGTCAATAACTGGGAAGGACAGGACGAGCCGGAGCATTTAAGGACAATCCGCGATCGCCTGCTCCGCAACAAAGAACGTGCGGCTCAGCTTCTGGCAGTTTATCAACAAATTTTACAGCAGGGAGAACTACCCGCAGACGACAGCTCCGAACAAATGTCCTTGCGATTGTCCGGCTTAGTCGTCAGGCGGGAGGGACAGTTAAAAGTTTCCAATCTTATTTATAAAGAAGTCTTCGCTCGGGATTGGGTGGAAAAAGAGCTAGCCTCTCTGCGACCCTATGCCGAAGCTCTGGCAGCCTGGTTGGTTTCTAATGGCGAAGATGAATCGCGCTTGTTGCGGGGCAAGGCTTTAAAAGATGCGCGGAAATGGGCGGCAGGAAAAAACTTGAGCCAAAGCGATTATCGGTTTTTAGCTGCCAGCCAAGACCTAGATGTGAGAGAAGCGCAAAAGGCTTTGGCAGCGGAGAGACAGGCTTTAGAAGCGGAACAGATGAAAAGCGCCCTCGAAGCGGAAAGACAAGCAAACCAGGTTTTGGCAGAGGCGAATCTAAAAGCTAAGAAGAGGCTTAAACAAGGATTGTTTGGATTTGGCTTATCTTTAGTTTTGGCAGCGGGATTGATAGTATGGACGGACAAGACGATTAAGCGATCGCAAGATGTAATAGAAGCTGCAACCAGATTAGAGCGATCGGCCAACTTAACCCTAAGACGATTTGAGGCCAACCCCAGAAAAGTAGAAGGATTAGTGGCAGCGGTGGAGAGCGGGCGGGAGCTGAAGATGCTGGCACAAGAGCCTCGCCCCCTGCAAGATTATTCGGCGATCGCTCCCCTCCTGGCCTTACAAAAAATTCTGGACAACATCGATAAAACCGACTCATTAATTACCGCGCACCAGGGAGAAATAACTAGCATCAGTTTCAGCCCAGCCTGCAATAATATGGTAAGACGATGCGAAGTTTTCTTTGCCACTGCTGGAGCTGACGGTATGGTTATATTCTGGAACTTGCAAGGGAAGCAACTGCACCAATTTCAAGCCGATAAAGGCAAAATAAACAGCATCGGGTTTAGTCCCGATGGCGAGTTGATTGCTACCGCTGGCGCTGAAGGTACGGCACGCATCTGGAAGCGAAACGGAGAGCAGATTACCGATTTATATGCCGAATTAAAAGGGCATACTGGTGCAGTTACGAAAGTTATTTTTAGTCCCGATAAGCAGCAAATTGCCACCGCTGGCGCGGACGGCACCGTGCGGCTCTGGGTTCGCGACAAGCAGGTAGCGGAATTCCAGAGCAAAGGAGGGGAAGTGACCGCTATTAGCTTTAACGATGATGGCAAAATGTTGGCTGCTGGCAGTAGCGATGGCAGGGTGCGACTTTGGAAGCGCTCTGGAGATTTGCTAAGCGAATGGAAAGCTAATCCAGGTAAAGTTAACAGTCTCGGTTTTAGCCCCAACAAGCAATTGCTCTTTACCTTAGGAGCAGACGGCAGCGTGCGATTCTGGTCGATAAAACTCTCGTCTATGTCTTATAAAAATAGCCAGGAACCTAAATGGATTGCTCACGAAGGAGAAGCAAAAGGCATTAGTTTTAGCCCCTACGGACGGCAAGTTGCCACTTTTGGCCAAGACCGAGCGGCACGACTCTGGGACGAGGAAGGAAATCTACTTGCTGAATACAGCCAGCATCCAGTTAGCAGCGTCAGCCTTAGTCCCGACGGCAAGCACTTGGTCACCGGAAGTTTGGATGGCACTTTAGGATTGTGGAAAATTCAAGGATTAGACGAACTGCTTTCTAGGGCTTGCGATCGTCTCCAAGATTATCTAGATTCTCATCCCGAGGTTGGAAAAGTTTGTTCTTTTAATTAGGGTGTAGGGTGTAGGGTGTGGGGTGTGGAGAAAAGGGTGTAGGGTGTAGGGTGTAGGGTGTGGAGAAAAGGGTGTAGGGTGTAGGGTGTGGGGTGTGGAGAAAAGGGTGTAGGGTGTAGGGTGTAGGGTGTGGAGAAAAGGGTGTAGGGTGTAGGGTGTAGGGTGTGGAGAAAAGGGTTTAGGCTGTGGGGTTTAGGGTGTGGAGAAAAGGGTTTAGGCTGTGGGGTTTAGGGTGTGGAGAAAAGGGTTTAGGCTGTGGGGTTTAGGGTGTGGGGTGTAGGGTGTGGAGAAAAGGGTGTAGGGTGTAGGGTAGGGTGTTGGTGATGAGGGGTTGTCACCGTTTTTTTGACAACCGGGATCGTTCCCAATTGAAACCCGAATCCAGACTTACCGTAGGACTTTCCAGCTCCCGAAAGCGGTCGGGAAATAGTGTGAAGTTTCCCTAAGCCCCACACCCCACACTCCACACACACCCGCTTGTGTAGGGTGTAGGGGCGACAGCATTCCCGAGATAACTGTGGGTTATAACACAAATGTATTATACTGGAATGCTTCGCCCCAAAAAGTCAGAGTTAAAGGTAAATCGGATTCTTATTTTCGCCTTTTCTTCCCCTACACCCCACACCCTATACCCCACACCCTAAAAAGAAGATAGGGCAACGCGAAACCCATAGAGACTCCACCAAGTATCCTTATCGTCGCGATCGCGAAAAGCCGAGCGACAGCATAAAGGGGTGCCGTACCAAACACCCCCTCGCAGAACCCGGCGATTATTGCTTGGCTCTGACTCCCAAACCCTGCCGTCAGACGGGGCACCAACATAATCGCCATGCCAGGGGTCGGCACACCATTCCCAAATGTTACCGTGCATATCGTATAACCCAAAAGGGTTGGCCGCCTCAAAAGCACCGACAACAGTCGTTCCTTGGCGCTGCCCCCCTTTTGGCCCGAAACCGTAACTATGAGTGGCGTTATAGTTGGCTAAATCGGGGTTAATTGTCTCGCCAAAATGAAAAGGAGTAGTCGTTCCTGCCCGACAGGCGTATTCCCATTCTGCTTCGGTGGGAAGTCGGTAATTGCGTCCTGTTTTTTGATAAAGTCTGGCACAAAACTCCATTGCTTCGTCCCAAGTTACCCCCTCTACAGGTAAAAAATCTCCTTGATTATTAGATGGATTGGGATTGAGGGCAAAGTTCACTTCCGGTAAAGCAGCAACAGCGCGCCATTGAGCCTGAGTTACCATAAATTTACCCATAAAAAAAGGCGCTACAGTCACTAAATGCTGAGGACCTTCATCTTTATGGCGTTGTTTCTCGGTATCTGGGGATCCCATTTTAAACGTACCGCCTGGAATAAACACCATTTCTAAAATAGATCCCTTGCCCAAATATTCTGGTCGGTATTCTGCTGTCTTGCGAGTTCTATGGGTTTCTCGTCCCCGTTCGTTTAGCATCGCGACCTCGTACTCAAAAACTTGTGCGGGGGGCGGATAGAGGATAGCTTTTATTTTATTTAAGCGTTGTAAAATTTCTCTAGGATTGTCCGGTCGCTTATCTGCGTCCGGTTCCATCAGCTCTTCGAGAAGTTCTGCGAACTGAGAGGATAGGTTCGGAGCATGACTGCGCCAATTTAAAATATCCTCATAATTGTCGTAAATCACTTGGTCGTTGGGGTGTTTGCCCGTGAGCAAATATACAAAGGTGCGACCCAAGGCAAAAAAATCAGAAGCCAGAACGGCCTGACCCTTTTCTTGCTCTGGGGCGGCATAGCCCGGGGTATAAATTACGATTTTTTTCCCTTGTCGCGCCGCCCCAAAGTTAATCAGTGCTATTTCGCTGTTTGGCCGCCGGATAATGTTCGATGGTTTAATGTCCCAATGGCTAAATTGCTTATCGCTTATTTCCTGGATAATTTTTAACAGTTGGCTTAGCCATGAAAGGGCTATTTTTTGTTCTAGCGGTCGAAATTCTTGCTGCTCTATATACTGTTGCAAATCTATACCCTCAATTCGCTCCAGCGCCAGACAATGGAGGGGAGTTTTGCTGTCTTTGGGAATCCAGTGAAAATACTCCCTTATCTGGGGAACTCCAGGATGCTTGATTTGGTTTAATGCTTCGCTAGTGCGCTGGAGTAGTTCCACTGCTTTAGGGTCATTGTTTATCAATACTTCTAGTATTTTTGCGGAATCGTTTTCGATCGCCTCATAGATGCTGCCTAAGCCCCCAAAACTTTTGTATAAACGAGCGACCCGATAGCGACCCCGAATCAGAAGTTCGGAACCGCAACCCTGGCAAAACCTGCTATCGTCTGGATTTTGGGGCTGGGAACAGTGGGGGTTAATGCATAAACTCATGGGGGCCACAGAGTAGCAGTTAACGGACAGTATAGCAATCCTATTTCATTTTTGATTTACAAAAGAAACGTATATAGCAGATCTGTTCCAAGAAAATACTTAGTCTTTTAATAGGTCCAGATCTATCTACTGGCTTTTAATATTATATTATTTTCCAAAATAAGAGCGATCGCTATTAGAGACAGTTAATGAAACAAAAGATGTCAAACTAACGAGAGCGATCGCTCTTGCTTTATTTTTAGTTAAACAATCTTAGTTAATTTATTGGCAAAATAAATTGCGAAGAGATCGGTTTTTCTAAAGCACCACCCCTTCCTTGAAGCTAATAATATCAAATCCGGTTAATCGCTATAAAAAAAGCTTTCCCGTAGGACGGGCGTCCCGCCTGTCCGCCAGCCCGGGTATGGACAGGCGGGACGCCCGTCCTACGGGAGACTAAATACAAATTTTTTCTGTGGGTATTCTACCGGATTTGATATATAGCAGTAAGCAATCAGCAAGAGAGCAGTCATGCGATCGGCACAAGCCTTGCCGTTACTAGCCTTGGCGAGATTTGAACTGTCCTAACTTTAATGCGTAGTGCTATATCAAATCCGCGTAACTATTCCATAAATCCCATAGCGTCTCCGCTTCCCTTGCAGCGATTCAAGGGAAGCGGAGACGCTATGCGCGATCGCCCCCGGTTGCCCCCTAGGAAAAGGGGCGCTCCCCGGAGAACCCCTACAGATACTGTAACTGTTTAACCGGATTTGATATAACTCTCAAGCTAATAACTAATCTCTCTCAAGCTAATAACTCACCAAGGGTTGCCGATTGTGGTGAAACCCGCCCAATAATAAGGATGAGATATGGCCTTGATGTTGCGATCTAGCAGAGTGTCTGGGAGAGGGATGGGCTCTCCGGAACCGAGGAGCTGGCCGTTTTCGATTCGGACTCGACCTTGAAGCATGGCTAGTTGAGCTTGCCTGAGCGCTTCGGCTTTAATAGAGGTTTGGCGCAATTTAAAATAAAACTCATTCATCAGCGCCAAAGTGCCTTCGTCGCTAACATACCAAAGACTGGCCAGGGCAGTTTTGGCTCCAGATTGGACGGCGAGTCCGGCAAAACCCAATTCTGCTTGTTCGTCTCCTATGGCGGTGCGGCAGGCACTTAAAACTAATAAATCTACTGGAGGGTCGTCTAATTCTAGTTCGGGCAGGTCGTCTAGGCCGAGTTTTTTGTCCCAGAGCTGAATGTAGGAGTTGCTGGGATTTCCGGCTGTGAATTCTGCATGGGTAGCTAGGTGAATAATGCCGGGCGATCGCTCTGTTTCTTTCTTAAGATTCGCGAGGGTAAAGTCTCGATTGAGAAAAGACTGAACCGGCCAATCCCGGGCGATCGCCGATAGCTCTGCCGGCACAGAAGGCAATGCTGGCCGATCTGTAAATTGGGAAGCGCCCATTGCCAGCACTTGCTTATCCTTAATAGTCGAATAGCTAACATCGGTCAGGGATAGACTTGGCATCAGGCCGACGCTATAATTCTCGATTACAAATTTTTCCCCATCGTGGAGAACTGCCAAGGGCAAAGAGCGCAAGCCGCTATCCATAATAAAAACAAGATGCTCTATTTCCCGCTTGCTTAACTCTGACTCTAGGGGCGCGAGCAACCAATTATACAGTTGCCGAGCCGGAGCTAAATAGCTATTCCTATAGCGTTTTCTAGGATTGGTCACTTCCCCGCGCAATTGCTCGACGACTTCTAGTACCCGACCGCGATTTACTTTAGGAACCTGTAGCAATAGGGGTTTTGCATCGGCAGTTACTAAAATCAATTCTAGAGAGTCTGCCGGCCGCCTCTCTCTGGCAGGACTTCGATTGAAGCTAAAAATATCCGATACAAAACTAACATAGATAAATGCCGATTTAACGCCAATTTTTTCCTCGATATCCCTGGAAACTTTTGAACCTGTTTCTAGCTTAGTTGTCGAAAAGCTCCTCAATCCCAGATAAGCTCCGAACTCCTGACTCCAGGATTCTTCCAGAGCCTCAATCTTGGTATCGATTGAATCGGGAGCAGTAGTATTTTCGGCTGTCGGCAAGTTAGACAGGGACTCCGGCTCGGAAGCTGGCTCCTGGACTGGCGGAATCACTTCTTTATTAAGGCGGTTGTTTGTTGCTTGAATGTCGCGATCGCCCATCAAAGTCGAACCCGTATCGGGCGTTCCTGGTTGGGAATTATTGCCATTGTCGAACGGCACAGGTGGTGGACTCGGCGGTAGCTCGGGACTCGGCGCAGGGGCTGGGCTCGGCGGTGGCTCGGGACTCGGCGCAGGTGCTGGGCTTGGCGGTAGCTCGGGACTCGGCGCAGGTGCTGGACTCGGCGGTGGCTCGGGACTCGGCGCAGGGGCTGGACTCGGCGGTGGCTCGGGACTCGGCGGCTCGGAACCCGGGGGTAGCTCAGGACCGATCGGAGATGCTGGGTTCGGCGCAGGGGCTGGGCTCGGCGGTGGCTCGGGACTCGGCGCAGGTGCTGGACTCGGCGGTGGCTCGGGACTCGGCGGTGGCTCGGGACTAAGCGGTGGCTCGGGACTCGGTGCTGGGCTAGGCGGCTCGGTGGTTGGCGCTTCGGTGACAATAATAGAAATATTGCCCGAGGTGAAAGACTCGGAAAATTCTTGGCGCGGCAAAACAG
Organism: Oscillatoria sp. SIO1A7; assembly: GCA_010672965.1. Taxonomy (GTDB): domain Bacteria; phylum Cyanobacteriota; class Cyanobacteriia; order Cyanobacteriales; family Laspinemataceae; genus SIO1A7. Next base: position 106,254 of record JAAHFN010000002.1, read on the forward strand.
CATTTTCCCCCCTGCCGATCGCCTGATTAGTGCCATTGATCGTCGCATCTCCGACAATAAAAGGAGTATCTGAATTGGCGGTAACTCTAATTTCTATCCTGCCGTCGGTCGTAGAATTGCCAACGCTTTCCGTCGTCAAAAAATTAGTAATTCGCAAAAAGCCATTAGTGCCAATACCCAGATTACCTCCGGCACCGTTGCCGAAACTTCGGGTATCGATCGAGGCGACTTGGATATCGTTTTCCGCTTGCAGGCGAACCTCGCCGCCGTTGCTCGATTGGGAACTGGACTGCAAGCCGCCAGCAGTTATGGTATCTCCAGCAATAATAGCGATCGCCCCTCCAGTAGTTTCTCCTGAAGAAATCGCATCCTGGATATTAACAGAACCTTCCTCACTGGTTAGACTCAGGTCGCCTCCAGTGCTGCTAATTCCACGAGATTGAAGCTGGCCTGTCGTAATATTACCTCTAGCAGAGATAGAGATTGGGCCGCCATTGCCCTGAGAATTACTATTAATCGTGCCAAGGGAAGTATCGATCGCCCCGTTCTCGCTCGTTATAGTAATACTGCCGCTATTAGAGCTGCTAAATCCCGTAAGATCTGCAGTAGTAATATTGCCCCTAGCCGTTAGAGAAATATTGCCGCTATTGTCCGTATCTGATAGCAGGCTTTCAGAATCAGAGTCTGGATCTAATTCAATTGTATCGATTCCCGATTGAATGGCTCCGTCGCTAGTATCGATATCGCCTTTTCTGCTAGCGATGCTAATATTGCCGCCGCTAAAATTGCCAAAAGACGCGATGTTGCTGGCAGTAATATTGCCGCTAGCCGTTAGGTCTATGCTGCCCCCATTGCTACTTTCCGAAAAAGAGTCGATAGCCTCGGCGACGGATATAGCGCCATCGTCACTATTCAAAAAAATTCTACCGCCGTCGCTGCCAACAGAACTCGTATCTACTCCTGCTAAGCTTAAGTCGTTCCTCGCCGACAATATCGCAAAGCCGCTGCTGGCATTAATGCTTCCGGTGCGGATAGTTCCCGTCGCTAGTTCTGAATTGGGAAATAAAGAAGTATTGCTCAATATAGCCGCACCATCATCCCCGGAAATAGAGATATTCCCGGTTTCAATATTGGCGCTCGTAGCCGTAGGGGCAAAGGTTGGCTCTATATTATCGGGAGCGGAGTTCAGGGCGTCTAAATCCCCTAGCTGCAACAGATCGACCCCAGCGAAGGCGACAAACATGGGGCGATCGCTCAAGTCGCTGGCAATAGAAAAGCCATCTGGAAAAGAAACATCTATAACTGGAAAACCAATAGCATTTTCGTCGCGATCGGTAATGTCGATATTGCCGACAGTAATGCTCCCGCCAGCTACTATTCCTAAAGAAGCGCCTGTATAGTCTCCAAGACTTACATCGCCGCTAGCAAAAATTACCGGATCTTTCTCGGAGCGCAAATTACCGGCAATCCTGAAATTACCGCCGCTAAAAAAACGGGCATCGCCAATAATCGAGCTTTGCGCCTGCAATAGCAAATCTCCGCCAGCAAACAAGCCGCTCGCCGGATGATTGAGAGCGAAAATATCAATTTCCGAACCAGCGCGACCGCTGAGACTGCCGCCAGCTCGGACTAGCAAAGGATTGCCGATTGCGTCTCGCGCCCTAATTGTATTTTCCGCCCATAGCTGTAGATTGCCCGCAATATCGATTTGGCTTTCTGGCAAAATAAGATTCTGGTTGGCCATTAGCAGTCCGCTTTCGGCACTCATATGGCGAACTGCGATATCGCCGCTTTCGGCACGAATGCCGCTGCCCGTTAGTTCGATGGAGCGATCGCCATTTATCTTTACTGTCGTAGCATGACCTTCTTCCCCACCTACCAGCAGCTCCGGCAGATTGGCAGGAGATATTATTCTTCCTATCGCCGACGAGTCGAGCGCTTCTATCTCCAGACTGAGCAGATGTCCCGGCTGGCTAATGCGAATAGTATTTTTTCCCGGCACGGCGGCTACTATAATATTGCCATTTTCTGCTGTCAGAGAACCGCTGCTGAGAATCGTGCCTCCTAACAGGGTCAAATCCTCGCCAGAAGGCAGCGCTAAATTAGCAAGATTAATAATAGGAGCTACTTCCCGCTCGGGGAAGAGAAAAGCACTCGGGTTTCCCAGCAAGGCCGAGTAATTATTATTGCCCGCAACGTCAAACCAATTTTCTCCAAATCCTATGCCCGTAGCAGTCGCCGCCGCAAAGGAACCGGATACATCTAAGCGAGCCTCAGTCCCAAAGATAATCCCCGATGGATTGAGCAGGAAGAGATTGACATTTCCGCCGGAGACTTGGAGACTGCCGTTAATGGTCGAGGGCAAGCCGCCGTTTACCCCAGCTAAAATATTTTTAATCCCCGGCTCCGACTGAAAGTTGGCAATCTGGCCAGCATCTATGCTAAACTTCTCAAACAAGTGAAATAAATTCCTAGCATCGGAAGATATTCGTCCTCCTATAATGTCAAAGCGATCGCCTTCTCGAACGACCCTCGTCCCCGTTCCATCCCGGTCCGGCACAATGGTTTGAGCCAGAGTCGGGTTAGGCCACAGATAAGGCCAGAGCAAAAGACAAGAAGAAAAAAAGCTTGAATAAACTAGAAAAAAATAGCGAATCGGAACTTTTTGCCGTTTTTGCTGTTTTTCCCGTTGTCTTTTGTTCCGATATTTGGCTGAAATTGGTTTCTTAAGATGCTGCATAAATATTCTCCTATGCCTTAGCTGGCATTGGGTATTGGGCATCGGAAAAAATTGGAGCGAGGTTTTGCCGATGAGTAGCGATCGCTTGGTTCGGCTAGCGGCTTAGAACGAGGTTAAGGCTTTCGGTATTTCCGGCGACCCCGAACTATAAGATTTTGTTCCCTTTATTTAGAAAGCTAGGATAATTTAAAGCTGGCCAAAGCTTTATCGGCAATAGTCTTGCTGTTGGCAATCCAGTTACAGCGTTTCTCAAATAAGTGTAATAAAGGAAACGTAGGGGCGACAGCATCGCGAGCGACTATCTCGGCTGTGGAACGGCAATTCCGGTATTGGGATGCTTCGCCCCAGACACCTCACATCAATTTGAGAAAGGCTATAGTCTTTTATTATGTCGAATGTCCAATGCCCAATGAAAGAGGCAGGGAGCAAGCTTTCAAGGGTATGTTTTTTATACAGGACTTACGCAAACTGTCCATATCTAGCATTTGTAGGGGCAATCCCCCCGTGGTTGCCCCTAGTCCTTGAGTCGATGCGTAAGTCCTGTTATAATCACGCGATCGGTGGGCGGCATGGGTTTCTAGGGCGAAGCATTCCAATGCAAAACCTTACTTAATAGCAAAACTTGTCTCGGGAATGCTGTCGCCCCTACGCCCCGGGTCGATATTCGATATGCTGAATGCCAAATCTAAAAAACATACCCTTGAAAGCAGGGAGCAAGGGGGAAGGGGGCAAGGGAGAACGGGGTTGAAGGGGGGAAATTTGCTGCTGCCTCTCTCCTGCTGTCTACTCAGAGCCCTCTTGCTGCCTACTCAGAGCCAAGACAGCCTCTTCCGATGCCCAATGCGAACATGCCCAATTCCCAATTCCCATCTTAAAATACTGGTGGCCACAGTTGGGAAATAGGCAATTCCCAACCAGGAAAAAGTTCTGGAATGATGAGAATATCTGAGTTGCCCATAACGGTGCGATCGCCATTAGGACGATAGATAGTTGCCGTCTTTTTATCTGGGTCAATTAAGATTCCGACTCGCGACCCTAGTTGCAAAAATCTTTTAATCTTCTCTTCGAGAGTTTTAATCCGGTCGGTGGAGGATTTAACTTCTACCATTAAATCCGGGACGATTTCCGCAAAGGCACGGGGACTTTCACGCAAGCGTTCTGCCGAGACAAAACAAACATCTAGACCTCGTAAATTGCCATCGGGCAATCTAAATCCAGCGGAAGCGCCAGTAACGCGCCCTAGATTATTCTGCATTACCCAAGCTCCTAAAAAAATAATTAGCCGAGAAATGACTTCATCTGAAAGGTAATCTGATAGTCCCAGAACAATAATTTTCCCATCCACCAGCTCCATTTGGTAGTCCAGATGGGATTGATTTACTTGAGTTTGCAGCTTTTCTAGATCGGCGATATTGAGTGCCATAGTCGATATTTTTACAAACCTCTCATTTGTTAGTAAATCTCATTTCTTCTCCCAAGTCTTCCCCTTCTCTCTTCCCTACACCCACACCCTACACCCTGCACCCTAATTGTGGCGGTAGAGTGTGGGGTGTGGGCGAAATTAGGGTACAGAGGTAATTATATCAAATCCGGTTAATTAACCTAAAAAAGTTTTTGCGTAGGACGGGCGTCCCGCCTGTCCCTTATCGGTACGGCGGACAGGCGGGACGCCCGTCCTACGGCAGGTCACAAATCTTTTTGTGAGTTTTTTACCGGATTTGATATTAATAGTTTCTCCCAAGTCTTCCCCTTCTCCCAAGTCTTCCCCCTCTCTCTTCCCCTACACCCCACACCCTACACCCTACACCCTAATTCGCGAGCCCAATGCGAACATGCCCAATGCGAACATGCCCAATGCCCAATTCCAATTTACAATCCATAATTGACGCTAAAATAGAACCCTTCATCTTGGGCATTGGTGCCTTTATCCCTAATGTCAACCAGGGGTACGCCATAGTCCACGCGAATATTCAATCCTGGTATGGGCTGCCAGAGGAAGCCGGCACCAATGCCCATGAGAAAAGTTTGGTCTAGCAAAGTGTTGGGATTATCGCCGTTATTCCAGACAGAACCCATATCAAAAAATGGGGCAACTTGGAAAATAGGCAGGCCGGAAGAATCGCGCTGGATGGTAATGCGGTCTTCGATAGAGAAACGGAAGCCATTGTCGCCGGAACGAACGTTTTGGCGGTAGCCCCGCAAAGAGCCGCCGCCACCAATGACAAATTGCTGTGAAGATAACAGGCTATTGGGCGTAAGCTGCAAGTCTCCTTGAACAATGAAGAGATGCCTGGAGCCAAGGCGTTGCACGCGCTGCACTTGACCGGTCCAGCTTAGAAAGCGGCCATCCGGAACGGGGTTGGAATTAATAGTGGCATTGAGCCAGCCGGTGCCGAGACTAAATTGAGAGCGGAAAGACCAGGCACCTGCAGAGTCGCGGCGCAAGTAGTCTTGACCGAATTTAATAGTGCTGGTACGGCTGATGCCATCTTCGTCCGGTCCAAAACCAAACGGGGTCGGTCCTTCGGAAGTAAAAGTTTGACTTTCCTGATGAGTAAAGCCTAGAGATAGAGCGAATTCTTGGCGGGGCGATCGCACCAGAGGCTGTCGATACGATAGCTCGTAAAGTTCCGATTCTCCCCGAATCCCCAACTCATCGAAAGGTTCTTGGACAATCTCATTTTGATTCGGCGCGACTCTCAACTGAATCGTACCGTTCATAGCATTAATGGGCGCTCGATAGCTAAAGTCATAAACCTGGGAATCGCCATTAGACCAGAAATAGGCAGCGGATATTTCATCGCCGATGCCAGTCAAGTTGCGCATTCGCACGTTCCCGCCAAATCTTTCGGAACCTACAGAAGGGGGGGAAAAGTTATCAATACTAAAGTTTGTGAAAAAAGGGCTCGCTTCCCTGGCTCTGACTGTAAGAATACTTTTACCAATCTCTTGTCCCGCTCGCAAGCTAGCTTCAATATTCTCAAAAAGGGGATCCAAACGCAGGAGCCGGAGTTGATCCTCTAGGCTCGCGGTACTTAGGGGACTATCGGCTCCCAAGGCAACGCGATTTCTAATGTAAAAAGGTCGAATTCGCTTGGTTCCTTCAACCTCAATATCTTCCAATACTCCTTCAATAACCGTTATTTGCACCAACCCATCTTTAATTTCTTGGTCGCCGAGAATTGCTCTGGATGTGATGTAGCCTCGGTCTAAATAAAGTTGGGTAATTCTGTCGGCCACTGCTCTAAGCTCTTCTAGGGTCACCTCAGTTCCCTCAATATCGCCGACAACCTTTTGAATGTCTTCTTCGGTTAAAACGGTGCTGTCAACTATTTCGATTTTATTGATGCGGAAGCGGCTGGCATCTGGGTCGCTTGAGGGTTCTTCCGTCGGCGTCGAGTTTTGCGGCGCTTCTATATCGTTTAAGGGCGGCTGCTTTTCTTCCGGTGCAGTTGGTTTGGGAATCGGTGCAGGTTGGGGAAAGCGATCGCGGTTGGGGTCGGCTTGCGGATCTACCTGTGGAGGAGCTGGCAAATTGCGCGGTACATTGGGCGGCGTTGAAGGCGCAGGATTTTGCCCTTGCAACCATACTTTTTCCTGGGCCCAACCGTTGGAAAATTGGTTAGAGTCGCTATTATCCCTTAGCGGCGAGAAACTTGGCTCCTGCAAGATCGGGGAAATCGACTCCAGCCGCAATTGAGTTGCTTCGGTATCTTTGCCAAAAGCGAGAGAGGCTCGATCCGTTGCCCTTGCCGCATTCGTACAACTGCTAGCGACAAGCATTGCACCGGAAATTGAAACTCCGTACCACAACGCTACCCACTTTAGATTCGAGCCCATGAGGTTTTTCTCTCCATCAAAACACTGATGCTACCAAGTCTAGTTGCCGAGGACGAGCGATCGCTCTCGATCGCCGATAATATCGCCGATAATATTTACGGCAATATCCCCGGCAATATCACTTTATAATATCTTCTGAAATATCCCCGGCAATATCGCTTTATAATATCTTCCGAAATATCCCCGGCAATATCGCTTTATAATATCTTCCGAAATATCTCCGGCAATCTCGCCAATAATATCCCTCTGCAATATTGTAGATAACTCCAGCAATATCCCCTGCAATCTCGCCTATCTTACTACCGATAATATTCCCGGCAATCCCGCCGATAATATACTATATATCGATCCTGTTTTTGTTGTATTTCGTGCTAACTTCGATCGAGAGAGATCCTTTAGTTGCTTATTACTTTTAAATTGCCACTTTCGGTATCTGGGTTTTCCTGGCCGTAGCCCCAGGAATAGGACTAATAGGAGCGATCGCCTTTCCAAAATAGAACTAACAATACCTTGTAATAGCCGATTAAATGTTAAATTTACAATTCCAATTTAGAAACCCAAAACCAATAGCGGCTTCGTAGGCGTAGCCGCCCGAAGGGGCTTGGCGGTCCCACATAGAATAGCAGCATAGGATGGCAGCCCCACACCCTGCTATAGCAATACGCATATTTGGTTAAAGGTTCGCTCCAAGCACTCGATCTGCCTTACTCTTGCTTAGGCGACTTCTGGTAATAAAAGTACCTCAAGAAGCGCTTTGGCCCCCTCCCAGGAGGGGAGGGGTTAGGGGTGGGTGGAGGGGGTTGGGGGTGGCCTCCCTGAAAAACCTACCCCGAGGTGAGCCCCCAACCCCTCCCAGGAGGGGAAGCGGTACTTTCTTTCCCAGAAATCAATCGCCTTAAAGCTGACCGTTCTCCTGCCGACTGCTTACTGCCATAAAAACTAAGGACGTAGGGGGCCGCATTGTGCCGCCTACGCCCGCTATATTGGTAAAACAAGATTGCTGCTCGAACAACGTCATCCTCGGGAGGACTGTTACTCTTGCTGGTTAGCTACTGGACTAGAATGGGAAGCCGAGTTTGACTGCAAGCGTTTTTCTGCTATCTTGCCCAGCTTGACAGAACCCAGCAGATTTTGCCATATACTTGCCAGAGTGAGGTTCTCTGGTTCCGACATCCGCAGAGAAGCTAAAGTGGCCGCCGCGTCGTACCACAGCCCCTCTTTAACGTAAAGATCTGGGAGATCGCTCTTTTTGGCGTTTTGCAGATTCCCTGCGAGAGTATCACTCTGTGGAACTCGCTCTATCCAACCGCTCACCAAGATATCTCCAGATGAATCATCGGGATTGCAGCTAATAGAAAAATCCCAATAGTAATTTCCGCCCACTTCTATAGTAGGTCCATATTTAGGAAGGGAAATTCTCATCACGCCACCAGCCCACTTGCTCTGAAACTTTTGTACGTAAACCTCCTCGTAGGTTTCGTCCTCGGCAAATTTCAGGAGACTAAACTGCATATTTCTGGCCTCAGACAGTGGCGGCACATAGATTAGAAAAGTCGGATATTTATTGACGGTCCGCCCGTAAGTTAGTTCTGGAACTAAAGCCGTGAGGTCTTGAACTTCAGAGGGGCAGACGGATGTTGAACCTCCCCGGGTACCGCCACCGATGCGCCGACCGGGCAGCCCGGTTTCTGGGGGTTCAAATTCATTCCAGTCCCTCTGAATTTCTTGGGCTATCGAGATAGGTCTCGACGGCAGCTCGGCTCTAACTGGGTAGCTCCCGGGATTAGTCAGACCGATTAACAGGGCAATGGAAACGGGGATGGGATACAAGGAAGACTTCTTCCAAGGCATGATACACCAACCTGTTGTTAACTCTTACATTGGGGTCAAACACATATAAATAAATTGTCAACCGTGCTGCTGACAACTAGCAGAAAAGCTCTCCCCGAACAGATAGCACAATATAAGTCGTCGTATTGTTCTTGTAGGACTTACGCAATTAATCTAATTGTAGGGTGCTAAGGCGCACCAGACTCTAGATGTAGGTATCAAACCGACTATTTTGCGTAAGTCCTGTTGATTATTCGGGTGTAATGGCGCGAGTATGCCCGTCACTCTCGGCTGGGAAAAGCAGCGAAGGGACCTTTGATTTTTGCCTTTGCTTGCCCTAGAGAAGCTTAGCAGGGGTCGGGTCCGTTGCGACTAAATCTGTTATTACACAGAGCCTATAACTCCATAATACCTACTCTAAATCGGCAATTAGAGCAGGGCTTACGCTTTCAAGCCAGTCAAAGACTATATGTAGAGGTATAGGATTGTTCACCATACTACAAATAGAGTCTATGCGTAATTTCTATGGAAGAGCGTTTCCTTTGAGAGGGCGAATCCATACATATTTTATTAGGCTCCGCAGGGCGTGTAATGCTTACAGTGTAATGCTTAAACTGTAATACTCACGCTGTAAGCATTACAGAAAACCCAAGACGAGAACTTTTGTCTGCTCCTTCTTCAATATTAGCAACTCCAAAATTTTGTATGCCTCAAAAAAAATCAGCTATCTCCGGTCAGAATTCTCAATGGTTGCGGACAGTCAGACCTGTAGGCGTCTATGGCCTTTATGGCATGGCCTTTGCTGGCGATCGCCTCTTTGCTATCGATCCAGTGCGGGGCCATTTACTAGATATTGATTGCACCAGCGATAACACGACTATTATCAATCCCTATCAAGCAGAAGAATTTACGGACGTCACCGGCTTGGCCATCTGGGAAAATACTCTTTGGTTCGTGCGAGACCGCAGCATTTATTTTTGTCCTGATGCGATCGACAATCTAGGAACTGCCAAACTCGCGCCCCAACTTTTTCTCAGCCTGAGCTACCCGGCCAATGGCATTGCCGTTTGGGAATCGACCGTCTATGTAAGCTGTCAAAAAGCAGGCTATATTCTAATTTTCAATCGCCACAGTGCAGAGACGATAACCCAATTCTATGCTCCGGGTATTGGCATAGAAAACTTGACGGTTCGGGGCGAGCAATTATGGGTTTGCGATGCCGCCGAACAAACAGTGTATTGTATGGATCGGGGAACCGGGGAGATTGAATTTAGCGTCTTGACCCCCTTTGAACAACCGACGGGATTGGCCTTTCACGTCAATCCCTCGACTGGGAAAGAAGTTCTCTATGTGGCCTACTCTGGGGAAGAGGTCTATATTCGCGACGATCCCAATGCAGCGGATCCCCATCAATTGGCCATACGCGATCGCGTGCTAATTCATCCCCTCCATTTTCACTATAACCGCGAAGGCGGCTATGCCCTCTCAAACGGCTATTTACTGGAGATGTCTTATGTAGAAGAACTCTCTCCCCTCGACGAAATACATTTAGATTCTCTAGAATGGCGCATAGCCCTTCCCGCCGAAACCCACCGGCAGAAGCTAAGAGCTGTAGAAGCGATCGGTATGCCCTTCACCGAGGAAATAGAAGACGGCCAGCGCATTGCGGTATTTAAGTTTGACCCGCTAAAATCCCATGAAGCTCGCATCTTTGGCTGGAAAGCTCTAGTGGAAGTCTGGAGCATCAAATACCAGCTCACCCCTCTAGATGTAGAAGAAGAATCAAATCGAGAATCAGTTTTGCCGCCAGAGTTGCAAGAGCGTTATTTAGTCGATAACGATCGACTGGCAATGGATACCGAGACCGTTACCCGGGCGGCCACAGAAGCCATTGGCAAGGAAAGCAATCTCTTGCGCAAGATTCTAAGCATTCGGGATTACGTTTATGACAAGCTATCCTACGGTATCAAGCCCCATATAGATCCGCCAGATGCAGTCCTGAAAAAGGGAGTCGGCTCCTGTGGGGAGTATGTGGGAGTGTTACTGGCCCTATTGCGCCTAAATGGAATAGCTTGCCGCACTATTGGTCGCTATAAATGTCCGCCCTATGCCGATCGCCTTCGCCTGCCCCAGCAACCAGACTACAATCATGTATGGTTAGAGTTTTATATCCCGGGTTTTGGCTGGGTGCCAATGGAATCTAATCCCGACGACATCCGCGAGGGCGGCCCTTATCCCCTGCGTTTTTTTATGGGTTTGGCTTGGTATCATATCGAACTGGGCAAAGGCATCCGCTTTGAAAGTCTCAGGCTGCGCGGGGAGAAAGTACACAAAAGCGAGCTGCCTATTGGCGATTTGGCGCTAAACCATATCCGCTTTACTATTCAGGAAGAACTGCCGCCCCCTGGGGAATAGGGCGATCGGGGGAGTGTGGGGTGTGGGGTGTGGGGTGTGGGGTGTGGGGCGTTGAGAAGGGTGTGGGGTGTGTGGGGTGTGGGGAAAATATTCTTTGTTTCGTCCGACGCCCCGATGCTGAACCTATAAAATATTGGTCCCATACACCCTACACCCTAGACCCTACACCCTTCTCAACGCTCCATGCCTTAAAATCGACCCCATATTGAGATTGAATTTACGGAGGAAATTTTGGAAAACTCTATTCTTACTGGTTTGGCAGCGATCGCTGTGGTCTTGTTGGTAGTCCTTAGTGGAGGGGTGATATATATAACTTTGGTTGACTGGCGCGATCGCCGACGCTTGGAACGAGAAAAGCGAGCCAATAAAGCTCCCAGTCAAAGCAAATAATAAGCGCCCGACAGCAATTGACAATAAGATCGTTAATCTAAATCGCAAGAATGGCCGATTGCTTATTACTCAAAGCTATTGCTGCAAATTGCGATCGAGTATAACGATATATGTAGAGGGATATTTGCAGGTTAGCACCCTACATAAGGATTATTTGCGTAAATCCCGACCAAATGACAATTGCTTGGGAAATAGTAAAAAAAATTCCTCTGCCAATACATAGGCGTATTTTGGTTTTTATGCTGCTAATATTAATAAAGAACTCCATCAATTGTCGCGTTGATTTTTTTTCATGCTAGTGCGAGAAAAAATAGTCGATTATTTAGAAGACGTTGACACCACAGTAGGGAAATGGGTAAACCTACTTATACCGGCTTTAGTTCTGCTATCCTCGGCAATTTTTGTAGCCAAAACGCACCAACTGCCTACAGAAGTGCGATTAATTATTCATGGAACTAACGCCGCAATCTTGGTTCTGTTTTCCATAGAGTATATACTTAGATTTTGGTGTGCTGACAAGAAGCTTAATTTTTTATTCAGTACCTATTCTCTAATTAAATTAGTAGTAATCTTACCTTTCTTTCTGAGTTCGATAGACCTTAGCTTTATCCTAATACTGCGATCGTTTAGGGTTTTGCGGCTCCTGAGATTGCTAGGAAAAAGAAGAATATTATTTGGCGGCATCACTACCGAAGACGGTGCAATTTTAGCGCGGATTATATTTACAGTATTTGCAATTATATTTATTTACTCTGGTCTAATTTATCAAGTCGAGCATTCAGTCAACCCAGAAAAATTCGCTACATTTTTCGACGCTTTCTATTTTTCTGTAGTAACTATGACGACCGTTGGCTTTGGGGATGTTACTCCCACATCCCATAGCGGTCGCGTGATGACGGTGCTGATGATTTTAACCGGGATTGCCCTGATTCCTTGGCAGTTAGGGGACTTAATAAAACAATTAGTGAAAACCGCCAACAAAGTAGAAAGGCACTGTAGCAATTGTGGTTTATCTTTCCACGATGAGGACGCTCAATTCTGCAAAGTATGCGGCACTGAGTTGCCAAATTCTCAGTCGCCAAATTCTCAGTCGCCAAATTCTCAGTTGCCAAATTCCCAGTTGCCAAATTCCCAGTTGCCAGAGCTGCATATAGCAGTAAGCCAACCTAGTAGTCTGTCAAGGTAGTTATATCAAATCCAGTAAAATACCCACAGAAAAAATGTGTAATCTCCCGTAGGACGGGCGACACGAGAGTCCGCCGTACCAGTCAGGGAATTTTCGCTGGTCCCGTCCTACGGGAAGGCTTTTTTTAGGGCAATTAACCGGATTTGCTCTTCAATTCAATACCTTCGCCAAAACGCAAAAACACCTTATTTTTAGGTTCTTGCCGGGAACGAAACACAGCAAATGCGAGGGTTGGGGGGATCTGACCCTACGGTAAAATGGCGAAGGTATTGCTATTATGAACAATTTTGCAATTTTTCGCCAATGCCCAATGCGAATATGCCCAATGCCTCTAATCGACTTTTCGTCCCGTGAGAAAATAGGTAGTCATTTGCCCTTTGCCTTTAATGTCGATTTCGCCGCGCTTCGACAGGACATAGCGCTCCTGCAATCTTTGATAAGTATCTTCTGTAAGCTGTATTGTACCGGGAATGCCATGAGATTCCATTCTAGAAGCAGTATTAACAGTGTCTCCCCAGAGGTCGTAGATAAACTTTTTAATGCCAATCACCCCAGCCACAACTGGTCCGGTGTTGATGCCTATTCTAATTTGAAATGATTCTCCTATATCTGTCTGGAATTGAGCGATCGCCTGCTGCATATCCAGAGCCATTTCAGCGATCGCCTCGGCATGATCTGGCCTGGGCACTGGCAATCCCCCCGCCACCATATAGGCATCCCCCAGGGTTTTAATTTTCTCCAAGCCGTGCTGCTCTGCCAGCTCGTCAAAGGTAGAAAAAATATCATTAAGTAAGTTAACCAGATCTGTGGCAGACATCCGAGCCGACAGAGGAGTGAAGTTAACCAAATCGGCGAACATAATCGTCGCATCCTCAAATAGAGTAGGGCTAGCACTCTGGTTTTTCTTTAGCTCTTCGGCGATCGCTTTGGGTAAAATATTCAGCAATAAGCTCTCGGATCTTTGTTGTTCCCCACGCAAAGCCTCTTCTGCTTCCTTGCGCTGGGTAATATCCTCCACAATCCCTTCATATAAGAGTAACTTACCCGTTTCCGAGCGAACCGCTCTAGCATTCTCAGAAATCCAGATGATACTGCCATCTTTGCGATAAACCCGAGATTCAAAATTGAAAGCAGCTTCATGGTCTTCTATAGTAGCCATAAACTCGCTACGACGGTTTGGATCGACATAGAGCTGGGTAGCTATATTCGTCAGAGAGTCTATCAGATCTTCCGGGGAAGCGTAGCCATATATCCGAGCTAAAGCTGGATTAGCGCTGAGATATTGCCCCTCAATTGTGGTCTGGTAAATTCCTTCAGCAGCATTCTCAAAAATACTGCGATATTTTTCCTCCGCTTCCCGCAGAGCTTCTTCTGCTAGCTTGCGATCGGTTATGTCCCGAGCCACCCAAAGAACCGAATCATCAGACAAGGGCGAAATACTTGCAGCAAACGATACCTCTCGCTCTTGTATATTGAGGCTATATTCAGCATTAATAGTCTCTTTGCTGTTGAGAGCGCCCCAGACATAACTAATAAATTTATCTGCTAGGGAGCGATCGAATACATCGTGCAAGGTCTTGCCAATCAGTTCTCTAGCCGGTTTGTACAACAAAGTTGGATTAGTCGGCGCTATTTTGAGATAGCATCCCTGTGCGTCGAGGACAATAATAGCATCGGTCATCGCTGAAAACAAGGCGCGCAGTTCTGCTTCCGTTTGCTTTTGCTGGATTGCGCCGCCTAGTTGTGCCGCCACCGCTGAAATTAGCTGTACCCATCGTTGCTCTTCTTGGCGAGATTCTAGGATATAGAACACCAGTACAGCCATAATTTTTTCCTCTGCTGTAGCAGTAGCATTCCTTTTAATAGGCACGCCCAGCCCCGCCTTTATTCCGCATTGATCCGCCAGTTGGGATCTTAAAAAAATGTCGTTTTTCTCAGCCGCAAGATCCGCAATCCACTCAGCTCTTCCTTTATCCCAGACCCGTCCGGGTAGTTCCTCTCCCGGTACCAAAGTTAGTCCTTGACTGTATTCTCGGAATTCCTCAAAAGCAGCGATCGCGCTCTCTGGAACCCCCTTAAGACTGTAGTACCAGCTAGGGCTGCATTCTAGAGCAGTATTATCGGCGGTAGCAACCCACGCTTCGCCATAATTCCAGCCTGTTGCCTCGCACACTTTATGTAGCGCCACTTCCAGAGCCCCATCAAAATCTGAAGCTTCATTAATCCCTTGAGTAGTAGAGAGCAACAGTTGTATTTCCTCTTCCGCCTGTTGGCGCACCCTAATCTCCAATTGCAACATCTGATTTTGCTGTTGCAGTTGCTTCTGTAGCCTCCTAATACTCAGTTGATTCTCTACTCTTACCAATACCTCTTCATAATGAAAAGGCTTGGCAATATAGTCCACCCCACCAGCCTGAAAAGCTTTGACCTTATCTAATACCCGATCTAGAGCGCTGATAAAAATGACTGGAATATACCTCGTTTTTTCCTCAGATTTTAATTTTTGACATACTTGATAGCCATCCATGTCTGGCATATTTATATCTAGCAAAATTAAATCTGGTGGCGCCGCCGCCGCTCCCATCAACGCCATCTGCCCGTTAATCACGCTGCGCACTTCATATCCATTCTTAGTCAGCATCTTTGATAAAAGACGCAGATTGGCTGGCGTGTCGTCAACGATGAGTATATTGCCTTTAGGTTTGTCCGCTTGATTGCTATTCATACCATAAGATTGATATTTTTACCATGCTGATGGACTTCCCCCGGCCGCATTCCCGGCGCTTTAATCCGGCGCATTACATTATACGAGATCTATTCCCCCTTCATTGTCAAGATACCCAAACCCAAAATGGCTGTAACTCAAAAAACTCTCTCGAGCGATCGACCCATACTGATTCTCCGTGGCGTCGAAGCCCAGTCATCCCATCTGATTTTTAGTTAGGTCCACAATCTTATCAAAGCGAAAGTTATCCACCAAATCAACCAAAGCCTTAGCCACAGGGGCGCTTGGGGGAACTTCCTCAATCAGCCCTAGAACCAGCTTTGCATCCACTTGCATTGCTGCCCAGTGGAGCGAGGCCAACCACTCAGAGGGCATAGCCGCCAGATCCTCGGCAGTTAGTTCTGCAACTGGAGCCTCTTCTGGTAACAAGGGCGTTTCTTGAAGGGCGTCTTGGTCTTCATATATATATCGCACCCCCAGATATTTGGCCATTGTTGCAAATATCTCTTCCTCCTTAATTGGTTTGGTTACGAAATCGTCGCAGCCTACTGATAAAACATGGGTTCTATCCTCTTCAAAGGCACTGGCTGTTAGGGCAATTATTACTGTATCCCGTCCCTCCGGTTGGGATTTTATTTCCTTAGTGGCTTCAAACCCATTCATAACCGGCATCCTCATGTCCATCCATATCAAATGGGGCTTCCAGCTTTTCCAGGCATCAATCCCTTTTTGACCGTCTTTTGCTTCGCGCACCTCAAATCCCAAAGGTTCCAGGAGTTTGAGCAACAATTGGCGATTTTCCCATTTGTCTTCAACTATCAAAATACGATACTTGGGTTGGTCTGGCTGCATTGCGATCGCTCGCCTGCTTCCCTCCTTGCTGCTTTTAATCTCTTCTCCAATAGCTAAACTCACCTCAATTTCAAATTTAAAAATCGTTCCTTTGCCGACTATACTCTCTACGGTCAGCTCCGACCCCATCAGTTCCACAAACTGTCGGCTAATCGGCAACCCCAATCCCGTTCCTTGCTGGGACCTTCTTCCCGCCTCCGTTTGCACGAATGCCTCAAATAATGTCTCCATCTCCTCCGGTGCAATGCCCGGACCAGTGTCCTCTACTTCAAATAACAAGCGGGCATTAGGAATGGGGGATTCGGCATTGGGCATGGGGAATTGGGCATTGGGCATGGGGAATTGGGCATAGCCCCTTGTCCCCTTGTCTCCGGGTTCCCCTGTTTCCGGGTCTCCTTGTTTTAGGTCCCCCTTAATTATGGGTCTCCTTGTCTCCAAATCCCCTTGTCCCCCTGCCCCCCTGTCCCCTGCATCGGAACTTCCCTGCTCCCCATTCCCAATGCCCAATGCGCTATGCCCCATGCCCAATCCCCCATTCCCTTTCACCCGAAAAGTCACGCTTCCTTGGTCCGTAAATTTGATAGCATTGCTTAGGAGATTTATTGCTACTTGACGCAATTTACCCTCATCAGTCGCGATATATTGAGGAAGGTTTGAATCTATATCGAATATTAGCTGCAATCCATTAGAGTCTGCTTTTAATTGAAACATTTTTTCTAGGCTATCAAGCAGGCGGTATAGATCGAAGCTATTTTCGTTCAGGGTGACCCGGCCAGACTCTATCTTAGCCATTTCCAAAATATCATTGATTAGGGAGAGCAGATGCTCGCCGCTGCGACCAATAATATCCAAATATTCTATTTGCTCCTTGTTCAAAGATGAGTCGCGGTTGAGCAATTGAGTAAAACCGAGAATGGCATTTAGTGGGGTACGCAATTCGTGGCTCATCTTCGCTAAAAAAACGCTTTTGGCCGTGTTGGCTTCTTGAGCCATTTTGCGATCGCTAATTTCCTGCTGAAGCCTTGCATTTTGCTTTTCCAGCCGCTTGGTCAACGAGCGCAGTCTCAGGTGCAGCCTTACCCTAGCCAGCACCTCTTGCTCCTGAAACGGCTTGGTGATATAGTCAACAGCTCCGATAGAAAGACCTTTGACCTTATCTACCGTATCGGCAAGGGCGGTCATAAAAATTACTGGAATATCCTTACTTTGGGGGTTTGCCTTTAGGCGAGCGCAAGTTTCAAAGCCATCAATACCGGGCATCATAACGTCCAACAGGATTAGATCTGGTGGAGCATATTCCACCAGAGAAATTGCGCTTTCCCCATCTGTAGCCACCGCGATTTCAAATCCAGCATTCTTTAAAGCTTTAGACATGACAACCAAATTGGTCGCAGTATCATCTACCAGTAAAATTATTTCCTTGTCTTGGCTCCCTTGAGTCATTACTTTGGATCCCTTGAAAAAACGGTCAACGGCATTCAGGGCGCAAATAACGCCAGTTCCTGTTTGTATCCCTTTGAGCTAGGATACTTTTTGAGAGTCTAATTTGCTCGAACTGAAAATTGCCAGAGGACGAATTTCTGGGATTTAGGCAACCCATCTCGGCTCTATAATTTTTCGAGCGCTTCGATTTCGTCGGGAGTACAAACTACCCAGCCTGCGTAAGCAATGGTCCAATAGCACTTCCAGAGAGTCTCAGGACTTGGATAGTAAGTGCCAATATTATAGTAAGTTCCAATATTATAAACTCACTTGTAAATATACGGGACTATATATAGCGGTTTTTTCGATCGCATGAGTCTTTTTTCCCAAATACATTCGGGTGCTTATCGATTCGGTCTCCGTAGGATCCGGCAGTCACCCTGAGTTTCAGATAACCCTGAAGATTGATATCTTTATTCTAGTATCAATTATACGAGCCATTTTCATAATTTCGGCCCGCAGCGATCGCCAATTTTCTCGCTTGCTCGATTTTCGCTTCACTCCGGAGGGAGAGGGGCTTACCTCGGGGTATGTTTTTTATATTTGATGTTTTCTAGGCGGATCGACGGCGTAGGGGCGACAGCATTCCATAGATAACTTATTGTTATAATAAAAAACCTTGGCACTGGAATGCTTCGCCCCAGAAAGCTATGAAACCCAGCGACAAAATCAAAAAAGAGGATTATAAAAAACATACCCTTGAAAGAGGGAGAGGGGGAGTGTGGGGAGAGAGGGGACTGTCGGGAGAGAGGAGAACCTTCAGTAGTTTTTCCCAAACCTCCCACACCTCGTGGGCCGCCTCCCACACCTCCCGCGCTGCACTAGACTTTATTTTTAACGGATATGACCCTGGCAGCGTTCGAGATAGCTGCGGGCAGCGCGATCGCTCTCATTATATGAGAGGCATTCTTGAAATAAACGCGCCGCTTCTGGAAAAGAACCCCAATGATAGAACATGACGGCTCTCTCAAACTTCTCTTTCGTAGCGATTTTGGCTTCCCGGAGTTCTGGAGTATCGGCGGAAAAAACTTCAAACAAACCAACTGCCTTGGCTTTTCCCTTAGCCTTGACTTGTTCGATAAATCGCAAGTCGTATTCAAAGGAGTTATTTAAACGCCCCAAAGTTTGATGGGTGATTAACAGCGAAACCCCATAGGTTTTGGTTAGTCCTTCCACTCGGGAGGAGAGATTCACCGCATCTCCGATCGCCGTCCCGTCCATTCTACCCGACCCACCGACCGTGCCTAACATTAACCTTCCCGCATGCAAGCCGATGCCGATGCGCAGGGATTTCAGATTCCTGGTTTGTCGAACTTGGTTATATTTTTTTAATTCTTGCAGCATGGCGATCGCTCCCTTAACTGCATCATCGGCGGAATTGGGAAATAATGCCATAATAGCATCGCCTATATATTTATCGATAAAACCGCCATTCGCTTCAATTAACGGTTCCATATAACCGAGATACTCGTTAATAAAAGCAAAATTTTCCGCCGGGGTCACCTGTTCGGAGATGGTAGTAAAGTCGCGAATATCCGAGAATAACACCGTCATTTCCCTTTCCACGCGATCGCCCAGTTCCACATCCACAATGCTCTTTTTCTCTAAAAGACTCAGAAACTGGCTGGGAACGAAACGCACGCAAGCATCATACAGTCGGGCATTTTCCAAAGATATTGCCGCTTGCGTCGCCAAGGTTCGCAACAGTGCTAAGCGCCTTTGGGTAAAAGCTCCCGTCGTCAAGTTATTTTCCAGATAGATAATGCCTTGGAGTTTGCCTCGATTGATTAAAGGAGTGCAGGCAATAGACTGACACCGATACTGTTGGATATAAGCATCGTCAGTAAAGTTACCTTCATTGACGGCATCGTTCAACACTACGGTTTCGCGAGTGCGGGCGACATAATTGACAATTTTTGAAGATAGGTTGGGAAACTCCTGGAGAGCAAGCGACTGCAATACCGCCACTCCCTGGGAATCGGCTTCCTTAGTGGCTTCGACAAATAAACCCTCGCCGCGAGGCAAAATCAAAATTCCTCGTCCGGCTCCGGCATTTTCGACAATCATATCCATTAAGTTCGCCAGCAATTTATCTAAAACAATCTCGCTGGAAATGGCATTAGTAGATTTTATCGTCGTGGCTAAATCAAAAATTTCAGTATCGGTAGAGTCTCTAGTCCTCAGAGTATTGAAGGCTAGAGAAGAAGAATGCGTGGCAGTTGAGGATTCTCCAGAGAAGAGGCTATTCACTTCGTCAAGGCTCCGCCAACGCGATTCTCGCAATAATTGCGCGTATTTTGTTTCTAATTGTTCGACTTTACGTTTTGCTCCCCAGATTTGATAACAATAACGCGCATTTTTTAGATAAATGTTTGCAAACTTTTCCTTACCTCTAGCCAACCAAAATTTAGCGGCCAGTTCGTTAGCCAAAGCTTCATTATGAATAAATTTATTTTCCCGGGCAGAGTCAATAGCGCGATCGTACAAATCCATCGCTTCTAAATGTTCTCCAGAACCCCGTGCCATTTCTGCAGCGATTAACAGATACTTATGCAAAAAATTATCCGGCGAATTATCGGCCCAGATTTTCATGCGCTTTTGATTGCTTTCTAGCTGCTGCCAATATTGTTGTTTGGTTTCACCTGTCGCTTCTCGATAAAGATATGCCAGAACTAACGAATAATGAAAATTATGTTCCGAGCCTTGAAAATGCCCTAAAACAAAGTCAATATATTTGCCAGCTTCTAATATAGCAGCCAAGGCTAGATCGTAGTCCTCATATAAATACAAAACCTGAGATTTAAAAATATTAAAAGTACAGAGCCAAGCGAAACTGTTATGGGCGCGGCAATCTTCCAGATATTGAGCTTCATTAAGATCCTCTTTCTCAAAATCTAACTTACCGCGAGTCATCCCCAACAGATTCAATAAAGCCAGTTGGAATCCCAAAGTACCATCGCTTGCCCACTGATTTTTAGTATTTTGCAAAAAATGCAAATACTTAGGCAGAAGTTCGAGAATTTCTTGAAGATTGACTCCTTGATAAAATAAGTAACGCAACTGATGTTCTAGGGCATATCCACAATGTCGCAACTCTCCCGACGCTAAGCCAGCATGATAGGAATCATCAAAAATATCTTTAGCGTATTTTATATGCTTGACCCAATGATTTAAATGACCTGCTAAGATCAAACAAGCAGGACATTTTTGAATCTGACTGTTGAAGCGATCGCATAATTTTACAGCCAACTCACCAAACTTATAACCGGATTGATAATCCCCTAAAACAGAACCCAGGATAATTCCGTAAGTAACGTAACCCTTTGCCGATTCAGAACTATTGCCATAAGTCAGAGACAGATTTGCCATCTTTACTACGATGACGGCGTATAATTCCTGATTGAAAAAGTAAGCTGGAGGATCTATGCTGACTAGCAAGTCTAAAATCATTCTTTGCTCGGGGCTGGCAATTTCTTGCTCGGACAACAATGATTCAATATCGCGATTTTTTAAACTTTTCTGGGCTAGCTTTACTTCTATTTCAAAAGCATTTTTCAGATCTGTTTTAGGCAAATCTACCCCAAGCAAAGCCAGAGCTTTGCGTCCGCTTTCTATAGCCTCTGAGTATTTAGCCATCATCGTGTATTGAACGATAAGCATTTTATAAACTTCTGCCTTATCTAATGCAGAAAAAGCTTGGCTAAAGGTATAGTTTAGTAGCTCTTCTGAATCATCCAAATTACCGTTTAAATATTCAACTAAGCCTCGTTCTTTATATAAAGCAAAAGCCAAATCATACTGACTTGACCAAGGATCCTCTCTCAGACCCTCCATGCCGACAACTAAATATTCTCTAGCAGCAACATAAGCGGTAGCATCTGTAGCCTTTCTACCTGCTAGCAAATTTAAGTTGACTAACTCCAAAAGTTCTGACTCATCTGTTATCAGCGACCTACCCGCATTCAAGCGATCGACTATTTCAAAGATTCTCTCATTTCGTTCTTGGGGAGAGAGTTTTTCCAGTAACAAGCGACCTATCCTTAAGTTAAATTCTTTTTTCTGGCGATCGCTTATCAAAGAATAAGCAGCTTGTTGAATGCGATCGTGTCCGAACTTGAAAAACTGAATCAGTAGGTTTTCGTCCGGTTCTGACAAGGCAAAAATTAAACCGCGATCTAGGGCAATCTTTAATAATTCAAAGGTTTCTTGGGGAGATTTTTGCGACTCCCAGGTCAGCAGCTTTAAGCTAAATTCTGCTCCACAACAAGCGGCTAGGGATAGGACTGCTTGGTTGGATTTTGGTAATTTTTGCAGCTTGCCAACCATCAACTCTACAACATTATCCGTGAATCCCGCTGTTTCCAGGGCTGCCGTATCCCATTGCCAGCTTCTCGCTTGCCGGTCGAATTGCAGCAATTGTTCGTCATGCAATGCCTGTAAAAATTCATTCACAAAAAAAGGATTGCCCTCGGTTTTTTGCCAAACTAACCCTGCCAAATCGCCAACGCTTTCCCGATTCTGCTGGAGTGTATCGCCGATTAAATACGCAATTTGCTCTGTGGGTAAAGGTTGTAAAGTAATTTGGTCAATTGCCCTGTTGTTTTGCTGGAGTTTTTCTAGAGCGATCGCCAAAGGATGGCTGGCGGAAACTTCATTATCGCGATAAGCCCCTAATAGCAAGAGATGCTGGGTCTCATCTTCGTTCAACATCCTTTCCACCAGTTTCACCGTTGCCAAGTCTGCCCATTGCAAATCGTCGAGGAACAAAGTTAACGGATGCTCCTTATTGCAAAAAACATTGATAAAGTTCGCGAAAACAAGGTTAAAGCGATTTTGCGCTTCAGTTGCTCCTAATACAGCAACGGGGGCTTGCTTGCCGATAATCAGCTCGACTTCGGGAATGACATCAATAATAACTTGTCCGTTATTATCCAACGCCTTCAATAATTTTTCCCGCCATACTTGTAACTGGGTCTCTGTTTCTGCCAGTAATTGCCCGACCAGTCCGCGAAAAGAGGCGACGATCGCCGAATAGGGAATATTGCGCTGAAATTGGTCGAATTTCCCGGAAATAAAATAGCCCCGACGTGCGGTAATGGGTTTGTACAATTCTTGCACTAGGGAGGATTTGCCAATCCCGGAATAACCCGCCACCAGCATCAGTTCGACTTTCCCCGTCTCCGCGACTCGTTCAAATGCCCCGAGTAATGTCGCAATTTCTTTTTCCCGCCCGTAGAGTTTTTGGGGAATTTGAAAGCGAGCGGAAATATCCCGTCGAGCCAGGGTAAAGGGCTCGATATTTCCCTTTTCCTCTAATTGTCGGCGACATTCTTCTAAATCTGCTTGCAAACCATCAGCACTTTGATAGCGCTCTTCCGCATTCTTCGCCATCAATTTCATCACAATATCTGAGAGCGCAGAGGGAATTTCTTTCCCATTCCCAATTCCCTCCTGAGCCGGTCGTTGGACCCAATTCCCAATTTTATCCCGAGCGGAGTCGAAGGGCCCCCATTCCTCATGCTCCATTCCCCATTCCCCTAATGCCGGAGGCATTTTCGCAATATGACAGTGAACTAATTCCAAAGGATCGTCAGTTTCAAAAGGCAATTTTCCCGCGAGCATTTCATAGAACGTCGCTCCCAGCGAATAAAAATCCGTCCTATAATCTAAGCCTCGATTCATTCTGCCCGTTTGTTCCGGGGAAATATAAGCCAGAGTTCCTTCTAAAACATTGGGATTTTTTAGAGTGGGATTTTCTCTAGTCAGTTGGGTAGATATGCCAAAATCAATTATTTTTACTTCTTTGGTTTCGGGATTGAGAAGGATATTGGCGGGATTGATGTCTTTGTGAATAATGTTTTGAGCGTGAATTTGTCCCAAACTCTCGGTAATGGCGATCGCCAGCCATAAAAATTCTGACACCGAGAGTTCAAAAGAGCGCTCTTGCAACCATTGTTTCAGGGAAATTGCCGCGAAGTCTTCCAGGACCATCGCCAAGCTTCTTTGCCATTCTCGAAGGCCATAGGCTTTGATGATGCCCGGGGATTCTAACTGGCTAGTAAGCTGATATTCTTGTTTGTAGCGTCGAATTTGCTCCGGTGTCGGATATTCTCTGCTGAGACATTTTATTATAACTGCTTGGCTATCGCTAACTCTCGAAGCGCGATACACTTGCGAGTTCTCGCTATCGTGAATGGGAATTAAATTCTCGTATCCTGCAATAGCAATCATAATAATATTCTCAATATATATTTTTGTTTATATGCTTAATATAAACAAAATATTTTGATAACTTCTAAGCATTATCTAATTACAGGACCTACGCAAAGACTCTGTATGTAGGGTGCCGCACCGCATACCAAGCGCTAAATATACTGTTAGATCTGGCAAGAAAGCGCAAGTCCTAAATTATTCAAATTAACTTCGCTTGGGCTTTCCCAATTTAGAGGACGCCGGCAACTCCAATCCTAACATTCTTTACTCATTTTTCAGCTTCTCTAATATATGGAGCGTCGTAACATCTCGCTCCCCGTCGAAATACTGGTCAATAATACGGACAAACAGGGAAGGCTCATTTGCTAAACAAAAGAGTTAAGCATCGCCCTACATCTCTTGCTTTGCCTAAGTTGCAGCATCTTACTCTTGCTCCCATCGTCCCCCTATTGCTCCCTCGTTGCTCTTTTGACTCTTAAAGCCCCCTTGCGAGTCTCGGATTATCGGTTGTCAACCCAATTATTCT
This sequence comes from Oscillatoria sp. SIO1A7, assembly GCA_010672965.1. GTDB lineage: Bacteria > Cyanobacteriota > Cyanobacteriia > Cyanobacteriales > Laspinemataceae > SIO1A7. The sequence goes on from JAAHFN010000002.1 coordinate 130,453, forward strand.
CTGTTAACAAGCGACTACCCGCTACTTCTAGCCGTTGCTCTTTCTTTGCTCTATTATCTCATGAGGAAGTTTATTGCAGCCAAAGGTCCCGTCAACATTCCAGGCAAATCCTTAAGCAATGTGCGGACTTCTGTGAAATATTTTTCAAGGGCTAGTCGCTTTTCCCCCGACCTAAGCAAGTGACCGTATTTTTTCCTGCTATCTAAGAGTTAATCTAAAATTAGATCGATAGGCCGATCTTCTATCATTTGCTCTGATGCCAGAACCCCGGTTTTTCCAACAATACCAACGCCTATTTCCCAGTCGTTAATAACCTGTAGGGGCGACAGCATTCCCGAGACAATGCTCTCTTCGCAAAAATCTATTGTGTTGGAATGCGCGGGCCCTGGGATGCTTCGCCTTATAGCAACGGAGTTGTCTCGGTGATGCATGGTGGGTCTCGGCGTTGCATCCCATTAAGGAGGTTACCGTTTAAGGCTGAGATAGTCCAGGGGATGCTGTCGCCCCTACATCCCCTACCAGGAAGTTTTTCAGATCGGCGTTAGTATTGTCCAAAAAAATGTATTTCTGGCCTTTTTGGCGAGGGTATTGTCCAAAAAGCCGGGGTTTTCATCTTGGTAAAAACCGGGTTTCTCATGGGAGCATTTCTAGCGTTTCTCAAATTAGTGTAATGAACGAAAACTTAGGGGCGACAGCATCAGAGCAACCATCTGGGCTGTATAACGGTTCCGTACTCTCTTTGCTTCGCCCGCTTCGCCGCAGAAACCTCACATCAACTTGAGAATATAAATTTTGTACGGAGACCCCCGCGATTCTCCTACGGAAAGGCAAGCTTCTTAGGCAATGTCAAAAAAATAACAAATATTTGCAAAAAGGTTTGACAATCTAAAAAATAGTGCTATAGTAAGGATAAGACAGAAAAAAGGGAGCTAAATGCTCCCCCCATTCACCAACAAAAGTTGTATAAGTTATGAATACCTTTCCTTCGACGTTGGACAACCTGATAATCAACAGTGACAGCAGTCCCGAAGGCCGCCGCCGCCTGACCCGTGAGGAAATCTTAGTGTTTGGCTGGCTCGCCCGTACCTTAAAAGGGCGCACCTACAGCAATATGGCGACTGACTGCAAGTTAACTATCGAACAATGTATCAAGGCGGTCCAAGGACTCCTCGCTTTAGGTCTCCTGCGCGTCGGCTAAGCACTGACCTGTAAGCCATCCGGGCTCCCCGAGGAGTCCCTTGCATCCGGGCTACCCGAGGAGTCCGGTTTTTTTGCGCGCCACACTATTATACCAATAAGCGGTCAGCAGTCAGCAGTCAGCTAAAGTCCTGCCATACGCAACAGAGAGAGATTTGTGACTGTCCTAACCTTAATCGGTAGTGCTATATATACCAGTAAGCTCTCAGGCGATCGCCGACTTGCGCGGTTTTAAGCAGTGGCAAATTCAGTCAGAGGCCGTTTAATAGGATGTAGCGTGTAGGGTGTAGGGGGTGTAGGGTGTAGGGAGTTTTCAAGGTTGAGAGTTGAATTGCAAATTTTCAACTTTAAATTCAAAATTTAAACTCCAATGCCCAATGCCCAATGCCCAATGCCCAATTTCTTATGCCTAATTCCCAATTTTCCAAAAAATGGCAATTTTTCATAGACCGAGGCGGGACGTTTACCGATGTGGTGGCGATCGCTCCCGATGGCAGAGCAATTATTCACAAGCTGCTCTCGGAAAATCCCGATCGCTATAGCGATGCTGCAGTCCAGGGAATTCGCGATATCCTGGGCATCCCTGCCGAGGAGCCGATTCCTTCCGAGCAAATCGAAACTGTCAAAATGGGGACTACGGTAGCGACCAACGCCCTGTTAGAAAGAAAAGGCGATAGCCTGGTTTTAGCAATTACCCAAGGTTTCCGAGATGCCCTGCGTATCGGCTACCAAAATCGGCCGGATATTTTTGCGCGCCAGATTGTTTTGCCAGAAATGCTCTACGAGCGGACGATAGAAGTGGAGCAACGCTACAACGCTCGGGGAGAAGAAGTAATCCCCTTTGGCGAAGAGCAAAAAAAACGCTTAATCGCCGCGCTCCAAGAAAGCTACGCTGCCGGGGTTAGAAGTTGCGCGATTGTTTTAATGCATAGCTATCGAAAGGGCGATCGCGAAAAAGAAATTGCCCAAATAGCCCGGGAAATTGGCTTCAGCCAAGTCTCGGTTTCCCACGAACTCAGCCCCTTAATGAAACTGGTGCGCCGAGGAGATACCGCCGTAGTCGATGCCTATCTTTCCCCAATTTTGCGCCGCTACGTTTCGCAAGTTGCCAGTCAGCTCGGGAACGTCTCCTTATTATTTATGCAATCCAACGGCGGCTTGGCAGATGCCCAACAATTTCAAGGCAAAGATAGCATCTTATCCGGTCCGGCGGGAGGCATCGTCGGTGCCGTCCAAGCGAGCCGCGCCGCTGGCTTTGAAAAAATTATTACTTTTGACATGGGCGGCACTTCTACCGATGTCGCCCATTACGACGGCGAATACGAGCGGCAATTGGAAACGGAAATTGCTGGAGCTAGGCTGCAGACGCCGATGATGGCCATTCACACCGTTGCCGCTGGGGGCTCCTCCCTGGTGGAATTTGATGGGGCGCGCTATCGCGTCGGGCCGGAGTCCGCCGGAGCCAATCCCGGACCGGCTTGCTACCGCCGGGGCGGCCCGCTAGCAGTCACCGATTGCAACCTTATATTAGGCAAAATTCAGCCGCGATTTTTTCCTAAAGTATTCGGCGCTAATGGCGACTTGCCTCTAGATGCAGAAATCGCGAGGCAAAAGTTTGGGGAATTAGCGGCGGAAATAGAACGCTGCACCGGAGACAAGCTAGCTCCAGAAGAAGTTGCCGCCGGATTTGTCGCGATCGCCGTCGATAACATGGCCAACGCCATCAAAAAAATCTCCCTTCAGCGCGGTTACGACGTTTCCGAATATACTCTCTGCTGCTTTGGCGGCGCTGGCGGCCAGCACGCTTGCCTGATTGCCGACGCTCTGGGCATCAAGCAAATCTTCATCCATCCTTATGCCGGAGTTTTGTCCGCCTATGGCATCGGCTTAGCGGATGTTAGAACTATTCGCCAGCGAACTGTGGAAGCAGAACTAAGCGATAGTTTAATTCCCTCTTTGCAAGAACTCTTAGCAGAATTAGAAATAGAAGCGAAAAAAGAACTAACTCCGACGGGTCGAGAAGAAGTCGAGCGAAAAGTGCAGCTCAAATATCGGGGAACCGATTCCACTATGATGGTGAAGTTTGCCGAGCGCGCGGGGGCGATGAAAGCGGAGTTTGAAGCGGAACGCCGCCAGCGCTATGGCTTCGTCCAAACAGAAAAGGCGCTAATTGTCGAAGCGGTTTCCGTGGAAGTTATCCAAAAAATGGATGTGCCAGAAGAAGCTCTGGCAGTGCGGCGTTCTGCGGAATCTCCCGCTCCGGTTGCTACAGTGAAAATGTACGCCGGCGATCGCTGGCAGGATACGCCAGTCTTTCAGCGCTCGGACTTGCAGCCCGGAGACTGCATCCAAGGAGCGGCGCTAATTGTCGAGGCTACGGGCACTAATGTAATAGAACCGGGCTGGCAAGCAGAACTGAGCGATCGCAATTGTTTGATTTTGTCCGCTATTGCCGCCAAAAATAACAATAATTCGCAGAATGCTTTGTCTTTGGGATGGCAAAATAATGCCCAAAAAGCAGATCCGGTGATGCTGGAAATATTTAATAACCTATTTCGGTTTATCGCCGAAGAAATGGGCATTACCCTGCAAAACACCGCTTCCTCGGTCAATATCAAAGAGCGCCTCGATTTTTCCTGCGCTATTTTCGATGGCCAAGGCCAGCTCGTCGCCAATGCTCCTCATATGCCCGTCCACTTGGGTTCTATGAGCGAAAGCGTTGGCGCTTTAATTGCGGCGCGGGGCGATCGCCTCCAACCGGGCGATCTCTATATTTCCAATAATCCTTATAACGGCGGCACTCATCTGCCAGACGTTACTGCGATCGCGCCGGTTTTCTCAGAATCCGATAACAGGCTTAACTCTAGCTCGCCGCTATTTTATGTCGCCTCCCGGGGACACCATGCAGATATTGGCGGCATTACCCCCGGTTCCATGCCTCCTAATAGCAAAACCGTAGAAGAAGAAGGGGTTTTACTCGATAATTTCCAATTAGTCGGTCGCCTGACGCCTATAGGCGTAAGCCCCGCCTCCCAGGCGGCTGGCGCGGCTACACAAACAAAGCCCGGAGGGCTGCCCTATTACAAAAGTGAAACGCCCCTAGAAGATTCCGACGTATCCAGCCGCCTGACGCCTAAAGGCGCGGCTACACAAACAAAGCCCGGAGGGCTGCCCTATTATAAAGGTGAAACGCCCCTAGAAGATTCGGCAACTTTCCGAGAAAAGGAGCTATTGGAATTGCTGACTGGTGGGAGTTATCCTTCTCGCAATACCGCCCAGAATATTGCCGACTTGCAAGCCCAGATAGCCGCTAATGAAAAAGGAGCCCGATCGCTGCGCCAGATGGTAGAGCAATATGGCTTGGAAACGGTTCGGGCTTATATGGGTCACGTTCAGGATAATGCCGAAGAGTCCGTGCGCCGAGCTATTGACGTATTAAAAGACGGTCGCTCGGCGATGCGACTGGATAATGGCAGCGTCATTAAAGTAGCGATCGCCATCGACCGGGCAACTCGCAGCGCCAAAATCGACTTTAGCGGCACTTCGGCACAACTGGCAAATAATTTTAATGCTCCGGCGGCGGTCTGCAAAGCTGCGGTTCTCTATGTATTCCGCACTCTAGTCGATGACAATATTCCCCTCAATGGCGGCTGTCTGAAACCTTTGCAAATTATTATTCCCGAAGGCTCGATGCTCCAGCCCCGCTATCCGGCGGCGGTGGTGGCGGGAAATGTGGAAACTTCCCAGGCAATTGTGGATGCTTTGTATGAAGCGCTCGGGGTAATGGCCGGTTCTCAGGGCACGATGAATAATTTTACTTTTGGCAGCGATCGCTACCAATATTACGAAACTATTTCCGGCGGTTCTGGGGCTGGTGCTGATTTCGACGGCACCGATGTCGTGCAAACCCACATGACTAATTCTCGCCTCACCGACCCGGAAGTGCTGGAATGGCGCTTTCCCGTATTGCTAGAAAGTTTTAGCATTCGCGCCAATAGCGGTGGCGGCGGTCGCTATCGCGGCGGCAATGGCGCTATCCGTCGCATCCGTTTTCTCGAAGAAATGACTGCGGCAATTTTATCGAATCGTCGCCTGGTTGCTCCTTCTGGTTTGAACGGTGGAGGCGACGGCGCTCTCGGTCGCAATTATGTCGAGCGCTGCAACGGAACTGTAGAGGATTTGGGCAGCACCGCGACCGTTCGGATGCATCCCGGAGACATATTGGCGATCGAAACTCCCGGAGGAGGAGGTTTTGGAAAAGTGAAAAGTTAAAAGTGAAAAGTTAAAAGTTAAAAGTGAAAAGTTATATTAAATCCGGTTAAACAATTCCAGTATTTGTAGGGGTTCCCCGTGCCCGCCCCGGGAGGGGAGCATTTCATTTTTGCAATCGATAGCCCTTTTGGGCTAAGTTTTGTGTAGCCGCGCCTTTAGGAGCGCCTCATACAACCGGGGCGATAGCTTCGCTGACCTGACGGTGCGCGGGGGGATTGCCCCTACGGGATTTATGGATAATTAACCGGATTTGATATGAAAGGTGAAAGATGAAAGGAAAGCTCTGATTCACCAATACTTCGGACATTTTTTGAATGGCGACGGTAGAATGCGGGTTTCGGGCTGCAATATTCCCCCAATCGCCAACGGTAGAATGCGGGTTTCAGCCCGAGTCCCTAAAAACTGTCCGGACTATTGATTCACTATTCACTATTCGCTTTTCACTTTTCACTTTTCCCTACACCCCAATTAAGATAGACGCGCCAATAATTCTCCGGCTGACAAAATCGGTATGCTAGTGTTGGTGAAGTCTTGGGGATTGCGGGTGACAATTGCTTCCAGATTATCTGCGATCGCGCAAGCCAACTGCACCGCATCCTCAAAATCGCTCATTTCATAGGATACGGCCAATTCAAGTATTCTGCGATCGACAGTACAGACCTCCATTTCTGCCAGGATAGTGGAAACAGCCTGTTTAGCAATCTGCGAGCCCCTGTTTTTTCTAACAATGTAGAATATGTCCGTTACTGTTGTAGCCGTTACATACCCTAAAATCTGCTTGGATTGTATAGCTACAAATAGAGAACGAGCATCGGTTGCAAATGGTTCTCGTTCTAACAGAGCGTCCAGAATCACATTGGTGTCCACCAAAACATTCATTGTAGGTATTTCTCCTTGATGCGTTCTTCCTTAATATTCTCCGCCGTTGGCGCTGACTCATCCCTTTTCAGCAATCCAATTAATCCTGTTAATCTGCCTTCTGGTACTGGCGGGCGGGGTCGCAGCTCGTTGCCGAGCGATCGCACGATCGCCTCTACTAAAAATAAGCGATCGCTCACCGATAGCTCTAATGCTTCTTTGCGCAATTCTTCCCACTTCATGGTTAACTTCCCTTTGTTGACTTGTTTAATTATAACCCTTTCAGGTATTTCTCCCTTATTCGCTCTTCTCTTATCTCCTCAGCCGTTGGCAATGGCCCGTCTATTTTGATAGATCCAGTTAACCGCTCCACTATGTCTTCTGGCACGCGCAAGTTAAAAGTTAAAAGTCAAAAGTCAAAAGTATAATCTGACTCACGGAACGAGCATTTATAAATGTCCTAACTTATTTGCGTAGTTCTATACTAGCGGGCGGGGTCTTCGTTAGCGAGCGATCGCACGATCGCCTCTACTAAAAATAGGCGATCGCTCACCGATAGCCCGATAGCCCTAGTGCCTCCGGGCAGAAATAATCAACCAGCCCTCTTATGGCCAGGAGCGCTCGCTCCAAAGGAACTTTGAATTTTGAATGAAAGAATTTTGAATGCGCGATCGCGCAGCTCCCTCCGGCAGCGGGCAGACCGGCGATCGCACGCAAAACAAAGGGAATAGTTGTAGGATCGTGAAACAGCAAGGAGGTCCTCGCCCAAATACAAGCTGGGAAGTGTGGGAAGTGTCGGAGGTGTCGGAGGTGTGGGAAGGACTGCTGAAAGTTCTCCCCTCTCTCCCCTCTCCCCACAGTCCCCTCATTTCCTCAAAGAAAACCCACCCGCTGCCGCGACAGGGTGCGATGTCAGCGGGTACTTGGGGTGGGCTATCTTCCCCCCCGGCAAGCTACTGGAGTAAGCCAATGGACTATATAGCCCAAGTCCTTGGGCTCTACTCCTTAGGAGCCGGGGTTTTTATGGGAGAAAGTTTTTTGATTGAGAAAACCTCCTTGCGACTGTTTACTTCGACTGTTCTGAGCAAGGGTCACGGCTAGCCGTGGCCTTAATTTATGCCCCTTCTTAGGAGCTATAAAAGATAATAGCACGCTTTTTCTCGAATTTCAACATTGTTCGGAAAAATTTTTGAGAATTTCTGGACGTTATGCAGCTTCTGCACTCTGGTGTAGCAAAAGGTATAGCCGCGATCGCGCCCGTCCCCCTCCCGAGAGCGAATAGGGGCGTCTCGCTTCGCGACATAAAAAGGTCCTACAGGCGCAGGCTTTAATCCACTGGGAGTCGCTGTTACGAAAACTGCCGCGCTATTTCTCCGATCTCTTTTTCTGCTATTTTCTGAATAACTCTTTCAGGTATTTCTGCTTGCTCCTTGGTTCGCTCTTCTCTTATTTCCTCAGCCGTTGCCGCTAGTTCGTCTTTCTTCAGCAATCCAATTAATCCTATTAATCTGCCTTCTGGCACTGGCGGGCGGGGGGCGGAGTTCTCGGCTGTTGGCGCAGATTCGCGCTTTTGATCTGACTGCTGACACTGACTGCTTACTGCTATATAATACCAATATCCCCAACATCCGATACCGATATGACAGTCCAAGTTGCTACTACTCCTATAACCGCCGCTCAAATTGCCTGTCACTTTATCTATCTTGCCAATGAAACAGGGTCATTCATAAGTAACCTCAAGCTGCAAAAGCTGGTCTATTATGCCCAAGCTTGGCATCTGGCCTTGTACGATAAGCCGCTATTTGAGGAAGACTTTGAAGCTTGGGCTCCAGGTCCGGTTATCCCCGCCTTATTTGACGAATACAAATCTTTCCAATGGAAGCCAATTTTGAAAAATGTCAAGCAAGCAGACTTTCCCCAAGAAGTTAGCGAATTTTTAGAGGAAGTAAGCGAGGTTTATTTTTTTCGCGATGCTTTCGAGCTAGAAATGATGGTTCATCGGGAAGCTCCTTGGATGAAGGCCAGAGGAAGCTTGCCTATTGCCGAACATTCTGATGCTATAATTTCTAAGGAATCCATGAAACAATATTATAAGAGTCGTGCCGCGTCGTAGAAGGATAAAGACACGACTGAGCCCAATGGCTTCGGCATTCCTAATGAAGAGAAGATAGTTTACACTGCCTACCAATTTCAAATTTCTGCTAACGAACATGGGAGAGTGCATGGATTTTTTAGAGACAACGTTTTTTATATTGTTTGGCTAGACCCCGACCATAATTTATATGCTTGAGATTATATAGAGCTTTCCAGATTATCTGCGATCGCCCGCCTGCGATCGCCGAGGCCACCCCCGCACCGAGACTGTCTGGGGCGAAGCATCCCAGTACGGGGTTTTGCATTTATAGCCGGGAATTGTCCTAGGGATGCTGTCGCCCCTACATTTCTACACTCGCCTTAAGCTGAGAATGTATTAACGCACCTTATCTCGATACTATTTTAGCCTTGCCAACCACTTTTCCAATGCCATGTCGAGCAATGTATCTAGAAATTTATCCGGGTCTTTGTCTTGCATCAGCTTACCATACTCTTTTTCAAAAACAGTCTGGTAATCAGGGCTCTCCCGATACCATTTTATTAATCGTGAAATTTCCCAATAATTTTCCCTTGTTCTTCTGGCTCCCTTAAATCCACTAGGACAGTGGTAAATCAACTCGACGTTTTTCCAATCGTTATTCTTGCATTTCATTAGCATTCTACAAAATAAAACCTTTTGTCTGCTGCTTGGCTTTGGCAACCACAAGAACAACATTGCCTCTCCAGCATTATGGGAAGATATCTCAGCGCATAGCTCGTTTTGACTGCGCCCATATTTAACACTCTTCTTGTCGGACTTTTCCTGAATGCGAGAATCGAAGCTGAGAATCTTGTGGCGAACTCCTAAGATAATTTGCCGCTTATCTTCAGGACAGTCGGCTATCATTTTGAGCAGTTTTCGGGGAGGGTCGGGAACATCGGGAGTCGCCGCTTCCAGTCGGTAGGGAATTTCGGCTCGGCAAGTGGCCTCCCTCTGTAGATTTTTTAAATCGAAATAGAATTTTTCCCCTTCTTCAACTATGGAAAACTGCCAAAACTCAAACTGAGAGGCCAGAAGGTGATATTTGAGATCGGTGAAGTTATCGCGATGAAAGCTAGGAGCGATCGCAGCCAAACGGATGGGTTGCTCGTAATCCACCTCCGCAAAGGATTTCTGCTCCACCAAGACATCGTAATAGCGAGTAAGCTGCTGTACTACATAGCGGTCTTCGCTATTTTTCAATTCTAGTATTGCTAGCTGCTGGCGATCGCTCGTTCCTAAAATATCGCAAAATTGCTCGTTCGCATTATATTGTCGTTTCAGCGGCTTCAAGGCAAATAGAGGTTCTAACTTATCCCAGAGAAAATCCTCTAGAGCAGCTTCGCTATCGAATTCCCAGCGGTCGCCGGTTTTCCTAAGAGTGACGTAGTTAAACATATAGGAATTGGGCATTGGGCATTGGGCATTGGGCATTGGGAATTGGGAAGGGTAGGACAAGCGTCTCGCCCGTACCAAAAACCTCGAATCCCGTAGGACGGGCGTCTCGCCTGTCCTAAAAACCTCAAACCCGTAGGACGCCCGTGCCCGTTCTATAATAATAATTAGGTTTCAAAAACTGGGGCAGGACAAGCGGGACGCCCGTCCTACAACAATTAAGTGGATTTTATATAACAATTGCACAGATTAGGGGTCAATGTCAAGATTGCGGTTCGGAAGTAACCGTATATACGAATCAGAACATCTGGGACAGACAACTGGTTTGGTGGGAATCGTATCATTGTCAGCACTGCGGTTGTGCGATCGATATGGACGATTGCGGCTATCCACCGGAGGAAATACGGCAGGCTATTTTGGCAGAGCAAGGAAAATGGAGCCTAGCGATCGCCTCTACTAAAAATAGGCGTCGCCTACAGATAAGGGGTAACGCCTTGTCCGCTCACAGTCTTACTAGCCACCGCTCTAAGGCTGTTTCTACTAATTTCTCTAAGTTGGAATAGGGCAGACGATCTACAGGATACTTAATTTTTTTGAGTTTTTCTAGTAACCGTATTTCTTCAATGAGAACAAGATGTCCTTCACGAATTGCTTTTTGGATTCGATTATGCTCCTTTACATATCGGTTATAAGATTTTCTGTTGCGGGATGAAATATATGCATAGTTTTTATGGTCGAACTGCTCTGTGAGGTTAGCCATTACCCTTTTTCTAGAGGTAACCTTGGCTCCAATACCGCTCGATACATAACCCTCTATCAAGGCGCGATTATTCCAGTCAGTCCAAATTCTCGCTCTTCCTAGCTTGTCGCTTGTGCCGCCTTTTAAGGGGAACCATAGAAACAGAATAAGGTTTTCTTTGCTGTCGGAACAAAACTCGGCACAAAATTTGCTTTTTTTACTGTTGCCATTTCCATATTTGATACTTCCGCCAGAGACAACTTCTTGCAGACGCCCGTCGAAATTTAGAATTTGCCAGCGAACCTTCAATATCGCTTCCTGTTCGCGATCGGAATATTTTTCGATAAGACCGAGCAGTTTTCGGGGAGGAGGGGGGATATCGGGAGTCGCCGCTTCCGGTCGGTAGGGAATTTCGGCTCGGCAAGTGGCCTCCCTCTGTAGATTTTTTAAATCGAAATAGAATTTTTCCCCTTCTTCAACTATGGAAAACTGCCAAAACTCAAATTGAGAAGCCAGAAGGTGATATTTGAGGTCGGTGAAGTTATCGCGATGAAAGCTAGGAGCGATCGCAGCCAAACGGATGGGTTGCTCGTAATCCACCTCCGCAAAAGATTTCTGCTCCACCAAGACATCGTAATAGCGAGTAAGCTGCTGTACTACATAGCGGTCTTCGCTATTTTTCAATTCTAGTATTGCTAGCTGCTGGCGATCGCTCGTTCCTAAAATATCGCAAAATTGCTCGTTCGCATTATATTGTCGTTTCAGCGGCTTCAAGGCAAATAGAGGTTCTAACTTATCCCAGAGAAAATCCTCTAGAGCAGCTTCGCTATCGAATTCCCAGCGGTCGCCGGTTTTCCTAAGAGTGACGTAGTTAAACATATAGGAATTGGGAATTGGGCAATAATTAGGGTGTAGGGTGTAGGGTGTAGGGGAAAGAATTAGGGTGTAGGGTGTAGTAAAGATTTGTAGCAGAATGCACAGTGCTTGCTACATCAACATCTATAAAATAGTTTAGCCTCTGAAGCTTGGGGTAAAATCTCATTACCAATTGCTTAACGTTTGTCTCCCATCGTTGGCCCAATCATTCCCAAGGACTCTCCTCAGGAGCGAACAAGCCTAAGATAGGATAGTTTACGATCGCCTCTGAAGGCAATTGCTTGGCCACTACTACAGTTGGACATATGGAAGCCTTTACTAGCACCCCTCCCGCATGGACCGAGAAGGCCATTCACGCTCGCGAATTTTCTTGCCCTACCTGCCATTCCAGTCCGATGAAGGCAAAGAGCGTTTGGATTAATCGCCGAGCCCCTGTTTATACCCAAGAAAATCGCCGCAAATGGCAGGAATTTTACCACTGTCACTGCGGCTGTGCTTGGTGGGCCTGGAGTGCCGATCGCCCTCCGTCTGAATTGGGCGAGCGGATCTACCTAAGCCAGGAAGATTTTTTGTAATTTGTCAATTATTCTTGGATTGATTCTGGATTGTTTCCCAGGCGTTGGCCTGGGATTTTGATTTTTTATCGGCTTTTCAAAGTTCAGGCTTGGGGACAATCAAAGAGCTTTAGCAAAACCATGCCCAAGTATTTTAGTCCAAGACCACAAGCTTCATCCCTGACCTCATCCGAACCAGACCTGTCGCGCCTTTTCGGGTTGTAGTGAACGATTGCGTTCCGTATCTCGGCTATGGCATCTGGCCCAGTATTCCAGTTGTATTCTTTTGATTTTTCGAGTAACTTAGTTGCCCTATCTGGGATTTCTAGTTCGATGTTTAACATCGTCAATAGCAACTTGATCTTATCAGCGGCTGGCAGTTTTTCAAATCCGCCAGGGTTTATAGCCCTCTTGTCGTCTACTAGAAAAGCCCAAGCGAGCCTTTCTAGGGCTATTTGCTGAAGAGCGATCGCCGCATTAACTCCTCCGTATTTCTTGTTTACCTCAATGTACCAATGGACAGATTCCTTCACCAAAGCGCGCCAGTTTTTATCTTCCCATCGACGCATAAAACCTGGAAAAGCCTTCACTAGATCGTAGCAAGAAGTAAAATCACACCAGGAACCGACGTTTTGCCAAGAATCAGCTTTACAAGTCGACCATTCCTCCCAGACCTTAGTACCTTCCGTATTGAATCCCATCATAATCATTGGAGCTGTCCATATTCCCCTTGCAAAAGATAAATAGTACGATAAAGCCTCTAGCAGATCGCGGACGTCACCCACGCTAAAAATACCTCGATCTATACGCTCTATTTTGCAATGGTGATTTAGAGCATAACCGCCTTGAGACCTTAGCCTTGATTCGGTGTCTGATGCCTTTTCGGGGTTGGCAATTATTATTCTCCATTTATCAAATTTTATGGTCAAACGGATGGGAATAAAATCATCAAAGATATCTCTTGGCTCTTCCTCCTCTTCGTAAGGGTTATTAAAATAGCGAAAATTAGGTAAATAGAAGGTCAAGTAAGCCAAATTCCCATCCAAACCTTGAACAATTGGCTCGCATAAATTACCTTCTATCATAACGCGACCATTCGATTCTTGAGTCAACTGGAGGCAGCGTGCTTTGGCTGAAGTACCTAGATTGGTTAGTTTCAATGTCGCATCATCAAGCTTAAAATCACTTGTAAAGTCGATTTCGTTTACAGTATCATAACCAGATGCATCAGAGCTTTTAAGTTCGGGCTTGGTCGAGGGATAAAACTTAAAAGTTACTTGTGGATAAGGGAACCATACATAACAAGCACTTAGCGTACCGTCAACTGTCTTATCGCCTTGAATAATTTAGCCATCTTCTCGGTACATTAGGATAGGTTTAATTGAGGATCGACATAGATAAGATTTGGATTGTGGATATTCGATATACATGGGTTTGTTACACCAATTTAGGGTTGATTCGCCCGTATGATAGCACTTGCTAAGCAAGTAAGCTAAACAATTAGCTGCAAACTGGCACCATTACTGCAAGGGCAATGGTATTATAAAACGGCATCGCCTGTAGGAGATTATAAAGGCGAGATCGCTCTCGCCGTCCCAAATGCTATCTAGGAGCTTATAAACAAAATCAATCTAGCTGCCAGCCAAAATAATTTATCAAGCAATGACGGATAGTCTCTTGATGTCCGAAAGCCAGTTCGCTTCCCAGAGCAGTTTCCAGATCGAACCATCGAACCTCCTCCACTTCTCCTGTAGAAACCTGGGGACAAAGCTGCGGCAGTTCCTCAACCCAAAACATCAGCGGAAAATGTAAAGTTACATTCTGTTTTAGCGTCGGCATACTATAGACGAAATAGGGCTGTTCCATATCCCCCTGAAATTTAAGACAGCCATTCTCCTCCGCAGACTCTGCGCGATCGCGAAGAGAAAGCAAATCCAATCCCAGCTCTTCATAAGTTTCCCTAATCGCCGCCTCTCCCGCTGTTTCGTCCCAATCCAGATAGCCGCCAGCCAGCGACCACTTGCCAACTTCGTCGGGCAGGTCGAGGCCGCGCTTGCCCAGGGGCACAAAGACAGACTCTCCGTCCGGTTCCGAAACGACAAAGATCGAGATTGGCAGCACGGCGACGCTTCTGCTAATCCAGTAAACTTTTTCCTCTTGCTCGATAAACCAATTGCCTCTATTGTTAAATTTCATCTATTTTCTAGGGTGTTTCTAGGGTGTAGGGTGTAGGGTGTTTTCCTAGGGTGTAGGGTGTAGGGTGTAGTGGATTGGCAAATCTAAAATTGTGCATGACTGTAGGTTGGGTTTCGTTGATGGCGGACCCAACCTACAATTTTAAGCCAGACAGACCAGTAGGGTAATTTCACATTTACCACAAAAAGGCGGGGCCATAGAAAAAGAGCGGGGCTTCCAGCAGTAAGACTCTAGCAGCAAAACTCTGGCAATACGCGCCTACTATCTATAGCGTTTCTCAAACAAGTTTAATGCGCGAAACGTAGGTAGGGGCGACAGCATCCCCACAATAATCTCGGCTCTCAAACGGGAATCTCAGTATAGGGATGCTTCGCCCCATATAACCTCAAGCCAATTTGATATAGCGTTTCTCAAATTAATGTGAGGTACCACCGGCGTTGCATCCCAATACGATCGTCCCCGTTTTACAGCAGAGATAGTCTTGGGGCATGCTGTCGCCCCTACATTTCCCACCTCAATCGTTTATTACACTTATTTGAGAAACGCTATAAACGCTATATTAACATACAAGATAAGAGCTTAGAGGCGCAAGGCATGGATTGGCAAGAAATATCTGGTAACTGGGTTTATATTCCTCCTCGCCCCAAGGCGATCGTCCATTTCCTCGGCGGGGCGTTTCTCGGTGCCGCTCCGCACTTGACCTATCGCTGGCTGCTCGAAGAGATAGCAGGGCAAGGGTATGCAGTAATCGCCACGCGATTTATCAATAGTTTCGACCATAAAACGATCGCCAGAGAAGTCATCGAAAGCTTTCAAACATGCTTCGATAAACTCAAAATTAATCGCAAACTACCCCAGAAATATCTGCCCATCTACGGACTGGGGCATAGCATGGGATGCAAGCTTCATCTGCTAGGAGGCAGTTTGTTTGAGATAGAGCGCGCTGGCAATATTTTAATATCTTACAATAACTTCCCTGCCAAGCGCTCTATTCCCTTAGCCGAAAACTTGCCAGAAGACTTCCCCTTTGAGTTTGCCCCATCTCCAGCACAAACCAACAAGATTATTGCTCGACAATACCGAATCCGGCGCAATCTTTTGGTCAAATTTAAAAACGACGATCTCGACCAAACCCTTACCTTACATCCCATCTTACAAAAACGCTTTAGCGATATGGTGACCATCAAAAGGCTGGCCGGAAACCATTTAACACCTTTGAGCCAAGATATAAAGTGGCAAGTAGGGACAGAGTTTTCTCCATTGGATGCGTTTGTGGGGTTGCTCAAGAAAGAAATCTATCGCGAACCCTATCGGCTCAAAGACGAAATCCTGCGCTGGCTCAATCCCTTGGGAATGCCGAAAAAAGGATAAGAGCGATGGGTCAGCTATAAACCGTCAGCAAGAGAGCGATCGGCGGTCAGCTATAAGCATAGGACTTACGCTTTTCTACAGTATTATAGTCATTTCAATTAAATTTGATACAGTACGCGATCGCTCTTGCCTGTCCCTAGGGGCGAATCCCATTCGCCCCTACATAAAGTCTCATTTTTATTTGAAGTGACAATAATTATTGATATAGCCCTTGGCGTGCAGTGCGGCACCCTACAAAAAGTCTCTCTGCGTAAGATCTAAAGCAGTCAGGAACGATCGCGATCGCTTAGGGTGCTAAAAGAAGCAACCTAAGCAACAGAATCTGTACGGGCAGTGTCCCCGTGCCTGCCCGTGCCTGCCCCGGAGTCTAGCACCAAATATAGAGATAATACATAAGTCCTGTCTAAATAGAATCAACTTCAGCACGATAGAGAAGTTTTTCCCCTTGGCGGTAGCCAGGACCAACAACTAGAACAGAGTCTCCCGGCTCAGCTATTCCCCGGCGGAGTTGATGCAAGCGAGGGTCATAAGGCACTTGCGAGCCTACAGAGGCGATCGCTTCTACTCCCCACTGTTGCAGCAACTGCTCGATTGGACTTACCAACGAAACAATATTGCTAGCGAGCAGATTGGGATTTTGCTGTACTGCATAGACAGCTTTTGGCCACTGCATCAGCCAAGACTCGATAGTTTCTAGGCTAGAGTGCTGAAATTCTTGCATTAGAGACTCGCGCTGCTCCAGGACCTGTATTCGCAGGCGATCGTATTCTTCTTGTACCGATCTCGTTTGTCTTTGCTCGCTATCTTCCTCGTCCAGAGCGTCAAAGACAGCTAGTAATTCAGTTAGAGACATTTGCAGAGTCTTGCTGAGCTTTTGTAGATTCTCTAGCCGCATTTGCAATACTTCCCCCACGCGCAATTGCTGTACTTGCCAGCGGGAAACCCCAGCCTGACGGCTCAGCTCCCGAAAACTGCTGAGCCCTGCTCTTTTCATCAACTCTTGCAACTGCTCGCTGTAGTCTTGATTCGTCATTGCTTGTCTTTAAATGTCATTTCTCAATCTCCCCTAGTCTTCCTTCACCCTATCACTTATGCAGAATTAGCCGAAAGTTTACCAATTCCCCATTCAATTTTTTCTGGCGATATCAATTTTATATTTTCGATCCTGTGCTTGGCTGCCCCTCAAGCCACTTTGTCGAGCAGGAGCTATCTGGTAAATCGGTCTTATTTAGGAGGTGGCATTAGTCGAGCCGAGGCCATAAAACAACAATAGCTAATCGTTGCTACCTCGCTGCACTCAATTTCTTACTGCTCGATCTCTCAAGCGCTCAAGGCTGGGGGATCTGACTCAATCTAGTGGATTGTGGGTTAGCCATTCCTTGTATGCGATCGCTTCTACTGGCAAGCTAATATTTTCGCGTTTTTACGCTATAGGGACTTTGTCCTCCCTAGTAACCTTTCGGAGGAACGTGCAATGGCCTTCTATGTGGCTGCCCGGACAACCACACAGAAGGCCATTGCAATGAGCTTCTATGTGGCCACAGCAATAGCCACACAGAAGCTCATTGCAATGGCCTTAGATAGTCTTAGATAGTGAGGCTTAGACAGGACTTGTGATGAAACTTACCAAGAGCTTGACCTCGACCCACGCAATTGTTCTTCTCTAGCAGAAGCACTAAAATCATTTAGATAATCATTCGAGAATAGCCAAAACTTACCCTCGGACAAGAGCGAATAATATCTATAAATTTGCGATCGCTCTTTGCAATCTCTAGCAAGAGCTTAGGTTCAGTAAAAAGACTCGATAGAACCTGCAGAATGTCTATTACCCTAGACAGCCGGTATATGATTGCTTTCTAGCAAAGTTGTAGGGGCGTTTCGCTGTCGCTTAGCGACAGCGAAACGCCCCTACCCAAGGAGGGCATATAGCATTCGCCCCTACCTCAAAATAATATCAAATCCGCTTCCGCTGTTCCATAAATACCGTAGGGGCAATCCCCCCGTGCTTGCCCCGGCCGCCCCGGTTGGTCTGGGGCGCTCCCGGGGGCACCGACCCTACAAACTGTGACTGTTTAACCGGATTTGATATAACAGGACTTGCACAAACTGTCCATATCTAGTATTTGTAGGGGCTTTTCCCGAGGGTGGTTGCCCCTCCCCGTAGTGCCGTTGCGTAAGTCCTATATAACTAACTAGCTTCGGGTAATACTGTACCGATGCCCTAGTGCCCCTGCGCGGAAGTCAAAAGTCTCAAGGTATAGCACTACGCACTCAAGGAACGGACAATTCAAATCTCGCTCCTTGCTAGTAACGGCAAGGCTTGTGCTAAAAGCTGACTGCTGATAGCTGACTGCTTACTGCTATAATAAATCAAAGTGCCTTTTTACCTTGGCTCCCGGCCACAAAAGAGCTGGTGGATTATTTCTGCCGCCCTGCCCTAGATATTTTCTAATTTGGCTCATTTAAAATATGGCGAAAGGGCAGGCTAGTTAACTAGCCTGCCCTTTCTAATACCTTTTTCTAACGCATTAACGCATTAAACTGCAGCGGCCAATTCAGTCAATCCCTGACTGAATTGGCCAAATATGGAGCAACCATCTCCCACCAGCAAGGTATCGATATCGCTGAATTGAGCTAAGCCACGGACAGCAGGCAACTGTAGGATCTCGGTTTTCAAGCTTGGCATCAGCTAAGATGATAAAACTTTAGGTTTCCTCTTCTTCTTGGTTGGGGTCGATTTCGCTCACCACTTCATAGAAATTAGTTGTCGGTGGTTTAACAAACATCGGCATCATCTTGTTCAAAATGGCCTGATAAGCCTCGGTGGTATTTTCTGCCATATCCGCCGGACTGTCCCAAAAAATGATAGCGATTCCTCTGTCCGAGTCTGGCTCTTGCAGCAAGTAGGCACCCTCGAACCCGTCACTATAGGTGGCCACAGCCTGTTCGTAGAGTTGCTTGGCCTCTTCAAACTTGCCCGGTTTGAACTCTGCAATTGCTACATAAGCAAATTTGTGTCGCAAAAAATCTTGAAAATCGGTCATAGCGTTTTCCTGGGAATTGGCTTGCAAACAAAATATTAGATTACCATTCCAGGACAGACTTGGGAATTGGGCATAGGGCATAGGGCATAGGGCATAGGGCATAGGGCATAAGTCGCTTCGGCCGACATAGCAAGCGTTTAGGGCATCGCAGTTACTTTTTAACCCACATCCAATGCCCCATTCTCAATGCCCCAATGCCCAATGCCCAATGCCCTATGCCCCATACCCCATTCCCTTTACTCCTCTAACAGACTTCTCAACATCCAGGCTGTTTTTTCGTGAACCTGCATTCGCTGAGTCAAAAGGTCTGCAGTCGGTTCGTCGCTGACCCGTTCCGCCACCGGAAAAATTGACCGAGCGGTCCGCACTACCGCCTCTTGACCCTCCACTAAGAGCAAAATCATCTCTTTAGCACTGGGTACGCCGGAGGTTTCTGGAATTGAGGATAGCTCCCCATACTCCTTGTAAGTTCCTGGTGCAGGGAATCCTAAGGATCGAATTCGTTCGGCAATTAGATCCACTGCTAAAGCCAATTCGTTGTATTGCCCCTCAAACATCAGGTGTAGGGTTTGAAACATCGGGCCAGTGACATTCCAATGGAAGTTGTGCGTTTTTAGATAAAGGGTATAAGTGTCCGCCAGAAGTCGAGATAAGCCACCTGCAATTTCTTTTCGGTCTTTCTCATCAATGCCAATATTGACTGGAGCCATAATTAATCCTTAGTCCTTAGTTTATATGGGTTTGCTGTTTCGTGCCCGAAATTTATATCATTTGGACACTATCTGTAGCATAGGGGTAGGGTAGGGTGTTGATTCTGAGGCTTTTTGACTCCCTATGGTGACTTTCCCTTGGCTCGTTCCCAACTGAAACCTCGTACAACCCGGTTCAGTCTAGTTTTGATGGCCTTAAGACCAATTCTTTATGAAGATGCAACAAAGAACGACCATTGCCACCGTTCGGGCGCTCGCTTGTCGTTGGCGTAGCCTGCCCTCTGGGGCATAGCCCAGTCCGTTAGCGGGCTTCTAAAGTGCTTATGCCGGTCATCCCGGTCATCCCGGTCATGCTAGGTGCATTTTTAGCACAGAGCGAGGAGCCCGACGGATTTTACAGCGAATGGTCTTTAGCCCCAGCTTTTGGCAAGCCTCGAATCTATGGCAACCGGAAAAGCCGTAATATTCCCCTTCTACCTCAAGGATATCGATTGGTTCTTGCAGTCCGATTTCCCGAATCGACTCCATCAAGGCAGCTACCTTAGTTTGGTCGTTGGCACGGGGTAGGGGACGACGGATTTTGTCGATGGGGATATTTGCGATTCTCATTATGCGTTCTTATGGGTTTCCTGGTTTTGAGCGCTTCGGGTACATATCTATACTATACCTAAATCGTACTCATAATGACTTTGATTTGCAAGGTCGCGGAGAGTTCTTAGCTTGAGAGTTTTGTGCTTTTAAATTAACAGTAATTAACTTGCAATCTTTAAGCTAAGAACTCTCAAGCTAAGAACTCTCAAGCTAAGAACTCTCAAGCTAAGAACTCTCAAGCTAAGAACTCAATTTAGGATTCTGCGTTTGGAGTTGTAACTGGAATTGAAATCAAAAATTCTGTTCCTCGACCCAGCTCGGAAATGCATTCGATGTTACCAAGGTGCTTTGCCACGACTATCTGGTGACTGATAGAAAGACCCATTCCCGTTCCTTTGCCCACGGCTTTGGTTGTAAAAAAGGGTTCAAAAATATGCGATCGCACCTCGGCAGAAATTCCCCGTCCGTTGTCGGCAATCCGAATTACAACAAATTGGGAATCGGGCATTGGACAGTTTTGAGTTTTGAGTTTTGAGGTTTGAGTTTTGAGCTTTGAGGCTTCGGCAACACTCAAGTCAGAATCTTCGATTTGGAGTTTTGAGTTGGGAGTGACTTCTTCCTCATCCGCAATGCCCGATGCCCGATTCCCGATTCCCCATTCCCCATTCCCAACTTCAGTGCGAATAGTAATAGTATTAGGATTAGCCTTAAGATACTCGGCAGATTGATCCTGGTTATATTCCTCTAGGGCGTCTATGGCATTGCTCAGAATATTCATAAACACCTGATTTAACTGACCCACATAGCATTCTACCAGGGGTAGCTCGCCGTATTCTTTGACAATTATAATAGCGGGACGCTCGGGGTTGGCTTTAAGCCTGTGCTGCAAAATCATCAGAGTGCTATCGATGCCTTCGTGAATGTCAAACTTAGTTTTCTCCAATCTATCGAGACGGGAGAAGTTGCGCAAAGACAAGACGATTTTGCGGATGCGATCGGCACCAACTTTCATAGAGGCAAGCACTTTGGGAAGGTCTTCTGCCAAAAAGTCGTAATCGACTTCTTCTAGCTTTTTGACAATAGTCGAGCTGGGGTTGTCTTGGGATTCCTGGTAAAGAGCTATGATGTCGAGCAAGTCCTCAGCATATTCGCTGGCGTGCATTAGATTGCCATAAATAAAATTTACTGGGTTATTGATTTCATGGGCAACACCAGCGACCAGTTGACCCAGAGCGGACATTTTCTCGCTTTGAACTAGCTGGGTTTGGGCGCTCTGTAGGTCGTCTAAGGCTTTTGCTAATTCCTCAGCTTTCTCGGTTGCCGTTGCCGCTGCGGCTAGGGATTTTTGGTAAAGTTCGGCTTGGTGAATAGCGATCGCAGCTTGAGAAGCTAGGTGCTGGAGCAAGTCGATTTCCCCCTGTTGCCAGACTCGCGGGGCAGAACATTCATTAGCAATCAGCAGCCCCCACAGCTCCAATCCGTTGCAAATTGGCACTATTAAATTGGCTTTTATCTGAAGGCTTGTTAAAAATTCTCGATGACAGGAACTCAACTGCTCCTCTGCGATGTTATTTATCGCCCGTACTCCTCCGCTCAAATAAAAGCTGCGATTCTCTTCGGGAAAGCATTCTCCTGGTCCCGTGCTTCCCAGACTGGAAGGCCAATTAATAGAACGATCTTCTACAGTTACCTTGCTGATGCCATTGCTGAGGAACTGGTAAATTGCTACCCGATCGGTTTGCAGCAATTTGCGAACTTCCCGAGCGATCGCCTGTAAAATTGCGTTTAAATCCAAGGTGCTGCGGATTTGGTCGAGTACCTTTCCCATTACTCGCTTTGATTCCAGAGACTTTTGTAGCTGTGCGGTGCGTTCTTCGACTTGACGTTCCAAATTAGCATTCAGTCCTTGGATTTCTTTATATATAATATATTGCTCTATCGCCATAGCGAAATGTTCGCCGATGGCGCGAGCCATATCGATATCTGCTTCTTTCCACTCCCGAGCTTGACCTTTTTTCAACTCTCGCCATGCTTCAAAAGACTGCCGAGGTAGCAACTGCTTCTTATTGACAGTGAAGCGTCCAGCCCATAATCTTTCTGTATCGATTTCCTCGCGAAAAATTGTCAGATAACCTAAAAAATTTTGGCGATATTCCAGTGGCAGCACCAATAGTCCCCGAATCCGGGTCGCTTGAAAGCCAAGACTTAGCACTCTGAAGCTAGATTCTTTTTGTAAATCGGTAACCGCCCAGCCAGAAAGGGAAAAATTAGGATCGGAGCCGGCTGCATTATGGCCAGTTTCTCTATTCTCAATTTTCAATTTTTCATTTTCCAGCCATTGCTGCCACAAAGGATGCTTTTCAATAGGTTGAGAGGGGCTAGTTCCGAGAGTATCTCCCGGGTCGGTGCCGATTTGCGTCTGGCTAACAATATGCGATCGCGGTTGCTCGCCACAGACAAACAGCTCAGTCGCCGAGTCAGTCGCCGAGGCCGAAGCCGTTTTACTAGGAGCAATATACAGTCTGCCTCCAATTCCCGATAAAGCAGCTACCGTTGCTTCCAGCGCAGCTTGCAGTTCGATGGTGGGCCTGGCATGGAGCAAAGCAGCTATTCGGTTTACTGTTGCTTCTCGTTTTCGCTGTTCTCGGGCTCTAGCCAAAAGGGTGGACTGGGCGATCGCGATCGATACCTGGTCTGCTACCAACTGTACTATTTCCAAATCTTCTTCATCGAAACTTCGGGGCTGCGAGTGATGAGATACTAACAGGCCCCAGAGTTGGTTTTGATATAGAATTGGTACTACCAGGGAAGAATGTACCCCCATTGCTTTGAGGTAGGTAACGTGGCAGGGATCTACTGGTCTATAGCGGATATCTTGAGCCAAGGGATAGTTGTTTGGATCGGGCGAATCTAAGTGCGAGAGACCAATTTGCTCCAAGCCGACATCCACAATCGATCGCGTTCGTGCTTTGAGAAATAACTGGCGCGCCTCTATAGGAATATCATCCGCTGGAAAGTTCAATCCCTGTAGAGGAGGAATGCGACCCGGATCGAGGGACTCCACAATCACCTCCCCACTGCCATCGGCATGAAACCGATATACCATCACTCTATCGGTGCCTAGGAACGAGCGAACCTCTGCTACGGTTGCCGTTAAAATATCATTTAATTCCAGAGAATGGCGAATTCTGTCAATTGTTTGGTGCAGCAGCCATTCGCGATTTAGTTTTTGCTGTAATAAAATTTCTCGGTTATTTTTAAACTTCATTATGCTTCCTCCGCTATCACCCCATCTGCCTTTTCCCAATGCTTAGGGATTTACCCAATTTTCCTTGTCACCCAAATCGTGCAATCGGCTCCTCAAATTTATATTAGCTTCAAGCGTTTTAAGAACCATGTCTTAGTTCCGTTAGCGGCAGCTAATCGATTCCCTATTTAGACCCGACCATAAATGTCTGTGCAAAAACACCCATTTTAAAAATATCCTTTACCTAACCTTACTTTAAGGTTCAACCTTTTTAAATATTTTTTTGACTCTAAGATTCAATCTATAAAATTTATTCAAATCTAATTATTGATTTTGGTCTGGCTTTTCTTGCAGCTTGCCTCGTAGGAGTATGACTGGTAAAAATTAAATTGACCAGGTTTTTTTCTTTTTTCCAGGCGCTAGGCAAAAAATTAAGACTGCATCGAAAAAAAACATCTGGGTTATAATGCTTACTTTACTTTGTTTGCTTACCCGGGAGTTAATTGGATCTTACGCAGTAGGAATCTAGCTTCCGGGAAAGCGGATGAAAACCCTATATTTTATATACATATGGCGATCGCAAGGGAGCGATACCGCCTTATAGATTGCGTTCCACTTTTGTTATTATGGCTATAATCTACATTTTTTTTTAATTTCTATAGCATTTTTTACTACAATCAATTTTTAACCCAGCCAGCTTAGATATCCGCGCCAAGGCTGCAAGCTCGGGTTTCGAGCCTTAAAAACAAAGATTTTACGGATTTGGCCTGGAAGAGCCGATCCAAACTCGACTACAGAAATAGGGAGCGATCGCGCTCGGGGTTAACTTAACCTAACTTAACGGCTATACTTAACAATCGCGATCTACGAAAATTGAGACTAAGTACCCATACACCCAAAGCAGGTAACAATAGCTTATGCTAATTTGGAAATTATTGCTACCGACAAATTCCCTAGGAATATTTTTGTTCGGGAGCAGACCGATCGCGATCGGAGCATCTTTGGGAAAGACAAACCAAATTTGTATTGCTACGAGCTGGTTTTAAGCAATCTGGTATCTTATAATATACTTTGCCCGACTCGCGAACCACTAAAGCCAAATTAAAAATTAATTTTTAAAGGGGCCTTTAAGATATATTGAATAGGGGGCAGGGTAGATAGAGACTTGGGGACTTGGGGACTTGGGGACTTGGGGACTCAAACTTAAAACTTAAAACTATTAGCCTGTCAAGGTAGTTTTGAATAATTTGGCAATCTTTTTTCCTATGCCCAATGCGCAATGCGCAATGCGCAATTATTTGTTGACAGAATACTATTCTCTAGATCGAATTTGCTCCCGAATTTGCATGAGAATTTTGCCGAGATGATTGCACCCAGTTTTATCGGTCCCACAACCCCAATAGCGATCGATGGGCGAGTCTTCAACAATAGACTCATCGCCAGTCTCTACCAGTTTGGCCTGAATCTGCAAGTGAGTCAGAAATTTAGTCAAGACCGCTTCTCGCATAACTTTCATCTTGGCTTGCTCCCAATCAGAGCGAACCGTTCGGCTCGGATCGCGCCCGAGTGCGGCAGCTTCCTCCGGGGTCTTGGCAGCGCGGATGACTTCCACCAGGGCCTCATCCTTGGTGCCTGCAAATTTTTGTGCTTGGTAATAATGCTCTACAGTCGGCCAGTACCGACCTCCCAGGTTAATCCCGTGGGGAGAGAAATTAGAAAAATAACCGTAAGGGTTGCTAACCTTGTAAAAGTAAATCGTCATCCGCAAGTCATCCGCAACTAAAGTAGGAGAACAAAACTCGACTATATTAATTATTAATTCTGTTTCCCCCACACCTCACACCCTACCGCCACTCCTAAAAACCCTACACTTCAAGCAATGCCCGCAGGTTTTTTTGAGAAAACAAATATAGGTTGGCAAATCAAGCAATTCCGACAACAGGTCGCGATCGTTGCTGGAGTTGCAATTGAGCAAAATCCCAAATTGTCCGAGTGGTCCTGGCCAGATTGGTCGAATTGGCCTCTGGTAGCCCGGTTGGGGGAGGCAGTATTTTGGTTGGCGATCGCTTGGTAGGGAATCTCTATTTTAGTTATTTTGCTTTGAGTCTCGGTCGGTTTCATATCTGCTCCCATTCATCAGACTGTTTTTTGGGCAACCTGAAAAACTGACAAATACGAGAGATTGATGCTATTGCCCAATCTATTTTCCAGCACTTCGCGCAAACCGGCAAACAAAAAATCTCGCTGCTGCGGCTCTAGCATAATGTACTGAGACAAGGTACTTAAAAGCGCCAAATAATCTTCGATGCTATAGGTCGTCTCCAAGACTAACTGTTCTGACTGCAAGTTCTCGAACAGACCGGAGTCAATAACATCCCATCCGAACTTGCTGATATTCTTTTCGTGACTGGCTATGTCTTCAACCCGTTTTAGAGAAGGAGCCCGCTGCCGATAGACCTCATCTAATAGCTGTTCGATTTCAGCGTTGGGTTTTGGCGGCGTATTCCACAGCAAAATCAGAAAGCCTCTCTCTTGCAGGGCATCGGCAGCTTTTTGATGGCGAATCTCGGCGGCAACCCAATGAAAAGCGGTCGCCGACAAAACCGCCTGGAATTTCTCGGCTTCTAGCTGCCACTCTTCAAAAGTGGTATTGATAATCTCTACATTCGGATATGGGGCGCAATTCTGTCGCGCTAAAAGGCAAGATTGCCAACTCGGTTCGAGACCGACCAACTGGAAGCCCCGCTGGGCAAAGGCTGTAGTTGCCGTCCCCGGACCGCACCCAACCTCCAGCAGCTTCGCCCCTGGGGAAAGTTCCCGAGAAAGCTGGGCTAGCTCCACAACGCGATCGACGAGCTGTTTGGGATAGCGCGGTCTGACTCGGTTGTAGGCATCTGCCGCTTGGCCGTACCAGTTTTTCCGCTCTTCCCAAGTGTAGGTAGCGGCGATTTGACGATGTAAGTTTTTTTCGGCTTCGGAGTCTTTCATGTCTTTCATTATTTTTTGGCAAGGATTGGCGATCGCTCTTTGCCCTATGCAGAATCCCTATAGCGTTTCTCAAATAAGTGTAATAAACGATCGGACCCTAGAAATGTAGGGGCGACAGCATCCCCAAGACCATCTCTGCTGTAAAACAGGGACGATCGTCTTGGGATGCTTCGCCCAGACACCTCACATCAAGCGCGAGAAAGGCTATATTCCTCCAAAACCTCCACCAAATCTTCAACCATCACGTCAAAGGTATCGGCCAAATTTTAAAGATAAGTAAAGTCTGCCATTGCCATTTCACGGTAACGGGCATAGGTTGTGACGGTGCTGTAGATGACGTCAGAACGCTCCGATACTTCCGGTGACGCTATCCAGGCTCCAGGGGGTAGCGACCCAGTGGAGAATAAATCTAGACGGCGATCGCGATCCCAAACAAATATCCCCCGACATTTGAAGTAACGAATCCGATGCCAGGGGATGTCTTCTTGCCATATCCATTGCGCCAGGGCCTTTTCCTCGATGCCATTGGGGGAGGTCCGCTCTCGATAGCCTACGGTAAAGGCATTGCGATCGAGGCGATCGTCCCAGAGGATGCGATTAATTACCTCTCGGCTGGTCGCCATTTTTATTTTTTCCGACCTTGGCCCCAACATGTTTCCCGCCCCCACTCGCTCCTGCTGGCAATACTTATGTAATGTAACACAAATACTACAAAAAAGCCAGATGAGGGATTATCCCCAACTAGAGCGTCGTTTCAGTATTGTCTGAAATCGTAAGTCATGTCAAAATTCCGTAAGCCGACAGATGCGCCAGTCTGGCAGAATATCGGCACCGAGATGGCGATAGAACTCTTGTGCTGGTTCGTTCCAATCCAGCACGCTCCATTCTACTCGCCCGCAACCGCGTTCTTTGGCCAGTTGAAAAACATAAGTTATCAAGGCTTTGCCGATGCCTCGACCCCGATAGTCTGACAAAACGAATAAATCCTCAAGATATATTCCCGGCTTGGTCAGAAAGGTAGAATAATTGTAAAAAAATAGAGCATAGCCAACCTTTTGGCCGTCGCTTTCCGCCAAAATAGCTTCGGCGCAAGGTCTTTCGCCAAATAGATGTTCGGCAAGAACTTCGGCACTGCCCGTCACGGCATGGGATAGCTTTTCATATTCGGCCAAAGCTTTAATTAGCTCGAATAACACTGGCACGTCATCTCGGGTAGCAGGGCGGATGATAAATGGGGGCATTTTGAGTTTTGAGTTTTGAGTTTTGAGTTCTTAGCTTGATAATTTTAACTTTTAACTTTTAACTTTTAACTTTTAACTTTTAACTTTTAACTTTTAACTTTTGAGGCGATCGCCCCTACATTAACCAAGCCAAGAACTCTCAAGCTAAGGATAGGACTCACGCAAATTATCGGATCTAACTCTATATATTACACAACTTACGACGGTTTAGGAGGTTCTTGTTCGTAGGCGTTGGGCGTTGCCCTGCCCCGAGGAGGGCATATGCCATTCGCCCCGAGACGACTCCTAATAGCTGTCCGTTCCCTGAATCGGTGCTATACAGGTTCTGCGCGCAACCCTACTTAAAACTTAAAACTTAAAACTCAAAACTCAAAACTTAAAACTCAAAACTCATTAATGCGCTACAATCGGATCGGTCAGATCCGGGAACGGCGATGCAGTACGAGTTTGAGACATCCGATTTACCTCTATTTTCTCAGGGCACGGCAGTAGCGGAGCCTGGGAGGGACTACGATGCGGGTGGAAACGATCGGGGAGAGAGGCCCGAAGAGCCGAGGCAGTGGATTGAGGTATTGGTGGACTATCCGGGGACGGAGGAAAAACTATTTACCTATCGAGTGCCGCCGGAGCTGGAGGTGCAGCCGGGAGATATTTTAAGCGTGCCCTTTGGAGCGCAACAGTTGGGGGCGATCGCCGTGCGCTTTCAGGAACGACTGCCAGCAAGTCTGCCGGAAAACAGAGTCAGAAATATAGAAGACCGGGTTATTGCCGGTTATTTTCCGCCGAACTATTGGCAACTCCTGGAACGGGTGGCGGAATATTACTACGCACCCCTACTCCAAGTAATTCGTACTGCTTTGCCCCCGGGACTATTGGCGCGATCGCAGCGTCGGATTCGCCTCAAGCCCGACGACATCCCCCCCGGCGCAGTGGAGTTGTTGCGCGGTCAGGCCGCTCGCCAGATTCTGACAATGCTCGAAAGTCAAAAAAATGGCGATTATAGTTGGAAATATCTGCGGGGCAAGGTCAGAAATGCTGCCTCGGGATTGCGGGAGCTAAGCAAGCGGGAATGGGTAGAAAGCTATCTAGAAGAACCAAAAACCCCAAATGCCCAGTTGAAGTCAGCAACAATTCTAGTCGGCTCGGCCAACGACCCGGATCTAACGCTTCGGCAGCGGGAAATCTTGCAAGTATTGCGGCGTCGCGGGGGAGAACTATGGACTAGCGAATTGCTGCAAATTTGCCATACTTCTTCATCAACGCTCAAAACTCTGGAGAAAAAAGGCTATGTGGTCATGTCCCAGCAGGAAAAGTTGCGGACGCCAGCAGACCTGCGCGGTGGCGGAGCCAGCCAGCAAGGGGATGCGCCGAAAACTTTAACCCCCGCTCAGAGAGGAGCATTAGAAGTTATTAATAGTTTGGATGGCTATGCCCAAGTGCTGTTGCATGGGGTAACCGGGTCGGGGAAAACTGAAGTTTATATGCAGGCGATCGCTCCTGTTATCGAGCAAAGGAAATCGGCGTTAGTGCTAGTTCCCGAAATCGGCCTGACACCCCAACTTACCGATCGCTTCCTAGCGCGCTTCGGGGATAAAATCGCTATCTATCACAGCAACCTTTCTCAAGGAGAGCGCTACGACAGTTGGCGCACGATGCTGGGCGGCACAGTTCAAATAGTTATTGGCACGCGATCGGCAATCTTTGCTCCCTTGCCCAACCTGGGTATTATCGTTCTAGACGAAGAATTCGACAGCAGCTACAAAGAAGAACAACGCTCTCCCACTTACCACGCTCGCACGGTGGCAAAATGGCGAGCCGAGTTAGCAAACTGCCCTCTGATACTGGGTTCGGCCACGCCTTCTTTGGAGACTTGGCTGGAGGTAAATGGCGAAGTAAATGGTGAAATAACTGGCGGACTGAGCGGCGGGCTGACTGGCGGACTGGCTGGCGGGCTAGCTGGCGGGCTGACTGGCGGGCTGACTGGCGGACTGACTGGCGATCGCTTCGACTCGGAATTACTTCTTTCTAGACAAGCAAAAACCGGACAACCAAAAACTAGCAAAGCCAACAGTTATTATCTTTCCTTGCCCGAACGCATCCACGGCAGACAGATGCCCTCGGTGGAAGTGGTGGACATGCGCCAGGAATTGCGCCGGGGCAACCGCAGCATTTTCAGCCAATCTCTTCAGGAAGCTTTGCATCAGCTCCAAGAGCGGCGGCAACAGGGAATTTTATTTATCCATCGCCGAGGACATAGCACATTTGTTTCTTGTCGCAGTTGCGGTTATGTGATGGAATGTCCCCACTGCGATGTTTCTCTCTCCTACCATCACAACCACCAAGAAGCAACCGAGCGATTGCTATGCCATTATTGCGGCTATACTCAGCTCCCCCCAGGGCAATGCCCTTCCTGTGGTTCTCGTTATTTCAAACATTTCGGCAGCGGCACTCAGAAAGTAGTGGAGCAACTAGCAAAACATTTTCCCCAATTGCGCCCGATTCGCTTTGATAGCGACACGACTCGGACGAAAGGCTCTCATCGACAATTGCTGACTCGCTTTGCCAACCAACAAGCGGATTTGTTAATCGGGACGCAGATGCTAACCAAAGGTTTGGACTTGCCCCAGGTAACTCTAGTTGGAGTTATTGCCGCCGACGGCTTGTTAAATTTGGCTGAATATCGAGCGGCAGAGCGAGCTTTTCAAACCCTAAGCCAGGTTGTCGGCCGCGCCGGTCGGGGAGATGAGCCCGGTCGAGCGATCGTCCAAACTTATACTCCAGAGCATCCGGTGATTCGAGCGGTGCAGAGTCACGATTACGAGTCGTTTGTAGCGATGGAGCTGGCAGCGCGATCGGCATTAAATTATCCCCCTTACGGCCGCTTGGTTTTGTTGGGAATTAGCGGCAGAGATTATCAACTGGTGCGATCGAGCGCCGAAAGACTCGCTGGCGTCTTGCGTCCCCTCGGGCAAAATACTGGTTTTGGCTCTCCCGATTTTGGCTCTTCTGGTTTTAACCAAAATACCTACGAGCTGCTCGGTCCGGCACCTGCAGGAATTATGCGAATTGCCAATCGCTATCGCTGGCAGATTTTGCTCAAGTTTCCTCCAGATGTTGCGATCGCTCTCCCTTCTTTGGAAGAATTGCGAGCCTACTGTCCCACAGAAATCAGCGTAACTATGAATGTCGATCCGCTGTCTTTGGCATAGGAATTATTGGGAATGGGGAATTGGGAATGGGGTGTGGGGTGTGGGGTGTAGGGAAATCGCAAAGTTCTTCAAAAATACCTTGACAAACTAGCTATTAGGCCAAATAAATTGTATTCAATTTCTAATACTATTTTGATTATAAATGCTACAGATAAGCTTTAGATAAATTGGTTTCTAATATATATCTCTAGATCCCCCCAACCCCCCTTAGAAAGCTTAGAAAGGGGGCTTTTTGGATTTATGCACTCTTGTCTAATATATATCTCTAGATCCCCCCAACCCCCCTTGGAAAGCTTAAAAAGGGGGGCTATTGAGGTAGTTTGCCACAATTTTAAGCTGGACGCGCCAGTAGGTAGGTAGGTAGCAAGTCGAGCAATCAAAATGAAGCCAAAGTGATATACTCGCTAGCGGCTGGTTTAGCGGTCTGGAAACTCGATATTGCCTAGACAAGGCACAGACCCCCCAATCTTTAATCACCATCATAGGGAGTCCTAGGCCACATGAAAGTGACGATTCCATACATTGCCCATCGCGATAGAGATCCAGTAGGTGATGAAAACCATACGTCTCCTCAGAAGCTAACCTCAGCAGACCAGATCGCCCGCCATGTGGTGGTGAGCTTGGTTGGAGTGGGACTACTGCTGGTGACTTTGCATATGGGGTTGGACTCTGTGCTTGCTCTCGACAGGGACATCTCCCTTGTGCTACCCCCTCAACAGGCTATGAGCTTTAGCAGGGCGATCGCTGCCTTTGACTACTTGCAAATCATCGAACTGCGTCGTCTTTCCCCAGAATTACAGCAGTCCCTAACCCTGATTTTGCTCTTTCCCATTACTGCTCTTGCCACAGCGATTTGTCGTAACGCGATTGGATTGACCACTTTTGGCGTCTTCGTGCCCCCATTGATAGCCTTGGCGCTGACTGTTTCAGATTGGGAGCTGGGCCTCCTGTTCGCCTTGACCATCTTGTTGTTGGGCCTATTGCTGCGGATGGCGATCGAGCCCCTAAAGTTGGTGATGGTTCCCCGTCTAGGCATACTATTAACCGCAGCAGTCCTGTGGATAGTTCTCGGCATTTCCACCTTGGAGTATTGCCAATGGACCCATGCAGGCCATAGGATTTTGCTCCCTATAGTTATCTTGGCTGGCCTCATCGAGCGTTTGTTTATCACCCTTGAAGAAGAAGGAACAACCTACACCCTCAAACGCTTGCTCAACACCCTGATTGTGGGGGCATGCTGTTATCTCGTTCTCGCTTCTCCCGGTTTAGGAAAATTCATCCTCAGTTATCCCGAAGCACACTTATTCACCATAGCCGGGATGGTAAGCATTGGTCGATATTCTGGATACCGGGTGAGCGAACTGTTTCGCTTTAAAGACTTCTCCACCCCATCTCCAACGCCGCTCATCCCCTTTTCCCCGAGCCTCACTTCCATTGCTGCATTTCTGAAGACGTCCCTTAGTTCCAGTCTAGGGAACCTGCTGCACCGACTTGGCTTGCATCAGTTTAGTCAGCACCCCGGTTCGTATCTCTCCATGCCTCAATGTCTAACCCATCTCAAATCTTGCCTCAACCTCTCCTGGGCGAGACCGGGCGAACTCAAGGAACGGGGGGTTCTCGGTATAAATAATCGCAATTCTAACTATGTCTTGGTCTATAATCCTCGAAGTTCCTATCCTCAAGTCGATAACAAAGTTCTGACCAAGCAACTCTGCGTGAAATGGGGAATTACCGCCCCAAAAACATACTCAGAAATTCAGTTTCATGGGGAGATTCAACAGCAACTCTCTCACTTGGCCAAGTATCCTGACTTTGTGATTAAACCGGCTAGAGGACATGGAGGACAAGGCATTTTGATTCTTGCCCAGCAGGCTGCCTACCAGTTCATAACCCCCAGTGGCAAGCAACTGACTATGCCGGATCTGCAGCACCACTTAAGTCGTATCCTGTCTGGGCTTTATTCTCTTGGAGGGCAACCCGACACGGCCATTATAGAACAGCGCCTGGTTCCCCACGCCAGATGGGATGCGATCGCCGTACAAGGCATCCCGGACATTCGCCTCATTCTTTTCCAAGGTATTCCCATCATGGCCATGACCCGACTGCCCACCCTAGCCTCTCAAGGGAAAGCAAACCTGCATCAGGGGGGGATTGCTATGGGAATCGATCTCGTCACTGGGCAGACCTATGGTGGTGTTTGTAATAATCGCGTCATTACAACCCATCCCGACACGGGTCAGCCCCTCGCTGGATTTCTGATTCCCCACTGGGAGTCAATTTTAGCGGCCTCAATTCAACTAGCCTGTTGTCTTGACTTGGATTACATCGGGATTGACTTTGCCATTGATGCCACTGAAGGTCCTATGGTCTTGGATGTCAATGCCCGTCCCGGTTTAGCCATTCAAATTGCTAATCGACAAGGGATATGTTGCCGTCTAGAATTTGTTGATAGACAGCTCGGGATTAAACAAATGAAGAGCCCCCTAGACCCTTCACAGATTCTCCATTTGCTCCCCGAAATCAATACAATCTCTCGAACGCTCTCGTAGGTTGCAATCAAGACTATGCTTTACCCATTTTCTCTATTTCCTCTCCTTTCCGAGGCAGTATCCACTCTTGGCCGTGCCCTTGGATTCAGTTTGTTGCTGCTCCTGCTTGGCGTCCCTGTGGCCTGGGCAGGGCAAACCCTAGAGCCACAAACAGCTACTGAAGGGCAGCCCTTTAGGTTGTCCCTCTCAGACACGGCCTTGGCTGAGTTGCCAGGTCCTTTGACCTATGAGGTGTCTGGTTTACCCCCAGGACTGTCTCTCCAGAAGCAAACTATTATCGGCCAGCCGCAGAGTAGTGAGGGTTGGAGTTGTCTAAACCGTCTAAACCCCATTCAGCAGGGGAGCGCTGGCTACTACACCGTCGCGATCGCCGCCAGGAATCCCCAAGCTGAAACTGCTCGGATCCAGTTTCCCCTCAAAGTTTTGACAGCTCCCTTTATTGTGGACATTGATACGGAACGCCACTATAGTGACAAACTTGGCTGCCGTCGCAGTCTGCCCAGTGGAACCTATCGCCTCCATGTCATCAGTCGAGCAGAGGGAGGCAAATTTGATGCTTGGAGTCGCAAGACCCTGTGGGAAGACCGCTACTATGTGCGGCCTGGTCTGGGACGGGTGGAACGTGTAGGCCGCTATCCCTCGATCGCCGAAGCCCTGAAGCATCGCCCAGAGGATGCCCAACTGCAACTCCCCATTCCCGCAGACATCAGCTTTTATCTGGTGGATAAGGTGAATGTAGAGAATAACCAGGGGGGTGTGTCCGTATTAGTAACCCAAGTACAGTGAGGCTTAAACTAGGGTGTGGGCAGTGAGGTAGGGTGTAGGGTTTAGGGTGTGGGGTGTGGGGAAAAATTCCTGCGAAGAGCGATCGCGCGGAGCTGGAAAGTCTTGTTAGGATGAAGTTTCCCTACACCCCACACCCCACACCCCACACCCTAAACCCCACACCCCACACCCCACACCCCACACCCTACCTCACTGCCCAATTCTATAGCTATGTAAAGCCCATGAAAACCGAAGCGAGTATCCCTTGGATCGGGCGGATTGTGGGAGCAATGATGGGGGTTATATCCCTAGCGTGTCTTTCCCTTAGTCTGTCCTTTGGCTGTATGCCCGTACTGGCTCAACCGACTGCCCCAGAGGGGATGGGGCATACAGTGGTAGATACTGTAGTCGATCCGGTGGTCGATACGGTGGTTAATGTTGATGCCAGACTAAACCATTCCAGGGAGACTGCTGTTGTCCTTCCCCTAGCTGCAGGCATTTATCAATCCCATGTCATTGGTCCCGAGGACGGGGGACTATTCAGCGCCTGGAACTTCAACTGCACTACAAATGGCTGTCGCCTGGACGGCACTGATTGCCGCTCTGGCTGGGAACACCGATACACGATTCGCTTGGGTAAAAAGTTGCTCAAAGTTCCAGGGACTGGCAAATATGCCACCCCGACTTTGGCCTTGCAGTCTGCCCCCGCCGATCGAACCTTTAGCCTTTCCCAGAATCTGGACGCTGAATTTTATGTTTACGACCCCTTGCGTGCCGCAAATAATCAGGGAGGGGTTTCCTTGAGGATCGCTAAAGTGAAGTGACTAGCGAACAGTTAGCTCGGGCCAGAGACGGCGGTAGGGATCGAACTCTAGCAATTGGGGACCTGGATAAAGTTTGTTTTCCCATTTGAAAATCATCAAGGCCATTAAATTACGGTGTTCCCCCGTGCGTAGGTCAACTCGACAGGCAGTGGAGGGAATCATTTGAGCCTTGTCATTAAACGCCCAGACCAAAGCCTGTCTGATGCCAGCGACGAGTTGGCGATCGCCCTGGTTGGCGAGCAAATAGGATAGTGCCACTTCTGCTAGGACATCCGGCTTGCTTTCCCGCAGAATGCGATCGCTGTTTTTCTCAAACCACTCAAATACCCAGGAAAATTCCACCGGATCTACCATTTTCTGGAAATAGCGGCTATCGGACAAAATGACGTGGGTGAGGCCATAGGTCTTGGCTTCAAATTCTTTAGCCGTGAGCTGGTCATCCGGGGGGAACGCTCCTTGAAAAGCCCGAGTGTAAGCTTCGCGCAGGTCGATGATGTCCAAATCGACTAAATAGTAAATGTCATTAATCAGTTTGGCAGAAAAGCCCTGGATGACTTCGGGATCTAGCATGAAAGCAGCCCAATCCACCTGACGCAGGTAATCTAGAGCTTTGTCAGTATTTTCAAAACCGGGCGTTCCTAATAAACCGTACTCGTTGATTTTGTTGACTTCATAGAGGAGGTGGCGATCGAAGGCTATGGTTCCGGCTCGACGCATGAGATCCTGGCGCAGAAAATCCCTAGGGGAATGCGGGTGGCTGCGTTGCAAAACCTGACCCTGTCGATACTGGGCATACCCGGGTTCTGCTGCCCTTTGAAGATCTTCTGAGGCGAACCAGGCCGTTGCTAAGATATCGGCAATGACCGGTTGAAGATAGGACTCATCCCCAGTAATGCGGTACAAGCGCAAGGCATAGTGTTTTTGTTCGGCGCGCGGAAGCCGGTCAAATTCAGACTCAAAGCGCTCCTGAATCTTCGTCGCTACCTCTGATTCGCTGTACCAGCCTGGAACCGGGGCTGCGATCGCCTGCGGGGAGCTAGCGAAGAATAGGACTATCGTCAGTAGGACGGCCAATAGAGATGACATCATTAATGGTTGTTTGGTTAGGGCTCGATTGAAAGTCGCGTTCGTTGCGGCGCTTTTGGCATTTTTGGGAATTCCAAGAAATAAATTACCCAAATTCGTAGGACGGGCAACGGAAAAGTCCGGTGCCTAGAGACAGCCCAAACGTTGGGCTCAGGAGAACGCCTGTCCTACGGGGAAGCATCCCTCGGGGGCGATCGCTTACTTTAAAGCTCCGAAGCCCAATCCAAAATTCAAAATTCAAAATCCAAAATAAATTACCTTCCGAGCCTTCCTTTTTCTTGGAAGCTTTCCAGGGATGCCAAAATATCGGGTAGTTCTTCAAACCGGCTCCTAGCTGTTTCTTGCTTAAACATCCAGGCATTACGACTGCGGAAGCTGCCGCTGTATGGAGTTCTCGTTCCCCGCCCTGCCGATATTTGTGACTGTTTGATTCGAGATTGATGTCGTCTGGCCTCCTGTAAAGGACCTAGCATATCTGTATCCTCAATTTTGCCTATTCTTAGTATCCCCTCTCAATGCGATCGAATCTGCAAATTTTTTATATTACTTAACAATTTGATGTTATATTACTTAACAATATCTGCGTAAGTCCTGTATAGCAGTCAGCAGTCAGCAGTCAGCAGTCAGCAGTCAGCAGTCAGCAGTCAGCAGTCAGCTTTTAGGTAATTCAAAAAAACAAATTATCCAATTTCGATGGACGCCCGTCCCGCCTGTCCGGTGCCCAGAGACTTTTCCGTTGCCTTTCCTACGGGGAAGCGAGAGAGAAATATTTATAGCAGTAAGCTATCAGCTCTGCTGCAGTCAGCAGTCAGCTTTTAGGGAATTCAAAAAAACAAATTATCCAATTTCGATGGACGCCCGTCCCGCCTGTCCCCCCCGCCCCAAGGGACTTTTCGGACGCCCGTCCTACGGGAGATTCTAAATTTTTTCTGCGGGTATTCAACCGGACTTTATATTAAACGGAGTCGGCGGGTTGAACAAGGCGACTGGCAGCAATAAAACTGCTGGCAGCGACAAAAGCAATGGAACCGGCGATCGCTCCTTTAACTAAATTCATCTCGCCAAAGGGACTGAAAGCTGTCCCCTTTAAAATGCCTGCTGCCTTAATACCTGCGGTATATATTCCAATCGCCAATCCAATTCTTTGAGGCGGAACTAGAGAAATAGCCAAAGGAAGTCCGCCATTTCTGACCAAATTGAAGAAAGCTACCAAACCAATAGCTGCGATCGCGAATATTGCTCCGTTTGGTACGAAGCCCATTAGCAATAACAATCCCATACAGGGGCCAATGCCAATTAACATGGCTAGACGGTTGCCCAGTCGCTCTGCCCAATAACCGGCGGGAACTGCTGTCAGAGCTAGGGCGATCGCCACAGCAAAAGTTAGCCATTGTACATTTCCTCCCAATTCGGCTATCAAGCTTTTGAGAGTTTCCATCAAAAAACCCGACCCCCAACTCAGAGTAATGCTTGTTACAAAAATTAATGCCAAGGCCAGAAACAGGTGTTTTGGTTGTGCCGCTACGGGTTTGTCCGCTTCCTGGGCTATTGGCGGCTCTTCTAGATTGCTGCTTTCATTGCTGCTTCCCGATGCAGTTGTTTCCGTAGCATCTACCGCTCGCAGTACCGCAGCAGTTCCCAACATACTAATGGAAGCGATCGTAAATGTTGGTCCCGGCCCGAGACCGAGTATAAATTGATTGGATATCGGAGCGATCGCGACAATTATGCCGCCTACCAACGTAAGCAAACTCGACGCTTTGGGTAAATTTCGGGGGCTGGCATATTTCCCCAGCAATGTCAATGCGGGAGAGCGAAATACCGTCATTGCCAAAGACCACATTACCAGCAATCCAGGCAACAGCCATCTGACCCAACTGTCTGGTTCTGGCTCGACAAAAGTCGTTAGGGTTGGGATAGAAACAAATAGCGCCGACGATAGAATAACTCCCGCCGAGATAAAGGGAAATCGAGTCCCCATCCAGCGCATGCTCCCATCCGAGAGCCCGCCCATCAAGGGTTCGATAACCACAGCCAGAGCATCTTCTAGCAGCAGTATCCCAGCCGCCATATTTTCGGGCAAGCCAAAGTCAACCAATAGGGACTTTAGATAGAGCTTATAAAAGACCCAACTTAGAGTAATAGTTCCCTGTAGTGCGGTCAGCGCCCAAACTTTCCGCCAAAGAATATTTTGGCTCTGTGGGGGGGCGATCGCATCAGTGCCACTAGATTTATTCATTTATTTATTGGGGCATTGGGCATTGGGCATTGGGCATTGGGCATTGGGGGAGTTGTCAGTTTTAAGTTTTAAATTCAACATTCAAAACTTAAAACTTTACCCTACACCCCACACCCTACAGCTACAGTCTTTCAGGACTTACGCAAATCAGGTCTAACGTTGTATAGCGTTTCTCAAATAAGTGTAATGAACGAAAATGTAGGGGCGACAGCATCCCCCTTGACTATCTCTTAGCTCTAAACGGCAATTTCGGCACTGGGATATTGCATCCCCCAGACACCTCACATCAATTTGAGAACCGCTATATATAGTTTCTGGTGCGCAATGCGCACCCTACAAATCAAGTCTTTGCGTAAGTCCTGTCTTTAATACTAGGCATTGCGGGGAGTTTTAAGTTTTAAGTTTTAAGTTCAAGGCTTGTTAACTCTTGAACATCCAAAACTTAAAACTTTACCCTACACCCCACACCCTACACCCTTACACCCCTTAATACTGAGGCACGGATGGGTCGATTTCCTCGCTCCAAGCGAGAATACCCCCCTTAACATTGGTGCCCTCAATTCCCGCTTCCTTGAGAATAGCGAGAGCCTTGGCAGACCGCGCTCCTGACCTACAGTGAGCTATCAAGCGGTGACCGTTTACTAATTCTTTCACCTTTTCAACCCCTTGGCCGTTCTCGATTTCCGGTAACGGCACCAGCACCGAGCCGGGAATTTGAGCAATATCGTACTCGTGGGGGTTGCGCACGTCTAGCAAGACAAAATCGTCCGTACCGCTATCGAGCAATTCTTTCAAGTCTTTCACAGTCATTTCGGGAACGCTCATCTTTTGTTCTTCCTCCTGGGCTTTTGCTTGGGGAATTCCGCAGAACTGTTCGTAATCGATTAATTTCTCGATAACCGGGCGCATTGGGTTCGGCCGCAACTTCAGCTCTCGGAATGACATATCCATTGCATTGTAGAGCAAGAGCCGTCCGCTCAGAGTTTTGCCAGAACCGAGGATAATTTTTACCGTCTCTGTCGCCTGGATTAGCCCGATAATTCCCGGCAAAATCCCCAAAACGCCTCCTTCCGCACAGGAAGGAACCATTCCCGGCGGCGGTGGTTCGGGATACAAGTCGCGGTAGTTCGGACCTCCTTGGTAATTAAAGACCGTCGCCTGACCTTCAAAGCGGAAGATGGAGCCATAAACATTTGGCTTGTCCAACAAAACGCAGGCATCGTTCGTTAAATAGCGCGTCGGGAAATTATCGGTTCCATCCACCACTATGTCATAGGGTTCGATAATTTCTAGGGCGTTCTCAGAACTGATACGAGTGTTGTATAAGTCAACTTGGCAGTAAGGATTTATTTCCAGAATCCTGGTTTTCGCCGATTCTATTTTCGGTTTGCCGACCGTAGAAGTGCTGTGAATGACTTGGCGCTGCAAATTGGAGCTATCGACCACATCAAAATCGACTATTCCAAGCCGCCCCACACCCGCTGCAGCCAGATACAGGAGTAATGGGGACCCTAGTCCCCCGGTGCCGATACAAAGCACGCTCGCTGTCTTGAGCCGTTTCTGCCCCTCCACTCCAATTTCCGGGAGGATCAAGTGGCGGGAATAGCGTGCGTAGTCATCCTGAGATAGCTGGATTTCCTCCAGGTTGGGATTTAGCATGGGCGTTTTCGCGCTGATTGCTTAGGAATTCTCTTATTAATATCAAATCTTGGAGGCGAGTGGCAATGGGGACAAGGGGTAGGGTGTGGGGTGTGGGGTGTGGGGGTGTAGGGAAACTTCATACTATTTCCCGACCGCTATCGAGGGCTCGAAAGTCTTACAGGGACGGAGGTTTCGCGATTAAGAGAGCGCTTCGAGCCCCATATGTCACATTGAGAGTGAAAAAGCCCACAAGATAATCACCCTAGACAAGGGGCAGGGGGACCGGAGGATAGGGGAACCGGGGGACCGGAGGATAGGGAAACCGGGAGACCGGGGGACGAGGGGACTGGGGGACTGGGGGACTGGGGGACAAGGGGACTGGGGGACAAGGGGACTTGGAGACAAGGGGACTTGGGGACTGGGAGACTTGGAGGAAATAATATAAACCCAATGCCCGATGCCCAATGCCCGATGCCCGATGCCCAATGCCCGATGCCCAATGCCCGATGCCCCAATGCCCAATGCCCGATGCCCAATGCCCAATTCCGCTCTTCCCAATTCCCCGAATTCAAAATTCAAAACTCTCCGCTTGGAACTGGTTTTCTTCGTCGAGGTTCCAAGTCAGAATTTCTCCAGCTTTGCCTTGGGGGACGGAGACAATTATATAGGAATATTCAGGCCAAGCTAGTTGCCGATCGCATTCTGAGGGAATGGCTGGATGGTCTGGATGGGAGTGATAAACGCCAATTACGCTCAGGTCGCGGCTTCGAGCTTCCTTGATAACCCGTAGCATTTCGGCGGGTTCGATAATATAGCGGCGTTCTTTTGTTAAAGGAGCTATAGTTTCCGAGGCCGCCAGCTCTTGCCCCAACTCCCGAGCAGTGTCCTCTTGCCAAGCATTCTTAGTGGGTCTGACTTCTAAGACTTCTTTGCGATCGCTGGTAAATTTTCCCAGCAACAAACCGCAGCACTCTTCGGGATAAGTGCTTTCGGCATGAGCGCGGATTGCTTGCAGATGTTCCAGTTGTATTTGCAAAACCATTTTGGTCAAAAAGGCTACAACTAAAAATAAAAATAACCGCAATCTTCACAAAACGATCGGGGCGAACATTATCGGCAATTTCTAGAGACTATTCTATTGCTATTAGGGCATGGGGCATGGGGCATGGGGCATAGGGCAGGGTGTGGGGTGTGGGGTGCTCTTGTGTGGGGAGAGTGGAAGGGTGGGAGGCCGCCTACGAGGTGTGGGAGGTCTAAGAGCTTTAGGGCCAATACCCAATGCCTTGGGCAGGGTGTGGGGTGTGGGGTGTGGGGTGCTCTTGTGTGGGGGGAGGGTGGGAGGCCGCCTACGAGGTGTGGGAGGTCTAAGAGCTTTAGGGCCAATACCCAATGCCTTGGGCAGGGTGTGGGGTGCTCTTGTGTGGGGGGAGGGTGGGAGGCCGCCTACGAGGTGTGGGAGGTCTAAGAGCTTTAGGGCCAATACCCAATGCCCAATGCCCAATTCCGCTCTTCCCAATGCCCAATGCCCAATGGGCAGGTAATGGCGCCCCATGCCGTTTGTCATCATTTGTCAATAGAGGGAACAGGGCAAGTTGCGCATTTTGTCAATCATTTGTTACAATATGTAATATAAAGCGCTTGACGGGTTTGGGGGAATCCTGAAACGGACAGGCGATCGCCGTAAAAAGCTGAAAATTCTGGTCAAACCAGACTAAACCTATCGACTTTTGTTAGGAGGCTGTGATGAGCGAACCAATTGAATTCTCCTTGGAACAGCAATTTAGTATCCGGGCCTTTGAAAGCCAAGTGGACCAAATGAACTTGGATCAAGCCAAGCATTTTCTCAAAGAAACCTACAAACAAATGATGATGCGGGAAACCATGTACCAACATTTCCTCAAACAGCATTGGGGACTGGAATCGAGTCCTAGCTTGGACTAACTGGTTACAAGTCCTAAAGGGGACGACCTCCTTCTCTTGCTCCGTTCTTTAATATTTGCGACGAGAAAAGAGCTGGGGATGCTGGGGCGTCAACTAGCTAGGGTGTAGGGTGTAGGGTGTAGGGTGTAGGGTGTAGGGTGTAGGGAAACGTCATGCTCTCTTCTTAAGCCAATGAAAACGCCCAAACTAAACCTATCGGGAAACAAGCACTCGCACTGTCGCATAGGCCAGGGTTTCTTCCTCTTCAATATCAAACCCTTCCTTTTGCACCGTCGCGATCGGGTTTTTGCGAGCATATTTTTGGGTAACTGAACGAACAAATTCTTGCTGGTTAATTCTGGCTAGCCAAAAATTCGCTACCAGTTCGTAATCGCTTGCATTGCGGCGGAAGCCCAAATCGTAGCCATTGCTTTGGCGATCGCATATTCAGCTTTGGTCGTATCTCCGCGATATCTGCGCCACACTTATGCCATTCGCCTCTAGTGGACAGGACTTACGCAAACTGTCTATATCTAGTATTTGTAGGGGCAATCCCCCCGCGATTGCCCCGTTCGCGAAGCGTCTCCGCAAGGAGAATCGCTCTTTGTCGTTGCTTAAGTCCTAGTGGACTGTCAAGCTTAAAATTGTCAGAGTACGGACGTGCAAAATTAAGGCTCTCCGGGGCGAATGCCAGAAAGCCCCTAGACTTTAAATTGCCCTAACCAAATATGCGTATTGCTCGTTTATTATCTCTCCAATAGTTGTAAACGTGCATTCGCTGTTCTTTGATAAGGAAAAAAGAAAATGCCCTGGTTTGTCAAAATTGAGGAAGGCATCGTCGATAAAGCCACTTTCGATCGCTACGTCCCAGCCCACAAAGCCTACGTCCGGGATTTAATTGCCAAAGGACATAGAGCCAAAACTGGCTACTGGGCAGAGTTCGGAGGCGGGATGCTCCTGTTTGAAGCGGAGTCAATTGAGGAGGCTCGGGCGATCGTAGCTGAGGACCCATTGGTGGTGAATAGCTGCGTAAAATATCAGCTCCATGAATGGCGGATTGTGGTCGAATAAATTTTTTTGAAAAAAACTTGTCAATTTTCCCGAGAGCATGTTATAGTAGAAATCGACTCGGACCCATGCGGCTCCAACGCCCAAACCTTGTCAGGCCTTGATCGGAGCAGCAATACGGGATGCTTGTGGCAGGCGTGGAATCCGGGTCACTTTTTTTTGGCTACTTTTTTGATCGGGCCTTGTTTTGACTCCTATCTGCGGTGGGCAGTTTGTCGAGTTCTGTCCTATGCTGTAGTCATTGCACAACAAGCGATCGCTCTTAAGCGGGAAGTAGTAATGCCTGGTTTCGGAGATATGTTTCAAAAAGCTTTTTACCTTGGAGTGGGTCTTGCTACCTACGCTGGGGAAAAAGCTGGCGGCAAGTTAACAGAACTGCGAGCCCAAGCGGAAAAGCTCGCGGCTGAAATGGTAGAAAGAGGGGAGATGAGTACGGAAGAGGCCCGCCGATTTGTAGAGGAGGCGATGACTCAGGGTCAACGGACTCCAGTGGAGCCCCCCACGGAAGAAACCATTAAAGAGCCGCGTAGTATTGAGATTCTTGAAGATGACGAGGAAGAGCCATCCCAAGAAGAACCGAAGAATAACGAGCCGAAGAATAATAAACCGAAAAATAATAATGTAGATACCCTACGCCAACAGGTGCAAGATCTCCAAGAAGAACTCCGTCGCCTACAGAAAGACTAGCTATTTTAGGCTAAGGTTTCAGATTTTCTTATGGAAGATTGGCCAAGAGATTTATTAAAAATGCTGGAAGAACTAGCAGACGATGTTGCTCGGGAGCTAGAGCAATGTTTAGAGCAATGTTTGGAGAGCGTATCGGATAACATCGGCGATACGGTCGGTACTTTACTCCAAATTCCCGAAGAAATTTTTGAGTTATTAGATGAAGCAACGGGGCTATCGCAAGAGGTGATTTTCCCTGAGAGCGAAGAGCTGCTTCGCGGGCAATCCGACCCCGCTCCCCCAGTCCTAGAACTACAACCGGAAGAGGCAGAGGCAGAAGCAGAAATACAGGAAACAGAAGAAACAGAAGAAACAGAGCCAGAAGCGATACATGATTTCGAGCTGTTTTTTAATCCTGTGGTACCAACGGCTGAGAAATATCCTGCTTGCATCGGTTGCAAAAATTATCACGGCTACGTCTATGGTGGCAATATAGTTGTTTGCGGCATACA
Source organism: Oscillatoria sp. SIO1A7 (assembly GCA_010672965.1). Lineage (GTDB taxonomy): Bacteria > Cyanobacteriota > Cyanobacteriia > Cyanobacteriales > Laspinemataceae > SIO1A7. The sequence continues at coordinate 174,324 of JAAHFN010000002.1, forward strand.
CCCTTACGGTTGGCATTCTGAAGATTGCCCGGATTGGGAAGGGATTTAGGCGATTCCCGATAATGAAGATACCTCATGCGAACATTACTTCCGATACCCCTCCCAAGAGGGGAACTTTGTCACCTCCCGACAGACGCCTGCGAGCGTTACTTTCTTTCCCAGAAGTCACCGAGCGCGATCGCCTTTGGGGCTTGCAGGAGGATTGCTCCTACAAACCACTAAATATCGGTATTATAGGTAAGTCCAATGGAAAAAAGATTGCTAGGAATGGAAAGCCTCTCGGCGAAGTATGCTCGGAGCGTATAAGTTTCGCTTGGATAAGGTTTCCAAAATCCAAAATCCAAAATCCAAAATCGAAAATAAATTATGACTCAATGCCTTAATCCCGATTGCCTGCACCAAAACCGGCCAAGGACTAAGTTCTGCGAGCGGTGCGGATCGTTATTGCTTCTGGGCGATCGCTACCGCGCCCTCGAAATTATCGGTCAGGGGGGGTTCGGTCGCACTTTCAAAGCCTGCGACGAATACAAACCGTCCCAACCTCTTTGCGTTATAAAGCAATTTTTGCCCCAAGGTCAAGAAACTGCTAACGAACAAAAAGCCGCCGAGCTGTTCGAGCAGGAAGCAGTGAGGTTGGAGAGCTTGGGCAAACACGACCAAATTCCCGAGTTGTTTGCTTATTTTTCCCAGCAAGGACAGCAGTATTTAGTCCAGGAATTTATAGATGGAAAAAATTTGCAGCAAGAACTGGAGCAAGGCGCGTTTGCAGAAGACCAGATCGAACAGCTACTGACCGATTTGCTGCCAGTGCTGCAATTTTGCCAAGAACGACAGGTCATACATCGCGATATTAAGCCGGAAAATATTATTCGCAGAAAAAGCGATTTAGCTCTGGTCTTAGTCGATTTCGGTGCTGCTAAGCTAGCCACCCAGAGCGCTCTAACCAGGAAAGGTACTATTGTTGGTTCCGCTGGTTATATAGCTCCCGAACAGTTGTTGGGTAAAGCTACCTTTGCTAGCGATATCTATAGTTTGGCAGTAACTTGCATCCACTTAATGACTGGGGTCGATCCCGTTGACCTGTTCGATGCCGATCGAGGCAAATGGGTATGGCAACAGTATTTATCCGAAAAGCCGAGCAAACAACTGCGCCAGCTTTTAAACAAAATGCTGCAACCAAGTGCTAAAAGACGCCATCAATCGGCAAAAGAAGTTTTGATGACTCTAAATCTCTTGGTTCTTCCAGGCAAGATTACTCCAGTTACTCCAAACCAAGTCCCGCCAGTCTCTACCAAAATAGAGGTTTCCCAACTGGCAAGCAACATCCCCCTGGAAAGTGCTAGGGGCATTGACTACAGCCGACTGCGCGATCTCTTGGCAGCAGGCCAGTGGCAAGAGGCAGATATCGAAACCGGCGACAAAATGCTAGAAGTGACGGGGCGGACTGCTCAGGGTTGGCTCGGGATTGAAGATATAGAAAACTTCCCCTGGAAAGACCTGCGCACTATCGATCGCCTTTGGGTGAAAGCTTCTAGCGATCGCTTTGGTTTTTCCGTCCAGTCTCGCATATACAAACAACTCGGCGGCACCATAACTTTCCACTCGGAAACATGGAAAGCCTTTGGCGAAATGGTCGGCTGGCGCAAAGGAGGGCAATGGATAAGATGGAGCGATCTCACATTTGACAGTACAGCCCCCCCGGCCCATCTCCCTTTAGGTGGATGGGTTTGGGAATTTGGCTGTGGATTTGTGATGTGGAAAAAATGGTAGCGGCCAGTATTTTCTGGAACATCCTGCCGATTCAAGCTCCGCCGATTAAAGAAGACTGAGTTGCAAAGGTTTTAGTTGCTTGGCATTTTCCGGCAAAGGCTCCGGGTTCTCGGTGACGGCGGGGCAATATTGCCGGTAAGTGCAGCGACCGCAATGTTCCCCCGGATTCGTTTCCCACTCGGTATCCAGGCGCAGTTGCCCTGCCAACTCTCCTATTTCTCTTTCCACTTCTTCCTTGCGAGCGGGGGTTACTTCAAAGGGGATGACTTCTCTATGTCTGAGGTAAATCAAGCTCATCTGCTTGAGAGCGCGATGGTAAGTTTTCTCTAGCGCCAGGTAATACAGCCCCAATTGCAGGTCGATTTCTTCGTCTTCAAATATTTTGATATTTTTGCTTGACTTATAATCGATTAGCTCCAAGCCGTCGTCGAGCCAATCCAGGCGATCGTAGCGACCCGTTATTTTAAACTCGACATTGCAGAAACTGACAAGGGCGCTAATTCTGCCTTCGACGGCGAAGGGTTTTTTGAGAGCATCCAAGGTAGCGACAAATTCGTAATAATAGTTTTCTAAAATATCCTGGCCTTCGTACTGCAGTTCGCCGCTCAGCTCGCCGTTGACGCTTTCCCAACACCTTACCATCCAACTCACCGGCGGCTTGGGCTCGTTGTAGTGCCAATTCCAATAGAATTTTTCCAGGGCTTTGTGCAAAGTGCGCCCAAACGCAGGGGCACCGAAAGACTTTTTATCCACCAGCCCTCGCTCGTATTGGTAGTAATACGCCCTAGGACATTGATGATAGTTTTGGAGTTTCGTAGCAGAGAGGTGGTAGGGCATTTTATATAAAGCGGTGTATGGTATTTTACACTTGACCGAGAGTAGCGATCGCGGATAATTGCCTTGTTACCCCCTTTTTCCATATAATTATTATTCGCTATTGCCCTCTTGCAATTTTTTTAAGATAAGCTTATGCTCCTTCTCGATTTCAGCACTATTGGCTTCAATATACAACAGAGCCGCATTCAATTGCTCGTCACTTATTTTTAGAATACCGCCAATAAATTTTGGTGGGTATTGAGCTTTAATATAGTCCATCACCTCGTAAAGGGTAATGCAAGTTCCCGCGATCGCCAGTCCTCGCTCGGTGCGGGCGATCTCCTTAGGGAGACGCTTCGCGAACGCGGGCTGCCCGTTTGCAAATGAAGTCATACTGGCGATTGATTGCTAGTTTTCTCTATTATAGGAAATGCAATTTATCCGTGGAACCTATTGGCAGGGCTCTATTGGGTAAGGGATAATGCCTATCTTGACTGTTTGGGGGCAATCCAAGGAGGGCTCTCCTGAATTTAGGGTGGAAAAGTTACAAACGATACCAAATAATTGGAACCAGAGGGCTGCAACTATTGAATTAATTGAATTATCGTTAAACATAGGCCGCTTCGCCACTATAGATCCAAGAGAGCCGCAAGAAGAAGCCCAGAAAAAAAGGCCCGCTATTGCGTATTGATTTTGACTTATGCTAGCCCGGGTCGCTTACTTATAAGTTGTAGTTTTTTTGCAACTATGAATTTGGAATTGCTAATAAAGAATTAACTTGCTCTAAAAAGCGCCAAGCAATTAACAATTGGGCAAACTCAACAGCGGATACTCGTTCGTGTTGCTGCTTGGGAATTGCTTGCTCTACTGGGATACCAGTTAAATAAACAATATGCTTTTCTAACTCGGCAATTGTATCTGGAGAGAGAAGGCCATCGATGTGAATAGTAATAACTTGTCGCCCCCAATAAATACTGGGCACGGCGGCAAGCAGAAAAGGTGGTTGTTTGCTTCCTAGCATTGCCGCTAAGTCAAAAGGCAGGGGCAAAGTCGGTAGCGATGTCGGTGCCGGTTCTATCATCATTTCCACTTTGAGGCTTCCTTCGGGTAATTGGCCATTAAATTCGTAGCGCCCCAATTGTTTGACCTGACTTTGATGTAGTTTAATGACTGTTGTAGCGTTGGTTTTTTGGAAATCAATCCAGCGCTTATAAGCGGCTTCCCGAGCCAGCATTTCTGCGACTATCGCTTGGGAATCATGGCCTCGCTTCTTGACATCCCGCTCGTATTTCCACTTCCACTTGACATCGCGATCGGGATCGACATAGATGCTGAAGTCTAGCATCGGCTGCAACTCTGGGTAAAGAGCATGCAGACCTTCTATGATGACAATCGGGGTGGGAGAAAAGGACGCGGGCGGCTCGAATTTGCCCGTGGTATGGTTATAAATAGGGACTTTTATAGACCGCCCTTTTTTTAGTTCCCTTAAATGTTCGGCGAGCAAGTCTAAATGATTGGCTTCCGGGTCTAAGGGCAGGCGTTTGCTAATTTTTCTCTGCTGGCGGTCCTCCTTATGATAGCCATCCATTTCAATGTTACTGACAATATCTTTACCAAGAAGGCGGCGAATGCCATTGCTATAGGTGGTTTTGCCGCTGCCGCTGTCCCCAGATACGCCAATAATAATCGGGACGCGCAGGCGATCGAGCAGAGCGCGCAGAGTGAGACATTCGATATCTTGTTTGTTCTGGGCTTGTGGTTCCATAATTGCTACCCGTCAAATTCAAGCTATTCTATGGATTTGGTAATGTAATAGAACTTGCGCAACGACAAAGTGCGATCGGGGCTATCGCGGGGGGATTGCCCCTACAAACAACCAAAGCAAGGATGTTTTGCGTAAGTGCTGTGTAATTAAATGCCATGTCAACATCTGGGCTAGGTCCTGGAATGACTCTATATTTAAATATAAAATGCCAGTAAGATGCCAGAACAGAATCGCGATAATCGCAAGCAAATGACCGGAAATGGACCTTCGTCACCGCGCTCTGCTCTCACGATCCTATTGCCCGCCGCTCTGGGTATGGCTCTCATCGTCTGGGCTTGGCGCTGGTTGCTGGCTATAGGGTTACTACTCACCATCGGGGGGCTTTGGAAATATTTTCAAGCGAAACAGCAGGAGCATTTGGAGCAGCTTAATGAAATTTTTTACCAGATTCTGCAAGAGCATCAGGGTCGGGTGACTACTCTGGATTTCGCGATCGCTGCCAACATCACCGGCTTGGAAGCCCAGAAGTATTTGCAAGAACGAGCCGGAGAATTTGGTGCCGATTTTGAAGTCAACACCAGCGGCGGAATTGTCTATTGCTTCTCCAGCGTTAAGGTTTCTGGCTGGGACTCCTCCGAGTCGCCAGAACTCAAGCAACTTTCGGGGATCTCTGCTGACTCCGCCGCCAAAGTGCCGCGATCGCTAAATCAATCCCAACTCGCCGATCGCTTTGGAGTCCATGCCGGCACGATTCGCAACCACAGATCCAAACCCGACTTTATTGCCTGGAGTCGTACCAAAGATCCCGCTGGTATTGCCTGGACTTACTCTCCAGACACCAAAGAGTTTTTGCCAATCCAAAACGGATGATCTTATATCAAATCCGGTTAAGCAGTCACAGTTTGTAGGGGCACCGCCCCTACGGTATTTATGGGTAATTAAACCGATTCGATCTAGCACTACGCAAATGAGTTATAGCGTTTCTCAAATTGATGTGAGGCGCTTTTCTCCAAGAAATATTAGATTAGAGGAAGGATAATCGAAGCGATGCAGGTCGATCGCAGAGGTAAGGGACTTGCAAGTTAATAATGTACCGGTTATTGGGCTATGCCCCGGAGGGCAGGCTTTCGCCTACGACTCCGCGAGCGCCCGAACGGTGACGGTCAAAGAACGCTTAGAGACTGGTACTTTATTTTTGCGCAAGTCCCTAACTGCTATCTCGGGCTCTAAGAAGTTGGTCAGCTTTGCCGAAGCCGGACATGGTTCCCTGCTCTTCTTTGATGCTGCTCAATGGCAAAAAGAGCTGGCGCAGTTTCTCGATCGCCAACTCAAAAAGTAGGGTGTGGGGTGTAGGGTGTGGGGTGTGGGGTAGGGTGTTGGTGATGAGGGGTTGTCACCGTTTTTTTTGACAACCGGAATCGTTCCTAATTGAAACCCGAATCCAGAGTTCCCGTAGGACTTTCCAGCTCCCGAAAGCGGTCGGGAAATAGTATGAAGTTTCCCTACACAAGAGCACCCCACACCCCACACAAGCGGGTGCTCTTGTGTGGGGGCGTCTCCGCTCAGGGCGAGCGGGCTCAGGAGATCTCTGCCCAAAGAGCGCATACGGCCGGAAAGTCTCTACACTCTTCAATTCGCAAAGCACGCCGAGCGCTCTTTTGTACGAGTTTGTGCGCCAATGCTTCGCCCTTATAAAATTCAAGCCTAAACAATTGCGGCGATCGCAGTTCTTTCGAGGCAAGCGTTAATAGTTTGTAGTATTTTATTTAGGCGAACTGGTTTTACGAGATAATCGTTCGCCCCCAGTTCCCGAGCTTGAGAGCGACTAGCTAAGGAATCTAACCCAGTCAGAAATATAAAGGGAATGTCGGCTGTTGCTACATCAGCGCGTAATTGCTGGAGAAATCCATAGCCATCCAGCTTTGGCATTTTAATGTCGCAGACAACCAGGTCTGGCAGAAAGTCTTTGCTCAACTGCAAGCCCTTTAAACCATTGTCAGCACTAAGTACATGAAAATCTTCGTATCGCAAAAAATCTCTCAAGCAGAACCTATTGTTACTGTTGTCATCGACAATCAATACTTTTTCTTTCATGGGATTAGATTCAATAGTTTTACAGCGATCGCTACCAAGTCTTGTTTCGCTCTTTTCCTTTTTGACGTAGCGGCTGCTTTCAAGCGGAAGGCCAGCGCGGAAAATTATGCGTATTATTGGCAATATAGCAGTCAGCAGTCAGCTCTCAGCTCAGAAGAACCGTGCAGGGCAACGCCCAACAGCAATTAGCCAAAGCCTTGCAAATTATCGTCTTGGCATTTTGGAATTGTTCTAAGCAATTCGCTTGCTGCTATAGCAGTAAGCTATTAGCTGTCATTGCTCAGCAGTCAGCTAAAGTCCTGCCATACGCACTCTTTGAGATTTGTAACTGTCCGTTCCCTTAATCGGTAGTGCTATATAATAAATAATTTTTGCTAATCTGCCAGAGCGATCGCCTCAATAGTCAAAGAATTGAGGGAGAAACAGAATTGCTTGTCCTCCCTCAGAAACTGGCAAAATTGAGATGATGTCAATCTAGCTCGATCGGGTTGGGGAGATAATTGAGATAAAGATGCCCCCAATAGCTCCCCCCTGTAGATGAAGATGCCCCTGATGGCTTCCCCTATCGAAATCAAGTTGGTACTTATTATTATTGCCACCATTTTTTCTAAAAGGCAAGAGGGTAACTGCAATAACCCATTTTTGCAGGATTATAACCCCTCCAAAAGCCTCGCCAGCTATGAGATTCGAGGGTTGCAGAAGCTAGGAAAGTATAGCGGTTCTCAAATGGATGTGAGGTTTCTGGGGCGAAGCATCCCAGCACGGAAATTCCCGTTCGGAGCTAAGAGATACTTCGGGGATGCTGTCGCCCCTACGTTTTCTTTCATTTGAGAAACGCTATATCTCTGCAATCTTTTGCTGTAAATTACCGGGCTGGCCTTGAGAAAAAATTGGCTTTGGCTCTGAGTAAATACGGAGATGACCTTGGCCTTATGGGACAGAAGACGAAACAGCGCCGCGAGGTGGGAGCGAGGGAGGTGGGAGCGAGGCCATCTGCCTGTAGCCAAAACCGAGGCTTGGCTGGAGGATCGTCCCCAAGATGTCTATGTGCCAGAACAATACCGGGCTCTAAAAGGAATACTAGATCGACCGAGCAATCCTTTTGCTTAATTTAATCTGCTACGGTGGAGCGATCGCGGCTGGGAGCATTTCAATTTCGTATCTATCCGCCAGCCCCTTGGGCGTAAGCCCAAGGGGCTGGCGGCTGGCGCGGCTACACAAACTCTCGCCCAGAGGGCTGCCCCGTTATAGCGCTACGCGCAAGTCAAAAGTCAAAAGTAAAAAGTCAAAGGTAGTCTCTGACTAAGGAACGAGCGTTTATAAATGTCTTAACTCATTTGCGTAGTGCTATACAAAAGTGAAATGCTCCCATCTCGGCAAGGGCAAAGTTACCTTAATGTCTGCCGAAAGCTGACGGATATGTTTGTATAATATAAGGTGTAAATTAAATGGCTATATTTAATATGACTGCACAACTGCGCCAAAGAGCCATTGAGTTAGTTGACCAATTGCCTCAAGAAATGTTAAGCGAGGCTGTCGGTATTCTAGAATCTTTGCGCTTGAAGGCTGAGGAACCCAAAGGCGTCTCTGTAGAAGAATCGCAGCCGAAGCCCGGGAATCTGTGGGAGGCGATCGTCCAATGGCGCGAGGAGTATGCCGTCGAAGAACTGGATATCGATCCGGATGAAATTTGGGGGGATGTTCGCGATTCTCCTTACGGAGACGCTTCGCGAACGTTCCCCAGGTCGTGAGTTTAGTTGGGATGAATGATGAGATTTTTACTGGATACTAATGTTGTATCTGAATTAGCTCGTCCCGTACCGAACCCTTTGGTTCGTGCAAATATAGATCGATTCGCTGGCGATTTGGCTCTGGCAAGCGTTTCGCTGCATGAAATGCTTTACGGTGCGCTACGCTTGCCTGAGTCCCGAAAGCGCCGCGCCGTTTTTGCCGGGCTCGACTATACTCGGGCGACGATGCAGATTTTGCCTTATGACGAAGGAGCTGCTATTTGGCACGCTCGGGAGCGATCGCAACAAGGGCAAAGTTGGTTTAATGCCTGCTGAAAGCTGACGGATATGTTTCTATAATATAAGGTGTAAATTAAATGGCTAGAAGCTTTGATAAAGCTCGCTGCAATTCGGGAAGTTGATAATTAATTTGCGCGGTCTGTTGGTTATGCCTGGTCTGCATCCGCCAGCAGAAATTTAGCAGCCGATTGAAGGAGGTGAAGATGCCTGTCACGCTACTGAGGCGACAGTTTACAGTCCGGGAATACCACCAAATGACGGAAGCCGGTATTCTCAGAGAAGACGATCGCTTGGAATTGATAAAAGGAGAAATCATCCGTATGTCTCCAATTGGCCCGAGACAGGCCGCCTATGCGAAGCGGTTAAATCAGCTTTTTTCTCTAAAATTGGGGGATCGCGTTCTAATTGGAGTTCAAGACCCGGTACAGCTAGACAATATCTCGGAACCCCAACCGGACGTAACGTTGCTCGAACCCCGCGAAGATTTCTATGCAACCGCACATCCCCGGCCAGAGGATATCTTTCTGCTAGTTGAAATAGCAGATACGACCGTTGCCTACGATCGAGATGTGAAAGTTGCCCTCTATTGCGATCGGGGAATTGCCGAAGTCTGGCTGGTCGATCTCAAGAAACAATGCCTGGAACTGTACCGACAGCCTTCTGCTAATGGTTATCTCTACGTTCGCAAGTTACAGCGAGGTGACAGCCTTATCATCCAAGCATTTCCAGACATTAGTTTTACTGCCGACGAGGTGCTGGGATAGGGGAGTGGAGGAAGCACTGGCGATCGCGGAAATGGTGCTGGACTACGATCGCCTCAGTCCAGTCCAAGAGCTGCTCTTTCGGGAAGCGTGGCTTGGACGCTCCTATAAAGAAACCGCCAAAAGCTCCGTCAAATAGGGAGCATTTCAAAGAAAGTACCTTGCCGCCTGACGCCTAAAGGCGCGGCTACACAAACAAAGCCCTTAAGGGCTCCCGGTAGCAAAAGTGAAACGCTCCCCGTCAAATAGTCGTCGCCCTTCCGACCGCTTCAAAAGAGTCTTAAGCCCCCCTTTTTAAGCTTTTTAAGGGGGGTTGGGGGGATCCGGCATTGGTTAACGATAGGGTATTTTTTGGCTTACTCGCACGAGTTGGCTGCGCCAACGTCCCGGAGCCGCTCCCTATGATATCGAGACATTTTTGATTTTGGCGAAGGTATTGTTCAAAAAACCGGGTTTCTGACTCCGATTGATATTTTTTGTTGGCAGCGCCGGAAGCAAGTATTGAGTCAAGGTAAAAGCATCCACCCCTAGCTCCGTTCTTTCCAGAGCGGCGAGTTGGGCGGCGCGAGCATGCCACCAAACTGAGGTCAGAACTGCGCCCTGCCAAGTCTGCTGGGAAGAGGAGGCAGCTTGGGCAATGAGGCCCCCCATCAGACCCGTAAGAACATCTCCACTACCGCCTCGGGCAAGTGCCGCAGAGCTTTCGGGATTAATCCAGATTGCGCCGTTGGGATGAGCGATCGCCACCCTTGCCCCTTTGAGAACTACCACTGCACCGCTTTCCCGCGCCGCCGCCTCCACAGCGCGAGTCCGATCGCCCAGTTGCTCGGTCAGATGCGGAAACAAGCGCTTAAATTCTCCGAGATGGGGAGTCAGAATAGTAGGAGCCTCTCTTTTTAATAAAGTGGCAGCGCCCAACTGGGACAGAATATTCAAACCATCGGCATCTAAGACCAGAGGAGCAGAGCTAGCTAAGACTCTTTCTACTAAAGATGCGACATCGCGACTCAGACCCGGACCGCAAGCGATCGCCGCGTATGAATTCAAATCAATTTCCTCGGGCAAACTAGCGATCGCCCCGTTTTCCGTTTCCCGACAGCCGACAATAAGCGCCTCTGGCAAATGACTATTTAATATAGATTTCAGAGATTCCGGCACTGCAATAGAAAGCATTCCCACTCCACTGGCTCTAGCGCCGAGTCCTGCTAAAATCGCCGCTCCCCCATATTTGCGCGAGCCACAAATTAGGAGCAAATGTCCTAGCCGATACTTGTGAGCGGCGGGCGGGCGGGGCAAGGGCAAATTGGCGATCGCCGATGTATTAGTAATGCGCTGTATAGCCGGAGGATTTCCCAGCACTGCCCAAATATCTGCTAGGGGCAAGTCAAAATCAATCAGCTCCGCATCGCCGAGATATTCTAATGTTGAGTCTTGGAGCAATCCCAACTTCCACAAGCCCAAACAGAAAGTGCGAGTTGCGCGCAAGCAAATGCCCATCACTTGTCCGGTATCCGAATGCAGTCCCGAGGGAATATCGATACTCAGCACGGGTTGCGATCGCTGATTGATTTCCTTAATAGCCCCGGCGATCGGATCTTGGATAGGTCGCTCTAACCCAAATCCAAACAAACCATCTACTAAAAAGTCGCAATCTTGCAGGGGGGCAATCTCTTCATAAAAAGGAATTCCCAAACTCTCTGCATAGCGAGCGTGGTATTTTGTTAGTTCTTTGAGCTTGGTAAAAGGGCAATAAATAGTAACGGGATGGCCTCTAAAATGCAGCTCCCGAGCCACGACCAAGGCATCGCCGCCATTGTGGCCTGGGCCGACTAATATACCAGCGCGGCCTTTGGGATAAATGATTTCAATGCGACGGGCAATCAATCCCGCGACTTTTTCCATTAAAGCGGCTACGGGCATTCCCGCCTCAAAGACTCGCCCTTCGATCGCCTGCATTTGTTTGGCAGTAACGACAATTTGCTCTATTTGCTCTGACCTGGTTTGCATGGTTTGCATTTCAATTTCAAGATAAAATAGAAGGTAGCTTATACTATATTTTGCTTTTTAGCTGCGACGGTTCAGATCCCCCCAACCCCCCTTTCCAAGGGGGGCTCCCTTCTTAAGCCCCCCGATGAATTGCAATTCATCGGGGGGTTTGGGGGGATCGAACCCACAATTTTAAGCGTCGCCTTGCCACTACCCATCAAAAGACCAAGACAGATTATAACTAACGTTAATTGATAATTTCATCCCTCGTCATTTTCTAATTTTGCGATCGCATTACGGCGCGCTTCCCAGGCCGGAGAAAAGTTGGGTTGAATCGCTAATACTTGGTTAAAAGTATCTATTGCTTCTTCATATCTTTGCAAACAATACAGAACATTGGCCCTACCATTCAAGGCAGCTACAAGGCGGGGCTTAATCGCCAAGGCTCTATCGAAGGAATCCAAAGCTTCCTCATATTTTTGTAAATAACTCAGCGCGTTACCTCGCCCATTCAAAGCTTCTGGATAATTGGGCATAATCCTCAAAGCACGGTCAAAGGTATCGAGAGCTTCTTCGTATTTTTGTAAATAATTAAGTACGGTGCCCCGCCCGTGCCAAGCGGCTGGGAAATTTTCTTCAATAGCCAGAGCGCGGTTTATAGATTCTAGGGATTCATCATATTGGCCTAATTCAGCGAGAGCTGCAGATCGCCCGTACCAAGAATGAAGATGGCGAGATTGAATGGCCAAAGATTGATTAAAGTGAGTAACCGCCGCCTGAAAATTGCGCAGATTATACTCATCTACACCACGATGATATTCGGCTTCTGCTTCCTTAATAGCTTGGGGACTGCTAGGATTGGGATTGTTAGGAACGGGATTGTTAGGAACGGGATTGTCAGGAACCGGGTTGATGGGAACCGGGTTGATGGGAGCGGGATTTATAGGAGCGGGATTGTCAGGAACCGGGTTGATGGGAACGGGATTTATAGGAGCGATCGCCTTTCCCGTCCCATCTTCATTGCCTAGAGCGATACTAGCCAATAGCGTCAAGTTTTTTTTTCCCGATCGCCAACATCTGTTTCTGTTGGCGCGCCCTCAGTTATGTTTGTTGTTTCTGTCTCCAGCTCCTCGTCCAATCCTTTAATCGTCCCTAAAGTCTTTACGTCTAGGGAAGATAGTTCCGAGACATAGCTTAATTTCGAGCGGGATGGCTGCTTGGGTGCTGGGGGGGCGGCGGACTGCGAGTTTTCCACACGCTCTATCAGTGCATTCTTGGCCTCCCTGGCATTCTGGAAACGAGGATTTAGGGTTAGAGCTTCGTTAAAATATTCCAGAGATTCTATTGTTCTATCCAAGTCTGCAAAGCACAGACCCTTGCCGTACAAAGCATCCAGGCAGTTTGGTTCTAGTTTCAAAACTTGGTCGTAAGATTCGAGACCTTCTTCATATCTACCCAAGGCTCTGAGTACGGAACCGCGATCGCTCCAGGTATCGAGCAAATTCGCCTCCATTTCCAAAGCCCGATTGTAGGATTCTAGAGCCTCCTCGTATCTGCCCAATTCTTTCAAAGCCTTCCCTCGTTCGTTGAGAGCATTAGGGAAATTAGGTTCTATGGCTAGGGCGCGATCGCATACTTCGATAACTTCTTCATATCTTCCCAATTCCCTGAAAACCAACGCCTGCCCGTACCAAGCATCTAAAAAACTCGGTTCCCGGGCAGAAGACTGCTGAAAATAATTTAGCGCCTCTTCGAGATGGCCGGCATCCAACTCATCTAAGCCTTGGCTTAACGCCCCTCGGGCTCCGATGCTTTTCACAGCCGGAGCCACTTTGGAACTGCTGCCAGGGTTCCTGATTCGTTCCCGAGCGATCGGCGCAACAGTTTCTCGGCGATCGTTCTTAGCCTGTGCGACTTTATCAAAGTTCTTAGGAGACTTCTGGGAAACCCGCCCCAAAGTCCTCTCCTGGGAGGGGTTAGGGGTGGGTTGGGAGGGGTTGGGTTTTTCCCCGGTCGGAGTACCCACCCCCAACCCCCTCCCGAGAGGGGGCTCTGCCAGCTTCGAGGCTTCTCCAACTTCGGCAGCTTCTTTATTAGTTCTAGCGGCTCGATCGGTTCGCTTGGTCTCGGCAGATTCAGTCGCTCCGGCAACTATGGCAGCTCCGGCAGATCCAGCAACTATGGCAGCTCCAGCAACTTCGGCCACTTCGGGAACTTTATCGACTTCGGCAGCTCCAGCAACTTCGGCAACTTCGGGAACTTTATCGACTTCGGCAGCTCCAGCAACTTCGGCAGCTCCAGCAACTTCGGCAGCTCCAGCAACTTCGGCCACTTCGGCAACTTCGGCAGCTCCAGCAACTTCGGCCACCTTGGCAACTTCAGCAACTTCGGCAGCTCCAGCAACTTCGGCCACCTTGGCAACTTCGGCAGCTCCAGCAACTTCGGCCACCTTGGCAACTTCAGCAGTCTTATCGACTTCGGCAGCTCCGGCAACTTCAGCAGTTTTATCGACTTCGGCAGCTCCAGCAACTTCGGCAACTTCAGCAACTTCAGCAGCTCCAGCAACTTCGGCAGCTCCAGCAACTTCGGCAACTTCGGCAACTTCAGAAGATTTAGCAGCTCCGGCAACTTCGGCAGCTCCAGCAACTTCGGCAGCTCCAGCAACTTCGGCCACCTTGGCAACTTCGGCAGCTCCAGCAACTTCGGCCACCTTGGCAACTTCAGCAGCTCCAGCAACTTCAGCAGTCTTATCGACTTCGGCAGCTCCAGCAACTTCGGCAGTTTTATCGACTTCGGCAGCTCCAGCAGCTTCGGCAACTTCAGAAGATTTAGCAGCTTTATCGACTTCGGTCGTTTCGGTTTTATCGGTTTCAGCAGCTTCCCCAGCTCCCGAAACTTCTCCAGCTCCCGAAGCTTGCTCGGTTTTAGAGGCCGGAGACTCAGAAGAATTGGGGCGAGTTGCGGATGAAGAGTTTCTCGTATTCGGCAAAACGGCAGCAGGGTTAGATCCGGATGAAAGAGCAGCAGCATTAGAACTAGAACTTAGAGCCATTGCCTGCTTGTTGGCCTCAATTGCCTCTGTATAGCGTCCCAATCTTTGTAGTGCAACTCCTTTATTTACCCATGCCGGTTGCAAGTCTGGTTTCAGTTCCAAAGCTTTGTCCCAACTGGCTAAAGCTTCCTCCCAGCGACCCAAGTTTGCTAGCCCCCTACCTCGGTTAAACCACAGTTCCGCTGCATTTGCCGGTTGCAAATCTGGTTTCAGTTCCAAGGCTTTATCCCAACTGGCCAAAGCTTCCTCCCAGCGACCCAATTGTTCGAGCCCGTAACCTCGGTTCAACCACAGTTCCACCTCATCTGGTTTTATTTCTAAGCCTTTATCCCAAGAAGCTATGGCATTTTCCCATTGGTTTAAAGCTGCCAGAGCCAGACCTCGGTTATACCAGGTTTCCCAATCATCCGGTTTGATTTCCAGAGCCTTATCCCAAGAAGCTATAGCATTTTGGTGCTGTTGCAACTCAAACAGAGTATCTCCCCGATTGCTCCAGGCAATTTGAGAATTGGGATTAATCGCCAGGGCTCTATCGTAGCTCTCTATAGCTTCCTTTCCGCGACCCAACTCGCTCAAAGCATTACCGCGATTAGTCCAAGCGCGATCGCTCCCTTGCTCCAAAGCGATCGCCCGGTCAAAAGCCGCCAAAGCCCCTTGATTATCCCCAGCCTGTAGGCGATCGAGCCCTCGCTCCAGCCAGCCCTTGGCATTGTCCGGCTCCTGGATAGACTGTTCTTGCTCTACCGCCGCCGTACTTTGTTTTTGCTCTACCGCCGCCGTACTTTGTTTTTGCTCTACCGCCGCCGTACTGGGAGGATTGCTTGTTTGCTTTGGAACTGCAGTCGGCGCAGTATCTTGCCCAGCTTCTAGCAACCGAGAGCCGATACTTCCGGCGGTGTTGGCCAATTCTCTTAGAGAATCAATTTGTTGGGCGCGATCGGCCAGCAGAACCAAGCGCTCCCCTAACTCGCGATATGACGTTGGCGATGCATAAGGTATGCTTTGGGTTCTTCGCTCGCCAAAGCGACGCAGCCAGCCGAGCCATCGATCCATATCGGCGCGATCGCTTTTTTCCTCAAAGAACCGCACGATCTGGGGAGCCTCCCACCCGTTTTTAACCCCTGCGAGCAACTGCATGAAAAAATTTTCATACTCTGTATCGTTCAAAGGTTGCGGGGAAGAGTCCGGCGTCGGTTCGACGGTCCTTGAGTCCTTTAAGAGCCCGAACAAACTGCGAAATAGTCTGACTATCCACTGCCAAATCCGCCTAAGCATCTGTTGATTCTCCGATCCAATAGTCTGGTCTGCGCGCCTGAGCCGTACCTTGAGATTCTACAGTAGAATCCCGGCATCGGGCATCATGGGAGACAATGGGGCCATCAAATCGGGGACGTGGTAAGAGGCGGTACGAGATTTTATCCCGCTTCCCCAGATACGCCCGAAGCAATTGACGCTACCACAGGGGAAGAGATGCTCGATATCTCCTTGTCGTCGATCGCATATAGCCTTTCTCAAATAAGTGTAATAAAATAAACGTAGGGGCGACAGCATCGCGAGCGACAATCTCGGCTGTGTAACGGTAATTACCGTATTGGGATGCTTCGCCCCAGACACCTTACAGCAATTTGAGAAACGCTATATTTTGTTTTGACATACTGCCTTACCAGAGGCTGAAGATTAAAAAGAGTCGCTCTATTTTGTCGTAGATTAAAAAGAGTCGCTCTATTTTGTCGTTGTTTTTCAACCGAGTAGCGCCGCAGCAAAGATTGGAGAGCTTCTGGTATATTATCGGATAATAAGGGTAAATCCTGTCGCAGTTTGGCAAGGGAAACTGGCTCCGATCGCCTAGCCAGGGCAGACATTACCTGTTTTTCTAGGGCAGACAAGCGATCGAATTGGCGATCGCAAATTAGCAAGTAAATTAGTTCGCGTTTGAGCGACCCTCATTTTTAACTGCACGACACAAATTACCCTTGAGAGCGAGATGGATAACGGGCGGTACTGAGGCGTACTGAGGCGATCGCCTTGACAGGCCGCGATTTACTCGCTATCCTAGAAAGCTAAGTAGGATTTAGGAAAACAGGAAAAATGCCAACAGCTACCCTTGCTGGGAATGGGGAGATTATAGTTCCTCAAGAAATCCGGGAGTTCCTGAAACTCAAACCGGGCGATAACGTTGATTTTATAGTAGAGGAGGACGGGCGGGTTGCAATCCGACCCAGCGCGATCGCGGTTCGAGAACTAAAAGGAATTTTGCATCGGCAGGGAATGAAACCCGTCTCTATCGAAGAGATGAACGCGGCCGCGATAAGAGGATGGAGCGGTCAAATATGCGAGGATTAGACACTAACGTTTTGGCTCGGTATTTGGTTCAGGACGATCCAGTACAGGGCGAGCGAGCGTCTCAGTTAATTGAGGAAATGGCCGCCTCTGGAACAGCTTGCTTTATCAATAACATTGTCCTCTGTGAATTAGTCTGGGTTTTGAAGTCAGCTTATGCTTATAAAAAAGAGGATATTATAAGCATACTCGACCGGCTATTGAACTCAAGTCAATTTGAGTTTGAGAGCAAAGAAGCAGCCAAATGGGCACTAGAGGAATACCAAAAAAGTAAAGCAGACTTTTCAGATTGTTTGCTGGCAAAACATAACCAAAACCAGGGATGTAGCGAAACAATTTCTTTTGACAAGGGAGTTAGAAGAGTGGAGGGATTTAGAGTTTTGTAAATAAATAGCAAATGGTAACGGGCGATCGCTCTCTGTGTCCCAGCAACCCCAGCACAGACAGCGATCGCCCCAAAAATCGCAATTGGTCTGTGTCAGGGTTCGGAGAATTCACGGCAGCCGGTCCTACCCGGTCGATCGCAGGTTTCAAGACAAGTCCAGGGACAGCTAGTATCGCCCATCCTACGGTCTGGAGATTGCGATCGCTCTTTCATTTGAAAACTACAAACGCTTGCGGGCTCGGGGGATAATATAGGAAAAGGCGATCGCTGCCTTTGCTGCCAAAACCCAAGATACACAAAGTCCGCAAGCTTAGTCTTAAGTCGCCTTAGTAGTGAAATATAATAATATATATAAGACTAGATCCAGACTTACGCAAAAGCAATCGTCCAATACCATCCGTAGGGGTCAACGGCCGTTGACCCCTACCACATATAGAGTTAATGCGTAAGTCCTATAGATATAATAATTTTCGTGCCATGCAAGTTACTGTTGAAATTCCCGATCGCATTGCCCAACGCCTAGACCAGACTGAAGACAAGCTCTCTCGTCGTCTTTTAGAAATAATTATTGCTGACGCTTATAGTTGCGGCGATATTAATACTGCCGAACTACGTCAGCTTCTCCAATTGCCAAACCGTTTGGCCGCTCATGCCTTCCTCAAGCGCATGGGTGTTTATTTAAACTATGACGAGACCGAATTAGAACGAGACCTTCAGACTCTTAAGGAGTTATAGCGCTACGCGCAAGTCAAAAGTCATGCATTAAAAAGTCAAAGGTAGTCTCTGACTAAGGAACGAGCGTTTATAAATGTCTTAACTCATTTGCGTAGTGCTATATAACGGGAATTTCCGTATTGGGATGCGCGGGCCCGCTTCGCCCCAGAAACCTCACATCAATTTGAGAACCGCTATAAGAGCGTGACGATTGTTGTATCCGACACCTCTCCAATTTGTTATCTGTTGCTAATTAACAGAATTGACATATTACCAACTTTATACAAAACTGTTATCATTCCTCAAGCTGTTGCAGGCGAGTTGAAGGCACCCGAATCTCCCCCTGCGGTCAAAAGCTGGATTGCTCGGCCTCCCAATTGGCTCCAAATACAATCGATAGAACTTTCCCAAGACATTGAAATAGAAAAGCTCGATCTGGGAGAAAGACAAGCAATTGCACTTGCCGAAAGGCTAAAAGCAGATTTGGTGATTTTGGACGATCGCGCAGGAAGGCTAATTGCTGCAAAACGCGGATTAAAAATAATCGGTGTTTTGGGTATTGTCAAAAATGCTGCCGGATCGGGATTGCTGGATTT
Organism: Oscillatoria sp. SIO1A7; assembly: GCA_010672965.1. Taxonomy (GTDB): domain Bacteria; phylum Cyanobacteriota; class Cyanobacteriia; order Cyanobacteriales; family Laspinemataceae; genus SIO1A7. The sequence continues at coordinate 192,633 of JAAHFN010000002.1, forward strand.
AGAAGCAACTTTTCAGCAGTTGCAAAATGCTGGCTTCTGGGTTAAACCGAGCCTTCTGGAGCGCCTGGTATCAGATGATTGACCCTCGCCGCAGTAGAGAGCGATCGCCTTTGCCCCAGCAGAAAGCGATCGCGTTTTGCCCCCCAGCAGAAAGCGATCGCCCAACATCCTAAATATTAGCTAACAGATTGTACGGGAACTTTAGATACTTTCCAAGACCGCCCCTGACAGCTAACTCTATCGCCAACAATGCGATCGCCAGCAATTTGTCGCATTAGTTCTATAGCTTCTTTTCGCTCTTCGTCGGTCATGTAGTCGTCGCCTTTGCGACCGCTGGGGCAGCGCTTCGGATCGCCCCCGGCCTCTATATATCGCTGTCGAGCTATAGCTGTTAGCTCTTGCAATCTTGCGGATTGTTTCTTTTCTATTTCTGTCGGGTTTCTAATTATTATAGACCTTGCAATTTAGCAATAAGTTTCGCTGCCAGTTTTATAGTTTGCTTGGTTAGCTCCGGCAAACTAGCAACCTTATCGTCATAATCAGCTCGGTTGCGATTGGAACGCAAGCGTTTCAAAATGCGCCCTACATCTTGGCGAACTGACTCGGGACTATTCTTGAATTGATTGATGACGTAATCGTGGGTACTTTTCCGGAGAATGGCAAGACCATCCCTGTCGCGTAAGTGGTTTCGGGCTTGAATGAAAGCTGCGTAATAGGCTCGACTAATGGCCGAACGCAGCCGGGACTCCTGAGTGGCAGAGATTTTGGCTTTCCCAGCCAGTTGTTGGGCTAGTGCTAAATATTCTGTCCAATTAAAGCTCATCAGTAACCCAGATTAATAAACATTTTGTCCTTGGCACGCGCTTCGACATTGCCCCACCAGTCGGCATCCATTTGCAAAAGCAGGTCAACTGACTCGTCGGGGTCAATGCTGGAAGGAATCAATAGTACCAATTCGCCATCTTCCGACCCTGCCACCGTTTCTGGATCGATATCCACTGCTAGGATAAGGGGCGTATCTGGAAAGTAATGGCGAATTTTGTCGGGAGCTTCCAGCAAGAGGGGAACGAGAAACGGATAGCGAGCGATAAACTGCAATACTTCCTCGCGCTCTCGCAGGTTGTAGAGCTGCTCTAACTTTTCGGTATCGGCGATCGCTCTTGTATCTTTCGGAACTGGAGTAGTTTGTAATTTTATCATGGCTAGTCTATTCTTATTTTTTATTCTATAGAGAGTAGAGTACGCCGTAGCGTAACGCCATAGCGCATCCTATAGCGTTTCTCAAATAAGTGTAACGTAGGGGCGACAGCATCCCCAAGACAATCTCGGCCGTAGAACGGTAACCCTCGTAATGGGATGCTTCGCCCGCTTCGCCCCAGAAACCTCACATCAATTTCGATACCTTCGCCAAAACAGAAAAGTACCTTATTTGTAGGGAGCAGCTCTGGGACGAAACCCAACAAATACCCGATTGTTAACCAATGCCGGATCCCCCCAACCCCCCGATAAATTGGGGGGCTTAAGACCCTTTTGGCTATTGCCCCCCAATTTATCGGGGGGTTGGGGGGGATCGTGCCGGTGGTAAAAATGGCGAAGGTATTGAATTTGAGAACCGCTATAGCACCGCCGCAGCGCACCCCAGATCCCCCCAACCCCCTTTAAAAAGCTTTAAAAAGGAGAGCAGTAAATTCCGGTTTTCCTCCCTTTTTAAGAGGGGACCAAGGGGGTATCTGACCTAAAGGCTGTTTAACCGAGAGGTATTTGGTCTTGGGCGGCCGGGGTCGTATCGCTCCCTTGGGAATTGTCCCAAAGGTATTTATGGGGGTACTCATGGAACAGCGGAAGCGGATTTGATATAAGTCCTGTATTGCACTAAAAACAAGAGCGAATTTCTCCCAAGGAAAACCCACCCGCTGCTCGCGACAGGGTGCGAAATCGGCGGGCTTTTGGGTGGGATATCTTCCCGGCCGGACGCTGCGATTGGGGGCGTGCCAATGGACTACTTGCCGGAGAGTCCAAGGCTTACCCCGCCGCAGGCCGGTTTTTTAAGGGAGAAATTGTTTGACTGAGAATACCTCCTTGCTAGTTTTGACAGATGTTTCCAGGTCTAATGGGTCGCGGTTATTAGCCGTGGCCCCTATTTATGCACCCCAAAGCTTCGGGAGCTATAAATCCATCTTAGCATCGTTTTTCTCGAATGTCAACATTAAATGGAAAAATTTTTTGCGCCTTCTGCACTTCGCGCAGTTTCTGCATTGTCCTATAGCCTAATATTACAGCCTCGGTCGCCATTACTGGATCCCCGGCCAACATATTTGCGGTTTACCAAAAATATTGGCGTTGGTCTCCGATTAATTGGCCCCTTATAAATTATAGCTCTTGACTAATTCATACAGCTAGAATCCACTGTAGTTGATAATTTAGGCTACTTCCCGCGTTGTTTTACCTGTTGTTAACAGCCGGATTTGATATAACTACTGATATTAGGACTAATATCAAATCCGGTTGAATAACCAAACTATCGCACCCTACGCACTACTGCACGGTCGGTTCGCAATTGTGTAGGTAATTAACCGGATTTTATATTAGTCATCTATTAGCTCGGGCGCTAGCAAGTCAGCATAGCCCGTACTAATCACCGTATCCACAGCTACCCTAAGTTTGCAGCTATTTTCCCCATCACTTCCCGAAACATCGCGATAGGAAATTTCACCCGGAGCCCTTTCTCGATCCAAAGTGAGGTTATGTCCCATCTTGTTAAGTCTTATGACAATTGACTCCAAAGCTGGCTGTATAGCAGCATCCAATTTTTTTTTGGATTTCGTACTCTAATAATTCAGCTAAGTATAGCGGTTCTCAAATAAGTGTAAATTAGAAGTGTAGGGGCGACAGCATGCCCCAAGACAATCTCGGCCTTAAACGGTAACCTCCGTAATGGGATGCTTCGCCCCAGACCTCATATTACATCAAGAGCGAGAAATGCTATATTGATATTTTTCGGCTTTACAGTTTCCTACCTTACCAAAGGCGTCTAACGAAAATATTCTATCTATCATAACGTTCTCCTATAGCGTTTATCAAATAAGTGTAATAAACGAGCTGACCCTAGAAACGTAGGGGCGACAGCATCCCCCAAGACCATCTCTGCTGTATAATATCATGTCGGTTTGAATGCCCCAAAAAAAGCTTCTGCGCAAGGACAGGGCGCGTCCAGCTTAAAATTGTAGGGAGCGACCCGGGAACGAAACAAGGGCGCAACGATTGGTATAGTTGGGTTACTCGCACGAGTTGGCTCCGCTAACACTCCGTTCAACCCAACCTACATTTACCCACAATTTTAACCTGGCCAAGCCACTACGGGCGATTCTAAATTTTTTTCTGTGGGTATTTAACCTGACTTGATATAACGGGGATTCTCATATTGGGATGCTTCGCCCCAGACACCTTACATCAATTTGAGAAACGCTATATTGTAATCCTTAAAAAGGCTACCATGACTCTACCCCGCTATTCCAAAACTTCAACGGTTCCTTGGCGACCGTCAATCCTAACTCTTTGGCCGTCGCGCAGCCAGCGACTTGCTTCGGGAATATTCATCACTGCGGGGATGCCGTATTCCCGAGCAACGATCGCTCCATGAGAGAGCTGTCCCCCGACTTCAGAAATAACTCCTGCCGCTTCGGCTAAAGCTGGAATCCAACGAGCATCAGTATATGGAACTACAACAATTGTTTCCCGGCTAATTTCCCGAGCATAAGACCAATTAGCAATTATTTTTACTCGCCCTACTGCGATACCAGGACTAGCACCAATGCCTTGAATTGGAGAGCGAGATAGAGATAGCTGCGATTGGGGATAAATGTTAACAGCCTCGCCGTAGATAATTGGCGGTACTGAGGTGACTTTGCTATCTAGTTCCAGTTTTGCTCGCCGCTCGGCAATTAATTGGTGCAAGTCATCGAGAGGTAATTGAGAAACCCGGTCGCTATCCACTGCGACGAGCTGGCGAATTTCCTCAAGTTCCAGAAAAAAGATATCCCCAGCTCCAGAGAGAGCCCCCAGATTTAGCCAGATATTCTCCAAGGCGACAAAACTCCAGCGCAGTTCGGCCAGCAATTTCCGATAAGTTTCGCAAACGCGACTTTGAAGAGAAACGCGATTTTGAACTATTTGAGCTTTTAAGCTATGAAGTTTTGGCGGGGAAGGGGGAGCGGAAGAAGGGTCGAATAACATTTCCGCGAACAATTCCCGCAAATGTCGGGGGTCTTCTTTCCAAGTGGGCAGGGCGATATCGTTAGGGACTTCGCTCAGGTATCCGTAGCGATCGAGTAGTTGCTCGAATTCCTCGAAGAGGCTTTGACAATCGGGTATTTCTGCTAAAGTCGCGAAAAGCTCAGAGTAGTCCTGCGAGCGATCGCCAGATAATAATTCGTTCGGGTCGGGCAGTAGCAAACGGGTAGCCGCAGCCAATTCCAAAAGCGATCGCTCTGCTGCTACCTCCGGCATTTGGCTGTAATCCAGTTCCTCATCTCTGACCCCCAGCATATTTTTGCGCAGGGCTAGGCTCAGCGGGGACAAAATATAATAATAGCTGCAGTCTTCGAGCTGCTCTAAAATAAAATCTATTCGTTTTAATACAGCTTTTGGCCGTAAGCCTAGAAGGCGGTTGCTTTCTGGGTCGCTTTCTAGGTTGCTTTCTTCTGCCAGCTCTGCCAAGGCCCGAGCAAATCTAAAACGGCAAGCGCGATCGAAGTCGATAGCCAAACTCAGTTCTCGATGCAGCAAGCGGAGGAAGCCCGGGAGATTTCGCAATGCAGCTAGAGCTGGCTTAGGAAAAGCACTTCTAATTAGAGCTACCGGAGTCAAAAAAAATTCCCAACTTTTCTGCGGCAGACCTAGGCGCTGGAATTTCTGGCCTAGTTCGGAAACATTACAATAAGCGCGACTGTATTGGAGAGCGGCGGCTGCCCGAAAATCTAAATGACGAGCCCGCTTTTTTCCCAATAATAAAGTAAAGAGATTTTCCCAGACGTTGCAGGTGAGGGGGCGAGCGATCGCCCAACTCAGCGGACGGACGATACCCGGGATAACTTCAGCGGCTATTTGGCGAGTCCAGATGGGCAGCATGGTTGCGATCGCTCTAACTTGTAACAGCCACAATTTTTCTCCGTCGTAAGTCCATTGTATATCCTGGGGAATACCCTGGTAGCGATTTTCCAACTGACGAGCCAAAAGAGCAACTTCTTCGAGCAACTCTGGGGGAATATTGCCGCTGCCGTCTATTTCCAAACCAGCGGTTTTTGGCACCACGCCGCTGGGCACCGGATCGACATCATTAATATTTAGATAAACACGGTATAGCTCTGGGGTGGCGGTTCCGGAAACTATAGGAGCGATATCTCCGGGCAACGCTTCTATAACAACCGCTTCCCCAGAGCGTTCTATCGGGTCGCGACTGAAAGCAACTCCAGAAAAAACGCCCCGGATATAAGGTTGAATTAGTACCGCCATCGATGCTTCTGGGAGTTGGCGATCGCGACGGTACTGCTCCCCGACAGGGCGAAAACATGATTCCAAGCAATAGTTAATAGCTTGGTGCAAGGCTTCTGGACTGGTGACGTTAAAAATGCTAGCATACTGACCTGCTGCTGAAGCAATTTCTGCATCTTCTGCGAGATTGCTGGAATGTACTGCTAGGGGAGAGCTTTGGGAAGGTTTCAAGAAATCTATGAGAGCTTGCGGGTCGTCCCCAGAAGGAAGTACCCATCCGGGAAGCACTGGGTAGCCCGCTCGCTTTAGGGTGGATAGTATAGCGGCTTTGCGGCCAACTCTGCTAGGGCTCCGAGGTCGGTCTAGGGAAATAATAGCGCGATCGCTTCGGAAAAAAAGAAATACTTCCCGAGCAGTAGTTTTCCCTCTTTCTCCCGATCGCTGCTGTTCTGGTATTTTTTGGTAAATCCAGTATAAGAGTGCGCTCAGACCAACAGCCGCAGTAATTCTGGCTCCGTCCTCCAAATGCAGCAGAGCGATCGTCAAAGGCATCAGGATTAAAAATCCTATCTGTCCTAGCCTTCGCTCTCGCAGAATCGTCAAGCTAATTCCGCCAATAAAGAATACAAAACCCGCAGCAATCCAGTCGTGAACTGCAAAGCCCCAGACCGCACTCGTAATACCGGCTTTCTTGGCTATCCAGTAACGACCCATGACCAGAGAAATCAGAGCAATTAGCTCCCATTCTGGATCGGTGGGGAAGAATTGGCGAGCCAATAAGACCGCTGCTATTCCCTCGATCGCTTCCAACAGTACCGTCAAAACTACGGTGAGCGAGCCCTCGCTATTTCCCGGCTCGGAAACTGCAATATTTTTGGCAGCATTCTCCCTTAGCTTGCGACGGCTGAGGGGATATGTCAGCCAAGCAGTTAGGGGCAGACCTCCCAAAAGCGGACAGACTGTGAAGATGAGAATAGCACCCCAAACCTGCGTCAGCGTCATAAGCAATTTTAAAAAAATTGGGCATTGGGCAATAACTAGGCTGTAGGGTGTAGGGTCTGGGGTGTAGGGAATTGGAGAGTTTTGAGTTTTGAGTTTTGAGTTTTGAGTTTCTACTCTTTAACTTAAAGTTTAAAGCTTAAAACTTAAAACTCAAAACCCCAAAACTTATCCCTACACCCTACACCCTACACCCCACACCCTTCTAAGGCTACTCGACATATCCGCCCGCGTAGGTAATCGCGCACATGATGCGGAATTTAGCGTGGTCGCCACAAGCTACCCCAGTGACGGCGAAATCGGGTTGAAAGATATTTGTTCTATGACCGCGATCGGGAACCGCATCATCAATAATAAGCTGCATCACCACTCTTTCTGCTGTATTCGGGCCATAACTAATATTTTCGCCGACAGATATTTGCCACTCTCCATAGCGGCTGACTCTATCCCAAGGTTGGCTGCCGTCGCTCCCCGTATGCCCTAAAGCTCCTTTTGGTCCTTGGTCATTGACGTGATCCCTCGCACCCAATGACATTCCTCTGGAAGGGCTTAGCTCGGATACCGGACTTGCCGATCGCAGAAAATCAATCGCCTCGTTTACAGCGCTAACTCCTTCCTGAGTAATGATGCCAACTTCTCCTGGTCTTCTAATTATTTTCCCATCGAAATGCTGTTTTAGCTCAACCAATTTGGCTGAATATGCGTTGGGATTCCTGCGCGCCCGGTTCATCTCAGTTATAATACCCCGTTCTAAGGCCGAGAGATAACTTGTATTGCCTTGCATGGCTAACCTTCCAGGCAATCTCTCTGCGGGCAAGGTTTTAGACTCTAACAATCCTACGCTTAAAGAAGCTAGTAGGGCGATCTTGGCTATTCTCCCAAATCTTAATTTACCCATTAATTCACTCACAAGCTGGTGTAACTTATTATTATATATGGGATTGGGCATGGGGCATGGGGCATGGGGCATGGGGCATGGGGCATGGTTAGACTCTAACAATCTTACGCTTAAAGAAGCTAGTAGGGCGACCTTGGCTATTCTCCTAAATCTTAATTTACCCATTAATTCACTCGCAAGCTAGTGTAACTTACTATATTATAATAGTTTTAAGTTTTGAGTTTTGAGTTTTAAGTTAAATATTGGCAATTAAACATAGCTTGGTCCTCTTATCTCCGGGACTAGGGCGAAGCATCCAAATACAGAGGTTATCGGTGGGAACTAAAGGTTATCCTATGGATGCTGTCGCCCCTACAGCTATTTAGCTTACCCTTGTCTCGCCATTCCCCAAAAAAAGGAAAAGTCTTAAGTTTAGAGAGTTAAATTTTAACTAAACATTTTTAACTCAAAACTCAAACCTCAAAACTAAAACCTCTCATAGTTGCCCATAATAATTTTATGAACTACGACAGTGCTTACAAGTTTTTGATCGCTCAGGGAACTGCTTTGCAACAAACGCAAAAGCAAGATTACTTTTTGCAACGCTTGCAGCAAGGTAAGCCGCCCATTCCCGGTCAAGTAACTTCTATTTTATTAGCGCTCAGAATTGTCTTTGAGGGTTTGCAAAGCACCGCCCAGCTCGATCGCAAATTAGTTTGGGCACTACACCTGCTAGCGGTTGACAGCCAAAAACTTTTTGATGCCGGTCGCCAGCGAGGAATAGATTGGCCTCCACTTTTGAAAGAAGACTTGCAGAGAATTGCGATCGCAGTTAAAAGTATCTTTTCTGGCGTGTGGCAATCTTGAGTTTTAAGTTTTGAGTTTTAAGTTTTAAGTTTTGAGTTCTTAGCTTGAGAGTTTTGAGTTTTAAGTTTTAATATCAAATCCGCGTACCTGTTCCACAAATACTGTAGGGGCTTTTCCCGAGCGTGGTTGCCCCGGTTGCCGTACCTGTTCCACAAATACTGTAGGGGCTTTTCCCGAGCGTGGTTGCCCCGGTTGCCGTACCTGTTCCACAAATACTGTAGGGGCTTTTCCCGAGCGCACCGTCAGGTCAGCGAAACTATCGCCCCGGTTGCCCCGGTTGGTATGGGGCACTCCCGGGGCAACCACGCTCGGGAAAAGCCCCTACTCGATACAAAAGAGCGTTACGGAGCTAGGAAAATAAATTCAAAATATAGCAGTAAGCGGTCAGCTCTGCTGCATTCAGCAGTCAGCTAAAGTCCTGCGATTCTTCGCAATAGAGACATTTGTAACTGTCAAACACCTTAATCGGTAATGCTATACCAAATCAAAAATGATTTTAAGTTTCTCCAGCTCGCTCTTCTTCTATAGGCAAGAAAAATATAGTTATAATGCCGGGAATCGCGAGCAAGCAGACAATCATAAAAAACTCTGGGTATCCTACCTTTTCTTGCAGGTAACCGCTGACCATTCCGGGGAGCATCATCCCTAAAGCCATAATCCCGGTGGAAATAGCATAATGAGAAGTTTTATATTCGCCTTTGGCTACTTGCATTAAGTAAACCATAAAAGCCGTAAAACCAAAGCCATATCCGAACTGCTCTAAGGAAACGAGAGGATAAACCCAGATTATAGAAGGTTGAGTTGCGGCCATATAAACATAAAATAAATTAGGCAAGTTTAAAGCCAAAGCCATCGGCAAAATACATTTTTTTAATCCGTACTTGGCAATAACAGCTCCTCCCAAGATGCCGCCCATAATTAGGGATAATACCCCAAAGGTTCCGTAGGCCAAACCAACATCGGATGTTTTTAAACCCAAACCACCTGCTTCTATTGTATCTAATAAAAAGGGCTGAGCGAGCTTAACCAGCATTGCTTCGCCAAATCTATAGGACAAAATATAGGCCAATACAATCGCTATTTTTTCTTGACGAAAATAGGAAAAGACGATTTCTAGAAATGCTACTTTTTCTTGTTGGTTCGATCGCCCCGAACTATCGGCATCGCTATCGGGAAAGGGTAAGACAAAGCGATGATAAGCAAACATGGCCGTGAAAATCAAAGCAGCCAGACCTAAGGAGATCGTCCAACTAAAAGGAATGGAGACGATTGACTGCTCGACAAGCAGCCCTGCCATAACTACTAGGAATCCAGAGCCAAAAATAACTGCTATTCTATAGAAGACCGAGCGTATTCCTACAAAGAATGCTTGTTGCTCTGGACTCAGAGCCAGCATATAAAATCCATCTGCAGCAATATCATAGGTGGCGGAAATAAACGCTCCTATAGTAAAGATAGCTAAAGATATAAAAAAGAAATTCGGAAGCTGCATCGAGAAGGCAGCTAAGCCCAGGCAGCAGCTCATGGCAAGCTGAGTGAATAAAATCCAGTTTCTTTTAGTGGAGTAAATATCAACAAAAGGTCCCCAAAACATTTTGATGACCCAAGGCAGATTCAGCCAGCTAGTCCAAAAGGTCATTTGAGCCTTACCGATACCCATAGTTGTATAAAGGATGACCGAGAGGCTATTGATAATGATATAGGGAAGACCTTCCGCAAAATAAAGTGTGGGGATAAAGCTCCAAGGTTGACGAGATGTAGCTTTTGGCTCTGGCATAATTTTGCTAAATTTAAGAATAAAGAAAGGCAGAATTTAAAATAGGGCAAGGCTTTCAGTTTCCCTCAGAATCGCAGCCTTGGCTCGATTCTCTACCATTGGGCAAGACGGCACCGCAGAGATTAGCGCCGCTGAGGTTGGCATCGGTCAAGTTGGCTTCAATCAAATAGGCTCCTGTAAGGTTGGCATTAGTCAGGTTAGCACCTGTGAAATTGACCCGACTCAGATAAGCTCCAGTGAGTTTGGCTTCGGTGAGATTAGCACCGATCGCTTCAGCAGCAAATAAATTAGCATCAGCTAGGTTGGCATTGCTCAGATCGGCACCGCTCAGCTTGGCCTGACTCAGGTAGGCAAGACCCAGATTAGCACCCTTGAGGTTGGCATTGGCTAGATTGGCTTTAAATAGTTTGCCTTGACTTAGGTCGGCATCATTGAGGGAAGCCTCTTCTAAATCCGCTCCGCTCAGGGATGCTTCGCTCAAATCGCACTCAGGACATTTATTTGTTTGCAGTAATTGCTGGAGGTCTTGCGGGTCAGGAGCGCCGATCGCTTTCGCCCAGCTCCAGGATGCTAGAACCACGGCAATAGCTAAAAAAAATTTCTTTTTCATGTCTTAGTTTTGATTTAGGCGATCTATCTACCCACGCTAACGAAAGCCATCTTAACTGAGTTCCCAAGGAATGGGTAATGGGGACCGAGAAGAGGACATGGGGACATAATACTGAACCGATGCTCTAGCGGTCTGTCAAGAAATAATTGCGCCCACAAGCATCGGGCCGAAGGGCCGAAGGGCATCGGGCCGAAGGGCAAGCCCCGTAGGCGTAGCCCGCCCTCCGGGGCGTAGGGGCGGCTACGCCTACGGAAAAAATTGCTCGACGTCTGGTGCGCGGTGCTACCCAAGAAAAAGGGTCCGTGCCTAGCTCCCGAACTTAAAACTTTAGGACTTACGCAAATTGTCGGATTTAAAGCTAGATATAGAGTCTTATGCGCAGTCTAAGACAATACATAAGGAGTCTATGCGTAAGTCCCGAACTTAAAACTTATAGCAGTAAGCGGTCAGCTATCAGCAGTCAGCTTGAGCGCCAAAGCCTTGCCACGTTCGAGCTATTGGCACTTTGATTCCTGTCCGCGCCCGAGCGTCGGTAATGCTATAAAACTTAAAACTTAAAACTCAAAACGGTGCTACCCAAGAAAAAGGGTCCGTGCCTAACTCCGGAAGTTATAAACTTTAAAAATTACGCAAATTGTCGGATTTAAGGCTACATATAGCGTCTTGTGCGCATTGATAAGACTACATAAGGAGTCTATGCGTAAGTCCCGAACTGAAAACTGAAAACTCAAAACTCAAAACTCAAAACTCTATTAATATAAGGTTGCAACCCCTAAGAAAATTGGGTAACCGGCTGTGACAGAAGCAAAAAACTACAAAGATACCGTAAGCCTGCCCCAGACAGGATTTGAAATGCGAGCTAACGCTGCCAAGCGAGAGCCCGCCATACAGGCATTTTGGGCAGAGAACCAGATTTACGAGCAACTGTCGCAGGAGAATCCCGGGCCAATTTTTATTTTGCACGACGGGCCGCCTTATGCCAACGGTTCTCTGCATATTGGCCACGCCCTGAACAAGACCCTCAAAGACATAATCAACCGCTATCAACTCCTCCAAGGGCGCAAGGTTCGCTACATACCGGGCTGGGACTGCCACGGTATGCCCATCGAGCTGAAAGTTTTGAAACAAATGAAGCCGGAGGATAGAGAGACCCTGACGCCGTTGAAGCTGCGACAAAAGGCTAAGAAGTTTGCTCTCAAGGCCGTAACCGAGCAGAGCAAAGATTTTCAGCGCTATGGCGTCTGGGGAGATTGGGATTATCCTTATCTAACCCTGCAACCGGAATACGAAGCGGCTCAGATAGGCGTTTTTGGGGAAATGGTGCTCAAAGGCTATATCTATCGGGGGCTCAAGCCGGTTCACTGGAGCCCGAGTTCCAAAACCGCCCTGGCCGAGGCAGAACTGGAATATCCCGATAATCATGTTTCGCGCAGCATCTATGTCGCTTTTCCCATCGTTGCTCTGGCACCGACCCTGCCCCCAGACTGGCAGAAATATTTGCCCAATCTCTCAGCGGCTATCTGGACTACTACGCCCTGGACGATTCCGGGCAACTTGGCGACTAGCGTAAACCCAGGGCTGACTTATGCTGTGGTCAAGATGGGGGAAGAGGAAAAATATTTAATAGTGGCGGCGGATTTGGTCGATCGCCTTTCGGAAGTCCTGGCAACAAAGCTAACGGTGGAAGCTACCGCTAAAGGCGCAGCTCTAGAACATTGCTGCTATCGCCACCCGATCTTTGACCGAGAAAGCGAAATAGTTATCGGCGGCGATTATGTGACTACCGATTCCGGTACGGGATTGGTTCATACCGCACCGGGTCACGGTTTGGAAGACTATGGCGTAGGACAGCGCTATGGCTTGCCTATCTTCGCGCCGGTAGATGAAAGCGGCAATTTTACTGAAGAAGCGGGCCAATTTGCGGGGCTAAACGTCTTGGGCAGTGGCAATGCAGCGGTAATCGGGGCTCTCGAAGGGGTCGGAGCATTGCTGAAGGAAGAAGCCTATAACCATAAGTATCCTTATGACTGGCGAACAAAGGAACCGACTATCTTTCGAGCTACGGAGCAGTGGTTTGCTTCTGTGGAGGGATTCCGGGAAATGGCTCTGGAAGCGATCGAGGATGTGCAATGGATTCCGGCGAAAGGACAAAACCGGATTACGGCAATGGTGGGCGATCGCTCGGATTGGTGTATCTCCCGGCAGCGCAGTTGGGGACTGCCGATTCCCGTATTCTACGAGGAAGAAACCGGCGAACCGCTTCTAAATCAAGAAACCATTGCCCACGTTCAAGCAGTTTTTGCCGAGAAAGGTTCCGATGCTTGGTGGTATATGGCAGTGGAAGCGCTGTTGCCGGAAGCCTATCGCGACAACGGTAAAAAATACCGCAAGGGCACGGACACAATGGATGTCTGGTTTGACTCCGGTTCCTCTTGGGCAGCGGTGGTTGGAGTCCGAGAAGGACTGAGCTATCCGGTGGATATTTATCTGGAAGGGTCAGACCAGCACCGGGGTTGGTTCCAATCTAGCTTGCTAACGAGCGTCGCGACTAAAGGGCGCTCTCCTTACAATACTGTCTTGACTCACGGCTTTGTCCTCGACGAGCAAGGGCGGAAGATGAGCAAGTCTTTGGGCAATGTGGTGGATCCGAAAGTAGTTATTGAAGGGGGCAAGAATAAGAAGGAAGAGCCGGCATTCGGGGCCGATGTGCTGCGGCTGTGGGTCTCTTCGGTGGATTACTCTTCGGATGTGACCCTGAGCAAGAATATCGTCAAGCAGATGGCGGATATCTATCGCAAAATCCGCAATACGGCTCGCTTCTTGTTGGGAAATCTATATGATTTTGACCCGCAGCGGGATGCAGTGCCCTACGAAGAGCTGCCAGATTTGGATAAATATATGCTGCACCGGATGACGGAGGTGTTTGCAGAGGTGACTGATGCTTTTGAGAGCTATCAGTTTTTCCGCTTTTTCCAAACGGTGCAGAATTTCTGCGTGGTGGATTTGTCTAATTTCTATTTGGATAGCGGCAAAGACCGACTTTATATTAGTGGGGCGAATGCTTACCGGCGGCGGAGCTGTCAGACGGTGTTGGCAATTGCGGTGGAGAATCTGGCGCGGGCGATCGCTCCGGTGCTGTGCCATACCGCAGAGGATATCTGGCAGAATCTCCCGTACTCGACTCCTTATAAGTCGGTGTTTCAATCCGGCTGGCTGACAATAGAAGCAGAATGGCACAATCCAGAATTGGCAAAATTGTGGCAGGCGCTGCGGGAAATTCGCGATCCGGTTAACCAAGTTCTGGAGTCAGCCCGCCAAAACAAGATGCTGGGTTCTTCTTTGGAAGCGAAGGTGCTGCTCTATACTCCCGATGCTCAGCTGAGCGAAAAGCTAAAAGCGCTGAACAAGAGCGATCGCGCCCCAGACAATGGGAGCTACGGCAATACCAGTACGGCAGAAGAAGGCCAACCGCAATCAGAGCAAACCCCAGAAGCTTCTACCCCAACGGCGGCGGTCGCGGAAACAGCAATCCCAGTTGGCGAAAAAGCTCAGGATAGCTCTTTTAGTTTTAACTCGTTGGGCAAGGTGCTATTTTTATTGCCATCTTTGCCCTACGCGATCGAGGAATTTATAGGCAAATACCAGCGAGCGATCGTCACGGTTGCTTTGCTGCTAGGAACGGCATTGGCTGTGGATTTAACAGCGGCGGTGCTTTCTGCGGTTAATAGTATTCCCGGCTTGCCAACCCTGTTTGAACTTATTGGCATCGGATATTCGTTTTGGTTTGTCTGTCGCTATTTGATCTTGGCAGCAACTCGCCAGGAGCTAGGGCAGAAAATTGCTACTTGGCAAGAGGAAATAGCCGGCAAGCAGGAGGCAAGCGCAGAACTAAGCGCCCAAGCTACCAGCCCGTCTTCGCTTCCCGAGGAAAAAGTTGTTTCTCCAGAAACCTCTGTGCCGGAGGAAATGCCAGCAAGTTCGCCCCTACCAGAAAAACCAGAACCAGAAGAACAGAAAGCTTCTCTCGCTGGCAATGGGGTGGATGAATTGCGCTATCTGTTTATTTGTTCCCAGGTGGAGCTGCTGGACTCTCCATCTGCCCTAGCCGAATTGGAATATAAGATGGTTTCCGATAACTTGGCCGTGGGGGTAGTGAAAGCAGATGGGGTTAAGTGCGATCGCTGCTGGAATTATTCCACCCGCGTTGGCGAGAACCCAGAGCATCCGACTATCTGCGAGCGGTGCGTCTCGGCTCTAGCGGGGGATTTTTAGCCCTCGGCTAGGGTGTAGGGTGTAGGGTGTAGGGTGTAGGGTCTGAAAAGGGTGGAGATTTGTGGGGAGAGAATTTTGTTTAATTAATTCTTCCCCCTCTTCACTCTGTTCACCCCTCCCTCCTTCTTCCCCTACACCCTACACCCTACACCCTACACCCTGTTTTCAATCCAAATTAACCAAGTTTAGCTTGCTTTTTTGCTGCCTCATATCCATAATAGTCTGCAATTTATGGAGAAATTCTTGGCTCAGCTTAACAAAAGCTTGGGCTCCCGAGGATTTGGGGTGAGCGAAGACAACGGGTTGAAAGCGATCGACAGCTTTGGAAACATTGACATCTTCGGGGATGCGGGTTGTGAATATTTTGGCTTTTCCGAAATCATCGTGAACGCGGCGCATCACTTGCTTGTAATATCGACCGCTTAATAAATTCCCCGACAGAGTGAAAGCAATGCCAATCAGTTCTATTTGCAGGGGATTGTCAAATTTATAGGTTTCTCGAAGTCGATTGATTCGCCTCTCTAGCAACTGAATGCCAATAATAGATAAAGGTTCTGGCTTAGCTGGTAACAGGTAAAAATCGCTGCAAACCAAGGCGCTCCGGGTTAAAAGGCTATAGCCCGGAGCGCAATCTAGGATAATGAAGTCATAATCTGTCATAGCCGGTTGTAAAATTTCGCGAATTAATCCAAATTCCAATTGATTCCAAACTTGCTGAAAGTCATCTTTAACAAACCTTAGTGCTTTTTGATGCAGTATTTCTGAAACCATAAATTCGTCGTAAATATCGATATCTCCTGACAATAGATCCAGCCCTTTAACGTTGCCAATGTAAGGTTCGATAGCATCCTTAATATAGGTCTTTGACTCGCCAAAAGGTTGGATAACTTGATTTACTAAGTATTTTAAAGTTCGTTTTTCTTTGCGAAGCTTATCAAATTTATGGGGAGAAACTAGGCTAAGGGTTGCACTAATTTGACTGTCGAGATCTACTACTAAAACCCGCTTGCCATGATGTTTAGCCAAAGCAGCGGCCAAGTTGACAGTTAGGGTCGTCTTGCCAACTCCGCCTTTCATATTGGCAGTTGCGATGATATATGCCATTTATAGGACCCTCTTTGGTGGAACGAACGCCGGAGCCTTATGCTAGGTGGCGCAATCTCTCGGTATTGTAAAGACTCTATTGGGAATTGGGAATTGGGAATTGGGCATTGGACATTGGACATTGGACATTGGTAGGTCCCATTGTACCCTTGTACCCATGTCCCTTGTCCCCCAGTCCCCCGGTCTCCCAGTCCCCCGGTCCCCATGTCCCCATGTCCCCTTGTCCATGTCCCCGGATTACAGACGAAAAGCAGTAGCAGCAAATTCTGAGATTTATCCTGAGATCTATATAGATAAGTAAAGCAATTGGGCGCAAACAATAGGCATTTAGGTGGGAACGAGTTAAGTTTTATTAAGAAACGTCGCCGGATCTTGCGCTGGTAATTATAAAAACTTCATAATTAACCCGAGCTATATTCAGTTTCTAGCCAGAGTCCCACAGCAGCGGGGATCTAAATCCTGCAGTTAGATCCGGCACTTAGACGATCCTGCACTGACTAGATACTGCGCCTCTATTCGGAGGCTTGATGAGAGCAATAAGAAATATTAGGAGCAATTTACATGGTAGGTCCTCTCAAAAAAATCTTAGGCAAAAAGTCTGAATATGCAGTTGAAATTGGCGAAGCCAAGCCTGCAGCTCCCGCTAAGCCAGAAGCGCCTAAAGCAGAAGCGCCACCAGCTCCCGCCGCGCCTGCTGCTAAGGAAGCTCCCGCGCCTGCTGCCAAGGAAGCTAAGGCACCTAAAGCCAAAGCTGCTAAAGAACCTAAAGCCAAAGCTGCTAAGGCACCTAAAGCCAAAGCCGCTAAAGCACCTAAAGCTAAAGCTGCTCCAGAGCCAACCCCTAAAGCGGTTTTGGCCCCAGCTACTGCCCCCAAAGCGCCGGAGCCAGTAGCTGGGTTTGCCACTCGCTATTTAGTATCTAACGGCAATACCTCTCGTCGGCGTCCGGGTCCAAATATGCAGTCTTTCCTAGATATGGCTCGTACAGTTAAAAAATAAATTGCTGGCTACTTATAGGGGTCTGTCTGGTTTATGATTGTAGGTTTGACAGACTGCTAGGAGAAAATATATGGTGCGATCGCTCTGGCTTCGAGGACAGCAGCGGCTAGGGATGCGGCAAAAATTGGGGCAGTTCTAGCGGTGAGGATTCTCCGTCCCAGAGAAACTGCGACAAAACCAGCAGCGATCGCCAATTCGACTTCTGCTCTCGTCCATCCTCCCTCTGGCCCAGTGGCAATGAGAATTGAAGATGAACCAGAAGATGGGAATGCAGAATCGGGCGGCGAGGCAGACGGCTCTATAGTCGGCGAGCTGTCTTGGCCGCTAGCTAAATTACCTGTGGCTGAGTTACCGCTAGCTTTTTGCAAGCAATCGAGTAAATGAGGAGTATCGCCGCCAGCGAGAGTATCGCCGCGAGCTACGCAGATATAGCGATCGCTACCAGGTAAAGACAAACTTGCCTCAAAAGAAATAGGCTCGGCAACGGTGGGAACTTGCTGGCGTTCGGATTGCTCGGCAGCTTCAGTAGCAATGCGTCGCCAGCGCTCTAGTTTGTGCTGGCTCGGTTTGAGTAGGGAACGCTGACTCGTCACTGGATAAATCCGAGCGACTCCTATTTCTGTAGTCTGCCGAACTAGCTCGTCAAAAGCATTGTTGCCTTTAGGCATGGCTATTATGAGAGCTATACCTGAGGGTAGTTCTGTCGCTGCGGGGATTGGTTCGAGTATTTTTGCTTTTTTCCCTTTCGCATCAGAGAGCGCCGCCAGCCACCAGTGCCCTTGCCCGTCCATCGCAATAAAGCGACCCCTATCTCCCAGACGCAATACCCCAATTAAATAATGTTGTTGAGAATAGCTCAGGATAATATGTTGGTCTTGGATTTGTTCCGGCGCTATCGTCAATCGTTGCAATTGAGCCATTTTAGTAATCAAGAGCGCATGGGGTATTGGGCATGGGGCATTGGGCATGGGGCATTGGGCATTGGGACTTACACAAGGACTCTAATTGTAGGGTGCGCAGTGCGCACGAGACTCTAGATGTAGGTATTAACCCGACTATTTGCGTAAGTCCTGTTAAAACTTAAAATTTAAAACTTAAAATGCCAATGCCCAATTCCCTACACCCTATGCCCGTAAGGATTATTCCTGCTTGCTTTTCAAATCTTGCAAGTAGGATTCAAGCGCCTCTTTAGCCAGATCGCTCATGTGTTTTCCCTGGCGTTCTGCTTCTGCTTTGAGGCCAGCGTAGATTTTCTCCGACACGTTAATGCGCCGACGAGGCGGACGCTGAGATTTCGCGGGTAGCTTTGCCGAGCTAGTATCCGTTGCCAAAGCAGTTTCCGATTGCGCTGGCTCTGATGGGACTCCTGAAGTTTGCGGCTTTTCGCTTGGCCCTGGGGGAGAGACTTCCCGAGATTCGGGAACTGTTGTTGGCTGCGATCCGGGAATAAACGAATCGAAATTCATTGGCCAGCGATCGCAGAAATCCCCAAAACTTTCCCCAGATAGTCGATTTTCCTTAAATTGGAGAAAAATCGGCTCTAGAAAAGTTTCCAGATAGTCATCTTTTAGCTTTTGGACAACGGGTTTTGCCAGCCGCGTCTGATGGGGAGAACCCCCGAGCCATACTTGATAGCTTTTTGGTCCGCTGCCCACTAACCCTAACTCTGCCACATAGGGGCGACCGCAGCCATTAGGGCAGCCGGTCATCCGCACTACAAAATGCTCTTGCTCCAAGCCCACTTTTTGCAAAAGTTGCCGAATTCGCTCCAAAATGCTCGGAATGATTCGCTCGGACTCGGTAATTGCCAATCCACAGGTGGGTAGAGCAGGGCAAGCCATCGAGTAACGCACCAAGGGATCGATTTCCGTTTCTGACTCAATGCCACAATCGGCGAGTATTTTCTGTATTTCTTCCTTATGTTGGACTGAAATATCTTGCAGAATCAGGTTTTGGTGCGGGGTTACGATAATCGGCAGCTTAAACTTGGCAACAATTTCTCGCAGGGCAGTTTTTAGCTGGAGGGAATCTTTATCTTGGACTCGACCGTTGGCGATGGGAATACCTAGAAATAGCTGGTTGTCCCCTTGATCGTGCCATCCCAGAAAGTCTTGATATTTCCACTCGGGCAGGGGTTTGAATGGTTCTATAGGTTTGCCAAAATAGGTTTCTACGCTTTTCCGAAATTTCTCTACGCCCCAATCATTAATAAGATACTTGAGGCGAGCGTGACGGCGGTTCAAGCGATCGCCATAATCTCTTTGGGTAGCTACGATCGCTTTAACCAGATCGTAAACATCTTCTTTGCTTACATATCCAATTTTGTCTGCGGCTCGGGCGAAGGTTTCTTCTTTATTGTGGGTGCGACCTAATCCCCCACCGGCGAAGACATTAAATCCTGCAAGAGAGCCCATTTCATTGCTGACGACGACCAAACCCAGATCTTGAGTGAAGATATCAACGGAGTTATCTCCCGGCACGGTGACGCAGCATTTGAATTTGCGGGGCATATAGTTTGTGCCATAGATTGGCTCTTCCCCTTCATGGAAAATAGTGCCGTTGCTATTGCGTTTTCTTGCCTCTTTGACTGCGGGGTTTTCTTCGAGGGCGATTACCTTTTCCCCATCCAGCCATATTTCATGATAGGCGCCGGTTTGGGGGGCAAGCAAATCGGCAATATTATTGGCATATCGGCGGGCATAGTCATATTCTGGGCGATCGTGGAAAGGCGCTGGTGGAGCCATTACGTTTCTATTCAGGTCGCCGCAGGCACCCAAAGTCGATCCCATATTTCTGACGATCTCGGCGATCGCGTTTTTGAGATTTTTTTTGAGTATGCCGTGAACTTGAAATCCTTGCCGGTTCGTTGCCCGGAGAGTGTGATTGCCGTATTTGTCCGAGAGCCTATCTAGAGCCATATATAGCTCTGGCGGAATGAATCCACCCGGAGAACGGGTACGCAGCATAAATTGGTAGTCTTTTTCCTGCCCCTTGACCCGATTGTCCCGATTGTCTTGCTGGTACGAGCCATGAAACTTGAGAATCTGGATGCCCTCTTCTGAGAAATGGGTAGTCTCCTCCTGCAATTCAGAAGCTACGGGTTCTCGCAAGTAGTTGCTCCGCTCCTTTATACCTTCGAGTTTTGAGAGCTTGGGGGGGATGGCAGTTGTGGTAAAAGTATTGGACATTATTATTTGGTTACAAGTTGCCAATAACAAAATAAATACGCCGATTGATAGAATTAAACCCGAGTTACCAATAAGCCGGAAGGGCGTTTTTGGGAAAATTTCGCCTTTGGGCTATATGAGGTTGAACCGGGCTGGGATGACCGAGATGGACTCGCTCCCCTTCTTCGTAAAGGCGCGATCGGTATTTAGTTTGGCCGCAATTGCAGCAATCTGACCCATCTTATCACTATTAAGAGCAAGACTGGATCCATAGACAACAGCCAAAAGTTAAGTTTTCATGGGCAATTAGTTCGTCGCCAGAGCAAAGCTATAATATTTTCTTAAGCTTTGAGCAGCCATAAGCAAGGGAGGTAAGAAGAGGCCGCGCTCCAGCTTGGTCTTGAGTCCAACAGCCTTCCAATAGCCAACAGACCCAGAACCGAGGTTACCCTAAAATTCAATATTCAGGTAGCCTCAAAGAAATAGACATTAAACGAAAGACTGTGGATTTTAGTGCTGCTCTACCTACTTTTGTCATTACGCTTCCGCGTTGGAGTCGAAGCGGCTCTAGTTGTAGGAATTGTTCTCGCTTGCCTGAAAAAAGCCGAGGAAACTAGGCTCTATCGTTGGGTTTACTTAGGCGTAGCTGTTGGAATTGCGGCAAGCGTCATGGTCGGCATCCTCTTGGGTGGGGTGCTAGTGGCCCTGAGTAAGTGGAAACAACCCCTAGCGGCGATCTTTGAACCCGCACTCAAAGGAGGGTTTTGTCTGGTCGCGATCGCCATGCTAACCTGGATGCTCATTTGGATGACCCAGCAGGCCAAATCCCTCAAAGGAGAAGGAGCGCTCAGTTCCGCTCTGGAATTGGATTCGGGCGACTCTAACGCCATAGGGAAAGCAGCTTGGGGAATCTTCGCCCTGATTTTCATTGCCGTTTTGCGCGAAGGTTTTGAAACAGTTTTGTTTATTACGGCAAAATTTCAGGAGGGCTATGTTCCCGCTTTGGGTGCCCTGTTAGGCTTACTCTGTGCTGTGGCGATCGGCATACTTCTTTTCCAAGGAGGAGTCCGCATTAATATTCGGCTATTTTTCCAGATTATGGGCGTATTCTTGCTCCTAATAGTTTCTGGTTTAACTATCTCTGCCTTGAAACATTTTGACGCCGCCGTTACTATTCTTTCCCAAGTCAATCCCGGGCTAGGTAACCTCTGCAACGGAGATAGCCCTCCTTGTATTTTGGGACCAATAGTGTGAGATGCTAGCCAGTTTTTACCAGACAATCGCTTTCCCGGTCTGCTTCTCAAAGCTTTATTTGGCTACCGCTCTATACTTTACTTGGCTCAAGCGATCGGCTATGTGCTGTTTTTAGTCACTGCTGGCAGCCTTTATTTTTGGAGCTTAACAAGTCGGCCTTTGCCAGTACAGTCTCCAACCCCGAGTTCTCAGCAATAAGCAGACCCAGCCGCGCTTTTGGCGCGGGCGCAAAAGCAATAAGCAGTTCATTTGAAAAAAGACGCAATTGGCGGGCATCGGGCATCGGGCATCGGGCATCGGGCAAGCCCCTACGCCCCGGAGGGCGGGCTACGCCTACGGGGCGGCTACGCCTACGGAAAACAATTGCAAAATTATTCAAAACTAACTTGACAGACTACTAGGGAGAGCGACTGGCATAAATCGAAGTCGTTACGGATTCAATACCTCGCAGGTTGTGCCAAGACTGCCAAGGTATTCTCATACACAAACGCAAAAAGCTCGTTCTGAAGTCTAAAACGTTATTTCCTTGCTAAGCCATTCAATGCCCTATGCCCAAAGCAGAGTCTAAGCCTAAGGCTCAATGCCCAATGCTCGCCAATTGGGTTGCTTAAGTAAAAAGTATTGCTTCTGGATTGGCGTAAAATAAAGAGCGATCGCACTAACGAAATCGAGGTTAGGGTAAAATTATATTATTGTGCAGTTATAATTTGGTAGCAATTTACTTTGTTACTAAACGAGCTTTGACTTTTTCAAAAACATTGTCTAAAGGCAAGATAATCAGTTAAAATTGTATGATTTTATGATAGGTAGTATTCTGTCGTATAGTTAATCAAAAAAAGTAAGAGCGATCGCTCGCATTAGCCTATTTTTAAGAATTGTAATTTTGCAAGCGATCGGTTTCTGAATAAAAATATCTCTCTAGTCTCTAGGCGAGAGTTAAAAATTAATAGCAGCAAGCAGAAAAAAACTAATAACTGTCCGATTTTTTTGTAGTAAGTTATGTACGAAAAGCCAGTAAAAGTTCTCCTTGTCGATAGCGATGAAAATGATTATATACTCATATCAAATTTATTATCTGAGAGCCAGATGGGGACGTTCGAGGTGCAATGGGTAGGTACTTATGTAGAAGGTCTGGAGAAAACGAGCGAAAATCAGCATGATGTCTATATGCTAGACGATAGACTTGGCGATCGCACGGGTCTGGAACTGTTGCGTTCAGCTTTGGAAAAAGGTTGCACGGAACCTATAATCTTGCTGACGGGTCAAGGCGATCGTCAGGTGGATATAGAAGCCATGAATGCTGGCGCTGCGGACTACCTTATTAAAAGTAAGCTCGAGCCGCAACTTCTGGAGCGGTCGGTTCGCTATGCGATCGAGCGCAAGCGAGTTGAGAAGGCTCTGCGTTTGAGTCAAGACCGTTATGCTCTAGCAGTAGGTGGGGGTCAAGTAGGGGTTTGGGACTGGAATATTCAAACTAACAAACTTTATATTTCTCCCAATTTGAAAGCTATGCTGAGCTATGCAGATATAGAAATTGGCAATAATTGGGATGATTGGAATAAGCTAATACATCCCGACGATATAGAACAGGTTATGAAATCATTGGAAACACACCTTGCCGGCTTAATCGGTCAGTATGAAGTAGAATATCGCAGGCTGCACAAAGATAGAACTTGGCGGTGGTTTCTCTCCCGAGGTATTGCCTTGCGAGACGCTGAGGGTAAGCCATATCGCATGGCAGGCTCGGAAACAGATATTACAGAAAGAAAGCAATTAGAAGCTTATCTGCGTCAAGCTCTGGCTAGGGAAAAAGAACTAAGCGAACTAAAGTCTCGCTTTGTGACAATGGTTTCGCACGAATTTCGCACCCCTTTAGCTACAATATTATCTTCAGCAGACTTAATGGATTTTTATGTAGAAAGTGGCAATTATCATAAACTGAGCCAACATATTAGCCAGGTACAAAAAGCAACTGAGTATATGACGCAGATGCTAGAAGATGTATTGACTATCGGTCAAGCGGAAGCAGGAAAACTTAAGTTGAAACCGACCCAACTAAATTTAAGTCAATTTTGTCTAGAAATTGTCAGAGATCTTGATAATTCTGGACAAAACAATATAGAGGATTTAGATGATCTTGTTGGAGACAAAAAAAATAGAATTAGACTGGTTGACTATCTCGAACAAAAAGAGACAAAAATAAAAGCTTTTATGGACGCTAAAATGTTGAAGCAAGTCTTGAATAACTTGCTATCAAATGCTCTAAAATATTCTTCAAAAGAAGTCTATTTTGAGCTGTCTTGTGAAGATGAAATGGCCGAGTTTAAAGTACGAGATTATGGTATCGGCATTACCCCAGAAGACCAAGTAAAAATTTTGGAACCCTTCCATAGAGGTGAAAATGTAGAGAATATCCCGGGAACCGGCTTGGGGTTGGCAATTGTTAAAAAATGCGTCGATTTGCACGGCGGCTTGATTTTCGTCAAAAGTGAATTGGGCATGGGTACAACTTTTACTGTTAAGTTGCCTTTGCATCAGCCCGAATATCAATATAATAACGACATAACATGAAAAATATTGTTTGAAGCATAACATATAAAAATCTATTGCCTGTTAGGATTGGGAAAATAAGAAAAATTATTTATATCAAATAGGATATAATATAAGACAATAATATACAAAGATAGTTAGAGGGTTACCGGATGAAAGCCTATCATAAAATTCCGATCGCTGACTGCGCCGAACCCTTGGTGCCGATTCCCCTAGATCTGTTTGCGGTGGTATCGCCTCACCCTTACCAAAACCTGGGGGCTCCCTATGGAGAGAGATCGCCTTTTTATCTGCGTCAAGGGGTTCTCAATAGCTTAATTGCAGCCCAAACTCAGCTCCAGAAAGAGCGTCCGGGCTGGCAAATCCAAATTTTCGATGCCTATCGACCTATTTCGGTTCAAGAATTTATGGTAAAGTATAGTTATAAACAGCTGTTACGAGCAGAAGGACTCAGGGAGGAAGACTTGAGCGAAGCTCAGCAGCAAGCTATTCTGGATCGAGTTTATCAGTTTTGGGCACTACCCAGTTCGGATCCGAAGACGCCGCCACCTCATAGCACTGGTGCGGCTATAGACGTAACTCTTTTAGATTCAATGGGCGAACCAGTCGATATGGGTTCGCCCATTGATGAAATATCCCCCCGCTCCTATCCCGATCGTTTTGCTAATAGCGCTAATCTTTCAGAAAGAGACTATCATACTAGCCGAGAGCTATTGCGCTCGGCGATGCACTCCGCCGGATTCGAGCGCCATCTAAAAGAGTGGTGGCATTTCAGCCAAGGCGACCAAATGTGGGCGTGGCTTACGAATCAAAAGACAGCGCGCTACGGTCGAGTTAATTGATAAGAAATAGGGATGATATCTCCCTATTTCTCAGAGAAGGCACAAGGGTTCTCTTATACTCTTATCTCCCCAAGTCCCCTTATTTGCCGCAAGCGTTCTAGGACTCGATGGCAGCGATAGCCCTAGATTTCGGCAAATTGTGGGTGGGGAGATGGAGGGAGAAGACATCGCCCGAGATTCTGTGCTAGAGTACAATTGGCAGAATTTAGAACGCCTTCCCGATTGGCTTACAAAATTTAATTTTGTATTACCCCGATTTGCATCAGTTCTGTCAGTATTTTTTAGATAGAGTTTATTGAGTTTTATTATTTTTGCATGAGAATCCCAATCCCGTTTAACTGGCGCACTGCCGCAATCGTCCCTGCTATTGCGGTAAGTCTGGGTATGAGCGCGCTCGGGGCTAAGGCTGAGGATATGTACAACCCCATTATCTTGCGAGGCAGTAACGAGGTTTCAGACGAACTCTCGGAGAAGGATATCCCGACGGGCCAGGGTGGATTTGCCCGCGACTACAAGGTCAATCTCAAAGATGGAGACCAAGTTGCGATCGATTTACTCTCTGAAAACTTCGATACGATTGTTTCTCTGATTGGCCCTGATGGAACCACAGTAGCGGAAAATGACGATGGTCCAGACGGCAGCACTAACTCTCTGCTATTTGCTCGAATCACTAAAACCGGAGAATATATTGTCCGGGTACGAGCCTTTGGCGAGAGCGGTGTCGGACCTTTTGACCTAAAGGTAACGCGCCTGCGCCCTATCTAAGCCTGGAAGCGGGGCGTGAAGTTACTGAGGGACTCAGACTTGCGTCCCAAAAAAAATTTTTCCAGTTTCTGTTGACAATTTCCAAAAAGCATGCTACTGTATATAACAGTGGATAAAAAACCATAAGCCGGGATAGCTCAGTCGGTAGAGCAGAGGACTGAAAATCCTCGTGTCGGGAGTTCGATTCTCCCTCCTGGCATTATACCCCTTAAACCCTTGCACTGTCAAGGGTTTTGTTTTTGCAAGAGGCCCCATCTAGGTGAGCATAAGGACTAAAATCTTACTCACCTCTGTTGCTACATTTGGGTTATTTCTGCCCAGCGCCTGGGCGCAGTGAAAATAATCGGTGGGGCAGTTGTCCAATAAGCAATTTGCAACTAATGCACGATTAAACGATAAGCCCCTCTAAGATTTCTCCTAGAAGGGCTTATCTGCCTGCTGCGGGGAGTTATGGGGCGGCCTCTTTAGGATTTCTCCTAAAAGAGCCTTTCGTGTAAAAAGCTGCAGTTTTTATTTACGCAAAGCTTTGCCTTATGCTGCGGGAAGATTTGGGCATTTCCAACCTCCATCTACATTATAGCTTGAAAATTCAGATTGTCAACTGCGATTGCTCCTGTTCGATAAATCGCTTGACAAGGCTGCGGATGTCCTTGGCCTTTTTTGCCTGCCTTCCCAACTTCAATTCCTTAAGCAGAACTCCCTCAAACTTCCACATCAGCTCAGTAATATCGGTTTGCGCCTGGGCAAGCTCGGGTTGCGAATCATCCCCCGATACCTCTGGCATATCTTGGCGATCGCCATCGGTCGCCTTCTGGTTTTCCAGCGCTTCTACCCGCCGTTCTAGCTGAGATAGCCGTTCTGGTAAGTTACCTAGTGTGCCATTATATCCCTCTAGTGTACTACTGTCGCTCCTTGGTGTGCCACTGGGTAAGCTACCAATTAGCACCTCCGCCAAGACTTGATTGATTAGAGCGCTTGAAACCTGAGCCCTCCCGTCTTTTCCAGCTTTTAAAGCAATTCCTCGTCGGGCTGCATAATCAATCAAAACTGCATAATTTTCAGGTTGCAAGTATGCGGATACTCTAGGGTTGTCGGTACTCATAGTGTCTCACTTAGTGTCATACTGCCATAGTAGCACACTTTTGCCAGTGTGCCACCAAGTAATACTCCTCTAAAAATCTGGCACCTCGTAATCGTCCAACAGTCCTGCGTAGTGCGAATAAATCGTAGTGGGTGAATTACCCACCCACCTGGCAATGACGGCCACAGGAATATTAAGCCGGAGGCATTCGGTAATGAAAAACCCCCGAGCCGCATAGGGTCTCCTGTAGCGAATCGGCAAAGTTGCCAAAGTTGGCCCCCAACTTCTCCTGTTAAAATTGGAGAGGTGGATAATGCTCCCCTTTGGAGAACAAAATACTGGTCCCTCTTTTCTTTTTAAGGAAGCCAACAAAGCTTTAAGAGAACCGTTAACCGGAAACCGTCTTAAATCTTCAACTTTTAAACCTTCCTTCCTCACACCATCGACTACTGGAGAATGAAAAGTTATCTCAGACATAGAAGGGTCTATGTCCGTCCAAAGAAGCCCGATTGCTTCGCTAGGGCGGCACCCAGTCTTAAACAGAAACCGCACAAAGTCGTAGTAATGAAAACCTTTATAGGCTTCTACTACTATATCCTTTTCTGCAAGGGAAAAAATATCGACTTGTTTCCGTTTTTTTCTAAAATCGCCCAAAAACGGATGGTAAGGGTTGTTTTTGACTAACCCTTCCCTTTTTCCCCATTCTATACAAGCACTGATATGCTTGAGGGTTCTTCTAGCTGAATCTAGCGAATAATTATCAATAAGAAAATCTCTCGTTTCCCGAGCCTTTTCTAAAGAATTGGGACAAAGAAAAATCCTTTTTTCGATTGTAATAACTGCTCTTAAGGTACTATGAGCCCATAGTTTTTCCTTAAAAAGACGGTACTGCCCCCATACTTCTTGCAATGTCGGTGTATCTGTCATTAGCCTTTTTAATGTGGTACTGCCGGTTTCAAATATTACATGTCAAGCTGAAACTCAAGCTGGGACTAGAACTTTTCAATCAAAGCAAAACCGCCCACTTAAAAATACACCACACCCTCAAAAACAATTGCGGGATGACAACCTCAGTGCTGCCAAAAAACTATTTCCAATCAATAATAGCAAAACGTCAAAAAGGTGACTGAATAATATAAACCTTTTCCGAAGCCCTAGAAAAAGCTGTGTATAACAACTCTGGCCTTTGGTCTTTCTCGTCAAATTGCTTTTTTGACGGTTGCTTGAGGATATCCTCTATATGAACAAACACATAGTTAAAAGTAGAGCCCTGGCTTTTGTGTACGGTCAGGGCAAAAATATCTTTAAGGCTGTCTCCCCAAGCATGAAGGAAGGCCATAGCTTTTTTATTTCCTTTGCGCCTTGCCTCATTAAAAATCGCTTGTTTGGACTTAATTGCATTCTCATGTAAAATGCGAGCCTCAAACTTGTTGCCAGACTCAGGAGTACACTTGAATAAAGTCATTGTCCCCCTAAGCTTCTGACATATATCAGGAGCCAAGCTCAAATCTTCCGATGTAATTGCTCTTTTGAATGGCTCAGAGACTATTTCCATTTCCTCTGAGTTAGTCGCTACAATCATTTTCTGAACCCCATATTTAGGGTCAAGAACTAAACGAATAACCGGACGAGTGGCAATAAGCTTTTGACTTTTAAAAAATTCCTTAGAATGACCATAGACAAACCGTTTTATATTTCTGTTAAAAAAATCAACTTCCTTGTTGCGAAAAGCTAGCAAGCGGCAAAAATTAGAGTTTTCACTAAAATCTGTGCTTGCAAATAGATTTCCTGCAATCTCAAAAGCTTCCGAAGATGAAACCGTAATTACCGCCAGCTCATCAGCTTGAGGCCAATAAATAGAATTTGTATCAACAGCCTCCCTCAGTTTTTGGCACTCGTTCAGTATGTGACCGCTGTATCGCATCACTTGCCGCAGCTCAACGTTAATAGGAGTTTTTGCAAAAGCTGGACTCAAAGCCTCACCTACTGGAGGAAGTTGGTAGCGATCGCCCATCCATAAAACCTTCTTTACCGAGTCAATAATTTCTTGGTAGTCCTCTGCCGAAACCATACTGGCTTCGTCGCAAATCACCAAGTCTGCTCCGGCTATGAGACTGGAATTTTCTTTATCAAAACCCTCAGTCCCATCTCTGTTGACTATCGGCTGCTTCCCAAGCGCTTGGGCAATAGTGTAACATTCACTGCCGCCCATACCACTATTGCTTAGCGATCGCTGCAACTGTTTCTTGGCTTTGTGAGTCGGAACCACAAAAATCGGCGATACATTCTCGTCTTTGCGTAATTCCTTGACAAAATAACCAACCAAGAAGGTTTTCCCGGTTCCCGCCGCCCCAGATAACGCGGCTGATTTTTTCTTCCCCTTAAACCAATCGAGCAATACTTCGACGGACTTTTGCTGATCTGAGTTGAGAGGATTCTCCTCAATTTGATTCTTGTTACAAGAATCTAAAACGCTTGCAGTTACTGCGTTTGCGCCTTCACTTTGATTTCTGTTACAAGAATCAATGTCATTTGGCTGCTCCCGATCTAAAGCCGTTTGATTCTTGTTACAGGAATCAAACAACGTGTCTAAAGCGCCGATCGCCTCTACAATTTCTGATATTGGATAATGCGCGATCGCATGCTCTAACGCCAAAGCAAGCGGAATTTCCAGCCGCATCACTTTTGTGGGCGCGGCTGTTTTCTTTCTACCTGCACCAGGGCGGGCACCTCCTCTTTTTAATTTCATAAAGCTGGTTTATCTGCAAAAGGATTAGCGATCGCTTCCGAAATAAAAGGTCTGCACTTTTCCTACCGATACTGTCGAATATCGTACTTATCCGCCCACCATTCTGGTACTGAAAAATTCCATATCCCCTGCTTGCCTTTTGCTCCAATAGAATCATCCACACAGGGGCAGATATTCTCCAAAATCCAGTGCCACTGCCCTGGGAAAGCCCAGGGAGAGTCCGAGTCTAGCACGCAGTCAACTAAATTTGCGACAGCAATTATTTGAGACCTAGGCTGGGGCAAATCGCGAAGATCGATCCCAAAATTTTTCTTTATCCATTTTTCAGCATCATTATCGGAGGCAGCCCCAGCATGAATCAGTAATGGTCCCCTGTATTTTGTAGGCCAGGTGCGGTTCTCGACGTTCTTCCCCAATTGCGCTATAGCAAATGCCCAAGGCCGACGCAAAGTGAGAACTTTGACGTTAAACATAGGGGTTGACATTGCGATTTTTTCCTCTAAAGATAGGTCAGCTTTAGAAAGCTCGATTGGGTGAATGCGACCGCTGCCGCGTTCCTCTTCTTCCTTTTCGTCCGGCTGCTCCTGAAGAAAGTGGAGAAAATCTAAAAGCTGACTGGGGGAAAGGAGCCGCCGAGAGGCAACTTCATAACGTTCCTTGAGAATGCTCCTGCCGCAAAGAGCATCCCAGCCCAATCGATGCATTTCCGCATCTGTTTGCGTTAAAATATCGGCTGTGTCAAACTCTGGCTCAGGTACGGTGTCAACCTCAGAAGCGATCAATTGCTCGTCCGTGTCAAGCTCAGAATCTGCCTGTTTAGGATCTAGCTTTATTGCCGTTTCATACTCAAATTCTTCATCTAGTTGAGCAATAACCTCGTCCACAATATCTTGCTTGCTCAGTACGGTACTGGATGCGATCGCCACCGATTGCTCGTCGGGCAACTCCGGCTGCGTAGTGGTCGCATCATTGGCAAGTAAAGCTTCAGACACCACATCTGTGGGTACGCTACTAAGTGCGCTACTGGGTACGTTACTCGGGTCGTCGTAAGGTATCTCCAAGAACTTCGCTAACTCACGATCGATTAACTCAACCTTGAGGAACGACTCCATATACCCTTTCTCATCCCCAATCTCCTCCAAAAATCCTTTCTTGGTCAGAGACAACATTAGAGCCACACTTTGAACAGTGTCAAACTCGCGGTGCAATGCCTTTTCATCCGCGACTGGCGAGCTATCTTCAATAGACAACTCCCCATCAACAGACAAGCAATCTTCTAAAAAGACCTTGAGGGCAAGCTGCTCTTCCTTTGTAATTCCATATTTTTTCGCAACAAGCTTAGCTGCATCGTCCTTTTTCAAAAGTTCGACCAGCTCAAAAATGCGCAGCTCCTTCTTCTTACCGTACCTACGCACGGTAGTTTTGATGCCTCGGGACTGGCATTCTTTAGCCAAGTCTCGTTTGCGCCATCCTTCGTATTCCATTTTTCGTTCTTGTTCGTAATGGCCGTTAAGCCAGAGCTGCAGGGGTTAGGCTTTGGTCAGGCAGTCCTCAACTGCCTTGAATAATAAGCAAATTGACCCACCTGCTTTTTGCTTATGACTAATAGTATAGCACAAAGACACGCCAAACACGCCAAACACGCCAAATTTATCCCGATCAACAGATTGACTCCCCGAAGTGGTAGAATAACAAGGCATTAGCAAAATAAAAGGCTGTGGCACAAACCCACAGCCTCTTACGAACGAGTACGAACGATGGTAAAGCTGGGGTCTTTCCACTCAAGGACCCCGGCTAGCTCGACCAGCAGAGGCAATGGTGTCTCTGCTGGTCGGGCTGGAGAGCAATTTTGCCCATCCCAAAATTTACCATCATCGGACGTCCGCAAAACCACTAGGTATGCGGACGGCTATCGTATCCAAATTTAAAAGCTTGAGGCAGCGGGCAGGCGCGATCGAACTAGCAATTCCCGAGCGCCAGCACCGCTGACCCCCAAGCCATGTTCTGTATTTGTGCTGCTGATTAAAAGTTCAACAGCTCGATAACGCACCACCCAGCCCTTTTGGGGCGCGGGCTTCTTTGCCTTTTTTAAATTCTACCAGAATACACCTGGTTTGCAACCATGCCACAACAAGAGAATTTGCAACCACCCACAGACGAGATGCTGGCGATCGCGCTTGCTTGCATCAGGTACTGCCAGTCCCAAGACGTCGATATCATCTCTGCGATGCCAGATCACTTTAGCGAGCAACACCCGGACCTTGAGGTTAACTACGATTCTGTTGCTGAAGCGATTAACTATTCCCCCACAGACAGATTTGAGACTTTAAAGCTAATAGCTCAAGGGTCCGCTCCTCCCCAAGGCGTGGAGCCGCCAGTATTCGACAACAACGCCGCATTTCCCTACGAACAAGAATTTGGTGGTGCCTACTGGGCCACTGGCCTGACCAAGCGCGAGTATTTTGCAGCCCAGGCATTGCATGGGCTGATCGCCAGGAGCAATACCTATCCAAAACTTGTAGCGAGACAGTTGGCCTACGAAGCAGTCAAGTTTGCGGACGAACTTACATCGGCTCTAGCAGCAACGGCCGGTAGCCGTAGCCTACCTGGTGACACACCAGAGGAAGGCAGTGACACACCAGTGATTGACTGAAAAATTCTGACTTAATCTTGCAGATACAGATGTCGCTCACCATCAGATTCCCCGCCGCCCTCTTCCAATACTATGGCAGTCCCCTCGCCCTCTGGCTCTATGCCAGGGGGCAGGATTCTGCTGGCAGTGGGCGGGCGGAATTTGACCTGGGCGAGGCGGCGGAGATTTTAAACAGGTCAAAGTCTTGCCTGCGCCGGTGGTTGAAAGAAGGCTATGACCAGGGCGTATTTAGATATTTCAAAACTCGCTGCGATCGCGTCACTATATACTACAGCTCCCTATTTGTCCTGGCGGCACGAGCTGGGATGGAACAATTAGGAGCGATCGCCTGGGCACAAGTGGGGGATTTGCCCCCGGAGAAATTAAGGTATATCGCCACAGAGGCGATCGCGATCGGACTTCAGCGGGAAAGCTGGCACGCGGCAAAAATGCTGGGTTGCAATCCTCATCCATGCGACCCAGACGGACCTTTAGACAAAGCATTTGTTAGGCGCAAAGCGAAGAAATTGCGCGATCGAGGCTTGCTAGTGAGCCCAGATAAATTCTGGGCAACTCGCGGGGAAGGAGCCAACAGAACGTCCCGTAGCCCGGGGGGCGTACTCTACGACGCTGGCCGATTCACCTGTGTATCTGAGAAATTTGTTTGTTATGGGGGCAGCCAGAAGACGATCGCCGCTCGGAGGGGACTCAGCTCGCGAACCATCCAGCGACACCTGGCCGCCACCAGAGCCCCATCACCAATACGAGGATATCGAGCGGACTTGCCCACGGTAGATAAGACCCAATTAGCCCAGCGCATCTCCGGTGGGGGGCGCGTGATGCAGGGTTTACTCGCTTGCGGCGAACAATGGGCGATCGACGAGATACAGATGAGGAAGATGCTCAGGATAGGCAATCGAGCCTACATAGCGAAATGCAACCTATATGACTCAGCCGTGGAGATCTCCCGGTGCAGGCAGCTCCGGCGAACGTATAAGTTTAAGCTAAACCTCCGAAAAAATCGAGCCGCCGGCTATCAGGTTTCTGTTAAAGCAGAATCTGGAGTCGGTGGACCGCTTCACTGAGCCACCGGGGGTATGAATGACAACAATAATAAAATGGATATGAGAAGGCCGAATTCTGGGTGGCTGAGGGGGCGACTCTCCCGGCCGAGAACTTCTGGGAAAGAATGGCAGTGGCGTTGGGCTAGATGTGGGGCGAGGTTCGACGAGATTTTACGAGGTTCGACAAAATTTTACGAGGATCGACAAAATTTTTCGAGGATCGACGCGGTTCAAAACGAAGTTTTTTAAAAAATAAGTAGTTATGCAAAATTAATTACACAAAATTCGCAAAACTTGGTATCCTACAGATGGTTGCTTTTAAGAAGCGCATATTTGGGGCCACACGCCAGCTAAAAACCAACGAACTAGGAAAATAATTGAGGTTTGTGGGGCGAAGCATCCCAATACAGAGATTCCCGTTCGGAGCGCGGAGATGCGTGCAGGGATGCTATCGCCCCTACGACCCCTGGCGCGATCGTTCATTACACTTATTTGAGAACTGCTATAACAGCCAGTTATACTAAAGTTTTGAGGTTTGATAGCGCTATTTAGATAGAAAAATATGTAAAACCTAAAATAGAGAATATATGCCATCTATTCCCCCGTACAATTACCAACCTAATCCTTATGTGGGTCTTTCAGCGCAAGAAGTCATTGATTTAAGAAAACAATATATAAATCCAGTCGTTGCTACTTACTACCAGCGACCAATTATGATTGTTGAAGGTTCGATGCAATATGTTTTTGACGAAAAAGGTAAACGTTATTTAGATGCCTTTGCAGGTATTGCAACGATTAGTGTTGGTCATTGTCATCCTTATGTTGTTAAAGCCATACAAGAACAATCGGCAAAACTACAACATTCGACAACACTTTATTTGCATCCGACAATTGCTGAGTATAGCAAAATGTTAGTCGAACTAATGCCAGATGATTTATCAATGGTCTATTTTGTAAACTCTGGATCTGAGGCAAATGAGTTAGCAATGCTTATGGCGAGGGTTTATACTGAAAATTTTGATATAATTACCCTCCGTAATGGATATCATGGGATGAGTGGTAATACAATGGGATTAACATCTCAAAGTATTTGGAAATATCATATACCTCATAATTTTGGTATTCATCATGCTTTAAATGCCGATGTTTATAGAGGTCCTTGGAAAAGACATGAAAACAACGTTGCCGATAGATATGCTGATGAAGTTAAGAATATTATCCAATATGCGACTTCTGGAAAAATTGCTGGCTTTATTGCAGAGTCTATTCAAGGAGTAGGAGGAATAATAGTTTATCCAGAGGGCTACTTAAAAAAAGTATGCGATTATGTCCGCGAGGCAGACGGATTGTTTATTGCAGATGAAGTACAAACTGGATTTTGTAGAACTGGTAAGGCTTTTTGGGGTTTTGAACTTCAGGATATCAAACCCGATATCGTAACTTTAGCTAAAGGTATTGGTAATGGAGTACCTCTTGCCGCTGTGGTTACAACACCCAAAATCGCCCAAGCATT
Organism: Oscillatoria sp. SIO1A7; assembly: GCA_010672965.1. Classification (GTDB taxonomy): domain Bacteria; phylum Cyanobacteriota; class Cyanobacteriia; order Cyanobacteriales; family Laspinemataceae; genus SIO1A7. The sequence continues at coordinate 227,245 of JAAHFN010000002.1, forward strand.
CACTCAAAAAACTCATTTTAATACTTTTGCTGGAAATCCTGTTTCTTGTGCAGCAGGAAAGGCAGTCTTAGAGACAATAGAAAGGGAAGATATACAAAAAAATTGTTGTGAAGTTGGAGATTACTTGATCGGATGTCTTAACGATCTACAAGAAAAGCATGAATCTATTGGTGATGTTCGTGGTTCTGGGCTAATGATTGGCGTTGACTTAGTTAAAAATAGAAAAACACGGGAGCCAGACTTTGAGCTTGCATCTCAAGTTCACGAACTGTCCAAAGACTTAGGGCTACTTATTGGCAAAGGAGGATTGAATCGTAACGTTTTACGCATTAAACCGCCACTTTGTATCTCCAAGGCGGATGCAGATTTTATTGTTGAAGTTTTGAATTTTGCTCTTAATAGTTGCAAGGAAAGCTGAAAGAAATAGGGCAGTTTTTGTTGCCTGCCCTATTGGCAATCCCTTAATTGCTTTTTAAAAAGGCAACGAGCTGCTCTAACTTCGACCAAGCCGCGCCACTTTGGAGAATATCTTTGGCTTTGGAAATGCCCTGAGTGCGATCGCCGATAGGAACAACTCCGGCAACCTCAAAAGCCAAGGCAGCATTCAAAGCCACTACATCTTTTTGAGCTTGGGTTCCCTTTCCTTGGAGAACATCCCGGAGAATTCCGGTATTATCCTCAAGGTCTCCCCCGCGCAAAGCTTCAGTTGGTGCTGGGGTCAAGCCTAATTCCCGAGGATCTAAAACTACAGTTTGGACGCTGCCGTTTTGGAGAATAGCCAAATCCGTGCTATCGGACAAGCCCGCTTCATCGAGTCCTTCCCGACCGTGGAGAACGATCGCCGTTTGAGTATCGAGTTGCCCCAAAGCGGAGGCGATCGCTTCGAGCAACTTAGAATCGAATACTCCTATTACCTGGCCGGTGGGTCGCAAAGGATTCACCAGAGGTCCGAGCAAATTAAATACAGTCCGCACTTTAAGAGTCTTGCGCAAAGGGGCTACTGCTTTCATCGCCGGATGCCAGCCCGGAGCAAATAAAAAGGTAATGCCAATTTCCTCAAGTGCTAAAAATGCTTTTTCTGTAGGGGCTCCCAAATTTACCCCCAAGCCTTCGAGGACATCGGCGGAACCGACTTTGCTGGAAGCAGAGCGATTGCCGTGCTTGGCTACCGCTACTCCCCCTGCGGCCGCCACAAAGGCCACTGCTGTGGAAATATTAAAAGTAGAAGCCCCATCTCCTCCGGTGCCGCAGGTATCGATAACGGTTTTGCCCGGTTCCGTGCCTCCTGCCTTGGAAGCTTGGGACTGCAAGACTTTTGCCATCCCAGCTAATTCCTCGGCGCTAATTCCTTTTGCCTGTAGGGCAGCAAGTATGGCACCGGAGAGTACCGGCGGTATTTGTTCGTCGAGCCATCCTTGCATGAGTTGAGAAGATTGCTCTACAGTTAGGGACTGGCGATCGAGTAGTTGTTGCAACAAAGACGACCCATTAATTGATGGACCGCTTGTAGTTTCGGTTTTGACAGCAGAATCAGTCATATATAGCAGCAAAAAGTAGCTTTTTTCCGCTACAAGTCTATACCAAGGCTCGGTATAGGAGTAGTAGGGGCGATTCACGAATCGCCCCTACACAAAGCGCGGATTGGTACAGACCGATCTAGCCGAAGAGTTTAGGACAATTAAAAATTGCCTGTAGGGGCGGAAAGTGCAAGTATGCCCTCCGGGCATAAGCTGTTAACGCAGCCTGCGCGTAGCGCATTAGCTGACCGCTGACAGCTGACTGCTTACCGCTATAAGATTGAGAAGCTGCATTCGTGACATACATTGTAATGAGTAAGCTGCGCTGGCTAGAGATTGCTGAATATGCCTCCCTTAGTGGAGCCGTTGCGGGGATAGCGATCGCGGTCCTCTCAGGAGAGATAGTTTATGCAGCAATATCAATTTTTCTTGCTCTCTTATTGAATCTAGCCAACCGGCAGCAATTGAAGCGAGAATATGGAGAGCTGCGCAGGGCGATCGCTCTGACTCGCCAAGAGCTAGCCCGGATAGAAGAACCGAGAAATGATTGGGAACCAGAATTAAAAAATCTGATCGATAGGTTGCATCGAGAAGCAGAGAGCATGAACTCTGGGGAAAAGCTAGAACCCCTAGTAGTTGCTATGAAGCAGCAGCGATCGCGCCAGCAGGATTTAGAACAATTAGTCACATTATTAAAAGCTCAGATAGAGACCCTAACCGAGCAATTTAAAAACCGACCAGAACTAGAACAAATCGAAACTTTAACTTCGGTCATTGTCGCCCTAAAGCAGTTTATTGACGAACTGCCGAGGCAGGAGGAGTGAGGGTGGAGGAGTGTGGGGAGTGTGGGGAGTGTGGGGAGAGAGGGGAGTGTGGGGAGTGTGGGGACGTGGAAGGATCGGATCAAAGGCTTCTCACTGTAAGCCAGAAGCCCGGTTTCTTAGAGAAACCGGGCTTCTATAATCTTAATTACCAAGCTTAATTTATGCAAAAAAATAAAATATTTTTTGCGGCAATATGGTTACGCTCGCAATAGCAATAACTAAGCTTCCAGTTCTCTAAGAATTGTTTTTACAGGCAAAAACAAACAACGCTTAGTTTTCTGAAATTCTATAAAACCCTGCTTCAGCCAGAATTCTTTTGCTTCGGGCTTTCTGGTATCGACTCGGATGGCTTTGAATCCTATAATTCCTTGGTTATAGAGCAAGCAGATTCTTCGGTAGGCATCTCCTAGGAGTTTTCGGCTTAGTCCTTGTCCTTGGCAACTCCGATCGATGGCAAACTGCCCAATCAATACCGCAGGAACAGGAAAAGAAATACCTTCTCTATATTGCTCTATTGTTCCTTAATCGGAACAATAGAGGCACTGAGAGTATAGTATCCAGCCACCCTTGGTTCTTCCGTTTCCGGAACCATAAAGAAGGTTCTAGATAACTCACCTTCAAATTCCTCGACCCTATCTCTAAGAAAATTGTTTATATCGCGATCGCCACAGTCAAAGCCGTCTCTGATAAGGTTGGGAAAAGTTTTCAGAGTACAAAATCTCCATCCCATGAGTCGTTCCTGTTATACTTACTCTTAAATTCTTTAATGGTGTATCTTAGTTCTTCAGATGGTGGTGGGGGTTCGTCCCACAGAGACTCCGAGCTAGCACCTTCCTTGTCTGTTTCTTCCCTTGGAAGTCTGGGCACCATCTCTTCTGCTGGACCTTCCAGAACAGGTCGCGGTTGGCGCTGTAGAACTAGAGTGATTAGCACCAATTGCAGAACGATAATCGTCAATAATAGTAGTATTTCCATTTTTGAGTCACTCCGGCGAGAAGAATTGCGAAAGATTGCGATCGCAAAGTGGAAGCGAGCGATTTTTATTAAGTAGTAGTCCCCAAGACCCCCAAGACCCCCCAAGACCCCAAGACCCCATGTCCGTCCTGAGCCCTGAGCCGGCCCTAATAAGGGTCCCCATGTCCCCATAGCCTGTCCTGAGCCTTTCTGAAGGGTCCCCATGTCCCCATGTCCCCATGTCCCCATGTCGCCCACCCTCCCATGCCCATGCCCAAATTTAATAATTCTTCAGGGCTCGCTCCATTGCCCGCTTATCGTCTTGGCGCTTGAGATCTTCGCGCTTGTCGTAGAGTTTCTTACCCTTAGCCAATCCGATCGCCACCTTTACCCAGCCGCGCTTGAGATAAACTTTCAAAGGAACTAAGGTCAAGCCTTTTTGTTCTATCTTGCCAATTAGCTTGCGAATTTCTTGGCGATGTAGCAATAGCTTGCGGGTGCGGCGGGGGTCGTGGTTAAAATACTGGCTCGCTTGCTCGAATGGGGAAATATGGACATTGAGCAGCCATGCTTCTCCATTTCTAATTAGAGCATAGCCATCTCGCAAGTTCAACTTGCCAGCTCTAATCGACTTTACCTCAGTTCCCTTTAATTCTATGCCAGCCTCATAGGTTTCCAGAATTTCATATTTAAACCGAGCTTGTCGATTATCGCTGAGAATTTTAATACCTTCGCTTTTTTCGGCCATAACGATCGCTCTCCTTATTTTCTATCTCCGCATATAGCATTTCTCAAATATAGCCTTTCTCAAATAAGTGCAATAAAAGACAGGGTTTGGAAATGTAGGGGCGACAGCATCCCCCTTGACCATCTCTGCTGTAAAACGGGGATTCTCCATATTGGGATGCTTCGCCCCCAAGACTATCTCGCGCGCTCCGAACGACAACCCCCGTCTTGGGATGCTTCGCCCCAGAAACCTCACATCACCAAATAATGCGTAAGTCCGCCGCAATATTTCCCGAAGAACGAGGGCAGCTCATTACTATAGCCCGTGACGGGTCAGCTTTTCGACTCCTAAATCGGCTTCTCCAGAAATTGCCCAACGACCATTGGCCTTATTGTTATCGATTTTATAGTCCATAACAGCGAAGCCGTCTCCTGGACCCCAGCCGACAATCAGCCAGTCGCCGGTACGCAGGCCAACTCCCAAATAAATCTGGTTATCGACTTTCCAGGACACTTGATAGGTGTCGCGTACTTTGCGAATAGTCAAAGATCCATTGTAGGAAGAATCCGGATCCTCTGGATCGGTGCTACCGGGATCGTTGCCGCCAACCCGGTACTCTCCCTCGACTCTATTGGAATTGCCGCCAGTGGTTTTTTCGGCTTTTTCGGTTCCTACCTCGCCATTGCTACGAGAAAATGTCCACTTGCCATCGAGGGTGCCATCTCCGTTAATCCGATACAGGGCCACACCATAAATTTGTTGCGCGAGTCCATAACCGACTAGGAGGCGATCGTCTTCTAAGAAGCCCAAACCCGAATAGCTTCCAGTGGAAGTTTCCCAGGACAGCTCGTAGAGATTTTCCTCCTCGCCAGCGGCAGCAATATCTAAAGTTCCGCTGTATTCATCTTCGTTAGGAGTTTTGGCCTCGGTAATCGTCCAGCTTCCTTCTATAGTATTGTCGTCATCTTTGGCTGCTAGGACTCTGGCGGGATAAGAGGTTTCTATTCTAGCGTCTCCTTGCGAATCTTGCTGCAAGGCCGCAGCACCTGCTACCGGGCGATCGGGCACTAAGAGCAGGGTCATAAATCCGAGCAGGAAACTGGCGATCGCTTTGTTGCGCATTTTGCTTTTACTCCTTAAATTAGTAAATTTAGTAGATTTAGTATGTTTAATAATTAACCCTTGGTTATGGTATTTCAGTCAATGTTTGGCTTAGATAGATTTTATCAATCGGTTTATATATAAAAATCGAAGCTATAGCGTTTGTCAAATAAGTGTAATCAAGGAAGACTTAGGGGCAACAGCATCCCCGAGACAATCTCAGCACCCCGCTCGGTAACCGCCGTAATGGGATGCTTCGCCCCAGACACCCGATCGATTTGAGAGCCACTATAGAGAAAATATTATCTACGCTGCGATAATAGCTAGTCTTAACTCTAATATAAGTACAATTTATTTTCCAGATCTGGTTTTGTGGTGCAACCTTTGAAAATGACCCAATTGAGGGGATGGGTGTTTCCGCCAAAAGCATTTAACTTTTGCGCCCCGCCGCCTAACTGCCGCCGAACCCCCGACCGGCGAGGCGATCGCTCAAATATTGCAGTAAGCGGTCAGCGGTCAGCTTATGCCCGGAGCGCGGAGCGTAGCTCTTATGTATGTATGAGTATTGCCGATCGAGCTTTGGCCAGCTTTGAATTATCAAACACCAAACATGCGTAGTGCTATAAATGTAACGCCTCCTTCTCTTGTTATGCGATCGCGCCTGTTGGAGACATTATATATATCAAATCAGTTTCAATTAAAGAATTCCAGTATTTGTAGGGGCAATCCCTTCGCTAAAAGCCTTGAGAAATCAAATCGAGGAGAATTTTTTGGTGAGGAGGTCCAATAGGTCGCACCTGACCGGCTTTTTCAGAATAGCGATCGCCCCGTTTAATATCCTCAACCGTCCACAATCCCATATCCCACCCTTCTCCTAAAACTAGCTCTTCTATATCTACAGTTAGCTCGCCATAAAAAGTATGGCGCAGCACTCCTACCGACTCAAAGCAGCCAAGTTCCGACAGCACTGGTGGCACATAGCCAATTTCTTCTTGTAATTCTCGCCTCATCGCTATCAATGGCGTTTCGTTTTCTTCGATATGGCCTCCAAAAAATGCCCAATATCCCGGATAAATAATATTGGGTATATTGTCGCGCAATTGGAGCAGAAATTTGCCATTGCGTTTGAGAACGGCGATCGAGACGGCAATGGGTTCCTTCATAGTTGATAATTTACTTGTATTAATATCAATTTAGGGTGCTCTTGTGTGGTGTGTCGGGTGTGGGGGGTGTGGGGTTTGGTGTGTGGGAATTGGAGAAAGTTTTAAGTTTTAAGTTTTAAGCTTTAAGGTCAAGGATTGGCAACTCAAAAATCAAAATTATCAAGCTAAGAACTATCAAATGTCCCCAAGTCCCCAAGTCTCCAAGTCTCCTTGTCTCCAAGTCTCCTTGTCTCCAAGTCTCCTTGTCCCCAAGTCTCCTTGTCTCCAAGCCTCCAAGTCTCCTTGTCCCGAAGGTTACTTTTTTTTAAAGGTCCCCCCACACCCCACACCCCACACCCCACACCCCACACCCCACACCCCACACCCCACACCCCCCACCCC
>JAAHFN010000020.1 GCA_010672965.1 Oscillatoria sp. SIO1A7
GGGGGGGGGGGGGGGGGGGGGGGTGGGGGGTGGGGTGGGGGGGGGGGGGGGGGGGAGGGGGGGGGGGGAGGGGGAGGGAGGGGGAGAGATGGGGAGACATGGGGAGAGATGGGGAGTGTGGGGAGAGATGGGGAGTGTGGGGAGAGGAGGACTTTGCTTAATCCTTCCGACCTCCTTGCGACTCCTTCCCCCTCCCTCCCACCCTTCCCACACTCTCACATGCTCAATGCCCTTCGGCCCAATGCCCAATGCCCTATCAACAGTTAACCTGGGAAAAAAGTAGCATATGGGAAACAGATGAGCAATAAAGATAATTTTGCCAGCGGGTTTATCCTGGGTACCGTCGTCGGTGGTTTGGTAGGCGGGTTACTGGGCTCCTGGCTGGGGTCTCGGCTACCTGGAGAATCCCTAGACGAGGGGAGTGAAAACCTGTCAGAGTCAAAATCGAGGAAAAAGAAAAGGGGCTCTATTGCCCGAGGTGAAGGGATGGAAATGGCCCGCCGTTCCTTAGAGGATAAAATCGCTCAGATGAATGAGGCTATAGACGACTTGCGCTACCAGTTAAATGATGTCAATGGCTCGGCTGTCGAGGACGATGGCGATCGCGCGATCGCAGAAGAGCCATAAGAACATCCGACAATCCTGCCAATGCCCTTCGAGCCTGCCGATAGCAGGGGTTATCGACTAAACTAAAGCCAAACCCCAACAGATAAATCTGTAAATACAGTTACAACCAAGGAAAATCATGGGACTTGATTTGCTTACCAGCACCCTGGCTAAATTTCTGGAAATATATATAATGCTGTTGATCGTTCGGATCCTCTTGAGCTGGTTCCCCCAGATCAACTGGTTTGACCCGCCGTTCTCGATTCTCAGCCAGCTTACGGATCCCTACCTCAATGTCTTTCGCTCCTTCGTTCCGGCCTTGGGAGGAATTGACTTTTCCCCAATTTTAGCTATCCTGTTACTCCAATTAGCTTCCGGAGCTATCTCTAGCGTACAGGTTGCCTCGGGGTTTTAGGTGAAATTTTGAGTTTTAAGTTTTGAGTTTTAAGTTTTGAGTTTTAAATAGACCTCTTGCATAAATCCAAAAAGCCCCCCTTTCACTCGCGGGTTTGGGGGGATTCTTCTTAATTATGCAAGAAGTCTAATTAACTCAAAACTCAAAACTCAAAACTCAAAACTTAGAACAATTAGTCGGGAAGCAAAATCTTGACGCGAGCGCCAAAACCTCGGGCTTTAAATTTCTTTAGTTTCAGAGGAGTGGGCAGGGTAGCAGCCACGGAAATTCTGATGCTGAAATTGCCGATACCTGGGGGAACTTCTTCAATATTGCCCAAGCGGGTGCGGTTCGGCAAGACATTATTATTGTTGGCATCATAGATGCGACCGAAAATATCCGCATCGTAAACCGTTTTGCCAGATGTATTTTTAGTTTTGCCGCTCACGATAAAGCAATTGGCAGCGCTGCCAGAACCATCGCTGGTCACTGCTCCTTCGGCTATCTCCTCGGAGCATTCTTCGTAAGAAATATCAAAAAGCTTGATTTCCGTCAGGGCATGGGCGGGCGGCATCCACAACCAACTCGCTAGAGCGATCGCGCATAAAGCAGCGACTCGAATCAAAGCTCGCGAACGCATTAATTTCATCATTAGATTCACTGAAAATTAACTGAATAAATTCCGGTAAGCAGCCAGGCGATCGGCAGTCAGCAGTCAGCTGTCAGTAGGGGAGCCTGCCTTTGGATGGGCATATGGCATTCGCCCGGGCTTTCCGGCCGTAAGCCCTCCGGGGCATAAGGCTGCGCGTTTCATGTCGCGAGAGCGAAATGCCCCTACCACAACAGCCCTCAGGACTTACGCTTGCCTGTCCAAATGGCGCGTATTTGTAGGGGCAATCCCCCCGCGATTGCCCCTAGTCCTTGAGTCGATGCGTAAGTCCTGAGCCCTTAAAAAATACCCTAAAAAATCCACTAAGGACTGATTCCCAAAGATTTCTGCAAAGTCTGGCGCATCACATCCACGGGAACGGGTCGATTCAACCATATTTTGAGAGCGGCCGCGCCTTGCTGGACGAGCATTTCTAGGCCGTCAATAGTAGTACGAACCCCCGCTTCTCGGGCCTGTCGCAGAAATAAAGTGGGATTGGGAGTATAGATAAGGTCATAAACAATAGTATCGGCTTTAATTTGCTCGGTCAAGGTAGGACTTAGGGGCGATCGCTCTACATTGGGATGCATACCCACTGGAGTCGCATTGACTATCGCCCCTGCTTGGGGAATCAACTCCGGCAATGCCTCCCAAGAGCTAGCGATCGGGCGTATTTCTAGAGGGCCATTTTCCCAACTGCGATTTTCCCAACTGCGAGCAAAGGCTTCTAGCTTTTCAGGGTTGCGCCCGACGACATGGATTTCCCGACAACCCAATTGGGCGCAACCGACAACCGCAGCTCTGGCCGCGCCGCCCGCTCCCAAAATTACGGCGATAGTTTCCTGCCACTGCTTGCTGTCATTTTGCAAGCTGTTTTGTAGGGGAGCCAAAAAACCTTCCACGTCAGTATTGGTGCCCGCCCAACCTCGGTCCGTGCGCCAGACTGTATTGACCGCGCCGACAGCCCGAGCGACGGGAGAGACTTCATCGAGTAGGGGGATAATTGCTTGTTTGTGGGGAATGGTGATGTTAAAGCCGGCAACTGCGATCGCGGCAAACCCGGCAACTGCTGTTTCTAAGTCTTGTGGCTTGACTGGAAAAGGCAGGTAAACGTAATCTAGAGCAGGATAGGGGTTGCTCCCCGGGGAGGCGATCCGAGCGATCGCTGCATTGTGCATTGCTGGCGAGAGAGAATGCTCTACCGGATAGCCAATCACCCCGAGTAATTTCGTTTCGCCTGTAATTCCTTGCATCTAATTTTATCGGATTTTGGAGGTCACTTCCAGAATACGATTAGAGCAGATATTTCCCAAACCCCGCACGCCAGCCAATTGGTAGCAATCAAAGCCAAACAACCTCCATCCCTTGCCAAAAGGGACGCGGCCTTGCTAGGAGGCGATCGCGGCTCGCACGGATTAGTAACGCCCCCCGAGATGCTCTCCCCCCATGCCATTTTATGAAAAGACTCACCTATATTAGTAAATTTTCTCGCCGTCTTACCGAGCAGGATATAGAAAACATCGGCTTAGTTTCAGCTCGCAACAATCGCCCCAATAACATTACGGGAGTTTTGTTATGTTTGGCGGGTATATTTTTTCAAATCCTAGAAGGGGATGAAGACAAAATCGATGAAGTCTATGAGAAAATTCTCAAGGACGATCGCCACATCGAGATTCTCTGCTTAAAATTAGAAGCGGATATTGAAGAGCGACTTTTCCCTGACTGGTCGATGAAGACGATTAACCTAGATTACAATAACGATCTATTGATTAGTCCGATTAAAAATCTGCTCCAAAATGTCACCGAATCCCATCGCATTATAGAAAAATATACTCAACCTACAATTTTTAAAATTATCAGCCAAGGGCTTAATCCCTTAGAAATTCCAGCTCGTAAAGTCGAGAAAATCGTCCTATTCAGCGACATTGTCTCTTTTTCTACCTTTGCCGACAAGCTCCCCGTCGAGCAAGTAGTCTCTTTGGTAAGTCATTATTTAACTGTATGCAGCAAAATTATTACAGAAAGAGGCGGGGAAGTAACTAAATTTATTGGCGATTGCGTCATGGCCTATTTTGATGGCGATAATGCTGATGCAGCTATTGAAGCCAGCCTGGATATCTTAACCGAACTGCGAGTTTTGCGCAATGTAGCCTTAGATGGGAGTATAATTCGCGTTCTCCATGCGGGAATTGGTCTGGCTAAAGGGACGGTGATTGAAGGCAATATCGGCTCTACGGTCAAGAAAGACTATACTATTTTAGGCGATGCCGTAAATATTGCCTCCCGCTTGGAAGCTTTAACCAGAAATTTATCCCATTCCCTAGCTTTTTCCTCAGAAGTTAAAAATAGTACCGAAGAAATGTGGGATTTTGTCCGATTGGGAACTGCCCAGCCAAAAGGGAAGGCAGAAGCAATAGAACTTTACTCCGTGGATAGCGCGATCGCTCGCAAACCAAATGACGGCGTTCAATTAGCCAACTATATTAGCGAATATCTTGATGCAATTACTCTTGAGTAGCCTTTTGGATATATAGTATTGGCAATCAGCAACTAAAGTTGAATTTAAATTTAAAAAACCGGGTTGCGTAAGATTATTCCATTTAGGATTGCTATAGTTTGGCGTCCATATATAAGGAGAACGCGCTCGATGCAAAAATATGTATGCAATACCTGCGGCTATGTCTATGACCCAAAAGAGGGAGATCCCGATTCCGGCATAGCACCGGGAACTCCCTTTGAGGATATCCCAGACGACTGGGTATGTCCCGTATGCGGCGTCAGTAAAGATGATTTTGAACCTGAAGATTAATTAAAGTCATTGCGAAGGGCGCGGTGTTACAAATATAGCAATCCTAAATCCGTGACGATCCGAATCGGAGTTAGAAATCCGGTGGCGTATGATGAGTTACCGGGTTTCGTAAGATTAGCGAATGGTTTGGGATTGCTATATATCTGTCTCGTAGAGCATATTAATCACTTGGTGTCTTTTGCATTACTTTTGAAAAGACAATCTGCAAACAAGAAATTTAATGAAAAAGATTTTAATTACTGGAGCCAGTGGATTCTTGGGATGGAACCTCTGCCAAGTCGCTGCCAAAGAATGGGAGGTTTATGGCACCTACTGCTCCCATCCGCTAGAAATTCCCGGCATTAACCTATTGCCCGTTGACTTGAGAAATTTTCAAGAACTCAAAAGCGCGTTCCAAGACATCCAACCCGATGCAGTTATCCATACTGCCGCCCAATCCCAACCTAATTTTTGTCAAACTCATCCCCAGGAATCTCGGGAAATTAACGTTACGGCATCCTGGAATATTGCCGGACTCTGTGCCGATGCTGCCATTCCTTGCGCTTTCACCTCCAGCGATTTGGTATTTGACGGCCAAAATCCGCCCTACCGAGAAAGCGACCCGGTCTGTCCGATCAACATTTATGGGGAGCAAAAAGTAATGGCAGAGTTAGGAATGCGCGATCGCCATCCCCAGACAGCAGTATGCCGGATGCCTTTAATGTTTGGCGAGGCAGGAACGGTTGCTAAAAGTTTCCTTCAACCCATGTTGGCAAATCTCCGAGCAGGGAAAGAAATACGCTTGTTTGTAGATCAATACCGCAACCCCATCAGCGGCACGACTGCAGCTAGCGGTTTATTGTTAGCTTTAGAAAAAAACTATGGAGGCATATTGCATTTGGGGGGAAGAGAGCGAGTTTCTCGCTATGAGTTTTTTCAAATTTTGCTGGAAGTAGTACCGCTCCCAGAGGCGAAGCTAATACCCTGTCGTCAACAAGATATGAACATGGCAGCTCCGAGACCTCTTGATGTCTGTATGGAAATAGAGCGAGCAATCGCTTTGGGCTATAACCCGCGATCGCTGCGGGAACAAATTGAGGAATTGCACTTAAGTTAGGGTGTGTGTGGGGTGTAGGGTTTTCCTCAAGGGTGTGGGGTGTGGGGTGTGGGGTGTAGAGTGTGTGGGGTGTAGAGTGTGTGGTTTATGTCTTCCTCTTCTCCCTTGTCTTCCCCTTCTCCCTTGTCTTCCCCTTCTCCCTTGTCTTCCCCCTCCTTCTTCTCCCTACACCCCACACCCCACACCCTACACCCCACACCCCACACCCCACACCCCACACCCCACACCCCACACCCTACACCCTTGAGGAAAACCCCACACCCTTCTGAAATTGAGGATGGCTGTACTTTGAGTTCTCGACATTTACGAATAACGGTCATAGGCGGCGGTGCTGCTGGATTCTTTGGGGCGATATCCTGTGCCCGAGCTAATCCCTATGCTAAGGTGACAATCTTGGAAGCCGGACGGCAACCTCTAGTCAAGGTTCGTATTTCTGGCGGCGGTCGCTGCAATGTTACCCATGCCTGCTTTGAACCGGCCACTCTAGTTCAAAATTATCCCCGAGGCGGCAAAGCCCTGCGCGGTGCCTTCGCTCGGTTTCAACCTAAAGATACAGTAGCTTGGTTTGAAAGCGAACGAATAAAATTAAAAACCGAAGCAGACGGGCGGATGTTTCCCATTAGCGACGATTCGTCAACTATTGTCTATTGTTTGTTGCAGGCAGCTCAAGCTGCGGGAGTCGAGCTGCGCCTGGGGACGCCAGCGATCGCTGTAAATAAAATCAGCCATATAAATGAAGACAGCAGCCAAGCTAGCGATCGAGTTACTCCAGAAATAGGAGACAAAGGCTTTGAGATTTGCTTGAAGTCTGGGGAAAAGTTAGGGAGCGATCGCCTCTTGCTGGCTACTGGCAGCAATCCCCTCGGGTATCAAATAGCCCAATCTCTCGGGCATAAAATAATACCGCCCGTCCCGTCCTTATTTACTTTTAATATCCGCGACGATCGCCTAACAGATTTAGCTGGAATTAGCGTTGCCAATGCTCGGGCGCGCTTGCCGGAAGCCAAGCTCGAACAAACTGGGCCAGTGCTAATTGCCCATTGGGGACTGAGCGGGCCAGCAATTCTCAAGCTTTCCGCTTGGGGGGCGAGAGTTCTGCACGATCGCAGCTATAAAGCAGCTTTGACGATTAATTGGCTGCCGCAATACAACCCCGAGACTCTGCGAGAAAGATTGCAAGCCTTGAAGTCCGAGCGGGCAAAACAGGCGATCGCGACTCGATGTCCTTTTCCCTTGCCCCGACGTCTCTGGGAGCGGTTGCTCGCCTCTGCTGGCATTGACCGCCAAACGCGCTGGGCATCCCTATCCAAAAAAGCTCTTAATCTGCTGGTGGGCGAACTACTCCAAGGGCAATATCAAATTACGGGCAAAGGGGTTTTTAAAGAAGAGTTTGTTACCTGTGGCGGCGTCAGCCTCAAAGAAGTAAACTTTAAAACTATGGAAAGTCGCTGCTGTCCGGGTCTTTATTTTGCTGGAGAGATTTTGGATATCGACGGCATAACCGGCGGCTTTAATTTCCAGAGCGCCTGGACGACAAGTTGGCTCGCCGGTCAAGCAATGAGTTGAATGGGGCATGTTCGCATGTTCGCATGGGGAGCATGTTCGCATGGGGAGCAAAAAAGCGATCGGCTCTCAGCAGTCAGCTCTGAGCTAAAGGCCGAAAGCTGACTGCTGAGAGCTGACTGCTGAAAGCTGACCGCTTTCCCACAGGCGATCGCGCTCCAAAAGCAAACCCTTGCCACAGGCGATCGGCGATCGCTTTTTTGCTCCCCATGCGAACATGCGCTCCTAAGCCGCAACGGCCAAGCATATCCTGAGCCCTGCCGAAAGACCCAATTGCCAATGCCCAATGCCCCATTCCCAATTCTGCTCTTCCCAATTCCGCTCTTCCCCATATATAATGAAATATAAAATATGGAGTCGCTGTTATGGTAAGTTATCAGTCATTAGAATATTTGCCAAGTTCTGAAGAACTACCAGATTCAGACGATACACCCGTGGATAACGAACTACAAAATCTAATTCCCAATTTGCTTCTGTCAATATTGGGGGGCATCTGGTCGGAGCGAATGGACTGGTTTTTCGGCGTAGATATGGGAATATACTACCGCAACCGCTATCCGGCAGTTATTCCCGATGGCTTCCTAAGTTTGGAAGTAGAGCGCCAGAAAACTCGCCCCTCCGGCCGCCGAGGAAGGCTCAGCTATGTGCTGTGGGAAGAAAATGGGGTTTTACCCCTATTATTTTTGGAAGTAGTATCCAAAAAATACAATGGAGAATACAAGGACAAAAAGAAAGAGTATGCCAATTTAGGTATTTTATACTACGTTATATACGACTGCGATCTCAACCATCCTCGCAAGGGAAATCAATTTGAGGTGCATCGCCTAGTTAATGGAAAATACATCCGCCAACCGGGAGAAACTGTCTGGATGCCAGAGATTGGCTTGGGCATTGGCCGGGAAGTGGGAACCCATTTGGGCTGGACGCGGGAGTGGCTCTACTGGTACGACAAAGATGGCAATAGGTATCCAACCCCAGAAGAACGGCTAGAGGAAACTTCTTCGCAGCTAGAGGAAACTTCTTCGCAGCTAGAGGAAACTTCTTCGCAGCTAGAGGAAACTTCTTCGCAATTAGAGGAAACTTCTTCGCAGCTAGAGGAAACTTCTTCGCAATTAGAGGAAACTTCTTCGCAGCTAGAGGAAACTTCTTCGCAGCTAGAGGAAACTTCTTCGCAGCTAGAGGAAACTTCTTCGCAGCTAGAGGAAACTTCTTCGCAGCTAGAGGAAACTTCTTCGCAATTAGAGGAAACCTCACAAAGACTGGATTACCTAAATGCGCGGTTGCAAGAAATGGGCATAAACCCCGATAATCTTTAAGATTTAAAAGTGGTTAGCTCGTAAGATATAATCCGGTTAAATACCCACAGAACAAATTGTCACATACCTTAGGACAGGCGTACTGCCTGTCCTTCCAAAGTCTCCATACACCCTAATTTTTTACTCAATGCCCGATGCCCGATGCCCGATGCCCCATTCCCTATTCCCCATTCCCGCCATGAAAACTCTGGAGTACCTACTAAAACACAACCGCACGATTCGCGTTATCGGCTTCGACGATGCGCCCTTTCGCCGTGGAGAAGGAGGAAAAGTGGCGATCGCCGGGATTGTTTGCGGCCTGACTCGATTTGAAGGAATGGTTTGGGGTGAAGTGCAGCAAGATGGTTGGGATGCTACGGACGCTATCTGTCAGCTATTGCTCGGGGGGAAATTTCTGCCCCAATTACACCTACTTATATTGGATGGGATTGGCTTTGGCGGTTTTAATATTGTCGATTTGCCCTTACTGCACGATCGCCTCAATCTTCCTTGCGTTGCGGTAATGCGACGGCAACCGGATTTTGCAGCAATCAAAGAAGCTATGCACCGCTTGCCAGAACCGGAGCGACGTTTTGAAATTATGGAGCGGGCAGGTCGAGTTTGGGAATCGGAGCCTTTCTTTTTTCAAGCCTGTGGCGAAGACCCAGAGACAATCGCCGCCACCTTGCAGCGCCTGACCGATTGCGGTAAAGTACCAGAAGCCTTGCGTTTGGCTCATTTAATTGGTTCGGCGGTTATTCTTGGCGAAAGTGGCAGTTCTGCTTGAGACTAAAGAAGAGACAAATTCAATTGCCGATTTCCCATTTTGGCTCGGTCAAAGTGGCACGGAGACGCCAGACTTTACCATCGGGTAAGGCAACTTCTAAAACGCCGCTGCCCAATTCTTGGCGAACGTAGGGGCTGTCTAATACGGGCCAGTCATCCAAAATTCGCTCCCGACCGTCGATAGTTGCGTTGCCAGCGGCTGCCTTGCCAGCGGCTGCCTTGCCAGCGGCTGCGTTGTCAACAGTATTGTATGGTGCATAGGTCATTGCCAAAAGATCTCCTTCAATACTTTTATAGGAGATGGCGCTGCCAGTTTCCCACAAGCGATCGTTAACTTCCGTCCGATCTAGAGCTAAAACAAAATCCTCTAAGTCTGGATAATCGGCAACTCTGGCTGCATCGACAATCCAAGCTGTCTTGTTTCCCTCAGCAACCAAAGCCTGGTAATCGCCGTTGTTTTTGCCATCGTTTTTGCCATCGTTTTTGCCGATAATCTTAGAGCTTATCTCATCTGCCCAAGGGCGAGCTGCTAACCAAGTTTGCTCTATGCGCCAGATATACCAATCCCCATGCCGTTGGGGTCGTCCATAGCGACTGGGCAAAACCAGAGAAGAAGAGGGCGGCAGATCTGCTTCCCGGTCTTGTTCGCTGAGAATCTGCTGGAAGACTACCGCACTGCGTCCTTGTAAGTAGCGATCGGCAGGACTGCTGCCCGTAGCCATAGGACTGTGATAGTTTCCTGCCAAACTAACTACAGCATTGCGCAGTCCTTTGGGGTCGCGGACGACCAATTTGTAAGTAGCGTATTGGGCGCAGATAGTTCCTTTCACTTGATAGGAGCAAGCCGGTTCTAGAAGCGTCCCCAGACTGTAGTCTTCGGTGATGTAAAAAGCTTCCCAAAGGTTGCTATTTTCGCGATAGCTGTAATAAGCCGGATGGCTCGCTTTGGCCAGAAAAGGGAGAGGTAATTCTTTTTGAGCCAAGATTTTCAAGGGAGCTGGGGGACGATATTCACTCAGAGCAGCGACTAGAGCAAGCCTCGCGTGTTTGGGATTCATCCTTTCTACAATGTCTTGGATGTTTTGGTTTGGAGGCGCGGCGCTGTCGGTGCCAGAGCCCCACCAAATCCAAGCGATCGCGCTCAATCCGCTGTCCCAGGTGCCGCGATCGAATCCTCTACTCTCGGCACCGCCTGTAGTTCCCCAACTCAGACGCAATGCCATATTAACGGCTAACCAGTCGAGGGCGGCTTTGGCCAGTTGGCGCAGTTCGGGGGTATTGGCAAAGTCATAGAGATTGAGCAAGCTGCCGATGCTATAGCCGTAGTAAATTGAAGAGTTAAATTCTCCCTGACCTATGGTTAGAAATTTGTTGATTTGCGATCGCAGCCATGCCTCGTTAGTAGAAGCAATATCGGGGTATTCTACCGTCCAGCCGCTGCCATCCATCAAAGCAAGTCCCGAAACTCGCTGCATAAATAGATGGTTTTCCGTGCCTCCTTCTCTCCATTCTATTACCCGGGGTTTTGTCACCATGCTGCGATAAGAAGCGAGAAGATTTTCTGGCAAAGCCTTGCGAAATTCAAAAAAAATGCGAATATCAAATAAACTTCTAAAGTGATAGAGGTCGGGTCGCTCTTGTTCCAATCTCCACAATACGTCCCAACTATGCTGCCGGTCGTATAGCTCTGGCAAGCTGAGACGGGCGAGGATAACTGGCAATAAATATTTATGAGGGTCGCCTATATGCTCCCGCCGCCACCAAGCATCCAGTTTGTCTAAGTCTCGGGCAGCCATTTTGCGCCGAATGGCAAGAGAGCGTTCCTGGAAAGCAGGGTTGTTAATTTCTTCTGTACTAACTTTTTCTGTAGTTTCTGGAGTTAGGGTTTCGGAAACCGCGCTTTTCCCGAGACTGGGATAGTTCTCTTTACCGAGCTGCTCTTTACCGGGCTGGATGCTTGCGCAACCGCCTAGAGCGATCGCGATCGTCAACCAGAAAAGAAAATTGCGCATTTGTACCTCATCTAGTTTTATATAGCGTTTCTCAAATTAGTGTAATGAACGAAAACGTAGGGGCGACAGCAACAAGAGCAACCATCTCGGCTGTATAACGGTAACTTCCGTACTCTTGTTGCTTCGCCCGCTTCGCCGCAGAAACCTCACATCAACTTGAGAACTGCTATATAGCGGTTCTCAAATAATTGTAGTGCGCGAAACCTAGGAGCGACAGCAACAAGAGAGACTTTTCGAGGCTCTAGAGCAGTAATATCAAATCCGGTTAAATGCTCGCACAAAAAATTTTAAATACCGTCCTACTGAACCTTTGAGGTCTAATGCAATGGGTATTTAACCGGATTTGATATCAAAACTCAAAACTCTCAAGCTAAGAACTCAAAACTCCTAAAATTACCTCGAACAGTTCCGGGAGATACAAGTCTGAAAATACTGGCAAGTAGCGGTATTTTTCTAACTCTTTTTTGCTTTTCGGCAAAAATAAGCCCAAGCCCGATGCCTGACCATTTGGATAGGGTATATTAAACAATTTACCGTCTTTTTTAACCCGATACAAGACCCTATTTGTCAGAAATGCGATCGCCTCCTGGCATTTTTGCCGATCGGCTCCCGATTGCTCGGTCAGGGTTTGCAAAAAATCAACGCTATCCACATATTTATCGCCACTATAAGAATAAGGATTGAGAGCCTCCAGTTTAATCGCCTCGACATTGGCTTTGAGAATCGATTCAATTACCGGATTGATTTTCTCGGGCAGGTCGGCAAAATATCGATTTTCCGTAACCGTGTAGATCCAATACATATCCAGGTCGTCGAATTCGATAATTTTTTCTGCCAGTTCGCCGCCGTTGAGGTATGGGTTAGATCCTAAAACTTGAAACAGAGATTCGTAATAATAGTTCGGGGCACCCAGCGTATCTTGAGAAGATAAGGTATATTTCGCTGCCTCGCGCAGAGTATAGTGTTCCTCAATCGTTCCCTTATTGCAGTTCTGAAAAAAGAACAATTCCACTCGGTTGTTAATTTGGCGGTTGAAGCTTTCTATAATAGAACTCAGTTTGTGGATATTCATCCATTGGGTTTCGGCCGCAACTGCCAAACTGCCCCTTGGCCGATCGTCCGGGCTGATGCGGTCTAAAGTACCGCCGTGGCCGAGGAAGGCTATAGCCCATTTTTCCGCCTCAAATTGCGATCGCGCCCAATCCAGATATTCTGCAAATTCTTCCTCTCTAGCACTGTTGGCGCTATTGACTTCTTCTCGGGAAACTCTATCTTTGGCAAATATCCATCTGGACATTTTGTCAGTATTGCTAAAATCTGCTTGCACCAGCACCAGAATATTCTCGCTTTTGACGCCCTTTTCTATCATCTTTAGGATGGGATTGCCATAGCGGGATAGATTATTATCGTAGGGCATCCAGTACACAAAAATCCAGTCAAAGCGCTTCTGGTTGCGCGCCGGTAACCTCACTGCTTTTGCGGCTTCCAGGTTAGACAGCACCATCTGCCCCGCTAATGCAGTACCTCCTAGCAGGCCATACTCAATTAATTTTCTCCGTTTCATCGGATTTTTTTTCTTAAAAGTTTCGCTTCGCTCAACAAGAACAAAGCAGTTATCCACAATTTTAGCCTTGTCAAACCATTATCCGCTACATCCGTTAATCATCCGCTGCCAATCATCTGCTGCATCCGCTATTCATCCGCTGCCAACCGGCCTGACTTTTTCACAACGCCAAAAGAGCGATCGGCCATAGTCCAGTTTTTATGTATAAACTTGTTGGCAATATGATATAATATTAAGCCGCCAAATAAAAATTTAACAAAGTTATTAATTATATATGAAAAAACACAGCTTATTACTGTAACAAATGCTACAATTTTTCTAAAAGATAAGAGAAAACTCTCTGGGCCAATTTTCGCCCTAGTCCGCTCGGCACTTACGCAAAAGGCAGTCAGGACTTACGCAAATAGTCGGATCGAGACCTCCATCTAGCGTAAGTCCTAGCAGTCTCCAACTCTAAATAGGGCTTGCTGAATAAATTTAAAAAGCCCGGAGTGTGGGGGGGGTGTGGGAGGTGTGGGAAGGGTGGGAGGCCGCCTGCGAGGTGTGGGAAGAATTAAATAAAATTGTCCTCTCCCCCTCTCCCCACACTCCCCACACTCCCCACACTCTGCCTTTTCAGCAAGCCCTAAATACAGGGTCTGTTGCGCGGGCGCGCTTGATACAAATAGCGAAGGAGCGCGTAAGTCTTGCCGCTCTAACAATGCTGGCATAGGCCCATTATTGATAGCCATTGTTAAGAGACACGGGGTAGGAGCCAAGGCCAGAACAAAATCACTTTTCAAATCAAGATAGACCCATGCTAAACGCTAAATTAAACCCATCTGCTCGGGAACTGTATTTTTGGATGTTGCGCAGACAGAGACACGATCGCAATCTGAAAGTAGATTTGCAGGACTTTCAGGCTTGGGCGAGCGAGTATGGAGAAAAAGCCTATAGCCATCGCGAAGTAAAGGACGCCCTGAAACGCTTACAACAAAAACAATTAATTGCGATCGCCAGCACAGAAGTCACTTTTAAAATCAAAGAATCTCCGGAGCGGACTTTATTACCAGAAGACATATTTTTACTTGAGGAATTTAAAGCAAGGCGCAAAAAAGTCAGCAGTTCTCTAAATCCTTTAATGCTGGTTTCCTTAGTAACTCTGAGTTCTTTTCTAGTCGGCTTGATTCCCGTAGCGGTTGGATTAGCCGTAGCCAGCAAGTCTCAGCCCACTATCTCCGCTCACAATCCTTGGCAAGTTTTGATAGATAAGGATAGTAAGGGTTCCCACAGTACCAGATCCTAAAACATCTAGAAAGGAAAACGCGATCGCTCTTCTTTCCCTTTGTTACTCACACCGTAGTTAAAATCTGGGGTTGACTCTAGAGAGTAGGGAATTATTGGTTATTGGTTAATTTTAGCTTCAATAACCAATAACCAATAACCTGCCCTACACCCTATAGTCAACCCCAATTCCATGCTTGCCAATTCTCTATATTCTATGCCTAGACATCTGTCTCGCTTAACTCGCGAGCCATATGGTCGAAGGGCCGATCTAACCAAGGTCCGGGTTCGACTCCTGCTTGAGAAACCTGCTCTTTAACCAATTCCTTAAGGATGGAAATGCCGATAACTGTCGGTCCAATGGGCACTCCTAAAGAATTGTAAGTTTCCCGCAGACCTTGCAGCACTCGCTCGTCGAGTACGTCGGTATTGCCAGCCACTAAGGCATAACTAGCATAGCGCAGATAATAATCCATATCCCGCAGGCAAGCAGCATAGCGACGAGTCGTATAAGCATTACCGCTCGGACGAATCAACTCCGGCAATTCGTCAAATAGTTTCTTTCCAGCTTGCTTAACCAGACTGGCCGCATTGCTATTAATCGCTTCTGCTGCTTGGACTCGGGCTGTACCCGTTGCAAAATAAGATTTCAGGGAGTCCATCGCATCCCGATCTAGGTAGCGACCCACAATGTCATAGTTTTTTATCAGGCTTGTTACTGCGTCCCGCATTAAATTTTTCTCCCAAGAATCTGGACAAATGGTTTGTTTGGTACTGCTGCTCGGACAGCTTTAAAGACGAACATATTCCAGAGCTTGGGTGTCGGGTCTAGGGAAACAAGATTGCAGTTTTTTTACTCCTGCACGATCGCCTGTTAAGCAGGCGGTTGGCCGGTTTTGGGGTCTTCGTTCTGACGACACCCAAGCGATCGCTCCCATTGGGGTGAAAAAGCCCTTAACTCAACACCCTACCCCAGAGCCCCAAAGCGTCTGAGTAATAATACCTAAATTGATTTTGTCATTCGTCCCCCGGCTGCGGACAAACAACTCATTGTAAAAAATATCACACAGCGATCGCAATAAAAAGAGTCCTCAGCCCTCAGCTTTCAGCTAGAGAGCGATAGAGCGATCGCGCCAGGGGCAAGAGCCTCGCCCAACAGCGTTCCGCTTTTACCTTGGAGCCTAGGGCCTGCCAAGACATTATATTACTTGTTACGGATTGTTTATATGTCGCATATCTGCCAATGCGCGATCGCTATGACTGCTGACCGCTGACCGCTGAGTGCTGAGTGCTCTTTTGCTGACCGCTGACCGCTGAGTGCTGAGCGCTGACAATTTTTAATCTTTTCTAAATGGCAGCTTAATTAGAACTGTGCTTAGATCCTACCAACGTCTTGTCTGGCTAAGGGAGATTTAGTAGCAATCAATACAAAATCTCTCTAATGCTATCCCTAGGATGGGTCAGAACCCAGAGGAGCAGTAAAATATGCGTAATTAGGGTCCCCTATTGAGCCTTAAAGGTCCTTGGCTTCCCCTCCTGGGAGGGGTTAGGGGTGGGTCTTTAGGCGGAAGCACGCGCATCCGCCTAAAGACCAACAAGAAAGTTAAGGAATGCTGCTCCTCTTCGCCAAAATCCCATCTGCGATCGAGTAAACACACGGATAATTTAAAAAGCGATCTATGCCCGAAACTGCAAAAGAAGTCTTGGATCTGATCAAAGAGCAAGACATCAAAATAATCGATCTCAAGTTCGTCGACATGCCTGGGATATGGCAGCACTGCTCGTTCTACCGGGATCTAATCGACGAGGACTCCTTCACCGATGGCGTTGCCTTTGACGGCTCCAGCATTCGGGGTTGGAAAGCGATTAACGAATCAGATATGTCGATGGTGCCGGATCCGAAGACTGCCTGGATCGACCCCTTCTATGAAGAGCCAACCCTGAGCATGATCTGCAGCATCAAAGAACCTCGCACCGGCGAGTGGTACAGTCGCTGTCCGCGCTCGATCGCTCAGAAGGCTCTCGATTATCTCGCTTCTACAGGTATTGGCGATGTTGCCTACTTTGGGCCGGAAGCCGAGTTCTTCATCTTTGAAGATGTCCGCTTTGACCAAACCGAGAACTCAGCCTATTACTACGTCGATTCGGTAGAAGGGCGCTGGAACTCCGGCAAAGAGGAACCGGGCGGCAACAAAGGCTACAAACCTCGCTACAAAGAAGGCTACTTCCCAGTTGCCCCGACGGATACCCTCCAAGATATCCGGACGGAAATGCTGCTGACAATGGCTGACTGCGGCGTTCCCATCGAGAAGCATCACCACGAAGTAGCTACCGGCGGCCAAAACGAGCTTGGTATCAAGTTTGCAGAGATGATTAGCGCCGCTGACTACTTGATGACCTATAAATATGTCGTCAAGAATGTGGCTAAAAAATACGGCAAGAGTGCCACCTTCATGCCCAAGCCAGTGTTTAACGACAATGGCTCCGGGATGCACGTCCACCAGTCTATCTGGAAAGGCGGCGAACCTTTGTTCTGGGGCGATGGCTATGCAAACCTGAGTAAAATAGCCCTCAACTACATTGGCGGCATCCTCAAACACGCTCCGGCATTGTTGGCTCTGACCAACCCAACCACTAACTCTTACAAGCGGTTGGTGCCCGGTTTTGAAGCGCCGGTGAACTTAGCCTATTCTCAAGGGAACCGCTCGGCCTCAATTCGGATTCCTCTGTCTGGACCCAACCCCAAAGCCAAGCGCTTGGAATTCCGCTGCCCCGATGCCACTAGCAATCCCTACCTGGCCTTTGCTGCCATGCTCTGTGCCGGTATAGATGGCATCAAAAACGAAATCGACCCAGGGGATTCCTTGGATGTAGATATCTACGACCTCAGCCCAGAAGAGTTGTCCAAAATTCCTTCTACTCCTGGTTCCCTGCTAGATGCTCTCAAAGCCCTCGAAGCAGATAGCGAATTCTTAACTTCTAGCGGAGTATTCACCGAAGACTTCATCAGCAATTGGATTGAATACAAGCTAGACAATGAAGTCAATCCGATGCGCCTGCGTCCGCACCCCTACGAGTTGGCTCTCTACTATGATGTCTAATTTCTAGAGCGTAGGGCGTAGGGTGTGGGGTGTGGGGGGAGAGGGGGGAGTGTGGGGAGAGGGGGAGACTTGGGAAAATCTTCACTTCTAGTCCTTGCTCCCACACCTCCCACGCCTCCCACGCCTCCCACGCCTCCCACACCTCCCACACCTCCCACACCTCCCACACCTCCCACACCTCCCACACTCCTGGTCCCCCTGAACCCAAGCCCCGCTCCCCTGCCTCTTCCCGATCGCGGTTAAATTTTTTTTGCCAACCTTTGGGCAAATCCAGGCGATCGTGTTATAGTGAGAATCGAGAGTAATGCCGATGTAGCTCAGAGGCCAGAGCATTCGATTCGTAATCGAATGGTCGCGGGTTCGACTCCCGCCATCGGCTTTGATGTAAGTCTTGTTTGTTATTTGTTATTTGTTAGATAATTCCAAGAAATAAATTACCCAATTCGTAGGACGGGCGCTACACAAGCGGCTGTCCTACGATCGCGTCTCCAAAGGAGAATTGTGAGTATTTTGTCACCATGTGACGTTTGGATGTAGCCTAGGTGTTGATTCTACGCCCCACACCCCACACAAGAGCACCCCACACCCCAGTTCGCCCCACACCCAAAAAACCCCTTATCCCATGTACTGTTGGCAGCGTTCTAGATAAATTGCCGCTACGCGATCGCCTGGGTTAACTCTGAGGCATTCTTGAAAGATTTTTGCAGATTCGCCACAATTTCGCTGATAATAAAACAACATAGCTTCTTCAAATAGCATTCTCGTCGCAAATTTGCCCGCTTGGACTTCCGGCGGATCTGCGTCAAAGACTTCAAAGACAGACACGGTTTTTGATTTTCCCTTCACTTTTACCCGGTCTATGATGCGAATGGCATAATCTGCTGGATTCTGCAACCGAGAAAAGGTGTGGTGAGTGATTAACAAGGATACTCCATAATTTTTGGTCAGGTCTTCCACCCGAGAGGCTAAATTGACTGTATCGCTAATGGCGGTGCTATCCATCCGAGAGGAGCCGCCGATGGTGCCCAGCATCAAAGACCCAGTATTGATGCCAATTCCATTTCTAATTGGTGGATAGCCAGATTGGACGCGATCCAAATTGTACTCGGCTAGCCTATGCAGCATGGCGATCGCAGCTTTCACCGCTCCGTCCGCTCCCCCACTAAACAAAGCCATAATTGCATCGCCAATATATTTATCAATAAAGCCTTGATTTTCAATAATCGCTGGCTCCATGCGCGATAGATAAGAATTTATAAAAGTAAAATTTTCCTCCGGAGTCATAGTTTCCGACAACGCAGTAAAATCGCGAATATCGGAAAATAGCACCGACATCTGTTCTTGCAGAACGTGGTCTCCTAATTGTACGTCTAGAATGCTTTGTTTCTCCAGCATCTGGAGAAATTGACGCGGCACGAACCGCGAGTACGATTGGTTAATCTCAAAAAGTTCGTAAGTGAATCGTTCTCTATCGGCTTCTGCTTTTTTGCGATCGGTGATATCTTGAATGGCATTAATAGCATAAACAATATTTCCCTCTTCGTCATAGATAGGAGTTCCCCAGCTCTCGACGGGGATAACCTTATCCTCTTGGCGTATTTCTAAATCGTCGGCGGTGGCACTTTCCCCTTGTAACGCCCGCACTATGGGCAAATCTTCTGGGGGATATTCGCTATCGGTGCCTGCTTTATAAACTCTATACACTTCTGACAAGCGATCGGGATTTACATCTGGTAAGGCACCTTTACCAAACAAATCTTTCGCTTTTTGATTTAGAAAATAAGGGTTGCCATTGGCATCCAAAACTCCTACCCCTACTGGCATCGCTTCTAGGAATTGCATCAAGCGATTTTCGTTTTCGTGGAGCTGGGCAATTAGCGCCGCTTGTTCCCGGGTCAGTTGTTCCAACTCTTCGTTCATATCCCGAACTTTCAGGTTTTGCTCGGTTAGCTTTTTGTCCTGGAGATAACTGTGAACTGCTTCTATAACCGTTAATCTCAGGTCTTCGGTATGCCAGGGCTTGGGAATATAACGATATAACCGCGCATTTTTAATCGCATTTCCTAATGCTTCTAAGTCTGCTTGTCCCGTGAGCATGATCTTAAGAGTGTTCGGCGAAAGGGCGTGCATTCGCTTTAGCACTTCGTCTCCCTTGATATCTGGCATGATGTAGTCGGATACTACTAAAGCAATTTCATAGTCATCTTCTAGCAACTCTTCAAATAGCTCTAAAGCCTCTTCGCCGCCTTCGGAGGTTTCGATTATACATTCATCTCCTATAGCTTTTTTAAGCTCTATCTTTAAACTTTCTAGAACTGTGGGCTCATCATCAATACAGATAATCGCGGGCTTTTTCATAGTTCCCCAGCTTTTAAAAAGTTTTAAGTAGTATTCGATCTCGTCTTTATTGTTTGTCATAGAGGGCCATTTCTGCTACGGGAATTAAGGAATCAAGAGCATGAGGAAAAGTCAGAATTGTGCTAGCAACCCTGCTAGCAACTCCTCCTATGCTTAAGATAACACAATCGTCTCGGGACCCTGATTTTCCATCTAGAGGCATTATTATTGAGCGATCGCTCTTTTGCGAACTGCCCTTCTATTTGTATTGGCTAGAATTACGGCAAGTTCTTCTGTTGGTGCAGCCTGCGAGCGCGCATAAGCTGACAGCGGACTGCTTATTGCTATCCTAAGTTTGTCGCCATTAAGTTTGTCGGAGACATTAATGCAGGACCAATTGGCCGAGCCAAGCAATTTGCGATCGCGCGGCGGGGAAGATACCCTACGCTCCAGCAAGGGTAAAGGAAAAATAACTATCTATCCTAGCCTAACCTAAGAAAAGGCGTTGACCCTAGCAAACACCTGTCCTTACTCTAACCTATCCTGCGGTAAGGGTGTAGGGTAGGAATTAGCTTTTGGGAGCAAGGATTTTTCTTTCTAGATGGTTTTTGCAAAGGCGATCGCTTCTCTCCGGCTGTCTCGCTCCCCAACCAATTTCCCTATTGATATTATTTTATATTTTACTTTTAAACTGGTTTAAATTTTTTTATTTATATCTGAGAACTTTAGAAACCCGGTTTCTTGGAAAAACCGGGTTTCTGGCTGTAGCTCCGATTGCAACTACAGAGATGCTTCGCGATCGCTATTTATTTTAAGAGCAATAAATCTAGGAATGAGGATAGAGAGTAAAATCGCGATCGAGCCAAATAATATAGAAAACAGCGCCGATGCGGTAACAAACCATAGGCGCTTTGCCACAAAAACGGAAAGCAATCAAATTAGTACCCTCGTCAACATGACTTGGTATAGGCGCTCTAATTACATTTTTTCCAATTTTCTCATAGCCCAATCCATGTCGATGAGAAAGCTTAATCTCTCTACAGCTAAGCTGACTTAGCCGATGTAGGGTATCTGCAAAAGCAGCTTTTTCATCTTTATTACAATTAGAGAGAGAGTATTCTTTCTCCAAATAGCGCAAAGAAAACAGAGGAGGTTGCTGCTCTGGGGGAACGTCAGACTCTCTAGCCGCAATTGTTGCCTTTTTTGATTTGCGTTTATTCATCGTCACCCTCTTCTTCGTAGTTTAATTGCGTTTGGAAATATTTTTTCAGAGATTGGTGAGAAATTTTTTTGTGGCCGTTTCCTGCTGTCAATTTCCAGGGCGCTTCTTCCAGAGTGAGGTTGTATAACTTCCAGGCAGAAAACTGTCCGAATACCGAGTAAACCTCATCCAGAAAGCTCCGAGTTTCCTCGTCGTAGATGGAAAAATCTACTCCCTTCGGACAGGGAATCGCACCGGATTCGTATTTTTTGTAGTGGCGAAACAACTCTGGTACAACTGGGCCATTTGTCCAAGCTTCTAGGGGTTCGGGAAATAGCGGCTCGTCATAAAGAGCTAAATGAAACCCTTGAGCGTAATAAACCAGTTTTTGCAGTTTGAGATTAGAAATCAGATCGCCAGCGTCCTCGCTAATCTGAGTTAAAAAATAATTGGCGACATCATAACAGCTCAGCATAGTTTCCTCTAATTCAATTGTTTCGGTGGGCGATAGAACTATATTAATGTCAAATCCGTTGAACCAATTGTAAAAAAACAATTTGCCCGTAGGACAGGCGTCTCGCCTGTCCCTAATCTTTAGCAATCCAAATTTAAATCAGCCACGCAAGCAGCACACTGACCCTGGGTTGTGGCCGGGAGCATTTCACTTTTGTAACAAGGTAGCCCTCCGGGCGAGAGTTTGTGTAGCCGCGCCAGCCGCCTGGGAGGCGGGGCTTACGCCTATAGGCGCTGCTGCGGCAGCGCGCAAAATTGAAATGCTCCCGTTGTGGCCGATGTTTCTACAATAAATTTCACCGTCCAAGTCCCATTGCTAAAAATTCCTTCTATCTGTTCTCCTTTTAAGCGAAATTGCACCGGCAATGACAAGTGTTCGTTCCAATAGTCGGTACGGCAGGTGCGGACATAAGGGTATTCATCCACGACCTTCTGCATAAAATCAATAATCGCCGTCCGAGCATTTCTCCAATTATGGTCGGTTAATTGAGGTGCCTTTTTCTGTTGTTTCGGTACTGGCGGGGGTAGTATGCGATCGCGATTCGACTGGAAGCGATTCTTAAAAGTATCGTGGAAAATCTGACCAGTTGGCGATAGTTCTAGATATCCTTCTCCGTTAATATCGACTCGCTCGACCAAAGTTTCCAGTTGCTCTCGCCAGCCAGACTCTACATCTTTAGCTATTACCATTTCTTCTCGCTCCAAAGCAGAGAGCCAGCCACTATTCTCCATCCAGAGGTCGAAATCAAGAGCAATGGGCATGGGAGGGAAGGCAATAATCTCGCTGAATCGTTCGTGCTTGTAATAAACCGGAACTTCAAGAGCTTGGCCCATCAGCACCCCAATAGCAATTTGTGCCTTGTATCCGCCCGTGGCGTTGATAGCAGAAAACTGAGCGCTCCGCTCCCGCACTATCTTGCTAATTGTCTTGGCCAGGTTGCGGAGTCCTTTGGTGCGAAATAACTTTGGTTCGTTATCCTGAAGATGCTCGATTTCCTGTTTCTCGACTATATGCCCTTTGATTTTGTAGTAACTTTCTAGAATCTCTGCAATTCGCCGACCGTCCTCCGTCGCCGAGTGGCAAAAAATGAGATTGCATCGTTCGGTGCAGTATTTTCTTTTGATTATATCGGCGATCGAGTTAATCTCGGCTCCGCACAATCGCACATTTCCTGGAAGGCTGCCCAATATTTCTGCTAAATGCCCATAGTTTTCATTCTCAAAAGCTGCTTTAAGATTCTCGATCGCCTCCGGTAATAGATATTCTCGATCTTGCTCCGGCTGTCTGGCAAGCCAACTTTCGTAAGTTTCAGGAGACGGCAGCCCTTTAAGATTTGGATATAAAAGACTCGTCCTGACAGTGCAGATTAGCGTATTTCTCATTTTGATTTATCCCTGAATTTTCCAAACAGAACTTAAGCAAATCGTCAGCTCGTTCCCTACACCCAACACCCCACACCCGACACCCCATACCCTAAACCCTAGTATGACCCATACCCAAGCGAGTCTTAACTCCGGTGCCGGCATATTGACTGTAGGAAACTAGCAAATTAGCGACATTTGCTAGCAAGGGGTCGGTGCGATAGGATAATTGCAAAGTCACGTCGCCGACAAATCCATTTATGTAGTTGCGGGGCAAGGGAAAAGCGCGAGTTTGAATCTTGTGCCGTCGCAAGGAAACCGCATCGCCCAAGTAGGCGACTAATTCATCGCCACCTAAATAGATTGGGGCAAAACGATTCCATCTTTCCAGCCAACTTATAAAAATTAGAGCTGGCACCGGAAGGGGTAAGTGATTGCGATTTTGGGCAAAAGCGGTGGGGCTGGCAAAATGCAAGTCGAACCGCAGGACTGGTTCTGGTTCGTTGGCGACTAGAGTTGTATAGAGTTCTTCGTAGCTGGCAGTTTGGTCTTGACGATCGCTCGTTGCAAATTTTGCTCCCAAAAACTCCAGTCCTCCAGATAAATCTAGGGCTGCGATCGCCTTTGAAGCTCCGGCGCTCAATCCACAAAGAGATAAAGTATAAAACTCATTAGCCTCAAAAGTGATAAAGTCCGCAGAACTAGAACGGCGTCCCAAAATACCGGAGTAACTTACATCCGGTATCTCCCCCATCTGCCAACCCATCCGCCGATGCAGCTCTTTCGCCAGCTCAAGCGCATAAGCCCGGGGCAATACCGCCGCCTGGGATAAACTTAGCGTCCAGGTAGATTGGATTAACATGGCTATTAGGTTATTTCGGGTTATTTCGCTTGTAATACGGGAAAGGATCCCCCCAACCCCCCGCGCTCATTGGGGAGCCGCCTACGGAGTGTGGGGAGTGTGGGGAGAGGGGGGAGAATTTCTTCTGGTTCTTCCCACCCCTCCCACCCTTCCCACTCTTCCCCATCTCTCTTGGAGCCCCCCCCTTTTTAAGCTTTTTAAGGGGGGTTGGGGGTATCTAATCTAAGACTGAAGTATGGCAGAGGATTTGCTAGTGATTTCCTGGCGATCGAGGCACTGAAACTTAACCCATCCGGGCACGAATTTAATTTGCCCTTCCCGATCGACAATAGTGCGCCTGGATTTGGGAGCTTCAAAATTTGGAGCTTTAATTCCACAAGTATCGCGGATTTCGGCAGCCAAATCCTCCGGCAACAGCGAATCCACCGTCGTGCCCATCATGCCGCTGCCCCAGCCCAGTCTCAGATGGTAGGGACATTGGTCATCTTTTTCATAAATTTCGCAAATCTCGTCAAAGTTTAAATCTCGCCCCGCTGCATCGGGATTATTTTTGACATCTTGCCAATAGTCGTGTTCTATGTCCCACTGTTCTTGGGCAAAGTCCTTGCAGATTTCTAGAATATCGTCAATAGTTTGGAACGGAATCTGCATCCCGCGATCGTGAGAAAACCAAGAGAGCATTTCCCGATCTAGAGTGATGGTAAACTCAGTCCGGGCGTTGCGCACCATCTCGGCATAAATAGAAGCTTGGTATTTGGCTCGCCCGCCCTGGAAGTGGCTGGAAACGATCGCCTCTACCACCACCGGCAAGTTAAAAGTCTTCTTATTACCTTGTTTGTTGGTCAGTGTTTTTTCCAATAAGGGCTGAGCGTCCGTCACATCGATCGCCCGCATAAAATCAGTATTCTGCCCTTGTCTAGCTTTAATTCGTTTCCCCTGATAACTTAAAGAAAAATTGCAGAACAAATCGTCCATAAATAGCTCGTCATCTACAAATTTTGCCTTACGCTTGAGTTCGCCATCCCCTAATTTTTCTCGCAGTTTTTGCTCGATATCGCTGACGCGCTCTTCTTGCTGCTTGAGGAGATAGTAGGCGATCGCCGTCCTAATCGCCCCTTTAATAGAAGACCCGGGAATATATAAATGTCCCATGCCATTTCTGATCGTAGGGCGCAAATCGGTCACGCGCCGATCTGTCTATTTGCGGCTAATGCGAGTTTCGGGAAAAATAGCTGCCCCCGTCGGGTCTTTAGCATCCTGCCAGTCATTGCCTAACGCAGCTTCCAGCAAAGGCTCAATTTGCTCCCGATTTTCAATTGCACTAATATAGTTTTTCAAGCGACCGCGCTGGTACAGGGCTTTAGCTAGAGCATCATTGTTTGGCAGATAAACCCGGCTCGGAGTTTGAACGTATTCAAAAGGATTGAACTGCTGGACTTCGGAGCCAATATGCAGCATCGGACTGGTCAGCCGAATCCGCTGCGACTCGTATAGATTCGGTTTGCTTATAGCAGAATTCGATATTGTAGCAACCATAATTGAAAATAAAGTAATTGCCGTAGGACGGGGGACACGAGCTGTCCAATTTAACGTGCCGTAGGACGGGGGACACGAGCTGTCCAATTTATGCCGTAGGACGGGCGTCCCGCCTGTCCCCCAGGCTTTTTAGACCAATTAATTCTTTATGAAGCCGCAACAAACCACCGTTCGGGCGCTCGCCTGTCGTTGGCGAAGCCTGCCCTCTGGGGCATAGCCCCAGAGGGCAGGCTTCATAGAAATGGTCTAGACGGCCTTTCGACTTCGCTCGGGACAGGCCATGCCCCAGAGGACAGGCTTCGACAGGCGAGCGCCCGAACGGTGGAGAAAGGTCGTTATTTGTTGCAGCCTCATAAAGAAGAATTGGTCTTAGGACAGGCGAGATGCCCGTCCTACGGTAGGAACTTAAACAACTTTAATCGTAAGGCTCAGACATATGTTTTATAATTTTATTAAAGGTTATTAGATATATAAGATCGTGAGTTTCAGTTTATTAAAATATTACTGTCAATATTTATTAAACACTCAAGACAATTACACACAGACTCATTTAGCTAATCATCTAAAAATATGCAGTCACGATACTATTAATCGCCTGCTGAAAAAATTACTCCTCGATTACTTTGGGAAAATGTCAAAGACTTGGAGACTTCAGAAAATGGTCAAATTATTTTTGACGATACGGTTTTAAACAAAAAATATTCTCAAAAAATATAATTAGTCAGGAGACAGTACAGTGGCAACGAACATAAGGTAATCAAAGGAATTGGAGTAGTTAATTGTGTTTATGTCAATCCAGAAACAGATAAATTTTGGATTATTGATTATAGAATTTACGATCCAGATGGAGACGGAAAAAGCAAGATAAATCATGTAGAAGATATGCTGGGCAGTCTCTTTTACCAGAAAAAATTACCTTTTAGTACGGTGTTAATGGACAGTTGGTATGCCACAAAAAAATTAATGTTAATGGTAGGTAGATTGGGGAAAAAATATTATTGCCCTTTAAAAAAGAATCGTTTAGTCGATGACACCGGTGGCTCAAAAAAATATAAAAGAATTGAAAATATTATCTGGAGTCAGACAGAGTTAAAAACAGGCAAAGAAATCAAAATAAAAAAAAATCCCAAAGATAATAAGGTGAAACTATTCCGAGTATTTGTTTCTACCAACAGAACGGAATATATCGCTACTAACGATATATCTCAAGACTCTACGAACGATGTAAAAAAAATCTGTAGCATCCTTGTTCTGGGTTGAGGAGTTTCACCGCGAAATAAAGCAATTGACAGGTGTAGAGAAGTGTCAGTGTAGGAAGGCAAGGCTTCAAAGAAATCATATAGGAGCTGCCATGTTGGTTTGGGTAAAACTAAAAGATTTAGCATACCAAACAAGCTCAACAATTTATTCTTTGAAGAAAGGATTGCTGAGTGATTACTTAACATATGAACTCAGAAACCCATCTATACCTATGACTTTAGTGTCAGCTCCGTTTNAAAACAAGCAATGGAGAAGATTCGCAATTGTGACGTTGACGATTGGGCTAATAAAGTTCTTGGTCCATCCATGCTTTCTAAAAGGAGAGCTATAACTAACTAAAAGTTAAGGGTGACAGAAAAACTGTATGAAAATAAGAAGGCAAAAATTCCACAGAGTCAACACCCTACCCCACACCCCAAACCCCAAACCCCAAACCCCACACAAGAGCACCCCACACCCTACACCCCCAATTTGCTACATCGCCAGGTCTAAACTATAATGTAAACAAATCCGGTCCTATCGCAAGTCCGTTTCTGGCTATCATCTTAGCAACGCTATGACCTTCTCTAACGCTGGTAGCGTTCTGGCTAGATTGACTCAAGTCAATCAAACAGGCGTCTTGGCCAACTTAGTCAGCAATCTACCCGTAGCTGAATTTGTTTGCTTGCTTGATTTCATAACTGCCGAATTTCAGCAATATCTTAGGGCGCTAGACCTAATCGATAACGCCTCCCTAGAAAGTATTTTAGAGCAGGTCTTAGATGCCTTAACTATTAAAATCGGTCAGATTCTCAAAGCAGAGCGCACCACAATTTTCCTAGTAGATGCGGAAAAAAATAAGCTGTGGTCCAAAATTAACGATAGTCAAAGCGGCGAAATAACAGAAATCCGCTTGCCTATGAATGTAGGCATTTTGGGACATGTAGCCAGATCCGGCCTGTTGATGAACGTGACTGACGCGCACAAGGACCCGCTGTTTAACGAGGAAGTTGACGAACAGCGAGGATGCCACAGCTACAATTTAATGTGCGTGCCAATTTTTAGTAGCAAAAACCGCAATAAAGCAGTGGCAGTGGTGCAGCTACTAAATAAAGAAGGAGACATCCCTTTTGACGATCG
Organism: Oscillatoria sp. SIO1A7; assembly: GCA_010672965.1. Lineage (GTDB taxonomy): Bacteria > Cyanobacteriota > Cyanobacteriia > Cyanobacteriales > Laspinemataceae > SIO1A7. The sequence continues at coordinate 27,329 of JAAHFN010000020.1, forward strand.
CGACGAGGAGCAGTTTAGGGAATTTGCCGAAGCTATTGGCGTTATTCTCGATAGCTGTCAGTCTTTTTATCAGGCCGCGAGAAATCAGCGAGGAGTCAACGCTTTATTAAAGGCAACGACGACTCTAGGGCAGAGCTTGGATTTGGAAACAACCTTGCGATCGGTGATGGATCAAGCCAAAGATTTAATGCAGGCCGATCGCAGCACTCTGTTTCTGCTCAGCAAAGAAACCGGAGAACTCTGGACTAAAGTCGCTAAGGCCGACGGTCGCACTATGATGGAAATCCGCATCCCAGCCAATAAAGGGATTGCAGGATATGTGGCCTCTACGGGGCAAACCCTGAATATTCCCGATGCCTACCAAGATCCGCGCTTCGATCCGAGTACCGATAGACGAACCGGCTATAAAACGCGCAACATACTCTGTATGCCAGTTTATAATGCGGCGAGCGATTTGATTGGGGTAACGCAACTAATCAATAAACATCAAGGCAGCTTCTCATCAGTAGATGAAGCATTCCTAAGAGCTTTTAATGCTCAAGCTGGCATTGCTCTAGAAAATGCTCAGTTGTTTGGCAATGTAATGGTTGAAAAGCAGTATCAGAAAGATATCCTGGAAAGTCTCTCTAATGCCGTGATCTCAACAGATATGCAGGGTCGGATAGTGACGATTAATGAAGCGGCTTTAGAAGTATTGGGCTGTCCGACTCAAGAAGAAGGCGGCAAAGAGAGAGCCGAAATCTGGGAGGATAAACTCATCGAGCGCTACATCTGGGATGTGGTGCCTATAGAAAATCTCCAAATGCGTCTGGAAGATAGCCTCAAAAACGGAGCTAGACATTTCGTGCCAGAACAAAACTTGACTTTGGGGTTGTACCTGCATCCATCTGAAGACGATGATTCCTCAGAGGGAGAGGAAGCCAAGCAATATATTATGGCAATTCGCGATCGCTCCGGAGAGGATACTTACATTCCCTGGAATCTGCTCGATAGCGACGAAAGCTTGAAAGAGAAGAATCCCCGCAAGGATAAGCAAAAAAATAGTAACATTCCGGCGACTTTACCTGGCAGTAAGGTAAAAAAGATAGAGCGCAGTCTCAATCTGACGGTGAACCCGCTGACTAATCCCCAAGGAGGAGTGAGAGGAGGCTTGGTGGTCTTTGAGGACATCAGCCGAGAAAAAAGAATGAAGGCGACAATGTATCGCTATATGACTCCTGGGGTTGCCGAGCAAGTCATGGCTCTAGGGGAAGATTCCTTGATGGTGGGGGAACGCAAAGACGTGACTATTTTGTTTTCGGATATCCGAGGCTATACCACCCTGGCGGAAAATCGCAGTGCTGGAGAAGTCGTAGCCCTGCTTAATGGATATTTCGAGACAATGGTAGAGGCGGTATTTAACTATAATGGAACCCTAGATAAGTTTATCGGCGATGCGCTCATGGCCGTGTTTGGCGCGCCCCTGCCCCTGAAAGATCATGCCTGGATGGCAGTTAAGTCCGCTTTGGATATGCGCCACCGATTGGTGGAGTTTAATCAAAATCCAATTGTGAAAAACCAGCCGGCAATTAGAATTGGGATGGGCATTAGTTCTGGGGAAGTGGTTTCCGGCAATATCGGCTCTAAAAAACGGATGGACTATACGGTAATTGGCGATGGGGTTAATCTAAGCGCCCGTTTGGAGAGCATTACTAAAGAATATAAGTGCGATGTTATTTTAAGCGAGTTTACTTATCAGCTTTGTGGCGATCGCATCTTCGTGCGGGAGCTAGACCGAGTGCGAGTGAAGGGAAAACACGAAGCCACGAGCATTTATGAGTTGATTGGCGATGCCCGGGAGCCCCTCGACCCGAAAACCGAAAAGTTTTTGGAACTCTATAGCAAAGCTCGCTCTGCCTACATTAACCGAGATTTCCAACGAGCGATCGCTTTGTTTCAAGAGGCCAAGCAACTGCAAGAACACGATCGAGCCGTTGCTCTTCATATCCAGCGCGCTCGCAATTACCTCCAATTCCCACCCCCTAGCTCCTGGGATGGCAGCTATACGATGGAAACTAAATAATTTTAAGTTTTGAGGTTTAAGTTTTGAGGTTTAAGTTTTAAGTTTTGAGGTTTAAGTTTTGAGTGATTAGCTCATTTCTTTTAATTGCCGCTTCAATTTCATCCGGGTATTGGCTCGCATAAGCCCAAGCATTGGCTAGGTCGGTTTCAGTTAAATGCGGAAAACTCTTTAATATCTGTTCGTCTGTTGTACCCAGACGACGATAATCGACGAGCCCCCAAACGGGAACGCGAGTTCCTGCAATACAGGCATCGCCAACACATATGCCTAGAGTCTTTTCAATTCCCGGCCATGCTAGACTTTGGGCTAAGATCTGGATGGCTTCAGTTTTCTCAGCAGGCGTTAAGGCCATCAGCTTGGGTTTCAATTCTTTTAGATTCATACTGCGTTGATTATAATTTAGTTTGACAATACCAACGCCTATTTCCTTGTAGGGGGGTTGGGGGGATCTGGCGTTGGGAAAAAAAACAAGTATTTGTTGGGTTACTCTTCGAGTTGGCTGCGCCAACGTACCTCAACCCAACCCACAAGATTGAGGCTGTGATTTTGGCAAAGGTATTGTTTGAGAAACCGGGTTTCTGGGTCGGCTTCTGTATCTGTTTCTACACCGAGAAAACCGGGAAAGCGCAACCGTTCTGTTTGATGCGACGAATAATTTATAATTCTTATATACTGCAAAAGATCAGTTAAACGGCAATAACAACTTGGTTTCCAGTCAATTTTTAGGTTTAAGGGACAAGAGCTAATATAAGATGCAAGAAGTTATAGCAAATCCGGTTAATTACTCATAAATAAATCCCGTAGGGGCACCGCCCCTACAAACTGTGACTGTTTAGCCGGATTTGATATTATCTAGTTGCTTGGCTTTTCGAGGGTCGGCAATTAGGGGCAATGAGGGAGCGATCGCCCGCGCCCTCATTGCCCGATCGCGCCTGAGGAGACTTCTGGGAAAGAACGCCCGATCGCCCAAATGCCCAAATGCCCGATCGCCCAAATGCCCGATCGCCCGAACGAACGCCCGCGCCCGATCGCCCGAATGCCCAAACGCCCGAACGAACGCCCGCGCCCGATCGCCCGATCGCCCGCGCTCTTATTAAGGCCAGAGGTAAAGAGAAACCCACCCGCTGCTGCTATACGCTGTTTTGCCCCGTCAGCGGCATTTTCGGGTGGGCTGTTTTCCCATCCGGCTAGCTATTGGAATATGCCAGTGGATTTGCCCGAACAAGTCCTGGGCATACCCCTAGCAGTCCGGTTTTTTTTGAGGGGGAAAGTCTTTCGATTGACAATACCTCCTTATCTAATGTGTACTTGCTGTCTTGCTAAGGGTCGCGGCTAGCCGTGGCCCCCTTTTTTGCCCCCTCATGGGAACTATAGATGTATAGTAGCATGGCTTTGGTATAATTTCAAGATTCGAGGCAGAAATTTTCTGGATTTTCTGTACCTTGTGCAGATTCTGCAAGACTTGTATAGCCAAAGGAGATCGGGCGATCGCCCGAACAAACGCCCGCGCCCGATCGCCCGAATGCCCGAACGAACGCCCGCGCCCGATCGCCCGAACGATCGCCCGCGCTTTTATTAAGGCCAGGTAAAAAGAAACCCACCCGCTGCCGCGATACCTTCTGTTACCTCGTCAGCGGGATTTTGGGGTGGGCTGTTTTCCCATCCGGCTAGCTATTGGAATATGCCCTAGACTTGCCCCAACAAGTCTAGGGCATACCTCTAGCAGTCCGGTTTTTTTGAGGGGGAAAGTCTTTCGATTGACAATACCTCCTTATCTAATGTGTACTTGGTCCGTTTGTAAGGGTCGCGGCTAGGCGTGGCCCCTGTTTTTTATGCCCCCTCATGGGAACTATAGATGTATAGTAGCATGGCTTTGGTAGAATTTCAAGATTCGAGGCAGAAATTTTCTGGATTTTCTGTACCTTGTGCAGATTCTGCAAGACTTGTATGGCCAAAGGAGATCGGGCGAGCGCCCGAACAAACGCCCGCGCCCGATCGCCCGAATGCCCGAACGAACGCCCGCGCCCGATCGCCCGAACGATCGCCCGCGCTTTTATTAAGGCCAGGTAAAAAGAAACCCACCCGCTGCCGCGATACCTTCTGTTACCTCGTCAGCGGGATTTTGGGGTGGGCTGTTTTCCCATCCGGCTAGCTATTGGAATATGCCCTAGACTTGCCCCAACAAGTCTAGGGCATACCTCTAGCAGTCCGGTTTTTTTGAGGGGGAAAGTCTTTCGATTGACAATACCTCCTTATCTAATGTGTACTTGGTCCGTTTGTAAGGGTCGCGGCTAGGCGTGGCCCCTGTTTTTTATGCCCCCTCATGGGAACTATAGATGTATAGTAGCATGGCTTTGGTAGAATTTCAAGATTCGAGGCAGAAATTTTCTGGATTTTCTGTACCTTGTGCAGATTCTGCAAGACTTGTATGGCCAAAGGAGATCGGGCGAGCGTTAGGGCGATCGCCCTAACGAACGCCCGCTCGCCCTAACGAACGCCCGCTCGCCCGAATGCCCGCGCCCGCGCCCTTATTAAGGCTAGAGGTAAAAAACTAGCGTCAACTTCCCCGAAAGGAAACTCACCCGCTGCCGCGATACGCTGTTTTGCCCCGTCAGCGAGATTTTCGGGTGGGCTGTTTTCCCATCCGGCTAGCTATTGGAATATGCCAGTGGATTTGCCCAAACAAGTCTAGAGCATACCCCTAGCAGTCCGGTTTTTTTTGAGGGAAAAAGTTTTTCGATTGACAATACCTCCTTTTTAAAGCTTGCTTTTCCTCGTATCAAAGGGTCGCGGCTAGCCGTGGCCTCTTTTAGGCCCCCTCATGGGAACTATAGATGTACAGTTTGTGCAGCTTCTGCAAGACTTGTATAGCCAAAGGAAATCGGGCGATCGGGATTTTGGGGTGGGCTGTTTTCCCATCCGGGTATTGGAATATACCAGTGGATTTGCCCCAACAAGTCCCCTAGCAGTCCGGTTTTTTTTGAGGGAAATTTTTTTTTGATTGACAAGATCTCTTGAATAAAGTTTGCCCCTGACTAATTCATGGCTTTGCTAAAACAGAACTTATATCATGGGAGCATTTCAATGAATGCAATCGGTAGCCTGAAAGGGCGAGAGTTTGTGTAGCCGCGCCAGGCTCCGTCTAGGAGCGGCTAAGCCCAAGGGGCGAGGCGTCCGGCTACGAAATTGAAATGCTCCCTATATCATGTCGGTTTGAATGCCCCAAAAAAAGCTTCTGCGTAGGACGGGAGATTCTAAATTTTTTCTGTGGGTATTTATAGCGGTTCTCTTTCTTGATGTGAGGTGCCACCGGCGAAGCATCCCAATATGAGGGTTGCCGTTAGAAGCTAAGAGATTGTCTCGGGGATGCTGTCGCCCCTACGTTTCTAGGGTCCGATCGTTTATTACACTTATTTGAGAAAGGCTATAACCTGACTTGATATTACGCCAGGACTTACGCAAACTGTCCATATCTAGTATTTGTAGGGGCAATCCCCCCGCGATTCTCAGGGGCCCAGACGCGGGGCGCGTTCGCCCCTCCCCGTAGAGTCCATGCGTAAGTCCTGTACGCATTACCTCGCTCCGAAAGGTAGGGGTCAACGGCCGTTGACCCCTACACTTAGGGCGCATCTCTACAAGAAAGCGTAAGTCCTATAAAATTTCAACCTCGAAGGCAGAAGTTTTTTGGATTTTCTGTACCTTGTGCAGATTTTGCAAGACTTCTATAGCCAAAGGCGATCGCGCTTCGCGGATGCTGCGCAAACGGTCGCTAGGGTGTGGGACCGCCAAGCCCCTTGCCCCGCCCATAGCTCCAAGAAATAAATTACCCAATTCGTAGGACGGGCGTCCCGCCTGTCCGGAGCGGTGAGACTTCTCGGAAGCCCGTCCTACGGGTAAGACAAACAACATTATGGTGTTTATAGCACTACCGATTAAGGTGTTTGACAGTTACGAATAAATGCTCGCTCCTTAGTCAGAGACTACTTTTGACTTTTGACTTTTAACTTGCGCGTAGCGCTATAGTGGTTCTTCTATGGCGGTTTATAGCAGTAAGCTATTAGCTGTCAGCAGTCAGCAGTCAGCTATAGCGTTTCTCAAATAAGTGTAATGAACGGATCGGGTTGAGGGGCGTAGGGGCGACAGCATCCCCAAGACTATCTCGGCACTCCAAACGGGAATTTCCCTATAGGGATGCTTCGCCCCAGATAACCTCACATCAATTTGAGAAATGCTATAAAGTCCTGCCATCTAAGCAAAAGGCTCGATAAACGTCAAGCTCTTATTTGCGTAGTGCTATATAACGTTGTTTATTAAAATTGGTTAAAATCTGCAAAAGTAGCAGGTAGATAGAGGGCAAAAAGAAAAATATATGTTATAATGGTCGGGCTCGATTGCTTTTTTTGGGAAAACAAGTAGTAAATTGAGGGCAATCGAGATAAAATAAAGATTTGTAAATATTAACAGTAATTTAAGATTCGAGCTGCTAGAGTGAAAGTAAGAAAGAATTAAAGATAAAAAAATATGATTATAGCAGCTCCAGAAAAACTGTCTATAAGTACCAAAGAGAAGGCTTTGGTGCTGTGGTTCGAGGAAGTGGGGATTGCGGATGTTCCCTTGGTAGGAGGCAAGAACGCTTCTTTGGGGGAAATGATCCAGCAGCTTACTCCCAAAGGCGTCAACGTTCCTACCGGCTTTGCAACTACAGCCTATGCTTACCGTTATTTTGTCGAAAAAGCGGGTTTGGAAGCCAAGCTGCGCCAATTGTTTTCCGACCTAGATGTAGAGGATTTGGCAAACCTGCGGCACCGAGGCAAGCAAGCTAGAGCCTTAATTCTGAATACTCCTTTTCCAAAAGAACTTGAAGATGCGATCGCCTTGGCTTACCTAAAACTATGCGATCGCTATGGAAGCAATGCAGAATTCTGCGATCGGCTCGGCGTCGAATACCAAGAAGAATGCAAGCGCTACAGCAGCAACTTGGATGTAGCAGTTCGCTCCAGCGCCACCGCTGAAGACCTGCCAGACGCCAGCTTTGCCGGCCAGCAAGAAACCTATCTCAACGTTCGCGGAGTTAAAAGCGTTCTGGAATCCTGCCATAAGTGCTTTGCTTCTATATTCACCGATCGCGCCATATCCTATCGGACTATAAAAGGCTTCGACCATTTCGATGTAGCGCTTTCCGTCGGAGTGCAAAAAATGGTGCGCTCTGACTTGGCAACCTCTGGCGTCATGTTTTCCATCGACACTGAAAGCGGTTTTAAAAATGCTGCTTTAATCACCGCTGCCTATGGTTTGGGGGAAAACGTAGTCCAAGGAGCAGTCAATCCAGACGAATACTTTGTCTTCAAGCCCACCCTCCAACAAGGGAAGCGTCCTATCCTAGAAAAGCGCTTGGGCAGCAAAGAAACCAAAATGGTCTATGACGTCGGCAGCGGCAAGCTGACCAAAAATGTGCCGGTGCCGGTGCCAGACCGAAACAAATACTGCATCAGCGACGACGAGATTCTACTATTGGGCAAGTGGGCTTGCATCATTGAAAACCATTACTCCGGCGTCCGCAACACCCCTACGCCAATGGACATCGAATGGGCAAAAGATGGCAAGAGCGGGGAAATGTTTGTAGTCCAAGCTCGCCCGGAAACCGTGCAATCCCAGAAGTCCGGCAATATTATTCGCAATTATAAGCTCAAAGGAAGTAGCAAGAGTACGAGTAAATTACTCTCAGTCGGTCGTGCCGTCGGCGAAGCAATTGGCCAAGGCAAAGCGCGGGTAATTCTCGACGTTCGCAACATCGACGAATTCCAAGCAGGAGAAGTTTTGGTGACAAACAAGACCGACCCGGATTGGGAGCCGATTATGAAGAAATCTAGCGCTATAGTCACCAACCAAGGGGGGCGGACTTGCCACGCAGCAATTATTGCTCGGGAAATGGGTATTCCGGCGATCGTTGGTTGCGGCAGCGCTACCGCCGATATTCAAACCGGCCAAGAAATTACCGTTTCCTGCTCTGAAGGGGAGGAAGGACGGGTTTATGAAGGACTGCTGCCCTTTGAGGTAGAAGAAATAAAAATCGACAACCTGCCTCGCACCAAGACCAAGATTCTAATGAACGTCGGCAATCCAGAAGAAGCCTTTAGTCTGGCTTCCATTCCCTGCGATGGTGTCGGCTTAGCTCGCTTAGAATTTATCATTGCCAACCATATCAAGGCGCACCCCCTAGCCTTAATGCGCTTCGAGGAGCTGGAAGACGAGGAGGTTAAAAAAGAAATCGCCAAGCTGACGGCGCTTTACGAGCATAAACCCGACTTTTTTGTAGATAAGCTCGCCCAGGGAATGGGAGCGATCGCTGCTGCCTTCTATCCCAACCCGGCGATCGTGCGGATGTCCGATTTCAAGAGCAACGAATATGCCAATCTCCTCGGCGGCAAGCAGTTCGAGCCCAAAGAAGAAAACCCGATGATCGGCTGGCGCGGTGCTTCTCGTTATTACGATCCGAAATACACGGAAGCTTTCGGGCTGGAGTGCAAGGCGATGAAACGGGTGCGCGACGAGATGGGCTTGACCAACGTCATCCCTATGATTCCCTTCTGTCGTACCCCCGATGAAGGTCGCAAAGTCCTAGAAGTGATGGAGAAGCACGGCCTCAAGCGCGGGGAAAATGACCTCCAAGTCTATGTAATGTGCGAGGTTCCGAGCAATGTTATCTTGGCTGACGAGTTCAGTAAAATATTCGACGGTTTCTCGATTGGTTCCAACGACCTAACTCAACTGACTTTGGGTCTAGACCGCGACTCTGCTTTAGTCGCTCATATTTTTGACGAGCGCAACGAAGCGGTCAAGGAAATGGTGCGCATGGTAATTGACAAAGCCAAGAAAAATGGTCGCAAGATTGGCATTTGCGGTCAGGCACCGAGCGACTATCCCGAGTTCGCCCGCTTTTTGGTAGAGTCGGGGATTGACTCTATTAGCTTGAACCCCGATTCGGTGATGAAGACTCTTCTAGATGTTGCCAAGCTCGAAGGGGTTGGGTAAGAGTTTTGGGCATTGGGCATTGGGCCCCTACGCCCCGGAGGGCGGGCTACGCCTACGACAGGCTCAGGATAAAATTGGGCATTGGGCATTGGTGATTTTTGAGTTTTGAGTTTTGAGTTCGGACTGAGAAACCCGGTTTTTTGGAAAAACCGGGCTTCTGGTCTTTTGGTAGCTGCGATAAGGTTCGTGCGGAGAGACTGGATCTCACCACGAAAATCGTCCCCAAGACCGGGAGCTTGCTCGTCGTAGTAATCAATCGCTTCTTGGTATTCTTTTGCTGCTAGTGGATCGAAAACAGGATTCATAAATTAATTCATAAATTGCCACGAAGTACATCGCTTGCTGGAATTCCTTTAGTCCTACCAGCCCTAAATGCCTCAAGTCGCTTCTCGGCTTCGTCAAGCCAGATGTTGTCAATTTGACTATCTGGGCGATCGAGACTCGTGACAATAATATCTAGCAGTCTAGCCCTCTCATTGGGTGGAAGTTCTAAAACACTGTTGACAAGTATCTTGTCCATCTCTAACTCCTAAGACTTCAGCAATTATAAGAACGTCAGCAGAATGACGCAACAGATATCAGACCGCCTGCCTGCGATCGCGCTAATTGCCGAAGCAAAGCGATCGCGCCTAATTGCCGAAGCAAAGCGATCGCGCCAGCCTAGGTTATTTTAGCACGGAGCAAAAAAGCGATCGCGCGATATGGAGCAAAAAGGCGATCGTGTTGCCAACATCCGCTCCATCCGTTACATCCGCTACCCATCCGTTGCCAACATCCATTATATCCGATCGCGATTTTCGGCAGTTGGGCGATCGTGCAATCGCTCTTCAGTTCTTCTCATAAACAAATTGCCTCCTCGATCGCCCGCTCTCTAATTCGATCCTTGAGCATGGTTGGGGTGGCTACATCGACTTTTCGTTGCAATAGGTTTTCTAAATCCTCAATTAAACCCATTGGAAACCAAGGACTGCGTTGACTAGGGTCATAATCTACTAAAAAATCAATATCGCTAGCTTCATTGTCTTCATTCCTCGCTACAGAACCAAAAAGACGTTGTAGGCTCCATGTTTGGCCGCAATGGAAAGGATTTGCTCTCGGCGATCGCGGATTATCAATTCTAAAAGGGATTTATCCATTTTGTTCGGCAAAATAATGTTAAACAAAACAATCTGCTAGTTGCGCCACGCCCGCACCGGCGTTTGGCGAGGATCGTTAGCTCTGCACCAGTTCGGCTTTAAATTCGCGGAACAGTTGGTAACGACGGTGAAGGACATCGATCGCAATATCTCCTTCTAAATGCAAATGAAGCAGAGGCGATGACTCCATATCGTTTTGACTATCTAGATTTTGTAATGGATAGGGTAAGGTTGATAAAAAGCTATCTTCGCTATTTTCTATTTTTTTAATTTCTACTTTACCAACCCAAAAGCAGGGATCTATTTCCTCTAAATTAAGCGGTTGGGAAAATGAAAAGTGAACTAGATGGTAAAGTTCTATCGCCACATCGTCATATTCCGAACCAAATGTAAACTCTAAGCGCAACCTTAAAGGATTAGCTTGAAATGACATCCCAACTAAGTCTGCACTTTTCAAGTCCTCTAGAAATGTTTGTAACTTATTTTTATCTACAGTATTCATAGTCTTAGCCTTTCTCCAGTATTGTGCGTAGCCCTAGGGTTTGGGGTGTGGGGTGTGGGGTGTAGTGCTATCGGCAAGAAACCCGGTTTTTTGACCAATACCTTCGCCAAAATCAAAAATCAGAGCGTTCGCGTTGGCGAAGCCTGCGCTCTTAGCGCATAGCGTGCCCGGAGGGCAATCTCGTAGGGAACGGCTCTGGGAAGTTGGCGCAGCCAACTCGTGCGAGTAAGCCAACAAATACTTGGAGAGTTTCCCAACGCCAGATCCCCCCAACCCCCCTTTTTAAGGGGGGCTTAAGACGCGGGAGACTATTGCCCCCCTTTTTAAGGGGGGTTGGGGGGATCTTTACCTGCAGAAAATGGCGAAGGTATTGTTCAAAAAACCAGGTTTCAGCGGGAGCATTTCATTTTTGTAAAAAGTAGCCCGGAAGGGCTTTGTTTGCGTAGCCGCGCCTTTAGGCGTCAGGCGGCGGGCGTGCAAAATTGAAATGCTCCCGTTTCAGCAATCCCAATGCCCAATGCCCTATGCCCAATGCCCTAAGCAGAAATTGGCTGTCCTATTGTATGGACTTTAATTAAGCTGGTGCTTCCTGCAGTGCCCACGGGTACGCCAGAAGTAATCACCACTTTATCTCCATCTTCGGCTATTTGCATTTCTACTGCTGCCTTAGCCACATTAATCAACATTTCTTCGGCATTTTTAGCCGAGACAATCACGCGAGATTGCACTCCCCAAGACAGAGCCAACTGACTATAGGTACTTTCGTTTGGGGTAAAAGCAACGATAGGCGTTTTCGGGCGATATTTAGAAACGAGTCGAGCAGTGCTACCGGATGAGGTATTGCAGAAAATTGCCTTAGCGCCGGTTTCATAGGCAATGCGACAAACCGCTGCGGCTACGGCTTCGGTGACGCTCTTTGTGCCGGCATCGGCAGATAAGAGATTTTGTCCTCCTTGCTGCAGAACTGGTTCGGTACGGAGGGCAATACTATCCATCATCTGTACTGCGGCGATGGGATATTCTCCCACTGCGGTTTCGCCAGAAAGCATGACCGCATCGGTGCCGTCCAAAATCGAGTTGGCTACGTCGGTGGCTTCAGCCCGAGTTGGGTCTGGGGCACCAATCATCGATTCGAGCATCTGGGTGGCGGTGATTACGGGTTTGCCCGCACGGTTGCAGCGGCGAATAATGTCTTTTTGAATCAGGGGAACTTGCTGAATGGGCATCTCTACGCCCATGTCTCCACGGGCAATGAGAATGCCATCGGCTACTTCGAGAATCTCGTCAAAGTTCTCTATGGCTTCTCGTTTTTCGATTTTGGCGATCGCCCGTATATTAGCGCCGGATGCTTCAATCATCCGCTGCACTGGTTCTAGGTCGAGAGGCGATCGCACAAAAGACACTGCCACCAAATCCACTCCCGAATCGATGCCAAAGCGCAAATCGATTAAATCTTTTTCAGTCACAGAGGTCAGCGGCAGGCGAGTATCGGGCAAGTTTACTCCTTTATTAGAAGAAAGCTTGCCGCCAATTTTCACCCGAGCGTGGATTTTGTCCGACTCTCGTCCGGTTACCTTCAACTTTACGCGACCGTCGTTAATCGAAATCGACTCTTCGACGCGAACCATCGCGAATAGAGTCGGATTGGGTAGGGGAATTTCGTGGATGTTGCTGCCCTCATTCTGCAAAACAAGGGTTATTTCCTCTCCCGCTTCTACTTCTAAACCTTCCTCCGGTAAAATTCCCAAGCGAATTTTCGGTCCGCAGAGGTCTTGCATGAGAGCGATTGGCTTTCCCATTTCAGCGCTAATTTGCCGCAGATTTTTGATAGTTTCTCCATGAAATTCATGGGTGCCGTGGGAAAAATTTAATCGGGCTACGTTCATTCCCGCTTCTGCTAATTCTCGCAGGCGATCGAGGGAGGATGTAGCAGGACCTACTGTGCAGATAATTTTTGTTCGTCGCATATGAATTAGGTATTGGAAATCTAAACGAATGTAGCAGTAAGCGTTCAGCCTTCAGCAGTCAGCTAAAGTCCTGCCGATTATAGCTTTGGCGACCGTGAGACAAGTCCTAACTTCAATGCGTAGTGCTATATTGCACTACCAAGACGGCTTAGGACAAAGGTTTCGTAGGGGCGTTGGCGGAGCCTGCCCAAGGAGGGCATACGGCCGGAAAGCCCCTACGAACGTTTCGCGTTCCAGCAATTGCGTGGAGTTTCATAAAAAATTGGTCTAAACCTTGGGAGCATTTCAATTTCGTAAAGGTTAGCCCTTCAGGGCTTTGTTGGTGTAGCCGCGCCAGCCGCTTTTCGGAGGCGGGGCTTACGCCTATAGGCGCTGCTGCGGCAGCGTACAAATTTGAAATGCTCCCCTAAACCTTTACTTCGCCAACGTCGCCAACATAGATGCCGATAGCCCGTGCGGTTTCTACTAGATCGTCTTGGGGGTTGACCGATCGCGGGCTATTCATAACTACTTCCTGGAGAGGAACGCTAGTTACTCGTCCGTTTTGCCAAGCCACCATTTGGCCGTAGTTTTCTGCCGCCACTAAGTCAACAGCAGTTTTGCCAAAGACTGTCGCTAGGAGGCGATCGGAAGCGGAGGGAATTCCACCTCGTTGGACGTGACCCAAAACGGTAACCCTTACTTCTATAGTTTTACCGCTACAGCGAGAAATCTCGTCGGCAACATATTGACCGATACCGCGCAGGCGCACTTCACCGAGAGGGTTGGTGTAAGCTCTAGATTCGCCCCTAGTGGTTTTGGCTCCTTCGGCTACAACTACGATCGCAAACTGACGATTCCAGCGATCGCGAAGTTCGACAATCTTTTGACATACTTTCTCAATGGAATAGGGAATTTCTGGCAATAAAATACAATCGGCTCCTCCAGCAATTCCGGCATGGAGGGCGAGATGACCTGCTTGCCGACCCATCACCTCCACCACCATAACGCGATCGTGGCTGGCAGCAGTAAATGTGAGGCGGTAGAGGGCATCGACAATGGTATTGACCGCAGTATCGAATCCTACTGCGCGATCGGTAAAAGCCACGTCATTATCAATAGTTTTCGGCACTCCGATCGGATTCCAACCTCCTTTTTGGGCAAGTTTATGTAAAATTGCTAGGCTGCCGTCGCCCCCGGTTGCAATCAGAGCATCCAGACCCAAGTCCCGATAACCCGAAATTACTTCCTCTGCTCTGGCGTCGGTATCGACTTTATTAAGAGAGCCGAGAATAGTGCCTCCAGCATTCAGGAGGGGATCTATACCCCGCAAGTCGAGGCCGTGGGGCTTTAACTCTATGAATTTGCGCTCTAGCAGACCTTGGATGCCATAGAGAATTCCTACCACTTCCCAGTCGCGAGTTAAAGTAGCGTGGTTAACAACCGCACGGATAACCGCGTTGAGCCCGGGACAATCGCCGCCACTGGTAAGAATGCCAATCCGCTTCTTCATTAGAGTTCTTAGCTTGAGAGTTTTGAGTTCTTAGCTTGAGAGTTTTGAGTTTTGAGTTCTTAGCTTGAGAGTTTATACCATTGCTGTATAAAGATGCAACAAATCCGTTCGGGCGCTCGCCCTGAGCCTGGTCGTTGCGGTCGAAGCCTAGGTAGCCCTGGGCTTCGACCGCAACGACCAGGCTCAGCCCGAACGGCAAATAAAGGTGTGCAGCTTCATAAAGAATTGGTCTTACAACTTAAAAATTATCCCTACACCCCACACCCCACACCCCACACCCCACACCCTAGTTCTTAGCCCAATTCCCAATTCCCAATTCGCCGTTGTAAAATAGTTACGATACATCACCAAATGCAAATTTACACTCTGATTGACTATGACTATTTGGGTTAGCGAACAAATAGATCCCTGTGGCATCTTATACTCCTGCATCGCTAGCTGCGATCGCTCTGAAGCTGAAGCCTGCTACGAGTCCTTCCAGCAAAACTTAACTGAAGGGCAAAAGGCAGAAGGTTGGACAGTCATACTGCGTTCCGTAAATTCCTGGGATGAGGTGCCGGTTGCGGCTTTGAAACTGAACTGAATTTGATTGCGCGGTTTTGGGCGCGGTTTGGGGCGCGGCTTGATGATTTTTGGGGTTTTTGGCAATTGCGATCGCCCTCTTGCAATTTACTCAGGACTTACGCAAAGACTCTGTATGTAGGGTGCCGCACCGCGCACCAAAACCTATATATATTCTTAACGCTCTTATCGATGCGCGTAAGTCCTATTACTTTCACCTTAACTCCATTTTTTCTGAATTCTCAAGGGTGATTTATGAAGAAAAAGTAAAATTTATGGCGGATGACTCCTATTCGCGACATGGGGACATGGGGACATGGGGACATGGGGGGCATTGGGAAAGTGAATAGTGAATAGTGAATAGTGAATAGTGATAATTGGCTTTCTTAACTTTTCACTCTTAACTTTTCACTTTTCACTTTTCACTTTTCACTTCCAATGCCCAATGCCCAATGCCCAATGCCCAATACCCAATAGATGGTTTAAAATTATATAAAGTCCGTCCACTTGGCAAATCGCCAGCGATCGAAAATGCCCGACCCAAACAACCTCCGCATTACCTTACCACCTATCAATATTATTATTAAAGACGGTAAAGACGGTCAGCAGGCTACTCTAGAATGGGCCAAGCTCGACCAAATCCAGCAACCAACCCAAGTGAAAGGGGAATTGCCGGACAATGGGAAGCCAAAGCGCTATGAAATTAAAGCCTATCCGGTGAGCGGTACTGAAGGCTGGATTCTGGAACCGGCCTCGCCGCGCCGGGACTGGATGGATGAGATACCCCACGGGTTTGCTTATCGTTGCCTGCCTTTGGTTATGGCCAACCAACTGGGGTGGATAGTTCGCTGTCCCACGGATTTCGAGGTAATCTGGAACGGCGAAAAAAGTCATATCGGTTCTCTGGATATTCGTTTCGCAGAGCAGGGCGATCGCTACAAAAATTTCATCAGCTCCCATTTCGGCTTTGGCATTCTCACCTTCTCCTTACCTTGGCTGTTTCGCACCCCAGAAGATATTATGCTAATAGTCCGGGGGGCCACTAACTTTTTCAAGTTCAATGCCTCCCCCTTAGACGGCCTAATAGAGACAGACTGGTCGCCCTACACCTTCACGATGAACTGGAAAATCGTAGAGAAAAATATTCCAGTCCGATTTTCCAAGGGCGATCCGATTTGTATGCTCGTCCCCTACCCCATCGACCTCATCGAAAGATTTGACGCTATTAACAGCTCCCTGGAAAGCGAGCCAACTCTATTGGCCCGCTACAAACAATGGGTCGAGTCTCGCCAGTCGTTTAATTCCAAAAAAGGGCGCACCCCCAAAGAATGGCAAAAAAATTATTACGGCGGCAAGCATCCCGATGGCGCGATCGCTCCCAAACATCGCACTTCCATAAAGCTATCTAGATTTCAAGACCCGCCAAGCTAGGGTGTAGGGTGTAGGGTGTAGGGTTTAGGGGAAGAGAGATGGGGGAGGGTGGGCACAGACAAGGAGAGATGGGGGAGACAAGGGGAGATGGGGGAGACAAGGGGAGATGGGGGAGACAAGGGGAGTACCTTCCCACTCCTTCCCACACTTCCCACACTTCCCACACCCCACACCCTACACCCTACACCCCACACCCTACACCCCACACCCTACACCCCACACCCCACACCCGCTTGTGTAGGGTGTAATTATTTCGCAACTAATTCACCAGCAACCAATAAGAGGATTTTGCCGTGACTGTAGAAACTCCAATTAAGACTGCTCCTGCTCCTGCTACTGCTTCTGTCCCTGGAAACGAATTCGATACCTCTGAGTTTGACGCCGCCGTGATGGGCACCTACGGTCGCTTTCCCATTGCCCTGGAACGAGGGGAAGGTTGCCTTGTATGGGATACCGAAGGGCGGGAATATCTGGATTTTGTCGCCGGGATTGCTACTTGTACCCTAGGACACGCTCACCCGGCTTTGGTGGAAACGGTGAGCCGCCAAATCAAAACCCTGCACCATGTCTCGAATTTGTACTATATTCCCGAGCAGGGCAATCTAGCCAAGTGGCTGGTAGAGAATTCCTGCGCCGATCGCGCTTTTTTCTGCAATTCCGGCGCAGAAGCCAATGAAGGGGCAATTAAGTTAGCTCGCAAATACGCCCATACAGTATTAGATATTGAAGAGCCAGTTATTTTAACGGCGCAGGCCAGTTTCCACGGGCGCACTTTGGCTACAATTACGGCGACGGGTCAACCGAAATATCAAAAGAATTTCGATCCGTTGGTGCCCGGATTTTACTATGTGCCTTTTAACGATATTGAGGCAATTCGTTCGGCGATCGCAGAACTCGATGGCGGCGGCAAGCGGCGGGTAGGGGCAATTATGCTGGAAGCCTTGCAAGGGGAGGGAGGCGTCCGCCCGGGAGATGCCGACTATTTCCAAGAGTTGCGATCGCTCTGCGACAGCAAGGGAATTCTGCTGATTTTGGATGAAGTGCAAGTCGGCCTAGGACGTACTGGCAAACTTTGGGGCTATGAAAATCTGGGCATAGAGCCGGATATTTTTACTTCTGCTAAGGGCTTGGCCGGCGGCATCCCCATTGGAGCGCTATTGTGCAAGTCTTTCTGCGATGTTTTTAAGCCTGGAGACCATGCCAGCACTTTTGGGGGCAATCCTTTTGCCAGTGCGGCGGCGCTGACAGTTTGCCAGACTTTGGAGCAAGAAAATCTTTTGGCTAACGTGCGGGAGCGGGGCGAGCAATTGCGGACTGGATTGCGCGCGATCGCTGCTAAATATGAAAGCCTTTTTTCCGAAGTGCGGGGCTGGGGTTTGATTAATGGCCTGGTCTTGCGCGAGGATGTCGAACTCAACTCTATCGATCTAGTTAAAGCCGCTATGTCTGAAGGCTTGCTCTTAGTGCCCGCCGGACCGAAGGTATTGCGCTTTGTGCCGCCGTTGATTGTCAGCGCCGAGGAAGTAGATCGGGCATTGTCTCTGATAGAGCGGGCGATCGTAAAATCTGCCTCATAAGGCGTGGGTAGGGGCGAATGGCGTATGCCCCGGAGGGCAGGCTACACTCCCCGCGACATGAAAGGCGGAGCCTGCCCGACGGAGGGCATATGCCATTCGCCCTTTATCCTTGGGGACTTGCGCAGAAATAAAGTACCAGTCCCTTTGACCGTCACCGTTCGGGCTGAGCTTGTCGAAGCCCTTGAATTGGTACATTATTAACTTGCAAGTCCCTTGTTACTAAACTAATATAAGATCGTATGAAATGAAGGGAGGACGAACAAATGTCTTCAACCGCTGAAGAGTCAATCGTTCGGAAATTAAAACAGCTTCCACCCGAGCAGCAGTGGCAAGTTTTAGAATTTGTGGATTCTTTAGCTCGCGAACGGGCATCGAAGCCTGTTATGGGCAATCCTTTCGGCTTGTGGGCCAATCTTGAAATAGATATTACCGAAGAAGATATTGCCCAAGTCCGTCAAGAGATGTGGGAAAACTTTCCTAGGGAGGATGTTTGATGGCAGCAGTCGTTGCTGACACGCATACTTGTGGGTGCTGACCAATTCGGCCAAGCTGTCACAGAATGCTCGAACTGCCCTACAACAAGCGATCGCAGCAGGAGAGCCTATTTATGTGGCTTCAATTTCCGTGGTAGAAGTGGTTTATTTAACGGATAAAAAAAAGGTTACCTAAGTCGGCGTTAGAGCTGCTGTTAGCTGCTTTGAGAAATCCTACTTCCCGGTTTGGCTATGGTGGCTTTAAATCAAGATGTTGCTGAAACAATGATCCAGATTCCGATTCAGATTGTTCCAGATATGCCCGATCGCATTATTGCAGCTACTGCCCTCTATCTGAAATTGCCTTTAGTTACCTGCGATAGCAAGATTCAAGCTGCCCCTTTAACAACAATTTGGTAGTTTGCAATGTCCTGCCTAATTAAGTTTTTGAATTAAAAGCAAAAGCGATCGCCTGCTATGATACAGGCGATCGCTCGTATGGGCGATTTCACCATACAGAAACTCCTTGCTGTCAAATCTTTTTCCCGAACCCAAACTCTAGATCTTGAGGCGAGCGAGGCGAGAATGCTCTTTTGTGTTAAAGTAATATTTGACTATATTAGCAGAAAACAAAAGCAAAAATGACAGCAGTAATATCGGAACATATTAATATTGCGCCCGGTGTTTGTGGTGGCAAACCGCACATTGCCGGACATAGGATTAAAGTGCAGGATATTGTCATCTGGCACGAAGATATGGGAATGGAGCCCGATGAAATTTTGTACCACTACCCATCTATTACCTTGGCTGATGTCTATGCTGCATTGACATATTATCACGATAATCGGCAAGAAATTAGGCGGCAAATTCGCGAGGATGAAGCTTTTGTCCGCCAGATGCAGGCACAGACCCCTTCGCTCCTTCAAGAAAAACTAAAGAATCGAAATGCCCCAAACAATTAGTTGCAGGATTGATGTAATGTCAAATCCGGTTAAATACCCACAGAAAAAATTTGTAATCTCCCGTAGGACGGGCGTCCCGCCTGTCCCCCCCGCCCCAAGGGACAGGCGGGACGCCCGTCCTACGCAGAAATTGACTTTTTTTTGGGGCATTCAAACCGACATGATATTAGGGGCGAATGCCATTCGCCCCTACGGATTCTGCACATTCTTTTTACCGAACCGAGGCTCTAGGCATTCTTGGCAACAGAATTGCTAGATTTCTCTTGGCGCTTCTTGAGCGAACCAGCAGCGATCGCCCCCAGCCCCAACAAGCCCAATACCGCAGAGGGTTCCGGTACGGCAGCGACTCGATAGGCATGGTTATCGGTCTCAAAGGCAATATGGGTAGCATTTAAAACAATCTTGTCAAAAGACTCGCCAGTTTCAGCAAAGAAATTGACATACATATTATATTCCGGGTCAGTCCAATTGCCACTAACCCCCGGTATTCCAGAAACATCCTCTCCCGTAAATGACGCGACCTGGGTACTGCCATTATAAAATTCAATGCTGTCGTACCAGCCTGTCGAGCCCCAATACAAGCCAAAGTAATCTAGCTTTTCAGCAAATTCAATGGTTGTAGGGTTGTCCAAACCACCCGATGTGGGGGCAACTGAGAGAAAATGGGAGGCGTTATCTGCCATTGGTCGAAAAGAGCCAGCCCCTGAAAGTATCGGATTCGGACCGTTAGCAGTAGAGTAAGTCGCAAAACCGGAAGTGGGCGCGCCGGACTCAAAG
The DNA here is from genome assembly GCA_010672965.1 of Oscillatoria sp. SIO1A7. Lineage (GTDB taxonomy): Bacteria > Cyanobacteriota > Cyanobacteriia > Cyanobacteriales > Laspinemataceae > SIO1A7. Next base: position 47,301 of record JAAHFN010000020.1, read on the forward strand.
TCGATGGTAGTGACCCCAGAAACGCTAGAAAATTGCCCTTGTCCCGGAACTGATGTCCCTCCGCGAGAGAAGCTAAAGGCGCTCGCCGGACTCGCGGCCATAGGGATAAGGGAGGCTGCGATCGCTGCTAGAGATAGCCTTTGCCAGCCAATAGATGCACTCATAAAGTTCTCTGAAAATTACTTCTTTATGCTTATAGTCTCAGAATCTCAATGAACCAACGGCTCAATAACTTGCTCGATTTGGGTTCATTTGGCTCAATCTTTTAGATGTCTGGGGGCTCATTTGGCTCATTTGGCTCGTTTGGCTCAGTTAGCGCTTGCTAAAATGAGCCATAATTAGAATCTAGGCAAAATTCTAGTGGAGTACAAAGGATGGCAGGAGTTCTCAGGGCATCTGAAGAGGGACTCAGAATCGTCGATCTGGCCAGACGCAACCCGGGCTGGAATAAAAGTTCTCAGATTTGGTGTCAGGCCGCCCTCACTTCCAAGGCGACTTTGAAGCGATTTTGGGCGCGCAAGCCGATTCGGCGACAAACTTTTATCGATATTTGCAAGGCCGTAGGAATCGATAATTGGGAAGATATTGTCGATCGTCGCGACATTCAAGAAACAGAGCCATTCCTGGCAGCGGCGATCGCCGACTTACCCAACCAACACTTTACTAATAACTGTTTTGAAGGAGTTTTTAGCTTCGCGCTCCCCGAAAACTTACCGCCGGTCAGGGGCTGGGTCGGTCGCCAAGAAGAACTCGCCGCCTTAAAAGCCCTCGTCCTAGATGGAGCTTTTGCCAAGGACGCGGCCAGCCCGAGCCCTTATCCAGTTACCGCCGCCTGTATTGTCGGTTTACCGGGCATTGGCAAAACCACTTTGGTCAGTCAGTTGGTGCGGGAACTGGAGGCAGAAGAAACTCCATTTGTGGCGGTAGCTTGGCAATATCTCAGCTCTGCTACTGGCGAAGCCCCTCCATTTGAGGGCACGATTGATTCCCTTTTGTCCGCTCTCTCCAATGGCGACTCCGGCCAAACCCCAAACGCCCAAATGTTCTGGAATAATCCCCCGGAACCTGCCTTCAAAAAGGAAGCAAGCGCCAAAGAAGACGAGAGCCAAGCAAGAGCGATGCCAGGAATAAAGCCAGGAATAAAGCCAGAAGCGATCGCAGCTATTGCCCCGGAGCCCGACTATCTCAAAAAAACAGAACTGCTGATAAGGTTGCTCAAGGCCAAACCCTGTTTAATCGTATTCGATAGAGCCGAGACGGTTCTCAAAACTGGAGACGCGCAAGGGGCGGGATATTTTAGCGATCGCTACCCGGAATACGCTTGGTTATTCAAACAACTGCTCGAAACCGAGCATCAGAGCAAGATAATCTTTACCAGCCGAGAAAGCTTAGCCGATTTGTCCCCTACGGTGGCCAGAGAAATAGCCCTGAAGGGATTGGATCGCGATTCCAGCGTTGCCCTCTTGCAATCTTTTAATCTCGCCACGGGTACTGCCTCGCTTCTGGAGGAATTAGCAGAACTGGCAGAGCTATATCGCGGACACCCCAAAGCTTTGGAATTGGTGGCGGCGCTGATTCGGCAGGATGAAGAATTTCAGGGCAGGATAGATAAGTTTTTAGCAGAGAAAGACTGGTTGCTAATTCGGGAGCTGGAGACTCTTATCGACGAAACCTGCGATCGCTTGAGCGAAATAGAGCGAACTTGTCTGAGCAGAATTTCTGTTTATCAACCCTCGGCATATCCCCTATCTTGTGCGGGCATTGCGGCGCAAATGCCAGAAGTCGGCGAATACGAGCTGAAAGAATCTATCCTTCGAGCTTTGAAACGGCGACAATTGCTATCTTACGATACAGAGCGGCGATCGTTTCAGCTCCATCCCCTCGTCCGAGAAAAAGCCCAACTCCTGCTGCATCGCCATCCCGAAAAAGCCCGCACTGCCCACCGCCAAGCCTATAGCTATTTTAGCGATCGAGCCAAGCCTCAAACAGAATGGAAAAATATCGAGGATATCGAGCCCCTGCTGCGAGTGCGTCATCATGCTTGTAAAGCAGAAGATTGGGACGAAGCAAATCGGGCAGTTTCGGGACTGTCTGAAATTTTGCAAATTTGTCCTCCTGAACTTCAGACTGCCGTCCGAGATTATCTGAGTCAAGTAGAGGATATCTGCAATAATCTATCGGTGCGATTATTGACCGAGGGAGAAGACCGGGGCTAGTATTCTGTCAAGAAAGAATTGCGCATGGGGCATTGGGCATCGGGCATCGGAGCATCGGGCAAGCCCCGTAGGCGTAGCCCGCCCTCCGGGGCGTAGGGGCGGCTACGTCTACGGAAAAAAATTGCCAAATTATTCAAAACTACCTTGACAGGCTAGTACAGTGCGTAGTAGGTGCGCGGTGCGGCACCCTACCCTGAAATGCTTCGAGCAAGCTAACGAGTATAACAGGACTTACGCTCATGTCGCTATTCGTAGGGTGCCGCACCGCGCGCACCAGACGCTGAAATGCTTCGAGCAAGCTAACCAGTATAACAGGACTTACGCTCATGTCGCTATTCGTAGGGTGCCGCACCGCGCACCAGACGCTGAAATGCTTCGAGCAAGCTAACGAGTATAAAAGGAAATCGGTGGCTGAATGCTTTATCTGAGAAATTTGAGTTATCATCCCCCCGCCAGCCAAAGCGCTATCCTAAAAGACATCAATATAGAACTAGCACCGCAGAACTTGGGCTTGGTGATTGGGCCGAGCGGCTCTGGCAAGACAACTTTATTAGAAATTTTAGCTGGGCTGGCCCAGAAAACCTCCGGCGAAATCTATTGGCGACAGCAGCCCCTAACGCCAGAACACCTGCAACAGTTGGGGGGATTGGTTTTTCAGTTCCCGGAGCGGCATTTCTGTTGCAGCACCATCATCGATGAATTGCGCCTGGGGCACCCAGAATTGGGATTGGAGCGGGTCAATCAAGCTTTAGAGGAAGTCGGCCTAGCTCATTTGTCCCTCCAGAATCCTCCCCAATCCCTCAGCGGGGGACAGCAGCGGCGATTGGCTCTGGCAGTGCAGCTAATCCGCCAGCCCCAACTGCTGTTGTTGGACGAGCCTACGGCAGGTCTAGACTGGTCGATGCGACGCCAGTTGACGAATCTGTTGGCTAAGCTCAAGCAGCATTGGAGCCTGTTGGTGGTGACCCACGACCCGGGAGATTTATTGGAAATTGGCGATCGCTTTTGGGCTCTTGACGGAGGAGTATTGCGATCTGTGCAACTGGGGCAACCCAGGGTGTAAGGTATAGGGTGTAGGTGTAGAGGAAAAACAATGGGGTCTCGGGCTTTACCAGAGATGGCGGCCAAGTGGCAAAAAACAATGAGCTGGCAGCCGGATGCCGGACACCTGCTAGAGTTCCAGAGCCTTTACGAGCAGATTTTGGCAGGAAACCAGCAGCTTAATTTAACTCGGATTGTAGAGCCGAAAGAATTTTGGGAAAAGCACCTTTGGGATTCCCTGCGCGGAATAGCCCCAGCATTGCTATCGGATTTGCTCCCGAAAGAATTAGAGACAGTCGAGATAATAGATATTGGCACCGGTGCCGGATTTCCGGGATTGCCCGTGGCGATCGCTCGTCCCGATTGGCAGATAACTTTGCTCGACGCCAGCGGCAAAAAAATCGACTTTCTCAAAAGCCTTATCGATAATTTAGGCTTTGAAAACGTTACGGCCATAACCGCAAGAGCAGAGGAAATTGGCCAGCAACCGCAGTATCGGAGCCGCTACGACCTAGCCTTAGCGCGAGCAGTCGCTCCGGCCTCCGTCTGCGCCGAATATGCTCTGCCATTATTAAAAGTCGGCGGTTTAGCAGTTCTCTATCGCGGTCACTGGAGCGACGAAGAAACAGAATCCCTCTCAAGAACTGCTAAAAAGTTGGGCGGCCTTATCGATTTTGTAGAGCGATTTACAACCCCTCTAACTCGCAGCCTGCGCCATTCCCTCTACTTGCGCAAAATCGCCCCAACTCCGGAAAAATTTCCTCGCCCTGTCGGCGTTCCCGGACGAAAACCGCTTTAGGGATTGGCAATTTACTTTGCGATACGCGAGAACCCCGGTTTTTTCAAAAAACCGGGGTTCTGACTCCAGTTTTTATTGTAATATCAAATCCGGTTAATTACCCACCCAAAAAATTTGTAATCTTCTGTAGGACGGGCGTCCCGCCTGTCCGAAGCCCCTGGTATGGACAGGCGGGACGCCCGTCCTACGCTTGTTTTTTTAGGGCGATTAACCGGATTTAATATAAACAGGACTTACGCAAATTGGACGATTTAGTTATATATATAGCGTTTGGTGCGCGGTGCGGCACCCTACAAATAGTATCTCTGCGTAAGTCCTGGTAAAGTAGATAAGTAACGGACGAGTAACGGGCTGCTTAAAAATATGGAGGGCTAGATGTCACAAGGATTGAATCGATACGATATTGTCATTGTTGGGGGAGGAATTATTGGTTTAGCAACAGCAATGGCATTATCCAAAACCTGCAATGCTTCAATTGTCGTTGTGGAAGCAGAAAATTCTTTAGCTGCTCACCAAACTGGGAATAACAGCGGCGTAATTCATTCCGGTCTTTACTATAAGCCCGGTTCCCTTAAAGCCCTCAATTGTACCAAAGGGCGAGAATTGCTATATGAGTTTTGTCAAAACCACGATATTCCCCACGAACGATGTGGAAAACTGGTTGTTGCTGTCAATGAAAGTGAATTGGACAAATTGGCGAAACTAGCTGAAAGAGGTAAGGCCAATGGGCTTGCAGGTGTCAAATACTTGCAAGGAGAAGAACTTAAGGAATACGAGCCTCATGTAGCGGGAGTTGCCGGACTTTTCGTTCCCGATACTGGAATCGTCGATTATATCAAGGTTGCCGAGAAATTTGCCGAACTGTTTCAAAACAATAATGGCGAAATAAAATTGAATACTCGGGTTTTGGATATTAAAAAGAACGATAGCGAAAACGAAATTTACTTGGAAACCACTACCGGGGATATCTCTTGCAAGCACCTTATCAATTGTGCTGGATTATTTTGCGATCGCATTGCCAGAAAAAGCGGACTCAATCCAGGCTTGAAAATAGTCCCTTTTCGCGGCGAATATTACGAGATAAAGAAAGAGCGTCATTTTTTAGTCAAGAATCTTATTTATCCGGTGCCGGATCCGCGCTTTCCATTTTTAGGAGTTCATTACACCCGCATGGTTCATGGTGGTGTAGAAGCAGGTCCAAATGCGGTATTGGCCATGAAGCGTAAGGGATATAAAAAATCAGACTTTTCCTGGGAAGATATGTCCGAGATTTCCTTATATCCAGGATTTTGGAAGTTGACTTTCAAATATTGGCGCATGGGCTTGGGCGAAGTATATCGCTCTTTTAGTAAAAAAGCCTTCACCCGTGCCTTACAGAAATTAATTCCGGAAATAACCGAGCAAGATTTAAAACCAGGAGGTGCAGGAGTGAGGGCGCAAGCATTGGAACCAAATGGATTTTTAGTAGATGACTTTCGCATCAAGGAAGTAAAGAACATGGTGCATGTCTTGAATGCTCCTTCCCCTGGGGCGACGGCTTCGATAAATATCGGTCGAACTATTGCCGATATTGCCCGCAAAAATTTCCAATTGAATTGAAGTTTATAGCAATAAGCAGTCAGCGGTCAGCGGTCAGCTTTTACACAAGCATTGCCGTTAGTAGCCTTGGCAACCTACCGTAGGACAGGCGTCCCGCCTGTCCCTAGATCGGGCAGGGACAGGCGGGACGCCTGTCCTACGGGAAGCTCGATTTGTTTTTGTTTTTAGGGACGATTAAATTAAATCAGGACTTATATCAAGTCAGGTTAAATACCCACAGAAAAAATTTAGAATCTCCCGTAGGACGGGCGTCCCGCCTGTCCTTGGGGCGGGGGGGGACAGGCGGGACGCCCGTCCTACGCAGAAGCTTTTTTTGGGGCATTCAAACCGACATGATATTACGCAAGGACTCTATATCTGGTAGGGGTCAACGGCCGGAGTACCCCTACACTTAGGGCGCATCTGTACAATTTGCGTAAGTCCTGTAAATTAAACGCTTATTGCCGATCGCACCAATAAAAAAAAAGCCCGCCAAAGCGGGCTGAGTAAATCCAGGGATATATCGAAGCTTAGCCGCCTTGTCGGATGTGGCGGATAATACCGCGAGCGATCGCCTGAGCCATCCTGCTGCGCTGAGCCGGTTGAGCGAGGATGCGGGAATCGCTACTGCCGGTAACAAAACCGACTTCCACCAAAACCGCTGGCATTCTTGTATGCCGGAGAACGTAGAATCGCGCTCGCTTAACGCCCCGGTTGCGCATATTGAAACTTTCCATAATACTGCCCTGAATATTTTGGGCAAGGCGGCGACCGCTCTGGTAATAAAAAGTCTCCACCCCATTGGCGCTAGAGTATCCTCCCGGTGCGGCGTTAGCATGAATGCTGACAAATAAATCGGCATTGACCCGATTGGCCAACTCGGTTCTGGGTCGCAGTTCTAGGGTGCGATCGCTTTGGCGAGTCATCCTCACCTGAATGCCATTTTCTTCGAGAATTCGCGTCACTTGGCGGGAGATATCGTTGACAACATCTTTTTCCCGCAGACCGCCAATGCCTACAGCCCCGGGGTCGCTACCTCCATGTCCTGGATCTATAATCACAAGTTGTCGTTCGTTACCACGGCGGCGGATTAGAGGCGAGTCATACTCCCGCTCTGGGCGCGTTACGGGACGGCGGCGCGGCGGGCCAACCGGACTCTGGGGCGGCCGAGATACTATAGAGCCAGAACCGTTTGGGTCATTAGTAATAGAGCCATTGGTTCTTAATTTTAGAGATAGCTGCGAGGGATTCGGTTGAGTAACGCCCTGAATATCTGCATTTCCCACTTGGACCAAGAGGGTGACAGTTCCCGGGTAGTCTTCGCGCTTTCGCACCGATAAACCGGAAGAGCGCCGGGGCAGCCGGATATTTTCGGCAAGTTCGGCGGAATAAATAGTAATGCTATAAGAAGCGGTTTGCCGGTCCCAGCCCTCTGTATAGTCAATAGGTTGGTCTGCATTCACCACCAGTTCCGTGCCGTTGTTGCGCACTTCGACAGATTCTATCTTGGCTAAACCACCAGACTGAGCGCCCAAGGTGGGGGGTTGTTGTCCTTCGGGCCAGATTAGCACCCCGCCCAAGTTGCTAGCTCTGGTTTCCAGGTTAGCTCCATTGTTGGTAAGATCCAAAGTCACCCGGGCTCCTGGGGTCGGGCCATTGATGGGAGCTACTCGGAGGAAACTGATACCGAAGCGATTGACCCGAACCGAGCGGCGATCGAGATCTTGCGAAAGAGTGACGTTGGGGAGTACCAAGGTCATCCAGTTTGCCCCTGGGGGACGATTGACCTCAATCTCAGGAGTTTCCCCATTGGTTCGCAGGACAATTCCCTTATCTGTCACTTCAATATCTTTGAGCAGAGTTTTTCCTCTTGCCGATACTTGCTCGCGAGAGCTAACTCTACGACTTGGCTCGGGAGAGCTGGCTCTAGGAGTTCGCTCGGGAGCGCTGGCTCTAGGAGTGGAACTTCGTCTGGGGGGAAAAGAGCGCCGTTGAATCGGTTCGGGGTTTGGTATTTGTACCGCCCACTCGCTCGCAGAATTACCCTCGAACTTTACCTGCTCGGGATCTAGGGTATAGCCCCGAGCCAACTCGACAACGATTCGAGCGGTCTGGGAGTCAACCTGGCCTACGCGAATTTCGCGAATTGCTCCTCCTGGGGAGAGGGCTTTTCTCACGGGTCCTAGACTCGTCCCAGGCAGGTCGATCACCAAGCGAATTGGGTCGGCGATCAGTTGTGCCCTGGGTTGAACCCCGCCTGCGGTTGTAAATGTGAGTCTGTTCCCAGATTCCTCAAACCGCCAGGATCGTAACGTGGCGGCTTCAGCGGGAGATGTCAGCAAAAAGGCACCTACCAAGCTTGGTAGCAACCAGCGCCACAGTACCGTGGAATCAACTTTAATGTCTTTGAGACCGTTCAAATTGTTACCTAAAGCTACATTTTTCATGTCAGTCAGACAAAGATAAGCACTTTTGATGCCAGCGATCGCCCTTAAACTTTGTTAACCCATCTTGCCCCAAGTGGGGGCTAGCGGGTGTGGGATTTAGGGCGAAGCCTTCCCAGTGAATGGGGTAGGTCTTCGATCGCACCTGACAAGGCGCCGCTGGCAAACCCCACAGTAATAGACCGATAGGCCAAAATTCGGTAAATTTTGAACTTTATCAGTCTTAGCATTGGGATATCCAAATCTCCTCCACCACCAATCGCTCCTCACCTAATTTCGGAGTTGAGATTTTCATCCCTACCGCCTAGGCAGACGCAACTTGCCTACCCTAGTTTCCCATCCCATCCTCTCTAAGTTTTCCTATACCCTCGATTCAACGAGGTTTATTGGACCCGTTTGAGACTTGGTTCGTGGTATGGGCCGCGAACCATTTGTTTGTTTGTTGGTTGGTTTGTTTCCATCCCGCGAGCGGGATTTATTGATTAGAAAGGTCTGCAATGCCATCGCGAGCGGGCAAAGGGGAATTGTTTCCTGGAAGGCCGAGGGCAGCGCGATCGCTCCGCCCGGTGCGCTCCTTGAGATCCAAAAATAATCTCTTTAGGTTTCCATCTGATTACGAGTTCGTCACCGCTCGTTCCGGATGGAAACCTATACCCTTTGTGACAAGCTTCCAAGGCTATCCTTGGAGGATGGGGAAGCTTGTATTTTGTCCGCCCTTAGTGACAGCGCGATCGCACCGCGATCGGTACTTGCACCCAAAACAGGAACCTTCTGACTATTTGGCTTAAGTTACCACACCTTTCCTAAAAACATTCGTCCGAACATGAATTTACTAGCAACTTTCAGGACCATTGGGGAGGGTGGGAGGTGTGGGAAGGGTGGGAAGGGTGGCAATCTGCGGGTATGTTTTTTAGATTTGATGTTTTTTGGCCACGACCAACCCTCGAAATAAGGCGTAGGGGCGATAGCATTCCCGAGATATCCTTTGCTATAAACTAAACTTATAACCTGGAATGCTTCGCCCCAGAAATTTATGCCCCTCGCTGGCAACTCCAAAAAGAAGGATTATAAAAAACATACCTTTGAAAGGGGAAGGGTGGGAAGCGTGGGAAGTGTGGGGAGCGTGGGAAGCGTGGGAAGTGTGGGGAGTTGTTATGGCAGTAGATATTTTTAGGGTAAAGCGATTGATGATTGGGAAATTATGGAAAATGCGGCGGCGGATAGCTTTGGTAGCGATCGCCTTGCTAGCGTTTCTGGTCGCGACATCCATAGGGACCGGGGGAGCTTTGGGGCAAATTCCGCCTCAACCGTCCGCCCCTAGCAATTCTAGGGCGCAGTCCTCAGTTTCTCCCTTAGAAGGCATAGGCAATATAGTTCACCATCCAGTTTTACTAGATGGGCGACAAGTATTAGACATTGCCGCCTATCAGTCAAATACCACGGACAAACAAAAGGGAGATTTGCCCATAAAAAGGCGAGCCAGCCTCATCGAGAGCAACCTTTATGGCATTCTCGACAGAGGATTCGACCCGGAGGCCCTGCAAGTAAGCCATAAAGATGTAGAGGACAAAACTATACTTTTTGCTGCGGATGGGAAAAGCTTGGATAATATTTCCATTGCCACCATCACTACTCTAGATGCCAGAGTTCACGGTCTTCATTTAGACGAGCTGGCGGAGGAAACGAGCAAATCTATCAAACTGCATCTGATTCGAGCAAGGCAGGAGCGCGAGGCGGAATATTTGCTGCGCCAAGGTTTGATATCTGGTGCAATAATTATCTTGGCGATCGCTCTGAGCTTTTTGGTGCTGACTTGGCAGAAAAAATTACTACATAAATTTGACAAAAACACAAAATTAGGATATGACAAACTAGCCCAGCCAGAGCAGTCTTACTCCCCACAATATCCAGCTAATGGCGACAGTTCGGCAGAGGAAAACGCAGAAGAAGCTTTTGCCTCCAGCGAGCCAATTGACGCCTTAGAGGAACGGCGCGACGTTAACGATATCCAGAAATTGCTACTGCAAATCCTATTTATAGGTATTTGGTTGGGCAGTATCGCCTGGATTGTGGGACTGTTTCCTTGGACGCGCTGGCTGCAATTTTGGATTGTGGCCGAGCCAATTGCCCTGGTCGCGATTTGGCTCGGCACCCGCTTGGCGATTAGAGGCAGTCACTTCCTCATTGACCGCATTTTCCATCGACTGCAAGCCAGACAATCCTCTGAAACCGCCAGCTCCCAGCGACAGCTCTTCCGCATTAGCACCGTCGCCCATATTCTCAAAAGCATTTCATACTTTGTCTGGGGTTTTCTAGGTATTCTCTTAGTCCTGGAAACCCTACGGATTCCCCTTGGTCCAGTCTTGGCTGGAGCTGGCATTCTCGGTTTTGCTATCTCCTTTGCTTCCCAGAGCTTTATTAAAGATGTCGTCAATGGCTGTCTGATTTTTTGGGAAGATTGGTATGCCGTAGGAGATGAGATTATTATTGGGGGCGTCCTGGGCAAGGTGGAGTATATGAACTTGCGGGTTACGGAATTGCGGACTATACCAGGCGAGCTTATGGTAATGCCCAATAGCGAAATTTCGAGCGCAATCAATCGAACTAAGAAATGGTCGCGGGCGAATATCAAGCTACAAGTTGGTTATGATGCCGATCTGAAGCTGGCGATGGAGACTATGAAGGAGGTAGCCCAACAAATGCAAGGCGATCCTAAATGGCAAGAGCATATCTTAGACCCCGTGGAAATGTTGGGAGTAAATGGGATTGCTCATTCGGGAATAGATATAGAAATCAGAATTAAAACCCAACCCGGAAAGCAGGGGAGCGTGGCTCGCGAATATCGCTACCGCTTGAAATATGCTTTGGACGAACGAGGTATAGGCATTGGCATCCCGCAGCAAAAAAATGCATAGCGCATTGGGCATAGCGCATTGGGCATAGCGCATTGGGCATTCATAGCTCTCAGCTTTCAGCCAATTTGCTTATGCGCTCAATGCGCAGGCTGCGCCAACAGCAAATTTGCTGACCGCTGACCGCTGACCGCTGACCGCTGAGAGCTATCGCTTGGGCATTGGGAATTGGGCATTGGGAGAGACAAGGAGACCGGGAGACAAGGGGACAAGGGGAGCATACCTAGTGAAGAGCGAACAGTGAATAACTGGGTTTCTCAAATTGATGTGAGGTCTCTGGGGCCCGCGCATCCCATTACGGGGGTTACCGTTCTACGGCCGAGATGGTCAAGGGGGATGCTGTCGCCCCTACGTTTCCTTCGGTACGTTTATTTGAGAAATGCTATAATTGGGTTTCTTAACTTTTCGCTCTTCACTGTTCGCCTATTCGCTCCTTCCAATGCCCAATGCCCAATGCGCCATGCCCAATGCCCAATGCGAACATGCCCAATTCTTAATTAATCGCTGCCTCGATTTGGGCTGAGTCGAGGGCGTGACCGATAAAGACTAGGCGGGTCTGGCGGGGTTCGGCAGGCTGCCAGGGGCGATCGTAGAAATAGTCAAATCGCTGCCCGACTCCTTGTATTACCAAACGCATGGCTTTGTTGGGCACCGAGACAAAGCCTTTAATCCGATAAATTTCTTTTTCTTGGACTAATTGCTGGAGTCGCGCTGCTAGGTTTTTCGGCTCGTAGTCTCGGTCTAAAATCACGTTGACTGAGTTGATTTCGTCATCGTGTTCGTGGTCTTCTTCGCTGTCGTGGTGGCTCGGGCGGCTATCTAGATTGTCCTCGACGGCGGAGTTAAATCCTAGCAAGACTTCGGCGTTAATCTCGCCGCGATCGCTCTCGACAATTTTCACCCCCGGCCTGACCTGCTCCTGGAGCCAGCTTCGCACTCGCTTCCGAGTTGGCTCATCGACTAAATCTGTTTTAGAGACAAGTACCAAATCGGCGCAATTTAACTGGTCTTCAAACAATTCCTCAATCGGCGTTTCATGTTCTAGATTAGGGTCGGCTTGTCGCTGGGCTTCTAGGGCTTCCAAGTCGCCAACCAATTCGCCGTTGGCCAGGGCTTCGCAGTCAACGACCGTCACTACCCCATCCACGGTCGCGCCGGTGCGAATCTCGGGCCAGCGAAAGGCTTGAACTAAGGGCTTGGGCAATGCCAGACCGGAGGTTTCGATGAGCATGCAATCCAGGCGATCGCGCTTTTTGAGGATTTCTTGCATAGTCGGATAAAACTCTTCTTGCACGGTGCAGCACAAGCAGCCATTGGTGAGTTCGATAATATTGCTGGGAGCGATCGCCTCCCCATTTGGCGTGCCTCCCTCTCCGTCTTCCTCGTCGCAGACTTGGCAAGATTTCAGTAATTCTCCATCAATTCCCACCTCGCCAAATTCATTGACAAGAACCGCTATGCGACGACCTTGATTGTTTTGCAGCAAATGGCGGATTGTGGTAGTTTTGCCCGAACCGAGAAAGCCAGTAATAACGGTAACCGGAATTTTATGCATGGGTGATTGTTTCTTAGTTAGTAGAGTTGGTAGTTGTTTTTTGCTTGAGGAGCGGGGAGCATTTCAAATTTGTACGCTGCCGCCTCGCCCCTTGGGCGTAAGCCCCGCCTCCCAGGCGGCTGGCGCGGCTACACAAACTCTCGCCCTTGCGGGCTATTCCTTGCAAAAGTGAAATGCTCCCGATTGGGTATAGGGCTCCGCCTTTCATGTCGCGACAGCGAAACGCTCCTACCGGCAATGCTCGCGACTTTTAGCTGACTGCTGACAGCTTACTGCTATATAGCGGTTCTCGCGCTTGATGTGAGGTTACGGGCCCGCGCATCCCAGTACGGGGATTACCGCTCTACAGCAGAGACGGTTGTAGGGATGCTATCGCCCCTACGTTTCACTTATTTGAGAAACGCTATATTAGGATTGCTATATTGACGGCAAGGGCGGAATCTTAGCCAAAATTCCTTTTTTTAGCGCCTTGGGTCGCTCCGACCAGGGCATAACCCCATCGGTTTTGCGATAGTACAAGCTTGCGCAATCCAATACCGCCTCACAGGTTTCCGACAATGTTTCTGACTCGGTGCTAATGTCGCCAAACAGATAAGTGTGTTTTCCGGGAGCAACAAAAGAAATAGTACAAGAGCGATTGCAAGCACTCATGCATTCTACCGGCTGGATTGGGAATTTTTCTTTTAATTCCCATTCGTCGTGGAGGTTCGATAGTTGCTCTAGCAGTTTTTCCCCTCCGCTGATTCCCACCCGCTTGCCATTTTGCCAGGTACTGGCGCAGGTGGTACAGACATATATAATATTTTGAGTCATTGTCAATTTTTCTGTAACTATTCAAGCTTGCCTATGTAATTTGTCTGTTTGTTCCTTTATAGCGGTTCTCAAATTGATGTGAGGTTTCTGGGGGATGCAATATCCCAAAAAGGCAAGTTCCCGTTCGGAGCGCTCAGATTGTCGCTCTTGTTGCTGTCGCCCCTACGTTTCGGACGTTACATTTATTTTAGAAACGCTATATATTCTAGCAATCGCTGTTGTAATTCGCGAATTGTCTTGGGAAAGGCCAGGTTACCGTTGGGAATAATTGCAGGACATAAAGCATCCCACACTTCCCATAATATAGGCGTTCCAATTTTTATTTTTTCCATAAGTTCTCGGCAAGCAAAGACATCTTGAGTTTCTCCTTCCATAACCACTTGTCCTTCATGCAAAATCCAAATCCAATCTGCCCATTCATAGGCTAAGTTTAGGTCGTGAGTCGCCATTACTGCGGTCGTGCCTGCGGCATGAATCCTGTCTAACTCTCTTAAAAGGTTATCGATTTGCAATTTATCTAAATAGGTGGTGGGTTCGTCCAGCAATAATAACTGAGGTTTTAGAGCCATCACCCCTGCTAGAGCAACCCGCCGTTTCTGTCCTAAACTGAGGTGATGCAATGGTCTGTCGGCTAAGTCCTGTAAGGCAAAATCGGTTAATGCTTGCTGTAGCCTTCGCTCAATTTCTGCTTGGGGCAATTCTAGGTTGTATAAGCCATAGGAAATATCCTCGGCCACAGTCCCAGCTACCAACTGCTGCTCGGGGTCTTGAAATGCTATTCCAATTCTCTGTCGCCAGCGAGAGAGAGATTTGCGATCGCATTTTAGCACTTCTTCTCCCCAATATAGGTTTCCTTGCTGAGCTTGATACAAACCAGCCGCCAATAATAGTAATGTTGATTTCCCCGACCCATTGTGACCAATCAGGGCGCTTTTTTTTTGAGCCGGAATCGACAAACTTATATTTTTAAGTATAGCTTGTTCTTGCCCTGGATAGCTATAAAAAATTTCCTGGCATTTTAACATTATACTATATGGCGATCGCCCTAAAATTGCTCCACAATTCTATACCTAGCAAGAGACTGGCTCCTATAATAGCTTCCAAAGCATATCTTATAGAATAAGAATAATGAGATGAATCGCAAACTACAAAATTGCCTCTAAAACCCCTAGCTGCTACGCCCAGGGAAAATTGTTGGTAGCGCTGTAGGGTACGTTTTAGCAGTTGTCCTACAAGCAAACTAATACTATTGAGGGCCAAGCGTCGGCTGCGATAACCGCCGCGAGCTTGTTGGGCTAATTGTAAGCGATCGGCAGTATTTAAGAGTATAAACACAAAACGATACATCAGCAGTAACAGCTCTGTAAGAATCGCGGGTATTCCCAACCGTCGCAAAGCCTGCAAGATCTGGGTAAAGGGTACGGTACAAAGGATAAATAATAGACAAGAAATGCTAGCGAGACTGCGCAGAGAAATGACAGTAGCCTGGATGCAAGCGCTGCGACTCACATAAAAATGCCACCACCCCAGGCTCAGGCCGCTCAATCGATCGGCTTTTATTAACTCGATTCGTTCTGGCGAGACGATATTAACCACTAAAGCCGGCCAGCTAATTATTAAAAACAAAGAAGCAAGACCTAGCAATTTTAGGTAAACTGGGGCGGGAATCCTGGCATACCCTACAATCCATACCGCCATCCAAAAGATAATAATGACATGGACGGGACTATTGGAGAGCGCGGCGATCGCCAATATTCCCAAACCAAATAATAGCTTTTGTTCTGGGGGCAAAGTCCGCAGGCGATTGGTATAAGCGAGGGTATCAATTTGGAGGTTCATGTTTTATAGCAGTCAGCTTTCAGCTTTCAGCTTTCAGCTAGAGTAGGGTGCTAGGAGGCACCAGACGCTATATATAGCGATCGACCCGATAAGAAAGCGTAAGTCCCGGGCCATAAAAATTAATTTTCAGACCCGCGATCGCCCCCGGTATAGACCAATAACATAGCCGATAGTCCCAGCACCAATCGCCGCCTGCAAAGCGAACAACAAACTTTCTGTTTCGCCGCCAGGAGGTTCGATTAAAGATTCAAACCAAGGCTCGTATTTCGGTTGCACTTCGGCGATCGCTTCAGTGGCCTTGCCGTCGGCACCGGCAAATTCCGAATCCCGAATCAATAATAGAGGGGTGACTGCTAGTATCGCAGTTGCAAGCAGCAAGAGCCAATTATTCCATACCATTTTTTGTGCTTTCATTTCTTAGACTTCTCGCTTAATAAGATTCAAAGTTTTGAGTTCTTCCTTACCGTAAGACTCCAGCCAATTCCAGACCAGCACTGAGAGGAATCCTTCACTAATGGCTAGGGGAATCTGAGTTATGGCAAAAATTCCGGCAAACTTAAGAAACGAAGCGACAATGCCGCCTTCCTCAGCAGGAAATGCTAAAGCAAGCTGAATAGCTGTCGTAATATAGGTAAACAAATCTCCCAATGCAGCCGCCATAAATACAGCCAATTTCTGCTGTTTGGTTCCTTGCCAAATTAGGCGATATACCCCAAATGCTACCAACGGCCCGACTACTGCCATCGAAAAAGCATTGGCTCCCAGAGTTGTCAAGCCCCCATGTGCCAGCAGCAATGCTTGAAACACCAAGACCAAACTGCCAATTACCGCCATTGTGAAAGGCCCAAACAAGACCGTCCCCAGTCCCGTTCCTGTGGGATGAGAAGAACTTCCAGTTATCGAAGGAATTTTTAAGGCGGAGAGAACAAAAGTAAAGGCACCGGCTAGAGCCAGAAGCAGTTTTAATTCCGGGTGTTCTTTGGTGATGCGGTTTATTTCTCGCAGTCCCAATACAAAAAAGGGCAAAAATACAACCCACCAGAATACAGCCCATCCCACTGGCAAAAAGCCTTCCATAATATGCATGGCATGGGCGGGCTGCGGCGTCAGGGCAATTACAGCGAAGGCAGCTACTGCTATTGCTATTCTGAATAATCTTTGTTTTTGCTTCACTATCTCTTCTATCCTCCGAAACTAATTATTATTGCAAGGCAAGGTGTAGGGTGTGGGGTGTGGCGGTAGGGTGTGGGGAGTTTGGGGTGTGCGGGGAGTTTGGGGAGTTTGGGGTTTCTTTACCGTCTTCCTTACACCCCACACCCTACACCCCACACCCTTCCCAATTCCCAATTCCCCATTCCCAATTCCCTAATTGTGTTGATGCCGATGATGAATGTCCGGCAAGTGGGCATGAGCGTGGGCGATCGCTTCGTGTTCGTGCCAGTGGGAATGGAGCAGGCTTGCGGGCTGTCCTGGATGAAGGTGGCTGTGATGGCTGTCATCGTGGCGATGCAAATGTTCGTGAGCGATCGTTGGATGAGAATGTTCGTGTTTGTGTTGGTCTTGAAATAAGATTGCTAACGAACCAATCAGAACCAAAACAGCAACTACTTGAAGCGGGGAAATTGCTTCTTTCACTGCCAGGGCGGAAAAGGCTACGCCAAAAAAAGGAGCGCTGGCAAAAATTAGCTGCGATCGAGTCGCGCCCAAGTTTTGAGCTGACGTAATATAAAGCACGATGCTCGCTCCATAGGATAAGACTCCTACTCCCAAACCCGCCAAAGTTACTACCAGGGAGCCTCCATAAGGCTGCACCGCTATCCCCAAACTCAGATTTACCGTTCCCGCCACCAGTCCTTTCCAGAAGGTACTTTCGGCAGGGGTAATGCCATCGATCAGCGCCGTCCAATGGTTATCGAAACCCCAAGCAATACAGGCAAGAGCTACTAGCAAACCAGCTTGTACCCCAGCAGTTCCCTCGCCCCAAGACAGCAAACTAGCGGCAAAAACCGTACCCGATACGCCAATCCATCCATAGCGACCGAGTTGGTCTTGGAACAGAAAATATCCCAGCACTGCAGTGGCTACCAATTCCAGATTCAGCCAAAGGGAGACAGAAGCTGCAGAGGCAAGCTGAAGGCCGAGCAAGAGAAATACTGGGCCGAGGACACCTCCAGAACCTATGGCTCCGAGTAGTCGCCAGCGATTTTCATTTTCCAAACTCCAGGGCGCTTTGATATTTTTGATGCCTCGACTGCCGAGCAAGAGGGGCATCACGCCCAAGGCAGCACCTAAGTACAGCAACCCTGCCAACTGAAAGGGAGGGAAGGCACCCAGAAGTAATTTGCTCGCAGGGGTGGCAGCGCCAAACAAAGCTGCCGATAAGACAGCCATTAAAATCGGATTTTTCATTGCATTTAATTGCTGGACTTGGGCAGTCAGCGGTCAGCGGTCAGCGGTCAGCGGTCAGCGGTCAGCACAAGTATTGCCGGGAGCGTAGGAGTGTTTCGCGAAACGCCCCTACAGGCAAACAATAGATTGCCCTAACCAAATATGTGTAGTGCTATATAATAGCCTCCGGGGCGCACATAAAAAATCATGGGTTGCGGTTTCTTTGGATAGGTGCAACTCTTATTATTTATAAGCTGAGCGATCGCCTTATATAGTATGGCTAGTATGGAGCGATCGCATTTTTCTTAAGTTTTGCTTATGTTTTTCCTATCGGGCGATCGCTATCCCACTCTCATATCCAACTTCTCCCTGGGGCGATCGCTCTTTTTACTTTTCCTGGCAAACTCCCAGAGGCCACCCTGGCAACTTTCCACTAGGGTTTGTACTACAGTTTGTACTGGAGTTTGCGATCTAAAAAATACTGAATTAATTGTCATCCGTACCTCGCAGATGAATTGGGTTAGCTTTGTTTGCTTTGGCTGACAGATTTGTCAGCGGGCGTCGGCGGGCATCCTGACTTAAAGGCGCGCAGATTTCCCAAGCGCCTCATTACAGTTGCGGGACAGCGTCGGCTTTGCACCGAACTTTCCCCCTTGCGTCTGATGGCTGCTCCCCACCAGAACCGACTGCGTTGGATTACTATAGCACGGGAGCGATCGCGTTTTGCAAAAAAATTATATCTATTTTTGCCAATAGCAATCATAAGACTCAAGCATTATAACGGCCCTTTACAGCTTCTACGCGGGCCGGGACTTGCAAGTTAATAATATACCGGTTCAAGGGCTAAGCGCCCAACGACCGGCTCAGGAGATCCGCAGCGCGCAGGCTGCGCCTACGACTCCGCGAGCGCCCGAACGGTAGTGGCTTAGAGGACTGGTATTTTATTTTTGCGCAAGCCCCTTATAATGCCTATCTCGGCTAATTGGATTGTTATATATACAGGACTTACGCACAGACACTATATATGGTGTTAGTGTTTGAAACGGAGCTGACACTAAAGTCATAGGTATAGATGGGTTTCTGAGTTCATATGTTAAGTAATCACTCAGCAATCCTTTCTTCAAAGAATAAATTGTTGAGCTTGTTTGGTATGCTAAATCTTTTAGTCCCGTGCCCGCCCCGGCCGCCTCATACCAACCGGGGCGGGCACGGGGAACCCCTACAAATATTGTAATTGTTTAACCGGATTTGATATTAAAACTCAAAACTCTCAAGCGCTCGAACTCAAGTCTCTGGGCGCAGGCGGGACGCCCGCGCTACGGCTTCTTATCTCTGGGCGCAGGCGGGACGCATAAGCTGACTGCTGACTGCTATAAAACTAATTGCGAACTGCGAGTATCCACCTTAACTCCACCGGCGGTTGCTCTTCTACCGGAAAAATATTCCGCCCCGTTGACCAACTGACAAACCAATTTGTTGGCGGCCATGCTTCTGGGGCTTGATGGGCTCGCTCGTATTCAAAGGCAGACTCGTTAGATTTTATTTCCAGAGGCAAACCCTGGACAACAGACGCAAGTTCTTTTGGGGTCAGCAGGTACGACCAAGCGATCTGTGCCATTTGCCGCACTTTATCGGTTGGCTCGTATCCATCCACAGCCAGAAAAACATTGAATAGCAACAGTCCCCCTGGTTTGACTGCTTGGCACATCTTGGCCAGCAATGTTCTGACTTGCTCCAGATCGCGCAGGTGGGGAATAACTTCGGCAACGATCGCCAAACTATAATAATTTTGTTCTAGGTAGAGTCGGCGATCGAGGACATTCCCCTGAGTCACCCCTACAGGCAAATTTTCTTTTTGGGCATCGATGAGGATTTGTTGCGCAAACGCCGGCGTCAGTTCCAGAGCTTGAACCGGGTGTCCTCGCCTTGCCAGAGGCATAGTGTTTCGACCCGTACCGGCACCCACATCTAGAATTGGAGCATTGCTCGGTTCTGTCAGAGTAGCGGCAATGGCCATAACTTTAGCGTCTGGATGGCTGCCAAACAACGGTCCCGAACGGGTTTTTATCCATCTATTATATTTATCCTCAATACCGATTTTATCTAGGATTGAGGTGGTTAGTTTTAAGCCGCTCGTCAACCCCTGCGTTGAAGTTGGCGGTTGGTATTTAAAGACCAGACGCGAAAAAGGAGAAGCCTCGAATCCTTCTGCCAATCGTTTGGCGATCGACAGGCGCAAAGAATCGATTTCTGCAGGAGTGAGGTTTATTCCCAGCCCTTGCAAAAGCCCCAGAATTTGCTTCATGTGCAGGTCTAGCATGGCTGGCACGCATGGCATTACCAACTCTCCGACCGCCGCCGTCAGGCTTCTGAATTTTTTCTCTATCGCTTTTTCTAAAAAGGCAAGATCGTTAGCCGACTTCAAGGAATTAGACTCCAAAATTGGGCATTGGGCATGGGGAATTGGGCATGGGGAATTGGGCATGGGGCATTGGGCATTGGGCATTGGGCATTGGGCATTGGGGAAAGGTGAGTAGTAAATAATAAAGAAAATCAACCCACGTCTCCCGGTCCCCATGTCCCCATGTCCCCTTGTCCCCTTGTCCCCTTGTCCCCTTGTCCCCCAGACCAATTATAGGCGAGGTAGGTTGCAAAGGGATACCAATCCAAGGGCCTCAAGCTTCCGAAGTGCCATCGCATTCGCCGGTTACAGGTAAGGCGATCGGGGATGGGCTGCTGGCAATAAACCAATTACCAGATTCTCCCGAACCCGATCGGTTGAGCAATCGCTTTTTAACATAAAAGGTACATTACAGAACTTACGCATCTACACTACGAGTAGGGGCGTTCGCGTTGGCGGAGCCTGCGCGCAAGCGCATAGCGTCTCCGACCCTGAGAATCGCGGGGGGATTGCCCCTACAAATTTCAGATATGGATATTCTGCGTAAGTCCTGCATTATTAACTTGCAAGTCCCTTAAAGCTGACCGCTGACCGCTTACTGCTATATAATTAAGTAAACATAATTCGCTTTGCAGGAGAACAATTGTGGCTAAAATCGAAATCGAGATACCTGACGATTTTCTGGAAATCCGGGGCACGCCCCCAGAAGAGTTTGCGCGGGAACTGCGACTGGCTGCTGCCATACACTGGTACTCTTGCACGGAAGTCTCTTTTGGGAGAGCCGCTCAGATTGCGGGATTAAACATTGCTGATTTTCTAGACGTGCTGGCCAGCAAAAAAATTGAATACCCGATGGAGATTGAGGATCTTCTACAGGAACTAGAACTTGCTCAAGCTCATGGGCCGATCGCTCTACCTCAAAAGCTCGAAGTCAGCCCCGAAGTCAGCCCTGTTTAAGAAAAACAAAAATAGGAAATAAAACTTGGCTTATATTTGTCCGATCGCTTCTTCCAACAAGCCTTGGCGATCGCAGGAGAATAGCCCAAGTATAGCAGTCAGCTTTCAGCTTTTTGCTATTTTAAGCAATATAATTTTTTTAAACTGTCCTAACCTTAATCCTTAGCGATATAGCGTTTCTCAAATAAGTGCAACAAAGGATTGAACCCTAGAAACGTAGGGGCGACAGCATCATGAGCGACAATCTCGGGGCTCCTAACGGCAACCCTCATATTGGGATATTGCATCCCCCAGACACCTCATATCACATCAATTTGAGAACCGCTATAGCTCCAAACGGGAATCTCTGTATTGGGATGCTTCGCCCCAAAGACCTCACATCAATTTGAGAACCGCTATACAATACAAAAAAAGGTGCGCAACGCGCACCTACATTTCTTTTCCGTAAGCTTTGTTTGAATTAAAAACTCTCAAGCGCTCGAATTCAAAACTCAAAACTCTCAAGCTTAAACCTCAAAACTCTCAAGCTTAAACCTCAAAACTCTCCCAATTGCTCGTATTTATATTGAGCTTTTGACCCATTGCCAGGATTTTCTTTAACTGGGCTGAAGACCAACAAGCTTTAGGGGCGGAAGACTCAGAAGGCGACTCGGCGCTGCCAGCTCGGAAACATTGGTCGCCTGCCTCCCCGTGGAGCCAAGAGAAATAGAGTTCTTGGGCGCGATCGAGAGCTAAGCCCAGATGAAGCTGGTTTCCTGCATCGATGATGCGTTCGACCCGCTGCAAATAAGCTTCGACAGTATCGGGATCGGCTTCGTGGAGAAAATGCCAGAGCGATCGCTCGATAGACTGTTCCATAATCTTCTTGACATCGGGAACATCCAACTGGCAGTGCAGACGATCCACTTCAGTGGCGATCGCTTCGAGTTCCTGCAAATAAATCAAACTCATATCCCGCGAAGCAGAAGAGACGCCCTTCATCTCAGCAGGAGAATCGCTAATTTCCCTTTCTAGAGACTCTGCAGCACTGCGGCAGCGGCTAGAAAGAGAAATCTCCGCCGCCACCTGCAACTCTTTGGGCACCGGCAATTCATCGCGATGGAAACCCATCAGCACGCCGTAGTTATCCCGATAAACCTGGCCATAAAGCCGATCCAAGCGCGTCAGAGTTTCCCGAGATAGCAGCCGCATAATCCGATGGCGCTCCTCGGCAAACAAATCTTTCAAGCTAAAGGACTTGCCATCAAAATACTCGCTCATAGCCAGAATTGCATGAGCCGCGCTTCCTTCTTCCAAAACGCTAAAAAGCTCTTCTTTCATCTTGGTATAAGCGCGCCGTCCGTTAAAAGGCTGGATGCAGCAGTGAAAATCCCAGCCGCCGAGATGGAGTACGCCAAAAACAAACTCTATATTTTCCAGAGTTATTTCTGAAACGAGCTGCAATTGTCCCACTGCCAAAGTCAGCGGCCCCATGCGCTGCAACTGATAATCCCGCTGGTGGGCTTCATAGCAATACAGCCGCTGTTGCGTAGCATAATTGGCAAACAGTCCGCTCATAGCATAGTGAGCTGCCACTTGTTCCAGGCTAATTTGGGCGGTCTCTACTAACTGGCGATAAACATTAGCACCATCTTTGAAGAAATCCACATTACTCGGTGCTTGCGCCAGACGGCTGACAAACTCTGCTTCGAGCTGTACCCCGGCCACATCCCCAGCTAGTTCTATTGCCCGAGAGGCATAGCGCAGAACTTGGGTTCCTTCCGGGCGGGATATTTCCTCAAAAAACCAGCCGCAACTGGTGAACATCAGCAAAGCATTGCGCTGCATTTCCAGCAGGCGCAGGGCATCGACCTGTTCTGCGGGGCTAAGAACGTGGGTTTGGTGGCGAGCCAAAAAGCCTTCTACATTAGCTGTAGAGCGATCGCGAATTACCTGAATATACTCGTCCCGCGCCTGCCAGGGATCGCGCAGCAGCCGACTTCCTTCCTCTTCATAAACTTCTATTAGTCGATCGCGCAGCCAGTTGAGAGTATCTCGAAGGGGACGCCGCCACTTCTGATGCCAGGTTCCGCCGCCGCCGCAGCCACAATCATCCTGCCAGCGATCGACCCCGTGGGAGCAACTCCAAGCAGTAACTGGTTTCAGTTCTACTTCCCAAGTCGGAGGATTGATACTCAGATAATGGGCATAATTAGTAGTCGTCCAACCCCGGCGCGGAAACTCCTGAGTAAAAGCATAGGCGAGGCATTTCTCCGTACCGCCCTTGTGGTGACCAAAAGTTTCTCCATCGGTTGCCACAGAAATTAACTGGCTCGGTCGGTTATCTCCGTGGATGGCCAAGCCCAGGCGACCGGCAAAATGCTGGGAATTGCCGAGTACGTCATTAAAGCCCATATCCCGAGATATTGGGCCATCATAGAAAAAGATATCAATATATTTGCGATCGCTCCCCTCGCCGCTCCCCGGAAGAAAACAGCGATAGGGGCGAGTCGGGTCTATTTGTCCCCCACCCACTTCATGCCACTTGGCTTCTGGTTTGCCATTTTGCGACTCGCCGTTTTGCAGTTCGCCATTTTGCAGTTCGCCATTTTGCAGTTCGCCATTCTGCGGTTCGCCACCTTCTAGGATCGGGCGACAGCGCTCCACCTGGGACGGTGCCAAAATAATAAACTTAATCCCTTCGGCCACTAAAGCTTCTAGGGTCGCAAGATCCACAGCAGTTTCCGGCAGCCACATTCCTTCTGGGTCCCTGCCAAAGCGAGCCCGGAAGTCGGACTTGCCCCAGCGGATTTGGGTGTATTTATCCCGCTCGTTAGCTAGGGGCAAGATAATGTGATTGTACGCTTGGGCGATCGCATTCCCGTGGCCATTTAGGCGAGCCGCACTTTTGCGGTCTGCCTCCAGAATCCGCTTATACACCTCCATGTCATAGCGTTCCAGCCACGCCATCAGCGTCGGACCGATATTAAAACTGAAATATTCATAGTTATTGACTATCCCCACTAATTCCCCTCGGTCGTTCAACACTCGGGCAAAAGCATTCGGGCGATAGCACTCGTAATAAATCCGCTCGTTCCAGTCGTGGTGGGGAGCCGCACTCGGTTGGCGCTCTATCGCATCCAGATAGGGATTTTCCCGAGGCGGCTGGTAAAAATGTCCGTGAACCGTAACATATACTCCCCTTGCCGTTTGCACCCGATTGACATTCCGTTCCCCACTCCCGGAAAACCGCTCCCCTTCTGGAGTCAATCCTGGTAAGGACGCAGTATCTTGGATCGTTGTCATTTTTAATAGATCTTTCATCCTATCGCATTCCCGGTGAAACCACAACAAAAATTGGCAATTTACCTTGACTCAAAACGCTCGATAGAGTCATTTACAAAGAAAATCTGTATCCTGCCAACCCAAGAAAGGAAACGCCACTCCGCTCGGGAGTTTGTTCCAATAAAAAGGCAATACCCCGAAGCCAAGTCTTTGAAGTCTAAGGGGGGCAGTGGAGTTACTTATTCAAAGAAAATGACGCTTTGATATTTTAAGATTTACTTTATAAATCAGCTCTCGATCGAAACGCTTTTAGTCCAATGCTTTTAGTCCAATCGCTTGGGAGTAAAAATCATTTGCTCGCGAGGTTAGTATGCCCGTCGCTGTTTTTTTGGCAATATAACCGATCCCCTCAGAAATTAGGGCGATCGAGACCGGAAATCCCCATTTTAAAATATTTTTTTAATTTTTGCCGCCAATAAATAATCTATTTAGTAACGGATTTTACAGGATTATCCAAACCCAGGCAGAGGGTGTAGGGTAGGGTGTGGGGTGTAGGGTGTGGGGTGTAGGGTAGGGTGTTGACTCGCTCCGGGTTGTCACCAAAAATGCTGACAACCGGGATCGTTCCCAATTGAAACCCGAATCCAGAGTTCCCGTAGGACTTTTCGGCTCCTGAAAACGGTTGGGAAATAGTATGAAGTTTCCCCACACTTCCCACACCCCACACAAGAGCACCCTAGGTTTAGGGTGTGGGGAGAGAGGGGAGAGAGGGGAAAATTTTCAGCACCCTTCCCACCCTTCCCACCCTTCCCACACTTCCCACACCCCACACAAGAGCACCCTTAGCAAAGTAACTTTATCGGCAAATCTTAATGACAACTAGACAGATTTTTATCATCCTTCTCCTATTCATCCCCGTTTCCATTGCCGCGCACTTCCTGGAATGGGGCTCGGTCGCAGTCTTTCTTACAGCAGGGTTGGCGATCGTTCCCCTCGCGGCCTGGATGGGCACCGCCACAGAAGAAATTGCCATTGTCGTCGGTCCAACTTTAGGAGGATTCTTGAATGCGACCTTTGGCAACGCCACAGAATTAATTATTGCCCTAGTGGCCCTAAATGCAGGACTGATTAGCGTCGTTAAAGCCAGTATCACCGGCTCGATTATCAGCAACTTGCTCCTGGTTCTCGGTTTTGCCATGTTCCTCGGCGGTTTGCGCTACAAAGAACAGACCTTTCAACCCGTCGTTGCCCGGTTGAATGCCTCTGCGATGAATCTAGCAGTGATTGCTATCTTAGTACCCACAGCAGTAGATGCCACTTCCCAAGGCATTTCCGAGGATACGATGCAAAAGCTTTCCACTGCTGTCGCCGTAGTTTTAATTCTGGTATATGGCCTGACCTTGCTCTTTTCTATGAAAACCCATGCCTATCTCAACGATGTGGGCGAAGCACAGAAAGAGTCTGAGGAAAGTGAGGAAAGCCAAGAGGAAGAAGAACACGAAGAAAAACCAAATCTGTTGCTCTGGAGCGGAGTGCTATTAGCCTGCACTCTTTTAGTCGCAGTGGAATCGGAATTGCTAGTAGATTCTCTCGAAGAAGCAACCTCCTATTTAGGTCTGACTGCCCTATTTACCGGCGTAATTGTCGTTCCTATTATTGGCAATGCCGCAGAGCATGCTACCGCAGTGACAGTGGCCATGAAAAATAAGATGGATCTCTCTATGGGCGTGGCGATGGGATCGAGCTTGCAAATTGCCCTATTTGTAGCTCCAGTATTAGTTATCGCTGGCTTTATAATGGGTCAACCGATGGACTTAGATTTTAATCCCTTTGAACTGGTGGCAGTCGTCGTAGCGGTACTGCTTGCCAACTCCGTTAGCTCTGACGGTCGTTCCGATTGGCTCGAAGGTGCCCTGCTCTTAGCTACTTATATTGTTCTGGGTCTTGCCTTCTTCTTCCATCCGGTTATTGAGGGAATTGGCTAAAGTTCGTTCGTAGCGGGAAGGAGTGGGAAGGAGTGGGAAGGAGTGGGAAGGAGTGGGAAGGAGTGGGGAGTGTGGGGAGTGTGGGAGGGGTGGGAAGGAGTGGGAGAGAGTGGGAAGGAGTGGGAAGGAGTGGGAAGGAGTGGGAAGGAGTGGGAAGGAGGGGGAAGGAGTGGGAAGGAAGGATTATATAAACAAAGTCCTCCCCCATCCCTCCCAATCCCTCCCAATCCCTCCCCATCTCTCCCCATCCCTCGCCCTCTCTCCCAATCCCTCCCCATCTTTCCCTATCCCTCCCCATCCCTCCCCATCCCTCCCCCACACTCCCCACACTCCCCACACTCCCCTGCCCCTCTGCTCCTCTGCCCCGAAGCCTTCCCGATCGCTCAACACGAAGACTGAAGAATACTGAGAAAATCGAGCTTCCAGCTTGAGATTATATACTCCCTCGAAAATGCGATGGATAAATTTAACCTGCAAGACGCTTTCTTTGCCTTTATTATACTTGCGCTTTTAGTCTTAATCGGAAGAGCGATTAGACAGCGAATAGGTCTATTTCGATCGCTGTATCTACCTAGCTCGATTGTAGCTGGGGGATTGGGACTGTTGCTCGGTCCTGAAGTTTTCGGAGCTATTGCTCGCCTTTTTGACCCGCAATCTCCATTCGCCGACGGTCTTTTTCCCGAAACCGTTCGCACTGTTTGGTCTCAATCTCCGGGCATCTTTATTAATGTTGTCTTCGCGTCGCTATTTTTGGGTCATGCGATTCCCAGCCCAAAAAGTATTTGGCGCAAAGCCGCACCACAAGTTGTCTTCGGTCAAACCATTGCTTGGGGACAATATGTTGTCGGACTTCTGCTAGCAGTCTGTATATTAACGCCTATCTTTAATCTCAGTCCTATCGCCGGTGCTTTAATAGAAATCGGCTTTGAAGGGGGACACGGTACGGCGGGAGGAATGAAACAGACTTTGACCGAACTAGGCTTTGCAGAGGGCGGCGATTTAGCGCTTGGTATGGCTACAGTCGGGATAATATCTGGGATTGTGCTGGGAACTCTAATAGCCGACTGGGGCAGACGGAAGGGATACGTCCAGGTTGACCCCGAGGAAACTTTTCTACAGCAACCAGGCCGCGACTCCAAACATCCCGGCCGAGAAAGTCCCGAAACTGTCGCAGCCAGAGAAGCTCTGCTCCACGATCTGCTAATCGATCCCTTGTCTCTCAACTTGGGCTTCGTCGGAGTTTCTATTTTAATTGGCTGGGTGCTATTGCAAGGACTGATTTTGTTTGAAGCAATTACTTGGGGTAGCGGAGAAAATGGAGTTCGCGTCATAGAAGCAGTGCCGTTATTTCCAATGGCTTTGCTTGGAGGTCTGATAGTTCAGGTAGTTGCAGTTCGTCTCCGTCTGGACTTATTAATTATTAGACCTCTAATGGAACGGATTGCTGGGGTGGCTCTAGACATTACCATTATCGCCGCGATCGCCACCATATCCCTACAAGGCATCGGCAGCAATTTTATCCCTTTCTTAATCCTCTCGGTAGCTGGCATCGCTTGGAATGTCAGCGCTTTTCTTTTCCTCGCTCCTCGCCTGCTACCGACCTACTGGTTCGAGCGAGGTATAGGCGACATGGGTCAATCTATGGGAGTCACCTCCACCGGCATATTGCTGCTGCGATCGATCGATCCTCACGATCGCTCTGGCGCTTTCGAGAGTTTTGCCTACAAACAGCTCCTCTTTGAACCCATTGTTGGTGGTGGCTTGTTCACCGGCACTGCTCCCTCTCTAATTGCCAAATTTGGCCCAATTCCCATATTGCTCCTCACCTCAGCCATACTCGCCGGCTGGTTGATTTTTGGCTTTATTGCCTTTGGCCGTAAGGTTAAGGTTTAGGGTGTGGGGTTTAGGGTGTAGGGTTTAGGGTGTGGGGTGTAGGGTGTGGGGTGTAGGGTGTGGGGTGTAGGGTGTGGGGTGTGGGGTGTAGGGTGTGGGGTGTAGGGTGTGGGGTGTAGGGTGTAGGGTGTAGGGTGTGGGATGTGGGGTGTGGGGTGTGGGGTGTGGGGTGTGGGGTGTGGGGTGTGGGAGATACAATGCCCAGTGCCCCATGCCCCATGCCTAGGGTGTTGACTCTGGAGGGCTTTCACTCTAATTGGCGACTTCCCGGCGATCGCCACGACGAATATGCCGAAACACCCTTAACCCTAGGGCTTTCCGGCTCCCGAAAGCGGATCGGAAAATGGGATGAATTTTCCCCACACCCCACACCCTACACCCTACACCCCACACCCCATGCCCAATGCCCAATGCCCAATGCCCGATGCCTAGGGGAGAGGGCTTTCACTCTAATTGGCGACTTCCCGGCGATCGCCACGACGAATATGCCGAAACACCCTTAACCCTAGGGCTTTCCGGCTCCCGAAAGCGGATCGGAAAATGGGATGAATTTTCCCCACACCCCACACCCTACACCCTACACCCCACACCCCATGCCCAATGCCCAATGCCCAATGCCCGATGCCTAGGGGAGAGGGCTTTCACTCTAATTGGCGACTTCCCGGCGATCGCCACGACGAATATGCCGAAACACCCTTAACCCTAGGGCTTTCCGGCTCCCGAAAGCGGATCGGAAAATGGGATGAATTTTCCCCACACCCTACACCCTACACCCCACACCCTACACCCCACACCCCACACCCCACACCCCATGCCCAATGCCCAATGCCCAATGCCCGATGCCTAGGGGAGAGGGCTTTCACTCTAATTGGCGACTTCCCGGCGATCGCCACGACGAATATGCCGAAACACCCTTAACCCTAGGGCTTTCCGGCTCCCGAAAGCGGATCGGAAAATGGGATGAATTTTCCCCACACCCCACACCCCACACCCTACACCCTACACCCCACACCCTACACCCCACACCCTACACCCCACACCCCATGCCCCATGCCCAATGCCCCATGCCCCATTCCGTTACATTACTTAATAATTTAGGGTGCGACTGTTAAGCTTTGTTGCAAAGTGCAAAGGTGGCAAAAGAACGTGGTAGTTTCAACGGGTGCATTGCAAACAGAATCTAGAAGAGGAGAAAACTTTGGTTAAGCAAACAAATCAATACCATTTAAATGAATACCCCAGTTGTTCCATTCGTGAAGATATCGGCGATTATGTGGCCCATCTTCAGTTTCACATGACGTTACAGGCTCGCAACCTGGTGCCGACTCTCACCAATGCAAAAAATAGTCGAGAGCAACTGCTACAGCAAACCCAAGCTCTTTTTGAAAAACAAGTATCGCGACAATCTCTATAGGAGCGATCGCGCAATATAATATAATCCTTTAATAATTGAATCAATCAAAAAAATATATTGAAAAAATCAGAGCCTCCTGCCGCTCTGATTTTTTTTAGGACTTACGCATTATAGCGGTTCTCAAATTGATGTAAGGTGTCTGGGGCCCGCGCATCCCAATATGAGGGTTGCCGTTAGGAGCGCGCGAGATTGTCGCTCATGATGCTGTCGCCCCTACATTTCTAGGGTCCGATCGTTTATTACACTTATTTGAGAAACGCTATAACTCGCTTCCCACACTCCCCACCCTGACAAGGAGAGAGATGGGGAGAGATTTGGGAGGACTTTGGACCCTCACGAAACCACCGTTCGGGCGATCGCCTCTTCGTTGCCTTTTGGGGCGATCGCGACAAGGAGAGACAAGGAGGGACTTGGGGAGAGATTGGGGAAGACTTTGGGTCCTCACGAAACCACCGTTCGGGCGATCGCCTCTTCGTTGCCTTTTGGGGCGATCGCGACAAGGAGAGACAAGGAGGGACTTGGGGAGAGATTGGGGAGGACTTTGGGTCCTCACGAAACCACCGTTCGGGCGCTCGCCTCTTCGTTGCCTTTTGGGGCGATCGCACTTATATACCGTTCGGGCGATCGGTTTATATAATCCCTCCTTCCCACTCTCTCCCCCTCCTTCCCACTCTCTCCCCCTCCTTCCCACTCTCTCCCCCTCCTTCCCACTCTCTCCCCCTCCTTCCCACTCCTCCTCACACTACCTAACCCACCGCCAATTGAGCGTCCGAGACAGGAGCGAAAGATCCAGCAACTTCTGCTGGGGTCGTGTTAATCGCGAAGCCTAATTCTTGACCCGTTGCCGCAATAACAATAGAGGTGCCCGAGACTTGGCCATCGCCATTGGGATCGAGAATAACTCCCGTCAGTCCGGCAAATCCCGTTGCAATAGTTTCTGGAGTTAATTGAGTATTTGCCAGTGAAGCAGCGATTCCTGGCGGGAGGCTAGCTATAATCGTCTCCACCGGAAAACTATTAGTAACATCGCTTAGAGCCACGCTTCTTTCTTGCAGAACTAGGTTCGCTTCCGTTAGCCCGCCAGTTAAGCCAATAATATCTCCCTGTGCTTGCTGGAAATCTAAAAGAAAATCTCCTGCCGTAGGATCGATGGCATCCGTTCTCAGGACAAATAAGTCGGCTTCACTGCCTCCGACCAGCCCATCGACGCCGAAATCGCCAATTAAGATATCATTTCCTGCTTCGCCCAAAAGAATATCTTGATCCTGACCGCCTCGAACTGTATCGTTGCCGACGCCTCCCACAACATAATCATTTCCTTTGTTGCCATTAACCAGATCGTTGCCTTCATCTCCGAATACAAAGTCTATATCCCGACCGCCTCTGAGAAAATCATCTCCGGTACTGCCAGTCAAAGAATCGTTGCCTTGGTTGCCATTGACAATATCCGCTTCCGAGGAGCCTACTACCGTATCGTTGCCATCGAGCCCTCGCAATCCTTGTGGCAATCCATTGAGCAATCCTGGTGTTATCTGAAAATTGTCAGCCTCTGAAGTTAGATCGTAAAATCCGTCAGGAGTAGGTCCTGTCATTATTGTTTTCTCCTATTCGAGTTTTTTTTGATTCGCGGAAAGTATCTGGGGAGCATTCCAATCTTTGTATTGTATGCTGCCGCCTAACGCCTATAGGCGTAAGCCCCGCCTCCGAAAAGCGGCTGGCGCGGCTATACAAAACTTAGCCCGGAGCGGGCTACCGATCCGGGAAGTGAAATGCTCCCAGTCTCTGCCAAGTCTAGGATCGGTTTTGACGCTTAGTTACATAATCTTGGGAGCGATCGCTACTGACAATCTCCACCACCAAAATGGGTTTTTCGTCAAAACCCAAAACCCCAGCCCCCGGGCGGTAAGCCTTTATCAAATAAA
Source organism: Oscillatoria sp. SIO1A7 (assembly GCA_010672965.1). Classification (GTDB taxonomy): domain Bacteria; phylum Cyanobacteriota; class Cyanobacteriia; order Cyanobacteriales; family Laspinemataceae; genus SIO1A7. The sequence continues at coordinate 78,722 of JAAHFN010000020.1, forward strand.
TATAATAAAGGACCGGGTTGGGAAGCGTAGGGGCGATAGCATCCCTTCGACAATCTCGGGGCTCCTAACGGCAACTCTCATATTGGGATGCTTCGCCCAGACAGGTCACATCAAGAGCGAGAAATGCTACATATAGTAGCAGTCATTGGCGATCGGCGGTCGGCGATCTAACCTTTGTGGCCTCCAATATTGTCGCCTCCTATTTGGGATTGCGGGGAGCGATCGCTCCCCGAGCATTTCAAAGAAAGTACCCTGCCCCCTGACGCCTAATACCATTTCCCCGTAGGACGGGCGTCCCGCCTGTCCGCTTCGGCTGGTACGGACAGGCGGGACGCCCGTCCTACGCAGGGCTTGACTTTTTTTGGGGCATTCAAACCGACACGATCTTACAGCCCGGTCGAAAAAATTTTTTTGCCAGTTTTGCGAAAAAAAGCGCATAACTTTTGAAGCTTTCTCCCAAAGCACACATATATATATGTCTAGCAAGTCAACAGAGGGCACACCCGACACCCGACGGGAGCATTTCACTTTTGTAACGGAGCAGCCCCTTGGGCTTTGTTTGTGTAGCCGCGCCTTTAGGCGTCAGGCGGCAAGCGTGCAAAATTGAAATGCTCCCCACCCCACACCCCAAACCTAGGGTGTGGGGTGTGGGGTGTGGGGTGTAGGGAAACTTCATACTATGTCCCGACCGCTTTCAGGAGCCGAAAAGTCCTACGGGAACTCTGGATTCAGGTTTCAATTGGGAACGCTCCCGGTTGTCACCATTTTTGGTGACAACCGGGAGCGAGTCAACACCCTACCCTAAACCCCACACCCCAAACCCCACACCCTAAACCCCACACCCGACACCCCACACCCCACACCCCACACCCTACGAAAGATGGCAAAGGACGAAGCATACCGAAAAGCAGAAGAGCGCATAGAGCAGGCGAGACAAGAAGGCGCGACGGAACTCGACCTGAGCAAAATGCGCCTAACCGAGGTGCCCGAGCAGATTGCCTCCCTCACCCAGTTGCAACGGCTAGACCTATCGGAGAATAGGTTAACTGAGGTCTCCCCTGCCCTTGCCGAGCTTTCCCAATTGCAACAGCTTAATCTCTCGGACAACGAACTTGAGGAAGTACCAGAGGAAATCGCCAGTCTAGCTCAGTTGCAAGAACTAGACCTATCAATTAATGAACTAACTCAACTGCCCGCTGCTTTTGCCCGACTTTCCCAGTTGAAAGTGCTTAAGCTAGGCGGCTTCAAATTTGAGCTAGGGCAGATACGAGCTGGCAACAAACTAAGCGAACTGCCAGAAGCGATCGCCCAACTGACCGGCTTGCAAAAGCTAGACCTATCGGGCAACCAACTGACTCAACTGCCAGAAGCGATCGCCCAACTGACGGAGTTGCAACAGCTATACCTTTCGGGCAACCAACTAACTAAATTACCAGAAGCGATCGCCCAACTCACCGGGTTGGAAGAACTAGACTTATCGCGCAACCAACTAACTGAACTGCCAGAAGCCCTCGCCCAACTCACGGGATTGCAACAGCTTAAGCTATGGGACAACCAACTAACTGAACTGCCAGAAGCCCTCGCCCAACTGACGGGCTTGCAACAGCTAGACCTATCGGAAAACCGACTAACTCAACTGCCAGAAGCGATCGCCCAACTGACGGAATTGCAACAGCTAGACCTGTCGGGCAACAAACTAACTCAACTGCCAGAAGCCCTCGCCCAACTGACCGGCTTGCAAGAGCTTAAGCTATCGCACAACCGACTAACTCAACTGCCAGAAGAGATCGCCCAACTGACTGGCTTGCAACAGCTAGATCTAGAGGGCAACAAACTAACTGAACTGCCAGAAGCCCTCGGCCAACTGACGGAGTTGCAAGTGCTTAACCTATCGGGTAACCGACTAAATAAACTGCCAGAAGCTCTCGCCCAACTGACCGGATTGCAAGAGTTTTACCTATCGGAAAACCAACTAACTGAAGTGCCAGAAGCGATCGCCCAACTGACTGGCTTGCAACAGCTAAACCTATCGGGCAACCAACTAACTGAAGTACCAGAAGCGATCGCCCAACTGACGGAGTTGCAAGTGCTTGACCTATCGGGCAACCGACTAAATAAACTGCCAGAAGCGATCGCCCAACTGACGGAATTGCAACAGCTAGACCTATCGGGCAACCAACTAAGTGAACTGCCAGAAGCGATATCCCAACTGACCGGCTTGCGACAGCTAAACCTATCGGGCAACCAACTAACTCAACTGCCAGAAGCGATCGGCCAACTGACGGGATTGCAACAGCTTAACCTATCGCGCAACCAACTGACTCAACTGCCAGAAGCGATCGGCCAACTGACGGGATTGCAACAGCTAGACCTATGGGGCAACCAACTGACTCAACTGCCAGAAGCGATCGCCCAACTGACGGGATTACAACAGCTTAACCTATGGGACAACCAACTAACTGAAGTGCCAGAAGCGCTAGCCCAACTGACGGGGTTGCAAAAACTATACTTTTCGGACAACCAACTGACTCAACTGCCAGAAGCGATATCCCAACTGACAGGGTTGCAACAGCTAAACCTATCGCGCAACCAACTAACTCAACTGCCAGAAGCGATCGCCCAACTGACGGAGTTGCAACAGCTTAACCTATCGCGCAACCGACTAACTCAACTGCCAGAAGCGATCGCCCAACTCACCGGCTTGCAAGTGCTTTACCTATCGGGCAACCAACTAACTGAAGTACCAGAAGCGATCGCCCAACTGACCGGCTTGCAACAGCTTTACCTATCGGGCAACCAATTAACTGAAGTACCAGAAGCGATCGCCCAACTCACCGGCTTGCAAGAGCTTTACCTATCGGGCAACCAACTAACTCAACTGCCAGCAGGGTTGGGGCGGCTTGCCAATTTATTGATGCTAGACCTCGACGAAAATCCCCTCAATCCCATCTTGGAAGCAGCCGACGAGCAGGGGAGTGAAGTAGTTTTAGAATATTTGCGAGCCAAAGCCGAGGGTGCGGTCAAGCTCTATGAAGCCAAGCTCATCTTGGTCGGCGAGGGGGCGACGGGCAAGAGTTCTCTGCTGGCAGCCCTGCGAGGGGATGAATGGGTCGAGGATAGAGAAACCACCCACGGCGTCGAGATTAAGCCGGTTGAAGTTATCAGTCCCGACGGCGATACTAAAATTGTCTTAAACGGCTGGGACTTTGGCGGTCAGGACGTTTATCGCCCGACGCATCAATTATTTTTCAGCGCTCCGGCGGTCTATCTGGCGGTTTGGAAACCGAGGGAAGGACTGCAGCAGAATTTGGTAGAAGAATGGCTGACCCTAGTCAAGCACCGGGCTCCGGAAGCCAAAGTATTAGTGGTGGCGACTCACGGCGGCCCGGGGGCGCGGCAGCCGAACGTCGATCGCTATTATCTTCAGGAGCGGTTTGGCAGGGATATGGTTCTGGATTTTTTCCATATCGACAGCAAGCCCAACCCCGACAAACCCGTCGGCATCGAAGAACTGAAAAAAGCCATAGCTGAAGTTGCCGCCGACCTGCCGGAAATGGGGCGCGAAGTTCCCGCCAAATGGCAGCAGGCTCGGCAGGCTTTGCAAGAAACGGGGAAAGCTTATGTTTCTTACCAAGATGCGATTGACCTCTGCGGCGAGCAGGGCTTGGCAGAATGGCAAGCAAAAATATTCCTGAAAATCTCCCACGTTCTCGGCCATTTAATCCATTACGACTACGACGAGACTCTGGGGGATTACATAATTCTCAAACCGGACTGGCTGGCCAAGGCGATTAGCTTCGTTCTCGACGATAAGGAAACTCGCGACAAAAACGGCCTGGTTACCTTCGATCGCTTGAGCTACTTGTGGAACGACCGGAACCGAAACCCGGAAGACCGTTATCCCCAAGACCTGCATCCAATCTTTCGGCGGTTGATGGAGCGTTTCGACCTTTCCTATGAGGTAGTTTTCGATCGGGGCAGCAGAGAACCGAGCGAAACAATTTTAATCGGCCAGCTCGTTCCCGACCAGCGCCGAACCCTGCCCGACACGCCGGAAAAGGGGGACGAACAGCAGATACGAGTCTGCCAAATAGTTGACGATAAAGACCGGCCTGCCAACGCGGAGGGAATTTTTTATCGACTTATCGTCCGCCTGCACAAATATTCCCTGGGCAAAGAAGACCATAACAAAAGCATCCATTGGCAGCGGGGCTTGATGTTGGACTACGGCTACAACGGTCGAGCCCTCCTGGAGCATATCGGCACGGACGTGCGCGTTACCGTGCGAGCTGCCTATCCCGACTATTTCCTCTCCATACTGACAGAAGAAGTTAAATGGCTCGTCGAGAACTTCTGGGAAGGATTGACCTGCAAGATAATGGTGCCCTGCATCCATCCCTGCGGCAAAGACAAAGCGGGCACGGGACTCTTTGAGCTAAAAAAATTAATCGAAAGCAAGCGCAAAGGGCGTAACGAATTTCCCTGCAATGTTTCTGACTGCGACGAATGGCAAGACATCGACAAACTGCTGGACAAGACTGCGGTTTCTGCTACGGAAGAAGCAAGCGAGCAAATTAAAGCTTTACGGCAGGAACTTACCGAGCATTTTGAGGAAACAAGGGAGCGCGACTTCAAGCAACTGCAAATTATAACTAAGGGGCAAAAGGCGATCGCCAGCAAGATTGAAAAGCAATTTGAATCCCTAATGCAAACTTTGGTTGACGAAGCCAATGAAGGTCCGCGCCTGTTTAGTTTTCAGCCCCTAGAACCGGGATTTTTCGATAGCCCCAAATGGATTAAAGTCAAATTTCGATTAACTCTCTGGTGCGAGCATTCTCGTCTGCCCCTGCCAGCTCTGAACCCGGAAGGCGATCGGCGAGGAGTTTACGAGCTAGACTTGCCCCGGGAGTGGCTTGTCAAAACTGCCCCTTATCTAAAATTCCTGACCGGCACCTTGGGCATGGTATTGCCCATTGTCGCTTCCGGCGGCAAGCTAGTTCTCGACGAAGCCATCTATAAAGAATACGACAAAGAACTAGAAACGGCTCAAGAGTTTCTCGACTTGGCCTCCCAAGGCAGCGAAGCCCTACAGACCATGACCCAGGAGGAAGCTCCTAGCTGGCAAGGAACCCAGGCTATCCGAGCTGAGGGTGCTACCTTGCGAGAGCTTCATGCCCTTCTTAAGGAAAAAGACCCTAAATCCCGATTCGGCGGCCTGGTTAAAGTTCAGAACAAACGCCAGGAGTTTCTCTGGGTACACGAACAATTTGTGGGCAAATATTAATATCAAATCCGGTTAAACAGTCACAGTTTGTAGGGGTTCCCCGTGCCCGCCCCCGGCCGCCCCCGGCCGCCCCGGTCGGTCTGGGGCGGGCATTGGCTCCACCGCCCCTACGGGATTTATTTATGGGCAATTAACCGGATTTGATATAAGGAGCGGTCAGCGTTCAGCTTTCAGCAGTCAGCCCTATGCCCTCCTTGGGCAGGCTATGCCAACGCCCCTACAATGAGGGAAGTCGTAAGTGTCTCATACTTAATGGAAATGACTATAGCGGTTCTCAAATTAATGTGAGATACCTGGGGCGAAGCATCCCAATACGATAACTCTCGTATCTATTGCCCAGACCGTCAAGGGATGCTGTCGCCCCTACCAGATCGTTTATTACACTTATTTGAGAAATGCTATATAACCGTTGCGATCGCAACAAGACTGCCCAACTCTAAAGCGAAATCTGGAAAAAGGCTTTAGCTTGCAGTCGCGGGTATAAAAGTAAGTTTTTCAGGATTTCGGGACTTACACAAATTGTAGAGATGTATCCTAAATGTAGGGGCGATTTCGCGCGAAATCGCCCCTACCGTATATAGCGTTAATGCGTAAGTCCAGGATTTGCTCTATTAGACAAGAGTGCATAAATCCAAAAAGCCCCCCCTTTCACTCGCGGGATTGGGGGGCTTTTTCGCGAATTGTGCAACAAGTCTATTATAAATGCAATAGGCGCTACTATGCTACGATCGCCACAGATAGCACAAAATTTTACGGATGCCTCTGCGGCGATCGCAGAACGGGCAAACATGAAATATGACCAGACAAATTCTAATAAACGTGCCAGAGAACTTGCTGGCTGAAAATACTGACGAAACTTTAGGGAGGGAACTCTGCCTTTTAGCAGCAGTAAAGCTATGCGAACTGGGCCGCATTTCCTCTGACAAAGCAGCCGAACTTGCTGGCATATCGCCAGGGGAGTTCCTGTTGGCTCTGGAAGATTATAAAGTCTTTCCATTAGCAGCCGAATTAGTTTATTCAGCGGTGGAACCCGAAATTTTTCAGGAATTCCTCGCTTGGCGCGAACAACGGCTAAAGTCGTCCCTTGCCGATTCTTTTGCCGAGTTGCGCCAGATCTGTGCAGAAGAAAACTACACCATTGAAGTTCCCCCGCGCTATGACCGACCCAACGCCTTTATCGATGTCCTCGATGAACTTTCTTTGTGACACCAATATTGTTAGCGAGCTGGCGCGACTCAAACCCAATCCAGGAGTAGTAGAATGGTTTGCTGGGGTTTCGTCGGTTGCCCTGAGCGCGGTGACAGTTGAGGAGATATTTTATGGTCTAGCCTCAAAACCTAAACCCGCAGTCCAAAGCTGGTTTGAGCAATTTCTTGACTCCCGGTGCCGCGTTTTACCAATTACGGCTCAAATCGCCAAGCGTTCCGGGCAAATGAGAGGTAAACTGAGATCTCAGGGAAGACCCAGAACGCAACCCGACATGATGATAGCTGCTACGGCCGAAATCTACAACCTAACTTTAGTAACGCGCAATACCCGCGATTTTGAAGGTTGTGGCATCTCGCTCCTAAATCCTTTCACCTGATAGCGTTGTTGTTTTTACAAATATCCAACCGATTCGGTTCCAAGCCAAAGCCTACAGAGTTGGACAGATTCGTGAAGTTATAGCAATACGCATCAAGTTTAGGAAGGACAATTAAAAATTGCCAATAGGGGCGTAGGCGGAGCCTACGCCCCTATTGTTGACCGCTGACTGCTGACCGCTATATTCTCAAGTACCATCTAGGAGGTAAAGATGACGCTGCGCTATGAAATTGTCCTGTATTGGAGCGAACCAGATGGGGCATTTATTGCCGAAGTCCCAGAATTACCGGGCTGCGCTGCCGATGGTGCGACATATCAAGAAGCAATTCAAAATGTAGAAACTATTATGGAAGAGTGGATAGAGACGGCTCGGGAATTAGGCCGTCCAATTCCCGAACCGAAAGGGCGCTTGATGTTTGCTTAATTGAGTGAACGCGATCGCAAGGCAATCGGCAGTCGCCAACCATTACCAAAAGTGCGATCGGTGACTCTTAACCCCGGCGGGGTTTGGCGGCGCTTGAATTCGGCGCGGGCGAGCAGCTTCATAACTCGCTCGCGTAATCTCGCACCCCCAAAACTAGCGCCACAAATATGCTCCCGTAAGACAGGCGTCCTGCCTGTCTTACGGGAGCATATTATCAGTCAAAGAAAAACCTTGGTAAAAAAATCTCTTTTACATTCAAATAAAGCCTTGGGGACAAGGGAGATGCCTGTCCCAACAGAGCCTAGGGCGATATGAGCGTATTGATTTCAATTAATCCTTCCACCGCTCTGTTGCATTGCAGAGAGAGTCAGGGGGCAATCCTGCAGAATGCGATCGCTTCGTCTTTCGGTGTTTTTGTACATACGGCCTAGGAAGAAAACCTCTAGGCGCGTAAAAGACCGTTTGCGATCGCGCGGATCTATGTAGGTATTAATCTTAAGGTCATCTAAGGACCCTCGGTATTCGCTCATCATGTAATCCCAGTTTTTGGTTAGGTAGGGGCTGGCTTTTGGCCTTGCTTTTTGTTTCATATTTTTACTATAACACCATTTTTTAAATTGTCAACCCTTTTTCAAAAATTTTTTAAAACTTTTTTTGATATGTCCTAGAATTCAAGAGGCCCGAACGCCTGCAAACGCCGCAGCTTGGAAATTGGTAATTGGATCCTAAAAAGAACCCCGGTTTTTTGAAAAAACCGGGGTTCTCAAATATATATAAGAGACCTGCGATCGCCTGCCAACCTGTTTTTTGGGACCGCAAAGCCCTTCAGGCGGCTACGCTAAAATCGGATCGATTGCGAGCTATTGCAGTACCAAGACGGTTTAGGACAAAGGTTTTGTAGGGGCGTTAGCGCAGCGTGCCCGTAGGGCATACGGCCGTAGAGTTGTCCTAACCTGAGTCCGTATTGCTATAAAACCAGTTTTTTTATTTAAACCTTTGGCAAAGAAAATGGCGATCGAATTTTTGCAGCGCAGCGGTCCAATCTTATCGGCATTCTTCACCATCGTGGCAACTGCTTCTGGTGCGATCGCCCAAAACGCGAGAGCTGAAGTTCCTAACGAGAAGAGCCTTAGGGACTTGCGAGTTAATAATGTACCGGCTATGCCCTCCGGGCAGGCTTCGCCTACGACAGGCTCAGCCCGAACGGTGGGGGTCAAAGAACGTTCTTGGACTGGTACTTTATTTCTGCGCAAGTCCCTTAGATTCCCGATCGCCTCTGAGGAAGCCTTTGAGGAAGAGGACTTACGCATTACCTCTATATCTGGTAGGGGTCAACGGCCGTTGACCCCTACACTGAGGGCGTGCAAGACAATTTGCGTAAGTTTTAAGGAAGAGCGATCGCAACCTTCCACAGAAGCTTCCACAAACAACCCATCCGCCAGGGCAAACGAAGATACTCCGCCAGAAACCTTTATTATCGAGCGATTTGAATTCGAGGGCAACACGGCCTTCAGCGCCGAAAAGTTAAGCGAGGAATTGGCGGAATTTGTCGGCAAAGCGATCGCCTTTGCCCAATTGCTCCAAGCCGAAGCCAAAATAACCGAACTATATGTAGATGCCGGCTATATAAACTCTGGAGCCATTATTCCCGCTCAAACTCTTACAGATGGAACCGTTACAGTGCAAATTATCGAAGGGGGCATTGAAGATCTTAAAGTTACTGGAACTAGACGCCTGCGAAATAACTACGTTAGAAGTAGATTAGACCTTGCCGCCAGAGCGCCCCTCAATCAAAACAAAATCGTAGAAGCTCTGCAACTATTGGTTCTCGACCCTCGCATAGAAAACATATCCGCAGACTTGTCGGCCGGCTCCCGCCCCGAATTGAGCTTGCTAGAAGTTACCGTAGCCGAGGCCAACCCCTTTACTGCAGAGCTATTTGTAGATAACGGTCGGGCTCCGAGCGTCGGAAGCTTCAGACGGGGAATACGTCTCAACCACGCGAACCTACTGGGTTTCGGAGATACCTTGAGCGCATCCTATACTAATACTGAAGGCAGCAATGCCCTGGATCTGAACTATAGCATTCCTGTTAATGCCCGCAACGGCACCATTTCGATAGGGGGTGGCTTCACCGACACCGAAGTAATCGAGCCTCCCTTCGATCGCGTAGATATTACCGGAGACTCTCGCTATTTGGAATTTGGCTTGCGCCAGCCAATAGTGCAAAGCCCAACTAAGGAGCTAGTTTTGGGTCTGACTTTTGCACGACAGGAAAGCCAAACCTCCCTGCTGGGAGAAGACTTTCCCCTATCTCCCGGTGCCGACGAAGATGGGGAAACTAAGGTATCTGCAATTAGGTTTTTCCAGGAATGGACGGGGCGAAATCGCTCCCAAGTTTTTGCCGCCCGCTCCCAATTTAGTTTGGGGATTGGCGCTTTTGATGCCACAGTAAACTCGGAACCCCCGGACGGAAGATTTTTTTCTTGGCGAGGTCAGGCTCAGCTAGTGCGCCGCCTTCCAGCAGATAGTTTGCTAGTAGTGCGCTCTGACGTGCAACTCGCCCCAAGAGCTATAGTACCCCTAGAGCAATTTGGCTTAGGAGGTCTTGGCAGCATTCGAGGCTACCGCCAGGATGTTCTCCTAACTGATAATGGCGCTTTTGCTTCTGCAGAATGGCGCGTTCCAGTTTTGAAAGTTGAGAAAATTGAAGGGGTTTTGCAAGTGGCTCCGTTTGTGGATGCTGGCGTTGCCTGGAATAGTTCCGAACGCCCGGACCCAGACCCCAATACTGCGATCGGTATTGGTCTGGGCTTGCAATGGCAAATGGCCGACAAATTACGCGCCCGCATTGACTGGGGCTTTCCTCTAATCGATGTTGATTCTCGCGATAGAACCTGGCAAGAAAATGGCTTCTATTTTTCTGTCGATTTCAAACCTTTTTAGCAAGGCGATCGAGCCAATATATCGACAAATGCCCAATGCCCAATGCCCAATGCCCAATGCCCAATGCCCAATGCCCAATGCCCCATTCCCCATTTTTCTTACGGCGCATACTGTCTGACTTCTTCCACGGTCATCCCCAGAATTTCTGCCACCTCTTCGGCATCCAGTCCCTTCGCAAACAACCGACCAATAGCATCAACTCTCTTGCGAGCTTCTGCTTCGAGCTTCTGCTCTGCAATATCTGCTCGCTGCCGTTCTCGTTCGGTTCGGGCGCGCTCGATCTCAGTTTGTTCCCGACCCGTTAGCAACAGATTGCCCTGGCTATCCCACCACCTCAACCACAGTTGAGTTTGGTTTTGATAGCTTCCTCTCCACAGTCCTAGCTCCACTCCCAAGGGCTCTATGGCATAGTGCCCTCGCTCGTTGGCAGCCATCTTTCGATAAGACCCGTTTACCCAGGGCAAACGCATCTTAAATAAGTTTGACTTTTTACAAAGAAAGTGCCTTGTTTTAAACTTAAAATTATCATGTGTTTAGGGTTAGTTCTTAATAATAACCGCATACAGGCCTGTCGATCCTGCTA
>JAAHFN010000021.1 GCA_010672965.1 Oscillatoria sp. SIO1A7
AAAACAAGCAATGGAGAAGATTCGCAATTGTGACGTTGACGATTGGGCTAATAAAGTTCTTGGTCCATCCATGCTTTCTAAAAGGAGAGCTATAACTAACTAAAAGTTAAGGGTGACAGAAAAACTGTATGAAAATAAGAAGGCAAAAATTCCACAGAGTCAACACCCTAGGCGTAGGGGCGACAGCATTCCCGAGACGGCTTTTGCTCTTATGCAAAAATTATTGTATTGGAATGCGCAGGCCCCAGAGACTCATGCAACCCACCGATCTCCCTCATTTAGTTAGGAGGATTATAAAAAACATACCCTTGAAAGCGCCCCCGCCCTAGGGCGAACGGCCGTATGCCCTTACGGGCAGGCGGAGCCTACGCCCCTACAAGCCGGCAATAGGCGGTTCTCAAATTAATGAGGTACCTGGGGCGAAGCATCCCAATACGGAAATTACCGTTAGGAGTGCGGAGATAGTTGCGGGGATGCTGTCGCCCCTACATTTTGGTTCATTACACTTATTTGAGAAACTCTATAGGCGATCGCCTACCGCTCTCTAGCTGAAAGCTGACCGCTGACCGCTGACCGCTGAAAGCTATTTTTTTACCTATGGAATTACTAACTATTTTACTATCTGGTTTGCTAACTTTGGCTTCCCCTGTAGGAATTGTTGTCGATGCTGCAGTGGCAGGGGAAATTCGGGAGCGGCTCTACTCTAGCGAAGAGTTGCAGGTGAGAATTGACAATAGTCCCAGCTACCAGTTGTTGCAAGGGAAAGTAGAGCGAGTGCGGATTGCGGGGCGGGGTTTGTGGCTGACGCCGGATGCCCGAATCGATACTTTGGAGCTGGAAACAGACCCTATTAATATAGATCGCAATTATCTGGGACGGGAAGGATTGCGATCGCCTGCCGCATTTGCCCTGCATTTGGTTTTAAAAGAAGCAGACATTAACCGAGCCCTGAGTTCTCCAGAATTTCTGGAAAACTTCCAAAGTCTATTGCCGACCTTATTTAGTTCGCCGACATTGCAGCAAAATGCCCGCCGCTATAGTCTCGTCAATCCCCAAGTCCGATTTTTAGAGCAAAATCGAGTTCGATTCGAGACAGAAATAGAAGAACGGGGCTATACCGACCGACTGAAACTAACGGTGGAAACAGGGATAGGTTTGGCGCGGGGACGGCGGCTGCAGCTCCTGGCTCCAGAAGTTTTGGTTAACGGGCGACCCGCCCCGGGGCAATTCGTCAAAGGTTTGCGCGCTGCAGCAACTCGCTTTGATTTGCAAAAACTAGAGCAGCGGGGCATATTGGCGCGATTTTTGCAGTTTAATTTTGATGCCGATAGGGTAGAAATAGCTCTTTTTGCCCGAATGGCAGGGCGGTAGGGTGTGGGGTGTGGGGTGTGGGGTGTAGGGTGTGGGGTGTGGGGTGTAGGGTGTAGGGTGTAGGGTGTGGGGTTTGGGGTTTGGGGTTTGGGGTTTGGGGTTTGGGGTTTGGGGTGTAGGGTGTAGGGTTTGGGGTGTAGGGTGTGGGGTGTGGGGGTTTGGGGTTTGGGGTGTAGGGTAGGGTGTTCACTCTGGGACTCATCAAAAGAGATGGTTTTCATACAGAAAATATGCTAAGATGAAGGCTCGCCAGGAAGACAAGACTATTGGCCCTATTTTGAGACAATACTATTGTCTCAAAATAGGGCAAGAGTATAAGTCTAAAACCTAAGCAGGGCAAGGATTTGGGGCTGTTTTGTAGCCGGAGGGATGCAAGAAAATCGGCTCGTGCAACGGAGAAATCCTTGCACCATTNCCCGTGGTTGCCCCTACTCGTAGTGTAGATGCGTCCTATTTATATATACCTTCCCACTCTCTCCCACTCCTTCCCACTCCTTCCCACTCCTTCCCACTCCTTCCCACTCTCTCCCACTCCTTCCCACTCCTTCCCCCTCCTTCCCACTCACTCCCCCTCCTTCCCACTTTCTCGTGCGCTATATGGATGACTGGGTGGTGCTAGCGCCAACCCGCTGGAAGCTGCGCCGCGCGATTCGGGTGGTGAATCGCGTTTTGGCCGAGCTGCGGGGAGAGATGGGGAGAGATGGGGAGAGATGGGGAGAGATGGGGAGAGATGGGGAGAGATGGGGAGAGATGGGGAGAGATGGGGAGAGATGGGGAGAGAATTTCGTTTAATCCTTTCCCACTCATTCCCACTCATTCCCACTCATTCCCACTCTCTCCCACTCCTTCCCACTCTCTCCCACTCCTTCCCACTCTCTCCCCCTTCGGCGCATTGGCGATTACGTTCGGCGTTGGTGGAGTTGGGTCAAAGGTGGAGTGGGTTGCGAAGTTAGTCTCGGGTCAGGTTCGCCGGAGGGGTGTAACTGCGGAAGGACTAATCGAGGCCGTGGCATGAACAACCCATCGCGGGGACTATCCCTCTTGATCGCCTCCTGAGGCAGGCCAATCGACCCTCTCCGTGACCACTGAAACAGGTACGCTAACCTCCCCTCGCACCTCCCCAACCCGACTCCAACACATCCCCGTACAATCCCCACACACACGTCAAAAATTCGGTTGGTTGTTAATTACGCTGTTATCATAATACCCAAGATTATCTAATATATCGCCCGACGGCACCTCAAGTTCATTCATACACAACAAATTTGCACGCAACGCTAACTTGTACGCATATCGGTAACATTCCCGCATCCTATGTCTCGCATCTTCCCCCTCTGTACGCCCATTCTCTAATTCATTCCACTGAGCCGTACAATTGGACAGCGCACGACCAATATTGTACCTCAATCCACTGCAGGGCGCATCCTTTATCCAATCAGGTGAATTATAAACATCCCTCGCAAAAACCGCATGTCTTTGCCACTTCTTCAACTTCCCACCAAATCCCGGAATCATCATACACGATACATTCTCACTTCCTTCCGTATCACAACCAACCAAACGCCGATCCCACACAACATTCGATACACTTGCCCTGCGTATCCCCCGAGTCCGCCCTGGTATGCTGCCTCGCACGACTTCCTCAGCCATTGCCTCCGTCCCCGTGGCCCTCCTCCCCGCTCTCAATTTCCTTCTCATCATTGGGTACATCTGTCCATCTCCCTCCTACGTGTACGCCGTCTGACCAATATTCCGTAATCCACAATGTGATGATAACTATGCCTGCCTCGAACTAAACACCTCCCAACCCCTCCATCCCTCCTCGTGAACAAACCTTACCCAATCACCGTCCAACGACCGCAACCTATCCCCTACTCTCGCAAGTCGCATCTCCCCGCTCACCGCTCACCTCCATAACATCTATACGTTGCCATCACCAAGACGCTATTCATCAGCACCCCACCGCCCATTACCTCCCTGCACAACCCCTTGGGCGGCCAATCCATAAAAACCACTAAAACTAATCTATTCCCATTGGACTTAATTCTGGACCAGAACCAACGTCAGGGGCCGGCGCTAAGCAACGCGACAACGCATCAAAAATTTCCGCCCACCCATTGGGTAACAAGTGCGTTACCCCCACAATCATCATGTCATACGATAACTACTTCTTTCCCAAAGCCATTATATTTTGGACGGCCGTCCCTACGATCGCCGCATTAATTTGCTGCATTCCCCCTTGGGCTGCCACACCATTTTGCATTGACAAGCTAATGGATTGCGCCATAGTTTGGTAAACCAACCCCATCGACTGAGCCGGCGCTACCGCGAGAACGCTGACATTTGTTTGCGTCACCCCATCGGTAACTTGTGGGTTCACGGTCATATTCGGTTGTTTCGCTGGCGAGGAACCGCTTGTGACGCTAACATCTGCCATAGTTCAAAAGTCCAAAGTCAAAAGTCAAAAGTCAAAGGGCAAAAGGCAAAAGTCAAAAGTCAAAAGTCAAAAGTCAAAAGTCAAAAGTCAAAGGGCAAAAGGCAAAGGGCAAAAGCCGAACGACAAGGGGTATGCAAACCAGCCGATCCTCAAGGTTCTCTGCGCAATTCCCAATTCCCCCCACACCCCACACCCCACACCCCACACCCTAGACTATTACCATTCCTCGAAGACTTGCATCAGCGAGTACATATTGTTAAGAATTTTGCGTTGCCTCGCAACCAGGTTCGGGTTACCCCGCCCTTTTTTGTAAGTCCCGGCCGCTGTCATCCTCTCTAAATTTTGGGCGATCGCCTTCTGCTGTGCTTCGTTTATTTGCAGTTGGGTTAGCACTGCATTTCTATTCACCTCAGCTATAGCTTGAGCCAACAATTGATATTGACTTCCCAATCCTGTTGCCGGGGAATTTGCTTCCGCCTCTTGGGGGAGGTGACTGGGGGAATCGCTCGGCAAGTCATGGCTCGGTGTCGGTTCTCGAAGGTACTCGATTTTTGCTTCTATCACCTCATCTGGGGATAGTATTGGTTCTCGAAGGGACTCGATTGTCTCCTCTTCTGGCGATCGCTCTTCTATCTCCGCTTCCTCTCCAACATCCCTAGACTCTTCGCGAGACTTTTTTGGGAGAGAGCCTTCTGGGATTACCTCCACCTCAACTACTATGTCATTATTTGCCGCCGAATTTTCCTCCACGGCCAACCTCCCTCCTCTATTATCGGTGGATAGTCTTGCCCGGGGTTACGCCCTTGGCGCGTAACGCAAGCAGCCAGAAACTTACTTTTATGCGCCCGCAGTTGGAGCCGGCGGATTTAGGTTTTTCAAGGCTTTAACAACATCGATAACATTAGCCAAAACATCTGCCGTATCCGCCCGCAGAAGTTTGCCAGTTACATCCCCTTCTGCTGCCGTATCAATTGAATAGATGAGGCTGACTCCTTGAGTCGTAGTAGTTTGATGGACAATATTCGATTGCTGCTGAGAGGTGACTGCATTTTGGGCAGACAAGCTCAGGGACTGGGAAATAGTCTGATACAGATTGCTCAAGGACATAGCCGGAGACTCGGCCAACACCTTGACATTAACTTGAGTTACTGCATCTGTTATTACGGGGCTTACTCTATCTGCCATAGTTGCTTCTCTTTATTGATTCCTTGGTTAGACCAAATCTTTATGAAGCATGCAATCCGCCGTTCGGGCGATCGCTCTTGTCGAAGCCGGCTAGTTCTTTTGCTAATTCGACTAACTAGCAAGGGGTCTTTTTACTTGAGATCCTTGAGAGCTTTAACAACACCGATAACATCAGCCAAAACATCGGGAGTATCTGCCCGCAAAAGTTTGCCAGTTGTAGCCCCTTCTGCTGCCGTATCTATTGAATAGATGAGGCTGACTCCTTGAGTCGTAGTAGTTTGATATATTATATTCGATTGCTGCTGAGCGGTGACTGCATTTTGTGCCGACAAGCTCAGGGACTGGGAAATAGTCTGATACAGATTGCTCAAGGACATAGCCGGAGACTCGGCCAACACCTTAACATTAGCTTGAGTTACTGCATCTGTTATTACGGGGCTTACTCTATCTGCCATAGTTGTTTCTCCTTATCTTTCACCGTTTGATTGCAAGGGACTTAGACTAATTCTTTATGAAGCTGCACGCAATAATAACCTTTATAACACTACCGATTAAGGTGTTTGACAGTCACAAATCTCTCTCTATTGCGTATGGCAGGACTTTAGCTGACTGCTGACTGCTGACTGCTGACCGCTTACTGCTATATTCCCCTTTCGGCCGCTCGCGGAGTTGAAGCCCAAGGCTACGCCAACGGAGGCTTCGACTCTATGCCCTCCGGGCAGGCTTACACCTACGACAAGCTCAGAGTTCAGCCCGAACGGCGAATTTGTTCCATCTTCATACAGAAATGGGTATTATACTTTCGATTCTCGTCTCGAACCCGATTCTTTAATTGCCGTCGTTAAAGTCTTTTATTTCAGGTCTTTGAGGGCATTAACCACACCGAGAACATTAGCCAAGACATCTGCCGTATCCGCCCGCAGAAGTTTACCAGTTACATCCCCTTCTGCTGTCGTATCAATTGAATAGATTAGGCTGACTCCTTGAGTCGTAGTAGTTTGATGGATTATATTCGATTGCTGCTGAGCGGTGACTGCATTTTGTGCCGACAAGCTCAGGGACTGAGAAATAGTCTGATACAGATTGCTCAGAGACATGGCCGGAGACTCAGCCAACACTTTGACATTAGCTTGAGTTACTGCATCTGTTATTACGGTGCTTACTGTATCTGCCATAGTTCTTTCTCCTTATCTTTCAGCGTTTGATTGCAAGGTACTTAGACCAATCCTTTGTTGCTGCACGCAATAATAACCTTTATTAGCCGTTCGGGCTGAGCGGAGTCGAAGCCCAAGGCTACGCCAACGGAGGCTATGCCCCAGAGGGCAGGCTGTCGCCTACGACAAGCGAGCGCCCGAACGGCGAATTTGTTGCATCTTCATACAGAAATGGTATTAGACTTTCGAGTCTCGTTTCGACCTTTATGCCTCGATCGCTATTGTTAAAATCCCTTTATTTCAGGTCTTTGAGGGCATTAACCACAGCTATAACATTAGTCAAGGTATCGGGAGTCTCCGCTCGGATAACTTTGCCCGTTGCCGAACCGATCGCCGCCGTATCGACGGAGTACAGAAGGCTGACACCCTGGGTCGTGGTAGTCTGATGTATGATATTCGTTTGTTGTTGAGAAGTAACCGCATTTTGAGCCGACAAGCTCAAAGATTGGGAAATAGTTTGATACAGATTGCTCAGCGCCATTGCCGGGGAATCCCCCAGCACTTTGACATTGGCCTGCGTCACTGCATCTGTAATTTGAGTGCTGACGATATCTGCCACGGTTTTTTCTCTCCTCTAATGAGATTGACTTAACCTACTTGGTCTTTTCTGGCTATTTGCGCTTCTATATATAAGACGAAAAAAGGAGCGGTTTTGTGAAAAAAAACTTTTGTCTAGTAGAACCAAGGTCGTTTCAAACTCCGAGCTAGAGACTCGAATGCTTGGGACTTCTGGTCTTGCCCTTCCCCGTCCTAGAAGTTGTCGAATATCGTCAAAACTTAGACCTTGCCCTGCTTAAATCGAATCCGTTTAATCGCCCTAAAAAAGGTCAAGTCCTGCTCCGGACGGGCGTCCCGCCTGTCCGTTACTGGTACGGCGGACAGGCGGGACGCCCGTCCTACGGCAGCTTACGAATCTTTTTGTCAGTGTTTTATCGGATATTAGTTAGATCGGTATAACACTGCGCATTAAGGGAGCGGATAATTCAAAGCTGGCCAAAGCTAGAAACGGGAGCATTTCAATTTTGCACGCCCGCCGCCTGACGTCGCCTGACGCCTATAGGCGTAAGCCCCGCCTCCCAGGCGGCTGGCGCGGCTACACAAACAAAGCCCTTTGGGTTACTTTTTACAAAATTGAAATGCTCCCGCTAGAAACGGCAGTAGTCGCGGCTTAGCTGACCGCCGATCGCTGACAGTTTACTGCTATAACTGCTGGGCTAACGCCTGAGATTTTCTCTGCGACGCTCCTTGGTCTCATCTAATGAGATTGATTCAATTTTCTTGGTGCCTTCGGGCGATTTACGCCTCTATATATAAGACGAAAAAAGGAGCAGTTTTGTGAAAAAGTTTTTTTGTTAAGAGGGACCAGTCAGCATTGGGCATAGGGCATTGGGCATTGGGCATTGGGGTATCGAGGACGCGATTTTTGTAAGTCGTTGGGCCCAATGGCTCTCCCGACCGTCGTCGTTGAGCCCAATGCCCAATGCCCAATGCCCTATGCCCTATGCGGCATGTCTCCTGTTCCCAATGCCCAATGCCCAATGCCCAATGCCCAATTACCCAAGGAAGGGTGTAGGGTGTAGGCTGTGGGGAATTAATCATTTCTCCCAAGCAATACCTTCGCCATTTTACCGCAGGGCCAGATCCCCCCAACCCCCCTTAAAAAGCCTTTTTAAGGGGGGTTGGGGGGATCTGGCGTTGGTGAACGAACAGGCATTTGTTGGGTTGGTTCCCGAGCCTCCCTGCATATAAGGTGTTTTTGCATTTTGGCGAAGGTATTGCCAAGACTCTCAAGTTTTTCTCTTCTCCCTACACCCTTCTTTCTTCCCCTACACCCTACACCCTACACCCTACACCCTAATTTTTTGCCCTTTACCAGGCATGCTCGCTACCGTCCCAGTTGAGAAAACGACCGGCGTCCGTTTCAGTTAGGTTTTCAACCACATTAAGAATTCCCGCTACCGACTCCTCGGGAGTTAGCTTCGCTCGGGAACCGCCCATGTCCGTTTGCACCCAGCCGGGATTGACAACAATACTGACGATTCCTTTGGGCAGAACGTCAAAAGCCAAACAGCGCATCAGCATATTGAGGGCAGTTTTGCTGGCACAGTAGCTGTAATTGCCGCCGCTACTTTTTTTAGTTAAGGAGCCGAGCCAAGAAGAAATGCTGACTATGCGGGGAGAGCTGCTGCCTTCGAGCAAGTCGATAAAGCGCTGGGCAATCATCAAAGGAGCGATCGCATTGACATTGAACATAGATAAAATGCGATCGCTCTCCAATTGACCCAACCTTAAATGTGCCGCCGAACCGCCAGCATCGGCGCTCATAGAATTAATCCCCGCATTATTAATCAGCAGATCCAGAACTTCTGTCTTTTCTCTAATTTGCTGCCAAGATGCTTCCAGGGCATCGGCATCGGTAACGTCCAGAGCAACTAGCTCCAGTTGCTCTGGGTATTCTGCCAACAGAGATTGGACTTGCTCTGCCTTCTCCGGCCGCCGCACCCCAGCAAACACGCGATCGCCCCTTTCCAGGCATTGCTTGACAAAAGCCAATCCCAATCCCCGTCCCGCTCCAGTAATAAATACCCGACCCATTCTCAAATCTCCTTGCAACTCCATTGAATTAGTCGAGAGCTTAACACAGACTATAGGCTGGGGCATTGGGCATAGGGCATAGGGCATTGGGCATTGGGCAAAAAAGCGATCGGCTTTCAGCTCTCAGCTCTCAGCTCGGGAGCATTTCAAAATTGAAATGCTCCCGCCCTCCGGGCCGATCTATGTGTGTAAGAGACCCACCCCTAACCCCTCCGAGGAGGGGTTAGGGGTGGGTTGAAAGTCGAATAAAGCGCATTAAGGAAGGGCTAGGAGCCCCATAAAATTTACGACTCAAATACTACTGCTGTATTACAAAAGTGAAATGCTCCCGTCAGCTCTGAGCAGTCAGCTTATTCAGGACTTACGCATTGCCCCTGTATCTGGTAGGGCAAATGGTGAAATCGCCCCTACATTTAGGGTTGCATCTCTACAATTTGCGTAAGTCCTAATATCAATACTTTCGCCAAAACCAATACCAACGCCTATTTCCCTGTCCGGGTTGCGATCGCCATGCCATTTGCCAGCGAGATGGGGGCGCGATCGCTGCTTGCTGCTGGCTATTTCAAAATAGTTTATTTTCCGGTTTTACTGCAATATATATGGGCGCACATTTTCCCACAATAACATCCTAAACCAAGCGGCTAAGTTTGTCAAGGGTTAATCGAAAAAAATCTAGATTAATTTTTATTTCTTGTCTCTCGGCAAATCTCCTCTTATTGCCGATACTCCCCACAGTCCTCACAGTCCCCGCAGTTCCTACAGTTCCCCACCCTCCCCACCCTTCCCACAGTTTTGACTAAGGCAATCGGGCCTCTTGAAAAATAGAGCATTTACAAAAAAGTTCTAAAAAAGTTTTGAAAAGGGGTTGACAATTTAAAAAATGATGCTATAGTAAAAATGTGCTAGAAAAAGCAAGACAAAATACGTCCCCCTATCTAACCAAAAATTGGGATTAAGTAGATGAGCGAATACCAACGGTCCTTAGATGACCTGAAGATTAATACTTATAGAGATCCGCGCGATCGCAAACGGTCTTGTACGCGCCATGAGGCTTTCGTCCTGGGCTGTACGTACAAAAACACCGAAAGGCGAAGCGATCGCATTCTGCAGGATTGCCCCCTGACTCTGGATCAATGCCAGAGAGCGGTGGAAGGATTAATTGAAATCAATATGCTCATATCTCCCTAGTCCCTAGGCTCTTTGGGGACAGGCATCTCGCTTATCCCCAGGGCTTTATTTGAATGTAAAAGAGACTTTACCGACGGTTTTTTTGAGTGAGAACACTCTCCGGTGTCCCCGCAGGACAGGCGTATTGCCTATCCTGCGGCCGGGACGCCTATCTTATGCCATGAATAAGGGTGTAGGGTGTAGGGTGTAGGGTGTAGGAGAAGAAAGATGAGGGAGGGTAGAGACTGTGGGTAGTGCGATGAATAAGGGTGTAGGGTGTAGGGTGTAGGAGAAGAAAGATGAGGGAGGGTAGAATGAATAAGGGTGTAGGGTGTAGGGTGTAGGGTGTAGGAGAAGAAAGATGAGGGAGGGTAGAGACTGTGGGTAGTGCGATGAATAAGGGTGTAGGGTGTAGGGTGTAGGAGAAGAAAGATGAGGGATGGAACGCTACCAGGAGGAAAAAGAAATGCGTTTTATGAGTTTAGATCGAATCCGCGTAGTTGTTCCATTACATTGGACATCGAAGATTCCGTAGGACGGGCTTCCGAGAGTCCGAAGAGCCAGGTAGGGCAGGCGTCCCGCCCGTCCTACGCAGGACTTGACTTTTTTTAGGGCGATTATAGCGTTTCTCAAATTGATGCGAGGTTATCTGGGGCGAAGCATCCCACTACGGGGGTTGTATTTCTACGGCCGAGACTGTCTTGGGGATGCTGTCGCCCCTACGCGCCCAACCCGATCGTTCATTACACTTATTTGAGAAAAGCTATAAACAGATCTGATATTATTTCTTGTAAATCCCTAAGCACTAAGCTAATATCAAATCCGGTTAAACAGTCACAGTATCTGTAGGGGCGGTGCCCCCGTGCCCGCCCCGGCCGCCTCGGTTGGTCTGGGGCGATCGCGGGGGCACCGCCCCTACGGGATTTATGGGTCATTAACCG
The DNA here is from genome assembly GCA_010672965.1 of Oscillatoria sp. SIO1A7. Lineage (GTDB taxonomy): Bacteria > Cyanobacteriota > Cyanobacteriia > Cyanobacteriales > Laspinemataceae > SIO1A7. The sequence continues at coordinate 10,911 of JAAHFN010000021.1, forward strand.
GATTTGATATAAAGGCTGAAAGCTGAGAGCTGAAGGCTTTTATTCCCAATTCTCAATTCCAAAATGATTCAATTAACCGCAAAAATTGACAAAGTAAAAGTCTATGCCTCTGGGGCAACCATAGTGCGCGCCGCCGAGGTAGAGAGGTTTTTACAATCTTCGCAAGAAGTGGAAATCCCCGGATTGCCCCTAGCCCTCGACGATAGCAGCGTGCGAGTGCGGGTAGAAGCAGAAGCGGGGACGGCTGCCTTGGCCACGGATGTCCGCATTGGTCTGGCGGTTCCTCCCCGCACGGGAAACTTACCCTCTCCTACTGATGAAGAAGTGCGAGCCGCTGCAGCGGAGGTTCGCGGCCTTGAAGATACAATCGCCCTAATCAACAACGAAATCAACAGTCTGTATCGGCTCGAAGTTCCCGATCGCCCCGACGGCGAGCGCGGCAAAGCGCCACCCCCTTCCCCCACCAGCACCAGACTTGCCCTCAATAATTTTAAAGACGAGCAAGTCCGCGTCCGACTCCAGGAACGGCGAGAAACCCAGGAAAAGTTGCGGCAAGCTCGGGAACGTCTTGTTGACTTGCAAGAAAAACAGGCTCGGGCTTCTACTGCCAAAGATGCCAGACCTCACGAACTGCGCAAAACTGCTGTTATCCGCTTGAGCTATAACGGCGAAAATTCTGGCGAGCAAAGCAATAATAAAATCCGGCTCGTCTTAGAATATTTTGTCCCCGGCGCTCGCTGGACGCCAACCTATGTCTGCCGTTTGGATAGCGTTGCCAATAGTGCGGCGATCGCAGTTCGCGCCTTAATTTGTCAGCAAACCGGCGAAGACTGGTCGGGCGTACAGCTAGAACTCTCCACCGCCTTGCCAATGCAAAAATGCGAATTGCCGGAGCTAGCCTCTCTGAGAATCGGCCGTCCCCAACCCATACCGCGCAAATCTGGCTGGCGTCGTCCTCCCGCTGGAGCCCAACTTTTATTTGAAGACTTCGATCGCCAGAAAAAAGCAGCGCTTTCTGCAGCTCGCCAGCCAGAAACTATTAACCAACTCCCCAAAACCCAAGTTGCCCCGCTACCGGAACCAATCCCCATAGCTCCCGGTGCCGCTGCTGGTGCCTCAGTTACAATAGGAGTTGTTGACGACGGGGTTACAATAGGAGTTGTTGACGATGAGGCCGAACTAGAGCGTAGAGAGTTAGTAGCAAGTTTTAATTTTGAAGCAGACGAAGAAGAACTAGCTGAAGACACTTTATATAATGAAGTAGATATCGCCAAGTCTCTGCGATCTAAAGGTTATGCCGAACTGAGGACAGAGGAAAGCCAAAGTTTAGAAAAAGTCACGATGCGATCGGCTGTCCCTCCAGCAGCGCCAATACCGGGCGGACAAGTCAGAAGAAGAGCAAGAAAGAAAGAAACTTCTGGGTTTGCCGCCTTATCCGCCAAGATGGAAGCGCCTGTGGCTGCGGCTACTGCGGCTGAAGAAGCAGAGGGACTTGCCTACGGAGACACCGCCCCCGACATCTTCGCTTACGGTCAGATGCAGATGGGAGCGGCATCTGACCCAGACAAGCGGGGCAAACTATCTCTGGTCGGACAGCAGGAAGCTTATCTAGAAATTCTCAAGCGACAGGAATTAGTAATTCGCTTTAACATTACCGAAGTATTGCAACAAGCAGTATCGAAAGCGCGGAATTCCCTGAATCTTGCTCTGCCTCCCGGTGGCATTAACGTCCGCAACGCAGCGGGTTCTTTTGACTATGCCTACAGCGCCGACGGTCGCATCGACGTTCCCAGCGACGGCCAGTTTCATTCCGTAGCCTTAACTAGCAACAGTACAGAAGTGCAAGTGCGCTATGTAGTAGTTCCCCGGGAAGACAGCAACGTTTTCCGCATTGCCCAACTGCGCAATCCCTTATCGGCACCGCTACTTTCTGGACCTGCCGATGTCTATGTGGATGGGGAATATATCCTCTCGACCAATATCGACACGGTGCCGCCGAAAGCGGAGATGGAATTAGGTCTGGGAGTCGAGCAAGCAATTAAAGTGGCGCGGAATACTTTTTATCAAGAGGCGCGTTCCGGCGAAACAATTGTTGCTTTTAATGAATTGCGCCATCAAGTCAAAATCGAAATTGCCAATAATTTGCCCCGCAGCTCTCGGATAGAAGTGCGCGATCGCTTGCCCGTTCCCGAAGAAGGAGCCAAGGTTGACGTACAAATCGATCGCGTTGTCCCCGACTGGGAGAAGTACGAGCAGCAAGAGCGGGGCACTCCTATTAAAGGTGGCTATCGCTGGCAAGACATAGAAGTACCAGCCGGGAGCCAGACAACCCTAGAAGTGGATTATACGATTAAAACTTTTGTAGATAGCGAGCTGATTGGGGGGAATAGGCGATAGGGAAAGTCGGGGGTGTAGGGTGTAGGGTGTGGGGTGTGGGGTGTGGGAAGGGTGGGGAGATGGGGGAGATGGGGAGACAAGGGGACAAGGAAACCGGGAGAGGGGGAGACAAGGGGACCGGGGGACAAGGAGACCGGGAGAGGGGGGAGATGGGGGTAAACGGGGACCTGTAAACCGGGAGAGCCGGGAGAGCCGGGGAAAGTTCCCTTTGTCCCTTTGTCCCTCAGGACTTACGCTTGCCTGTCCATATCTAGTATTTGTAGGGGCAATCCCCCCGTGGTTGCCCCGATCTATAGCATAGTTGCGTAAGTCCTGTCTCCAATGCGAACATGCCCCATGCCCCACACCCCACACCCCACACCCCACACCCCACATCCCACACCCCACACCCCACACCCTACACCCCCTACACCCCACACCCCACACCCTACACCCCACACCCTACACCCCACACCCCACACCCTACCCCCCACACCCTACACCCCACACCCTACACCCCACACCCCACATCCCACACCCCACACCCTACACCCTTCCCCATGCAATCAGATAGTAAACTATGAATCTATAAACCGTTAGAATCCAATAAAACTAGCTAGATAATAAAAGCTGAAACCAACCTAGTCGGACTGGATCCAGGGAGTCTGCTTTGAGTGAGAATACCAACCCGTCCTCTCCCCTCGGGACCATTTCGCGGAGAGAACTAAGAGAGCTAGTGCGATCGCAGCTAAAAGCTCTCCTAGAGCAAGGGGACCTAAAAGCAGCTAAAGCAATTTTAGTGCCGGTACAGCCTGCAGACATCGCCGAAGCAATTGAAGGATTGCCAGAAGCGATGCGAGTAATTATCTTTCGCTTGCTCTCCAAAAACGAAGCGATCGACGTTTACGAACATCTCGACACCGGAATTCAGCAGGATCTGCTCCAGCAATTCAAGCAGCAGGAAGTGCTAAACATCGTAGAAAACATGTCGCCGGACGACCGGGCTCGTCTTTTTGAAGAATTACCGGCCAAAGTAGTCCGCCGTCTCCGTGCGGAGCTGTCCCCAAGCGAATGGCACTCAACCGCTCTGCTCCTCGGCTATGAAGCAGGAAGAGCGGGGCGGATAATGACTCCGGAATATATTTCTCTCAAACAAACCTACACCGTCGCCCAAACTCTAGAAAGAATTCGCGCTCTGGCCCCAGTAACCGAAATTGTTTATTATCTCTACGTCACTGACAGCGCTCGCCGCTTAACCGGAATTGTCTCCCTGCGAGATTTGGTCATATCTCAGCCAGTGCAAACAATTCAAGAAATTATGACCACCGATGCGGTCTGGGTTCACACCGATACGGATCGAGAAGAAGTTGCCCGGGTTATCCAGCGCTACGATTTTCTAGCCGTGCCGGTAGTGGATAGCGAAGAAAGGTTAGTAGGCGTAATCACCGTTGACGACGTTATCGACATCCTCGAACAGGAAACCACCGAAGATATTTATGCCTTGGGCGGGGTACAATCCGACGGGGACAATAATTACTTTCAGACTAATTTGCTCACCGTTGCTCGTCGGCGAGTTCTCTGGCTCTTAGTCCTGCTCATAACCAATACTGTCACCGGCACCATTATCAACTCCCAAAAAGATATATTGGAAAAGGTAGTGGTGCTAGCCGCCTTTATTCCCTTGCTCACCGGCACCGGCGGCAATGTAGGTGCCCAATCCTCAACGGTGGTAATTCGAGGCTTGAATACCGATGAAATCCGCTTGCTTGGTCCCTTTCAGGTCATTTGGCGAGAAGCCCTTGCCGGTGCCTTGCTTGGTTTTATCTTGGGAACTATGGCAACGGTCTGGGCTTATTTGCTCCAGGGCAACTTACCCGTAGCCTTAGCGGTAGGCAGCAGTCTAGTCGCCATATCAATTTTAGCATCGGTTTCTGGTTCTTCTCTTCCTTTTCTATTTCGCTCCTTCGGTTTAGATCCAGCATTAATGTCCGCTCCATTTATCACCACCGCTGTAGATGTCTTGGGGGTTTTGATTTACTTCACTCTGGCGCGCAGCATATTAAGTTTGTAGCTAGGGGGTGTAAAATTGGGTTTAGGGTGTGGGCTGTGGGGTGTGGGGTGTGGGGTGTAGGGTAATTTACCGCAGCTATTTTTCCGGTTTCGGGAGCCGAAAAGCCCCTACGGTTAAAGGGTTTCGGGTTTCGCCCGGGGTGTGGGTCTCGCGCGGGAAAAGGGTGAAAGCACTACGCATTGAAGTTAGGACAAGTCGATCGGTCGCCATAGCTAATAATCGGCAGGACTTTAGCTAACTGCTGAAAGCTGAAAGCTGAAAGCTTACTGCTATCAAGGCAAAAGCGTAAAGGTATTGGGATAATAATGGAAACCCAGGGGGTAAAAAACAATGTCTAATAACCGCCATACCCTAGAAATTGCAGAATATGTCTGTCTCCTGGCTTTCGGTTTGGGATTGGTAGCTGCAGTATTTATACCGCCGTTACTCTATGTGGCTCTGTCTTTTTTGTTTTGCACGCTGTTGCTCAACGTCATTAATAGATATAGGATGTTCAATGTCGATTGGCGGCGCATGACAGGGCGAGAGCTGAATCGACTGCACCGACAGCTTTCAGAAGAGATGGAAACCCTGCGCCAGGAAATGCGGGGTTTGCCAGCAGCTAATATGATGGAGCCTTTTGCCCAGAGGTCGCCATTGGGAGCGATCGCTCCAGAGATAGAGGCCAATAGCGACTCGACGCCTAGCCTATTTCGTGGGGAAGGAGCTACGCCACTGGCACAGTCTGGATCTGGCACAGAGATATCCGATCTGGAAGCAGAAGTTGCCGTTCTCAAAGAATACTATGCAAATTTGCTAGAGTCGATTACCAATACAATAGACTATCTAAATAAGTCTTCTCTTTTGACCAGAGTCGAGCGCTTGGAAAATGGATTGGAGAGGGTATTAGGCCCTGATGCAGGCTTGCAAAATTTTTTGCAAAACCCAGAAGAAATAGGAGGCAATTCCCAGGGTTATTCCCAGGGTTATTCCCAGAGTAATTCCCAGAGTAATTCCCAGAGTAATTCCCAGAGTAATTCCCAGAATTATTCCCAAAATACGACAGGGACAAAGTCTGCAAAGTCGGCCAAGTCGGCCAAGTCGGCCAAGTCAGCCAAGTCGGCAAAGTCAGCACCGATGCTACCGAAGTTTATCTCGGAGCCGGAGCCTTTGAATTGGCAATGCGTTCATAGCCTGCCAGCCCATTCAGACTGGGTAAGGTCTATAGCTATTAGTCCGCGATCGCCTCTATTGGTTAGCGCCAGTTTGGATACCAGCATAAAACTGTGGGATCTAGATAGCGGCCATCTGGAGGATACTCTTTCAGAACACGATCGCGGTATTTTGGCGATCGCCATCAGCCCCGACGGAGAAACCCTCGTTAGTGCCGGTTGGGATAAAACTATTGTTATATGGAATTTGCCGGAAGGCACTCTGAAAAAAACTATCCGAGGTCACGGCGGCTCCGTCCGCGCCCTAGCCATTACCCCCGATGGCAAAACCCTAATTTCCGGTAGCTTTGACGAAACTATTAAGCTCTGGAATCTAGATACAGGGGAGGCTATCTCTACTTTGAGCGATTATAGCGCGCCGATTTATGCCCTTGCCATAACTCCCGATGGCAAAACCCTCGCCAGCGGTCGGGGGGACGGTAGCATAATGCTTTGGGATCTGGAGACTGGCAGCCAAATCCTAACTCTAACTGGCAGTTTAGACGTTGTAGAATCCTTAGCCATTAGCCCGGACGGCCAAACTTTAATCGGCGGCAATGGAGATGGGACAATCCAGCTTTGGCAGCTCCTGGGAGCGAAGGTTGAAAATCCCGGTTATGGAGAACAAATCGCTACGATGCCGGTGCATTCGGGTTTGGTAAACTGTATTGCCATCAGCCCCGACGGCCAAACTTTTGCCAGCGCCAGCACCGATTGCACGATAAAAGTTTGGTATTTAAAAACTCAAAAACTGCTCTCCACCCTCCGAGAATCATCCGGTCCAGCGATGTCTGTTGCTTTCAGCCCCGACGGCCAGCAACTCATCAGCGGCAGCGCCTCTGGCACCGTTAGAATTTGGCAATTACAATAGGCATGGGGCATGGGGCATGGGGCATTGGGCATTGGAGAGGCTGCGGTTGGTATGGGGCGCTCCCGGGGGCACCGCCCCTACTGTAATTCTTTAACGGGATTTGATATTAATATTGTCAAGCAATTTGTATTCTTTTTCCAACAGCGCTTGCTTGCGCTGCAAACCCCAGCGGTAGCCGCCAAGACTGCCATCCGATCGCAGTACGCGATGGCAGGGAATTGCCAAAGCTATGGAATTAGCAGCGCAAGCAAGAGCTACTGCCCGAGCTGCTTTGGGTCGTCCCAAGTCCCGGGCAATTTGGCTGTAGGTGCTAGTCGTTCCGCAAGGAATACCCTGCAACTTTTCCCAGACTTGTTGCTGAAATGCCGTGCCTCGAATATCCAAGGGCAGAGTTAACTCTTCTTGGCGATCGGCGATATAACTTTTCAGCAGATCTAGCCAGCGGTTGAGATTACTATCATTTTTATTAAGCTGAGCCTTGGGATATTGCTGCATTAGTTCTTGTTCTAGTGCGATATCGGTATCGCCCAAACTAACGGCGCAAATTCCTTTTTCCGTACCGCCGACGAGCAGGCGACCCAGTTCGCTATCGGTAATATTGTAAATTGGCATGGGGCATGGGGCATGTTCGCATTGGGCATGTTCGCATTGGGCATGTTCGCATTGGGCATGTTCGCATTGGGCATGTTCGCATTGGGGCATGGGGCATGTTCGCATTGGGCATGGGGAAGAGCGGAATTGGGAATGGGGAATAGGAAAGAGCGGAATTGGGAAGAGCGGAATTGGGAATGAAATTGGGCAGGCAAGATGCCCGCCCTACGGAATCTTGGTAATTTTTGATTTTTAAGTTTTAGCCCGAACAATTATAACTGAAAACTAAAAAAATCAAACTTCAAACTTAAAACTCTCCAATGCGAACATGCCCCATGCCCAATGGGCAGGTATGGCGCCCAATGCCCAATGCGAACATGCCCCATGCCCTAAGTTATGAATAACGCGATCGCTTTTCGGTGACTTCCAAATTAAACAAAGTGCGCAGAGTAGCCATTGCTTGGCGGCGGGCGTCGATGTCTTGCTGCGCCCGCAGTTGTACCATTGGGTCGTGCAGAATTTTATTGACGATTCCCCGAGTGAGCGCCTCGATAGTTTCTTGATGCTTGTCGGCGAACTCCGACCCCAGACGGGAGAGAGCTTTTTCCAGCTCTTGCTCGCGAATAGTTTCTACTTTTTTGCGCAAGCTGTTAATCGTGGGGACAGTTTCCAAGCTGCGCCACCAGACGTCAAATGACTCTACTTCTTCATCTAGCAATTTCTCTGCTTCCATTGCCATCTGGCGGCGGCTTTCCTGGTTCTGCGCTACCACTGCTTTGAGGTCATCTACATTGAAGGCACGCACGGATTCCAGAGTGCTAACATCGGCATCAATATTGCGGGGAACGGAGATATCGATCGCCATTATCGACTGCCCCGGTGCCAAGGCGGCTTCGAGTTTAGCGCGGTTGAGGATTGGCTCAGTCGCCCCGGTGCTAGTAAAGACGATATCAGAAGCAGCGATCGCCTCCATCATTGCCGACAAAGGCTGCAAATCCAGTTTTGCTTCTGGAAATTGACCGGCCAATTCTTCGGCGCGGCGCACAGAGCGATTCACTATTTTAATTTGGTTTGCCCCTTTAGCCAGAAGGTGTTGCACCAGGAGGCGAGACATCTTGCCCGCACCGATAATGGCCACCCGTTGCTCCGCCAGATTCTCTACTTTCATCTGAGCCAATTCTACGGCAGCGGAGCTAATCGATACTGCGCCAGTGCCAATATTGGTTTCGGTTCTAACTCTCTTGCCCGCTGCGATCGCTTGGGTAAACAGGCGATTGAGTATCCGGCTAATTCCCTTATTCTGCTGGCAGAGCTTGTGAGTTTTTTTCACCTGTGCCAATATTTGCCCTTCGCCGATTACTAAGCTATCGAGTCCTGCAGCCACCCGCATTATATGGGAGATTGCATCTTCGTGGAGCAGGATAAACAGATGGGGGCGCAGTTCTGCTAGAGGCAACTTGCTGCGTTCCGAACAAAACTGCATTAATTCTCTGACTCCCGCCTGCATCTCGCTGGTAGCGATATAAATTTCTAAACGATTGCAGGTGCTGAGTATCGCTACTTCTTCTATATAAGACCCGCCACATAATTGGGCGATTGTTTCTCCTATCTGCGCCTCTGGAATGCTTAGTTTTTCGCGAACTTCTACCGGAGCCGTTTTATGACTGAGACCGACTACTGCTATATTCATTCTTAATTCTCTATATAGTTTTCCATTTTTTTCAGCAAGAGCGCCTTTAGCTTATGCGATCGCGCGCAGGCGTAGCTCTTCTGCCTATGCCCTGCGGCCGGAGCCTCGCTCTTCTGTCTATTGCGCACTTGCTTCGGGAAAGGCTTCGCTTTTGGTTGGCAGCAATGGAGCGCGCCATATGCTTTCAGCAGGGACTTGCGCGCAAATCAAACACCAGCTATAGATTTCTCCCTCGCAGTCAAATAACTCTGTATAGCGCTACGCGCAAGTCAAAAGTCAAAAGTTAAAAGTCAAAAGTAGGAACTGACTAAGGAACGAGCATTTATAAATGTCTTAACCCATTTGCGTAGTGCTATACCTTATTAAGGGCGCAAGCCCAACAGCTTATGCGCGCAAGCGCGGAGCGAGCGCTCTTCTGCTTTTTGTAATAAAAAACGGCAATGGAGCGATCGCGCCATAAGCGATGGAGCGTTTTGTAATAAGCCTTGAGCCTTTAGCTTTCCGATTTAAGCGATGGAGCGTTTTGTAATAAGCTTTGAGCCAAAGAGCGATAGAGCTATCGGCAATAAGCGCTCAAAGCTCGGTAATGAGCTTTGAGCATTTAGCTCTTAGCCTTTAGCTGACTGCTGACGCACCGACCGGGCTCCGCACCGACCGCCGACCGCTGCAAGCCATATTAATTAACGCAGTTGCACTGACTTTGTCTTATTAGGCTCGAACATATGGATAGTATCCACAAAGCGAGCGGTTTTCGACTGAGAAGAAATAACCAGGCTTTGAGTCCGGGCTCCGCCGCTGAAAAAGCGCACTCCTTCCATTAGAGTTCCTGGAGTAATCCCACAGGCTGCAAAGAGTACCGTTTCCCCAGAGGCCAGCTCTTCAGCTTTATAGACCTTGTCGGGATCCTCAATGCCCATTTCCTTCAAGCGCTCGAGATTCTTTTCTTTGCTTTCTCCAATTAGACCAGTTTTAACGATTGCGGGGTCGTAGATTAACTGTCCTTGGAAATGTCCGCCCAAGGCGCGCATCGCCGCAGCGGATATTACTCCTTCTGGTGCAGCGCCAATTCCCATTAGGGCATGAATATTGGTTCCGGAGAAAGCACAGGAAATAGCGGCGGATACGTCTCCGTCGCTAATCAGTCGCACCCGGGCACCGGCGTCGCGGATTTCCTGAATTAGCCCTTTGTGACGGGGGCGATCCATAACCACCACTACTAATTCCTCAACCGAACGATTCAGGCAATCCGAGATAACTTTCAGATTGTCGGTAGCGGATTTGTTGATATCTACATGATTTTTGGCCGCTGGAGGGGCTGCCAGTTTTTTCATATAGAAGTCCGGCGCTGCAAATAGGCCCCCTTTCTCGGAAATGGCCAATACTGCCATTGAGCCATTTTGCCCGTATGCCACCAGGTTGGTGCCTTCGCAGGGATCCACTGCTATATCGATTTGTATCAATTGCTCGGTGTCGCAGAAGTCGGCCGCATCAGGACGGGTGCAAATCCCCACTTCTTCGCCGATGTAGAGCATGGGGGCGTCGTCCCGTTCCCCTTCGCCAATCACAATCCGGCCCCGCATGTAAATTTCGTTCATGCGTTTCCGCATAGCTTCTACTGCTACCTGGTCGGCAGTATTTTTTTCGCCTTTCCCCATCCAGCGAGCCGACGCGATCGCCGCTTGCTCTACAACTTCAATAATCTCTAATCCAATGACATTATCCACGGGAAATGCTCCTTCCTAATCTGTTAAGCCTTTGGGCTCTGCTAGCTATGACCGTTTAAAAGTCTATCAGAATGCGGTATCCCCAACGCAGACGAGCATCGACTCTATTTTTGTTAAGTTTTGCTGCCTGCTTTGCAATATCTTCTATTTTTTCGCCTAACGGTCAGTTATCTGCAATCATTGGCTTAGAGGTACTCGTAATTAGGCATGGTTACTTGGGGACCGCAACGATCGAGTTCGGGACATGCTTGGGGAATTGGGGGTCTGGGGGCTTGGGGGCTTGGGGACAGCAATGTAAACTTTTGTAAAAGGTTATTGACAACAATCCGATGCCGATGTTATCTTCATAACATCAGCCAGAGAAAACCTCCCGAACAAAAAGAGGAGGGAAGAAAATACTGGGGCGATAGATCTCTGCCTGCTAAATCGCAGCCCAGTCGCAGCTAAACTCGGGAGATACCAAGCTAGGAAGATGCCAAGCTCGCGAAATGCCAAGCTCTGGAAGTACCTAGGAAGCTGTGGGAAAAGTCAACCCTAGCAAGTTCTGTTTGTCTATCCCAATTCTTCTATTCGAGTCAAATAAGTCAAATCATTGGTCTCTTGTTTTTTAGCGGGCTCAGTTATATAACTGGGCCCATAAATTTTTTCAGAGCCTATTTTCCAATTCGCTCGATAAGAAAGCAATGTTTTGGCCCCGAGCATATGTAGGGTTTGCTGAAAAAAGCAGAGGGTGGGGAGTGTGGGGAGGGTGGGGAGGGTGGGGAGTAACGGAACGGGTCTCGTTCCAGATTCGCTGCATCTTTCTTGGGTTTGCTCTCCCACTCCCCATCCACTCCCCATCCCCCACACCTCCCACCCTCCCCACCCTCCGGGCTTTTTAGATTTATGAGCGCAAACCCTACATATGGCCAGGGTAGTTTTATAAGGGTCCAAAAAAACTAAAAAGAGATTGAGGTTGGAAAGGGGAATTTACAGAGAAAAATAGGACTTAATAGGTGCAATAGCGCAAGAAAATATTGTTTTATTTCAGGTTCGGGAAATGTATATATTGGCTCTTGGGCAAACGAATTGCCAATAGGGAATTGACAAGAACGAATGGATAAAAAAAACAGCGAGTGGTTTGTGGATAGACTTTATAGAATATCTCATCTAAAATGAGAAAAGGGCGATCGCCCTGTTTAAAATCCACGGAAGTTCAAGGGAGAGGTGGCGCTACTTCCCTTGCCGACTACCTAATAACTCCGAGACGGTTGGCTGCGAAAAATCGGTGCATCTCACTTTTGGTAGAGATTATAGCCAACACAAGCAAATTATCAATGGTGGAATAGGTGCCGCCTCGTAACCCAGGCATAGCAATGCGAACTTTCCAATATTTTTTGCGAGATGCTCCAATTATGTCCAATTTGCCCGAGCAACTTTCCTCAATAGGCAGAACCAAGTCCGTGAGTTTAGGAAAAGAGAAACAAGGCCAAAGCAAAAAGGCACCCGCCGATAAATATACAATAGCTTCTTTTCCCTATCGCTTATTACCGTACTTTGTATTGTGGGGCTGCTTTGTGGCCGCACCAGCGAGGGGGCAAAACATAGATCCCAGTCAAATTCCCAGTCTCGGAGATGGACTGACGACAAGTCAGCTCGTCGATCCGGTTCAAATTCCCAATCCGGAGCCGTCAAACAGACCGGAATTTCCAACGCGCCCCTTACTGCCTCCCCCAGAAGAACTCTTACAGTCTCCGACTTCGAGCCCATCAGAAGGAATCCCAGAAGATAGTACGGGTGAGGTTCCAGGGAGCATTGATGTGGACCGATTTGAGATTCTGGGCAGCAATGTATTTAAGGACGAACAGTTCAATAATCTGCTAGAAGATTATACCGATCGCTCGGTATCCTTTGCGGAACTGCTACAAGCTCGTTCTGCTATTACCGACTTTTATAAAGATGAAGGGTATATAACCTCTGGTGCCTTTATTCCACCCCAGAAGCTGTCAGAGGGGGTGGTCCAAATTCAGGTCGTAGAAGGCCAAGTGGAAGAAATCAATGTACTTGGCAATAGCCATCTGAGTACCAACTATGTCAGGAGCCGCTTGGGGGTAGTAACGTCAGGGGCGCTCAATGTCAATAAGCTGCTGACGGGGCTGCAAATGCTACAGCTAGATCCTTTAATAGAAACCCTATCGGCAGAACTATCTGCTGGCTCGCGTCCGGGTACGAGCATCCTGGATGTAAAGGTGAAAGAAGCACCAGCATTCAGGACTGCCGTATCCCTTGATAATGGGCGATCGCCGAGTGTCGGTACTTTCCGACAACAGGCAACCATAGGTCACGACAACGTCTTGGGTTTTGGCGATTCCCTCCGAGGCACCTTCACTCGTACTGACGGCAGCGAACAGTTGGAATTCGGCTACAGAGTCCCGATTAATGCCCGCAACGGCACCCTAGGATTTAAATACAGCACCACGGACAGCGAAATCATCGAGCCTCCTTTCGACCGGGTAGATATTCAAGCGGATTCCCGCAACTACGAACTGACCCTGCGTCAGCCGATAATTCAAACCCCCACCCGAGAATTCTCAATGGGTCTGACCGGAGTGCGGCGGGAAAGTCAGACATCTTTGCTGGATACTAACTTTCCTCTCTCTCCAGGAGCTAATGACAATGGAGAAACCAATCTCTCGATTCTGCGCTTTTTTCAGGAATGGACTCAGCGGGATTCCAAGCAAGTTTTCGCAGCGCGCTCCCAATTCAATCTTGGCGTAGGTTGGTTTGATGCGACCGTCAATGATAACGAACCAGATAGTCGCTTTTTGTCTTGGCGAGGACAGATGCAATGGTTGCGCGTCATAGCTCCCGAAACAGTTCTGCTGCTGCGCTCGGATATTCAGCTCTCGACTACAGACCTAGTTCCCCTAGAGCAGTTTGGTCTCGGCGGTCAAGAAAGCGTCCGAGGATATCGGCAAGATACCGTACTTGCCGATAATGGCATTTTGGCTTCTGCAGAACTTCGCATTCCGCTTTATAAGACCGAAAATCGGAGCTTCATCGTTCAGGCCACCCCGTTTTTGGATGTGGGGACGGCTTGGAATAGTGGCGGCAACGGCAGCCCCGACGACAATACTTTGGCTGCTGTAGGTTTGGGGTTGCGCTTCGAGTTAGGCAATCGCCTCACCGCTCGGATAGATTACGGCTATCCCATAATAAATGTTGATTCTCGGGATAGGACTTGGCAGGAAAATGGCGTGTACTTTTCTCTAACCGCCAATCCTTTTTAAGGGCAATCGATTATAGAATAGAAGAGAAGAGAAAAGAAGAGAAGGGTGGTGCGATCGCTAGCCCTTCTCTTCTATTTGGAAGCTATTTGGAAGCCATGAACCCCGATTTCTATAAAAAAAACCGGGGTTCATGGCGCGATCGCATCCTATATGTGCATTTGCTATAATCTGTATAAAGTCAATTTAACACTTGCCGATCGGGAGCTACTATAAAACAAATGCTAGATAAACTCTATCGCCTGCTGGGTCGCAACCCAGAAAAAGTAAAAGCTAATGTCGAAATCTATACTTGGCAGACTTGTCCTTATTGTATCCGAGCCAAAATGCTGCTCAAGTGGAAAGGCGTTCAATTTACCGAATATAAAATAGATGGCGATGGTGCTGCCCGGGTCAAAATGGCAGAACGGGCTAACGGTCGTCGCAGCATGCCGCAAATTTTTATCAACGAGCAACATATCGGCGGCTGCGACGACCTCTATCAGTTGGACGGACAAGGCAAGCTAGATTCCCTGCTCGCCGCCGCACCAGCATAACGCCTTAATTTAGGGCGTGGGGTGTGGGGTGTGGGGTGTTCGGTTCCCAAGTCTCCCCCTCGCCCCATACCTGCTAATTAATTCTTTGGATGCAACATCTCTACATCGGCAGTTAGGGGCTCGATAGACAGGCACTGGCTTCGTTCTCGTTTTTGTTTCTTTTGCGAAGATAGCTGAGATTCTTGGGGATGTCCTTGCTGAGTCTCCTGGGTATGCACTTGCCCAGAGCCTTCGGGATGCACTTGCCCAGAGCTTTCGGGATGCACTTGCCCAGAGCTTTCGGGATGCACTTGCCCAGAGTCTTTGGGGCGCGTCCCGGGGGATTTTTTGTTTTTTGACAGTTGTAGAGGCGCTTGCCCAGAGTCTTTGGGACGAGCCCCGGGAGATTTTTTGTTTTTTGACAGTTGATCGGTGATGACGGCGACAATGCCAAGAATCACCAAAATATCTAATACAATTTCTAACATATCCGATCGCGCTGTTTGATTCCTCAACCAACTTAAAAATTATACCTTTAAAACTGGATAGAGGTTGCTGCTATACTAAGCTGCTTCAATGAATTATGCAATGCAGGGTTCCGGGGGAGCGCCCCATACCAATCGGGGCAGCCACGCTCCCCTCTGCCCCTACAAGTTGTAGGAAAATGATTTAGACGCACTACATTTAGCGGTTTCTGGTTTTTTGAGGCTCTCTTAGACCACAGGACCATTTCTTAGCCCCTATTGTCTTTAAACCTCCTTAAACTGATTTTCTCGTATATCGCGAAGTATATCGCAAACGATCGAGGAACTGCTATATCCCCCTGCTATCCTCCCCTGCTATCTCCGTAGAGAGGACATTGGGTGGCGCAGGTAGATTTGAAAATACCCCTGTGGGATCGCGATCGCCCCGATAGAGAAATATAGCATTACCGACGCTCGGGCGCGGACAGGAATCAAAGTGCTCTTTTGCTTGAATTGGCAAGACTTTGACGCTCAAGCTGACTGCTGATAGCTGACCGCTTACTGCTATATAATTGGTATCGTCGGGGAAAACAAGAGGTGACAATATGCTCGGCATTGACGAACCAGACCTGAATAGCTATGCAGCTTTGCTGAAAATTCTGCTCCAGCAACTTTCTCGCCTGCCCGCTCCTCTCAGAGCCAAAATCGAGGCGGAACTCAAGGAGATGCTCCATTTAATAGAAGATATCCGCCCGCCCCGATTTATGCTGATTGGCAAGCGCGGTACTGGCAAGTCAACTTTAATTAATGCTCTATTCGACGCTCAGGTGCGAGAAATTGGAGCAGTTGTGGCGCAGACCGGGGAAGCGCAATGGGTGGAGTACCAGCGGGATGACAAGAAAATAGAAATCTTGGATACGCGGGGATTGCAAGATGCCGGTCAGACTGTAGAGGAAGATAGCGCATCGACTCCGAAAGAGAGCATTTTGCAAGCAGTGAAAGATAGGTGCCCGGATGCGGTCTTGTTTCTCTGCGAGGCCAAAGGAGTCGATAAGGCAATTGAAGAAGACCTGAATGTTTTTGAAGAAATACTCAAAGAAATAGAAAAGATTCATTATCGAAAATTGCCTATTGTAGGCGTGGTCACGCAATGCGATCAGTTAGATCCGCCAGATATTCTCAAGCTGCCGACAGACGACGAGGAAAAAAATAACAATATCAATCAGGCGGTACGAGTTCTAGAAGAGCGTTTTCTTTCTAGACCTTATTTGCGCGGGCTCTTGGCGCGGGTAATTCCGACTGCTGCATTCGTGCGCTATCGACAGGACGGGACTCAAGACCCAAACCGAGACTATAGATGGAATATCGACCTTCTGGCAGATTTATTGGTGGAGGAGCTGCCCAAAGAAGCGAAGATTGCTTTTGCGCGATTGGCACGGGTGCGCAAATTTCAAAAAGAAATAGCAAGTACGATAATTAATTGGTGTTCGGCAGCCTGCGCCGTGTTTGGGGCACAACCGATTCCCATTGCCGAGCTGCCAGTTATCTCCTCGATTCAATTGGCGATGATTGTCACGATATCCTATATTTCCGGCCGCGAGCTATCCTTGACTTCCGCTCGGGATTTTTTGGCTACCCTTGGAGTTGGGGTTGGCACCAAGCTAGCCTTGCAAGCGATCGCTCAAAGTCTGATTAAGCTTTTGCCCGGTTATGGCAGTATTATTTCTGGCACCGCCGCTGCCACTAGCGCCAAAGTTGTAGGAGATGCGGCGATCGCTTTTTTTATAGACCAGACTCCCATCGAAGCAATTAAAAAACAACTGGGAACCAGCAATTAACCCTAATGGGAGAGTTATTAGCTTGACTGGAGGAAGCCTGTGTCTTTAATTTTTTTTAATAATGTCAGGTAAATCCGAAAAGGGCATGTTCGCATTGGGCATGTTCGCATGGGCATGTTCGCATTGGGCATGGGCGACTCTACGTCAGTTTATTAAGGAAACAGATTTTTCGGTTACTTGAGCCGGCGCGATCGGGATCTCGATCGCAAACTCAGTTCCTTTGCCCAATTCAGAACTACAGATAATCCTGCCCCCATGCTTTTCTTCGACAATAGAAAGAGCGATCGCCATGCCCAATCCCGTACCTTTACCCACTGCTTTGGTAGTAAACCCTTGCTCGAAGATGCGTTGCCTCACTTCTTCCGGCATCCCCGTGCCATTATCGGCAATGCGGATTGTCACTGCCTCCTCTGTCGCTTCAGTTTTAATGACAATCCGATTGGGATTGGCGGCTATCTCGGCCAAACTAAATCCCTCGCTACTTTCCTCTAAAGCATCGATCGCATTAGCAATCAAATTCATAAACACTTGGTTAAGCTGCCCTGGAAAACATTGGACTTCCGGTAAGTCTCCATAGTCTTTGACAATTTCAATCGCCGGACGCTCTTCGTTGCTTTTTAGGCGATGTTTGAGAATGAGCAAGGTACTTTCGATGCCTTGGTGAATGTCAAAAGAGACTTTATGCTCCTTGTCCGTGCGGGAAAAAGTCCGTAAAGAAGTGCTGATATGGCGGATGCGATCGGTTCCTTCCCGCATCGAGGAAATCAGTTGCGGCAAATCCTCGCGCAGAAACTCCAGGTCTATCGCTTCGATTTCTGCTTGTATTGCTTCGCTCGGATGCGGGTATTCTTGCTGATAAAGGTCAATAAGTCCGAACAAGTCTTTTAGGTAATCTCGCGCTGGGTCTAGGTTTCCGGCAATAAATCCCACTGGATTATTAATTTCGTGGGCGACTCCCGCTACCAAGTTGCCCAAAGCCGACATTTTCTCGCTTTGCACCAGTTGCAACTGTGCTTGTTTTAGGTCTGCCAGGGATTGTTCCAGTTTCTGGGCGTAGTCTTGGGACTGTGCGGCGTAGTCTTGGGATTGCTTGTAGAGACGGGCGTTTTCTAGAGATATAGCCGCTTGGGAACAAAGCATAGAGAGGAGAGAGACGCGATCGCTCGTAAAAGCTCCGGTGGCCAGATGGTTTTCCAGATAGAGGATGCCGATAAGCTTGCCTTGATTGAGGATGGGGGCGCACAGGAAGCTTTTAGGTTGTTCTTGCAGCAAATAAGGGTCGCCTGCAAACTGGGTATCGCCAGAGAAGTCGTTAATAATAATTGGCTCTTGACTGCGTTTGACTTTATTAATGATGCTTGTCGGAACTCCGCCGTCTTTCCATGCCTTGGTTGAGCGCAAATCGCAGTTTTCTCCCGAGCATCGAGCTACAACCTGCCAACCAGAAGGTTGCTGTAAAAGCAGAATGCCGCGATCGGCTCCGGCATTTTCCATCCCTGCTTTCATCAAGGCCGAGACAAGTTTGTCCAGGTGCATTTCGCTCGATAGGGACTGAGATCCCTTCATCGCCGTTGCCAAATCGAGCATCGAACCGATCTTGCTGCTACTCGAACCCGCCGTTTGCGTTAAAGTATAAGTCGCGGTTTGACCGCTCTGTAACTGCAAGCGGGGCTGTTCCAGAATCTTCGCCAGCAGTTGGGGATATTTTTTTTCGAGTTGGTCGGTCTTGGCCTTCGCACCCCAGCGGGCGTAGCAGTAGTAGGCATCGGTCATATAGACTTGGGCGATTTTTTCTTTGCCCCAGTCGAGGTAGAATTTGGCAGCTAGTTCGTTGGCCAGGGCTTCTTCTTGTATGTACTCGTTTTCTTTTGCTCCGGCTATGGCGCGATCGTACAGAGCGATCGCTTCAGTTTTCTGTCCTAACACTCGGCATTTTTCGGCCTCGATCAAATGCCATTTGTGCAAATAATTACTTGGGGCGTGAATTGCAGCATCTTTCAAGATCCTCTGATTTGCAGCAATTTTTTCTCGCCGCTCTCTGTATAGGTCTTCTGGTTGCGAGGCTAATTCGGCTAAGATTACCAGAGATTGGTAAAAATAAAAGAAGGTCACTAATGGTGTTCCGGCAATTCCTCCCAAGGATTTTTCTGCATTTTCAATACTCTGAAATGCGCCATCCCAGTCTTGGAATAAATAGCATAGAAATACGCGAGGAACATAGAAATAGCCCTGTGTTGTTAGATCGTTGGCTTTTTTGCATTCGGGCAGCATTTTTTCTTCATCATAGGCTTCACCCACAATCGCACAAGGGTTTTGAGAGCGTCCTAACAAATTATCAGCGATCTGACGATAGATATCAGTCCAGGTTTTAGAAGTTCTCCTTTTAATGCGTTCTAAAGTCTTGCTATTGGCAGACATTTCTTCTGCAAAAACTGATAATTATTTACCGCTGATATAGCTATAAAAAGAGTAAAAGGAAAGCGCGTAGCCTGCAAACTCAAGATCTCCAACTTCTATACAGGCTGCATGAGCTTCTTTAAGACTTTTGAGGCTATTTCTCAAATGCTCTTTGTAGTGTTTGACCATGCCATGCGCTACATAAAAAGCTCTGGCATAAGCAACTGCATTACTCTGTGAGTCGATTTGGAGTGCCAGTTGACCGAATTGATATCCTTTTTCAATCTCTCCAAAAGTATTACATAAAACTAACCCTTGAACGGAATAACCATAAGTAGAAACAGGTGAGTTGCCATAATGAAGCGACAAATTTACTTGTTCAAACGTAATTAACACCATCAAGGCTGGCTTGTATTTGTAAGCAGTAGGAATCAGGCAGAACATAATTCTCATAGCTGCCAGTATATTCGGATCGGTCATCGCGGGCAGCTCCGCTAAGATAGTTGGATGGCGATCGCCCAAATTTGCTTTTACTTCGCTCGACCAAAGCTCAATATCCGAGAAATTTGGCTCTTTAGGAAACTCACGAATACCAAGCTTTGCCAAAATAATCATGGCTGTATCGATAGCTTCCTCAAAGAAAGTTTGAGCTTCTAATGCTTGAATTTTTAATTCATACAGTTTGATGGTATCGATTAAGTTGCTAGCTTTTTCCAGTCCCACTTCGGCCAACCGATCCATTTTTGCAAAGTCACCATTAAGATAGGCGGACTCCGTAGCTGACTCGTACAATGCTAAAGTGAGTTTGTAATCGCGTTCCCAGCTATTTTTAGCTAATAATTTTATTGCCAGCAATAGATATTCAAGGGCTGCTTCGTAAGCTGTTGTATTTTTTGCTTTGCGTCCTGCTTGCAAATTCAATTCACACAATCTTTGCTTCTCTCGATCGTCGACGATTAAATTAACTCCAATATTGAGATTGTTGACAATATCAAAAATGCTTTCTTCTAAATTTTCATGCGATGTGTTTCCGAGAAGCAATCGACCAATTTTTAAATGCGTTTGCTGTTTTCCATGTTCGGGTATGAGAGAATAAGCGGCTTGTTGAACGCGATCGTGCAGAAACTTGTAGCCAACCGACATTTCCTCTGCCCGTACTCTTTCCTCTTCTTCACTCCCTTGGAAAAACTTATAGGTCTGGCCTAGAGGCAAAACCAATCCCTCTTGCAGCGCCCTCCACAAGTCCGCTGCCGCTTCCATCTGAGAATGTTCGCTAACAATGGCCAAAGTTTCCAAGTCAAACTGGTTGCCGATACAAGCTGCTAACTTCAACACCTCTTGAGCTTCTTCGGGTAGCTTGTGCAGCCGGCTTGCCATAAACTCCACTACATCGTCCGTCAGCGCCAACTGCCGCACTTCGGTCATGTCGCAGAGCCAATAGCCCTTATCGCGGTCAAAAGCAATAAACCCATCTTCGTGCAATCCCTTGAGAAACTGGGTGGCAAAAAAGGGATTGCCCTTAGTCTTTTGATAGATTAATTCCGTTAAAAACCAAGCCAATTCTTGGCTACAGCTTAAAGTATCTGCTACCAAGCAATTAATAGCGCTTCCGCTTAAGGGTGCCAGAGTTATCGTATTAATAGTTGCTCCCGATTTGCCAATTTCATCTAAGGTCAGCATCAAGGGGTGGGCGGGATATACCTCATTATCCCGATAGGCTCCTAGCAACAGCAGATAGCCGGTCTCCCTCTCGCTCCCTAGCAGTTGCATCAACTTCAGGGATGCCGAATCTGCCCACTGCAGGTCGTCCAGAAAAATGACTAAGGGATGCTCTTTGGTGGTAAAAACTTGAAGAAATTTTTGAAATAAGAGGTTGAAGCGATTTTGCGCCGCATTGCCAGATAGTTCGGGAACGGCAGGCTGTTTGCCAATCAGTAGCTCTAATTCTGGAATCACGTCAATAATAACTTGGCAGTTTTCGCCCAAGGCAGCGAGAATTTTAGTCTGCCACTCGGCCAGCTTGGCGTCTGATTCTCCTAATAACTGCTCCATTAAATCCCGGAAGGCTATAGCGAAAGCACTAAAAGGTATGTTGCGGTTGAATTGGTCGAATTTCCCTTTAATGAAATAGCCCCGCTGCCGCACGATTGGTTTGTGAACTTCATTGACGACGGCGGTTTTGCCAATTCCGGAAAAACCGGCCACGATCGTCATTTCGATCTTCCCATTAGCAACGCGCTCGAAGGAATCGAGTAGTGTTTGGACTTCGGCTTCGCGTCCGTAGAGTTTTTCGGGGATGAGGAAGCGCCCTGAAATATCCCGAGTTGCCAGCTCGAAGGCTTCTATCTTGCCCGTTTCCTTCCATTGGGCGAGACAGTTTTCTAGATCGAACTTTAACCCCAATGCACTCTGATAGCGGTCTTCGGCATTCTTGGCCATCAGCTTCATCACAATATCGGAAACTACTGGCGGAATTCCAGAAACCGGGTTTCTTGCTGCTGGCGGTACTGGCTGTTGAGAAATATGACAATGCACCAACTCCATCGGGTCGGAGCTGGCGAAGGGTAAGACTCCGGTTAGCAGTTCATAGAGGGTCGCGCCCAGGGAATAGAAGTCGCTGCGGTAGTCGATGCCTCGATTCATCCGGCCCGTTTGTTCCGGGGAAATATAGGCTAGGGTTCCTTCTAAGACGTTAAAGTTTTTGATTTCCTGAGCTTCCCTGGGCAGAAGAGAAGCAATGCTAAAATCAATGAGTTTAACTTGTTTGGTTCCCGGGCAAATCAGGATATTGGCGGGTTTGATATCTTTGTGGATGACTCGTTGCCGATCCAGTTCCTGCAGAATTTCAGCTAGTTGAATGGCTATATCCAAACAGCTTCCTAAGTCTAATGATTCATCCTCTGCTACTGCTTTCTCCAGAGAGATAGCCCCCAAGTCAGGCATAACCAAAGCGTAACCATTGCCATAGCGTTCCAAGCTTAAGGGTCGGACAATGCCCGCACGATCGAGGTTTTTTGTAATGGCATACTGGTTGCGAAACTGTACCAATTCGCTAAAACTGGGATATGAGTTGCGCAAAAATTTGATAACTACTTTTAGGTAGTCAGAACTGCGAACTCCTCTATAGACTAGGGTTCGCGTCCCTTCATATATGTTTTCGCCAATTTGATAGCCCGGTAGTTCTACGGTCATTTCTATGGTATTTTTTGCTACAGTTTTATAATAGTCCTTGTATTTGCCTCCAGTAGAGATCGCGATCGCCACCCAAGAAGGATTGCTCCTTCGTATTTTTTACATAAACATAGATGTAAGATTCACTAATTCGAGTCAGTAGGAATGCCGATCGCAAGCTCAGTACCTTTGCCCAATTCAGAACTACAGGTAATTCTGCCCCCATGTTTTTCTGTTACAATTTGACGAGCGATCGCCATGCCCAATCCCGTACCTTTACCCACTGCTTTGGTAGTAAACCCTTGCTCGAAGATCCGTTGCCTCACCTCTTCCGGCATCCCCATACCATTATCGGCAATGCGTACAGTCACTTCCTCCGCTGTCGCTTCAGTTTTAATAACAATCCGATTGGGATTGGCGGCTATCTCGGCAAAAGTGCGTCCCCGGTTAGTCTCTTCCAGAGCATCTATAGCATTAGCTAATACATTCATAAATACTTGATTGAGTTGTCCTGGATAGCATTTTACTTCCGGAATATCGCCATAATTTTTGCTAATTTGAATATCTGGACGTTGGTAATTGGCTTTGAGGCGGTATTTTAAGATAGTTAAAGTGCTATCGAGACCGTCATGGAGATTAAACAAGGTTTTTTCTACCATATCCGCCCGACAAAACGTTCGTAAGGAAATGCTAATTTTACCAATTCGCCTGATTCCCATTTGCATGGATGCAATAGTTTTGGGAATATCTTCGACCAGAAAATCGAGTTCGAGGTCTTCGAGCTGTTCGAGCAGTTGGGGACTGGGATTGCAACATTCTTGATGATATTTCTCGACGATCGCTAAAAGATCGGTAAAATTCCTTTCCAGAATGGAAATGCTGCCGCCAATAAATCCGAGGGGATTATTGATTTCGTGGGCAACCCCCGCTACCAAGTTCCCCAAAGTCGCCATCTTTTCTGTTTGCACCAGTTGCAGTTGAGTCTGTTTTAATTTCTCGTAGTTGCGCTGCAATTCTCGATTGGCCTGTTCTAAAGATTGATTGAGATGCAGGAGTTGGGCATTTTGCGCTGCGAGTTGCTCCGCTTGGAATCTATTGGTTTTTTGCAACTGCTTTTTCACTTGGTACAGTTCGAGGTGAGTCGCTACTCGGGCCAAGACTTCCTCCGCTTGAAAGGGTTTGGTAATATAATCCACGCCCCCCAAATGAAACGCTTTAACTTTGTCAAAGGTCTCATTTAAGGCACTAATAAAAATAACGGGAATATTTTCCGTGGATTCATTATCTTTGAGTTTCTGGCAGAGTTCGTAGCCGTTCATTTCCGGCATCTGAATGTCCAGCAGGATCAAATCCGGCGGAGAATAGGTAATGCCTTGAAGGGCAATGCCTCCCCGAGGAAAAGGGCGCACGTCATAACCGACATTCTCCAAGAGATTGGAGAGGAGATGCAAATTAGCGGCCGTATCATCTACTACGGCAATTTGACCGATCGGGATGCTGTCATAATTCATGGTTATCCTTCTCCTTTGGGAATTAAGCTTAAAATTTTGTCGTATTCAAAGTTGTGGAAACAAGTGGCGATCGCTTCCGATAAAGCCGGATTTTCCCCTGCGATCGCCGCCACAACTGCCGCGACTTCCTTCTTGCTGGCACTAATCACCGCTTGATGCAGTTGCAGTTGCAGTTCTGGGGAGAGGGCTTGCAGATTTTCTGCCGTCAGCACTTCCTTTTCTTGAGTCTTGTCCTCAGAGAGAGGCGCGATTTCTTCATAGATATAACGAACCCCCAGTTGTTCTTCTACAGCTTTAAAAATTTGTTCGTTCCTGAAGGGTTTGCGCAGTAAATCATTGCAGCCTGCGGACAGCACCAGCGCCTTCTCTTCTTCTAGCACGCTGGCAGTCAGAGCAATAATAACAGTGGCTTCCCCTTTCTTCTTAGCTTTGATTTGCCTCGTAGCCTCGTATCCATCCAGAACCGGCATTTTTATATCCATCCAAATCAAGTGCGGTTCCCAAGTCTGCCAGATTTCTATCGCTTCTTCGCCGTTACTTGCTTCTTTTAGTTCAAACCCTAAAGGGGATAGTAACTGGATTAATAACTTACGATTCAAGGGTTTGTCATCTACTATCAGAATTCGGTAGCGGGGTTGACCCTCTTCCAGAGCTATGATGCGCCGTTTGGGTTGGTGGGCTTCTACTTGGTCTGCCTCTATGGGGATAGCGTTGATGTCAAACATAAAGGTCGTCCCTTCCCCCAGTTGGGAGCGAACTGTCAGCTCCCCTCCCATTAGTTGCACGAAGGAACGGCTGATGGCCAGACCCAATCCCGTTCCTTCTTGGGCTTTTTTGCCGCTGGCGGTTTGCGAGAATGCTTCAAAGAGCTGGTCTAATTCTTCTGGGGCAATTCCAACTCCGGTGTCTTCCACTTCAAAATGAATTTTTACTTGCGTATCCGAAGGGGCTGAACTGCCAGCCACTCTCACCGATATTCCCCCAGATTCAGTGAATTTAATGGCATTGTTAGTCAGGTTAATCAGAATTTGGCGTAGTTTCACTTCATCAGTGCTAACGTACTGGGTCAGATCTGCTTCCCACTCTATAAATAAATGTAGTCCTTTAGCCTCTGCTTTGAAATGCAGCAAATCTTCTATGTCCGATAGCAAGCGGTACAAATCGAAGTTTTTCTCATTGATTGTAGTTCGTCCTGCTTCGATTTTGGATATATCGAGAATATTGTTAATCAAAGTCAACAGGTGTTCGCCACTGCGGGTGATAATGTTCGCATTATCTTGGTGTTCCTGGGGCAGAGTTTGGGAGCGGCTCATAATTTGCGAAAAGCCAATAATAGCATTGAGGGGAGTTCTCAGTTCGTGACTCATGCTGGCAATGAAACTGCTCTTGGCCGCGCTGGCAGCATCGGCTTTTTCTTTGGCTACGGCTAGTTCTGCAGTGCGCTTTTCAACCCTGATTTCCAACTGTTGCGCCTGTTCTCTGAGTCGCGCTTCCGAGCTTCGCAGGGCTGCTTCGGCTTGTTTTTGTTCGGTGATATCTCGCAAAATAATGACATTTTCTTCCAAAAAGTCGCGAGTTAATTCCGAGACGGACATTTCTAGGGCGATCGCTCGTTCCGCCAAGATTAACTGCCGTTCGCTGCGTCGCGGCCAGTCCTCCACAGCATCGGGCAAATCGGTTAAGTAGAATTTGAGACGGCGGCCGATAAGGTCGGACTTGGAAGTTTGAAATAGAGCTGTCATGGCTGGGTTGACTTGGCGAATTACTCCAAGGCGGTCTATAGCGCCAATGGCATCTTGGGCAATAGTAAATAAAAGTTCCGATTCTTCTCTGGCTTCTACAATACTGGCGACTTGAGGCAAGCTAGTCCAGCAAGCTATAGCCACTCCCACAAATCCCGCCGTTAGCACGACGATAACCAGCAAGCTATTGCGCGCCTCTGGGGGCAGCCGGTGGAATCCAAAACCCATGAACCAACCCAGCGCTGTTGCCCCACAAACCAGAAAAACCAATACCGAGACCTGAAGCCCTACAAAATCCTTAAAATCTCCTTTAGGCCGAACTCGATAGCGATCGCTCCACCAAGCGGGTTTAAAAATTGTCCAGGGCAGTCTATCGATACAGCGATCGGCGATTATCGCCAAAAAAGGGATTGCCAAACCGACGCCAAAATCCATAATGCTCCAAGCCAAACCGCCTACAAATAGTACCACCGCTTCCACGGCTAAAAAACCCAGAGACCATCGAGGCCAGAGAACTTCCGGTTTGCTTCTATTGAGCCACAGTCCCAGATGCACCGCCATCATAGAAACCAAATAGCCAATCCCCGTGATGGAGATAATTCGCAACACATCTCCCCAAATCAAGCAAGCAATGCTAATTACTAAAGTCGCGCTTAGGGCGGGAGCTAAAACACCTCGACGGGAAACCACTCCAAATACTGGGGAGATATAGCCATCGAGGGCGAGTTGGTAGAGGACTCTGGCGCTTAAGGCGACGGTGGTGGCGCAACTGAGCAAGGATGCAAAGGCAATCAGCAAGACGATTAAGACCGTGGCCGACTCGCCCCAAAAAGCCCGAGCGCTCTGGATTAAGTTGAGAAGGGCATCGTCTCCTAAACTGCGATCGCTGGCCAAACGCATCACTACCCAGGAGCCGCCCACATAGACAATTGGCAACAGTCCGGCGGTGAGTTTCAGATAGTGCAACGCTGCATTCGGATGGCGGCTGTCGGCAATAAAAGCTGCTGCTCCTTCGCTGGCATAGACTGCATAGACGGCGACTAAATACCATTTTGCCCATTCCACCGGCGCGAAAGGATACCAGCGATCGGGGAAAAAACCCGGACTTTCTGGAGATAGGAGCAACCAGCCGAGTCCCTGAATGGCAAAAACGAGGAGAAAGCCAATAGCAGGGAGCATAAAAATAATGTGCAGAATTGCCAGGGCGCGGTTGCCGCTGAAGGCTAGGACAAAGGCAATTAAGGTAAATCCAATGTTTAGGAAAGTATGGGGAGTTTCAATCTGATAGGGCGCTAGCAGGGCAGCAATTAAATTCGTCAAGACAATGGCATTGATGGGAATCAAGGCTGCCCAACTGATGAAATAACCGCTGGCTGCATATAAGGCCAAACCCGGGTACGACTCTAGCAAGCGGGTTGCGTAGTTGGAAGTGCCCCCAGACATTTCCGGCCAATAGCTGCCCAAGCGAGCTAATTGTAGATTTAGTAACATCGCCACAATTACGGCGGGCAACCAAACCAATAAAGCTTGAGGACCCAAGGCATAATGCATGCCGATCGCAGTTCCCGGCCATACTAACAATCCGGTCAGGCTAAATCCAAAATCTTCTAAGCGACTAAAGCTGCGAGTTAGGCGCATTGCCGGTTTCTGGTACTGGCGTCTTGCAAGTAAGCGATACATAAAAGAATTGGGCATGTTCGCATTGGGCATGGTTTTTTAGGGGGACTAAACGGACTTGATATAAATCCTCACTCCTAAAGTCTGAAAAATTCCGGAAAGAAATTTCATGGACTGGGCGGACAGTCCTGCCGGACGAAGAAGGAACGGGCTTCTCGCCCATTTTCCGTAAGTTACCTTCGGACCCCTGATGTCTAGCTCGATTGACGCGATATCGATCTCACTATAGCAATACTAAATCATTGTTCGCGAACTCTTTGAAATCTTGTTCGATAAAAAATATTCTTAAGACAAATATTGTTATGAATAGGAATTTACGATCGCTCTATACAGCTCTATACAGTTGTTGTGGCATTTGCTGCAAGCCTTGAGGCAAGCACGAGCGAGAAATAGATTGGGGCGCAGAAGCATATGCTAGAAAAGGCATTTAATGGTTTGTAAAAGTTTCGCGCTCGCAGCGATACGAGCAAGATCTAGACCGTATTTTCTCAAAGACTTCGCTCTGAAAAGCCCTATGCTAGCAATTAGGGTTTAGAGTGTATAGCAATACGCTGAAGAGTTTAGGATAATTAGGGCTTGCTGAAAAAGGCAGAGGGTCGGGAGAGGGGGGAGTGTGGGGAGAGGGGGGAGTGTGGGGAGGGGAGCATTTCAATTTTGTAATCCGAGCTTTTTGGTTGCGTAGGTTGGTTTGAGGAACGAAACCCAACGGTAGCCCCCTTGTTGGGTTTCGTTCCTCAACCCAACCTACTGCTTGCAAAAGTGAAATGCTCCCGTGGGGAGAGGGGGAGAGGACAATTTTATTTAATTCTTCCCACACTTCCCACACTTCCCACACTTCCCACACTCCCCACACCCCGGCTTTTTAAATTTATTCAGCAAGCCCTAATTAAAAATTGCCTGTAGGGCGAAGCATCTCAATACAGAGATTTCCTTTGTAGAGCGGAGATAGGTGCCTGGATGCGCGCTTCGCCCCTACGACCCGAAGGCGATCGTTCTTTATATCAAATCCGGTTAAATGCCAATACAAAAAAACTTATAACCTCCTGTAGGACGGGCGTCCCGCCTGTCCCCCCGCCCGCCTTTATTTTGGAACGGGCGGGACGCCCGTTCTATGAGAAAGCCTTTTTTAGGGCGATTAACCGGATTTGATATTAGACTTATTTGAGAACTGCTATAGGAATGGCGATCGCCAACTCAGTTCCTTTGCCCAATTCAGAACTACAGAGAATCCTGCCCCCATGCTTTTCTTCGACAATTTGATGGGCGATCGCCATCCCCAATCCCGTACCTTTGCCCACTGCTTTGGTAGTAAACCCTTGCTCGAAAATCCGTTGCTTCACCTCTTCCGGCATCCCCGTACCATTATCCGCAATGCGAATTGTCACTTCCTCCTCTTTCGCTTCAGTTTTAATGACAATCCGATTGGGATTGGCGGCAATCTCGTCAAAGCTGCGTCCCTCGTTTGCCGATTCCAGAGCATCAATGGCATTAGCAATCAAATTCATAAAGACTTGGTTGATCTGCCCCGGAAAACATTGGACTTCTGGTAAGTCTCCATAGTCTTTGAAAATTTCAATCGTCGGACGCCATTCGTTGCTTTTCAGGCGATGTTTGAGAATTAGCAAAGTGCTGTCGATGCCTTGATGGATGTCAAAAGGGACTTTATGCTCCTTGTCCGTGCGGGAAAAAGTCCGTAAAGAATTGCTGATATGGCTGATGCGCTTTGTTCCTTCCCTCATCGAGGAAATCAGTTGCGGCAAGTCTTCGCGTATAAACTGCAGGTCTATCGCTTTGATTTCTGCTTCTATATCGGCGTCGGGCTCGGGATATTTCTGCTGATAAAGGTCAATCAGTCCGAACAAATCTTCGAGGTAATATCGGGCAGGTTCTAAGTTTCCGGCAATAAATACCACTGGATTATTAATTTCGTGGGCGACTCCCGCCACCAAGTTGCCCAAAGCGGACATCTTCTCGTTTTGCACCAGTTGCAACTGTGCTTGCTGCAGGTCTGCCAGGGATTTTTCCAGTTTCTGTGCGTAGTCTTGGGACTGCTGGTAGAGACGGGCGTTTTCCAGAGATATAGCCGCTTGGGAACAAAGCATATTGAGGAGAGAGACGCGATCGCTCGTAAAAGCTCCCACAGCCAGATGGTTTTCCAGATAGAGGACGCCGATAAGCTTGCCTCGATCGAGAATTGGCGCGCACAGGAAGCTTTTCGGTTGTCCTTGCAGCAGATAGGGCTCCGCTGCAAACTGGCGATCGCGAGGCAAGTCGTTAACAATAATTATTTTTTGGCTGTGTTTGACCTTATTAATGACGCTTGTTGGAATTTCGCCCTCTGTTGGCTCGAAAGAACAGACATCTCCCGAGCATCGGGCAGCAATCTGCCAACCAGAAAGTCGCTGTAAAAGCAGAATACTGCGATCGGCTCCGGCATTTTCCATCGCTGCTTTCATCAAGGCCGAGACCAGGTTATCCAGATGGATTTCGCTCGATAGAGACTGAGCCGCTTTCATCGCCGTTGTCCAATCGAGCATGAACTCTGTCTTGCTGTTACTCGGAGCTGCCGTTTGCGTTAAGGCGCTAGTCAAAGTGCTAGTCACGGTTTCGCCGCTCGCAAACTGCAAGCGGGACTGTTGCAGAATCGGAACTAGGAGTTGCGGATATTTTTCTGAGAGTTGGTCGGTTTTGGCCTTCGCTCCCCAGCGGGCGTAGCAGTAGTAAGCATCGGTCATGTAACTTGCAGCTACTTTTTCTTTCCCCCAGTCCAGGTAGAATTTGGCCGCCAGTTCGTTGGCGAGGGCTTCTTCTTGAACGAATTCGTTTTCTTTAGCTCCTGCTATGGCGCGATCGTAATGTTCTATCGCCTCGACTTTCTCTCCTAAAAGCCGATATTTTTCCGCTTCCACCAGATGCCATTTATGCTCAAAATTCATCGGTGCGCCAGGAATCCAATGGTCTTGCAATTCGGCTTGGTTTTCCGCGACTCTTTGCAGTGCTTCTGAGGATGAGAGCGACTGATGCTGCCATCCGGCCAGAGCTGTTAAAGAATCATATAAATATAAGCAAGGCTGGGTCATCATTCCCATCGTACCTATGGCGTATTTCTTGGCTTCAAGGGCAGCAGCCAAAGCCGACTCGATATCCTCAAACAGATAGCAAAGCATCAGTTTGTACAGGCTCGATGTTGACAAACCCATCAAGTCATTACTGCCAGATAATCGATCGAGCAATTCGGTTTCTTGAGCCTTATCTTCAGCCAGGAGGTCGGGGTGGGAGTTCGTTCCCAGCAAATTCAAACATACCTGTCGGCATATTCCGCAGTAGCTTGCCGTTGCCAATTGATTCAACTGCACCAACTGAAGAATGTAAGACTGAAGTTCTTGCTCGGTCTCGCTCAAAGATAGACCAGATAATAAAGCGTACAAGGCAATGCCGTGGGCAGAATGTCCAGCCTTTTCCAATCTGCCGGTTTCTAATGCCAGTACATAGTTATCTCGCAAAGCGGGAACAGTTTCTCGGACATGACCTTTTCGCGGCCAAATCGAGACTGTCATGGGTATCATTAAAGCTGCCTTAGTAGCCTTGTCGTCTAGTTTGGCAATCAACTCCAGTGCCAGTTCGGCAAATTCAATGCCTTTATTGACATTTTTGAAGATATTGCAAACCACTGTCGCGTAGATGGTATAGCTATCAGCGGCGGTCGAAGTATTGCCATAGTCCAGGGAGATAGCAATAATTTTGGCAATCAGCAAGATGTAAAGCACGCTGGAACCGCAAAGATAGGCAGGTGTAGAGATGAGATTGGCAATTTCAACGATCGCTTTCTGTTGGCTATCCGCCATCACGGGCAGATCGACGAGTTCCCGAATCTCCCTCTCGCCGATCGCTTTGTCAATCTCCCCTGCTGCCTGTTGAATATCGCTTTCGTCGGGAATATCGGGAAAGGTGACACCTAATGCTTGCAAAACTTCTTTTCCGATCGCAATGGCTTCCAGCAGTTCGTTCTGGTAAGTATTGGCAACAATTTTAGTTTTATAAACATTAACGAGATCGAGTACGGACTTAGCCCTTGTCATCACGATTTGAATCAATTCTGCCATTGCCTCCCAGTCTCCACAGAGAGAGGCTAATTCTGCGGCTAGATTGTGTAACTCCAAGGTCATCTCATATTTGCTTTCCCACCCTTGCTTCCCCAGTAACGCCAATCCCATCTCCGCATAGTTGCGACCGGCTTCATAGGCGGTGGCAGCTTTAGCTTTGCGAACGGCAATCAGATTCAATTGCGCTAACTCGTCCCTTGCCGGTTGCTCGCGAATCAGTGCAGTGCCATAGTTGAGCTGACCGACTAATTCAAAAATGCGCTCTTCTCTATGGCTGGGGGGGATTTTCTCCAGCAGCAGTTGTCCGATGCGATAGTGGGCAGTTTGTTTTTGGTCGTCGGGAATCAGAGAATAGGCCGCTTGCTGGACGCGATCGTGCAAGAACCGATAGCCTGCGGTTATAGTCTCCAGGTTTGACTCGGCTAAGCTGCCTTGAAAAAATTTATAAGCTTCGCTAATGGGGAGAACCAGCCCTTCTTGTAAGGCTCTCCAGAGATGGGTGGCGACTTCTTCTTGCCTTCCCTCAGAGGCGATCGCCAAAGTTTCTAGGTCAAACTGATTGCCAATACAAGCCGCTAGCTTCAATACCTGTTGCGTTGTTGCCGATAACTTTTGCAAGCGTCCTGCCATAAATTCAACGACATCATCGGTGAGTGCCGCATCGCGCACCCGAACCAGATCGCATTCCCAATAGCCTAAGTCGAGGTTAAAGACAATCAGTTCTTCCTCATACAATCCTTTCAAAAACTGGTTGGTGAAAAAGGGATTACCTTGGGTCTTTTGACAAACCAATTCTGTCAAACGTTGAGAGTATTCTAGTTGGCAACTTAGGGTTTCTGCTACGAGCTGATTGATGTGATGCAGGTATAAAGAAGCCAGTTTAACGGTGGAAACTGCTGCTTCCTGCCTTGCCAAGTCTGCCAAGGTCAACATCAGAGGATGGGCGGGGAACACTTCGTTATCGCGATAGGCTCCCAGAAGCAGTAGATATCCTGTATTGCTATTGCCCACCAATACCTCGATCAGATTCAACGATGCGGAATCTGACCATTGCAAATCATCCAAAAATATTACTAAGGGATGTTCTTTGGTCGTGAAGGCGGCAATGAATTTCTCAAAGAGTAAGTTAAAGCGATTTTGGGCGGCACTTCCCGATAGTTCTGGGGCTGCGGGCTGTTTGCCAATAACTTTTTCTAGTTCCGGGATGACATCAACGAGAACTTGTCCGTTCGTACCCACCGCTTCCAGGATTTTCCTTTTCCACTTTTGCAGTTCGGTATCGGATTCTCCGAGGATTTGCCCCATCAAGCTGCGGAAGGCTTGCACGAAAGCAGAGAAAGGAATACTGCGATTGAATTGGTCGAATTTTCCTTTGACAAAATAGCCTCGTTGTTTGACAATCGGTTTGTGAACTTCATTGACGACGGCAGTTTTGCCAATTCCCGAGAACCCGGCCACTAGCATCATTTCAGTCTTCCCGTTAGCGACTCTCTCGAATGCAGCCAATAAGGTCTCGACTTCTCTTTCGCGTCCGTAGAGTTTTTCGGGAATCAGGAAGCGGCCTGAAATATCCCGAGTTGCCAGCTCGAACGCTTCTATCTTGCCCGTTTCCTGCCATTGCTTCAGACAATTTTCTAGATCTAACTTTAAACCCAATGCACTCTGATAGCGGTCTTCGGCATTTTTGGCCATCAGCTTCATCACGATATCAGAAACTACTGGCGGAATTTCAAAAACCCGGCGTCTTGGAGAAACCGGGTTTGTTTGAGAGTTTCTTGGAGAAGCCGGGTTTGTTTGAGAGTTTCTTGGAGAAACCGGGTTTGTTTGATAGTTTCTTGGAGAAGCCGGGTTTGTTTGAGAGTTTCTTTGACAAACCGAGTTTCTTGCTGCTGGCGGTACTGGCTGTTGAGAAATATGACAATGCACCAACTCCATCGGATCGTCGCTGGCGAAGGGTAAGACTCCGGTTAGCAGTTCATAGAGGGTCGCGCCCAAGGAATAGAAGTCGCTGCGGTAGTCGATGCCTCGATTCATCCGCCCGGTTTGTTCCGGGGAAATATAGGCTAGGGTTCCTTCTAAGACGTTAAAGTTTTTGATTTCCTGAGCTTCCCTGGGCAGAAGAGAAGCAATGCTAAAATCAATGAGTTTAACTTGTTTGGTTCCCGGGCAAATCAGGATATTGGCGGGTTTGATATCTTTGTGGATGACTCGTTGCCGATCCAGTTCCTGCAGAATTTCAGCTAGTTGAATGGCTATATCCAAACAGCTTCCTAAGTCTAATGATTCATCCTCTGCTACTGCTTTCTCCAGAGAGATAGCCCCCAAGTCAGGCATAACCAAAGCGTAACCATTGCCATAGCGTTCCAAGCTTAAGGGCCGGAGAATGCCCGCACGATCGAGGTTTTTTGTAATGGCATACTGGTTGCGAAACTGTACTAATTCGCTAAAACTGGGATATGAGTGACGCAAAAATTTAATAACGACTTTTAAAGAGTCAGAACTGCGAACTCCTCTATAAACGAGAGTTCGCGTTCCTTCATATATATTTTCAGTAATTTTATAGCCCGGTAGCCTTGGGGTCATTTTATGGTATTTTTTCGCTGCGGCTGTATGGGCTGTATGGTAGCTGTTACGTTTGCCTCAAGTAGAGATCGCGATCGCATACTAGCTGCGATCGCGATCTCTACTTTTTAGAGAATATTAAATCTGGCGATCGCTGGCCGTAATCTATAGTGTTTCTCAAATAATATCAAATCCGCGTAGCTGTTTCATAAATACCGTACTGTAGGGGCAGAGGGGAGCGTGGCTGCCCCGATTGGTATGGGCGGGCACGGGGGCACCGCCAATACTATGATTGTTTAACCGGATTTGATATAAGTATAATGAAAGAAACCTTAGGGGCGACAGCATCAGAGCAACTATAGCGGTTCTCAAATAAGTGTAATAAACGATAGAACCCTAAAAACGTAGGGGCGACAGCATCATGAGCGACAATCTCGGCCTCTAACGGCAGCTCTGATATTGGGATGCTTCGCCCCAGACAACTTCATGTCAAATCAATTTGAGAAACGCTATATCGATCGCTCTCCGAACGTTAATTCCCGTATTGGGATGCTTCGCCCTAGTGGATTGTCTGGCTTATAGCGTTTCTCAAATAAGTCTAATAAACGATTGAGGTGGGAAATGTAGGGGCGACAGCATCCCCCTTGACCATCTCTGCTGTAACACGGGGACGATCGTATTGGGATGCTTCGCCGGTGGTACCTCACATTAATTTGAGAAACGCTATAAAATTGTAGGGAAGGGTTGAACGGAGTGTTGGCGAACGCGCCCCGCCTGCCCAAGGAGGGCTAACGCCAACTCGTGCGAGTAACCCAACACAACGATTGGTATAGTTGGGTTTCACTCCGTTCAACCCAACCTACAGTTACACATAATTTTAGGTTTGCCAAAGCACTAGATAACCTCACATCAATTTGAGAACCGCTATAAGCGTAACGAACGATATTAGTATTTTAAATCGAAATTGGTCAAAACGCCGTAAACTGCCCAAATCGCCATTGCTCGCAGATAGTGGCTGGCTCGGAAAGTGCCGGTGGCGGTGACTGCTTCTGGGGTTCGGAACTGGAGGCCATTTTCATAAACTTGTCGCACCACAGTTTCCGTTAAATGGAGAGCTTCATCCCCCATTCCCATTTGCAGCAAAAAGGCAGCGAGACCAAAATTGATTCCAGTCCAAACCTCTAGGGGATGGGTAGCATCCGGCTTTTCCGGCGAGCCATCTCGCTTGACGCCGTTCGCCGCCCCGAACTTGCCTCCCTGAAAATTTAAGAAACAGGAATTATAGACAACTTTGAGAGCAGATTCGGCGCATTCTGAGGGAACGATATCGGGCAAGCCCAGGAGGCGAGCGTAAAATTGACCGCAGAGTTGGTCGGTCATAACTACCTCGGAACCGCTCTCGCTATCCAAACGGTAATATTCGCCGTTCCAAAGCAGCTTTTGGTAAGTGGGTTGGCTAAGTTCCAGCCAGGATTGATAGGTTTGGCAAGTTGCCGCGATCGCCTCTGAGTCGGGAATCTCCCACTGATTTATGCTCTCGATGGGAGGATGCTCGATGAGGAGCTTGCCGATCGCGATCGCTGCGGAGAGAGCCGCCAGCCACAAGCCGCCGCAATAAGCGCTCGCTCCCTGCAAGCGCCAGTCGTCAAAAGTCTGGTCTGGGGCTCCGGAGTTTTCCGGTATCCCATCCCCATCTTTATCGAACTCTTTCAAATAACTGAGGGCTTGCACCACTGCAGGCCAGGTTTCGCACAAAAACTGATAATCTTTCTTGCCTGTCAGTAAAAAATCTCGATAAACTTGTAGGACAAAATCGCTTGCTAAATCCTTCCAGAGATTGCAATCTTGGTAGCTAGTATAGTTAGTCTTTTCCCAGGGATGCTCGTTGGGCGCTCCCAAATCGTGAGGCGTAGCCCCAGCAAGTTTGCGCTTGGCCGTAGCTTGATTGTAACCAATAATTCGCGGGGTATCGTCGCTGCTGGCAATAGCCCGAGCAAAAGAGAGCAAGACGGATTTTTCTAGTTCCGGCCAAAGCTGCAGCAAAGCAAAAGAGCCGTAGAGCCGCACGTCTAAACTTTCATACCAGCGATAGTCCAGGCATTCGAGAACTCCAAACTTGCCCTTGGGGTTATCTTCGTCTGCGATCGTCCAGAGAGTTCCGCCCTGAGTTAGCAGATAGAGTTCGTTAAATAGCGCCATCTTTACTAAAGGCGGCAAATCTTCCCGATCCAAAAAGGGCTGCTGCCAAGCTTGGATATTCTCGCGCCAAACATCGTATTGCTTCAGAGCGGTGCGCACCATCGACCAAGCTCCTTGACCTTTGCGACCGAAAAAATCCGTGTAGCGGCGATAATCCCAGACTCCCGCAGCATATTCCGTCACTGGCAAATCCCAGGTGATGATGAAGGGAATTTTGCGCGATCGCCCGGGGCGGACAGTAAAGCGGACGGCTAGGGCACTGGCAATCCGTTCTCCCGGGGCGGCGGGTCGTTCGTCTTCTTGGTCTAACAAGAATCCATCTTGGGCAAAAGTATCCCAAACATCTCCACCATTGCTAGTAGGATCCCAGCGAGTTTGGTGGTAGGTTTCTACTGCTGAATTGGTAATGGTCGCTATAGCCCATTGCCCTTCTCCCTCTTGGGGATTAGCGCCCTTTGCAGAACCAGTCATCGAGCAACCGACGCGGAAAAAATCCTCAACCAAGCGATTGACATTGCCGGCGCTTTCTCCCCAGCGCGACTGGTATTCATAAACGGGACTGCCATCATCCCGCACCTTTATCTCCGGTTTTGCGATCGCATTAGTAAACCAACCGACCAAGTTTTCCCAAGTCAGCATGATGCTGAGAGTAATCGGCTTATCCGTCGGATTGTAAGCAGTCCATTCAAAAACAGCTATAGGATAGCTAGTCTCCTGATAGTTTCCCGGCAAAATCGGCGAAAACTGTTCGCAAGTTAATTGCGCTTCAAACACTCCCTCATAAACAAACCAACTACGCGGATACAAAGCATGATAGGTGCCAGTATGCTTGGTCTGATTAGTTTTTATTTGTTCTGGGTCGCTATCTTCTGCTTCGGAAACTCCGCTGGCGGGATACCAGTTCCATGACGAGAGAGTACCGTCTGCAGGGGGTTCCGTGCAGAGGGCGAAGGCTTGGCTGCGACCTTTTGCCTGTTCGTAAACGCTAAACTGGCAGGCTGGCAGATTTTGAAAAGTATGCTCTCCGCCATCGAGATGCCAGAGATTAAAATCACCGCGAGGCGATCGGCCGATGCAACCGGCTCCAAAACCACCTAGGGGCATTCCGTGCCAGGGTCCATCGTCCAAATTACTGGCATATCGGACTGTATAGGGTTTTTCCCAGCCAAGACCGATGGGACGACTCCAAGTATAAGCAGGGATTTCTGGACCGGGGGAAGTATTGTTCATAGATTGGGCATTGGGCATTGGGCATGTTCGCATTGGGAGAGATGGGGAAGGGTGGGAGGGGTGGGAGAAACCTTGGGAGAGAGGGGAAATGCTCCCTCCCACACTCCCCACACTTTCCACATTTTGAGTTTACTGCTTTGACGATTCCCTTTCAAGCCGCTTGACCGCTCCAATTATGCGCTGAAGATTGGGTTTGACTATTTCTCTATTTTGCTGTTGCAGCTTGTTAACCCGCTGATTTATGTTTTGAATTTCCGTCATAACCTGGGTGGAAGCGGGAGCGGCTTCTAGCATTTGCGGCGGTTGCGGTCCCCCTTGGATTGCCAGAGAGCGCACGGAGTCAATTTCTTTACTCAGATTCACCCGCAGGTCGCTCAATTGGCTTTCGGTATGGTCTCGCAGTCTGGTGATGGCTCGCCGCACGATCGCAAACTCGTTCTGAATAGTGGCGGCATCCATCGCTTTGTTTTGGGGAGAAGTCTTTTCTAAAAACTCCTGGATTTGGGCGATCGCCTCGCTTTGTCTGCCTACAGTTCCTTCCAATTGGCGGGTGCGCTCCTCTGGGGGCAGCTCTTCGAGGGAGGCTTGCAGGGATTGAACCATTTCATACAGCTCGGCGATCGTAGCAGTATGCTGCATCCGAGTCTCGAACTCAATCCGGTGCCTGTTGCGTATGTTCAACCCGAGAGCCAGAGCTAGAGGAGTCACTGCCAACAAAGCTGGCTGATACATACCGGCGATCGCAGAGCCAACTACAGAAGCACCGAGGGCAGCATACTCTGCCAAATCTAAGGGATGGTGTTGGCTCAGCTCCTCAAGGCGTCTTGCCAAACCCGTAATCGTTGGCGTCATTCTGTGACTTGTCATAGTTTCAGATCTATTTGTTTTTTCCAAATAATACAAAGCTTTTAGCCTCCCATCTCAGCTATGTCCGTTCCTCCTTATACTTGCTGTTGCTTTTTTCTTCCTTCAGGACTGACGCTTTTTGTCAGAGTCAGGTCCTAATAGAGAAGCTATGGGAAAAGCCGGCTATTGTTGGGGGCGATCGCCGCTCTTAAAAAAAAAATAATGTTTTTGGAAGCCAGAAAACCGGTTTTTTGGACAATACCTTCGCCATTTCCCTCTCCGGCTTCCGTGACCTGCGGTGCGAGCGTCGGCCGACGATCGGGCATTTTTTGGGTTTGTTCCCGAGCCGCTCCCGCCCCGCGATCGCCATGCCATTTGCCAGGGCGATGGCAGCGCGATCGCTGCTTGCTGCTAGCTATTTCAAAATAGTTTATTTTCCTGTTTTACTGCAATATATATGGGCACACATTTTCCCACAATAACATCCTAAACCAAGCGGCTAAGTTTGTCAAGGGTTAATCGAAAAAAATCTAGATTAATTTTTATTTCTTGTCTCTCGGCAAATCCCC
The DNA here is from genome assembly GCA_010672965.1 of Oscillatoria sp. SIO1A7. Taxonomy (GTDB): domain Bacteria; phylum Cyanobacteriota; class Cyanobacteriia; order Cyanobacteriales; family Laspinemataceae; genus SIO1A7. The sequence continues at coordinate 49,514 of JAAHFN010000021.1, forward strand.
TCTTATTGCCGAGACTCCCCACAGTCCCCACAGTCCCGACCGTCCCGACAGTTACCACAGTTTCTAAAGTCTGGCTTCAGCCGTTTGGGCCTCTTGAAATATAGAGCATTTTCAAAAAAGTTCTAAAAAAGTTTTGAAAAGGGGTTGACAATTTAAAAAATGATGCTATAGTAAAAATGTGCTAGAAAAAGCAAGACAAGATACGTCCCCCTACCTAACCAAAAATTGGGATTAAGTAGATGAGCGAATACCAAGGGTCCTTAGATGACTTGAAGATTAATACTTACAGAGATCCGCGCGATCGCAAACGGTCTTGTACGCGCCATGAGGCTTTCGTCCTGGGCTGTACGTACAAAAACACCGAAAAGCGAAGCGATCGTAAGATGATGCAGGATTGCCGAGAGACTCTCTGTGCAATGCCAGAGAGCGGTGGAAGGATTAATTGAAATCAGTATGCTCATATCTCCCTAGGCTCTTTGGGGACAGGCATCTCGCTTTTCCCCAGGGCTTTATTTGAATGTAAACGAGACAATACCAACGGTTTTTTTTGAGTGGAAGCAAGATTTTCCACGACCTGCTCCCCTAAGACAGGCATCCCGCCTGTCTATTGCCCCCCTTTGGGGGGCAGGGGGGATCGTGCCGGGGGGTAAAAATGGCGCTTGAGCTAGTTCATGTGCGTATTCTTGGTCAGGAACGGCAATAGTGCTTTGGCAAATCTAAAATTATGTGTAACTGTAGGTTGGGTTGAACGGAGTGAAACCCAACTATACCAATCGTTGCGTTGGGTTTCGTTGATGGCGGGCCCAACCTACAATTTTCTTGCTAGACAGTCCAATAGTCGTGCTGAGAGCTGACCGCTGACTGCTTACCGCTATATAGAGAAGCCCGGTTTTTTTGAAAAAAACCGGGCTTCTGTCTCTGGGTCGCATAGCTTGACTTGCGATCGCAGCTAATTCAACTTTCTTAAATCCTTGCTCTGGCTGCTATTAGTAAGCTCCTTGTCTGGCAAAAACGACTTTAACGGTTTGCAAGAGAATTTGTAAATCTAGATAGACAGACCAGTTTTGAATATAGGTGATATCCAGGCGGAAAACGCTATCGAAATCTTCCACATCGGAACGACCGGATACTTGCCACAATCCGCTAATCCCGGGCAAGACTTCTTGACGCATAAAATGGTGTTCGGAAAAACGCTCTACATCGCGCAGGGGAAAAGGACGCGGACCGACTAGACTCATTTCCCCGCGCAAAACGTTAAAAATCTGAGGCAGTTCGTCTAAGCTATAACGGCGCAGAAACTTGCCAAGCCGAGTAATGCGAGGGTCGTCTTTCATTTTAAACATCACTCCGCATTTCATTTCATTTTGGGACTCCAGTTTCTTTTGGAGATGCTCGGCATTGGCGACCATCGTGCGGAATTTCCAGACCTTGAAGCGATCGCCCTTGAGACCGATGCGGGTTTGTTTGTAAAATATATCGCCCGGGGAATCCAGTTTTATAAGAAGGGCAATAAGCAATAAGAGAGGACTCGAAAGTAGCAGAATAATGCTAGCTGCTACCATATCGAAAGCTCGCTTGACCCAAAACTCGCCGCCGACAATGGGGGAGGAACTGAAGCGCAAGGAGGGCGTCCCATTTACCATCTTGATTTCCGACCAATGTATCGGCAATTCTAGACCGAGGGGTAAAAGCCGCAAGTGGATGCCAGCATTTTTCAATTGCCAGTAGAGGAAAATTTTGTCTTTTAAGGAAAGCTCGGAGCAAACAAAAACTTCTGAGACTTTTTTTTCGTTGAGTCGGGCGATGATTTGCGACCAATCTTGTATTACAAAATCTTCTGGATACAAAAATTGGCGATCGCGAATATCGTATTGCTTGGTAGGATTGAGTATTTTTTCTGCCTTCTCGATATCTTGAGGTTGTCCGACAATAGCAATAGGCTGGCGGGCTAGCCCTTCAGAGCGCAGAGCAACGATCGCGAAATGGACGAGCAAGCGCTCTGCAAAGGTAAAGGTTAAAGTCAGACCCCAAGACAATAAAAAGGTTGACAGCGCAATATATTCTTCTGGCTGGTAAAAATAACCGATGATTAAAAGAACCCCATGAGCTAGAGTCAGAGACTGGAATAGGCTCGGAAAACCCCGACGCTTGTCATCAGTTCCGTACCCTCCCGACGCGGCAACAATACCGAGAGTAATTACGATAATAGCAAGCAAAATATCGGGGTTGCCGTCTTCAAAGATGAGGGGCAAATTTATCCAGTTGCCGGCCACAATCCAAGCAGAAGCGATCGCAAGACTATCTAATAGCAGCAGAGTAGCGACCCGCAGCCAGTTGAGACTCGTTCCTCGGCTCAGCTTGGCCATGAGAGGAGCGCGTATGTCGAGCGGCTGTTGATAAGCAGCTTTTCCAGGTGCATCAAAATAAGTATTAATCATCGGAGAGTCGCGGTTGGTCAGTAATTGTTTTTACATCGCCCGTTCAAAGGCATTGCGCTAACTAATCAAAGCTAATTAATTTAGCACAATCAGTAAACAAGTATTACAACAACACTAATTACATTAGCGCAACGGGAGCCACCCAAGGAGGCGAATACCTCACCCACGCGGCCTGCAATTGTCTTTTGTTTAACTACTCAAGCACCCTGACTCAAATAAATATATATAGCGGTTCTCAAATTGATGTGAATAATCTGGGGGATGCAATATCCCAATATGAGAGTTGCCGTTAGGAGCCCCGAGATTGTCGCTCATGATGCTGTCGCCCCTACGTTTCTAGGGTCCGATACTTTATTACACTTATTTGAGAAACGCTATAGAAAAAAAGCTGTGGTTTCCCCAGGACTGAATGCTAAAGACCCTACTGGCTAGATCGCGCTACAAGAGAGAGGGACGCGATGGGTATCTTTCATTAAAGCCCCTACCAGCAAAGAATCTAGCTTTATTAAGGACAGACCAAGAGCGAATGTTTCCAAGACAAGCTTGGCGATCGCTATGCTTTTCTTCTATCCTGGGAGCATTTCACTTTTGTAAAACTAGCCCTGTTGGGCGAGAGTTTGTGTAGCCGCGCCTACAGGCGTTAGGCGGCGAGAGTGCAAAAGTGAAATGCTCCCTCTATCCTTGGTCTTTCCTCCAAGATTTAAAACTTTTATATAAGAGATTTTACTGTAGTTTATTGCCTTATAACATCAGCCATTTGGCGTATTTTTAGGATAAGGAGGACCTGTAAAGTTTTTATGCCAAAACTTTTATTATATACAAAACAGTTAGATTATGGCATCAGCCATTTAACGTAATTTTTAAGCAAGGCTAACGATGGTCCCATAAACGATTCTGTAAAGATTCTAAGTATATTAGAGTAAATCAGTTAGCGACAACTGCCATTTAGGGTAATTTCGGTGCAAAAAAAACTGCTGGTCCTTGGAGGCGATCGCATAATAACCTTAAATTCTATCTGGACCAATGAATTAGTAGCATACGCCATTTGGCGTAATCCTTAAGTAATTTTCAAGGTCTTGGCTCGCTAGCTTTTTATGGGTTAAAATCCTGGTCCCAGAAGAAAATTTTAGTTTAAGCTGTCGCGCTTAGATAGGATTTACGCATAAACTCTTTATATATGTAGGGCTTGCAATGCGCACCAGAACCTATATATAGATATCGAACCGAAAATTTTCGTAAGGTCCTATTATTTTGCTAGCTTGGGGTCAATAATGGACAAGCCCGCTCGGGATGCGCTAGTCCCAATCCTGAATTACTGATTTAAATGGGTAACAGTTTATTCAGGAGTTAGGCAAATTCTGCGATCGAAAGCTAATATCAAATCCGATTAATTACCCAGATAATTTCAAACCCCTCATAGGGACAGCCCGTAGGCCAATAGGCAGTTCGATAGCAAAGACTGCTGACAGCTTACTGCTTACTGCTATAGAAAATTAGCGAACGGGAATTTCAATTGTAAAAGTGGTTTTTCCAGGTCTCGACTTGCAGAAAAGTTTGCCATTGTGGTTTTCGGTCACGATTTGATGGCTGATGGATAAGCCCAAACCCGTTCCCTTGCCCACGGGTTTGGTGGTAAAAAAGGGATCGAAAAGTCTAGAAAGCACAGATTTGCTAATGCCCGGACCGTTGTCGCTAATGCCGATCGCAATCCAATTTTCTTTGTTGAGACGAGTGCCAATGACAATCTCGCTCTTGTTTGCCTTCATTTCTTCTGGGGTTCGCTGGCGATCGCGTTCTTCCAAGGCATCGATGGCATTGGCAATAATATTCATAAACACCTGGTTTAGCTGTCCCGCATAGCATCGTACCAGGGGTAATTGGCCGTATTCTTTGCTAACTCGAATCTCCGGACGCCAATCCGTCGCTCGCAAGCGGGTCTGGAGAATCATCAAAGTGCTGTCGATACCTTCGTGCAAGTTAACTTCTTTTACTTCTGACTCGTCCAGACGAGAAAAAGTACGCAGGGATTTGACTATTTCCCGAATCCGTTCGGTGCCGACGCGCATGGAGCCAAAGAGCCTTTCTAGGTCTTCTTTGATAAATTCGATATCTAGGGCTTCGATACTAGCTTCAATTTCAGGATGGGGTTCGGGATAGTGGTGCTGGTACAGAGCGAGCAATTCGACTAGCTCCTCCATATACTCATCTGCATGATAGAGATTGCCGTGGATGAAGCTGACGGGATTGTTAATTTCGTGGGCAAGTCCGGCTACCAGTTGCCCCAAACTCGACATTTTCTCGCTCTGGATTAATTTGGTTTGAGCGCGCTGCAATTGGTGCAGAGCTTGTTTTAGTTCCTTGGTTTTGGCCTGACTTTGGGCGAGAAGATCCGCTTGGTTGATAGCGATCGCTAGCTGAGCGACTATTGCTTCTAAAAGTTTGACTTCTTCATCGTTCCAAGGGCGCACGGCGCAAGAATGGATGCAGGCAATAATACCGTAACGTCCCCCTGCATTGTCCCAAACCGGCAACACCAGTATGGAGCGATTGCCCAAAGCCGAGACAAAATCGCGCACGGCGACATCTTCAAGCTCTGCCACATTATCCAGGCGCACGGTTTTCCTCCCGAGTACAAGCTCGGACAGAGGGCCAAAAGCACTGACGAGATGTCGTCCGACAAGGACGGGCAGCCCTGGAGAACGCACTTCAGCAACGACATCCCAATAGGCTTCCTCGGCTTCCTCAAGATACCAAGCGAAGTGGCAGCGATCGATTTGCAGAAAATCTTTAATTGCGCTAACGGTTGTATTCAGAATTAGATCTAGGTCGAGGGAGTTGCGAATTTCGTTAGTGATTTGGTTGAGGAGTTTTTCCTGTTGGGCTTTGCGATCTATTTGCGCTGCAGATTCGCGCAGGGCGATTTCGGCTGCCTTGGCTTCGCTATTGTTGAATATAGCTCCCATTAAGCCGATAATTTGCCCCGCGCTATCGCGCCAAATTCCTCCCGTCCCGCGAACCCAGTAAGTTTCGCCATTGGGGACGATGAGGCGGTGTTCGGTGTAATAATCTTGTTCTGTATCAAACGAGCGAGCGATCGCTTGTAGGGTATTATCTCTATCTTCGGTATGAATAAATTGAAAATAGTTTTCAAACGTGCCGCCAAAACTACCAGATTCTAAGCCGAAAATGCGTTCTACTCCATCAGACCAGATGACTTTATTGCTGTTGCGATTCCAGCTCCAGCAGCCCATTTTTGCTGCTGCAAGGGTCATTTGCAGCAGACTATCCTTGTCCCGCAAGGCTTTTTCCGCCTGTAGTCGTTCTATTTCTGCCCCAACCCGCGCCGCGAAAATTTCTAACATAGAGGTCTGGAGCTGCAGACTACGTTCCATCGGTTTGTTATCGAAGACCGCTATTAAAGCTATCGAGTTGTCTCGCCCATCGAGAATGGGAATACCTACATAGCTTTCTACATTCATTTCTATCAAATCAAAGTCTTCAGGAAACAGTTTTTGGCACTTTTCAGGATAGCGACAGATAGTCTTTTCCTCTACAAGAGTGGCGCAGGGGGTTCCCGTTATATTGTATTCAAAATTGTCGCCAAAGCTATCTCCCGTCCAGAAGGCGAGAGTTTTTGCTATTTTTCCTTCCTCGCTATCTTCGATTTCTGCTATAAGAGCGTAACGGCATTTTAGGGCAAGGGCGAGGTGCTGCGCGCAGGCGCGGAAAAAGGCAACCCCTGTTTGAAAGGCTGTTCCTTCGGCAATAACGCGCAAGGCTTCTTCTTGATGCTTGCGATCGCTGATATCCCGCATGATGGTGGACAAAAATTCCAGCTCTCCCCCCTCTGATTTATGGGCAATAATCACTTGGGATACGGGAAATTCTCGCCCGCTCCGACTGCGCAGGATAGTTTCTCCTTGCCACATTCCTTGTTGAATAGCCGTGGGGACGCCTTCAGTTTCGACTCGCTGCTGAGATGCGGGCTCGGTTAATTCGCCAATGTGAAAGCTATCGGTTTCTTCGGGGGAAATACCCAAAAGATTCTGTCCCGCTCGATTGAGGTAGAGATTGTTGCCTCGGGCATCGGCAATGCCGACGATATCGGGGGTGGCTTCGAGAATGGCTAGCAGCCGCTGCTGTTTTTTTTCAACTCGCTTGCGATCGCTAACATCGATAATCAACCCATCCCAGATAACAGCGCCGCTCTCTTGTCGTTCTGGTCGGGCAATAACCCGTACCCATTTTAATCTCCCCGAAGGAGTAACAATTCGATGTTCGCTTTGAAAGCGTCCGAGACTTCGAGCTGATTCGATAATTGTTTCATTTACCTTGGCAAGGTCGTCCTTATGAACCAGGTCAAAGCATTGAACAAAATTCTCCGGTTCTAGTTCGTATATCTCGCGACAGCCTTCGGAAACATAGGGAAAGCATCTCGCTCCATCGGGGTCGAGGCGAAGCTCAAAAATTGTCACGGCGGCAATAGCTGCCAATCTTTGCAAGCGAGCTTCGCTTTGCTCCAGCTCCTCTTTCAGTTTCCAAAGATCTATTTCTGCTTGCTTGCGATCGCTAACATCCCGACAAATACAAACAAATGCTCCCTCCTTCGTTAGAGTGAAAGAAATTTCTTGCACAAACCTGCTGCCATCCTTACGTTTGGCTATTATTTCCCCTTGCCAAGAGCCCTGCTGGGTTATAACAGGCATTATTTCCCTCTCGAATAGTTCTATTTTCTCTGGCCCGTAAAGAATTTGCCAGCTTTTACCCAGCAGCTCTTCGGGAGAATCGTAGCCGAACATTTTGGCGTGAGCTTGATTGAGGTAGATATAACCATCCTGACTCAAAATACCGATGCCGTCCCTGGCAGAATCCATCGCGATCGCTTGTTCTTTTATTTTTTCTTCTGCCTTCACCCGCTCGGTAATATCGGCAAAAGTTCCTAAAATACCAATTGCATTTCCTTCCGGATCGCGTAAGGGAATCTTATTGGTTTCCACCCAATGCTGACTGCCATCCGCCTGTTGTTGGGGTTCGATAATTCCCAGTTCCGGGGTATTGGAGTCCATCACCCGGCGATCGCATTCCCGAAACCAGTCTGCCTCTTCTCGCTTCCAAGGTAAGTCATAGTCGCTTTTACCTTTAATCTTTCCAGTAGAATCCAATCCCGCAAGCTGGGCAAAATTTTGATTGCAACCTAGATAAATAGAATTGAGGTCTTTCCAAAAAACCGCAGCGGGCATATTGTCGATGGCAAGGCGCAATAACCTTTCTGATTCGTAAGACTCAGAAAGGTTATTCCCTAAAGCCTCCTTGGCGGCAGCACATTCTTTTTGGCATTGCTCTAATTGCCTTTGCAAGCGTTTATTGGCAGCCTCTAATTCGGCAATTCTTTCTTTTTGGCTACTGGCTTTTTTGAGCATTATATTCTCCCGGACTGGCTGGGATTGGCATTGGGATTAGCATTGGGAATTGGGAAGAGCGGAATTGGGTACGGGGCTTTTAAGTTTTATTTAAAGTTTAAGTCTGTTCGCCAAAAATACTTTGAAATAAATATCTCTCCCTTTTGCTTTAGGGCAAGCAGGATGTCTGGCTCCGGATCTTAATGCTCGGAAGCCTGCCCTACGAATTGGGTAATTTATTTCTTGGAGTCCCCTAATTTAAAATATAAAACTAAAAACTAAAAATTTTAACTCGGTCCTCTTGTACCCAATGCTCAATGCCCCCATTCTCGATGCCCTCATTGTCTATGTCCATCCCAATGCCCTTGGCAAATATATGACTATACCTTTACCTTTGAATAAAATTTTGAGTGAGAGTTTAAAAAGGGCTTCTAATAACCAATTATACCAAATGTGATTTGGATTTGATATAAGATATAGCGTTTCTCAAATTGATGTGAGATGCCACCGGCGTTGCATCCCAATACAGAGATTCCCGTTCGGAGCGCGCGAGATAGTAGCGGGGATGCTGTCGCCCCTACGTTTCTAGGGTCCGATCGTTTATTACACTTATTTGAGAAACGCTATATCCTTTTTCTGAGATTCTGCCAGTGGCTGCATCGAAAGCCATTTCATCAATGTGGTATCATAGCCCTCACCCCTTGCGCCTGTAGGGTGTAGGGTGTAGGGTTTAGGGTGTAGGGTTTAGGGTGGTAACTTTGGTAACTTTGGTAACTTTGGTAACTTTGGTAACTTTGGTAACTTGGAAAGTTTGGTAACTTGGAAAGTTTGGTGAGTTTGGGAACTTTGGAAAGCTTGGTAACTTGGAAAGTTTGGAAAAGTTTGGAAAGTTTGGGAACTTTGGTAACTTTGGAAAGTTTGGGAACTTTGGAAGTTTGGAAGGTTTGGGAACTTTGGTAACTTTGGAAAGTTTGGGAACTTTGGGAACTTTGGTAACTTTGGAAAGTTTGGGAACTTTGGAAAGTTTGGGAACTTTGGAAGTTTGGAAGGTTTGGGAAAGTTTGGAAAAGTTTGGAAAGGACTAGAAGCGAAAATTATCCCCCCACAGTCCCCACAGTCCCCACAGTCCCCACAGTCCCCTACACCCTACACCCTACACCCTACACCCTACACCCTACACCCTACACCCTACACCCTAATTCTTAGCCTAATTCCCAATTCCCAAATATTATGATAAAAACAATTGAGAGCCTTCCTCGCCTTTTCTCACTTCGACTCGGGCTTGGAAGGCTTCTTTGAATTGGGGCATATGGGTGATAATTAGGATAGAGGCAAATTCGGGAGCGATCGCATTAATTGCGGCAATCAAACGCTCGCATCCCTCTTGGTCTTGGGTGCCAAACCCCTCATCTACAATTAACATCTGGAGCCGAGTTCCCTGGCGGGCGCAGAGAAGCTGTGCCAATGCCAGCCGAATAGCAAAGTTAATCCGAAACGCCTCCCCGCCCGAATAAGTTTCATAGGCTCGCGTGCCCGCCACATCGGCAATAACAATATCTAAAGTATCGATTAATTTGCTATTTTTCTTAGAGCGGCTCTTGCTAGCGCGCTGAGTCACAAACTGGACGTGCAGTTGATTCCCGCTCAGCCTCGATAAAATTTGATTGGTTTCGACTTCTAGCTGGGGCAGCACGTTTTCAATCATCAAAGCCTGAATGCCTTTTTTGCCAAAAGCAGTGGCAAGTTCGTTATAGACTCGATATTGCCGGCGAGCATCTTGCAGTTGCTGGCTTAGAGTTTCGCGCTGTAGCTCTAATGCTTCGAGATGCTGCTGCTGCTGTTGCAGTCGCCCCAATTTTCCCAACAAGCGATCCAGCTCCGATCGCCGGGAAGCGATTTGTTTTTCTAACAGAGGAATCTGCTTGCTGACATCGGGAGTTTCCTTAAGTTGCAGATTCAGGCTTTCTATCTGTTCGCCGATCGCATCCCGCTCTTGGCAGCGCCCCCGCAACATGACCTGCATCTCATCGACCCTAGTGCGGATTTGGGGATATTCCTGCTGGGCAAGACGCAGTTGTTCCGCTCGCGTCAGCCAGACTTGGGCTTTACTGCGAGCCGCTCGAACTGCATTATGCTCGTCAATATTGTAGCCGAGCTGCGCCAACTCTCGATTTATTTCCTCCAACTGCCGATTCAAGTCGGAATTGCTTTGCTCTTGCTCCAGAGTCTGTCGCAAAGCCTGCAACTTCGCCTCCAGTTGGGGTCGCCGAGGTGCCAGATTGCTCAGACTGCGCTTGGCATCGTTAATTTGTGCCTGTTTAATTTCCGCCCAACGCCAGCGATCGGCGTCGCTGCGAGCTAAGGCATGATTTTTTTCGTCATAGTTGAGCCTTTGCAGGGCTTGCTCTATTTGTTGCACTTCTGTAGATAGTTCCCCGACAAAAGCATTGGTACCGATCGCCAGCTCCAGTTCTTCTTTTTCCCGAGCCATCATCATCAGCCGCTGCCGGTCTGCCTCTGTCATCTCCAGTTGTGCTTGCAGTCCGCCATATTGCTTTTGCAGACCGTTGGCATCAGCCAGTTCCCGGCTCAACTGGCTGTATTCCTGACGCAGTACCGAAATCTCGCGATCGGAAACTGCCAGTTGGTCTCGCACTACCCAGAGATGATGCCTTACTTCCTGGTGTTGCGACTCGTGCTTTTGCATCACCAACTCCCAGTGATGTTCGTCTAGGGGGCGATCGCACAGGGGACAAGTGGCATTATCCCCGAGCATCCTAATTTTTTGCTCGATTTCTCCGAGCCTCGCCTCGTATTCCCGCTGGCTCGCTTGCAACCTTTCCAGAAAGCTGCGACGCTCCAGACCTTTTTCGCGCACCCGCTGCTGGTAAACCCGCTTTTTCTCCAAGTCCTCTATTTTATGGGCTACCTCCATCACCGCTTGCTGCACGCGACCTCTTGTCTGTTGCTTTTCTTGCAGGCGGCCGATCTGACCGGCAATTTCTTGAACCCGAGCGCTCAAGTGGGCGCGACGGGAAACCAACTCCATTTCCAGCTCTTGGCGGCGGCGTACCAAGGGAGCTGCCTCAGCCTGGAGCCTATCGAATACTTTTACTCTCTCCCTTGCCTGCTGGAGCTGCACCATTGCCTTTTCCACTTCCGGCTCTCGGGAGATAATTTCCTGCAGTTCCTTTTCCTGTTGCTCCAAGGCATCTAGCTTGGCTAGAAGAAGCTGTAGCTGATTATTTAACTCGCTCGATCGCTCGCGCAGCAACTCTTGGAGTTTCTCTCGGCGCTTCCCTGCATTTTGATAAGCCTGGAACTTGGCGCTAAATTGTTCTTCTTGGGCTTGCAGTCGCTCGAATTGCGCGTAACCCGCAGCAATCTCCGCTTCCTGTTGCAGCAGCACTTCCAATTCTTGCCGCCGACGTTTAATGCTACCCCATTCTTGCTCCAGCCGCTGGCACTGTTTGTCCTGCTGGTTGTAGTTATTCCGCAACCAGGTCAGTTGCTGCTGCAAGGTTTGACGTTGGTTCTTAGCGGCGATCGCTTCCTGTAATTGTTGCTGCTCCGCTTCAAGAGCGACTCGCAGCCGCTCTATTCTCTCTCCTGCAGAGCTTATTTCTATAGTGAGAGTTTCCTTTTGTCGGAGCTGCGCTTGCAGAGATTCTAAATTTTGCTCTACGAGTTGGACTTGACCTTTTAATTGGCGGGAGCGGTCTTTGGCCTCTTCTGCCAACTTATCGTACTGGTCTAGCCCGAGCAAACCCGCTAAGACTTCCTTGCGCTCGCTAGGTCGCTTGAGCATGAACTCATCCGCTCGCCCTTGGCGCAGATAGGCAGAGTTTATAAACGTGTCGTAGTCCAGCTTGAGGCTTTCGATTATTTTTTGCTGGGTTGCCCGCAGGGTGCGATCGCCTATAGCTCGAAAACTTTCTTCGTTTTCTCCCACGGCGATTTGAAACTCCAGAGTGCTGGACTGACCCCGCTGGCGCGAGCGAATCACTCGATAAGTCTGCTGGTTGCTGCGGAATGTGAAATCCACTCGTACTTCTTTTGCACCCGCGTGGATATTGTCGTCTTCGCTAGCCGCACGGCTATTTCCCCAGATTGACCAGGCGATCGCCTCTAACAAAGAAGACTTCCCAGCTCCATTGGGACCGCATATACAAGCCGTATGCAACCCTCGAAAATCTAGGGTTGCTTCGCGATAGCTCAGAAAATTTTTTAGAGTTATTTGCAGGGGAATCATAATTAGATTGTCTGGCTGTTGGCTGTTGGCTGGGGTGGAAGGCGATCGGGCTTTTTCACTCTCAAAGGCCACAGAAGAGGTTCGTCACGGTGAAAACTCCGTACAACCCGCTTCAGTCTGGTTTTCATCGACTCAACAAGAAAGTACCAAAAGAGTATGACCTTTCCCTACACCCGACACCCCACACCCGCTTGTGTTGGGTCTCCGGTGTACAGCTTAGTAATTGCCTCGGTTTACATCGCTTACCCAAAGAGCTATTGCCACTGAGCTAATAGCAAGCACAACTACCAATGGTATAACTATCTCGCATCCTATTTCGACATCATTAGCTCTAAATAACCCGTAATTTTACAATTCTTTACATCTAGTTAGCAGCTAGCAGTCAGCTCGCAGCTCCCTTGCAAGAGAGCAGTCAGATTCTAGACTCTGGGCAATAACCCGGGCAATATTAACTGGCGATTAACTAGCGATTAACTCGGGCAGCTCTGGGAACTGTGGGAACTGTGGGAACTGTGGGAACTGTGGGAACTGTGGGAACTGTGGGAACTGTGGGAACTGTGGGGACTGTGGGAACTGTGGGAACTGTGGGGACTGTGGGAACTGTGGGAACTGTGGGAACTGTGGGAACTGTGGGAACTGTGGGAACTGTGGGAACTGTGGGAACTGTGGCAGGTGTGCTGAAAGTTCTCCCCTCTCTCCCCTGTCTCCCCCCTCTCCCCACAGCCTTTTTCAGCAAACCCTATATAAAAGTAACGCTGCCATCACTGGCAGTTATGTCTATATATATATAGCACTACGAACCAAAGTTAGGACAGTTAGAAAGCGCCAATAGCCTAAGCTGGCAAGACTTTGACGCTCAAGCTGACCGCTCTCTTGCTGACTGCTTACTGCATATAGCACTACGAACCAAAGTTAGGACAGTTACAAAGCGCCAATAGCCTTAACTGGCAAGACTTTGACGCTCAAGCTGACCGCTGATAGCTAATCGCTTACTGCTATAAAAGTAACGCCGCCATCACTGGCGATCGTGTAAAGCCGCCAGGGTCGCAGCGAGCGATCGCCAATTAATATCAAATCCGCTTCGGCTGTTCCATAAATACCGTAGGGGCGGTGCCTCGGGGAGCGCCCCGGGAGCGTCTGAAGCGGCCGGGGCGCTCCCGGGGGCACCGCCCCTACAATGTAATATCATGTCGGTTTGAATGCCCAAAAAAAAAGTCAAGTCCTGCGTAGGACGGGCGTCCCGCCTGTCCGCTTGGGCTCTTTGGGACAGGCGGGACGCCCGTCCTACGGGAGACTTCAATTTTTTCTGTGGATATTTAACCGGACTTGATATAACTGTTTAACCGGATTTGCTATAACTGGCAATTGGCAGCCAAACGACAAAGGTGGTGCCCGGACCGGCACTATCTGGAACTTCAGCAGGCAACCAGCGAGGGTCAGCAGGGCTAAAGACCTCTATTTCTCCTTCCATTTGCACCAACAAATCGCGAGCGATCGCCAGACCCAGACCAGTTCCGGGAATATCGCTTTCTGCCATAACCCCTCGATAATGCCGCTGGAATAGATGTTCTAAATCCCCTTCAGGAATGCCCGGACCCGTGTCGCTGATGGCTATACAGCATTGTGGGGTGTGGGGTGTGGGGTGTGGGGTGTGGGGTGTGGGGTGTAGGGAAAAGTCCTCCATGTCACCCGGTCCCCCGGTGTCCATTTCTCTGGTCCCCCGCTCTCCCGCTCCCTCGGTCTCCTGGTCCCCCACCTTTCCAGCCCCCCAATGCCCAATGCCCAATTCCCAATGCCCAATGCCCAATTCCCAATGCCCAATGCCCATTTCCCCAACCTGAATATAAATTTCGCCGCCAGCGGGGGTGTATTTCAAGGCATTGTCAATGAGATTGCTCAGGACTTCCCGCAGAGCTTTGTCATTAACTCGCACCCTCGGCAAGTCAGGGGGAATCAGGACGCGACATCTAAGCTGGCGATCGCTGGCTATAGCCTGGGCAGAAGCTAACAGCGGCTCTAATACTTCAAAGAGGGAACGGGATTCCAGAGAACCGGCAGGCAATAAAGGCATTGTGGCTATTGTTGCGGCGTCTCGATCGTCAGACTCCCGTGCGTCGGCAGGGATGGGAATAGACGCAGCCTCTTCAGGGTTGAGGTCGATCGCCTCATCCATTTGTTCCAGTAGCTCTTGGATGCGTTGGCTTTGCTGAATAATATTATCGGCAATATTGCGATTGCGATCGTCTCCTAGCAGTCGTCTTAGCAGCAGCTTGCCAAAGGTGCGCAATGCAGTTAGGGGACTGCGCAACTGGTGCAAAATGCTGTCGAGGCGGTCTTGCTGCCGAGCGAGTACGACTTGTTTTTGTAGCAGTTGCTTCTGGAACCAGCCGGCGCGCCGATCCAAAATCCGGGCGATCGCCAGCGTATTGGCAATTCTTTCAATCTGAGCTTGTTCCTGCTCGTTCCAGGGACGGTCGGTGCGAGCAGTGACAAGCAGCCCCATGACCGCTTCCTCATGGATTAAAGGCAAAACCAATTGCTCTTTTTTCCCCAAATCTTCGCCCCAGTCTTTTCTGTCCCCAGTATCCGTCAGAGTTTCTTCTAGGGGCACGGGTTGTTGCCAGTCTGATGTCCGCAAATTATCTGCAAGGTCTCTTTCCCCTGGCTCTGCACTAGAGAGCAAACCCCGAACTGGTGCCGAAGCCGTAGCAGGATAAGGTAACAGGGTAATGTCCCTATTGTCTGAGAAGGTCACCGCCGTTTCCGGGTAGGCCACAATGGGAATCAGCTTGGCAAGGGAGTCCAAAGTCTGTTCTTCGGTTAAATAGACTATGCTAAAAGAGGCTCCGAGTCCCTGGGTTAACAGAGCCACTTGCGATCGGCACAGAGCAACAAATTCTGAACTTGCGGGCATCAACATCTACCGAGACTTCCCTTGAATTTAGATATTATAAGTTTTCTTTTTATTGTAGGACTTACTCTCAGGAGCTAGCTCTATCGCAATATATAGAGTAGCTCCTGTGCCCCGAACGCTATAAATGCAGTTAATATATAGACTGATAGAGTATATTTACTCATTTCTGTATAATCGGTTTCAATAATATGGCACTACGCACTCAGGGAACGGACAATTCAAATCTCGCTCCTGGCCAGTAACGGCAAGGCTTGTGCCGATCGCATGACTGCCGATAGCTGACTGCTTACTGCTATATGGCACAAAGCGCGATTGTTTCTGCCGTTCCCATGCTGCTACAGCCGGTCAAAGTCACATTCACTTTGACATAACCGCACCTATTGTCCCCCTGCATCTCTTGCCGAATCGCTTTGGCTGAGGGTCTCTCTATCTCCCTGGCAGAAAACTAAAAGGCGATTTTTCACACAAAAGTGAGTAAAATAATATTCGCTTTTTATTTTAAGTAACTCATAATTTAGACGAACGAGGCTTGACCGTACCGATCTTGGCTGACTTTGTATCAAAACGTTAAGAAGGGTTGAACTATCCTGAGAAAAGGGGTATAATAGCGACGGTTCCGGTGAATATCACTACAATCCTTGGCTGGAAGAGGAGGTAAAGAGGTTGGCAAGGAGACGCAAGCGCAAGAGCCGCCGTCGCCAAGAGGGGCGCAGGATTCTGGAGCAGGTGCCTCAATATTGTATAGAAAGCGGCGAAGATAAACCAGTTACGGCCGCGCGAAAATATATCAAAGCAGAGGGCATTACCCCGCCAGCTTTGGTGTTAGTAAAACGAAACGAGCATACCACCGACAGATACTTCTGGGCTGAAAAGGGATTGTTTGGGGCTCAATATGTGGAGGAGAACCACTTCCTGTTCCCAAGCCTGAAGTCGGCGATCGAAAGTAGGCAACAAGAAAAAAATGCTAGCCTGACGGTTCCCGTAGGCACCTAGACCGAAAACGGAGAAATTAGAGCTTTCCCCAGGCATACATCCAAGCAAGCATACTGGCGCATTTGGCCGAAATTGGCGAATGGTATAGCATTTTGCAATTATATTATGCGCAAAATGCTATACGCTGATACCCTATGCGACCCCTTGCATATTCTCTAAGCGCAAATACCCAAGGCAAGAAGGTCAAACAGTAAGGCCAAAAGGTAAGGCCAAAAAGTTACATCTCGCGTCTGGTGCGATGACGCTAGAACTCAAAATTAATTAGCCCCAGTCAAGCGCAACGGTTTGACTGGGGCTAATTTAACCCGAGCGGTATAGGGTTGGGGTGTAGGGTGTGGAGTGTGGGGTGTGGGGTGTAGGGGGTGTAGGGTGTGGGGTGTGGGAGGTGTGGGGTGTGGGGTGTAGGGTGTAGGGTGTGGGGGGTGTGGGGTGTGGGGTGTAGGGTGTCGGGTGTGGGGTGTAGGGAAACTTAATGCTATTTCCCGCGAAGCACTTCGCGAGCCGGAAGCCCTACAGGAAGGGAGGTTTCGGGATGTTCGTCGTGACGATACCTTAATGTCACCAAAACAGTGAAAAACCTCCAGAATCAACACCCTCACCCTACACCCTACACCCTACACCCTACACCCCCTACACCCCACCGACGGCAGGGAGCAACAAAATCGAGATTATAACTGTAGGGCCTGCCGCAAAACCGCTAGTTCGTCTCGGTGACCTGTTAGGAGGATCTGAATCTGAGGTTGGGCTCCCTCCCTGGGAACTACTGGTTCTATTTGTAGGGATACTCGCTCGACGCGGCCTGCTTTTCGCCAGTAAAAAACACCAGCTAAGGGAGCCAACAAGACAAAACCGAAATATAAAATACTCCAATCCGGCAACAGTAGAGACAAGACTAAGGCAAGACAAAGGGCTCCTATTGCTGCCAGTAAAGTTAATAAGATAGCGAGAAACCAACTAGGACGCACAAACCCGGCAAATTCTATCCGGTCCGGTGCCCCATCTGCCGATACTGCTCGGTAGCCTCGTTGTTGAAAATGCTCCTGTAGGCAATCGAGAATAGATTCTTGGGATTGCTCTGTCACAAACTGGAGCTGTTCGGTTCGCTCTTTGACGGAGGCCCGAATAAAAAATCCCAAGCCTACGCCCAATAATAAAGTCAGAAAAAATGTAGATGAGAGAATCGGCGTATCCATTGTTGAAAATTTCTTGCCCTTGCTTTAGATTAGTTTATACGATCGCCCGAGTCGATATGATTTTCCCTTCCAATAGGGGTATAGTATCCTTCTGGCCTTAGCTTGGATACCTCCAAGGCTGAGTAATTATCTATATAAGGTCCTATCAACGCAATTGAATAAAATTCGATACCGTTGACGGAAAAAACAATATATTATTCTATAATACTTTTTAGCAACCCAACTGTAAGAAACTCAAGCTCTATTCAAACTCTACTCTACGGTAGGTACTGAAGTAGGGTAGGTGCTGACTGTTTGGGTATTGCATACTCATTATTTGAGGATGGTTGATATGCGATCGCTGTTTGCGTATTCATATGAGAATCGCTTTTATATCCTAGACATTGAATCTCAAAGAGAGCGATAGGATGACATGCGATCGCTTCGAGAAAAAATATTAATTTCA
The DNA here is from genome assembly GCA_010672965.1 of Oscillatoria sp. SIO1A7. GTDB lineage: Bacteria > Cyanobacteriota > Cyanobacteriia > Cyanobacteriales > Laspinemataceae > SIO1A7. The sequence goes on from JAAHFN010000021.1 coordinate 67,148, forward strand.
CAGGTAAGTCAAGAGGAATTTTTGTGACTCACAACAAGCTAGTAAGACCTTTTTTGAAATGGGCAGGAGGCAAAAGACAGTTATTACCAGAAATTGAAAGTTATTTACCTATTGACAGAGCCACTTTAAGCAAACATACATACTACGAGCCCTTTATCGGGGGAGGCGCAGTTTTTTTTCACCTACAGCTCAAGAAAGCTGTAGTTAGCGATAGCAATCAAGAATTGATTAACTGTTATAAGACAATCAAAGATTCATTAGATGACTTGATTGTAGAGTTAACAAGGCATCAAGAAAATAATAGTCAAGAATATTATTATTCAATAAGAAAACTGGATCGTCTTGCTCAAAAATACGCAAGTTTGTCGCCAGTTGAAAAGGCAGCGAGGATTATATACCTTAATAAAACCTGCTATAATGGCCTATTTCGAGTTAACTCTCAAGGTCAATTTAACGTACCCTACGGTCGCTACAAAAATCCAAATATTGTAGATGAAGCTGTATTAAAAGCGGTCAGTAAATACTTAAATAAAAGTCAAGTAAAATTAGTAAATGCTGATTTTGCAGAAGCAGTTAAGGATGCAAAGAAAGGGGATTTTGTTTATTTAGATCCTCCTTACCATCCAGTTTCAAATACTGCTTCTTTTACAGGATATGATGTCAATGGTTTTAATCAAAAAGAACAAATACGCTTAAAAAAAATGTTTGATGCTTTAACAGATAGAGGCTGCAAAGTCATGCTAAGTAACTCGTACACGGATTTTATTAAAGACCTTTATCAAGACTATCAAGATAATTTTCAAATAGTGAGCAGTACAAGAAATATTAACTCTAAGGCTTCCAAAAGAGGTTGGGTTGATGAAATATTAGTTCTCAATTACTCGCCAAAGGAGAAAATAAAATGAGCGCCAAAACTAAGAATGACATCGCCTGGGATAAATTATTCAAACAATACAATATTTTGGAGGAAATAGCTGAGAATGGATTGTTTGTTATAGAAGCAGCTCAAATTAATCAAGAGCGAGAAACTAGGCTAATGGTTAAGTTCGATAGCCAGGACAAGTTGCCAAAATTGTTTCGCGACAATCATCTCTCAATATTGCCGATTTCTCGCTCTCAATATGTAATAGGAAATTTTGAAACGCATTTAAAGGTAGAATACGACCGCTCTATAAAAATTGTTGCTTGGGAATTTCCAGAGGAGCTGGAAAGCATAGATCCTAGCAACTTATACTCAGAAAGCTCTGCATTACACTGTGCATTTAATCTCGGTATTATAAATGATGTATTGCTAGAACCAACCTTATTTTATACAGTTTCTGGCCGAATGTCCACCGGGGAGTTTAATTTTCAGATCAAAAATTCTCTTGACGAGGGACAACTTACAATCGAAGTTAAAAACTCTCAGTGTGAGATAGACGGAGGATTTGAAGGCGAGAATTGTTTTGTTTTGATAGAAGCAAAAAACTATTTTGTTGAAGACTTTCTAATTAGACAGCTTTATTACCCCTACAGACTATGGTCTCAGAAGCTTAGCAAAAAAGTTATTCCCGTCTTAATGACTTATTCCAACAATATTTTTACTTTTTTTATTTACGAATTTGAGAACGACATAGATTATAATTCTATAAAGTTCATCGAGATGAAACGCTATAATATCGCCCCAGAAAAAATATACAGCACGGATGTCGATAACATTTTCCATCAAGTTAAAATAGTTCCAGAACCCGACGTCTCATTCCCGCAAGCCGATCGCTTCGAGCGCCTAGTAGATTTATTGTCCCTGCTTGTCGAAAAAGACTTAACCAAAGATGAATTAACCCAAAATTATCAGTTCGATAGCAGACAAACCAACTATTATACTGATGCCGGTCGCTATATTGACCTCGTAGATAAGTACCAGGATACAGAGACAAAAGAAATATTCTTTAGTTTAACAGATGAAGGGCGAGATATTCTAGGAAAGCAACCAAGAATAAAATATTTGGATTTAATTGGTAAAATTTTAGAAAAAGAGGTTTTTTATAAAGCGTTTGAGTTAACCTTGCAAAATGGAGAAATACCGTTGAAACAGGAAATTGGTGAAATTATATTGGAAGTCCGTTCGGATCTAAATCCCACAACTGCGGGAAGGCGAGCTTCTACCGTGCGCGGGTGGATAAATTGGATTTTGGATCAAATTCAAGATTAAGACTTAGGCGACCTGACTGGTTATGCAAAACCCGGTAAAAGGCAGCGATAAAATCGAAGTCTCCTGTAGAAAGAGCGTCCCGCCCGTCCGAAAAATATAGGCGAACGAGCGGGACGCCCTTCCTACATTAGCAATTAATCCGATTTGATATTGTCCCAAACCCGGGAAAGCACTTTAGTTTATAAATCATTGCTAAGGGGTGCGATCGGAGGAGGTCAGGACAATCGGCCGGTCTGCTATTTTCGCCAATCCTGCAGATGCCAGGAGATTTTCCCAAGCCTCAACCAGGGCAGAATCTTCTGGAGAGTCGAGCAAGGAGTCCGCTAGAGCTGAGAGAGCATCGAGCCAAATGCCATTGTCAGCATAGATAGAGGAGCGGGTAAGTGCTGTTTTGCCGTCGAGTTTGGTTGCTAAATCTGGGTCGAGTTCGACGCGCCGAGTCCATCCTTCTACGGTTATTTCATTGACAAATCCCCGATCGCTCTCGGGACAAACCAAAGCAAAATGCCATCGATAGTTTTTGCCCAGGACGAGAGCCTCTTTAGATTTCGGCATACTCACCCGAACTATCCCCGCTTCCCCAGAAATGCTCAACTGAGTCCTATATATGTCATTCCAGTCTTCATCTCTCAAGACAAATTCTGCTTGGCGCGCCGTCGTTGCAGGAACATAGACAAAGAAGGTCGGACGCTCCGAGACGGTTAATCCCCAATCTCCTTCATCGCCTTCGCCCAAGGCCGGTACTAAGGGGGTCAGAGGAACTCGGGAGTTGGGAAGAGCTACATCCCGAGCGCAGTAACCCCCACGGCTTCCTCCTCCCGCTGTCGGCGGTTTTCCTAGATTGGCCGGGGGCGTAAACCCAGCGAGCTGATAGATTTCGCCGCCGATCGCCGAGTGAGATCTAGGCTGTCTGGGGTTGGGTTGTTGGACCTCTGCTGCCGCTACTCCAGCAGTTGTTGCCAACAATTTTAGGGCCACAGTTAGGGAAACAATTGATTTTTGCCAGGTCATATTGGGTCAACCTCTCTTTTACAGGGATTTATTTTTCTTTTCCAGACTCAATTAGCCGCTATCTGGATAATTTGCACTTGAATAGGACGGGGCGATCGCTCTTGGGATTGCTCCTACAAAACAATTTGGATATTTTGCGTAAGTCCTATTGAAAGAAAAATAGCCAACCCGAGCCGCGTGGAGAGCGATCGCAGTTTTCGCAGCGATCGCACGGTTCTTGCGGGTTTTTCTCAGGTATTTGCGATCGCCCAATGCCTTTGTGGTGTTTCCCCCACTGTATCCCCTCTCCCCCCTCACTGTCAAGACCCCACTTTCTTCTAGCATTTACTTCTGGGGAAAGTAAAGTATAGAGCCAAGCTGCCCACTAACCCGTAAGATCGCTCCGATCGCCTGCGAGGTCTTTGGGGCGAAGCATCCCACTATGAAGAATTTGGTTTATAGAAAACATTGTTCCGGAAATGCTATCGCTTTCAGATGCATAAACTTTATAATAGAAAGCATTTTATGCTCTAAGTTTAATTTTATAGCAAAGGATATCTCGGGAATGCTATCGCCCCTACGCCTTATTTCGAGGGTTCGTCGTGGCCAAAAAACATCAAATCTAAAAAACATACCCTTGAAAGGGATGCTATCGCCCCTACCTTCTAAACTACACTTATTTGAGAAACGCTATAATTGCGAATCTTCAATCACCGTAAAATCTCTCGACTATGCTCCGAAAAAGTTTTACTATCGTTCTACTGGCAGCTTGCCTCGCCTTTCTGGCCTGGTTCAACCCCGTCCCGGCGGCATTGGCACTCGGCGGCAAGCAGCCTCCCATTGGCCAACCGGCACCAGAATTCACTCTCCCGACCAACTCTGGCGATGGAGAAATCTCTCTTTCCGACTATCGCGGCCAGTGGATAGTAGCCTATTTCTATCCCGCCGACTTCACCGGAGGTTGCACTTTGGAGGCGCAGCGGTTTCAGAAAGATTTGCCCAAGTACCACGCTAAAAATACCGAAATCCTCGGTATCAGCGCCGATTCTGTCGATTCCCACGCCGAATTCTGCGATGCCGAAGGTCTCAAGTTTCCTCTCCTTGCAGATACCGATGGCTCTGTCAGCAAGGCTTACGGTTCTTGGATGCGTCCTTACTCGGTACGCCACAGTTTTATTATTGACCCCGATGGCATCTTGCGCGAGATATTTTTAGGAGTCAGGCCGGCAATCCACAGCAGCGAAGTCCTCGCTCGTTTGGATGAATTGCAGGCAGCGGATTGGTAACGGATGTAGCGGATGTAGCGCAAGTCGCGCAAGTCAAAAGTCTCAAGGTAATAAGTCAAAAGTATAATCTGACGAAGTTTGAGCGTTTATAAATGTCAAGCGCGTACTTTGCATAGTGCTATAATAAGTCAAAGGTAGTCTCTGACTAAGGAACGAGCATTTATAAATGTCTTAACTCATTTGCTTAGTGCTATACTAAGCATTTCATCCGATATCTCATAAACCCGGTTTTTCCAAAAAAAACCGGGTTTCTATCCTTTTTGGCGAAGGTATTGTCAAAGAAGGGTTTCTGCATCTGTTAAACACCGATCGCTCAACTCAGACTAATCCCAATTCTCGTTTGAGCCTATTAATAGAGTCGCGATCGATATAGTTTTCTATGCAGTAGATTTTAGGAGCGCGTATCAAATCATCTCTGGCCGCTTCAATTGCCTCTTTCACTGAAGGCAAGCTAGCCGGATCGCAACCAATGACCCGGGCGCGGCGGACTATAGATTTGAGCTTATAAGCATTTTCCAATTCAGCGACTACTACCAGAAGCTCTTCCCCCCGGAGGCTATTGATGATTACCTCGGAGGCGCGCAACCAACCGGGGCTAACGCTAACTAAGCCAACACAACTGTCTTTGGGTAATTTTTTAAGTTCTTCGATTTCGCTGGCGTGGTCGTAGATATCTAAAGGAATCACCCGGACGAATTTAGGAGCGGCGATCGCCTCTGCCTGTCCGATAAAATATCTGCTCGTTACTACCGTCCCGAAAGGGGAGCGATCGATAGCTTCCTCTAGGTCTTCTAGAGCCACCAACTGTACTGGTATCCCCAGCGCCTTTTCCAGCTCCCAGCTCATCCACTTGCCAATGCCAAGATCTTGGGCGGGGGCGGTTACTATTACCCTAGCGCTAGAGCGCAATCTCCAGTCAATTTCTTTAAAAAATAGCTCCCGCACGTCGTTGAGGGTGCAGCCGATTTGCAGCAATTTATCGATACTTTCCTGTACTATTCGATCCGCTTCGGGGTATTTCTCCAAAATAGGGTCTTTAATTCGCCCGACATTTTCATATCCTTGCTCTTTAACATAGATGCCGGAACCAGCGCGGGATTCTACAATTCCTAAATGTTCCAGTCGCTCGTAAACCTTACCAATTGTATTGCGGTGCAGGCCCGTTTGCATCGCTAACTGGCGGGTACTGGGGAGTTTCTCTCCGGGGGGAAATTGTCGCGAGGCTATTGCAAACCGGATTTGGTTAAACAACTGGTTGGATGCGGGAATATCGCTATCTGTTTTAATTTGAAACTGAACCATATATTAGACAGGGCACTCCGTTAACGCCATTAGAGAGGCAGGGGCTATTCGTTTTTGAAAAATTATCCCTAAGAGACCCACCCCCAACCCCTCCCAGGAGGGGAATCGGAGGTCTTTCAAGGGTATGTTTTTTATAATCTTTTTTTTGACGAGATCGGTGGTTTCCTAGGCTTTCTAGGGCGAAGCATTCCAATACAGAAATTTTCTTTAAAAGCAAAAACTGTCTCGGGAATGCTGTCGCCCCTACGCCCCGGGTCGATACACAATAATGTCAAATCTAAAAAACATACCCTTGAAAGGAATCGGAGGTGGCTTCCCCTCCTGGGAGGGGTCGGGGGTGGGTTTAAGACCAGCATAAATTTATCGCTCAACGAATAATCCCTGCATTAGAGAGGAGGGTAGCAACGAGCTAGCGGCTGAAAAGCCACAATTGCCATTGCCTATTACTAATTGCCATCCATTTATTATAGCAGCGGTGCGAGCGCTAAGGTATAACTAGCCAATGCTATTTAAAATCCAAACAAGAAGCAAGGAAGAAGTCAAAATAATAATGCCAGAGATCGAGATTAGTACCGATCGCATCCAAGTGGCCAATGGAGACCTGCAAATTGCAGCATACCTGGCCCAACCCGTTGGGTCTGGACCATTTCCAGGAGTAATTGTTTTTCAGGAAATATTTGGAGTCAACGAACACATTAGGGAAGTTACCGAAAAAATAGCCAAATACGGATATGTAGCGATCGCCCCAGCCCTTTACCAGCGAACCGCCCCAGACTTTGAAATCGGCTATAGCGACGAAGATGTCAAATTGGGCCGAAGCTACAAAGAACAGACCCTAGCCTCCGAACTCCTCAGCGATACCCAAGCAATTATTAACTATCTCAAAACTTTGCCCTCCCTCAAAGCCGATGCCATTGGCTGCATTGGCTTTTGTTTTGGCGGGCATGTTGCTTATCTAGCTGCCACCCTCCCGGAAATGAAAGCCACCGCCTCTTTCTATGGTGCGGGAATCGTTAACTGGAGCCCTGGCGGCGGTCCGCCAACCCTGACCCGCACCCCAGATATCTCTAACAGTATCTATCTTTTCTTTGGCGATGAAGATCCTTTGATTCCTAACGAGCAAGTGGACCAAATCGAAGCGGAACTTCAGAAACACCAAGTCCCCCATCGCGTCTTTCGTTACCACGGAGCCACTCACGGTTTTATCTGCGATCGCCGCTCTAGCTATAACAAAAGCGTAGCCGCCGATGCCTGGATTCAGGTGCAGCAGCTATTTCAAGATCGGCTAAGTTAGGGTGTGGGGTGTGGGGTGTAGGGTGTAGGGGAAGAGACCCTATGCCCTCCTTGGGCAGGCTTACGCCTACGACAGGCTCAGGAGGGGGAGGGTGGGGAGGTGGGGAGAGGGGGGAGAGCATTTTGTTTAATTCTTCCCACACCCTACACCCTACGGGAGCATTTCACTTTTGCACTCGTAGCCCGTAAGGGCTTTGTTTGTGTAGCCGCGCCTTTAGGCGTCAGGCGGCTTCGTTGCAAAATTGAAATGCTCCCCACCCCACACCCTACACCCCACACCCCACACCCCACACCTCACACTCTAGGAAACCCAATCTACCAATGGTTCAAGTTATTGCACCCGTCCTTCCCTTAGAAGTCGATATATTCGATGTCAATTTATATAGAGCGGCGAATCCAGACCTAGCTAACCTATCGAATGCTCAGGCTTTTGCCCATTTTCAATCCACCGGCATCGACGAAGGGCGCACCTTCTCATTTATATTCGATTTTGATTTTTATCGCCAAGCCAATCCAGATCTAGCGAATAGAAACAATCGCGAATTATTCGCTCATTTTGAGGCTTTCGGACTTGATGAGGGAAGAAATGCTTCTGCATTCTATGACAGGGAATTTTATCGCCAGAGTATCTTGGATACCAATGCGACATTTTTTACAGATAACTTCAATACCACAGATAGCTTTAATAGACAACTGGCTCAGGACTTTGTAACCAGGCTCAACGCCGGTCTAACCGTACCAAGTACCGGGGGCGGAACTACCCAAATCAACCCATCACCCTATATCGATATCCAGTTTTACCTCAATAATAATTCGGATTTGCGCGAAGCTAACTTTACTGCTCGACAAGCCCTAGAACATTTAAAACTGGTTGGCGTTAATGAAAACCGGATATTTTCTCTCATCTTCAACTCCGAATTCTATTTAGAAAATAATCAAGATTTACTGAATGCCGGCCTCACCAGCCTGCAAGGGCTCGAACATTTTGAAATACAAGGCATCGAAGAAGGACGAAGGCCATCCCTATTATTCGATACAGCATTTTATAGGGACAACAACCTGGATTTGCGAGAGAGAGGTCTAGACAATCGGGAATTGGTAAATCACTTTCTCCTGACTGGGTTGCCCGACGAGGGACGGTTGTCTTCGGTCTATTTCGACCCCAATGGCATCGATTCGTTACTCCTAAATGTCACCCCTCCGACTAACGACGATGGAAATGCCGATGGCGGCCAACAGACATTTCCAGCGGATAATTTGCTGGAACCCAAGCGCAGGTGGGCAACCCCAGTTAATGGCGTCCTTACCTACAGTTTTGTCACTGAAGCGAGTGCCTTTCTGTATGAAGGAACCGAAAGCGGCGTCGGGGAGGTGAGCGATCGCATTAAAAATAACGTGCGCCAAGTAATGGCGGAGTATAACAAAATCCTGCCTTTTGATGTGGTGGAGGTGCCGGACAGACCCCCAAACGTAGGCCAAATCAGGATTCTGTTTTCCGACGGGCCAAACTACGCCTATGCCTACGAACCCGGTTTGGGAGTTGGCGGCGACGTGCATTTAAGCCGCGATTTTGAAAACGACCCAAACCAAGCTTTCTCGTCGAACCCGGGCACTTTGGGCTATGAAACGTTAATTCACGAAATCGGCCATGCTTTGGGACTGAAGCATCCCAACAACTACCCCGGCGCGGATTTGAATCCGACAGAGACCATTGGCGAGCAAATGCCGTTCTTGCCCCTGTTTAGAGACAACAACACCAATACGGTGATGACTTCCAGCAATAATTTGGTGGGAGTCGGTGCCAGTACGCCGATGCCTTATGACGTCCGAGCCCTGCAATTTTTGTATGGGTTCAGCGATTCTAATAGCGGGAATAATCTCTATAGCTTTGATGGCAGCAATTTTATCGGCGTCAAACAGACTATCTGGGATGCCGGGGGAATAGATACTTTAGATTTTTCCGGGCTGCCGACAAATGAGAGCTATTTCTTCGATCTAAATGAAGGGGGGCAGAATACGGCTCGCAGCGCTCTGAATGGATCGACTTATATTACGGAAACTCTGGTTGTGGACGAAAACGGCGAGCTTGCCGTAGATCAGAACCAGCAGTTGGTAGTCGAGAGGAACGGCCCGTTTGCGACGAACAGCTATACTACGGCGATCGCCTTCGGAGTTACGATTGAGAATCTAATTGGAACGCCTGTCAATGATGAAATCTTGGGCAACAATGCCGATAACATTATTGCTGGAGGCGATGGGGCAGACCTGATTACCGGCAGCAAGGGTAACGATACCCTAACCGGCGGGGCGGGGTCCGATACGTTTGTCTTGGCAGCTACCGATGGCGGCGATATTATTACCGATTTCACCAATGAAGTCGATTTAATCGGTCTGTCTTCTTTGCAGTTTGAGGATCTTTTGATTCAAGGGGGTTCCGATACCACCATCCGTTTGAGAGCAACCGGCGAAGTCTTGGCGATTCTGGTCGGAGTCCCAGAAGTCGCGATCGCCAGGGATGATTTTACCTTGGTCTAGAGTATGGTGTGGGGTGTGGGGTGTGGGGTGTGGGGTGTAGGGTGTGGGGTGTGGGGTGTAGGGTGTGGGGTGTGGGGTGTAGGGTGTAGGGTGTGGGGTGTAGGGTGTGGGGTTGGGTTTAGGCGGAATTAGGGTTTAGGATGTAGGCTGTAGCCTGTAGGCTGTAGGCGGAAAACAAAATATTAATTTTTCATCCAACATCTAACACCTATCATCCTTTCCCCTACACCCTACACCCTACACCCTACACCCTAATTTTCAACATCGATCGTTTTTTGGCCATGAATTCACAACGCGGTTCCCAAAAGACCAAGTTATCTTTTTCGGCGGATGATTTCGCCAAAGCTCTCGACGAATATAGCTATGACTTTCGCCGAGGCCAGGTGGTGCGAGGTACGGTATATGCCCACGAAGGGGATGGAGCCTTTATCGATATTGGCGCTAAGTCTCCAGCTTTTCTTCCCATGCGAGAGATTTTTTTGCAGCCAAGCGAGAATCTATCCGAGGCGCTGCCCTTGGGGGAAGAACTAGAGTTTTTGATTATCCGCGACGAAGATGGTCAAGGTCAGGTAACGCTTTCCCTCCAGCAGCTAGAAGAGAAAAAAGCTTGGGACCGCATAGCCGATATGGAGGATGACAATCAGTCAGTCCATGCCTTGGTAACGGGTGTCAATAAAGGTGGCGTGACGGTGAATGTTCAAGGGTTGCGGGGGTTTATTCCGCGATCGCACCTGATGGAGCGCAAAAATTTAGAAGGACTCGTCGGCCAAAATCTCATCGCCAACTTCCTGGAAATAGACCCAGAACGCAAAAAACTGGTCCTCTCCCAGCGCCAGTTGGCAAAATCCACTCGCATCGGCCAGCTAGAAGTCGGTCAACTGGTACAGGGCGAGGTAGTTGCCATTAAGCCTTTTGGGGTTTTTGTAGATTTGGAAGGGGTCACTGCTTTGCTGCCCATCAAGCAGGTAAGCAAAAACTACGTTGAATCCCTCGGAGCCCTGTTTCATATAGGTCAACCCATCAAGGCGATCGTTCTGAGCCTCGATGAAGCCAAAGGCCGCATTTCTCTCTCCACCCGGGTTCTGGAAAACTATCCCGGCGAGATGATTCAAGATAGTAATGAGGTCATTGCCAGCGCCGAGGCCCGTCGAGACAGAATTGGTAAAAATTTGTCCTAGGAGAGTGTGGGAAGGAGGGGGAAGGAGTGGGAAGGAGGGGGAAGGAGGGGGAAGGAGTGGGAAGGAGGGGGAAGGAGTGGGAAGGAGTGGGAAGGAGTGGGAAGGAGTCTTTCCCCATCTCTCCCCATCTCTCCCTATCCCTCCCCATCCCTCCCCATCTCTCCCCATCTCTCCCTATCTCTCCCCATCTCTCCCTATCCCTCCCCATCTCTCCCTATCCCTCCCCATCCCTCCCCATCTCTCCCCATCTCTCCCCCTCTCTCCCCCCCCCCCCCCCCCCCCCCCCAACCCCCCCCCCCCCCCCCCACACCTCCTCATCCTTATATTCCTCTTATTCCCCCCCCCCTTCCTCTTCCTCTCCT
>JAAHFN010000022.1:0-203084 GCA_010672965.1 Oscillatoria sp. SIO1A7
TTCAAATCCGGTTAAACAGTCACAGTTTGTAGGGGTTCCCCGTGCCCGCCCCGGCCGCCTCAAACGCTCCCGGGGCGGGCACGGGGAACCCCTACGGAGTTTATTTATAGAACAGCTACGCGGATTTGATATTAGTAACCAGAGTCGGGGAAGTCGATAGAAAAATATACTATAAAAACCTCCGCGTATAGATGCGATCGATAACATCTCGGCACGGAGGATTCTAAGCTGTCTGGAAAGATCGATCTTTTTAGCAAATATTATCACTGATTACTTAGCGATCGTCTTTTGCCGTTGCAGCTTGCGTTTGAGCCAGCCAAAACCTATAACTCCTAACCCTGCGACGCTGAAAGGCTCGGGCACTTCTTCAGAGTTTGCAGATCCTAGAGAACTATCCCCAGAAGATGGCTGACCGCTGGCGATAGGAGACGAATCTGGAAACAGGATGCCATTATTAACCTGTGCTGTATTGTCAGAATTATAACCATAGCTAATGCTAGTATCTGGCTGTGTCTCTCCATAAGCTATTGATTCGTTGTTGGGTACTGGATTGAGTATCTGTTCCAGCTCGGCTTCGGTAGTAGGGACGCCGCCAGAGGCCGATGTCCGAGGACCTCCAAGTTCTGTCTCTAGCTGCTCTTGTTCCGCAGCAGCAACTTCCAAGACTTCCTTACGTTTAGCTGCGATTATGTCCCGAATCTCGTCCTCTAAGTTCTGCTTGTCATTCTTGATACCTTTCTGAATATTTTTCTGAGCTGATAGCTCTTTATTGAGAAGCTTGAGTTCTGCCTCCCGTTGCACGTAGTCTGGACGATCCTCTCGGATCTGAGCTATAATTGCCTTGTAGTTTTTGTTGGCTTTGTCTAGCTTTGCCAGCACATCTCCAGCTTTTATATCATTGATATGCTGCTGAAGATTATGAATTTCAGCTCGGTAAAATTCTATTTTTTCGACTTCGACATCAGTCAATTCATTCCCTTGAGCTTGTTTTTTATTTAGTTTATTAAGTGCTTTTTGATGTTTGTTTAATTGCTTTTGTAGCTTGCTTTTTAGGGTACCGCGAGCATCAGTATTAATATCGGCTATTTCCTGGGCTAGCTGCAGGGTGTTCTGCCCTTGGAATGCTAAGTCTTCTCCATCTTTGCGAGTCCAGACCTCTTCTGGAGCAGCAGAAGCCTGCTCTACTGGGGACATGGCATCCCATTTTTCCTTTTTCTCTATCAAGACTTTTAGAACTTTGTTAGCCTTGGTCAGTTTCTTCTTAAGATTGCTACGTTTCTTGCTAGTATTTTTGAAATCGTTGGCTGCATAATGCCCGGGGGTAGAGTTCCGGACTCCTTTATTAAGATTGCTTAGAGGCTTAATTTCTTGATTTTTTAAGCGGGCAATCTCGCTGCTAGCCGCGTCGTTCCGGGTATCAAATTCGGTAAGCTCATCTTCCCAAGTCCAATCAACACCTAGTTCTGCTGCCTGCTCTCGCAAGGGAGCTTGGTACTGGAGAGCTTTTTTGTCGAACTTGAAAGCTATAGTCTGCTCCCCTGCAAATTGGTTTAAATCAAAATCATTGAGAAGAATGTCATCAAGGCCAAGCATGGCAAATCCATCATTCTGGACTTTAGTTCCCTTGGCGATCGTATTGTAGCCCGTACCGACATCTAAGTAGGGATTGTCCCCGGTTAGGTCGCTTGCGTCTAGGTCGCCGAGGAAGTTAGCCACATCGCTCTTGACTTGGTGGTTCGGATCGTTGTCGATTAAGTTGATATAGTCTTCTACAGTACGATGGCCGAAGTTATTCACTGCGACACTTTTGGCGGTTACGCCGCTGTAAACACCTGTCTGGCGAACTCCGGATTCATTGCGATCGGCAAAGCGAACTCCAAATAAATTGCCAGAGTTCATGGTTTGACCAAAAGTATTGTCTAAGCCGCTGCTGAAAAAGATATCCCCCCAGACAACCTGACGGGCATTGCGATCGTAACCGGTTCCCGTCAAGGGAGTGTTGCCGCTGAGTACGAATACTATCTCATCTTCGGTTTCTTTGCTGGCCATGCCCAAGATGTCGTAGAAAAAACCATCGGTGTTATCCCCTTGGGCATCGTGGGTGTAGTGCCAGCCGCCGATTTGGGTGTTGTCGTCGATTTGATGGACGATACCGTCGTTATTGCACTCCAAGAATAAGCTGAAGGTGCCCGTTAAACGACCCGCTCTGGCTGGTTCCCCGGCCACAAGTAGCAAGCCAATGGTGGCTGCTATTCCTTTAATTCCTCTTTGAAAATTTTTAGCGATCGCTTCCTTATTTTGAATCCCCAATTGAATTGCCATTTGACTTGCCTTATTCCTTTTTGAAGTTTGAATCTCTTTGCTTGCTTACCTATCATTGTCTCCTCCTTTACTTCAAAAAGCATCAGCCAAATAGCGTAATTTATACTTAGAGACATTACTGAAATTATTTATATTTGTTTGTTTTTTTTTCGTAAAATGCCTGAAATGGCCAAGCAAACAGCAGAAGCTAAGACCGTGTATTTAGGAGTAAATTAGCGCAATACAAGACAGCATGTTCAGCAGGAACGGCCTTAAATATCCCTATTTGTACTGAGATAATATCAATTTTGCTTTAATAGACCCACAAATCTTTTAGGGGTAGCAATGCGTGGCTGCCCCGGTTGGTCTGGGGCGCTCCCGGGGCGGCCACGAGGAATCCCTACAAATACTGTCAGCACTTACGCAAATTGTACAGATGCGCCTTAAGTGTAGGGGTACTCCGGCCGTTGACCCCTACCAGATATACCAGATATAGAGTGGGAGCATTTCAATTTTGCACGCCCACCGCCTGACGCCTATAGGCGTAAGCCCCGCCTCCGCTCGCGGCTGGCGCGGCTACACAAAACAAGCGCCCTCCGGGCTGCCCTGTTACAAAAGTGAAATGCTGCCTATAGAGTATAGAGTCGTGCCCAAGGAGGGCATACGGCCGTATGCCCTCCTTGGGCAAGCTCCGCCTACGCCCCTACATTTAGGTTTACATGAGACAATTTGCGTAAGTCCTGGCATAGTAAGTGCATAGTAAGGGACTTGCAAGTTAATAATGTACCGGCTATGCCCTCCTTGGGCAGGCTTTCGCCTACGACAAGCGAGCGCCCGAACGGTGACGGTTAAAGAACACTATTACTGGTACTAAATTTGCTGCGCAAGTCCCTAAGCGCTTACTAAGCATAAATGCGATCGCTACTGACAGTGGAGAGAGCCTCAACCAAACTGCGGACGCCAGCAATCATGGCTACTTCGCTGTCAAGTCGATTGATAGCAGCACCGACGCCAACTCCGGCAGCACCAGCAGCGATCGCCATTGGTGCGGTAACGCAGGAAATTCCCGAAGCACAGAGAACCGGCACCGAGACCGCACGGGAAATTTCCGAAGCCGCAGCTAAGGTCGGCGCTGCTTTTTCAATCAGTCCCAGAGTACCAGCATGAGCGGGCCGGCTGCTAGCCCCTCCCTCGGTCTGAATAATATCGGCACCTGCTTCGACCAATTCCTCCGCCAGCTCCTGCTGCTCGTTCATTGCCAAAATATGGGGAACCGTCACTGATAGCGCGATCTCGGGCAAAAGTTGCCGCGTTTCCCGGGTTAGCTGTAGCACTTGGGCCGCTTCAAAGCGAATCCCCCGAGCGTAGAAGGCATCGAAATTGCCAATTTCAATCAAATCCGCACCAGCTTGCACCGCTGCCACGAACTTGTGGGGTTCGACCGCCGAGACGCAAACGGGCAAGTCGGTTAAGTTTTTGGCAAGCTTCACCAACACTGGGTCGGCGGCGATATCTACAAAAGTGGCACCGCCTCGGTCTGCGGCGCGGACGACATTAGCCACGCGATCGGCGTCAAAATTGGTCAAGCCGCTGATAATTTTTAGGGCGCGGCGCTCTATCAAGGCTTGCCGCAAGGTTGGAGGCATTGTCATGGTGTTTTCTATCCTCTTACAAAGTTAGAAACATTTTGGCATTGACCCGACAAAACAGACCAGTGGGTCTGGGCTCTTGGGGGCCTCGGGTGTGTGGGGAGTGTGGGAGGTGTGGGGAGTGTGGGGAGTGTGGGAGGTGTGGGAAGTGTGGGAGCAGAGGGAGCAGGGGAGCAGGGGGAGCAGGGGGAGCAGGGGGAGGGCCCTAAAAGTTTTGGCTCAGTTCTTAATTCCCAAAGTTCTTCAGGACTGGAGCAAAATGTCCATATATAGTGTTTGTAGGGGCAATCCCCCCGCGATTCTCCTTACGGAGACGCTATGCGCTTGCGCGCAGGCTCCGCCAACGCGAACGCCCCGATTGGCTTGGGGCGGGCACGATCGCAGTCGCACCCCCGCAGAGACAAGGCGCGATCGCCAGCTCCAGAATTTACAAGAAAGTATTGCCCAAATTAGCGAAAAGCTCGCCGGTCTGGCCAGCCTCGCAGAAATTAAAGGAGAAATCCGTCAATACCTGGCTCTTCTGGCAGGCAATAATAGCCAAAAGTCATTCTCGGAAACGGCCTTCTCGGAAACGGATTTTGTCCGGCAACTGCGCGATTGGTTTGAGGCTTTATACGAATTTGAGGCAGACGAAGTTTGGGCAGAAGACTATTTTGAATGGACGATACAAGTTCCGTCGCGGCACGGCTACGATCGCATATTAGTGCGGGGCGTCGAGGGAGAAGCCAATATCAACCATCTCAATGCCCTGCGCGATTCGGTGAAGGCGCGCAACACCGATGAAGGCTGGCTGGTAGCGCCGAGTCGGGTTTCTCAGGTGGCTCGGAATGCAGTAGAAAAAGATAGAAGATTTTTTTGCTACAGTTTTGACGAACTAATCGACGAAGCGGCGGACTTTAGGGGCTATCTCGATTGGCTGGAGACCGAGGTAAAGCGCCAAGAAATCGATACCCTCTATGTGCCTCTGGCTTGTACTAAAGAAGAAATCGACCCAAAAACCAAGCGCAGTTTGGGCAAAAGTCGCTATGACGGGCAAAATGGCTGGATAGATCGCTACCTTAACCAATGGCTCGACGACCCCGCCAAAGAGCATATCTCTATTTTGGGAGAATTCGGAACTGGCAAAACTTGGTTTGTCCTCCATTATGCGTGGCAAGCAGTGCAGAAATATCGCGAGGCCAAAGCCGAGGGGAGCAAGCTGCCCCGCCTGCCTTTGGTAATTCCCCTGCGCGACTATGCCAAGGCAGTCACTGTCGAATCGCTTTTTTCCGAATTTTTCTTCCGCAAGCATAAGATACGCCTGCCCAGTTACGGTGCTTTCGAGCAACTGAACCGCATGGGCAAACTGCTGCTAATTTTTGATGGCTTTGACGAAATGGCCGCCAAAGTGGATCGCCAGCTAACGATTAATAATTTTTGGGAATTGACCAAAGTAGTAGTGCCCGGTTCCAAAGCTATCCTCACTTGTCGTACCGAGCATTTTCCCGAAGCCCAAGAAGGACGGGAGATTCTCAGCGCCGGTAGGGGCGATTCGCGAATCGCTCCTACCGGCAACCTCAGACGGGAATCGCCCCAGTTCGAGGTACTGGAACTGGAAAAACTTAACAACGAGCAAATCCGGGCGGTGCTTTCCAAGCGAGGAAAAAAGCCGGAAACCATCGCCAAAATTATGGCCAATCCCGAATTGCTGGATTTAGCCCGTCGTCCGGTAATGGTCGGCTTGATTCTGGAAGCCCTGCCGGATATCGAGTCTGGCAAGCCAGTGGATTTAGCTCGGGTTTATCTCTATGCCGTGCGTCGCAAAATAGAACGGGATATTAAAACCGAGCGCACCTTTACCTCGATGGCGGATAAGCTCTATTTCCTCTGCGAGCTAGCCTGGGAAATGCTATCGAGCGATCGAATGAGCCTCAACTATCGCGATTTTCCCGACCGGATTCGCCGCTGTTTTGCCCAGGAAGTGCAGGAGCAAAAAGACTTAGACCACTGGCATTACGACATGATGGGTCAGACCATGCTGATCCGCAATGCCGACGGCGACTATTCTCCCGCCCATCGTTCCCTGTTGGAATTTTTTGTAGCTTATAAATTAGCAGCGCAATTGGCTATCTTAGCGCCGGACTTTGCCGAAGTCGCTACTATTTCATTTGCGGATAACTTGCGCGATACCTTCGGCAAAGCTCCCCTGACCAAAGCCGTGCTGGATTTATTGCTGCCCATGCTCGACCCCGAGACAAGCAAACAGCGGCTTCACTTGCAATCATTTTGCTACAGCAGTGGCCATAAACTTAAACCGTTTATTTGCTTGGTGGCAGGAAGTACCCGTTGCAAGGAGCCGGACTTCTCGTTTTGCTCGTCTGTCTGCACTTGAATTGTTTTCACGGTATCTGGGGGGTCATCACCATCATTCGCCACCAGTATCCAGGAGTTGTAGGGGTAGGGGCGAATGGCATTCGCCCTCCCGGGCAGGAGCATTCGCCCTCCCGGCGGGCAGGCGGGAGCCCCAGAGGGCAGGCGGGAGCCAACGCCTACGCCCCTACAAACAAGAGTGTCCTAAGCCGCCTTAGTAGTACAATAAAACAAAAAAGAGCAGGCTTATAAGCCCACTCCCAATTAATAAAAAACTTGATGGTTGTTTCTATTTGGTTTCGGAGAACTCAGCATCAATTACATCGTCTTCGCCGCCGCTAGAAGAACCACCAGGAGTGCCGCCATCGTCGCCGTCAGGGGCTCCTGTAGGAGCAGCGCCTTCACCTTGTTGGTAGATACTGCTGCCAATGTTGTATAGAGTTTGTTGCAGTTCTTCGGTCGTTGACTTCATGCGATCGTAGTCTTCTTTTGCGATCGCATCCTTGAGGTCGGACACCAAACCATCTACCTTGCTCTTATCGTCAGCAGAGACCTTATCGCCCAGCTCGTTCATCTGCTTCTCGGCTTGGTAAGCCAAAGAATCTGCTTGGTTCTTCAGGTCTATCTTCTCGCGGCGTTCTTGGTCTGCCTCGGCATTCGCTTCTGCTTCCTGAACCATCCGATCCACTTCATCGGAGGGCAGAGTAGAAGCGCCAGTAATGCTAATCGACTGCTCCTTACCAGTTCCTTTATCTTTGGCGTTGACATTCAGGATGCCATTAGCATCAATATCAAAAGTCACCTCAATTTGAGGTACGCCACGGGGTGCTGGGGGAATTCCATCCAAGCGGAAAGTACCCAAGCTCTTGTTATCCGTTGACATTTCCCGCTCCCCTTGGAGAACGTGGATTTCCACATTGGTTTGGCCATCAACGGCGGTAGAGAATACCTCTGATTTCTTGGTAGGAATAGTGGTATTGCGAGGGATAATCTTGGTCATAACGCCGCCCAAGGTTTCTACACCCAGAGACAGGGGAGTAACGTCTAGCAGCAAGATATCCTTCACTTCGCCAGACAGCACCCCTGCTTGAATTGCAGCGCCCACGGCCACCACTTCATCGGGGTTAACAGTCTCGTTGGCTTCCTTGCCCAGAACCCGCTTGACCAACTCTTTTACTGCGGGAATCCGAGTAGAGCCGCCAACCAGAACCACTTGGTCTATACTGCCGGTCTGTAGTTTGGCGTCTTTGATAGCTTGCTTGACGGGGATACTGCAGCGATCGATTAAATCGCTGCACATGCTTTCAAACTGAGCCCGAGTTAAAGTTAAATCTAAATGCTTTGGCCCGTCTTGGGTAGCAGTGATAAAGGGCAGATTAATTTCCGCTTGGGTAACGCCAGACAATTCGATTTTGGCTTTTTCCGCCGCTTCGGTCAAGCGTTGCAGGGCTTGCTTGTCTTTGCGCAGGTCTATCCCTTCATTTTTATTAAATTCTGCGGCGAGAAAGTCCACAATTTTCTTATCGAAGTCATCGCCACCTAGGTGAGTATCTCCAGATGTGGCCAATACTTCAAAGACGCCATCGCCTACTTCCAGGATGGATACGTCGAAGGTGCCGCCGCCCAAGTCAAAAACGAGGATGGTTTCGTTGCTCTTCTTGTCTAAGCCGTAAGCCAGAGAAGCGGCGGTGGGTTCGTTGATAATCCGCTTGACTTCAATCCCGGCAATTTTGCCTGCGTCTTTAGTAGCTTGGCGTTGAGAGTCGTTGAAGTAAGCCGGAACGGTAATTACTGCTTCGGTTACGGTTTGTCCCAGATATTTGCTGGCGTCTTCGACTAGCTTGCGCAATACCTGAGCGGAAATTTCCTCGGGAGCGAATTGCTTGCCCTGAGAGGGGCAGTCCAGTCTAACGTTGCCACTAGAGTTGAGGACTTTGTAGGAAACTTCTGTGGTTTCGTGGGTTACTTCGTCAAACCGACGGCCAATGAATCGCTTAACAGAATAAAAGGTGTTTTCTGGGTTCATTACCCCTTGACGCTTGGCGATTTGACCGACTAGGCGATCGCCATTTTTGGCATAGCCTACCACCGAGGCAGTCGTCCGAAACCCTTCAGCATTAGCGATTACAGTGGGTTTGCCTCCTTCCATCACGGCCACGCAAGAGTTCGTCGTTCCCAGGTCAATTCCAACAACTTTACCCATGTTTTATTTCAACTCCAATTACTACGCAATTTTTTAAGCTGGCAAGGGACCTTATAGCATTCCGAGCAAACCGCTCGCTATAGCTTTCTTTCCTGCTACCTCGCAATCGGGATTGCGGGTCTGGAACGCGAAACATACCAGCTCGAATTATTTTATTGCCTACTGTTATATATGGTGTGCCCCCTTTGCCCGGTTATGAAGGGGTATTTGCCGAACCTAGCTTGGGACGGTTTCCGCAAAAATGGCCATTGGGGCATAGGGCATGGGGCATTGGGCATGGGGCATTAGGCATGGGGCATTGGGCATGGGGCATTAGGCATGGGGCATTGGGCATTGGGCATTGGGCATTGGGCATTGGGCATTGGGCATTGGGCATTGGGCATGGGCATTAAGCATTGGGCAACTGTAGGGATTTTCCGGCCGTAAGCTCTATGCTCTCCTTGGGCAGGCTACGCCAAAGGCTTTGCGCATAGGCATGTCCCGAGGCTGTCGAGGGAGCCCTCCGAGCGTGCTTTTCATATCGCGACAGCGAAACGCTCCTATTCCAGCTACTCCACCCCCTTGTTATTCAATACCTCTGAGTTAGCTGTAAATTGGGACCAATAGAAGGCTGAAACACGGTATTTTGCCGTTTACGATCTATGCCCAATGCCCAATGCCCGATGCCCAATGCCCCATGCCCAATGCCCCATGCCCAAACTATTCTTCTTCATCGCCCCAGTCAGTCCAACCAAAGTTATGAATCTTGATTCTGAAGCAAGGTTCGGACTTGGCCAAGTTCGTCCTAAACTTGCTAGAAAATTCTTCAATAGCCCGATCGCAAAAGCTCTCCTCCAGCATCCAATCTTGAATTTCTTCGTCTGCTTGTCGAGAAAAGATTATCCATTGCACCACCACCCCATAGCATAAATTTGCTCCGACTCTTTCCCCTATTGCCCGAATCAGGGGCAATAGTTCTGGCATTTTTCTGAGTTTTTCTCTGGCAAACTTATTGTCCTGGGTGGAAGTTAAGTCTATGGCGACTAAATCGGCATCGTTAATCCATAGCAAAAAGTCTATTCCCATATTGTCCAGTAAGTTGGCCGCGTTTGTCTTTTGATGTTCGCTTCTTAAATCGTAAAACTTACTGGGATATTTTCTTTTGCACAATTCTTTAAAAGCATCTTTCTTGGCATTATGGAAAATTTTCTCAATATCTAAGAAGATGCCAATGTCTGGAGGAATTAGGTCGCAGAACCAGTCTTCCTGGAGCGTTCTGCCCCGCAATACTGTCAACTCAAAGTCTTCAATATTCGTCGCCATCATTGGAAAAAGTAATATAGCAGTAAGCAATCAGCCAACAGCGATCGGCTCAGAAGCTCCACGCAGCAGAGCGCCAACAGCACAAGTGTCGCCCTTAGTGCTTTGGCAAACTAAGAGTCTAAAATAGTTATCAAGACTAGGAGCGAACCGATCGCTACTAATAACCTCCAGCCCTAGATAGCTGCTCTATGCCCGAGGTCGCAAAGGTTTGATGATTCTCGTATTAAGCAAGAAAATTATCGATCGCTTGGCTTGAACTTTAGATGGGTGCGATCGCTCCACAGGGTTTCCCAGAAATCGATAACCCCCTTCCTATATTTTACACCATCTTGGCTTTTTGGTTTTTGGGACCCTTGTAGGGAGGGTGGGAGGTGTGGGAAGTGTGGGGAGGGTATGTTTTTTAGATTTGACGTCTGAGTTGGCAGATAGACCCTCGCAATAAGGCGTAGGGGGGCGTAGGGGCGACAGCATTCCCGAGATTTCCTTTGCCTTCGACTAAACTTATAAACTGGAATGCTTCGCCCCAGACATTTATGCCCCTCGCTGGCAACTCCTAAGCAAGCAAAAAAGAGGCGGCTGCCCTGCCCCCCAACCGAAAAAAACTTAGAAGATTTATATAACTGATTGATTTAAATGGTTTTTAGATGACTTGACTGTCAATGCTAAAAGCGATTCGCCAAGGCTGTCTCAGCTTGGCTTGCGATAAATAGATTATAGCGCATAAAAGGCGTTCTGGCAGGCCATATATATAGTGTCAGTTTATCTAGCTAGCTATAAAGTTATTGTTTGTACGGGTTCCATCCGGTTCCGTCCTCGACTCTCCTGGATTTAAGGCGAGCCAAATTACGAGCGATCGCAAATTTAGCAGTAAGGGACTTGCGCAGAAATAAAGTACCAGTAAGAGTGTTCTTTGAGCGTCACCGTTCGGGCGCTCGCTTGTCGTAGGCGTAGGCGTAGCCTGCCCTCTGGGGCATAGCCTGCCCGGAGGGCATAGCCGGTACATTATTAACTTGCAAGTCCCTAAGCAGTCAGTTTATACGTTGCAGGTTCCCGGACATGCTTGCTAGGATGGCAGAGAAATTGGTTTCAATCCAGTTATGGCCGCGCATTGGTATTGCTTGGGAGCGTTGGCCAGCACCGAGGAACGACTATTTAACTAATTTGGCGATATCTATGATAGAGCTGTTACCATTTTTGGCCGAGCCTTTAAAAAACTGCGCGATCGCGATCGCCTCAACGGCAGCCTCAACCGCAGCGCGTCACGCTGTCAACAAAAAGCTAGAAGCAGGCAAAATCCAGAAGTTTCTCAACGCGGGCATCGAGGCCGCCGCAGCCTGGGACAAGAAACGGGATGTAGAAGAACATCTTTTTTATCGCTGCGAGCCAGACTTTATTGGCCAATTTTTCCAGCAGTTTTTCCAATATCCAGGAGTGACTGAGGAGCTACAAAAGCCCATAGCCAAGGAGGAGATGCCCCAAGTCGCTTTTTTGGTAGAGGCTTTCAAGGAGGCATTGGCAGGATATTCCAAGTTCGCTGGCAAAATTGACGAAGAACGAATCGAGCCTTGGCTAAGAGTCTTTGCCGAAAATTATTTGGCAGCAACCAGTAAATACTATTTAAGACTACGAGTAGCCACAGATAACTACCGTAAAAAACTGCTGCTTAAGTTAGACCATATTAAGTTTGCGGGTATGGCGATCGCAGCGAAGGAAGGCGATCGGTCTCAGCAGCTTGAGACAATTTTTGTTATGCCCGATGTTTTGGAAGAGGCCAAACCGGAGTTGCCTTTATCGATCGCGGATTTTGAGAAGGCCGCCAATAAGAGCAAGCGCCAGCCAAGATCCTTGCAGGGACTGGAGCGAGGGGGGCGATCGCTGCCAGCAGAGGAAATATTAGAGCTAGCTCCTTCCCCTCAAAAAAACCAGCAAAGGAGAGTTGTCATTTTGGGAGAACCGGGGAGTGGCAAGACTACTTTGCTCGCCCATTTTGCCGTCGAGCTGGCTAAGGATAATCTGGCCGATAACCGGGCGAACAATCCGGCTCAGAATAAATTGGCAAAATCCGCAGAGCCGGACTTGCTGCCTATTTTAATTTCAGTTCGAGATTTGGTCGGGCATCTCGATGTGAGCATTCTCGATTACCTGCGGCAATTTGCCGAGAAAAACCTGGAAATTGCATCCCTGCCCGGTGGTTTTTTTGAATATTGGCTGGAGGGGGGACGGGCGCTGATTTTGCTAGACGGACTGGACGAGGCCGCCAGCGAAACCAAGCGACGCCAAATCGCCGAGCGGATTGAGTTGTTTCTGGCAGAATATCCCAGAAATCCGGCTATTATCACCTCTCGCCCAGCGGGTTATCGGCACGACTTTTTCCGCACCGCCGATATGCCTCACTATACTATGCAGCCTTTTGACGATGCCAAAATAGAGGAATTTATCGACAATTGGTATGAAAGCAGAATCGAAGATCCGCAGGAGGCAGGGCGGTGGAAAAAGAGTCTCAAAAACGCTTTAGACGAGCAGGAGGCAATCAAGCAATTAACTCGCAATCCCCTATTGCTGACAATTATTTCCCTAATTCATCGCTATGAAGCTCACTTGCCGAAAGAGCGCTACAAGCTTTACGAAAGCGCGGTGCAGACTTTGTTAATTAACTGGGACAAAAAAAGAGAGTTAGAGCCAAGAGATCTGGAATATTTGGTGCCAAATGATTTTAAACGCTTGATGGAGCGGCTGGCCTACTGGGTTCACTGCCAAGCGATCGCCGGAGAGGAGGGAGAGGGCGGCACTCTAATCGAGAGAGAGGAGCTAATCGAGCAACTCACCCAATATATCAAGGAGCTGAAACCGATGAAACAGCTCCAGCGATACGAGGCGAAATTGGAAGCAGGGTGCTTTGTCGATTATATCCGAGAGCGCACCGGCTTGCTCAACGAATATGGGGTGGACAAGTACGCTTTCGTACATAAGACTTTTCAAGAATATCTAGCGGCTGAAGAAATCCGCTATCGCCAGGAAGACGACGACTTTGAAGAAGTGCTGGAGCATATTGAAAAATATCTCCATAATTCCCACTGGCGCGAAGTCTTGCTGCTGCTGATTGCCCAACAAAAACCCAAAAAAGCTACCAAGGTTTTGCGGAAAATCCTGGAGCAACCCACCCCTTACGAATCCTGGCTGCATCGAAATCTATTCTTTGCCGGTCGCTGCTTGGCAGAAGATATCGAGGTTTCCGACCCAGATCTGGTTAAAAATATTTTAGAGCAATTTGTGGACTTGGAGGCAAAAGGCCATTATCGGGTTGGTGATAGAGTTAGATCTGAGGTTTTTAAGGTTCTGTCCAGTTTGAGTCAGACGCAGTTTGACGAGACGGCGCTGGAATTATTGCAGGAGAGGCTAAGGGATAGTAATAAGGGAAGATTGCCAAAATACTGGGCAGCCTTCGCCACAAAGGAAGTTGCGACTAAAGCGATCCTACTTATGCTTAAGGATGAGAGCGATTCGGTGCGCGGTAGTGCAGCCTCTGCTTTAGGCAAGTTAGGGGGCAAGTCCGAGGCGGTAATCTCAAAACTTCTATCTCTGCTTAAAGATGAGAGCGATTCGGTGCGCGTTAATGCGGCCTCTGCTTTAGGCAAGTTAGGGGGCAACTCCGAGGCGGTAATTTCAGAACTTCTATCTCTGCTTAAAAACGAGAGCGAAGACGTGCGCATTAATGCGGCCTCTGCTTTGGGCAAATTAAGGGGAAATTCGGAAGCGGTAATT
The DNA here is from genome assembly GCA_010672965.1 of Oscillatoria sp. SIO1A7. GTDB lineage: Bacteria > Cyanobacteriota > Cyanobacteriia > Cyanobacteriales > Laspinemataceae > SIO1A7. The sequence goes on from JAAHFN010000022.1 coordinate 13,567, forward strand.
CCAAGACTTCTATCTCTGCTTAAAGATCGGAGCTATTGGGTGCGTGGGGAAGCGGCCAATGCTTTGGGCAAGTTAGAGGGCGATTCGGAGGCGCTAGTTTCAGGACTTCTATCTCTGCTTAAAGATGAGAGCGAGGAGGTACGCCGAAGTGCAGCCTATGCCTTGGGCAAGCTAAAGGGCGACTCGGAGGCGGTAGTTCCAGAACTTCTGCCCTTGCTTAAAGATGAGAGCGACTGGGTGTGCGGGATTGCGGTCTATGTTTTGGGGAAACTAGGAGACAACTCGGAGGCGGTAATTACAGAACTTTTGCCCTTGCTTAAAAATGAGAGTAAGTGGGTGCGTGCGATCGCGGCCGTTGCTTTAGGGGAGCTAGGGGGCGACTCAGAGGCGGTAGTTCCAGGACTTCTAGCTCTGCTTAAGGACAAAAGTGAATGGGTGCGTGCGATCGCGGCTTTAGCTTTGAGCGAGCTAGGGAGCGACTCGGAGGCGGTAGTTCCAGGACTTCTATTTCTACTTAAAGATGAGAGCAATTTTGTGCGTGCCATCGCGATGTATGCTTTAAGCCAGTTAGGGGGCGACTCGGAGGCGGTAGTTCCAGAGCTTCTATCTCTGCTTAAAGATGAGAATGATTTGGTGCGCGGGAGTGCGGCCTCTGCTTTAAGGGAGCTAGGGGGCAACTCGGAAGCGGTAATTCCAGGACTTCTATCTCTGCTTAAAGATGACAGTGATTTGGTGCGCTCGAAAGCCGCCGATGCTCTGGTTAAGTTAGGTAAGTCTTATGGCAAAGGTGCTGAAGCCATTATCGCGCAATGGATTGAAGACAACCGGGATTTTGAAAATCTGGGAGATGCTATAGATACTTTGTGGGATATTACCAGCGAAGAGGAGAAAAACTGACCCAGAAAATTATTATTTTAGGATGTTGCTGGAGCCAGTGAGAGAATTGTCAAATGACGGAAGATTAATTGAGGGACAAAAAGACTATAGAAGGGAGGTGGGAGTATGTTTTCTGTAGAGCGTGGAGGAAAGGCAGGGGAGCAAGGGAGCAGGGAGCAGGGGAGACCTGGAGAGCGGGGGACTCGGAGACCAGCTTGGGAGCATTTCAATTTCCCACGCTGCCGCCTGACGCCTAAAGGCGCGGCTACACAAACAAAGCCCAAGAGGGCTATGGTTACAAAATTGAAATGCCCCCGATCAGCTTTCCCCAAGTCCCCAAGTCCCCTGGTTCCCAAGTCCCCTTGCCTCCCTGCTCCCTTGCTTCTTCTTTTGGCTGTAAGCTCAATCCTACTGCCAGCGACAGCCCGATCGCAAATACTGCCCGATCGCACTCTTGGCTCGGAAAGTTCTGTAGCAACTCCAGAAGTGATTAATAATATAGAGAGCGAGCGGATATCGGGGGGTGCGATTCGCGGCAATTCTCTGTTTCACAGTTTTCGGGAATTTAATATAGATGTCGGACGGGGGGCGTACTTTGCCAATCCCGCTGCAATTGAAAATATTTTTACCCGGGTGACAGGGACAAATGCTTCCAATATTTTGGGAACTCTCGGGGTTTTGGGGGAAGCTAACTTATTTTTGCTCAATCCCAACGGCATTCTTTTCGGCTCGGAAGCGAGACTGGATTTGCGCGGTTCCTTTCTGGCTACTAGCGCCGATAGCGTTCTATTCGATAATGGTTTTGAATTTAGCGCCAGCAAGGCGATCGCTCCACCCCTGCTAAATGTGAATATTCCAATAGGCTTGCGGCTGCGCTCGAATCCGGGGGCGATCGCGGTTAGAGGAGAAGGAACGAACCAACCGATTACAGAGGCAATCTTCCCAGATCTAAGCTTTCAACAAAATACTCTCGCCAGCGATATTGGCCTGCGGGTGGAGCCGGGGAAAACTTTAGCACTAATCGGCGGCGAACTAGACATATCTGGAGGGATTATCGTTTCTCCGGCGCTGGGGCGAATAGAACTATGGTCGGCTCGGGACTCGGAACTAGCCATTGGCGATCGCGACGGACAAATAAGAATAGAAAACGGACAAGGAGCAATAGACTACAGCGATATTGAAATTTCCGGTAAGTCGGTAATTTTTGCCAGCGGCGATCGGGGGACTATGCAGCTAAGCGGTCGCCGCATTTCGGTTAGCGACGGTTCCCGGGTAGAAGCCAATGTCCTGGGAGCGGAACCGGCGGGAGGTATAACGGTAAACGCTTCAGAATCATTAACAATAAGCAGCTCGACGGACGGACAGTTTCCCAGCCTTCTCGGGTCGAGAACTTTCGCCGTAGGAGACGCGGGCAGCGTTGATATATCCACCGATCGCCTAACAATTAGAGACGGATCTATCCTCGGAGCCAGTACCACCGGTCGAGGTCGAGCGGGAAAAGTGACTGTAATAGCGAGGGAATCTGTCGAAGCAACAGGAACTACAGCAAACGAGCAAATTTTTAGCATTTTGGGGGCGGAGAGCAGAGGCGAGGGCAATGCTGGGGAAGTAACCGTGGAAACAAAACGTTTAATAATTCGCGATGGGGCGCAGGTAGGAGTAGGCACCGATAGTTCCGGTCGCGGAGGAATTGTCAGAATTAACGCCTCGGAATCTATAGAAATTAGCGGCACCTCGCCGAATAGAACTTTTGCCAGCAGCATCATAGCCAATAGCCTAGGAGCCGGAAAAGCTGGAGATGTAATAGTATCGACGGCGCGGTTAATTCTGCGAGATGGGGGAAGAGTAGAGGCCAGTACCGTCGGCGAGGGAGAGGGAGGAACTCTAACGGTTCGCGCTTCCGAATTGGTCGAGGCCAGTGGCGTCGGAGGTAACGATCCGACTGTTTTGGGGGCTCGGGCTAGGGCTGCCGGAAATGCGGGCAATGTCACTATTGAAACCAAGCGATTAATCGCTAGAGACGGAGCATTTGTCGGAGCTACGACCAGCGGGGAAGGCAATGCCGGAACTCTAGTTATTAATGCTTCCGAATCGGTGGAAGCTAGGGGCGTATCTCCCCTGGAAGCAGAGAATAGCACGCAGCTTGGTGCTAGCACTACCGGCGCTGGAAATGCAGGCAATATTACTATTGAAACCGGACGCTTAATTATTGAAAATGGGGCAGAGGTAGGGGTAGAAACAAAAGGCAGTGGGGCAGCGGGAACGGTTACGGTAAGAGCTTCGGAGTTGGTGCAAGTTACGGGTATATCGCCGTCCGGCCAAGACCAGAGCGTTTTGGGTGGGGTAACTTTTGGTGCCGGAAACGCGGGACAAGTGGAGATATCTACCCGCCGGTTAGTTGCTGACCAAGGAGGTCAGATAGTAGTAGGCACTTTTGGCACTGGCAGGGCGGGAACTCTGATTGTTAATGCTTCGGAATCTGTGGAACTTTCTGGAATTTCGGATAACGGGCAGTTTATCAGCGGCTTGCTGGCTTTGAGTGAAGGGAGCGGAGATGCCGGAGAAATAGAGATATCCACTCAGCGCTTAACGGCTAGAGATGGAGCTGCAGCGATCGCTGATGCCCAGAGCGAAGGTCGGGCGGGAACTGTGACAGTGCGGGCTGCACGGGTGGAATTAAGAGGAATTGGAATTACTCCCAGCGCCGCTACAAACAGCGCTTTGGCCGCCGTGACTCAAGGTGCGGGAGATGCCGGAGATGTGAGTATTGAAACCGAGCGGTTGACTGTCGGAAATGGAGGAGTAGTATTGGCGGATACCTCTGGGGACGGTCGGGCGGGAACTGTGACAATACGAGCTTCGGAATATGTGGAACTCGGGGAAGGCGGTAGCCTGGGCGCTAGAACTTTAGCAGCCGGAGATGCGGGCAATATTGCTGTTGAAACCGGACGGCTGACCATTGAGAATGGTTCTGTGGTTATTGTCGATGGTTCCGGGTCGGGGAATCCAGGGAGCATCTCAGTTGTCGCGCCAGAAATTAGGTTGAGCGATCGCGCCGGTATTACTGCTGCATCGGCTACGGGTCGCGGCGGCAATATCAATCTGACCAGTCGCGATATCCAGCTCCGCCGCCAAAGCAATATTTCTGCTGCTGGCAGCCAAACCGGCAATCTGACCCAAGAAGGCAATATTTCTCTGAATACCGAAACTCTGGTTTTGCTCCAAGGCAGCAACATTATTACTAGCGCCGCCGACCCAGCCGGAGGTAGCAATATTAGTATCGCACCCCTCGACGGTTCGCAGCTAGTAATTTTTCAGTCTCCCGATAGCACCATCAACGCTCGCGGCCAATTGGATATCGATACTTCTATAGAAATAGAACCCCCCGACCCCACTCCTGCGGAAATCGTCGATCCAGCCGATCGGATGGCGTTGCATCCCTGCAAGCAAGCTGCGGAAAACCGATTTGTTATTACCGGACGCGGCGGCTTGCCCCCCAACCCGAACGAACTGCTTGAAGACGATGTGCTAGAATTCGATTTAGTCGAACCCGTCCCTTCAGAGAGTTCTGAGTTCTCAGTTTTGAGTTTTGAGTTTTCAGAGCTTAGGGAAAGTTTTCAGTTTTCAGTTTTGAGTTTTGAGTTAGATTCTTTAACTCAGAAGTCAAAACTCAGAAGTCAAAACTCTCTGCAAAACTCTGCGATCGTTCCAGCGCGAGGCTGGACAAGAAACGAGCGAGGGGAAGTGGTTTTGACCGCCTACGACCCCACCGGCAAGGAAACCAGGCGATCGCCCAGAATTTTGGGGTGTGGGGTGTAGGGTGTGGGGTGTGGGGGGGACAGGCGGGACGCCCGTCCTACGGTTAGGATTTTAAATTTAGGACTTATATCAAATCCGGTTAATCGCCCATAAATCCCGTAGGGGCAATCCCCCCGTGGTTGCCCCGGTTAGTGTGGGGGCGGGCACGGGGGCACCGCCCCTACAAATAGGGCGATTAACCGGATTTGATACTACTATCAAATCCGGTTAATCGCCCTAAAAAGGTCAAGTTCTGCGTAGGACGGGCTTCCGAAAAGTCCGCCAGCCTGGATAGGGACTTGCCCTTAAAGACTTTTGCTAGCAGCTTGCCCTAACGTTCTGATGAAGACCTTGTCTTTTGCCACTCGTCCACAAAACCAAGAACGAAAGAGGCCGCTGGGTGATTGAGTAATTGCTTAAGTGCTTCTACACCTCCCGCGCTAATTACGCTAATCACCTCTTCATACTCTGGATCGTTTTCAATCTTCTCGACCGCCTCTGTAGCAAGCACAATCTTTTGAGCTTTCGTCGTAGTTGGATAAGTTTCAGACAGATGATCTAATAGCTCATCAATTTTAATCGCTGCTTCCTTAAGATCTTGTTTTTCATTGTATGTATTAAATACATCGCGATACCTGTAACTGTTGTTATAGACATGATAGGTGTTACCCCAAATTGTAGATGAAGAGTTTGTTGCGGGTTCTTCCATACACCTTCTAAAAGCATCTAAGGCGCTTATAAAAGCTAAACCTGCAATTGCTACCAAGGTTTGTTGTAGCGTTACTGCCATGCTGACAGTTACGAGAACCAACAGTATCAGGCACGAAACAACTAATAGAGTAATTCCTACAAAAAACCTGTATTGTTTCTCAACTTTATACCGTTCCAAAGAAGTTCTTTCTGTTTCAAAGTTGGTCTCAGTTTTCATCTCTGCCTCCAATGCCTTCGTCTTGGTATTTTCTTTTGTCTCCATAAAACACGCTTGGAGGTTGCCTCCTGGTTTCAGACAGCTTTTCAAATAATCCTAATACCTCGGCAAGAAAATAATCTAACATTTTAGCAACCCCTAGAATTAGAATTAACACACCAAATAGAGGGGAATTATTAATCAAATACAATCCCACTGCTACGGCTGCAGCGCTTCCTACTATGGTACGGATTTTCTGTTCTATGGTCAGTTTGCGACTAAAACTAATTTCTTTTTGTGCCTCCTCTAGCCTAATTAGATCGGCTTTTTGTTCTGTCTGCCTCCGACCTTGCTCTAGTACAATTTCATTTTGCTCTAGTACAATTTTATTGAGTTCCAGGTATTCTCTAATTTCTTGTGGAGTCTTACCCTGTTTGACAAGTTCGTTAATAGAAACTAAGTCAGACTGCTCTGAAAGTTGGATGCTGCTACCAGAGCTATCGGACTGAGGAACTATTCCAGAGGTATCTTCCTTAGAGCCTTCAGCCATCGAGTCCGTATTCCTGAGAAGTTTTTGGGGTTAAACTGCACAGTTGCTCCAACTGGATGCAGAATTGCTAATTGGGCCGCACTTTACCCAAACTAGCATCTAACTAAATATTGCACTAGCAGTACAAATACATAGTTCACCCCAGGCTACCGCATATTTTATCTTGTGTCAATAGCCACTCAAAAAATTTTGCTACGCCAGATTCGAGAGCGATAGATTAAGCCGAACTCCATCATTAGGGGCCATAAGACAGGAGTTGGTCGGGTTTTGCTACCGCTCCTCAGTAGAGCTTTGCAAAACCTGACAACCCACTATCCGTATCTTAGTGCAACTATTCAAAAAGGACAATAAAGAGCTATGCCTAAGAGACAGAGAATGTCGAATTGAGATTTTAATTCTTATACTTATTGAATGACAGACGAGGGAGAGATAGCAATATTATTCTTTCAACAAAGATAGAAAAGCAGGAGGTATGAGTATGTTTTTCGTAGGGCTGGCAGGAGAGCGATCGCCCTCTCAAGAGGCAGAGGGGCAGAGGGGATGGGGAAGGGTGGGAGGAGTGGGAAGGGTGGGAAGGGCTCAAGAAAGTTCTACCCACACTTCCCACACTTCCCACACTTCCCACACTCCTCTACTTCTTCTCTTGGCCATAAGCTCAGTCCTATTGCCAGCTAAAGCGCGATCGCAAATACTGCCCGATCGCACTTTAGGTTCCGAGAATTCTGTAGCAACTCCAGAACTGATTAATAATATAGAGAGCCAGCGGATATCTGGCGGCGCGACTAGAGGCAGTTCTCTATTCCACAGCTTTCAGGAATTCAGCATAGAAGCCGGACGAGGGGCGTATTTTACCAACCCCGCAGGAATTGAAAATATTCTGACCCGAGTTACCGGCAGCAATCCTTCGACTATCTTAGGAACTCTCGGCGTTTTGGGACAAGCAAACTTATTTTTGCTCAATCCCAATGGCATAGTTTTTGGGGCACAAGCACGTCTGGACTTGCGCGGCTCGTTTCTAGGAACCAGCGCCAATAGCCTCCTATTCCAAGAAGGATTTGAATTTAGCGCTACCAACCCGGAAGCTCCACCCCTGCTAGTAGTAAATATTCCCATAGGCTTGAGATTTCGCGACAATCCAGCCGCTATTGTCAATCAATCTAATGCTCTAGATTCTAACGGCGATATAGTCGGTCTTCAGATACTCCCCGGCGAAACTCTAGCTCTGGTTGGAGGAGATATCCACTTAGATGGCGGAAGCATCCAAGCTGTTGGAGGTCGCATAGAATTAGGCGGCTTATCCAGCGCCGGAACTGTCAGCATTTTTGGCGATTCCGTAGGACAGGCGTCCCCGCCTGTCCCCAACCAAACTAATAACCCCGACCAAAACCCCGATTCCGTAGGACAGGTGTCCCCGCCTTTACCCGATCAAAATTTCCTAAGACTCGATTATCCTGCTGACGTTGAAAGAGCGGATGTAGCTTTGACGAATGAAGGTTTTGTCAGTGCTGCTGGGGAAGGTGGGAATATTATAGTGCAAGCTCGCAATTTCAATCTTGCCCAAGAAAGCATCCTGCTCGCTGGGGTAGATTCAAATCTAGCTTCGGATTTAGCTGCAGATTTAGATGAAAATAATGGCTTGCCTGCGGATCGAGCCGGAGATATCGATATTAATGCTACGGGCTCGATCGCTCTTACGGAAGGTAGCAGTATTGCCAATATCGTGCAACCGAATAGCACCGGCAATGGCGGCAATATTAAGGTGACTGCTGGGGGCTCGGTCTCCTTGGCCGGTGCTTCTCAATTTATTACCAGCACTTTTGGGCGGGGAAATGCAGGTAATGTTGCGATCGCTGCCGGAGAAACTATTTCTTTTGACGGCAGCTCTGAGGATGGCTTATTTTCTAGCGGAGCTTTTAGCAGCGTCAATCGTTCGGCGATCGGCAATGGCGGCGATATAACTCTGACGGCGAACTCGGCGATCGTCAGCAATGGCGGCCAACTCAGCACTAACAGTTTTGGAGAGGGAGATGCAGGAAATATAAGTCTGACGGCGAACTCGGCGATCGTCAGCAATGGCGGCCAACTCAGCACTAGCAGTTTTGGAGAGGGAGATGCAGGAAATATCGCGATCGCTGCCAACAATACTGTTACTTTTGAGGGAACAAATAGCAGAGCTTCCAGTATATTAGATTTCGGAGGAGTGGGAAATGGTGGAGACATTACTATATCCACCGGCTCTTTGACAGTTAGGGACGGAGGCCAATTACGAGTCGATACTGCCGGCCAAGGGAATGGAGGAAATTTGAAGATAGTGGCCAGGGGAAATGTATCTTTTGATGGGAATCCAACTGGAGCATTTGGTAGGGTGGATTTGGGCGGTATTGGTAGAGGGGGTAATATAGAAATTGAGGCCAGCTCTTTAAGCGTTAGCAATGAGGCGCAGTTGCAGGTGCTAACTCTTGCCGAGGGAGATGCGGGAAATATAACCATAACTACTAGCGATCGCGTTTCTTTAAATGACGGTAGTATATTAAGTCAAGTGTTATTCTCAGGGGTCGGTAATGGAGGTAGCATTGCAATTTCTACCGGCTCTTTCAGCGCGATCGACGGTGGCAGGCTAAGTGCAGTAAGCGCTGGTGTGGGAAATGCTGGCAGCATTAATATAGTGGCTCGCTCCAGAGTAGATTTTGATGGCAGCAATGCCTTGAGTTCGGCAAGCCAAGAAGCTGTAGGCAATGCTAACGATATCAATATAGCGACTAAATTGCTCACCGTTCGCAATGGCGCTGCCTTGATAGCGAGCAGTGAAGGAGATGGCGCTTCCGGCAATATTCAGGTACGAGCGGATTCTATTCGTCTGGAAAATGAAGCCTTTCTGGGTGCGGAAACTCGTCAGGGTGAAGGCAATATCAATTTGCGATCGCGCGATATTCTCTTGCGCCAAAACAGCAACATTACTACCAGTGCTTTTGGCGAAGCTGCTGGCGGTAACATTGCGATCGACGCGGAGAACTTAGCAGCTCTAGAAAATAGCGACATCAGAGCCAATTCCGAAGAAAGCTTTGGAGGCAGAGTTATTGTCAATGCCGAGGGAATTTTTGGCACTCAATTCCGCGATCTCCCAACCCTACAAAGCGATATCACTGCCACCTCTCAACTCGGCCCAGAGTTTAGCGGCACCGTAGAAATCAACACTCCAGACGTTGACCCCAGTTCCGGGCTAATCCAATTTCCGACTCGGGTCGTAGATCCAGAGGAACTAATCGCCCAGAACCCCTGCGAACAAGGAGTCGAAAGTGCATTTATCATTACCGGACGCGGCGGCCTGCCCCCCAACCCCAACCAAACCCTAGAAGGAGATTTGCTAGATATCGATTTAGTCGAACCAGCTCCCTTGGAGAGTTATGAGTTTTCAGTTTTGAGTTATGAGTTCTCAGTTTTGAGTTTTGAGTTGGGGAATATTCCTAGAGTCTCAAGTATGCTAGCCCTGGAGAGTTTTGAGTTTTCAGTTTTTAATTTTGAGTTAGAAGAGCGAGCTAATAACTCCAACCTTGTAACTCAAAACTCAAACCCCAAAACAGAGAACTATCAGATTACTCCGGCCCGAGGCTGGATAAGAAACGATCGAGGCGAGGTGGTTTTGACTGCTGACGACCCAACCGGCAGGACAGCCCAGCGCCAGAACTTCTCCTATCCTATTTGTGGAGGGCTCTGATTATCTCTTGACCCACCCCTAATATCAAATCCGGTTAATTAACCTAAAAAACAATCCGCTCGTCCTGAGCCTCTTCGTTGGACGTTACAAATTTTTTCTGCGGGTATTTAACCGGATCTGATATAACCCCTCCTAGGAGGGGAAAAGAGCCTAACGGTCGGGGTGGCAGGGCAGAACCCCAAAGCGTAATTTTCCAATGAGTTTAGACACACTATATAATATAAAGAGCCAAGAGGATTTGAAGGGCGGCATCTGTAGCGAATTTGAAAATGGTAAAATTCTTGTTTTTAGTCGAGCCAAAGGGAAGATATGAAGCAAGCAAACAAAAGCAACCGAGATAAGCGAAGGAAATCGTCTATATATAATAGAGTCGAGGAGGGTTTCCTAGATATTGTCGCAAATACTTTCCGAAATATTGCCGCGTTTTTAAGGAGTTGTTTGCCTTTGCAAGGCTCCCCCCGCGATTCCGGCGATCGCGATCGCGCCACCCTCCCCCGAATCCCCTCTCGGGAAAAAACTAGGGGATGGCTGCGAGCTTATCGTTCCAGGATTGGCATAGCCCTATTATTTTTTCTCTCAATTCCCATACCCTGGATTTTCGCCCAGATGCCCGGGTCAGCCCATATTGCTCCCGGAGGAGAGCATCAACTTTCAACTACCCCTACACTCTACACTCTACACCCTACAGCCCACACCACACCCTACACCCCTACAGCCGCAGCTTCGCCGGGAGAAATAGTGCAACAGGCGCGGCAACTTTATCAGATCGGGGATTTCGAGGCAGCGGCTAGAACCTGGCAGCAAGCGGCGGATGCTTTTGCCAATTTAGGCGATCGCCTGAATCAAGCAATGGCTTTAAGCAATCTTTCCTTAAGCTATCAGCAGCTAGGCCAATGGGACGAAGCAGCCGGAGCGATCGGCCAAAGCCTGGATGTATTGCAAAGTCTAGACAAGACAGAAGACCAATTGCGCGTTTTGGCCGAAAGTTTGGAAATCCAAGGTTTCGTGCAGCGCTCCAAAGGCGCGTCTCTTGAAGCATTAGAGACTTGGAGGCAGGCGGAGGAAATCTATGTTCAAATGGCCAATCGACCCGATCGCTTTAATTCGTCGGACTTGATTCGCGAGAATGCCATTCAAAAGAAAATCGCTAAAAACCAAATTCGCCAAGCAAGAGCCCTACAGGATCTAGGACTATATCGGAGAGCTTGCAAAACTTTACTCGGAGCTTTGGAACTGGACAATCGAACTTGCCAGGTATCCGAGCCGGAACTTTTTGCTTTTCGCGAAGGATCGGAACTATTACAAATCGAAGGTTTGGTTGCTCTTGGGGATGTCTTGCGCGTTACCGGCAAGCTGGAGCCAGCCTACGATATTTTGTCTGTAACTCTAAAAGAAGCTCGGGAGATAGGCTACCCAAAAATTGCCTCAATTTACCTCAGTTTGGGCAGTGCCGAACGAGCCCGGGGCAACGAAAAAATAGCATTAGATTTTTACAAAACCGCCGCATCGAAGGCAATATCTCCAACCAGGCGACTTCAGGCACAACTCAATCAACTCAGCTTGTTGCTGGAGGATAAAAACTGGTCGTTAGCAGAATCTTTGTGGCGAGATATCGCACCGGCGCTCGATAACTTACCTGCCAGCCGCGCTGGAATCTACGCTCAGATTAACTTTGCAGGCAGTTTGGTAAAAAATGTCGAGTTAAGAGCCAATATAAACCTCGATAATGCCAAACAAAATATTAACTCTCTATTATCGATTCTCGACTCTGCCGACAGAGTTTTAGACCGAGCGGTGTCCCAGGCGAAAATGCTGGGAGATACTCGCGCCGGAGCATACTCCCTGAGTGCGCGGGGTCGGCTCTACGAGCTAAGGCAGGAATGGCAAACTGCCCAACAATTTACCGAAGAAGCGCTCAATCTGGCTCCAGTCTATAAGGAACCGGATATTGCTTACCAATTATTATGGCAGTTGGGACGGATTCGCAAAGCTCAAGGAAATAGACAGGGAGCGATCGTTGACTACACGGAAGCAGTGAAAACCCTGCAATCCTTAAGGAGCGACTTAGTAGCAGCCAGCTCGGAAGCTCAGTTTTCTTTCCGAGAAAGCGTCGAACCCGTCTATAGAGAGCTAGTCGGTCTTCTTTTGCCAGCAGAGGGGGAAGCTACCCAAGCAGAATTGCGAGAAGCTCGCAAATCGATTGAGTTTCTCCAAGTAGCAGAATTGGATAATTTCTTTCAGGATGCTTGTGCAGACGTGCGTCCGGCTCAAATAGATGCAGTCGATCCCAAGGCGGCGGTTTTTTACACGATTATTTTACCAGAACGACTGGAAGTAATTGCCGCCCTACCGGGGCAACCTCTGCGCCGTTACGGGACGGCTTTGCCTCAGGAAGAAGTAGAAGCGACGGTAAAAGAACTACAGCAGGCGGTAACTGTCCGTCGGTTTATCTTAGATATCAAACGCTTTTTTAAACCGTCGCAAAAAGTCTATGATTGGTTAGTTCGCCCGGTAGAAGCCGAGCTGGCAGAAAGCGGAGTGAAAACTTTGGTTTTTGTCTTAGATGGCAAGCTGCGCAGTATCCCCGTTTCCGCTCTCTATGACGGAAAGCAATATTTAATAGAGAAGTACGGCGTAGCGGTGACTCCGGGGCTGCAGCTCTTAGACCCGAAACCTTTGCCTCGACAAGAACTAAAGGCGATCGCAGCGGGACTGACTCAGGCGCGCCAGGGATTTTCGCCGCTTCCCAATGTCGGCTTGGAATTAAATCGCATCGAAGCGGAGGTCGAGAGCGAAGTGCTGCTCGATGGTTCTTTCACCGAATCCAATTTTCAGAATATAGTTGAATCTTTCCCCTTCCCGGTAGTCCATGTTGCCACTCATGGAGAATTCAGTTCTAGCGCCGAAGATACCTTTATCCTTACCTGGGACGATCGCATTAATGCCACCGAACTCAGCAACGTTCTGCGCAGAGATACTCGGGAAACAATTCCTATCGAACTCCTTGTTCTCAGTGCTTGCCGAACTGCTGTAGGAGACAAGCGAGCTGCTTTGGGCTTGGCAGGAGTAGCAGTGCGAGCGGGAGCGCGCAGTACCCTAGCATCTCTTTGGTATGTTTCCGATGAAGCCACCGCTATTTTGATGGAGCGTTTCTATCAAGAACTTGCCAATAGCTCCGTCACCAAAGCCGAAGCCCTCCGCCGCGCCCAGGAGGCAATTTTGCAAGACCGGAGACTATCCCATCCTTATTATTGGTCGGCCTTCATGCTAGTTGGCAATTGGCTGTAATCTATAGGAATTGGGAAGAGCGGAATTGGCCAAAAAACGCGGGCGTGTAGGGACTGACTCGCGCCTGGGATTTTGGCTGGGTGCCATCATCGCTACTCCGACTTGCATGGGGGCGAGATACCCTAAGGAAGGTTATAAGTGTTTTCTATAAGTATTGAACCGGATTTAATATTAGTTTCCGGCATTTGTATCAATTTTAAATAAATAGTCAAATTATAGCGTTTCTCAAATAAGTGTAATAAAAGAAACGTAGGGGCGATAGCATCCTTTGGACTATCTCGACGCTCCGAACGGTAATTCCCGTACTGGGATGCAACGCCGGTGACTCCTTACATCAATTTGAGAACCGCTATATGTTTTTCAGTGATTAAACGTATTTTTTTAAAACAGCTCGCTCCGTATAATTTCGTATTGATGATTTATTTGTTTTTTTGAGTCACTAATGGTATAATGAGATACGCAAGCTTGGTAGAATATATGCCTTTGAAGGTTGACCTTATGAACCAAAAAACAATGGAAATAAAGGTAGAACGCCAAATAAATCAAGAAAGGCTCGAAAAACTTGGGATTACAAGTTGGCCTATATGGACAAAAGAACAATCCGAATTTCCTTGGACTTATGACGATACAGAAACTTGCTATTTTTTAGAAGGATATGCGGTGGTAATTCCCGATGGTGGCTTACCTGTAGAAATAGGCAAAGGTGACTTGGTAACTTTTCCCGCTGGTATGTCTTGTGTTTGGACTATTCGCCGCGACGTAAAAAAACACTACGCTTTCGGACTTTAGGATTTGAGAGGGCGTCATTTGTTTTTTGTAAGGCTGGTGGTTATTCTCAAATGATGAATGTCAGGGGTAGAGAGAATATAGCAATCCTATCGTAGGATACCATACTAGCCAGAGCCAGAAACCCGGTGCGCATCTTGCTGGGTTTCTCATATATAGCTCTTGCCTGGGTTCTCATATATAGAGTCCCTAATTGATGTGAGATTATCTGGGGCGAAGCATCCCAGTATGGGGGTTGTCGTTCGGGGCACAGAGATTGTCTTGGGGATGCTGTCGCCCCTACGCTTCGTTCATTACACTTATTTGAGAAATGGCATTATAGCAACCCCTAATTGCTATAGTGCCATGTTGAAAATCCCTACATATCGAGAAAAACCTCCAGGCGAAATCTCCCCGATCGCTCCCCACTCTCGGTTATCCGCGATCGCTCCGGAATGGTAGAATAGAAAGGAGTAATAATGTAATGTAATGTAAAATAAAACCTAAATTATGCTAATTTCGCTTCAAAATGGTATAGCCCGAGGAAAAGCGATCGCCCTGCTATCTTTGACTGTAGCGATCGTTGGCTTGCCCTCGGTGGTTCTGAGCCAAGAAATGGTGGGTCGAATAGAACAAGTTGTCAATGCTGGAATAATGTCTGAATATCCCGACGGACAGTTTCATCCAGAAAGAGTTCTCGTTAAAGCCGAAATAGCAGCAATTTTAGTCAAAAATTTCAACCTAGACCAGCGTCGGACGGGACAGACAGGTGCGGTGTATGTGAAAGACGTGCCTCAGAACCACTGGGCCTACCAGTACGTTCAGACTGTGGTTAGAACTGGGGTGATGAAACTGGATCGAGAGGGAAGGTTTCAGCCCGGAGAAAAAGTAACTAGGGCCGCTGGACTGACAGCCTTTGCCCAAGCTTATGGGCTGTTTCAAATGACCCAGGGAGAAATTGGCAGAGTCTTAGATTCTTATAGGGATGCCAATCAAATACCGGATTGGGCTAGAGTAGCGATCGCTACTCTTATATTTGAAGACTTGACCAACATCGATACAGCAAGCAACCGCATAGAACCCTTAAGGCCCATGACTCGCGGGGATATTGCTTACACCTTGAGTCAATATCTAGCCAAACTCCAGAATCCCGGAACCATTCCTAGTATTCCCCTCGATTAGGATTTGGTGTTATAGCACTCAGCACTCAGCACTCAGCTCGCTCGCACAAGCATTGCCAGGATGTAGGGGGACGTAGGGGCGTTGGCGGAGCCTGCCCTTACGGGCCAACGCCCCTACTACTCTCCTGCTATAAAACATATATCGATTAGTTTTGTTCTAGGTTCCGAAAAAAGCTTCGGCGATCGCCATCAAAAAGCGCGATAAAACCGAACTCAAGCTCGAAGCAAATCTCGATAGAGTAAAAACAAGCAACAAGCTAAAGCATATATAGATTAGTTTTGTTGTAAGGTTGCTAAATTCGGCGATCGCCATCAAAAAGCGCGATAAAACCGAACTCAAGCTCGAAGCAAATCTCGATAGAGTAAAAACAAGCAACAAGCTAAAGCATATCGATTAGTTTTGTTGTCAGGTTGCTAAATTCGGCGATCGCCATCAAAAAGCGCGATAAAACCGAACTCAAGCTCGAAGCAAATCTCGATAGAGTAAAAGCAAGCAACAAGCTAAAGCATATATCGATTAGTCTTGTTGTAAGGTTGCTAAATTCGGCGATCGCCATCAAAAAGCGCGATAAAACCGAACTCAAGCTCGAAGCAAACCTCGATAGAGTAAAAACAAGCAACAAGCTAAAGCATATATAGATTAGTTTTGTTGTAAGGTTGCTAAATTCGGCGATCGCCATCAAAAAGCGAGACAAAACCGAACTCAAGCTCGAAGCAAAGCTTGATAGAGTAAAAACAACAAACAAAAAAGGAGATTTCTACCATGACTCTGATGCGCTACTACTCTCCCTTCCGCGAAATGCAAAGCCTGCAACGGGAAATGAATCATTTATTTGAAAGTTTAGCTCCCGTTACCAACAAAGACAAACTAGGATTTGTGCCAGCGGCGGAGATGGAAGAAACTCGCGAAGCGATTAATCTCAAACTAGAAGTGCCGGGAATCGACCCCAAAGATATAGACGTAGAAGTCACGGCGGAGTCGATAACCATTAGCGGCCAGCGCCACGAAGAAACCAAGACCGAAGAAGAAGGCACCACTCGCACCGAATTCCGCTACGGGCAATTCAGCCGCACCATTGGCCTGCCAGCGCGGGTTCAGAATACCGAAGTCAAGGCCGAATACAAAGATGGAATTCTGAAAGTGACCCTACCGAAAGCGGAAGCCGAAAAAAACAAAGTGGTTAAAGTGAACGTCGGTTAATTTAGGGTGTGGGGTTTAGGGTGTAGGATTTAGGGAAAGTTTTAAGTTTTAAGTTTTGAATTTTAAGTTAAGTAATTGCGACTGTGAAAATCAAGGCTCAAGACTCAAAACTCCCTTGTCTTCCTACCGCTTACGTCTTACACTCTACCCTGCTGGACTGTCTGGCTTAAAATTGTCGGTTGCTTGAGGAAGTAACTCCAGGAAAAGATTGCTTTGGTTTTTCTTCCTCAAGCAAACAAATTATAGCGTTTCTCAAATAAGTGCGATCGGCCACCCACTCTCCCCTTTCTAGTGTAGGTTTTTTATTTTTCCCCTTTTTGCTGTTGCCGGCTTGCGGCATAAATTCTTGGTTGTATAGCACTACCGATTAAGGTGTTTGACAGTTGCAAAACGCCAACATCTTGAATTGGCAAGGCTTTGACGCTCAAGCTGAAAGCTTAAAGCATGTCCCGAGGCTAAGTCTAGGCGTAGGCGTAGCCTGCCCTCTGGGGCATAGCCTGCCCTCCGGGGCATAGGGCTGACTGCTTACTGCTATACCAATCCAGTTCATAAATGAGCTTCGAATTGCAATGATGACCTCGGGAATGCTGTCGCCCCTACGCCTTATTTCGTTGGTCGCACTTGGCAAAAAAACATCAAATCTATATAACATTCCCAAGACAGACCGCACTCCCCTTTCATTGGGTTGTAATTTAAATTACCCTTTTAGAAGTTGCCTGCTTGCGGCATAAATTTCAGGGCGAAGCATACAATTTCTTAAATCCTCGTCTATAGCATAGGCTATCTCGGGAATGCTGGGAATGCTGTCGCCCCTACGCCTTATTTCGTTGGTCGAACTTGGCCAAAAAACATCAAATCTTTAAAACTAACCCTTCACCACCTCCCACACTCCTCACACCTCCCAAACCTCCCACACTTCCCACACTCCCCCACACCTCCCACAGTCCCCTTCACCACCTCCCACACTTTTATCTATTTCCCCGCTTTTGAAATTGGGGGTTTGGAATGGTGGAACCTAATGCCCAGGAAGATATCGTAAACAAAATGTAAAAAGTCTTTTCCTTTGAGCAGTCCCAAAGATTGGGGGCTGCCCTTTGCATCTAAAAGAGGTTTTACCGCATGGTAGGCAGGCTGATAGCTGTACCAGGGAATAGAAGGCCATAAGTGGTGAATTAGATGATAATTCTGACCCAAAATTAAAATATTGAGAATGGGACTGGGATAAACCCGAGCATTTTTCCAGCGCTCTCGCTCTTCAAAGGGACGGTGGGGTAAATAGTCAAAGAACAATCCCAGAGCTAAGCCCACCACCAAAGAGGGACAAAACCAAAAATTGAGAATATAGCCCAAAAAATCGTAGTGAACCGCAGCCAAAACTACTAGGACGACAACCATCCTGCTTAAGAACCATTCCAGCAGCTCGTATTTGCGCCAGAGACGGCGCTTGAAGAAATAGACTTCGTGGTAGAAAAAGCGAGCGGCAATCAGCCATAGCGGTCCGCCAGTTGAGACAAAATGGTCTGGGTCGTTTTCTGGGTCGTTGACATGGGCGTGATGTTGGTGGTGGACCCGCGTAAATACCGGGAAAGCAAATCCCAGCATCAACGCACTTCCATGACCCATGATTGCATTGAGACGGCGATCGCGGTGGGCTGCATAATGAGAAGCATCGTGAATCACGGTCCCTGCTCCATGCAAGGCAATAACATTCATCAAAAAGCAGCACCAACCGGGCAAGTCCCAAAGCCAATAAGCGACAGTAGATAGCACCACCAAGGCAACGGCAGCTAAAAACATCGCCAAGGTAGGATTGATGTCGCCAGGAGGGGGCCCGAGAAACTCTTTAGGAACTGTCAGTGGTGGCTTGGCCTCCGGCATTGTTCTCTTTACTCCTCAACGCGAATTTTTGCTAAGTATAAGATAGAGTGAGTACATTGTAAACTTTTGTAAAGAAAATTCATAGCGGTCAGCTCTCAGCTCTCAGCTTTCTTGGGAATTGGGCACCACACTCCCCACACTCCGTAGGCGTAGCCGCCCCAAAGGGGCACCACACTCCCCACACTCCCCACACCCACACCTCCCACACCTCCGACACTCCCCAAACTCCCCACCCTTCCCAAACTCCCCACCCTCCCCACACTTGGTAGTGCAATAAATGAGAAACTAGCCTGACGAGGGCTGGGCAGTCCGGGGTGTATCCAAAATCGAGAAAATCTATTTGGGGTCCAAACCAGATGCTTTTTCTAGAGCGAATGCTCCTTTGGAACTGCCAAGCAATCTACCACCATCTACCCTTTTCTCCCGTTCATGCAAGCGCGAAACAACAGGCATCGGACAAAAATTGTCGCAACTATCGGACCGGCAACTAGCAAACCAGAGGTGCTTCGACAACTAATAGAAGCGGGCGCTACTACCCTGCGCCTTAATTTTTCCCACGGCACCCACGAAGACCACCAACGGAGCATTCGCCTCATCCGACAAATATCCTTTGAGCTGAATCAGCCAGTTGGAATCCTGCAAGATTTACAAGGTCCCAAGATTAGACTGGGAAAATTTGAAAACGGCTCCATAGAACTGCAAAAGGGCGATCCCTTTACTCTGACGAGCAAACAGGTAACTTGCGATCGGGGAATCTGCTCGGTTACCTACGAGCCCCTAGCCCAAGAAGTACCCGAAGGGGCCACCATTCTCCTAGACGATGGCAGAGTGGAAATGCGCGTCGAAAAAATAGATCGCGCCGCCGGAGAACTTTACTGCCGGACAGTTGTTGGGGGCAAGCTCTCCAATAGTAAAGGAGTCAACTTTCCGGGAGTCTATCTATCCATCGCAGCCCTAACCGAAAAAGACCGCAAAGACTTAGTATTCGGTCTCGACCAAGGGGTAGATTGGGTAGCCCTGAGCTTTGTCCGCAATCCCCAAGACATTTTAGAGATCAAAGAACTAATCTCCTCTGCGGGCAAGAACGTTCCGGTCATTGCCAAAATCGAAAAGCACGAAGCCGTGGAACTTCTCGATGAAATTCTGCCTTTGTGCGATGGAGTGATGGTAGCTCGCGGGGACCTCGGCGTTGAAATACCCGCAGAAGAAGTGCCGATTATGCAAAAGCGCATGATTGCCTTAGCCAACCGCATCGGAATTCCGGTGATTACCGCAACCCAGATGCTCGATAGCATGGCCAACAGTCCTCGGGCCACTCGTGCCGAAATATCCGACGTAGCCAATGCCATTCTCGATGGCACCGACGCGGTGATGCTCTCGAATGAAACTGCCGTGGGCAACTACCCGGTGGAAGCTGTAGCGACAATGGCACGAATTGCCTGCCGGATAGAACACGACCAGGCGATCGGTCAAGTCACCAGCCACGACAAGGGTCGCTCTATCCCCAATGCGATTTCTCAAGCGGTAGATAAAATTGCCGAACAGCTAAGGGCGGGGGCAATTATGACTCTGACTAAATCCGGGTCAACAGCGCGCAATGTCTCCAAGTTCCGACCCCAAACCCCCATCCTCGCTGTAACTCCCCATGTGGAAGTGGCGCGCAAGCTACAACTGGTCTGGGGAGTGAAACCCTTGCTCGTTCTAGATTTGCCCTCTACCGGTCAAACCTTCCAAGCGGCAATTAATGTAGCCCTAGAAAAAAATCTCGTTTCTGAAGGAGATTTGGTCGTTATGACTGCTGGCACTTTGCAAGGGGTTTCCGGCTCCACGGACCTGATTAAAGTGGAAGTGGTTACCTCAGTTCTGGGCAAAGGCATCGGCTTGGGCAAGGGATCGGTCAACGGCAGGGCGCGAGTCGCTCGCAGTTCTATGGAAGTGGGCAACTTTAGTCCCGGCGAAATCCTGGTGGCATCGGGAACCGACGCCAGTTATATAGAAGCTATTCGCAAAGCGTCTGGGGTGATTACTGAGGAGCAAAGCCTAACCAGTCACGCCGCCACTATCGGTATGCGCCTCGGCATACCAGTAATAGTCGGGGTAAAAAATGCAACGGAAACAATTCGCGAAGGAGCAATCCTGACCCTAGATTTAGAACGGGGTTTTGTCTATTCTGGTGCAGTCAGTCCCGATCGCCCCGATGGAGTGTTAGAACCGTAATTTAGGGGAGAGTTTTGAGTTTTGAGTTTTAAGTTTTGAGTTTTGAGTTTTGAGTTTTAAGTTTTAAAACCCTAGGCGAATGGGGCGAATGCCATATGCCCTCCTTGGGAAGGCTCTGCCAACGCCCCATTCGCCCTCTCCTTTGCCATTGCGTTTCGGCGATCGCACTTATATCAAATCCGCTTAAACAGTCACAGTTTGTAGGGGTTCCCCGTGCCCGCCCCGGGAGCGTCTGAGGCGGCCGGGGCGGGCACGGGGAACCCCTACGAAGTTTATTTATGGGTAATTAACCGGATTTGATATTATTTGAGAAACGCCATAAGTAAATATAAGGAAATACAAAAATGACAGCTACATTAGTTTTAGATGGTTTTTCAATTACCCTCAAAAGTCTGGTAGAACTTTTAGAGTTAGAGGAGGAAGACGACTACGGTATTCTCCGGCCGACTACCTACGCGTTCACCTCAACGATGAAATTGGTATTAGAGGCATACGAGCTAATAGGAGATAGCTTTCCTCCCGCCTCACCTTGTACCGATGATGAAGGAGGTATAAGACTGCGTTGGACTAGCCGAAACCCAGAGAAATCCGTTTGCCTGTTCTGTCCTCATAACCCAGAACAGCCTGCCGACGTTTATCACTCAACCAAGGATGATTCTGGCGTTGAAGATATTTTGTCCGTTTCAACATTAGTTTATTGGTTACAGTGGTTCAACGAATAATGAATTCAGAATCTTATCGCAGGACGTCAGGCTCGGAACCTTTAGGAGATGGCGAGATTGTCTATCGAGCTTTATTGCGGAAACAGTGGCTAGATCGAAACACAGGAGAAGTTAGCCCTGATGCCTACTTTTTGCGGAAGAGCAAAAACGAACAAGGGCTTTCTGTGAGAATGGCTAGTGCTTGTACCCCCGAGGAATTTGCTGCTAGATTCCGCAATTGCTACGGCATCGCTAGTTTAAAAGTAGGTGGCATTCGCTCCCTGGGTTTGGATGTCATACCCGATTCCCCATCTCACGCTCAGATTTTAGGTTTGCCCTATCGCGAAGATGACCGCAATAGAGCAGATAGACTTGCTGAGTTATTAGCCAAGCAGTCTAGCATTGTCTGGTTACCCTAATCAGCAGTCAAATGCAGCAGCCGCAATCCATATTATGCTAATCTGAGTCATTATCATAAGGAAAAACAAAAATGACATATCCACTACCGGATTCTTTTGCAGAAGCTATAAAAAATCTAGTATGCTTGATAGATGTTCAGCAACAATATCCTCAAGCAACACCGCCAACATCCGACGCTTTCACTACGGCCTTAAAATTGGTAATCCAGGCATACGAGCAAACGGGATACAGCTTTCCCTACCTTTATCATGCTTATACGGACGACTCAGGAGGCATAACGCTAACTTGGAGCAACCAACAAAATCCGAACCGACAGGTTGACCTGTTCTGTCCTCCTAGCAACGAGCAGGTACCGAAAGTTTCTTACTCAGAAACCATCGAGTATGCCATTGAGGATCTTTCGTATGATTCAACACTAGCTGATTGCTTTAACGAATACAACAATTATAACGAATCTTAATTTACAATATTAACCCGCAGAGGCCACAATCAGTATTATATATGCTAATCTTGAGAGCCTTCATCTCTACCAGGATCGAGAAAATGCCGCCTATCAAGCCATTATTATAAGGAGGCAAAAAAAATGACATCTACATTAGTGCAAGAAGAGTTTGCAATTACCCTGAAGCGTCTGGTAGAACTTTTAGAGTTAGAGGAGGAGGATGACCACGGCATTCTGCGGCCAACTACCTACGCTTTTATGTCAACGCTTAAGTTGATATTAGAGGCATACGAGCTAATGGGAGATAGTTTTTCTCCAGCTTCGCCTTGTACCGATGAGGAAGGAGGAATTATACTAACTTGGGCGCACTTAAATCCCGAGCTAGATTTAACTGTTGTTTTTCCTGCCAGCCCCGAGTATAATTCTTACATTTTTTACTATCCTAGCGATAAAGATACTGTAGAGTATGAGGTATCTGCGTCCAAATTAGTCGATTGGTTACAGTGGTTGAAAGGCGAATGACAGAAAGACATTGCCCCTTTCAACGCTTTCCAATGACCAATGCCCAATTTTATCCTGAGCCTGTCGTAGGCGTAGCCCGCCCTCTGGGGCGTAGGGGCCCAATGCCCAATGCCCAATGCCCAATGCCCAATGCCCAACGCCCAATGCCCAATGCCCAATGCCCAATAATTGTTATTGGTCATCGACTCGACGCTCGATTTCATCTTGAATTGACTTAGGAACGTTGGAAAGAAAATCGTAGCCGGTCTTTTTTTCCACTTCATCCACCGATACCCGGTAACTTTTCCAATCCCTGCTTTTGAGATTATCGGTGTTCGGAATTATAACTGAAATAACCCGGGTCTTGGCAGTGACGCCGCGAACGCCGGAACCCGGTCGCTCTAAAACTACGATAATTTTCCAAGTTCGCCTTGGCGCTAATACCTTGCGATCGCCTATTCTTTTTTTACTTCCATCTGGGCCGGCGATAATATACAGCTCCTTGCCCTCTTCGACCAAATCTCTGCTGTATTCCTCCAAATATTTCCAAGGTCCGCGATTATTATCGGGAGTTTGGGGCACGATGTTGGTCATCAGAAAAGTGGCGCTATTATCCGCCTCCGTGCGAGTGCGATCGGCTGAAGGAGTCATATGTCCGCGATCGTAGCCGCTATTTGTATAGTCATTTCGGCTGACCTGATACCATCTCTCTGGCAGAGATTCATCGGGTCGAAAGTCGTCTTGTCTTTCTGCGTTGCCTCGCCAAGACTGATTGAGCTGCCAGCTTACCCAATTGGGCGTTCCATTCTTGGCATTGTACGAGAGGGAGTATTGCGGCTTTTGGATTAAATAATTCGTTTGGTTCGCCGGATCGCCAGTCGCATTGCTTGGGTTGCCTAGAATCAAATGAGCCTTTGAGCGATCGGGCGGACTGCAACCGACTAAGGCTACCAGCCAGAGAATTGCCGCTCCTTTTCCCAGAAGTTCTAGGGTATTTTTCTGGCTCTTATTTAGTTTTGCTTTTTCTAGAAACATATCTTTGTTCTTTATAGTAATTATTCTGTCTAGAAATAATTGGGCATCGGGCATTGGGCATCGGGCATTGGGCATCGGGCAAGCCCCGTAGGCGTAGCCCGCCCTCCGGGGCGTAGGGGCGCTACGCCTACGGAAAAATTTGCTGAATTTTCAAGGCTTTCTCTGAGGGTGCGCGAGGGATTGCCCCTACAGAATTTAAAAACAAATTCAAGTTATTTTCAAAGGTGCTTGGCGCGTAACACACAAAAATCTCTAGCTCAGAACTCAACACTCTCAAGCTAAGAAATTAAAATTACGATGCCCAATGCCCAATGCCCAATGCCCAATGCCCAATGCCCTAATTTTTAGTGTCTAGCCTTACTGAGATAGCAATAACAGCCATCCATAAAATGCCCATTACCCCAGCGAGGGGATTGCCGTTAATGCCGGTTATCCAAGTGGGAACTGCTCCAGAGTATTGTAAAAGTTGACCAGTATTAACGATGTAATATCCCCAGACCAAGCCAGCATGGAAACCCATTGGCAAGCCGAGGCGACCTTGGCCGTATTGCTTTGCCAACACTAAGGTTAAACCCAAGAGCAATAGCCCGGGAAATTCTGGAAGGTGGGGCAGCAAATATTCCGGCGGTTTAATATAATGTAGGGTAGCAAAAATAGTGGCATTAGCCCAGAGGGCAGCTCTCGGACTGTAGTCTCGCTGGAGTTCGTCTAGAAGCCAGCCTCGGAATAGGAGTTCTTCGGCGAAACCTACAGCCAGAGCGATCGCCATTCCCTCTAAAACAATCTTGGTCAAACCCGGTTGCGGTGCATGCCACCCGAGCCAGCCGAACCATCCTTCAACTACTAACAGAGTTATGACGGTCAGCAAGCCATATGCCAGTCCGGCCAAATGGTTTTGGCAATTCTTCCCAGTAAATTCCAGGCCGTAACTCCGGACAATTTGCGGTTGGCCGTAAACCAACTGAGCCCAAAACCCGACTAGGACAATAAATTCTATATATAACATTGCCATAGTCAGGATGCTGCGCCAGTTCGGGTCGCCCACCAGCCAGTAGATTGGAGCTGCTAAGGGCAACCAGAGCAAGAGTAAGATAAGAACAAAAATGGCCAGCCTGCGGGGTGCTGAATATTGACCGAGGCTGGTAACCTTGAGTTTCAATGTCGGTATTCTAGCTACTCGTCGGGTTCAATGGTACTGATGAGCCCGTGGTTTTTCAATGTTTCGCTGTAAAACTCAGCCGGTTCCAGGGCACAGGTAATCACCAAAGCAATGCCATTGGTGTGGGCCTCCATCATTATGCTGACTGCCTGGGGCTGGGTCAAACTGGGCACGGTCTTCATTAAAGTTTGCACCACATACTCCATTGGATTGAAATCATCATTATGGAGTAAAACTCGATAACGAGGTGCTAGCTTGCGGACCGTTGAACGCTTTTCCAGAGTCTCAACTGACACGGCTTAATAACCTCTTCTAATGCGAGCTACAGTTGTTTTCTGGGCCGGGAAAGCCAAAGCAGGCGATCGGCAATAGGCGATAGGCGATAGGCGATCGCTCATAATCTCGCTAATTGCCAATTACCAATTTCGATACAATCCGACCCAATAGCAGTAATTGCCTGCTAACCATCGTAGTCTAACTATTGTTAAGGGGGAATTGGGAATTGGGGAATTGGGAATTGGGGCATTGGCAAAGGGTTTTGAGTTTTAAGTTAAATATTGGCAATCTCAGACTATAAATATTTTTATTGGTCCTAGTAAGAATAGCTCTTTATTTCACAGTAATTACGCATTGCCCCTATATCTGGTAGGAGTGAGGATCGATTGCTCCTACATTTAGGGTTGCATCTCTACAAGAAAGCGTAATATCAAATCCGTTTAATTCCTCTAAACACAGATCCAGTCTCCCGTAGGACGGGCGGAGCGCCTGTCCCTAGCCCAGATGGCGGACAGGCGCTCCGCCCGTCCTACGGGAGATTCCAAGTTTTTTGTGCGAGCATTTAACCGGATTTGATATAAGTCCTATTTCAGTTCTGTAGGGTGCCGCACCTTACTAGCTTAAGAAACCCGGTTTCTTGAATTGAAAAAACCGGGTTTCTGGCTGCCAATGCGATCGGCTCCTATTTAGGATTGCTATACAACAGCAAAACTATCCAGTCCATTGCCCGTCAAAACCTCGGTGAAATTTGTTTCCCCTGCCAAAGACTCGACGGCGACTAAGGAATCGAGAGTGGAGCCATTTAAATTATTGCTGGCCAAACTGCCGGAGTCAACCGGATTGCCAGCAGTGAAATCTTGAATTAAAGATGCGCTTCCGTTGTTATCGAGAGAGTCGGTAAGAGACAAATCGGATTGGCTGAGAGCTGCATTAAAGCTGTCAGCATTATTGTCGCTAGCTCCTTCGAGGGCGTCGTTCGTCAGGATATCTCTAGGAATTGTGCGGGGAGAGGGAGCGTCGGAGCCCGTCAGAGTCAGGGTATAATTTGTGTCAGTAGCTCCACGAGAATCAACCAGAACAAAATAGGTGCCTGGCCTCAAAAAATCGCTTATATTTGCGTTGGCGCTGCCAACGAAGCCTTGAAATTGTACCAACTCACCACTTTCGTTGCGCGAGTTGAGATTAGTATCCCGAAAGAGGGTTAGGGTAGCAAATCCGCTACCTCTCAGGGATATGTTCACATGGCTAGGATCGGACAAGTTAAAGCGATAGTAGTCCGCGTAGTCGGTACTCCCTACGAATTCATTAAATCTGCGAGTACCGCTCAAAGTGCCTGCATCAAAAGCCGTCAGCCAAGTGTTCCCAACGCCATCAGGTGCATTGCCTGATATAGTGGAAGGCGTGCTTGATAATTGGAGATCGTAGCTGCTCGGAGAAGGGTCATCTGGAACTAGATCGGGAAGATCGTCAGCCAAGACAAAGCCCGACGCGACCCGAATAAAGTAGGTGCCTGGTTGTAGAGGAATATCTTCTATCGACTCGACTATCAAACTAAAATTGGAACTCAATCCAAAAACTTCGTCGTTTACGAAAAAAATATCGCCGTCGCCGTCTGTGCCGTCTGTGTCTTGCAAAACAGAGACAGTAGCATCGTCACGAGGATTATTCAAGGTTACAGAAACATTCCTGGGCTCTGTGAGGATAAAGCGGTAGTAGTCCACAATGTCGGCTTGACTTACAAAACCGCTGCCACTGCTTCTCTCAGTCAATATCCCGAGGTCAAAGGGATTGTTTGTACTGTTGCCGAGTTGGGCTGGTGGCGTGGCAGTTACTCCTCCCGGTGCCGCAATCCGTCCCTCTGCAATTCCGCTAAACACATAATGTTGCAGGGCTTGCTGGAGATTAAAGCCCGCTGCCTGCAAGTCGGGATTGGCAGTCAGATAGAAATTAGCACTAAAAGACTCGGAAGCTTGGCGTCCCTCATTGATGCCAAAACCGCGAAAATGATCGAAAAGCTGCTCGTTACTCAAACCGGCGGCTGCCAAGTCGGGATTGGCGGCTCGATAGAAATTGGCATTAAAGACAAGGGAAAAAGTCCTGCCCTCAGCGACACCAAATGCCGAAAGGTGGTCGAATAGCTGTAGATTGGTCGTCAAGCCCGCTGCAGCTAAGTCCGGGTTATTGGTTCGATAGAGATTGAGATCCACATACTGCGAAAACGTCCGTCCCTCGTTGAGACCTAAATCGAGCAGGTGTTGGAAAGCTTGGGCATCGTTTAATCCGCTTAAGTCTGGGTTAAACGCCCGATAGAAATTTGGGTCAAATAAGTTTACAGTCATTAATTCCCTTGCGCAAAATTACCCTGCATTTCCGGTTCTTCAGGACCTTTCTTGTAAAGATTTCGGTAGATAGAGAGCAAAACCCTTACTATATCTAGCTTACAGGCTGCTTAAGGCAGCATTTTGTATCGAAAGTTACCGAAAATGACACGAATGCCTCTACTGATATATAGAACCAGAAC
This sequence comes from Oscillatoria sp. SIO1A7, assembly GCA_010672965.1. Taxonomy (GTDB): domain Bacteria; phylum Cyanobacteriota; class Cyanobacteriia; order Cyanobacteriales; family Laspinemataceae; genus SIO1A7. The sequence continues at coordinate 40,998 of JAAHFN010000022.1, forward strand.
AGTACGCCGCTCTAGCCCAGTCCTAGTTGATTGGCAAGGCTAAAATGGTTCGTAATTGTAGGGAGCGGCCCGGGAACGAAACCCAACGCAACGATTGGTGGTATAGTTGGGTTTCACTCCGTTCAACCCAACCTACGATTTTAAGGCAGACAGTCCACTAGATAAAATAGCAAGCGTTTCCAAAAAATTCACATAAAGAGGTCTAGATGACACAACAAAGTTACCCGCCACTGGTTTTAGAACCAGAACAGTACGCGGCTCTAACCCAGTTAGCCACTCAACAACATCAGACTATCTCCGAAGTGGCGGTAGAAATAGTGAGTTTGGGATTAGAGGCTCTAAGACAAAGAGGAGAAAGAGGCGATCGCCAATCTCAGCGAGCCCTAGAAAGTTTAAACGCTATCCGCAAGCAAATCCAAGAAAAACACGGCATCTATCCCGGCGATTTAGTTGCCGAGGTTAGGGCAGAACGAGAAGAACAAATATTGGGCATAGGGCATAGGGCATAGGGCATTGGGCATTGTCTCGGAAATGACTGTTGAAATATCAATACTAAATCTGCGGTTTTCAAATTGATGTGAGGGCGAAGAGGGCGAAGCATCCCAGTACGGGGGTTGCCGTTCTGTAGCTGAGATAGTCGAAGGGATGCTGTCGCCCCTACTGGTCTGTCTGCCTTAAAATTGTAGGGAGCGACCCGTCATCAACGAAACCCAACGCAAAGATTAGTATAGTTGGGTTTCGTTCCTCAACCCAACCTACAGTTATGCACAATTTTAGATTTGCCAATCCACCTACGGTTGAAAACTAGATCTAAATTACACTTATTGTAGAAACGCTATATGACGATGTATGAAAAACCAAAGAAACCCGGCTTTTTGAAAAAGCCGGGTTTCTGACTCAAAACTCAAAACTCTCCAGTTCCTGGGCGACCTTCAGCAAAACCAATTAAGAGAAAATGTTCAAAACCGCTGGCCAAAGCTCCTGAATCTACAGCAGCGGCTACATCGGGGTTGGCATCCAGATAAAAGGCTTCGTCATATTGTTCGCTGGGAGCGCGGCCTTCAAATTGACCGACATCGATAAAGTGGTCGAAGCCGCTCTCCAATAAGCCGATCGCTACAGCTTCAGCGATATCGGGATTTTCTTCTAAATAAAATATCTCGTCAAAGAACGGACTGCCCTGACGACCGTCGGCGGATCCGAACAGCAGGAAATGCTCGAATCCAGTTTGAAATTGCCCGATCGCCACAGCACTGGCTACATCGGGATTGTTCTCCAGATAAAAGCGTTCGTTATAAAGAGGACTCGGCGATCGCCCCTCCAATTCTCCTAACCGGACAAAATGGTCGAAACCGCTCGTAAAAATACCGGCAGCGACATTCGGCGCGACGTCCGGATTCAAGAAGAGATAAAATCCTTCGTCAAAGAAGGGATTCGGGGCTCGTCCTTCCACTTGTCCGAATTGGATAAAATGATCGAAGCCGCTGCGGTAAAGGCCAGAGGCGACAGCATTGGCCACGCTCGGATTTTCGGCCAAATAAAATCTTTCGTCAAAAAGTTCGGTACGGCGATCGCGCCCTTCAAAAAACCCAAAGCGAATAAAATGATCGAACCCGCTAATTATCGTTCCCCCTGCCACCCCAGCCGCTACATCTGGGTTTTGACTTAAATAAATTGCTTCTTCAAACAGGGGACTGGGCTGGCGTCTTTCAAACTGCCCGACCTGGATAAAATGTTCCAAGCCATTGCTGAAATCTCGCCGCGCCACCGCAGCAGCTACATCTGGATTGTCGGCCAGATAAAATCCTTCGTTATAAAACAGGTTAAAGGGGTCGCGCTCGGTGGCAGTAACAAACTGGACAAAGTTTTGAAAATTAATTTCTCTCCCCAATCCGTCGGGGACTATTTTCGCTAAAAAGGCATCGGTCAATCCCCCCAAGCTCCCTTGAAACGCGGTCTCGGTGGGAAAGTCTATAGATGAAGTAGAGCCAGCGATATAAACTGTCCCATTTTCCTCCACTACCAGGTTTTGCGCAGAATCGCTATTGGCTCCGCCCAGGTAAGTTGAGTATTCCAGGGATGCGCCGTCGCTATCGAGCTGGGTTATGAAAACATCGCTGGCACCACCTCCAAAGCGACTTTGAAACTCGTTTTCAAGGGGAAAGTCTAGAGAAGAAGAAGTTGTGCCGATGACATAAGCATTACCAAAAACGTCCGTTGCGATCGCCTCCCCAATATCGGTTTCTCTCCCGCCTAGATAAGTAGAATATTCGAGATCCGTGCCATCGCTATTAAACTTAGTGACAAAAGCATCCGTATCGAAATTCGCATTGATAGAGCCAAAAGTTTCTTGCAAGGGATTCCGGGTGGGAAAGTCGCCAAAAACTGCAACCGGCAATCCATCGGGTGCGATCGCCACTTGCTCTGGAATTCTCCCTGTGCTTCCAGTCACATAGGCATTCCCTTCCAAATCGACGGCAATACCCAAACCGCGATCGTCATCTGTTCCGCCTAAATAAGTGGAATATTCCAGAGCCGAGCCGTCGCTATTGAACTTAGAGACAAAAGCATCGCTATTGGTAAAGTTGCCGCCGCCTCTGCTGGCTTGAAACGGATTTTCCACGGGAAAGTCTGTGGAGAAAGTCGTTCCCGTTAGATAAATATTTTCGGCATCGTCGGCGGTAATATCCAAAACCTCATCATTGCTACTGCCGCCGAGGTAAGTAGAGTAGGAAAGGCTGTTGTCCTCGCCATTAATTTTGGCAACAAAGCCGTCAACGCCGCCGCCAAAACTACCTTGTAGCGCATTCTCGGTCGGAAAGTTAGTAGAGAGCGTGTTGCCAGCTACATAAACATTTTCGCTAGCATCCAAAGCAATGTTGCTGGGAGACTCGCTTTGATCTCCGCCGAGATAAGTAGAATATTCAATCGCGTCGCCATTGCTATTAATTTTGGTAACAAAAACGTCGGGGTTACCATTAAACTCGCTTTGAATGGCATTCAATGTAGGAAAATCTGCCGAGGTAGTTACGCCCGTTACATAAACATTGCCTTCGCTGTCAACTTCGATGCCGCTGCCGGAATCAACGCCGCTGCCGCCAAAATATGTAGAGTAAAATAGCCGCGTTCCATCTCTAAAAAATTTAGTGACAAAAACATCCTCGCCGCTACTGCCTTGCAAAGCATTTTGGATGGGAAAGTCAACGGAGGTTGTAGAACCAGTGAGGTAAATATTGCCTTCGTCGTCTAGGGCGACATCCAGACCGCGATCGTTACCGCTCCCACCTAGAAACGTAGAATATTCTAGGGTTGGGTCGATGACCAGAGGGAAGGCAGGATTGTAATTTCCCAAGCTGAAGCCCACTCGAATCGAGGAGTTTTGGGAATTTAGCTCGGTGCCCGATAGAGGGTTGTTCGCCTCATCGAAAAAAGCATAACTAGCCTGAATTGGAACCGACCTACTGTCTATTTCTTGATAGACCAGAGGCGGTGCTTCTCTTAATTCTCCCGAAGCGGTTTGCAAGACTAAATGTCCATCGCGCAAAGCGATCGCCTCAACGCCGCTATAGCTCATGCGTATTTCTGTTGGGTCGGCTCCCGGTTGCACGATAAAGTCACTTTTCAGAAAGCCTTCGCTACCGCTATAAACTAAGTCGATGCCCTCGTACAAATCTCGATAAACCAGCCCTTGATATGTAGGCAAGTTTGTATGCCACTCATTTGGGTCGCTGCCTGCAATAAAGTTGACCAATCCAGGCAGCGGTGCTAGATATTCTAAGCTGGGAGAGGGATTGGCACCGGGAAAGTCAAGCTGTACTAAGGTTGGCTCGGCGACGGATTCGATTCTGAAAAGAATTTCTTCGGGGGTAAAGAAGATACTGTGGTTAGCACCTTTTACCAGGGAATTAATGTTGGCATCGGCTTGTCCGACATTGGGAATAAAACTTAGAGGAAGGGTAGTAATAGGTCCGTTTGCATCGGCAATAGTCGCCCCAGTAATGGGATCTGGGTTCGTAGGGCTGGTGCTATTTGTTGGAGGGAAAGCGATCGCCTCTCTAGATTGCGGTTGCAGTTCGGCGGATCTAGGACTTCCTATTTCCCCAGCACTCAGGGACTTGCGCGGAAATAAAGTACCAGTCCCTAAGCGTTCCACCGTTCGGGCTGAGCCGGTCGTTGCCCCTTGAACTGGTACGTTATTAACTTGCAAGTCCCTCAGATATGTTTCTAGATCTATTTGCCTGGGAAACGGCTCGCTATCCAAGCCCTGATTAATTTTTTCTTGCCATTTCCAAGCCGGATCGGTTGGCTCGGGCTCTAAGCCAAACTGTGCGATCGCTTTGGCGGAGCCTGCAGGCAGTGCATAGCCTCTCCCAGGGAGAATCGCTTCCTGAAAACCCAGTAGGTCGTCCATAGATTACATCTAAATAGCTTCTTAGTGCCAGTAATGTACCATGCCCAGGCAGACCCCTAGGGACTACAATAAAAAGTCAAAAGTAATCCCGGACGTGCATCAATTTCGTCAATACGTCACTAATGGACCAGGATAGCAACTTTCAACCGGGCGAGATTGTTTGCTTGGAGCATGAAGGCATCTGTCTCTATGCAGAAGTGATTCAGATTCTCGTTGGTCGTCCCATGTTCTGGGTACGGCCCCTCATGCTGGCGGTTTGGCCGTCAGACAGCCCTCAGACATTTCCCGAATTGCCCGCTCAACTTTACGATTTACGCCAAGGTTCCGATTTAGTTTGGCCCATGAATCGATTCCGGCCAGCCCTCGACATAGAGGTTATTCCTCTTTTAACCGAGCTAGAAACGGCAACTAATAAACCGCCAGACGCCCTCGTTATTGCTCGCCGACAACTAAGAGATTTTGTTCAGCAAGTTTGGGAAGCTTATCCAGATGCCCTATAAAAATTAGGGCCTCCCCGCTTCCTTCTATTCGCTCGGGCCAACCCACTCGGGGCTGCCCGCTCGGACCTGCTCGCCCAAGCGAGTAGGCAATTATGTTAGTTGTCAGGGCGTCCGGTACTGCATCAAATGCAATTAATTCTTATCTCTATAATTAATGCGATCGAGCCGAAAACGGGCATTACTCCAGACATTTGGTAGCTTTTTAAGCTAGATTTTTTAAGGATTGCACTTTTAAGGATTGGATACTAACTGAATGCGCCCTGCGTCCATTTCAGCCATCAGTAACTCCAAAGCTTCAAAATCTACATCATCGATATAACCGAGTCGAGTTAACTCGGAGTTGATGCTATTTTCAATATCGGGAGTAAGTCTTTTAATATAGAGAGCTTTTTCCACTAGAGTCCGAATTGCGCGCGTACCTTGCATTGCTTTTATTAAAACTCGGTACGGGGTTGATTGTCCGCTGAATGCTTCAGAAAATAAGCGATCGAAGACACCTAAATATAGAGATCTAAATCACTGTCATAAAGTTCCCAAACTGCAATACATATCCCGATCGGGTCAGCCTAAGTCTAGTCTATACAATCTTGCTCTTATGTGGAACGCGATTTAACTTTTTTCTCCATCGCCTCCGGTACGGAGACACAATAGCCCCTAATCTAGGGGGTGGGGCCACAAAGCTACTTCGGGGCTGCTACGCCTACAGCGTCGGGTTCTCGGGAAAATTACCGCAGCCATTATCCCTCTGTAGCTACATGAAAGGATTGCCCAAGCAGAGCATACGGCCGGAAAGCCCCTACGCCCCAAGAGATTGTCCGCTCCCTGAGTCCGTAGTGCTATATTCTATGCAATAGATACTCTGGGAATAGAAACATTTTCTGCCACCCCTCGATCTCAGTTTTTCGTATATTTTCTTTCTTGTGACTTATAGGCAAAGATATCCCCAAATTGAAAATGACTGCTTTCTAAGCAAATTACAATTTTAAATCGACAAGTGCAAACCAAGAAAATCTTTACTATGTATAGACAATCTCATTTTTCAGATGCAATTTAAATGCAAGACCGCTTAAAATCAAATCTACCACTTGTCCGAATACACACAAATATAACCATTAGTAAAAAGCGATACTAACAAAAAAAATATGTATAATTAAATACTTTAGATTGCATATATTTTTTACCTGAATTATGATAACCATAGAGAGGATCCACTCTAAATTTGCTAAAGCTTCAAACAACAGTGTTTTATTGAAAAGATTAGATAAAGCTATCTATAATAGCCCCCGTTCCGGATGAGATGGGTTTAGGCTTGTAAGTAATTAAGTTGGTTTCAATCTAGTTTTGCAGAAGAGAGTATTGTTATGTACGCAAGCATTACCGATCGTGGACTCGTTACCGTTATTCGCCCCAGAGGTGAGATCAATGCCAGCAATGCAGCAGCATTTCAAGACCAATTGACCGACACAGTGGCCTCTGCTAGCAATTCTAGAGTGGTGGTAGATATGGACCAAGTAGAATCCTTGGATAGTTCGGGATTAATGGCCCTAGTTTCCGGTCACAGTCTGGCGGTGCGCCAAGGTTGCGAGTTTGGCGTTTGCTCTGTGTCTCCCTCAATCAGGATTATTTTTGAAATTAGCCAGCTCGATCGCGTATTTAAAATTTATGGAAGCCCCGCAGACGTTACCGCAGCGATCGCCTAAAATACTATATATCTAGGGCCTGTGCTTGCGCTGGTTCTTAAAGAAATAAATTTAATTTTGTAGGGCAGGCGTCTCGCCTGCCCTATCTGCTCTAGGACTTACGCAAAATATCCATATTTGGCGGATTGTAGGGGCAATCCCGGCAATCCCCCCGTGGTTGCCCTCCCCGTAGTGCCGTTGCGTAAGTCCTATGCTCTATATATGTCCGATCGCTCTTGTTGAGGTATTATTGAACAATACTAAAAATTGTCGGGGACTGTTGGTTGACAAAACCTCAAAAATTGACTATATTAGAATGAACGTTCGATATACAGACAAAAAACAGCGCATTCTGGACGCGACTATGGAACTAATCGCCGAAAACGGTTTGCATGCGACGCCGATGTCCCAGATTAGCAAGCGCTCCAAGGTCTCTGCTGGGGCCATTTATAATTATTTCCCGAGCAAAGAGGCACTTATCAATCATCTGTATATCGAACTAAAGAAAAAGCTTGTCAATGAAATTTTTCGTGGCTATAACATCCAGGCTCCCTATAAAGAGAGGTTTTTCCTGATTTGGAGGAATTGGTTTAACTATTTTATATCTAATCCAATGGAATTATCTTTCATAGAACAATGTTATTGGTCTCCCGTTATATCAGAGGAGGCGCAAAAAACAAGCGCTAGATACTTAGCTACTTATATAGGATTTATCGCAGAGGGTATCGAATCGGGTCATATCAAAAAAATAGATACTCAGCTAATCGTCTATCTTCTATACGGGAGCATAGTTAGCACGGCTAAACTACATTTGTCGGGGTCCCTGGATATTACCGACGAATACTGTGATGCTGCAGCAAGGACCTGTTGGGATGGGCTGAAAGCAGTATAATTTTTTTTTGGTACGTTTAGAACGAATATTCATCCTATGCGATCGCATAGGAGCAGTCAGCAGTCAGCAGTCAGCTTTTAGCACAAGCATTGCTCCTTGCGTAGGGGCTTCCGGCCAGAAAGCCCCGGAGAGCAAACTTTATATAAGCGGCGTAAGTCCTATGAGACTTTTAAGCACTACGGATGCTTGGTTAAGAAGGTTACAAAATGCCCATAGCTAAGAAAGGCAAGACTTTGGCGCTCTAGCTGACCGCTGATAGCTGACCGCTGATAGCTATAAGGAGAAAAAAATGAGCAAAAAAACAGTCCTTGTCACCGGGGCATCATCAGGGATAGGCAAGGAAACGGCCAAAACTCTGATTCGAGAAGGCTACACCGTTTACACCGCAGCTAGGCGCATAGAACGGATGGAGGATCTCTTTGAGTTGGGTGGCATCCCGATAAAGATGGATATCACCAAGGACGATGAGGTAGTTGCAGCGGTCGAGCAGATCCAGCGAGAGTGCGGCGGCGTGGATATTCTGATCAACAATGCAGGTTTTGCGCTTAATGGTCCGATCGAAGATATCCCTATAGATGATGCGCGTTACCAGTTCGAGGTTAATTTATTCGGATTGGCTCGTCTTACCCAACTGGTGCTGCCATATATGCGCGAAAAGCGAGCGGGCAAAATCGTTAATGTTTCTTCGGCATCAGGCAAGATTTACTTCCCTTTGGCGGCATGGTATATAGCTACCAAACATGCCCTTGAAGGTTGGAGCGATTGTTTGCGACTGGAAACGAAGCCCTTCAATATTGATGTCATCATCATCCAGCCTGGGGTTATAGGCACAGAATTTGGAGATTATTTAGAACCGATGCTGAAGCGCTCTGGGAAGGGACCATATAGCACTATGACCAACGCTTTAGCAAAAGTTTCTCGGGATAATTATTTAGATCCTAACGGTAGCTCGCCTCCTTCATTAATCGCAAATATAATTTTAAAAGCGATTAAGTCCAGTCGTCCCGGAACGCGCTATGCGGCCGGCAAGTCGGCCAAACCCCTGATCTTTGCCCGGAAATGGTTTGGCGATCGCTTTTTCGATCGGGTTTTGGAAGGAATGATTCGCTAGAGGGTAATTGAATTGAACTGAATAAAAGACTTACGAAAATTATCTTATCTACCTACTTAAAAGTAGGGGCGTTAGCAACGCTCTCTTTACATTGTATGGAGTATGCCCTCTGGGCAATCCGCAGGTTTGCCCCTAATCGCGTAAGTCCTTAGAGATTTTTATAAGGAGAAAAAAATGAGCAAAAAAACAGTCCTTGTCACCGGAGCATCATCAGGGATAGGCAAGGAAACGGCCAAAACTATGATTCGAGAAGGCTACACCGTTTACACCGCAGCTAGGCGCATAGAACGGATGGAGGATCTCTTTGAGTTGGGTGGCATCCCGATAAAGATGGATATCACCAAGGACGATGAGGTAGTTGCAGCGGTCGAGCAGATCCAGCGGGAGTCCGGCGGCGTGGATATTCTGATCAACAATGCAGGTTTTGCGACTTATGGTGCGGTCGAAGATACTCCTATGGATGATGCGCGTTACCAGTTCGAGGTTAATTTATTTGGATTGGCCCGTCTTACCCAGCTGGTACTGCCATATATGCGCGAAAAGCGAGCGGGCAAAATCGTGAACGTCTCTTCGGCAGCAGGCAAGGTTTACGTCCCCTTGGGGGCATGGTATATAGCTACCAAACATGCCCTTGAAGGTTGGAGCGATTGTTTGCGACTGGAAACGAAGCCCTTCAATATTGATGTCATCATCATCGAGCCGGGGGCTATTGGCACCGAATTTGGAGATGTTTTTTTAGAACCGATGCTGAAGCGCTCTGGCAAGGGACCATACAGCACTATGACCAATGCTTTCGCAAAATTCTCCCAGGATACTCTGGCAGATCCTAACGGTAGCTCCCCTCCTTCAGTAATTGCAAATACGATTTTAAAAGCAATTAAGTCCAGTCGTCCCGGAACGCGCTATGTGGCCGGCAAGTTGGCCAAACCCATGATGTTTGCCCGGAAATGGTTTGGCGATCGCTTTTTCGATCGGGTTATAGAAGGCGCGATCCGCTAGAGGTTAATTTTTTTTTGCTTGTGGGGGTTCTGGGGGATAAAAATCTCGGGACTCTCGGGACAGTCAGTAGATTTAATTGAATAATGACGACGAACAAAAACCTCGGCTCTAGGGCCGGGGTTTTTGCGTACCCGATAAAGGGGGCCTATAAAAAAGGAAAACGCAGAATTAGGACTTACGCATTAACTTTATATATGGTAGTATCAACGTAATTTGACCCCTACAGGTGGTAGTGGACGATCGCATTCGCGTAAATCCCGTGAATATGACAAAGCTATGAATTTGACTTGGCGATCGCAAATCGACTATAGTTGTAGTTAAGGAGACGAGCTATTCCTTGAGAACAGAACCCAATTAAAGGCGGCGCAGCTTGCATGCCGGGATTTGTCGAGGCTGTTTGTAAAAAAAACAGCTCAAAAAACTAGGGTTAAAGAACTAGGGTTAAGAACGGCCCCGCGTATTGCAACTACCCCCTCAAGGAAAATTGGTTCGGCTCGATCGCAATTACTTTGAAGGCGATAAAGGGATAACTTACCCAAACGCCGTGAAGGCAAAAATATTTAGCAACGCGAATTAAAAGAGTAGTGCTGTGGCGCTTGCAGTAGAAAGACTTTTAACAACAGAGATATCGCAACCGGCTCGCTATCTAGGGAACGAATTAGGAGCGGCTCACAAGCCCTGGGAGGCAGGGACGGTTCGTTGGGTCTTGACTTACCCAGAACTGTATGAAGTTGGGGCCTCTAATTTGGGTCATATCATTCTATACAATATATTGAATGCTCAGCCCCGGCAATTATGCGATCGCGCCTACTTGCCAGCTCCAGATTTAGCCAAAAAACTTCGAGAAAGCAAAACAGCCCTGTTTGCAGTGGAATCGAAGCGACCCCTAACAGACTTCGATATCCTGGGCTTTAGTCTCAGCTATGAATTGGGAGCCACCAATATCCTAGAAATGTTGGACTTGGCAGGCATACCTCTAACTTGGCGAGAAAGGCAGGAGGTAGGCAAAGAAACATCCTATCCCCTCATATTTGCAGGGGGCCAAACAGCAACATCCAATCCGGAACCCTACGCCGAATTCTTAGACTTTATAGCCCTCGGAGATGGGGAAGAGCTACTGCCGGAAATTGGCCTGATACTTGAAGATGGCAAAGCTGCCGGACTCAGCCGAGAAGAATTGCTCCTGGATTTAGCCCAAATACCGGGAGTTTATGTGCCCCAATTTTACGAGATGGCGGCAGATGGCTCGGTTAGGCCGAACCGCTCGGGGGTGCCAGAGCGAATCCTGCGACGAGTAGCCAAACCGATTCCAGCCTACTCGGTAGGATTGGTCCCTTATATAGAAACGGTTCACGACCGACTAACAATGGAAATCCGGCGAGGCTGCACCCGGGGCTGTCGCTTCTGCCAGCCGGGGATGCTGACCCGACCGGCTCGGGATGTCGAGCCAATGGAAGCAATAGAAGCGATAGAAGCTGGAATGCGAGAGACGGGATACAATGAATTTTCTCTATTGTCTCTGAGTTGCTCGGACTATCTGGCTCTGCCGTCGGTGGGGATGGAAATCAAAAACCGACTCAAAGACGATAATATTTCTCTATCGCTACCCAGCCAGCGAGTAGATAGATTTGACGCGAATATTGCCAATATTGTCGGCGGTACCCGCCAGAGCGGTCTGACCTTCGCACCCGAAGCCGGAACCCAGCGGATGCGAGACATTATTAATAAGGGTCTGACGAACGAAGAATTGTTGCGGGGCGTAAAAACTGCGTTCGATAAGGGCTGGGACAAAGTTAAACTGTATTTTATGATCGGCTTGCCAGGAGAGACTGATGCGGATGTATTGGGAATTGCCGAAACCGTGCGATGGCTTCGGCAAGAATGTAGGGCGGCCGGCCGGAAAAGTCTGAGTTTCAACCTGACGATTTCCAATTTTACGCCGAAGCCGCATACTCCCTTCCAATGGCATTCAGTCTCGAAGGCAGAGTTTGAACGCAAGCAGGGAATGCTGCGGGAAGAGTTTCGTCGGCTCAAGGGAGTGAAGGCAAATTTCACTGACCCGAGAATATCGGCGATGGAAGATTTTTTGGGTCGGGGCGATCGCCGCCTCGCGCCAGCTATCCATCGCGCTTGGGAACTGGGAGCCGGAATGGATGCTTGGTTTGAAAGTTTAGAACGGGCTTTCGGGGCCTGGAAAAAGGCAATAGACGAAACGGGTCTATCCTGGAAATACAGCAGCATCGAAAACGGCGAGTGGAACCTTCCCGAGAGCGATCGCGCCGAGGAAAAGACTAATAGCCAAGAAGATATCGAGAACTCCCCTATTCCTAATTCGGAATTTGGGCAAGGTTCCCTAGATGGTCCCTTGCCTTGGGACCATATGGATACCGGCATTGATAAAAACTGGCTTAAAGCAGATCTAGAAAGAGCCCTAGAAGCGGCAACAGTACCGGACTGCTCCTTTGAAGGCTGTTCTCATTGTGGAGTCTGCGGCACCGACTTCGGTCACAATATAGTAGTAGAGCCGCCGCCGATTCCAGAATTTGCGGGTCACTTCCAACCCCCAGTAACTCGGGCCGCACGGATGCGGGTATGGTTGGGCAAGCAGGGGCAGATGGCATTAGTATCTCACCTGGATTTGATTCGCTTATTCGACCGAGCGGTAAGGCGAGCCTCTTTGCCGATTGCCTATACCGGAGGCTACCATCCTGGGCCGCGCATCTCTCCAGCCAATGCTCTATCCCTAGGAGCGACTTCTAGTGGCGAGATTGTTGACTTTGAACTGAGGGAGCCGATGGATACGGCGGAATTTGAAGCTAAATTAGCGGCGCAACTACCTCCAGAACTGCCGATTTACCGGGTGGAACAGGTGGATGTGAAGGCTCCTTCGGCAACCCAACAGTTGGAAAGGGCGGAGTATTTGATTAAAGTGGAGGCTACCTCCCCAGAAATGAAACCCCCTCCTTGGCAGGATTGGATTAACGCGGTTCTCTCTTGCTCGGAGATATCTTGGGAACAGACGAGTAAGAAGGGCAAGGTAAAGCAAGTGAATCTGCGCGATCGCTTATTTGACCTGGAACTGCTAGAAGTATCCGATCGCGAACCGACAGCGGTTATCCGCTACGTCGGTAGCTGCCGCAACGACGGCACTAACTTGCGCCCCGATCGCGTAGTCTATATGCTGGAGAGCCTCGCCAAAGAACCTTGTCAACTATTGCAAGTCCACCGACAGCAGTTGATTCTGGGGGAAGGCTAAATTTTTTAGTCAAAAAACCCAATTGTGCGGATGAGTATGGTAATATCGTCCAAACAGAGGGGGAAGGCCAAGTCTATTCCCCGGGGTTTCAATCCGGAATTACTTGATTAGAGTTTGAATGAATGTAAGCCACGAACGGGTATTGGCGTTGAAGATGTTAGAAATGTCAAGTCCCGTTCAGAGGAGTTTTGTAAAATGATAGCAAAGATAGCGAAGAATCAAATCGGAACGCCTAACAAGCAAACCCCTATTATGTTGGGGTATAAAAATAGAGAAAGCATTGCTTAGGGATTTGCAAATAAATATTTCTCCCTCGCTTCCCCGTAGGACAGGCTTTCGAGAAGTCTCTCGGCACCAGGCGCTCCGCCCGTCCTACGAGTTGGGGAATTTATTTCTTGTAATTTCCCTTAGACCCAACCCTAGGGTAAAAGCAAAGTAATTGTGAATGAAAGTGCTGAAATAAAAAAGAGGAAATTCGTGCCAGAAGCGCGAGAAAAGCTAGAAAGTCGGACTTAGGCAGAGGTCAAGAAAAGCCAAGAAAAAGAAAAGCCAAGAAAAGGTGAAAAACGCAAAGGTATATTGGTTATGCTTAGAGGCTCGTCGATACCCTATATAGCGGTTCTCAAATTAGTGTAACGAAGGAAAACGTAGGGGCGACAGCATCCCCGCAACCATCTCGGCTGTATAATGGAAATTTCCGTAATGGGATGCGCGGGCCCGCTTCGCCCGAGAAATATCACATCAATTTGAGAACCGCTATAAACGATGTATGTGGCAAATTGAATGGAGTATAATACCTATAAAGGTAAGGATAGAAAAATTATTTGCCGCTTCTGGCGTACAGTCAATATATTACCTGTTGCCAGTTGCCTATTAAAAGGCATTGATGTCTTAAGCCTTTTAATGCTGCACCGGAGATAGAGGTAGGAAAAAGAGGTAAAATTTTGATTGCTCGCTGGATATGGCTGAATCAAAGCCTAAGGATAATTTACCGAAGCGGGCAGTGAATGGGAAATGAAAATGCGTAAGTAAAGCCTAATGGTTGTTGCGTAGAGCGCGCAAGGGTTACATAGGGTAAATTTGAAATTTTGACGCCCGGAAAGTTCGTTCGCGTTTTGACTAAAGTCCTCTGTGGAATCCTCGGGACATTGGCCTTGGATAACCGCCAGTGGCAATACAAATTTGAGATTAAATCATCTGTAGCCCGATATAGCTGGAAGTGAATCGGATAAACACTCGTCAAGCGTTTCCTGTGGCGATCGCATGAACTCGTGACTTATGCAAATTACCAGTGTCAGATCTATATATAGCGTGCAGAATATAGCGTGCGGGATGCGCGGGGGCGCGTCCTACAAATAGATTCGTTGCGTAAGTCCTGGAATTGTAAGAGCTTGACCGAGGCTTCAACAGGGGCAAAGATTAGGGTTTTTTTCACAGAATCATTGTTTTTGAGAAAGCGCTTGGATTTCAGCAGGTCGCGATCGACGGAAAAATGCGTTTGCGCAGTATGGGCGCAGCGCGATCGCGCTTTAGCTGACATCCGATAGCTATAAATTGAGGAGATTTAAGGAAGGTCTTGAATGCCAAAGCAAATTATTATCGCCGAGCAGCATAGAGTTGCCGCAGTTTTTGCAGAAGATCGCGTCCAGGAACTGGTTGTAGCGAAAGGGACCCATCAGGTCAGCGACATTTATCTAGGCTCTGTTGAGAACGTCATATCTGGGATTGATGCGGCCTTTGTAAATATCGGCGATCCAGAACGAAATGGATTTATTCACGTCACTGACTTGGGTCCTTTGCGGCTGAGGCGATCTTCAGGAGCCATTACAGAACTGTTGGCACCGCAGCAAAAAGTGCTGGTGCAAATAATGAAAGAGCCAACGGGTAATAAAGGGCCAAGGCTAACTGGTAATATCACCCTCCCAGGTCGCTATTTGGTACTTATGCCCTTTGGTCGCGGGGTCAATCTATCTCGGCGCATCCGCTCTGAAGCAGAACGGAGCCATCTGCGAGCATTGGGAATTCTGATTAAACCATCGGGTATGGGCCTGTTGATGCGCACGGAAGCCGAGGGAGTAGAGGAAGAAGCAATTCTAGAAGATCTAGAATCCCTGCAAAAACAATGGGAAGCCATCCAGCGAGAAGCAGCGACTAATCGAGCGCCAGCACTGCTGAATCGGGATGATGATTTTGTGCAGCGGGTGCTGCGGGAAATGTATAGCAATGATGTCAATCGGATTGTTGTAGATTCTCCAACTGCAGTACCGCGAGTCAAAAAACAAATTGCTTTCTGGAATGGCGGCAAGAGCCCTCAAGGGGTTTTGATTGACGAGCATCAGGACGATCGCCTGCAAATTCTGGAATACTTCCGAGTGAATGCTGCAATTCGGGAAGCGCTGAAACCGAGGGTAGATCTTCCTTCTGGCGGTTATATAATCATCGAGCCTACTGAAGCCCTGACGGTTATTGATGTAAACTCCGGTTCTTTTACTCGCTCGGCTACGGCTCGCGAAACGGTCCTCTGGACGAACTGCGAAGCCGCTACAGAAATTGCCCGTCAGTTGCGCTTGCGCAATTTAGCTGGCGTAATCATTGTCGATTTCATCGATATGGATTCCCGCCGCGACCAGATACAAGTTATAGAACATTTTAATAAGGCCCTCAAGGCAGATAAAGCTCGGCCTCAGATCGCTCAATTATCGGAACTCGGTCTCGTAGAGCTGACCCGCAAGCGCCAAGGCCAAAATATCTACGAGCTTTTTGGTCGCCCCTGCCCGACCTGTGCCGGATTGGGACATATAGCTGTAATGCCCGGAGAACAACAAGCGGCCATTTTCGATGCGATGCCTTTGCCTCGTAGCAGCGCGCCGGTAGCAGCCCCCGAAGTTCCGGCACCTGTCGTTCCCCAGGTAGAAGAAAGCCGCATCCCGGACGGGAGCAGCGCAGAGTTGCCGGATTTGGAACCTGCTAATGACCTGCAAGAACTGGATCTGCTCAATCATCCTAGCTATCAGGAAATAGGGGCGGCATCCACTCGCCGCCGCCGCCGCCGCCGCTTAGACTCTCCGGAAGAGGGAAGTCCTGTAAGCGATCGCCCCATCATTCGCTCTGCTGTCGCCAATAATAATGTCTCTGCAGAATTTGGCTCCGATACTGAAAGCACGGGAGCGCGGATCGAAAAACCAGAGCGCGTTCGCACCCGAGTACGGGAAATTGAGAAGCCCCCAGCCGAACCGCCAGAAGTCATTTCCATCAAAATGACTTCTGACGAACAGGATATTTATGCTCTGATGGGGATTTCTCCTTTGGTACTTTTTGATGGCGAAGTGAAAAATCCTAAAAATGCCATGATTTCTGTGAAAGAACCGGGTAAGTCTGGCCGTTCGACATCCCCAGAAAAACCAGTGCCTGCAGTGGCAGCACCTCACTCTCCCGAAGGGGATGCGGCACCTCCAGAAGAAGATGGCGAACCCTCGGCACCGCCGACAACCCGTCGCCGTCGCCGTCGTTCTTCTGCCATAGAATAAACCTTTGTAGCCCCTAAATAAACCGATCGCGCGATCGGTTTATTTAGGACATGACTTACGCATAGACTCTATTTGTAGGGTGCGCTGCGGCGCACCAAAGCCTATTTGTAGGGTGCGCTGCGGCGCACCAAAGCCTATATATAGATTCAAACTGATGATTTGCGTAAGTCCTATAGGATCTGGGATGTAGGTTTTGGAGCGTGACAGAGCCGATGTTGGAATGGATTGAGCAAATATGACAGAAGAATTTGGAAAACAGCTCAGTTTATGGGAAGAACCGCCAGAAATGTTTCTTAAGCGGGTTGCTGGGGTTGATGAAGTGGGGCGGGGTGCCTTATTTGGTCCGGTTGTTGCGGCTGCAGCGATTGTGCCCCCAGAGGCAACCGAGCAACTTATATCTGCTGGAGTCAAAGATAGTAAAAAGTTGACGCAACACGATCGCAGCCGCTTGGCAGAATTGATTTTGGCAGTGGCGTCCGACTGCAAAATCGGTATTGCCTCCGTGCGGGAAATAGACCGACTCAATATCTTGCAGGCTTCACTGCTTGCTATGAAGCGGGCAATTCTCAAATTGAAAGTTAAACCAGACTTGTGTCTTATCGATGGCAATAAGCGCATTCCTAACTTGTCTCTGCCACAAAAAACTATTGTCAAGGGAGATAATTTATCTCTGGCGATCGCATCTGCTAGTATTGTCGCCAAAGTCTGGCGGGATAAGCTAATCGTTCGCTTGGCTGCAAAATATCCCCATTACGACCTGGCTAATAATAAAGGATATGGAACTGCCAAGCATCGGGAAGCTTTGAACTTCTACGGTGTATCGCCCCAACACCGTCGCTCTTTTAGTCCTTGTCAGTTGTAATATTTTAATACCCGTTCCGACGTTCTAGTAAGCTTCATTTAAACTATGACAGACTTAATAGGCGATATTTTAGTAAAAATAGGCTCTCTAAAATCGCCATTACCCGAGGATTTTGAGAGTTTAGAAACTTACACGGTGAAGAAAGTATCAGATGCAGACACCATTGATGCGATCGCTCCTTCTGGAGAAGAAATAACCGTGCGATTCGTGTATATCGATGCCCCTGAAACTCCGAAAGGTTGGGGATATAAAAGACTTGAAGACGCCAACAAAGATAATCGATTCTATCAAACGCAATTTAAGTGGGGAGAAGAAGGCAAAAGGCGAGCAAAACAGCTAATCGAGGAAAGCAACAATAGGGTAAAGTTGAGAGTTACCGATATAGATACCCGCTATGGCCGTCGAATTGCTGAAGTCTATTTGCTCGATGGCACCTTCATGCAGCATCTTTTAGTTAAAGAAGGACTAGCCAATATTTATTATGATTATTTTTATAAATGTCCCAGAGAGCTAGGAATAATACTACTCTTAGCCGAAGCTGAGGCAGAAAGAAATAAACAAGGTTTATGGCAAGAGAGTAGATCGGAGTTTATCTCGCCTTGGCTATTTCGTTCCCTCAAGAGTAAGCAGAAAAAACTTATTAAAGACCCAGAAGAAAGCAGAAAGCTGCTGGAGGAAGTTCAGCTCCTTGCTAAGGATTGGGAAGCCAATCGGATAACTCAAGCTGAGTTTGAGGAAAATTTTAAGCAAATCCTAAAGTAATCTATATCTCATCTGCAACCCCTAAGACCTGCTATTGCATTGTCGATCCGGCTTTTGCCATTTTAAACCCGACCCCCCTTAGTACCCAAGAGTCACCCTCTTCTCTCCTAAAATATCTGCAATCTAGCGATAGCTCCAATAAATTACATCCCTTAATTAACCTACATAGGGCTTGCTGAAAAAGGCAGAGTGTGGGGAGTGTGGGGAGAGGGGGGAGTGTGGGGAGAGGGGGAGACAATTTTATTTAATTCTTCCCACACCTCGTAGGCGGCCTCGTAGGCGGCCTCGTAGGCGGCCTCCCACACCCCGGCTTTTTAGATTTATTCACAGGCGCTACATATAGTGTTTATTAACCTATGGCGCACTAAATAAACTGTATATGCGTAATTATTTAGATTTTGTGGGAGCCACCAAGTAAGCCAAAAGGCAAAACAATCGCTACGATTAACTCAGACTATTTGGGAAAACGCCTATTTAGCTTTCTTGCCAATACAGAACAATCCTTGCACCGAATTCCAGCAAATAAAAATTGCACCTGATGAGCGTTTCTCTGGCGCAAGATGCGATTGCGCTCCTGATTGACTTGGCAGATAGGGGGGAAATAAACCCCTGGGATGTCCAGGTAATTGAGGTAATTGACAGATACTTGAGCAGACTAATTCCAGGTCCCGAGGGCGGAACGCGCCCTGGGTCTGCGCAGGACGATCGCGGCCAACGGGAAATGGCGCTGTCTCAATCGGGACAGGCATTTTTGTATGCAGCTATGTTGGTACTGCTCAAGGCAGATAGTCTCGTTCGTTCTGAATTTGTCGAAAATGAAGGTTCAGAAGAATCAGAAGCGGAAGAATATATAGAAGCAGAAGTTATGGACCCAAATAGCTCTGGCCCGTTGAAGCTGGAGCGCCAACTACGACGACGTCCCGTGGCTCCGGCGCCGAAAAAACGCAAGGTTACGCTCCAGGAGCTTATCGAGCAGTTGCAAGTAATGTCGGTAGCGATCGAAACTTATCAAAGTCGCCCCAAAGCCCGTAAGTCTAGCAGCGCAAAATCTAAAGCTAAGACCGCAGGAGCCTTGCAAGAGCTGGCCAACCAAGACAATCTCTCTGAAGTTGCTGCTGGTCTGGACAAGTTTTTATCCAATTGGCCTGCTCTACCGGAAGGCCAAGATTGGCTCAATATCGAGGATCTAGTCGAGCGATGGACTACTTCTAGAGCTGCCTATCTCCCTAATAGCGCTACAGCGAAATCGCCGGATCTAGTTGGGGTCTTTTGGGCTCTGCTGCTCTTGTCAGCCCAGTCTAAAGTGGAATTGGCCCAAGAAGAATTCTACCAAGATTTAAAAATCAGGGTCTTGCCGGTATCTGCATAGGCACAAAAGCTAGATAGGACGTAGCGCTTTCTCGTCAGCTCGAAATCTATATATATATATAGGTTTTGGTGCTAGGCAGGGCACCCTACATTTGGAGCCTTTGCGTTTGCGTAAGTCCTGCTAGAATCTGGTTTGTGACGTCGCCATTGATGTGCTGGGGGTGTTGCGTGGATTTTGGGGGCGCTTGTAGGGAAAGCTTTAGCAGGCTCAGAGGGCGCTTCTTTTGGCGAGGGTCCTTGGGCGTATCCGTAGGATAAAGGTCTCCTCTGAAGAATCGCCTCCTTGGGATTCTCACTGGGGGATTTTTAATCCAATACTAGGGTCCTCCCAAACAACCTAAAAGCTAATTTCAGCAGCCTGGGATTTTTGCCTATTCTAAAATTATATCCGGAACGGGGAGATTTTCCCGGACAATCCGCAGATGATTTAAGATAATTACCAGTTTGATTTTGGTAAAATTAATTAGCCTAAGACTGAGAGTATAAAAGCGTATGAAAGCCATGATTCTGGCAGCCGGGAGGGGCACTCGCGTCCGTCCCATAACCTTTACGATTCCCAAACCAATGATTCCCATCCTGCAAAAGCCAGTGATGGAGTTCTTAGTCGAACTGCTTCGCCAGCATGGTTTTGATGAAATAATGGTCAATGTTAGCCATTTAGCTAAAGAGATTGAAGATTACTTCCGCGACGGCAGCAGATTTGGCGTCCAAATTGCTTATTCTTTTGAAGGCAGGATTGTTAATGGCGAGTTGATGGGAGAAGCACTGGGTTCAGCAGGTGGAATGCGTCGCATTCAAGACTTTTATCCGTATTTTGACGATACTTTTATAGTTCTGTGCGGCGATGCCTTGATTGACCTGAACTTAACAGAGGCGGTCAAGTGGCATAAAGAAAAAGGGGCGATCGCTACCATAATTATGAAATCCGTTCGCCGCGAAGAAGTATCCAGCTATGGGGTGGTCGTGACCGACGATTCCGGTAGAATTAAGACTTTCCAAGAAAAACCATCGGTAGAAGAGGCACTCAGTACCGATATTAACACGGGAATTTATATTTTTGAGCCAGAAGTGTTAAACTATATTCCTTCTGGAGTGGAGTATGACATAGGCAGTCAGTTATTCCCGCAGTTGGTAGAAAAAGGAGCGCCTTTCTACGGTTTGACAATGGACTTTGAATGGGTGGATATAGGTAAAGTCCCCGACTATTGGCGTGCAATTCGTGGAGTATTGCTCGGAGAAATTAAAAATGTTAAAATTCCCGGAAAGGAAGTTTTTCCAGGTATTTATACCGGCTTAAATGTCAAAGTCAACTGGGACAAAGTTAATATAAAAGGCCCAGTATATATTGGAGGCATGACTAGCATTGAAGATGGTGCTACGATTATTGGCCCGACTATGATTGGCACAAACTGCTATATCCACAAGGGGGCAACGGTAGAAAATAGCGTGATTTTTGAATACTCTCGCTTGGGGTCAGAGGTGCGTTTGGTAGATAAACTGGTGTTTGGTCGCTATTGCGTGGATAAAAATGGCGCGGCGATAGATATGGAAGCGGCAGCTTTGGATTGGTTGATTGCTGATATGCGGAAAACATCTGTGGTTCCGCCAGAAGAAAGAAATGCGATCGCAGAGCTTGTGAAAGAAAATAACAGCGATCTCTAGCCCTTGATGCGCAATTGTTTTTTTGTCAATATCTTGGTGCGCGAGCTAGTAGGCTTGCCATCCCTGCTAGCTCACCTGCTAAACCGGGACAGTTGCGATCGCCTACAGGCGGCGAGCCGACTCCTGGAAACCCGACCCGATCGGGCTTGGGGCAGTCACCGGGGGAACCGGGGGACTGCCCTTACGGTATTTATGGAACAGCTACGCGCGTATTTTATATAACTTATCAAGGGAACAAATAAGTATATCCCTGCAGACTGCGTTCGTAGTTTTGAAGCAAATGTTGAGACTCATCAAGAGTAATTCGCTCTTGTTTTAAGGCTTGCTCGGTTTGTTGGCGAATACTTTCTACTAAATCCTCAGAGTCATATTGGACGTAGCCGAGAACTTCTGTCATTGTATCCCCTTTGACCACATGTTCGATTTCATAGCCATTAGGGCTGAGCTTAATGTGGACGGCGTTGGTGTCGCCAAAAAGATTGTGAAGATTTCCCATAATTTCCTGGTAGGCTCCATTAAGGAACATCCCCAGATAGTAAGGTTTACCAGGCTCAAGCGGATGAAGTTCTAGAACTTTTTTGACATCTAAAAGGTCGATAAACCGATCTATTTTGCCGTCGCTATCACAGGTGAGATCTGCCAGAGTTCCGCGCTGGATTGGTTCTTCATTGAGGCGATGGATCGGCATAATCGGAAATAGCTGACTTATGGCCCAGCTATCGGGAGCAGATTGGAAGACAGAAAGATTAACGTAGTAGATAGACGCCATAATTTTGTCCAAGTCTTCCAGGTCGTCTGGAACGTATTCTTGTTGGCGAGTAATTGCTGCAATTTTGTTGCAGCAAGCCCAGAATAGCTGTTCCGCTTTAGCTCGCTCGCGCAAGCTCAGATAGCCAAAGTTAAACAGGCTGATGGCTTCTTCTTTAAACTGAATTGCGTCGTGGTATGTTTCTTGATAGTTGTCGGTTTTTATAGATTCATAAGTATCGTATAAATTGCGGAGTATAAGATGTTGTTTTTCATTGCCTATTTCTGGTATTTCTGTAGAGACACCACTACTCGCGAGAATGTTAAAGATTAAGACGGATTGATGGGAAGCGATCGCCCTACCGCTTTCGCTAATAAGTGTCGGTACAGGTATATCCACTTCCTGGCAGGCTTCCTTCACCTCTGCTACAATATCATTGGCATAGTTTTGCATATTGTAGTTTTTAGAAGCGTGGAAATTTGTCTTAGATCCGTCGTAGTCCACTGCCAAACCACCCCCCACATCCAGATAGTTCATATTAGCTCCTAATTTAGCCAATTCTACATAAATCTGGCTTGCTTCTCTGATAGCATCTTTGATAACGCCGATAGAAGAAATCTGTGAGCCAATGTGGAAGTGGAGCAGTTGGAGAGATTCGAGCATATCGCTAGCAGCAAATAGATCTACTGCTTGGATAATTTCGGGAATGGTGAGGCCAAACTTAGCGCGATCGCCCGTTGAATTTCCCCACTGACCCATCCCCTTACTTTTCAGCTTAGCTCGCACGCCCAAAACCGGCTTAATTCCCAGTTCTTTGCTAACTTGGATAGCCATATTTACTTCTTCTATCTGTTCGAGGACAATAATCGGCCTCTGTCCCAATTTGGCGGCCAGCATAGCTGTCTCGATGTATTCTTTATCTTTATAGCCATTGCAAATAATCGGGGCACCGGGAGTTTTTAAGGTAGCCAAAGCAATCATCAATTCTGGCTTGGAACCAGCTTCCAAACCAAACTGATACGGTTGGCCAAAGCGCACTATATCTTCTATCAAGTGTCGCTGCTGGTTGCATTTAACTGGGAAGACTCCGCGATAGACGCCCCTGTAGCTATAGCGAGCAATAGCTTTGGCAAAGCAGGCATTCAATCTCTCGATTCTATCTTCCAAAATATCTGAGAAGCGAATCAGCAAGGGCAGTCCTAGATTTCGCTGGCGCAGAGCCTCTACCAGTTCATACAAATCTAAGGAACCACCGCGATCGCCTTGAGGAGATACGGTAACGTGACCGGCAGCATTAATAGAAAAATATGGCTCTCCCCACCCCTTAATCCTATACAGTTCCTCGCTCTTCTCTATGCTCCATTTTTTTAAGCCATCTGCTCCCACCTCCTTGAGCCTTTCCTGCTCTGGGAAGTTGTTTTTAACTGTTGCACCTCCATTGTTTGATGGGGATCCTGCAGCGATATCCTCTGTTGTAGGCTCTAAATTCATGGGATTCTTAACCTCCTTTTTGACGTTTTCAGCTCTGAGCTTTTAGAGCGCAAGGGCCAGCAGGGGGGGGGCAGGGGAGTGTGGGGAGTGTGGGGAGAGGGTATTTTCTGAGAGTCCCTCCCACACCTCGTAGGCGGCCTCGTAGGCGGCCTCCCACCCTTCCCCCGCCCTCTGTCTCCTGCTCCGAAAGCCGACCGCTCGTAGTATAATCCGTCTTTAGTGTCAAGAAACAATTGCAGGAGAGCGGTTTGGAACGGACATTTATCTTAATTAAGCCCGATGGCGTTCAACGGGGACTTGCCGGTCAGATAATCAGTCGCTTTGAGACCAAAGGTTTTACCTTGGTGGGTATGAAGTTTATGAACGTCACTAAAGAACTGGCTGAGAAACACTATGATGTTCACCGAGAAAAATCCTTTTTTGCAGGTCTAATCCAATTCATCACGTCCGGCCCTGTAGTGGCTATGGTTTGGGAAGGAGAAGGGATTGTGTCTTCTGCCCGCAAGCTGATTGGTGCGACCAATCCATTGAGCGCAGAACCAGGTACGATTCGAGGGGACTATGGAGTAACTGTGGGTCGCAATCTGATCCACGGTTCTGATGCTATTGAGACTGCCCGAACAGAAATTGGACTTTGGTTTGAAGAAGAAGAACTCGTTTCTTGGCAGCCTACTCTAACTACGTGGCTATACGAGGATTAAAAAGTGGCTCCCATTGTCCCGAGGTAATTTAGAGATATTCCAGAAAAGAAACCCGGTTTTTTGGAAAAACCGGGTTTGTACAGCAAGCCCTATTTATAAAAAAAAGAAACCCGGTTTTTCCAACAAACCGGGTTTCTGGCCTTTGGCAAAGCTATTATTAGCTCGACCGGTTTTCTGGTAGATCGCGATGAATAATTTAGGAATGCTATAGTTTATTTCTTGTGATACAGCTCTGGGTTGGTGGCAGTTTTTCTATTGTCTTCCGGGTGCCGGAAATGTATATATAAAAATACAGATTATTACCAAAAGCATAAGATCAAAGATTATCTTTAATTCGGTGCTAATCTATTATATTAACAATACTGCGGCGCGGATATAAATAGTCTTGCCAGAAACAACAATAGATTTTAAGCTTCCTCTTCCCCATCGTCCGATTCGCTGCTATAAGACTCTTGCTTTGAATTGTTAGAAGTCGGCTCGGTAGCTTCTACAGTTTCGGGCGTGCGTTCGGAGAATCCCCAGATAAATAATAGGGCAATAATGGAAATCATCAACCATTGGGGCGGCGCCATGTTGGGATTAATGACTCTGAGCAGCAAGCGCAAGCCAACTAAGGCCACCGTTATGTAGCCAGCATCTTCGAGATGAACGTATTCATCAAGCCAGCGGATGAATAAACCAGCCATAAACCTCAGAGCGACAATACCAATAGCACCACCGGTGATAATAATCCAGATTTGTTCGGAAATGGCTACTGCAGTAGTAACGCTGTCCAAAGAAAAAGCTAAGTCCGTCATTGCTATCGTAGGAATTACCTGTAATAGCGAGGTAAATCTAGGGCTTTGCTCTGTTGTTTCCTCTTCGTTTTGTCTGGACGTATAGTATTGCCACACTAACCACAAGAGATAGAGGGCTCCTATAAGATCGAATTGCCAAAACTGAATGACCCAGGTGGCAGTTAAAATGAGGGCCATACGCAGCACAAAAGCCGCTAGCAAGCCAAAATTAAGGGCCTGACGCTGGAGCTTGGGATCTGCCAAACCTTGGGCAATTGATGCTAGGGCGATCGCATTGTCTGCTGACAGCACCGCCTCCAATCCCACCAAAATTACTAGCAGGAAAAAGGATTCAACCCCAAAATTGAGGGAAAAATCTAGACTTTCTATCATTAACTGTATTTCTCACCGGACAGCTTTCAATCTTTAGCGTGGGAGCAAATCGTCTTACGTCAGCTTAGGGATTTCCAAATAAATATTTCTCCCTGGCTTCCGGGAACGGACGGGGGACAGGAGCTGTCCTGGGTCGCAGACTGTACGATCGCCCGTCGTGCGGTAGGGGAAATTTATGTCTTGGAATTAAAATATGGTTGCAATCGGGATGGCTATCGCGGCCCATTTACTATAGAAAACTGAGCTACCTGCTTCAGACTTAAAAATTGTTGCCCCCAAGACCCCACTTATCACTTGCCCCAAAATTGAACCAAATTCTAGCTGACGAGAAGTGCTACTACCTAATCAGCTTAACGCTTAACGGTAAAGTTATGGGGACTATCATCTAAGACTGTGCCCCATGCAAAGACAAAAGTCCCGACTCCAAACTACGTCGGACCGCCACGTTTTGGAGTCGGGACTTTTGTCCTTGCCCGCTCGCTCCATTCTAAAATAAGACTTAAATAAGACTTATACCATTATTGGGGTTGCGATCGCAGCCCCAATAATGGCCCCCTAGAATAAGGTTGGGGGAAGCAAACGGAATTGGGGGTAAAGGGATTTGATTTTTGCTCCTTACCCAACCCCGCTTCTGCCTTACCCTTTTCAAGGGAGATGTTGCAGAAATATTCGGGGGCGCCAGTTTGCTATATAATCGCCCCAGGAAGTTTAACGATCGCGAACCACGCGGACGACTTCCCTTTGTTTGACAAATTCATTATTAGGAGTCTTCAAAGATGCTGACAGACGCCCAAGTGCTTACCGCTCTGATTATTGCTCTGATTCCCGGAATCCTTGCATTCCGACTGGCTACAGAATTGTATAAATAGGGAAAGAGCCGATCTTATCGTTCTCATAAGCGCTATTAGCAATTAGTTATTAGCAATGAACTAAAAAATAGTTGCTGACTGCCCGATTGCAGCAAAGCTATTGAAAAAATAGCAAGGGGCTTTGAGGATTGCTCAGAGCCCCTTGCTATTAGCAGATCGATTTCGGCAATATATAGCAGTAAGCTGTAAGCAGTCGGCTTATGGACTTGCAAGTTAATAATCAGTTCTTGGGCTATGCCCGTTCCTCGGTCCAGCTACGCCTACTAATCCGCTCGCGCCCGAACGGTGGTGCGCTTAGGGACTGGTACTAAATTTGCTGCGCAAGTCCCTTATGGACGAAGAGCTACGGCTGCGCCAACAGAACGATTTGGCAGATCTAGCCTTGGAAATGAAATTGTCCTAACATTTCAGCGTAGTACATACTATACTAAGGTTAGGACCATTACAAAATACAAAAGCTTATCCAACTCGTAGGACGGGCGGAGCGAGGGAGAAATATTTATTTGGAAATCCGGGGCGCGATCGCCCTTGCCTCCGGCGATAGCTAATTGCTGAGCTATAATAGTGGCAATAGCAATTGCTGCGAGCAATTGCAACCCTGATGCTTACGCTAAAGCAGGGAAAACGACTCTAGGCTTGGATTAAACCCAAGAAAAATTAAAGTCCTATTGCAATCTAGATTTTGCCAATAGGGTGCATTTGCTAAAGCCCTACGGAAAAAAATGGGTAGCAATTGAGCAAAGCAGGGAATTTCAATACCATGAACGGAATTCAAGCACCAATCCCCCATAAGCAAAGCCATAAGCAAAGCCATAAGCAAAGGGAGCCAAGGCGTCGCCGCCAGACGGACCAATTTCGCAGGCGTCGTAGAAAACGCAATTTTTATGGAGCGATCGCCGCTGAAACTACCGCTAAGCTAGTCGCGAATCTGCTGCTATCGACGGTAGCAATTTCTGCTTTGGTACAACTGGTGCCCCATTATCGAGTTCAGCAAGAAAAGCTAGAGGAAATCCGTGCAGAGGTTGCCCAGACAGAAGCACGGGTAAATCGCTTACGTTCTGACTTTGGTCGTCACTTCGATCCAGAACAGACCAAAAAAATTATGCAGGAACATACCTATCGAATCGATCCCAACCAGAAGCGCATCATATTTGAGGAATAAAGCTTGAAAAATAACTGGGAATTATTACCAATATTTATAAGGATATCTTTCCCTCCGAGTATTTTAATTGTAAAAATCAGTCGATTCGGGCTTTGAATCAAGTCCCGCGCAGGTTGTCAGGCGGCGGAGGGTGCAAAAAAATGCTTCGAATAGCTCTTGGGGCAGCCGATCGCCTGCAACCGATTCTGACAACCAGTATCGCGACCATTGTCGGCGTAGTTACCCTAGCGCTCAGCGACCCCCTTTGGTTTCCCTTGTGTATGGGGATTACTTTCGGATCGATCGCTTCAATGGCGATCGCTCTATTAGTCACCCCTTGTTTGTATTTGCTGCTAACTCCGCCAATCAAGTCTTAAAGATATAGCAATTACCTTTCAGCTTTCAGCCTTCAGCTTAGCTTACGCTGCCTAGCGCTATATTAAATCCGGGTTTCAAAGACAGTTTTTCTCAAAGCTTATTGCTGAGGGAGCATTTTAATGAAAGTACGCTGCCGCCATTCCGCCCGACCGGCGCGGCTATACAAACTCTCGCCCTCTTTGGGCAACAAGAGTGCAAAAGTGAAATGCTCCCTATTGCTGAAAACTTAAAGCTGAAAGCTGAAAGCAGAAGAGCGCAGCCTGCGCGCCGTGGAGCGCATAAACTGAAAGCTTATTAAACATTAGCTATGCTTAGGAGTTGATTCATCCAAGTTTTTGCCAGAGAGCGCCAAGAACATTTGAGATCTAGGGGTAAGTCAATGGGCTGGTCTGCTGCGGCCATTGCGCGCCGGTAATCGGCGATCGCGCAATTCCAGTCCCCCGCCAGATGGTGGGTCCGCCCTCGCTGGGTGTAAATATATCCTTCCAGTTGACCCAAAATTAGAGCGCGATCGAAGTTCTCTATGGCCCAGTCGTACAATCCCAATTGTCGCAAGGTAATCCCTTGGTTGATTACGGCTCTAAAGTTCAGCGGGTTGAGGTCAATGGCTAGATCGTAATCTTCTAGGGCCTTGGTCAATTCTCCTTTGGCCGCATAGCAATTAGCTCGGTTATTATAGGCAGCCGCTAGGGACGGATTTAATTCTATGGCTCGCTCGCAATCGGCGATCGCCTTGTCCGTTTCAGAATTTAAAAGATACATCAGCCCTCGATTGTTATAGTCAATCGCAGCGATCGGGTTTTGTTCGATTAAGTAAGTGAGGATTGCGATCGCTCCTGGGTAATCGGCCTCTCGGGCTTTGGCCGCAGCTTGGTGGCGCAGAAGCGACGAAGGGATGTTTTGTGAGAGCCAGTATTGCGGATCTTGGCTAAGCGAGCCCTCCTCCAAGCTAAACTCTCTTAGCCCTAAAGGCCCATTATTAGGATGGCTTTTGTCGGTTTGGTTGTTGCGATTGATAAAAGAGGAAGCACTCATCTGGATCCGATCCCCAAAGATACTACTAGAACTAACCTATAAATTCCTATCCTTCAAAGGTGTTTCCGGTGTGTAGCTTTCGCGATCGCCCATTTTTTTTTCAAAAAATTTTTACAAAGGCCCAGAGTTAAGGTGTAGGGTGTGGGGCCGCCATCGGTGTGGGCGAGCAGGGGACTGAGTTGTAAATGTTAAGTGAATAACTCGGTTAAAAGCCATTCTGCTTGCCAATCTTTCGGGTGGATTTTGCCGCATTCTTCTGGCAACCTAATCCCGTGGTAGGCATAATAGGTGTAACCGTCGGCAAACTGAAGCGCTGGGGAGCCGCCCGCATGGAGGCGGTATTGGGAGTCTAAGGCGAGAATCCTGGGGCGATCGCAAATAAAACAAATTCTCTCGTATGGGAAAAGATAGCCGCAGTTTTCGACTATGGATTGAAATACAGACCATCTATGGCGATCGTAGAAGCTGCATCCCAAAGCAGAAATATAAAAATCGAATAAGACTCCTTTGTATTTCGCCCAAACCGCCGGAACGATAGCGTGGTTCATTGTCTTATCAATTTTATAATCGCATTCAAAATCAAACCCGAGATTGAGAATTTGCCACCGCGCTATGCCCCAAGGTGTCGATTCTGGACAGCCTCCCCAATAGTTGTTTAGTAGCGGTCTGCCCAAATAACCCGCTATTTTGTCTCGCACGCGATCGCCCTTGCAGGAAACCAGTTCTGCATTCAGTTGCTTTCTCAGTTTCGCTATCAGTTCTTCTTGTAGCTTGCTTTCGAGCGGCGTACCGAGTTTTTTGCGTATATTTTTGCGGTTGATTTTGTTAGCTATTTTATTGCCTATTTTTTTGACTGCATTGTCTTCTCTCGCTGTTTGTTCATCCTCCAGCAAAATTTCGACTTGATTCCACAATTTATCCCCTGCTAGAATCCGCAGAATCATTTTCCAAGCTATGGTTGGGCGATCGCAAAAAATAATCTCTGGCTCTGGCAGTCCTAGCAGAGCATAAGCAGATCTTACGGCATCGGCGGCTAAGGGGCGAGCGATCGGTTCCACAGACATAGCAAGGCGACGCCATTTTTACCGACAAACTGGAATTAGCGCTTCTTGTTTGGGAGTTAGCTTTTCAATTTTTGCCAATGACATGGGGCAATTCTCCCTTTATCCGATTAATTGTTACCGTAGGACGGGCGTCCCGCCCGTCCCAAGAAAGAAATTAAATTAAAATCCTCCCGACGCGCAGCGAGGGAGTTTTTTTGGAACGCAAGGCGTCGGGAATGGTAGAGAAAAATGAAACGAGCCAGTTTTTTTTTGGAACGCAAGGCGTCGGGAATGGTGTAGAGAAAAGTGAAAAGTAAAAAGAAGATTCCAATTTACCCTACACCTAGTGGCGCGTCCAGCTTAAAATTGTGGCAAACTACCTCAATAGCCCCCCTTTTTAATTTATCGGGAGGTTTGGGGGGATCGAACCCACAATTTTAACCGTCGCCTTGCCACTAGGGTGTTGATTTTAGGGGCAATTTCTGCGTTTTGATGACAAACGGGGATCGTCACGGTGAGAACCCGAAATCTCCGTTACTGTAAGACTTTCCGGCTCCCGAAAGCGATCGTAAAATAGCCGGAAGTTTTCCCACACCCCACACCCCACACCCCACACCCAGCCCTACACCCTACACCCCCTACACCCTTCTAAATAGGAGCTAACTTTGCCAACAGTTCAGCCCAGCGAACTCCTTCTAAATTAGGCAGAACGACGTGAGCCGCTCCAACCCGATCGCTCGGCCCGAGACCCACGGCCTGCATCCCAGCCGCTAGAGCCGCCTCGACGCCAGAAGCCGCATCCTCCACCACCAGGCATTCCTCGGGCGACAGGCCCAGCTCGTTGGCCGCATAGAGGAACAAGTCTGGGGCGGGCTTAGAGCGAGTAACGCTATGACCGTCGGCAATAACTTCTATTCGGTCGGCAATTTCCAAGCGTTCTATAACCACGCGGGCATTTTTGCTGGCCGAACCGATCGCGATTTTAATTCCAGTAGAGTGCAGTTCGTCGAGCAACTCCCCGGCTCCGCCCAGGAGGTGTTGGGCTCCCATCTGCCCAATTAATTCCAGATAGTAGCGATTCTTGCGCTCCATCATTTCCTGCATTTTCTCCTCGGAGACTATCGCGTCGCCCAGTAGTTTCAAAAGGGAATCCCGACGCGAGAGACCCCGCATCGCTTCGTTGGCCTGGCGATCGAAAGGAATTCTTTCTTCATCTGCAACGCGCTGCCATCCTAAATAGTGGAATTCTGCCGTATCCGTCAGCACCCCATCCAGGTCGAAAATAACGCCCCGGATTTTTGGTTTGGAAGTATTATCGGAATTCATCCTCGCTCCTTGTGACTGAAGATCAAAATCGTAGCTAGCTCCGCGCCATTGAATTTTAAACTTCAGTCGCGTCCACTTGGGGGGGAGGTGAGGATTCGCCACGGGTTGGACTGGAGCGTCGGGGGTTGGGCGCTCGAAGCGAACTCCACCGAAACCAAACAATACCGCCTGCCAAAGTGCGCCAGCGCTTGCAGCATGAATGCCATCGTTAGCATTGCCCCGCACGTCCTCTATATCTACCATTGCCGCTCGCATAAAATGTTCGTATGCTTCGGCGGGTTTATCTAGGTTGCAGGCCAAAGCGGCGTGTATTGCCGGTCCTAGGGAAGAGCCATAACTGTGGTCGGTGCGCGGCTCGTAGTAATTCCAATTCTTTTCCAGAACTTGGCGACTGTATTCTAGGGTATTTTTTGGTTTAGCTACATTAAAAGAGCTATCTCCATTAACGCTACCGCGCAGCACATATAGTAGCATTAGCACGTCGGGCTGTTTGATAACTTGTCGCTTGCTCGTCCCTTCGACTCCTCCTAGGATAGAATACATAGAACGATCGCGCGGTTCGTAGTCTTTGAGATTAATATCTTCCAAATCGAAGAATCCGTCAAACTGTTCTATCAGCCCACTGTTTGGGTCGTAGGGAATCCAGAGGCGGCGAACCATATCCGCCCAGCGATCGCGTCGATCTGGAGTCAGGTCGAGTTTGCTTTCTAGCTCCGCCAATCGTTCTGGTGCTACTCGGCCAAGCCACTCTATAGTAGCCAGTGCTTTCTCCAGATGCCATTGAACCAAGCGATTGGTAAAAGCATTATTGTCAACCCGTTGGTGGTCTTCGTCCGGTCCAATTACATTGCGGATTTCATAGATCTCTCGCTTGCCGTCCCATTCGATGCGACTGCCCCAAAAAACCGCCGTATCGAGGATTATTTCCGCTCCGTAGCGTTGCATCCAATCGTCATCGCCAGTAGCTTGCCAATATTGCCAGATTGCATAAGCCACGTCGCTGCTTATATGAAGTTGGCGATCGCCGAACCAAATCCGAGTCGGATCGCCATTAGACTCTTCAAGAAATAGCCAACGGGGAGTAACCTCATTTCCCGTATCGGCACTCTCCCAAGCCAAACGCGCTCCCGGGTAGCCATTGTCCCGAGCCTTGCGCCGACTACCAGATAAAGTATGGTAGCGATAAGTTAACAGGTTGCGCGCTATCTTCGGTTGGGTGTAAAGGAACCCGGGCAAAATAAACAGTTCCGTATCCCAAAAAACATGACCCCGATAGCCAAAGCCAGAGAGAGTTTTTGCCGGAATGCTACAGCGTTCGTCTTCGTGTGGAGCGCTCGCCAACAACTGGAATATGCTATAGCGTACTGCTAGCTGAGCTTTCAGATCTCCTTCAATCGAGATATCGCAATCTTGCCAAATATTCGCCCAAGCCGCTTCGTGATTCGATCGCAGAGTAGAGTAGCTGGGTTGCTGTTGCAGAGCCTCTCTTGCCGCTCGGGCTGGATCGCTATTTTCCCGGGAAGTGAAAACCGCGACTATTTTTTCCAGGCTAACCGTTTGCCCTGGACGAACCGAAAAGGTTGCGGCTAGGGTCGGGTGACCTTCGCAACCCTTAAATTGAATTTCGGGATCTTGGGCTCCGTTAACTGCAATAGAGCTGGCCATGCCCAAATCTATACCGGAGCTTCTGGTACGCAGGTGCAACCAGACCCCCTGCGGCCGACCCCCTTTGTGCTTCATCTCCCCCTGGTTGACCCATTGCCAGTGCATCACCCCCTGGTTTTCTGGGTAGCCATTAATGCTGGCTTGAATTTCAACAGAGCCCTGGAAATTTAAGGGCGTCAATTCTATACTGTGGGCTAGCCAATGTCGATCTGCTAAGCTGGCAAAGCGCTGGAAGTGCAGGTCTATAGTGTGTCCTGCTGGAGAGCGCCAGCGCACAAGGCGATCGAGCAAGCCTTGGCGCAGGTCTAGCTGTCGCTGATAGCTGAGTATTTCCCCTTGGTCTAGGCGGAAGCGTTCCCGCAGAGTTTCCGTAGAAGATTCGGTATCGATCGCGATCGCCAGGGCGAGCCAGTCCGGACAGTTGGCCAACTCGGTATGTACTATAGGTACATCGTCATAGACACCATTGATCAGGGTAGCTGGCCAGTCACCGGGATAGCCTTCCTCAAAGCTACCCCGCGTCTCCAAGTAGCCATTGCCAATTGTGAAAACCGTTTCTTTCTGGTGCTGGGTAGTGGGGTCAAACTGAGTTTCCGTGAGGCTCCAATCCGTATAGAGAAAGTGGGGAGAAGTTCCTTGTGCATCCATTGCTGCTTGTTTGGTTCTGGAACAGTTAACGGTATTTTAATCATACCTGTTGCCAGATCCACAATTTCTGGCTCGATAGCTCTTTGTTTATCGAGGCGGGAGGTTGCGAAACCGCGATCGTGGCCGCAGGTGTATTATTTATTCAATCTAGAGGGCTTATAATTCAGGATAAAACATAAAATCGATCCTGAATTCTCTATCTTTCAATTATGATATCAATTTTTTCCAAGCTATAACCACAAGCCCATTAATGCTCTCCGACGAGAGAGAACATATTAGCACAATGCCCTAGATATTTTTACTCAGGCACTCTCGCAAGCTAGACAGAACATGGATTATACAGGTAGGAATACCCAAAATTTCTTGGCGGTATTCACATAATTTTGGATCTTTGCTAATCGCCAATGTCCAATTTGTAAATAGAGACTAAGCTAATTTATTTTCTGACAATAAAGCCAGGGACGATAAGATCTTCACATTTAATTTGCTAACTCTCTAGCTCTTTAATCTCCTTTTTAGCCTTAACTTATTAACCTTCAAAAGTTAATAATTAATTGTAAATATAATTTGAAGTTTTGAGTGTTTCATGTGTTTCATTGTGAGTTTTAAGTTCTTAACTTGGCGTTTGCAATATAAAAGTTGCATATCGTATAGCTTTTCTCAAATTGATGTAAGGTGTCTGGGGCGAAGCATCCCAATATGAGAATTCCCGTTATACAGCAGAGATGGTCTTGGGGATGCTGTCGCCCCTACGTTTCTAGGGTCCGATACTTTATTACACTTATTTGAGAAACGCTATATATAGTCAGAGCCAAGCTAACAACTCAAAACTCAAAACTCTCAAGCTAAGAGCTCTCAAGCTAAGAACTTCCTCCTAACCCTCTACTGGTACTGCAAATGTTGCTCCAGAAGCTTTTGGGCTCTAGGTTTGTAGATTAAATAGAATAAAGCTTCCAAATAGCGTAGCAGGGGTTCCCGATTGTCCTCGGCAGGATAGTTCCAGAAACTGTAGGTTTTGGCCAAAGATAACAAATGCTGAGTATGCAGCAGCCAATTATACTTGTTGCGAACTCGTTCAATGCCGCGATCGGAAATTGTTTGCCAGCGGTCGGGATGGTCTGAACAATCAGCGAGAAATTGTCCAATTTTCTCTGCCGTTCCCTCCAAATCCGTTGGGTTAATGTGAAACCCACTATCGCCATCTTGGATAATTTCTGAAGGACCTCCAAATTTAGTGGCAAAAGTGGGCAAACCGGAAATCATCGCTTCTAAAACCGTCAGTCCAAACGATTCATAGCGGGCAGGCTGGACAAAAATGCCCTGGAGTTCGGCGATCGCGCGGTAGGCGGCCCCGGTATCCGGCGTGGTCAGGCGCATTCCCAGCCATCGCACCTTACCATAGAGATCGTACCGAGCAATAATATCGTAGAGCTTTTCGATTTCGCCCTTTTCTTCTAAATTGGCCGCTTCTTCGCCATGCACCGTACCCGTAACCAAAATAAGGTTGCACTGCTCTTGCAGCAAGGAACTGCGGCCAAAGCATTCTGCCAGACCGGATAGGTTCTTAACCGGGGTCAGAGGGGCGATGGAAAAGATGGGGCGCGCATTTGGATCGTCCAGCTTGCCAAATATGTGGTAGTCTTCCCGGGTCAAGAGCAGCTCCTTAATTCGCTCGGGAGTCCGGGCAGAAGTCATCTCAGAACTATCGGAGTTTTTAGGTTCTGGGGTCTCCTCCTTATTCTCGTTATAAGGAAAGAAAATACTTTCATCTACTCCAGGGGGTACTACATTAAACTTGGGGTTAAACAGGTCTATACCATTGACCGCATGATAGAGCTGGGGCATGGTGAAAGACTTGTAAGACTCGTAGTGCCCCACCATATCGGAAGTACCGACGATTTCTTGATAGGTACTGGTGAGGATGCAATCTGCCCCGTTCATGGCAATTAAGTCGGCAGTGAATTGCAGCGAGAAGTGGTACTGGTCTTCCAGGTCTTGCCAGTAGAGGTTGCCGAACAAGTGCCTAGGCTTTTCCAGAGCATGAGCAATATTGACCCAAGGAGCCCCAAAGTGTCGGGCCATTAGGAAGGCAACCAAACTTCCATCGGAATAGTTGCCAACTATTAAGTCAGGAGAACCCTGAAATTCCTCCTTTAGCTCGGTCTCGGCATCCAGGGCAAAGGTTTCCAAGTATGGCCAAATCTCAGTTTTGGAAAGCCAGTTCTGAGTCACTTTCGGATTGAACTCCCGGAAGGGAACCCGCAAAATCCAGGCATTTTCAGTATCTCGGATTTTTTCCAGCCGTTCGTGGCAGCTAGTTCCTTCGCTATTGGGAATCAGGCGGGTGAGAACCACAACCTTTGGCATAACCCCTACAATATCCAGCCCCGATAGTCTGATATCCTCTTGCAGTTGTTTTTCCAGGCTCCTGGCTTCGTTGATAACGTAGGCGACTTGGCCGCTAGTATCGGGACGACCCAATACCCCAACTTGACCCAACCAACCGTGGACGGAGACGAGAACAACCCGAAAGATGAGAGGAACGTGGGAAATAAATGCTTCCAAGACAGCATGGTCGGGGGAGTCTATTAATCTATCTAGAAACCCGAGAACGTTACGCACACGACCGGCTGTATTACCCCAACCCGGTTCAAAGCCCAAACTCTGGAGCCTTTGGCGGAATTTTTCATAGGGCTCGTCAGCAGGTAATTCGCTAACAAACTTTAAAGCCTGCTTGAGTTGTTCGGAAAGTTCTGTAACTGAGGCAATGCGATCGGAAAGCAGCAGTGACTTGTCTTTGTAGCGATTATGGCGCAGGAATTTAAGTAAAGCCTCCAACCACTTTTGAGGATCGTGAAATAGCTTACTAGATAAGTAGCGATTGAGAAATTCTAAGCCATTGCCAATATTTCTGGGGTCGCGAATAGTTGGGGAAGATGCGTAAAAGGGGGCAACATCTATCTCTAGTAGGCCGCCTTCTTCAGGAAAGTAGCGGTTGGCAATAGCGTCGCGCAAGTTCAGAATTTCCGTCACCGTCATTTCCTCTACGCTAGCGAGTTCGGCATCCAGCCGATAGACTTGACTCGATGCCACTCTAGAGCGCATTACCAACCAAACGCCTTCTTCCCAGATTATTTCATGGGTGTATCGAACCAGTTCTCCCAAATAGGAAGAATGGAAAAAATGCGCTGGTTTGTCGCTATAGTAGCAACAGTTCGCGAAAGCTTGCTGGATTTGATTGTGCAGGAAGTAGCTTTCTCCCGAGGCGCGCAAACTCTCTATCAAGAAGTGCAAATCAGCTCGCTCGTCACTGTTTAATACAGCTTTAATCAGTTTTAGCATAACAAAAGTTTGCGATCGCTGTTTTTCGCGAGATAATATTTTAGTAGGGAGCGGCGATCTCTCCCACGGTTATAACTCCGACCCCCAAGCAATTGCATGGGTTATCGGAGCCTCCCGCTGCTGTCAGTTCGCAGTCATACCATTGTAGTCAGGAAAATTGTCGTCAGGAAAATTGTCCCAATAACCTTCCGCTTTAGAACATCTCGGTCGCCAAATATTGGGGTGGCTATGCTGGCCCTAAGATGACTGCGGTCTAATTGTAGCGCAACTTGCCGCTCTTAGAAACTTACCCAAAGTTGGACAAATCCAGCTCCGAAGCTGAACGTGGCCCTCATTTGGAGTTCTATTCCTGCTTCGACGCATCCGTCTTGCCTCGGCAGGACGAAAGTTTTATGCTCCACAGGCCGAGACGGTGATTTTTACCGCCTTCGCGCTTATTAATCGCTGCGTTCCAATCGCGGTCTTTGAAGAATCCGCAGTTGGGACAGACAAATGTCCTGTCCCGCAATTTCAATTCTTTATGGATATGACCCTACTGGATTGGCAAATCTAAAATTGTGCATAACTGTAGGGAGCGGCCCGGGAACGAAACCCAACCATATCAATCGGTGTGTTGGGTTTCGTTCCCGGGCCGCTCCCTACAATTTTAAGCCTGACAGACCACTACACCGCACGCCCTAAACGCCCTAAACCCTACTAATCTAAGATGCTTGACCCAAACTTACTCCTGCATCAGATAGAGCTTCCCCAAAATAAGACGAGGGGGAAGCAGGTGACGGTAAAGGCGAGAGCAGTGCGCCCATAAGCGACTCAGCTAACAAGCGGCGGTAGAGGTCGCTCAGCTCGGCTGCTGCGCTTGTCCAGGTAAAATGATGTTGCACTTGTGCGGGTGCCTGTTTGCTTGCCTTTTTGGCCCACAAGTCATTGCTCAAGATGCGGTCGATCGCCCCTGCAAAAGCAACATCGTCTTGGGGCTCAACCAGCAAACCCGTTTCTTCAGGCACCACTGTGAACTTCAAGCCACCCACATTGGATGCCACCACGGGAGTGCCGCAAGCCATAGCTTCGATCGCTACTAAACCGAAGGGCTCGTAGTGGCTGGGAACTACGCAAACGTCAGCAGCAGCGTAGTAAAGTGGCAATCGGTCGTGACCTATCAGTCCGGCAAACAAAGTCTGTTCTGTAAGAGAAAGTTTTTGAACCAGAAGCTGAATTCTATTTCGTTCCTGGCATGCTAACGGGTCCGAATCGCTGCCGCCAGCAATTATGAGGCGAAGGTTGCCCTCGGCTCGGACTTTAGACTGGGCGCAGGCGCGAACGAGGGTGTCAATTCCTTTGCTGGGGTCGAAGCGTCCCACATATAGAACAATCCGCTCGGTCTGACTCAGACCTAGTTTGGCTCGCGCTTCCGCCTTCGGATGCTGGCGGAAGTTATCGATATCCGTTCCGCAGGGAACCATCCTGATGCGACCGGCTGCCGAAACCAGCGATCGCAAGGTTTCCTCTTCCCCCGGACTGGTCGCTACCACGCAGTTAGCTCGCTCCAAAATCTCTCGCTCCGCTGTCAGTCGAGTCTCGGCAATTGGCGGGCGATCGGCAATCTGGCGATATTTCAGCTCCCCAATCGAATGATAAGTGTGAACGAGCTGGATATTGCTCTCTTGCTTAAGACGCAACCCTACTAAACTGGAGAGCCAATAGTTGCTATGAACCAAAGGATAATTGGTTCCGGCTTTAACCTGAAATTTCTTAAAAGCCTCTACAAATTGAGGAATATATTGCAGCAGTTCTTCTCGGGATAGCTGGCATTCTGGGCCTGCTGCCAGATGAATCGTTCTACAGTAGGGGGAGTGCTGTACGATTTTCTCTTGGTCTGGATGACTCTTGCGGGCGAACATATCTACCTGCCAGCCTAATTTCGCTAAAGCCTCACCCACTTTACGCACATAGATATTTTGCCCGCCAGCTTCTCCGGGACCCGCCTCTGCTGCGGGATCGCCATTATAAGCAATTAAAGCAATAGGCTGTCTGTTGGGAATAGCCACTCTTGCAGAAGTGAAGGGAGGTTTCGAGGTATTATCTTGAAGCAAGGCACGAGCTGAAGTTGTTGCCTGTTCTGAGATTATATCTACGGTTTGTTGGTCTGTTAACATCCTTTTCCCTCCTAACTTTGTTATGTATTATAGGACTGAACTAGCTTTACTTTATGTATCAGATTACACAATTTGCCAAATCGTATTACCTCCTAAAGGTAAAAGCGGTAAAAAATGCTAATTGATGGGCAGGGATGGGGAAGGACTAAGCAATATTCTGCCCCTATCTCTCCGTATCTCTCCCCTTTCCTAAATGCGACCCCCTAAACAAGGCAAGCATAAATAGGACTTACGCATAGACTCTAGAGATAGGGGCGATTCTCGCATTGGGAGACGCTCTTGCGCGAACGCTCTTGTGATTGCCCCTACAAATACTAAATATGGACAGTTTGCGTAAGTCCTAATAAACCAAGCAGGCAGAACGGTATCGTCTCAATTTTGACAATATACAAGACGCACTGTTCGTAACCCAGCGCTGGTTCTTGGGCGGCAACAAAACCTGTAATCGCTGCGATTATCCTACAGGCGATCGCGAACGTCGGCGTTACAAACCAAAACTGAGATGCTCCCCAAGCAGAACTAGGTGGAGCTTATTGCATCGGGAGCATTTCAATTTTGTAATGATATCTTGTTGATGATTTAGGGAGCGGCCCGGACCCAAACTACTGCTTGCAAAAGTGAAATGCTCCCTATTGCATCCACCTAGTTCTGCTTACTTATTATACTGCGATCGCGCTTTTGCTCTTGAGATAACCGTTTTTCGCAAACCGCTCGGCCAGGATTTGCTGGTACAACGCTTCATAGCCATCGGTCATGCGTTTGGCGCTGAAGTTGTTCTCGACATATTCCCGACAATCAAAGCGGCTCAATTGGGCAGCAGGCTCTATTGCTGCAATACATTCTTCTACATTTTTGCACAAAAAGCCGGTTTTGCCCGGGACGATAATCTCTGGGGTAGAACCCATTTCCATTGCGATTACCGGGGTTCCCGATACCATCGACTCGATCGTAACTAACCCAAAAGGTTCCCGCCATTGAATCGGGAATAATGTCGCAACGGCATTTCCCATCAGCTCGTTCTTCTGAACGTGATTTGCCTCCCCTACATATTCAATTAGCTTGCCGTCAATATGGGGTTTTATTTCGCTATTGTAATAGTCTATTTCTGCCTCAGTAATCTTACCCGCTATCTTTAATTTAATTCCCGTCCGCTTGGCAATTTCTATAGCAAGGTGAGCCCCTTTATCTGGATAAAGTCGTCCCAAAAATGCTAGGTAAGGAGGGTCTTGTGGTTTCGGGTAAAATTTGAAAGCATCGGTATCGATGCCATTATAAATAGTCGCTACATAATTGAGTCCCAGTCGGGGTTCCCGTTGGGCGTCGGAGATACTGACATAGCGCTGGCGGCGGCCGTGAAAGAACAACTCCTCGTTATCTTTGTCAAATATTCCGTGAAGGGTATGAACCGTAGGCGTCTTAACGAGGTTTGCGTAGGACACAGCTGCTGGTGCCATGTGAGAATGTATGACATCAAACCGATCGGCTTGCTCGTACACCCGACTCAGTTGAAGCATTTCATAAAAATTGTATTTTTTTACCGCGCTATCTAGACTCAGAGCCTCGGGCACCACTGATTCTAGTGTCGCGCTAGTTATAGAATCTCCCGATGCAAATAGGGTTACTTCGTGACCGCGCCGAACCAGTTCCTCTGTCAGCAAACTGACCACCAATTCGATGCCGCCGTAAGCCTTTGGGGGCACGGTCTCCCACATGGGGCACACCTGAGCAATCCGCATGCACTACCTCCTGAATTTCAAATTAATTTGATTAGAACAGCGTAGTTTTATCTAGCTGTTGGAATTTTTTGTATCTAAAGTTATCTATTTATAAATAATCATAAAGAAAACTTGACTTTTTTGACAAGGCCGGATATTATCCCAGTTTTGGTTCGGTAATCCACACCTAACAGTTAATAAATTGTAGTTTAATACATAACATTTTATGTTCATCCATGTATTGATAACTTAAAATTATCAAAATTATAAATTTTCCTAATCTTTTACCCGAGCAATACGAGCCCAGAGTAGAAGCACCTCCCGTAAAACAGGCGTCCGAAAGGTTCCTACCCGATCTAGGGACTTTTCGGACGCCTGTTTTACGCAAGACTTGACTTTTTTAGGGCGAAGATAACCTGTCTGGCAACTGCTATATATAGCACTACCTATTAAAGTTAGGACAATTAAAAAACGACCAAAGCTATAATCGGCAAGACTCGTGCTGAAAGCTGACTGCAGAAGAGCTACGCCTGCGCGCCGTGGAGCGCATAAGCCGTTCGCGCAGCGTATCCACAGGAGAATCGGCTTACTGCTATAGCACTACGCGAATTGTTTAGTACGGTTACAAAATACCAAAAGCTATATAATTAGCAAAGCTTTGACCCTCAAGCTGAAAGCTGAAAGCTGACTGCTTACTGCTATATACATAAAAAAACCCGGTTTTTCAAGCGACCGGGTTTCCGAGCCAAAATTCAGTTAGCTCCAAAATCAGTTAGCTCCAAAATCGGCTTCGGCCAAAATTTCGCAAGCAAGGCGAGTGGCAAAAACAATCCATCTCCAGGAACACAGTTTAACGCTTGGCCTCTTGCAGTCCCCCAGGATGCACCGATAGCTCTTTTGTTTCTTCGCCTCGCAGTATCTTCAGCCGTAAAGGTTGACCGATTTTAGTTTTTTGTACCACATCCTGTAGCTGGTCGGCGCTAGAAATTTTCCTACCGTCAATTTCTGCAATAACATCTCCGCGACGCAAACCATCCACAGCCGCCGGACTTTTGGGAAGCACTTCCACGACCAAAACCCCATTGATTTCGGGGACTACCAGGAGAGAGTTCGGGTCGTCGTTAAACTGTTTGGCTAGCTCGGGGGTCAGAGTTATCATCCGAATACCTATATAAGGATGAGGAATTTTTTCGCCTCGAACTAACTTGTTCTTAATTTCCTTAGCCTTATCGATAGGAATGGCAAATCCAATTCCTTCGGCTCCAGGGCGAACGGCTGTATTAATGCCGATGACCTCGCCCTTATTGTTTAACAAAGGTCCGCCAGAGTTACCGGGGTTAATTGCCGCATCGGTCTGAATAAAATCTAGGCGCTTGTCGGGGATGCCCACTTGAGCGCTGGAACGATTGAGAGTGCTGACAATGCCCAAAGTGACCGTATTGTTTAGCCCTAGAGGGTTGCCCACTGCGATCGCCCAGTCTCCTACTTGCACTTCCTCAGATTTTCCCAGGGCCGCCACCGGCAAGTCTTCTCCTCCTTCAATCTTCACCACCGCTAAGTCTGAAGGTTCGTCGATACCTCGCACTTCACCATCAAAGGTGCGTCCGTCTCTGAGGGTTACCGTCACCTTATCAGCACCGCTAACCACATGCGCGTTGGTGAGAATAATGCCCCTGCTATCCACAATAAAGCCGGAACCTTGACCTTGCTGGCGACGCCCCCGAGGGCGCTTAGGAAACATATCGTCTCCAAAAAAGCGCCGGAAGAAAGGATCTTCAAAGAAGGGGGCAGG
Organism: Oscillatoria sp. SIO1A7; assembly: GCA_010672965.1. Lineage (GTDB taxonomy): Bacteria > Cyanobacteriota > Cyanobacteriia > Cyanobacteriales > Laspinemataceae > SIO1A7. The sequence goes on from JAAHFN010000022.1 coordinate 83,243, forward strand.
GATATTAGTAGCAACAGTGCGCTCGGTATCCAGCCGAACCACTGCCGGTCCAACTTTATTAACCGCCGCAGCGACAAAGTTTCGCGAGCTTTGTGGTGGCTCGGGTATCGGTGTGTTCGCAGTCTCGGTAGCCGGATTGCTAGCAGTAGCTTCAGGAAGAGTAAGTGAGGGAAATACCCGCAAAGCAGTCAAACAGAAACCAACCCCCAAAACCGCCAAGCTATGGGTGACGATTTGGCCTAGAGGTTGGGGCCGTTGCTCGTAAGATGACATGGTAACTGTTCCAGTTAGCTAGAGTCTTATTAGCATCTTTAATATCTTTATAAGCTGATTATAGCATTTGGCTTTATGTTCCAGGGGCGCGAGTCTAGCTAATATTTTGCTTGCGACTGCTTGCGACTGCTTGCGACTGCTTGCGACTGCTTGCGACCTGCCAAAATTGTTGCTATAGTTACAAACAACACTAAGGGGCCTAATTAGACCCCTTAGTTACCATATCGATACCCATATCAAGACGGTGAGTTCTGGGAAAGAAAGTGCCACTCGCCCGAAAGCGACGAGGAAATTAAACTTCCCCTCCTAGGAGGGGCTAGGGGTGGGTTCCGCAAGTTGTACCAACCCACCCCTAGCCCGCAGGGTATCGGGTATCTTTATTATCAGAAATCACCTTACGCTTTCTCGTTACTTCGATCGCTATTTGTAGCGAAGGATTCTTGCAAGTCCTACAACCAGCGTCTGCCCTTGCGTAAGTCCTAGATATTCTTAGGCACTAACGCGATCGGATGTTGTCTTAGTCCACTTGACATTAGCTTTCGGGTTGACAAACCAGGCGTACCAAGCCACGCTCCAAATTAGTTCGACGATTGTATAAGCAATTGGGTGAAAAATCGTAACTAATAAAAGGCGAATATCTTTTACTCCCGCTAGTTTTAGAGCGCTGACGTAATTCGTCAGAGCCCAAAACAACATGGTGAGATAGTAGTAGAGCAGCAAGTCAAACCGTAAAGTCAGGCAGCTACCAATCAGGAACAGAGGCAATGCAGTGTAACCGATGACATGAGTGAAGAATTTTATGGGGACGACGACCAAACCGTACATATTTGGCAAAAACAGTGATTCGTGGTATCCCCGCACGATCGCTTGCGCTACTGCTTGCGAACCTCGAAAATGTTGTACCCACAAATCTCGGAAGCTGCCAACTACCCCAGCCCGAGCGGTAATTTCAGGAACGTATTTAACTGAATAGCCATTTTTTCTCAGAGCCACGGCCATGTAGAGGTCGTCGGCCATAATCTTGGTGTCGAAATCTTGGGTGGATTCTAGGAGTTGCTTTCTCCTGAAAACTCCCGGGCTTAAGCTAATCCAAGGGGTGGAATCAATTAAGGAGAAAAATTGGAGCTGCACCGAAACATATAACTCCCGCAATCCCGTCATCATTTTGAAAAATGAATTGTCATAAATGGGAATTCGGGTTCCAAAGACGCAACCGCATTTTTCATCCGCTAGGTAGGGTAATGCATTCTTAATGCATTCCTTTCCTACTAAGATGTCTGCATCGCAAATAAAAACAATTTCATGGCTCGCTCGCTCGATGCCTTCGTGGAGGGCTCCTATTTTAGAATTGGCATTGGGATTGAAATATTCTATTTTGATATCGTCCCGCTCCGCCGCTATCTTTTTAATGATTTCTCCCGTGCGATCGTCCGAGTTGTCGGCAATTACAATCTCTTTTTTCGAGTTGGGATAGTCTGTATCGATCCAATTTGAGATAGCTCTCTCAACGATTAGCTCCTCATTTCGCATCGCCATTACAATGCTAATATCGGGGCTAAAATTTTCATCAGTTTCTAGTCTTTGGGGAAACAAGGCTAATAAACTACTTATTCCTTCTTTGAAGAAATAGACGGCGGTCACTATTGCAAATAGGCTCCACATCACGATCGCAATCATAACTGGCTTTTACCAACTCTAATAGCAACTATTCTACGGTACGGATCGGTTAATTCAGTATAGCTTTATACAACTTAATAAACTTTATTTAAAATTAATAATTGGGGTTTTTGACAGTATTCGGTACATGGGAGACTTGGGTGCAGATTCTTCATGTAGTATATATAAATATATAAATAACTATATATAGCGCATTATCGAAAATTTACGTTGCTTCTGAAATATTTAGAAAAAAAATACAATAAGCGCGATCGCGCTTCATATAAATTTGTGCTAGTATAGCCAATCAGGGTTGCAAAAAAACTTTTTCTCGGAGCCCGAAAGCGGGAGGGGGTTCGATGTAGCCGCGCCAATCGAGCGTTAGCGGCGGTGGCAAACCGTTACCCTATAAAACAGATTTGCTATTAGCCCGATCGCGCCCGATAGAGATAATAGCAAATCAGTTAATTGCCTTCGTTATCTTATGGCAGAGCGATCGCGCCATATCTGCAAGAGCTGCAAGAGTCATCCCTACTTTTTTGTAATTCGCATTCTGAGCATTTATACTTATCGCTTTTTTGGGATGCTCCCGCTGGTATCGCGATCGCAACCTTATTCTCTAGCGTTTCGTCTTTACTCCGATACCAAGCACCGTGGTTTTTCCTTTCTCTACATTCCACACCTCACAGCCTCATCTTTTCCCAATGCGAACATGCCCAATGCCCAATTCCCAATGCCCAATTCCGCTCTTACCAATCTCTTAGCATTACTTACCTTAGTTGGAGCGATCGCATCAACGCCGGCTCTTGCCCAATCCATCGTTCCCGAAGCGATCGCTCCCGGCAGTGGCACGGGCACCGTAGTGACCCCGAATCTAACGCCCAATGGCAACCAACTAGATATCTCTGGCGGTAGATTGTCTGACGATGGGATTAATCTCTTTCACGGTTTTACAGAATTTGGCCTCGATGCCGGCGAGATTGCTAACTTCCAATCGAATCCTGCTATAAGAAATATTTTGGCGCGGATTAGCGGAGGAAATGCTTCTTATATTAATGGCTTAATCCAGGTCAGCGGGAGCAATGCTAATTTATTCTTGCTGAATCCTGCCGGAATTGTCTTTGGCTCGGAAGCCCGCCTGAATGTTCCCGGTTCATTTGCGGCGACGACGGCGACGGGAATCGGCTTTGGCAATAACTGGTTTGAGGCAGTTGGCGAGAATCAATATGCCGCCCTGGTGGGAGAGCCGACTGCATTTGATTTTTCCCTAGCCAATCCGGGGGCAATTGTTAATTTGGGGAATTTGGCCGTTGGGGAAGGCAACAATTTAACTCTGCTGGGCGGCATGGTTCTGAGCGATCGCAGCCTCAGCGCCCCCGGAGGCAATATTACGATTGCTGCTATCTCCGGGGAAAGAAGAATTCGCATCAGCCAACCGGGACATCTGCTGAGCTTGGATGTTGAAACTTCTAGTTCGGATGCAAGAGATACAAGTATAGATAGGAATTCTGATGCGATCGATTTAGATGTGACAAATCCCGCCTCTATAAGGGAAACAAGAGAAACTATCTCCCCGCTATCTTTACCGGAATTGCTGACCGGCGGTAATGGCGGCAATGCGACGGGAGTACAAATTAATAATGATGGCACCGTGGAGCTGACAGGTTCTGGGGTGCGAGTGAGTTCTGGGGATGTGGTAATTTCTGGCTCTGTAGATACTTCTTCTCTCGCCGGCGCTGCGGGTAACATTTCTCTGGCGGCGAGAAACAATATTATCGCCGGCGATCTGAAGGCAGTTAGTGCCTCGGGTACTAGCTTTGGTATTGGCGGCAATATTGATGTCAATGCTAGGAGTAATATTTTGGCTGGTAATATGGTGGGACGAGAGATTGTTGTCAAGAGTCTTGGCGAGATTCTCCTGGGCAGAGGCTTTGGGAACGATACGAGCGCAACTTCCCTAGAAACTATTGGCGGAGGCATTACTTTGCATGGCGCGTCAGATATTACTGTTGGAAATGTTACGGCTAATGGCGGTGAAATAGAAATCCTCAGCAGCGGAGGTGCAATTGATACTACTGCTGGCGCGCTACAGACAAATGGCGATTCTATTTTTCTCCATGCTGCCGGTTCTATTAATACGGGAGCGATCGCAGCCAATGGTGGCGAAATCGAAATACTCAACGAAAGTAATAGCCCCCCAAGGCTGCCAGTGTTGCCCGCCATTATCAATGCCTTGATGCTTGTTCTGCCCACAGTTACTCCACCAATTGAGGAAAGTTCGACGGAACCAGCGCCAACTTTTCCGCCTCCCGAGCCGCTGGAGCCAGTCCCAGTATTAGGTTCCGAAGTGCTGGCCGATATTACTCCCAACCAGGAAGCCGATTCGGTTGCGAAAGTCGGGCAAGGAGGAGTCGCTTTTAACAAAGAATGCTGGATGGAGGTTCAGCAAGGAAGTATTCTGGGAGACTATCGCAAGGCGATTGGATGCTTCCAAGAAAATCTAGCAGTTGCCCAAAAAGCGAATAATCGCGAGTGGCAAGCAAAGATATTGAATAATTTGGGAGTTGCTTATTTTCAGGTTGGAGATTATGCCAAAGCCCTAGCCTCTCACCAAGAACAGTTGGCGATCGCCGAGCAACAGCAGGATTCTTTGGCCGAGGGTCAAGCGCTCGTTGCCCTAGCAACAGTTTACAGCGGTCTCGGCAACCAGGAACGAGCCATAGAATATTACGATCGCAGTTTGGAAATTGTCGATAGAGTGCGGGAACCCGAGTGGCGGGGAACGGCGCTGAGAAATCTGGGAATTGCCTATATTGCCCTAGAAGACTACGAGCAAGCGATTGAGTATCAGAAGCAAAGTTTGTATCTGGCGCAGATTGCTCGGGATAAACGCGGCGAGGGACAAGCTTTGGGTAATTTGGGCATTGCTTATTTTTCTCAAGGGGACTACCGGCGGGCTATCCAGCATCACAATCTGCATTTAGAGACAATGCGGGAATTGGGCGATCGGCGCGGGGAGGGAGAGGCATTGGGCAATTTGGGCTTGGCTTATTTTGCTCTCAAAGACTACGAAGAAGCGATCGCCTATCACCAGCAGCATTTAGCCATTGCTCGCGACATGGGCGATCGCGTTGCTCTGGCTCATGCTTTCAATAATTTAGGATTAGCTCTCTACAAACAAGACCAGTTTGCCGATGCGATCGCCCGTTTCCGCGAGGGCATCCAGATTTTAGAATCGATTCGAGCTGGATTGGGAGACGACGACTTAAACAAAGTCTCCCTCTTTGACACCCAGACTTTTATTTATCAGAATCTCCAAGAAGTCCTCGTTGCCGACAACAAAACTGAATCTGCTCTGGAAATTGCCGAGCGGGGACGAGCCAGAGCTTTTGTGGAACTGCTGGCAAGCGATCGGCGCTTGCGTCAAGGGGCGTCGGTCGATATAGCGGCATCTGTCGAACCCCCCGATATCGAGAAAATCAAACAAATCGCCGCCGCTCAAAATGCCACCTTGGTTCAATATTCGATAATTAAGCAACCTTTCGACCGAGATGGCAAGCGGCAAATCTTAGAATCGGAAATCTATATTTGGGTCGTTCAGCCGACCGGGCAAGTAACCTTTCGCTCCGTCGATATCTTCGATATAGACCCGCTCTGGCAGCAACAAGAAAATTACATCGAACTAGCGGTTTCCCAAGCCCGTTGCTTTGACCCCTTGTGCCGCCACAGGCTCCGACGACAAAGCCGCCCTCAGCCTAAAGCCAAAGATTTGAGCTATACAAACGAAAGTAGTCAAAGCGAACTCGTTAGCAAATTTGATGCCACTCGTCCCTACACCCGACATCCGACACCCTACACCCCAAAACCTACACCCCAAAACCTACACCCCACACCCCTCACACCCCACACCCTTCCCCATGCCCAATTCCCAATTCCCAACCGAGTCTTGTTTCCAGGATTGCAGCAATTCTATAATCTGTTAATAGAACCGATCGCCGGCCTTTTGCCTGCCGATCCGAATCAGCGCGTTATTTTTATTCCTCAAGAAGAACTGTTTATGGTTCCCTTCCCGGCGCTCCAAGACGCCGACGGCCGATATCTAATCGAAAAACACGCGATCGTCACGGCTCCTTCTATTCAGGTATTAGAGTTAACCCGTCGGCAGGGGCAACGTCTCGGAAACCAATGGCAGGAAGATAGGAGCGCTTCTTCTATCTTGCTAGTGGGCAATCCTACCATGCCCGAAGTGCCATTTGAAGGTAGCGAAAAGCCAGTTTATTTAGCATCTTTGCCCGGTGCGGAACGAGAAGCAACTGAAATTGCCGCAGTCCTCGGGGAAAGATATGGAAATATTCCTGCCGTATTGACTGGAGACCGAGCCACCGAAGCCTACATCGTCGAGCAACTGCCTGAAGCGCGCCTAGTGCATCTAGCTACTCACGGGTTGCTCGACGATCTCCAAGGCCAAGGGCTTCCGGGTGCAGTTGCTTTAGCCCCTTCTCCAGGATACGATGGCTTGCTGACTTCTGGAGAAATTGCAGAACTAAAGCTTAATGCCGAGCTAGTAGTTCTCAGTGCCTGCGATACCGGACGGGGGCGGATAACTGGCGATGGTGTTATTGGTTTATCTCGTTCTTTTCTTTCTGCAGGAGTCAAGAGCGCGATAGTTTCTCTCTGGGCAGTGCCGGACGCGCCTACTGCTTTTTTGATGAGCGAGTTTTATCGTCAGTGGCAGATTGTCCCGGACAAAGCCAAGGCACTGCGACTGGCTGCGATCGCAACTATGCAGCATTATCCCAATCCGAGAGATTGGGCAGCTTTTACCCTCATCGGCGAAGCAGAATAGGTTTTTTTTATATCAGTAATATCAAATCCAGTTAATAGCCATAAAAAAGGTTTTCCCGTAGAACGGGCGTCTCGCCGGTTCCAAAACAAAGGTAGGCGCTCCGCCCGTCCTACGAATTGGGTAATTTATTTCAAATCCGGTTATCGCCCTAAAAAAGCTTTCCCATAGGACGGGCGTCTCGCCGGTTCCAAAACAAAGTTAGGCAGGGACAAGCGCTCCGCCCGTCCTACGAATTGGGTAATTTATTTGTTGGAATTTCCTAAGTGTAATTTACAAGCGTAAGGGCGACAGCATCCGCGAGACTATCTAGGCTCTCCGAACGACAACCTCCGTAGGGATGCTTCGCCCTCAAATTAATACTTTTAATTCCCCAGCAATACCTCCGGGTAAATACCATAAGGTAAGTCTCCAGTCCATATCCCGCCAAAACAGAAAGACGCGCTGCCCGTTGCCTAGGAGCATACCAGTCTTGCAATTTTAAGCAAAAGGCGCGACTTTAGCTGACTGCTGACTGCTGACTACTAATAGCTTACTGCTATTTTATTTTTTTTTAAGAAAAGTTTGACAATCTAAAAACTGATGCTATACTGAGAGAGAGCAAAGAAAAAGAGGGCATTTAGCCCCCCGATCGACTACAAAAAGGAATATCAAATTATGGCTAATTCTAGCTGGTCGTTAGACTACCTAACCGTCAATACCGACAGCAACATCGAGGCTCGTGGCAGCCTCACCCGAGAGCAAATTCTGGTGCTGGGCTGGTTCATCTTTTAATCGAAGGACCGCAGCTATAGCAAGATGGCGCGGGACTGCAGCCTTACAATGGACCAGTGCGAGACAGCGGTGGAAGAGTTGATGGAGCTAAATATAATTAGCTTCCGCTAAACGAGCAGAGCGATTAGCACCAACCCGGGCTCCTCTCGGAGTCCGGTTTTTTGCTTAAATCCTATTATATAGCAATTCTCAAATTGATGTGAGGCTTCTGGGGCCCGCGCATCCCAGTACCGAAATTACCGTTTGGAGCTAAGAGATAGTCTTGGGGATGCTGTCGCCCCTACGCCCCGATCTTTCATTACACTTATTTGAGAAACGCTATAGCGCTACGCGAAAGTCAAAAGTCTCAAGGTAATAAGTCAAAAGTAATCTCTGAGTAAGGAACGAGCGTTTATAAATGTCTTAACTCATTTGCGTAGTGCTATATAACCGCAATATAGCGGTTCTCAAATTGATGTCATATTTCTCGGGCGAAGCGGGCCCGCGCATCCCATTACGGAAATTTCCGTTATACAGCCGAGATGGTTGCTCTTGTTGCTGTCGCCCCTACGTTTTTTCTTCGTTACACTAATTTGAGAAACGCTATAGCGGTTCTCAAATTGATGTAAGGTTTCTGGGCGAAGCATCCCAATACCGAAATTTCCGTTATACAGCAAAAATGATCAAGGGGGATGCTGTCGCCCCTACCCTATCGTTTATTACACTAATTTGAGAAACGCTATAGGATTGATTTTTGACAGGACTGACGCAAAAGATAGTGTGGGGAGAGAGGGGAGAGGGGGGAGAATTTTCACTTCTAGTCCTTCCCACCCTTGCCCAATGCCCAATACCCAATTCCCAATTCCCTATTCCCCAATGTATAGACGTATATAATTAAGGAGAAAAAACTAATGACAGCAGCTAAAACGAGACTATTGGCGGCGATCGCGGGCAAAAATCGCGGCTTGCTAGCAAAAGAAATTGACAGACAAGTGATTCGCGATGCTATAGATCGTCTCGAAGATGAAAACCCCACGGCAAGACCTACGGAAGCTACCGAACTGCTGGGGGGTGATTGGCGATTGCTATATACGACGGCGATGGAATGGTGGAATGTAGAAATACCGCCTTTAGTAAAGCTGGGACAAGTGTATCAATGCATCCGATTCCAAACTGGCAAATTTTACAACATTGCCGAAATTTCTGGCTTGCCCTATTTGGATGGTATTTTCAGCGTATCTGCCCAGTTCGAGCCCCTGTCCGAACGCCGTATTAGCGTAGCATTTCAGCGCAGTATAGTAGGTCTGCAAAATCTCATTGATTATCAATCTCCAGTAGAGTTTGTCGATCGCCTGGAAGCAGGACAAAAGTTTAATGCGATCGATCTGCCAGCCGATGCCCGCGACCAAAATAACTGGCTGGATACGACTTATCTCGATGAAGATTTGCGAATTGGGCGGGGCAACCGGGGCAATTTGTATATATTGACCAAAGTTTAATTTCGGGAATTGGGAAGAGCGGAAGAGCGGAAGAGCGGAAGAGCGGAAGAGCGGAATTGGGCATTGGGCAAAAAAGCTCTCAGCTATTGCTGCCGCGTTGGGCTATCGCTTGGGCAGCAAGAGCTGCTTTTAGCTCTATAGCGGTTCTCAAATTGATACGATCTTCCACCGGCGTTGCATCCCAATACTATAACTCTCCTTCTACAGCCCAGAGAGTCGCTCTTGTTGCTGTCGCCCCTACACCTTCACTTAATACAGTTATTTGAGAACCGCTATAGCTGACTGCTGAGAGCCGATCGCTGACCGCTATCGCTTGGGAAGAGCGGAATTGGTAGAGGACAGGCGGGATGCCTGTCCTACGGGAGGAAGCTAACTGGGGACTTTCATGCCGCGCAGAACTGCAGGCCGCTGTGCTACTGTTTCTACCCAGCGTTTTAAATTGGGGCGATCGTCTAGAGTTAAACCTTGGAACTTATAAATCGCCACCCAAGGATAGGTTGCGATATCGGCAATCGAGTAGGAACCACAGATAAATTCGCGGTCTGCAAGCTGCCGGTCTAAGACATCATAAAGCCGCAATGTTTCTTTTGTATAGCGATCGATAGCGTAGGGAACTTCTTCGGATGCAAAGCGTTTAAAATAGGTTAACTGACCAAACATCGGTCCGACACTAGCCATTTGGAACATGAGCCACTCGATAACTTCAAATCGCTCTTTTTGGTCGCTAGGAATAAGTTGTCCAGTTTTTTCAGCCAGATATATAAGTATGGCACCGGACTCAAACACTGTGATATCGGTTTCTCGGTCGATAATTGCGGGAATTTTGCTATTGGGATTAATTGCCACAAACTCTGGAGTAAATTGCTCTCCTTTTCTGATGTCTATCTTATGGGCGTTGTAAGGAAGGCCCAGTTCTTCCAAGAGGATGGAAACTTTGCGTCCGTTAGGAGTAGCGAAGGTATAGAGGTCAATCATAATAGTGTAGTTTTAGCCGATTGTAGCAGGGCATCGAGTTTTAAGTTTTAAGTTTTAAGTTTTAAGTTTTTAATTTTAAGTTTTAAGTTATCAATTTTATATATGCAACTTCAGATGTCGAGCATTTTAAGTTTTGTAATTATGAGTTGCGGTTCGATTATGTGCAACTGAGAAGTTTACCTGTAACTTTTGGCCCCATTGTTCCAACTGAAAACTCAAAATCTAAAACTTAAACCTTTAAAAGGTCCCATAAACCATGCCCTAAATTCAAGTATCGTGTTACCATTTGTTTGGTGGCAGATTGCATGGCTAATAGCAGCCAGGTTAATTTGGCTAACCGCTTTTCAAGCTATTTTAGGGAGGATGGGGAATTCCCGAGCTAGTTAATCGGCCTCCGGCAACTCCCCGCACTGCCCAATTCTCCAGTTTTCTGGTGCATGCTACGGTAAGGAGCGATCGATGAAACTAGATGAAGTTGTCCGTAAACTAGAACAAAATGCCAATATCGCAAGAATAAAAAAGCTGATTTATTTTACTTGCTATGGCACTTGGGAAAGCGATACGCAGATTATAGATAGTTTAAGTACGCGGGAGTTAGTCGAGAGTTTATTAAGTTTAAATCTCAGCATACCAGAGCTTAGAATAGTCCTTAATAATATCGTCCAGAAGCTGAATAAATCTCATGAATACTCTAAGGTGGCGGATGGGATTATAAGCGAAGTAGTGAAGCTATATCCCGATGAGGAGGATAGCACGCACCCGATGTTAATGTACGATCCAATGGAGGATGCGACTAAGCCAGACAGTTCGGTAGAAGAAGTAGAGCAATTGTTTGCTGGCGAATCTAGAGGAGCCGATCGCAAGGTAGTGCCAGAGAAGGATGAGTGGTTTGATGCAAGACTGAAACTGATGCAAAAAACCACGCCACTCAGGGCAAAAATACTGATTTTTTCGACTCTTTACCATGAATTTTCTTTTGGCGAGCGAGACTGGTCGCTGCTGAAAAAGAAAGGACTATCCGACCTCCTCCACAAGCTGTCTCATGCCTGCCCAAATCTTGAAGAGTTGGAAAAAAAGCTGGCAATCCCTGCTAAAAAACTGCCAGGGTCTAGCGAGTATCTTCAGGCAGCTAAGGCGATCGCCAAATATATGAGTCCTTATTATGAGAATGAGGAGGAAAGCCAAGTAGAAGAAAAACCAGAGGAAGAAGTTAGGGAGGCTAGGGCAGAACCGGTGCCAGCAGCTAACAAGCGATACGATCTGGCGATGGGCAATGACACTCAGAGTTCGCAGATTTCTCCAGTCTATCCTCGGGATGGAAATAATAACGAAAACAGCAAGTCTTGGGGGAACAACGAAAACAGCAAGTCTTGGAGCATTCCTACTGTTCCAGTTCGGCAATTAGCAAACAAGGACTCTAGCGAACTAGACTCTAGGTCGAGGGCTCCAGTAGCAGAAGAATCGACCTATTTAGATGGAGCCAGTACAACAAATAGTAATAGGCTTTCGAGTTCCGGATCGGCTCGAAGGCTTAAAATTACAGATGTCCTCAAGCAAAAACGGGAACTAGAAGCAGATATCCAAGCTTTGGTCGGTCAAAGTGTCGATCCGGTTATGACGATAATTGAAAATACTTTGACAGATTTGGAAAAGGTGCTAGACGATCGCCTGCAAGGGGAGGAGATACGCGATCGCGTATCTCGAAAATACCAAGCTCTCAAAGATTGGGTGGCGATCGCTGGGGGTGCTTTGGCTAAATATATGGAAGTCTTGAAGCAAATGGAGCAGTCGGATATCGAGGACCTCGGTAGGGAAGCAAAAGCCGAGGCTCCGCCACCGGAGCCTAAGACCAATGGAGACTCAAGCCCAGATTCCCAGGCAGATTCCCAGGCAGATTCCCAGGCAGATTCCCAGCAAGTAAAACAAGCCGATACTACTCCTATTGTGGATGCAGAGCGCCAGCAGAAGATAATGGAGCTGGCAAAGCAAGGACATCCAAAAGCGATCGCCGCTTTGCTCAATCAATCCCTAAAAAGTCGCGGCATGACTGCGATCGCCCTCCTCAAGGAAGAATTTCTCCATATTATCCTGGAATCCGACCAAGAACCCAATCGCCAGAAAACCGCCAAGTTCGCGAGCAAAACTTTGCGCGAGTTGAACCTCACCTCTATTACAGCGGCCAAAGTTCACTGGCGCAAACCGGGCAAAAAATCCCCAGACTGGAGCCAAGAACTGGAGATAAGTCCGATAGAATAAGAAGACAATTAGCTCTCTTGCAGAAGAGCGATCGGCCCTCATTTTAAGCTGACCGCTGTAGGGTGTAGGGTGTGGCGGTGGCGGTAGGGTGTAGGGTGTAGGGTGTAGGGTGTAGGGTAGGGTGTGGCGGTGAGGTGCTCTTGTGTAGGGAAACTTCATACTATTTCCCGACCGCTTTCGGAAGCTGGAAAGTCCTACGGGAACTCTGGATTCGGGTTTAAATTGGGAACGATCCCGGTTGTCAAAAAAAACGGTGACAACCCCTCATCACCAACACCCTGGGTGTAGGGTGTTGATTTTGAACGGGAAAATTACTGCTATTTTCCCCACACCCGACACCCGACACCCTAAACCCTAGGGTTAAGCTCAAAGACCGAGCGATCGCGCTCCTGCTGAAAGCTTGAAAGCTGACCGCCGATAGCAATAAATCATGGATGCTAGCGAAATTCTGAAAAGGTATGAGGCAGGAGAAACGCAATTTAAAGGAGTTTCCCTGCGCAACGTTAATCTCATGGGTGCGGATTTGATTGATGTCAACCTCAAAGAAGCCGACCTTCAAGCGGCGAATTTAATGATGGCTTATCTGAGTCGGGTTAAATTCGGTCGCTCTAACCTGGCTAATGCAAAACTCTGTGGCGCGAATCTGAATCAAGCCGACCTCAGCGGTGCCAATCTCAGAGATGCAGACCTTCATGGTGCCACTCTGCAAGGAGCAAATCTTGCTAAGGCCAATTTGGCTTTGGCCAATTTGCTCGATGCCAATCTCATCGATACAGATATGCGCAATATTAATCTCAGCGGTGCCTGCCTCCGAGGAGCTTGTATGCGCGGTGCCAATTTGCGCTATGAAAGGCGAAATTACGAGCCAGTTAACTTGCGCGGTGCCGACTTGCGCGGTGCAGATTTGCGAGGAGTGAACCTCAGCGGTGCGGATTTGACCCGAGCGAATTTAGCAGGAGCAAATATGAAGGAAGCTAACCTACGCGCTGCCAATCTGACTCAGGCTAAGATAAGCGATGCCAAGCTGGAAGATGCCTCGCTGATAGAAGCAAATTTGACGGAAGCTAATTTCGTAGGGGCTTTTCTCAAGAATGCGAGGCTGGAACGAGCAAATCTGAGCGATGCAGATTTGACGGCTGTTGATATGTGCGGTGCTTTGTTGGTTGATGCTAAGCTGGCTAAAGCGAATTTGCATCGAGCCGATCTAAATAATGCCAACCTAATGAGGGCGAACGTGACTCGCTCCAATCTGAGCGAAGCAAATCTTGAAGGTGCCAATCTGATGTATGTTTACTTTACCAGAACAGACCTTCAAGGTGCGAATCTCAGCAATGCCAATTTGACTAATGCCGAAATGAGTACGGCTAATCTATTGGATGCGAATTTGCAAGGAGCGACTATGCCCGATGGAGAGGTTCAAAGCTGACTGGTACTAAATTTGCTGCGCAAGTCTCTTACTGCTATGATTAACAGCCGAGTTTGTGGCCCGCAGCAAATCTATGGCCTGGGGTCGGGTAAGGGACTCTACCTCGACCTTGGCCAGTGGCTATATATAAGTGCAGAAAGTGGAGAAATTTCAGAAAATGCCTCGAAGGTTGAAATTCTAGCAAAATTCTGCTACTATAGCCTTATAGCCTAAAAGAGGGCAAAAAAAAGGGCCACGCCATAATAACGCGACCCTTATCTCAACTAACAAGTCAACTGTAAGGAAGGAGGTGTTTTCACTCAAAAAATTTCTCTCTGAAAAACCCACGCTGTTAGGGGTAAGCCTTGGACACTGGGCAAATTGGCCATTGGCTTACTCCAGTAGCAGCGCCAGGTTGGAAGCCCAGCCCAAAATACCGCTGATAGTCGGCAAAGCGGCAGCGGGTTGGCTTCCTATGGGAGAAATTCACTCTAGTTTTCACCACTGGCCTTAATAAGGAGGCAGAAGGGCTTAGGAGCAGAGGAGCAGAGTAGGGGCAACGTTCAACCCTTCGCTTACTTCGCTTACTGCGCTCTCTGCGCTCCCTGCGCTCCCTGCGTGGCACTCGCAGGGGCTCGCTTGCACGCGCTCGCTCGCAGGGGCTCGCTTGCACGCGCTCGCACGCGAATGCGCGTCGCGATCGGAGCGCGACGCGCCAATTCGGCTATTTGCACGCCCGGTGGAAACTAGGGGGTAGCACCTCCAAGCTTTTTGTAGATTCTACAACGACTGGCTTTTGGATGCGCTCCCATGCCGATGGAGGGCTAAGGACCCTGTGCGAAATTAAAAAGTCAAAAGTCAAAAGTAATATCAAATCCGGTTAATCGCCCTAAAAAAGGTTTTCCCGTAGAACGGGCGTCTCGCCCGTTTCAAAACAAGGGCGGGCGGGGATTCTTCAGTTGCCCTTCCTACAGGAAGTTACAAATTTTGTGGGTAATTAACCCGATTCGATCTAAAAATTACAAAGGAGCTTTGAGGCAAAAGAATTTTTACTTTTTACTTTTTATATCAAATCCGGTTAAACAGTTACAGTTTGTAGGGTTTCCCCGTGCCCGCCCCAGACCAACTGGGGTCGTTCGCGTTGGCTCCGCCTGCGCGCCGAAGGGCGCATAGCGTCTCCGCCCCTGAGAATCGCTCTTGGGATTGACCCGGAGCTGATTTATGGAACAGCTACGCGGATTTGATATTACTTTTTAATTGCAGTAAGCCTAAACTTTGAACGGAAAAAAACTAATTTTTTTTTAGGTTCTAACTTATCAGAGCCCCCAAACGCCCGTAATTTAAAAATCATGGCCGATAGCGAGATCTAGAAACCCGGGGTTTTGGAAAAGCCGGGTTTCTAATCTAGAATAAAAAGATAGGCGATCGCGAGGTCTAGACATATGACTCAGACTGCTCAGACTGTTATGCCCTTGTCGGAAGTTGCTCCAGACAGAGCGACGGAAAAATTCACGTTCCAAGAGTACCTTTTTTACGAAGGAAAGCCGGGAGAGCCGGACGTTCGCTATGAATTAGTGAGGGGCCAATTAGTACCAATGCCAGCACAAAGCCATCTACATACAAATATAGCCAAATTTTTGGCCTATAAATTGCAGCGCCACTTTGCTGCCGAAAATCTGGACTTAGTTGCAAATCCCCTAGGGACGGGAGTCAGAACCGAAGAAGCTTCCTCTCGAATTCCCGATTTGGTAGTTTGCAGCCAAAGCGTTTGGGAAGAAGTGATTCCTCGGGCCGGAGCGGGGGTGCTGGATTTTCCCGAAAAACCAAATCTAGTTATAGAAATAGTCAGTACCAATCGCCGGGACGACTATGTAACTAAAAGGAACGAGTATGAAAATGCCGAGATTCCCGAGTATTGGATTGTAGATCCGAAAAAAAATCGAGTCCGTATCTACAGTCTGACGGGGGAAGAGGGATATAGCTTCGTTGACTTTACCAAGGGAGCGCAAATTGTCTCCAGTCAGTTTCCCAATCTGGTTTTGTCAGTAGAGGAAATGCTATCTCCACCAATTTTAGAGCTGTTAATTAAGGAGGAACTAGCCCAATCCCAGGAATTCCAGCAACGCGCCGAAGCGGAACATCAGCGCGCCGAAGCAGAACATCAGCGCGCCGAAGCAGAACATCAGCGCGCCGAAGCAGAACATCAGCGCGCCGAGGAGCAACAGCGACAGGCTGAAGCAGAACGGCAACGCGCCGAGGAGCAACAGCAGCGCGCCGAAAAATTAGCCCAGCGCTTGCTAGAAATGGGAGTTAACCCGGAGGAAATCGATTGACTGTAGATTAAGCTCTATCAAAGAGATATAGTGGTTCTCAAATAAGTGTAATAAACGATCTGACCCTAGAAACGTAGGGGCGACAGCATCCCCGCTTTGGACTCTGCTGTATAACGGGGATTCTCATATTGGGATGCTTCGCCCTAGGCACCTCACATCAATTTGAGAATGCTATAAACGCAGCCGCGATCGCAACGGGTGGAGCGGGAAGATATGCAAGGATTAGGCGCTAGTTGGCGATCGCTCTTTCTTTTACTAGGAAAAAAGCGATCGGTGGGCTGCATGGGTTTCTAGGGCGAAGCATTCCAATGCAAAGATTTATTTAATAATAGCAAAACTTGTCTCGGGAATGCTGTCGCCCCTACGCCCTCAATTGACAATCGATACCGAGCGTTGAATGTCAAATATAAAAAACATACCCCGAGGTATAGCGTTTCTCAAATAAGTGTAATATAATGAGCGATTAACGTAGGGGCGACAGCATCCCGAGCGACAATCTAGGCGCCCCGAACGGTAACCCCCGTAATGGGATGCTTCGCCCAAGACTTCCTCAGATCGCAATCAATTTGAGAAATGCTATAATACCATTTCTGTATAAAAACGCAACAAATCCCCCGTTCGGGCGCTCGCGGAGTCGAAGCCTCTCAAATAAGTGCAATAATAGGTGAAACGTAGGGGCGACAGCATCCCTGCAATTATCTCGGCTATAGAACGGGAACCTCCATAATGGGATGCTTAGCCCTCATCAATTTGAGAACCGCTTAGGCACTTGCTTATTAATAACGTACCGATTCTTGGGCTTACAGACTCCCCTCGGAACCCGATTTTTTGCAGCTTTTTTCCGGAAAGCTCTAGCCGGCAACTGTAGCTACTCGCCAATTCTAGAAAATTATTCTCTAACTGTAGCTGATGATAGACCCGATATCCCTGACGGTAGAAACACTGGCCGGTCTAGTTTTAACTAAGACCCTGGAAAAGGGCGGCCCAACCCTGGGAAAAAAGGCTCTGGAGCAAGGGGGCAAGTTGATAAAGCTGCTCCGACGCAAGTCTCCGGAGACTGCCAGTGCCATTGAAAAAGTGGCAGAGCAACCGGAGCTAGCAGAGCAACTGCCCGAGGAATATGGCCAAGCCGTTTTGGTCGCCAAGGTCGAGGACGCGGCCCAGGTAGACAGCGAGATTGCAGAGGCAGTTCGCGCTTTGAGCGAGGCAGTGCAAGCTCAACCGGCTACTATCCAAAATTCTGGGCAAACAAAGATTGTGAATCAGGCCAGCACAATCAATATTAAAGAGCAAAAGGTTAGTATTTGACTGCAGCCGTCGGAACGGGAGCCGACAAAGTCAATTGCCCCACAATCTAATATTCGTTATTGGGGCACCGCCCATTTTGTCGGGCGGGAGCAAGAGTTGAAACGCCTGCAAGAATTGCTGAAGCTTGGGCAGCGGGCGGCGATCGCAGCGGTAGAGGGGATGGGCGGCGCGGGCAAAACCGAACTGGCAATCCAATATGCAACGCGCCACAAAAAAGATTACCCCGGCGGGATTTGTTGGTTCGGCGTCAGAGAGACGAATCCCGCCCCTCAAATATTGGCCTTTGCCCAAAGCAAATTAAATCTGGAAGTGCCCCAAAAGCTGGCGGGCAGGCGACTCGAACTGGACGAACAAGTGTCCTGGTGCTGGGAAAACTGGCGACCTTCCGAGGGTTTGGTGCTGGTAGTCCTAGACGACCTCACGGATTTGGCCGACTGTCTGCCCTTTCTGCCCAAACCCGAACAGACGCGCTTCCGAGTTTTGATAACCAGCCGCCTGCGCAACCTCGACCCGGGTTTTATCCAAGAAATTCCCCTCGATGTTCTCTCCGAGGATGCAGCCCTGAAACTGCTGAAAGCTCTGGTGGGGCAGGAGCGAGTGGAGCCAGAAATCGAGAAAGCTAAAGAGTTATGTAAGTGGCTGGGCTATTTGCCCTTGGCCTTGCAGTTGGTGGGGAGCTATTTGACGAAAAAACCCCATTGGTCTTTGGCGAAAATGCTCGAACGGCTCCAAGCCCAAAAGCTCGACAGCGAAGCCCTCGACCTAACGGAGGCACAGAAGCGGCGAAGTCTGAGTACCGCAGAACGCGGGGTGAGAGCGGCTTTTCAATTAAGCTGGCTTGAGCTGGAGCCCGCGACCCAGGAAGTAGCTCGGCTGTCGAGCTTGTTGGCAGGAGACATTTTTCTCTGGGAATGGATCGAGTCGGCGGCAGAAAAGCTAGATTGGCCAGATTCTATAGATGTAGATTCGGTAACGGAAGATGCTATTGACCAACTCTACGAGCGTCATTTACTACAGCGAGTGCAGGCAGCCGAACCAGCTTTTAAATTTCATCCCTTAATCCGGCAGTTTCTGCAAGAAAAATTACCAGAATCAGCCCAAGCCAACAACTTCAAAAAGGCTGTGGCAGCAACTATGGCCGCAGTTGCCCGGGAAATTCCCCAAGACTCTACTCGGCAGCAAATCGAATCCTTGCGAATTGCCATACCTCATTTAGAAGAAGTAGCTCAAAACCTAACTGATGCGATCGGCGACAACGACTTAATCGCGCCTTTTGCGGGATTGGGTCGCTTCTACGAAGGTCAGGGGTTGTACGGCTTAGCCGTACCTTGGCGTCAGCAATGTTTATCGACAGCGCGAGACCGCTTGGGAGATGACCATCTCGACGTGGCAGCCAGCCTACATAATCTGGCATTTATCTACAAATATCAAGGACGCTACGCGGAAGCGGAAACTCTGTATCTGCAAGCTTTGAAATTGATAAAAAGCCTCCTGGGTTCCGACCATCCCAATGTGGCAATTAGCCTCAACAATCTGGCATTACTCTACGAATCTCAAGGACGCTACGAGGAAGCAGAAACCTTGGAAATGCAAGCTTTGGGTTTGAGAAAAAAACTGCTGGGTTCCGACCATCCCGATGTGGCAACTAGCCTCAACAATCTGGCAGCACTCTACGAAGCTCAAGGACGCTATGCCGAAGCAGAATCCCTGTATCTGCAAGCTTTGAAGTTGAGAAAAAAAATCCTGGGTTCCGACCATCCCGACGTGGCAACTAGCCTCAACAATCTGGCAGTATTCTACGAAGCTCTAGGACGCTATGCCGAAGCAGAATCCCTGTATCTGCAAGCTTTAGATTTGACAAAAAAACTGCTGGGTTCCGACCATCCCGACGTGGCAACTAGCCTCAACAATCTGGCAGCACTCTACGAAGCTCTAGGACGCTATGCCGAAGCAGAATCCCTGTATCTGCAAGCTTTAGATTTGACAAAAAAACTGCTGTTTTCAGACCATCCCGATGTGGCAATTAGCCTCAACAACCTGGCATTTCTCTACTCATTTCAAGGACGCTATGCGGAAGCGGAAAGTCTGTATCTGCAAGCTTTGGACTTGAGCGCGAGGGTTTTAGGAGAAGACCATCCTAAGACGGTGACTATCCAAGAAAATTTGGCCTATTTCCGGAATAATTTTAAGGCTAGCAATTCTTGGCCGATAAAATTGACAAAAATACTTCGCCCAGTAATATTGATACCTTTGGCTCTGCTCAGGATATTGTTGCTTTTGCCCTGGAGGTTGGCGAAAAAATTGCGGGCTTTGGTGCGGCGTCGGTAGGCAGGCGGTATGTTGCCTTGCCGCCAGCCCAGGGCGAAGCATTCCAATACAATAGATTTTTTCTATTAGCAAAGATTGTCTAGGGAATGCTGTCGCCCCTACATTTTGATAGCGTTTCTTTGCCCTGGGCTTCGACGGGCTATGCCCGAACGGTAATGCAGCCGATATAAGGGGTTGGAGCGGGAAGTTATGCAAGGATTAGGCGCTACTTGGCTTGGCAAGTTCCTGGTTAATGGCGGCGATTTCTGCCTGGATATTTGGGTCTTGAGCCATTTCCTTAATTTGTTCTTCCATATATGAGGCATCGGCCAGTCGGTCTCCTGCATGAGTCCGCTCTCGCACTTGTCGAGAAATCCGCTCTAGCAGCCACTGCTGTTCTTCCAAGGACAGTTCTCGGATAGAACGCTCGATTTCTAGGACGTTCTGGGATATCATTTTCTGCGTTCTGCTGACTCGATAAATTGTGAATAATTATAGGCGATCGCCCCTTAAACCGCAAGCTTGCAGACCTGGGAGCCTGCTAACAACAATCGTATCCTGCCCATTTCCCGCAAGGTCTTAAGATCTTCCTCAAATTCCTCGACATCATAATGAATGCAAATTCCGCGCTGGGCAATTTCTCTCTGAAAGTCGAGCAAATTCATTTCAGCTAGACGACGAGCTTTACCAATGCTAATTTTGTCTTGTTGAAATAGCATAATCGCTATTTCTAGTTTGAGTTCTGCTTCGGACATTTCTGCTGATTTAAGGATGTCGTCAGGGATAACAACAGTCATGTTTTCTGTAATCTCCTATTTTGTAATTTTTCTTTTGCCTAAGAGCAAGTCAGCAAAAGCCCAAATGCTTATTTGGAAAGGTGCTAGGTGGGTGCTACATACAGAGAAACCCGGTTTTTTGGAAAAAACGGGTTTTTGGCCCCGCGTGAACCCCGGCGCGATCGCCCATAATTCAAACTCAAAACTACATACAGAGAAACCCGGTTTTTCCAAAAAACCGGGTTTCTGGCCCAACAAAACTCTCCCATTCCCTTGCCCGATCGCCCCACAGCGGTTAAAAATAAAAAGATTAACCGACAGCAGAACAAGAAAGTGAGTCCAGAATTCGATTACGACTTAGTAATTATAGGCGCTGGAGTAGGCGGACATGGAGCCGCCTTGCATGCCGTTGAATGCGGGCTGAAAACCGCCATTATCGAAGCCGCCGACATGGGAGGGACCTGTGTTAATCGCGGCTGCATTCCCTCCAAAGCATTGCTAGCGGCTTCCGGTCGGGTGCGGGAATTCAACGATGCCGCGCACCTCCAATCTATGGGTATCCAAATCGGAGGAGTCAGCTTCGATCGCGCCGGTATCGCCGACCACGCCCAGAACCTCGTCTCCAAAATTAGGGAAGACATGAGCAAAAGCCTCAAACGGCTCGGGGTGGATTTAATTCAAGGCTGGGGCAAAATCGCCGCCTCCCAAAAAGTCTCCGTAACTGTCAGCGGCGAAGAAAAAACCCTATCCGCTCGGGATATTCTGCTAGCTCCGGGTTCCGTTCCTTTTGTGCCCCCCGGTATAGAAATAGATGGCAAAACAGTTTTCACCAGCGACGATGCCATCAAACTAGAGTCTTTGCCGCCTTGGGTGGCGATTATTGGCAGCGGCTATATTGGTTTGGAATTTGCCGATGTTTACACGGCCCTGGGCTGCGAAATCACGATGATAGAAGCCCTCGACCAGCTCATGCCTACCTTTGACCCGGATATCGCCAAGCTTGCCCAAAGAATTTTGATTAATCCTCGGGATCTGGAAACTAGAGTAGGACAGCTAGCCAAGAAAGTAACCCCCGGTTCTCCAGTGGTGGTGGAATTGGCAGATACCAAAACCAAAGAAGTAGTGGAAGTCCTGGAGGTAGATGCCTGTTTGGTAGCGACCGGACGCATCCCCGCTACTAAAGATCTGGGCTTGGACTCGGTGGCAGTGGAAACAGACCGTCGCGGTTTTATTCCGGTGGACGACTATCTGGCGGTCTTGTCCGGCGGCGAACCGGTTCCTAATTTATGGGCGATAGGCGATGCTACGGGCAAGATGATGCTAGCCCATGCTGCCTCGGCTCAAGGGGTGGCGGTGGTGGAAACGATCGCCGGACGACCCAGAAAGGTTGACTATCGCAGCATCCCGGCGGCAGCTTTCACCCATCCCGAGATTGGCTTTGTCGGCTTGACGGAACCCCAAGCTAAGGAGTTGGCAAAAGCAGAAGGCTTTGAAGTGGCGACGGCCAGAACTTATTTTAAAGGCAATTCCAAGGCCCTGGCGGAAGCAGAAACCGATGGCTTAGCTAAGGTTATCTATCGCAAAGATACTGGAGAATTGTTGGGAGTTCATATTATAGGACTTCATGCTTCGGATTTGGTTCAGGAAGCGGCCAATGCTATAGGCGATCGCCAATCTGTCAATGACTTAGCTTTCAACGTCCATACCCACCCGACCCTTTCCGAAGTTCTCGACGAAGCCTTTAAGCGAGCAGCAAGTTTCGTCTAGGGCATTGGGCATTGGGCATTGGGCATTGGGGACAAGTTTGTAGGGTGCGCATTGCGCACATTACCAGCTAGCGAGTTTGCTAGCGAGGTGCGCATTGCGCACCGCATTGCGCACCCTACTCTTTCAGTTTCACTTGTCCCCTTGTCCCCTTGTCCCCTTGTCCCAATGCCCAATGCCCAATGCCCAATGCCCAATGCCCTAATTTACTGAATTGTGCTAAAAATCCGTCGCCGTCCTCCCAATCCACCTGTAGATGTAGAAAGTCTGCGCTATCAGGTCTCCGTACCTAATGCCGAGCCGCGCCATATCCTTGAAGAAATTGTTTGGCACAAAGAAACTGAAGTGGCCAACATGCGAGAAAAGGTGCCCCTAGTCGATTTGCAGCGCCAAGTCAGTCAAGCTACACCGCAGCGCAATTTTCTGGAGGCTCTGCGAAAAGCTGCCAAGAAACCGGCTGTAATTGCTGAAGTCAAGAAGGCTTCTCCGAGCAAAGGAATTATTCGGGAGGATTTTGACCCGGAAGCGATCGCCCGAGCCTATGAGGAAGGGGGAGCGACCTGCATCTCCGTACTGACCGATGCCAAGTTTTTTCAAGGTAGCTTTGAAAACCTCGCCCTTGTCCGAGAAGCAGTTGACATTCCTTTATTATGCAAAGAGTTTATTATTTACCCCTACCAAATTTATAAGGCGAGGCTTGCAGGAGCAGATGCGGTTCTTTTGATTGCTGCGATTCTTTCCGACCCAGACCTCCAGTATTTTGTCAAAATTGCCAAAGTTCTGGGAATGACAGCCTTGGTTGAAGTTCATAGCTTGGAAGAACTGGATCGAGTATTGGCGATCGAAGGCGTGAGCCTACTCGGCATTAACAATCGCAACCTGGAAGATTTCTCCGTTGACCTAGATACGACCTGCAACCTTCTGGAAAAAAGGGAGCAACAACTGCGTCAAAAAGATATTTTGGTGGTGAGCGAGTCGGGATTGCATATACCGGCAGACTTGAGCAAAGTGGCTCTTGCCGGAGCCGGTGCAGTTTTGATTGGCGAGTCTTTGGTCAAGCAGGCAGACCCAAAAGCAGCATTAAAGAAGCTCGTCGAAGATTCTTAGCAATCCCTTGCTATGGTTTGGGGTGTCGGGTGTCGGGTGTCGGGTGTCGGGTGGGGAGTGTGCGAGTAGTGTGGGAGTGGGGAGTGTGGGGAGTGTGGGGAGTGTGCGAGTAGTGTGGGAGTGGGGAGTGTGGGGAGACCCGAAAGTCCCCAAGTCCCCAAGTCCCCAAGTCCCATCTCCCCCCTTGCCCCTGACACCCGACACCCGACACCCGACACCCGACACCCGACACCCGACACCCGACACCCGACACCCGACACCCGACACCCAGAGGTAATATCGTATGAAGAGCAAATCTATGAATTAGGAAAGAGCAATGGAAGATAAGCTGATGCTGATGATTCCTGGCCCAACACCAGTGCCAGAACAGGCATTACTAGATATGGCCAAACACCCCATTGGCCATCGCAGTAAGGATTTTGAGGCGATCCTGGAAGAGGTTACCCAAAATCTAAAATGGCTGCACCAGACAAAAGGCGACGTGCTAATGCTTGCTGCGTCTGGAACTGGGGCGATGGAAGCAGGCATTATTAATTTCCTGAGTCCGGGCGATCGCGTTCTAGTAGGTTCTAACGGAAAATTTGGCGATCGCTGGGCAGAAGTCGCGATCGCATTCGGCCTCAATGTAGAACAAATTACCGTCGAATGGGGCAAA
This sequence comes from Oscillatoria sp. SIO1A7, assembly GCA_010672965.1. Classification (GTDB taxonomy): domain Bacteria; phylum Cyanobacteriota; class Cyanobacteriia; order Cyanobacteriales; family Laspinemataceae; genus SIO1A7. The sequence goes on from JAAHFN010000022.1 coordinate 107,153, forward strand.
CCCTTAGACCCAGAGCAATTTCGCGAAAAACTAGCAGCGGATACCGGCAAAGAAATTAAAGCCGTTATTCTCACCCACAACGAAACCTCTACTGGCATCATCAACGATCTGGAAACTATTAACAAGCATGTCAAGGCTCACGGCGAAGCTTTGATTATAGTTGATGCAGTAACTAGCATGGGTGCCACCAATGTACCCATAGACGAGTGGGGTTTGGATGTAGTGGCCTCTGGTTCCCAAAAAGGCTATATGATTCCCCCCGGATTGGGCTTTGTCAGCGTGAGCGCCAAAGCTTGGGAAGCCTACAAAACCGCTAAATTGCCCCGTTACTATTTTGATTTGGGCAAATATAGCAAAGCAGCGGCCAAAAATAGCACTCCCTTCACCCCCCCTATAAATTTGATTATAGCCTTGCAGAGAACTCTGAAGATGATGCAGGCGGAGGGTCTCGATCCTATATATAAGCGACACCAACGCCTGATGAACGCTACCCGAGCCGGAGTCAAAGCATTGGGATTGCCCTTGTTTGCCCCGGATAGTTGTGCCTCTCCGGCAATTACTGCAGTGGCGCCGGTGCAAGTGGAGGCAGAAAAAGTGCGCTCTATCATGAAAAAGCGGTTTGATATCGCTCTAGCTGGAGGGCAAAACCACCTGAAGGGCAAGATATTCCGAATTGGTCATTTGGGATTTGTCAGCGATCGCGACGTTCTCACGGCAATTAGTGCTTTAGAAGCCGCACTCATAGAGTTGGGCGTCGATAGTTATACTCCCGGTGCAGGCATAGCTGCTGCCGTTGCTGCAATTAATAGCAAATCCGATTAAGGGACTTCCAAATAAATATCTCTCCCTCCCTTCCCCGTAGGACGGGCTTCCGAGAAGTCCTTCACCGGACAGGCGGGACACCCGTCCTACGAATTGGGTAGTTTATCTGTTTTTAGGGGCATTCAATTCAAAATCCAAAATTCAAAATCAATTACTGCTGCAAGCGTCTGATATTTCTCATAACCTGCTGTTGCTTGCCTGGTCTTGCGTTGCGCTAAAAATAATTGCGCTAATATCAAATCCGGTAAAATACCCACAAAAAAAATTTTAAATCTCGCGTAGGACGGGCGTCCCGCCTGTCCGATATTTGCAAATCCTCGATCGCTTCTTCCTTGTTACCTTAGTGCAGCGCGGCAGAAATAATCCACCGGAGTCCACCGGCACTTTGACTTTTGACTTTTGACTTTTGACTGGCATTTTCTCTTGGGTAAAGTTTTGAGTTTTAAGTTTTAAATTTTAAGCTTTAGGATAGTATATGTCGAGTCTGCAATTGCAAACTATCTAGCCAAGAACTCAAAACTCAAAACTCAAAACTCAAAACTTGTATAGTTCTCCCAGTCGAACTTATGACTTAGGACATATATTCGGCCATATAGTCAAAGTAGGGAGCGGCGGTTTCGGCCTCTTCGTCGCTGAGCAATCCGAGAGCAGCGTCTTTGAGGCAACGAATGGACTCGATCATTCCAGCCATAGGCACGCCTAAAGCGTTATACATTTCCCGAGCGCCCAGCAGACCGATTTCTTCTATGTCGGCGGTGTCTCCAGCGAGAACCCCATAGGTCACTAACCGCAAGTACCAGCCAAAATCACGCAGGCATTGGGTCCGTTGCTTCTGGCCGTAGGCATTGCCGCCAGGGGCGATGAAGTCGGGACGCTTGCGCCAGAGGCTTTTGCTAGCTTGTTCGACAATTTTTTTCTCATTTTCGGCCAGGGTCGTAGCAATCTGCATCCGCTGTTCGCCGGTTCGCATAAAACTGCTGATGCTTTTTAGTTCGCCACTGGTGGGATAACGAAGCTCGTCATCCGCTTTGAGAATCAACTGACTTATTGCGCTCATTTTTTTATTTATAAGGTGTCGCCAATATAATCTGTAGTTTACCGATTCTGGGGAACGGACACCAAGAATTAGTTTTTAATCTAGTTGGTAACGTGCAATAGTCAAATAAAATAGACTGCAAATAAAAGAGACTGCAAATAAAAGAGACAATGAGCGAACAATGGCAACAAGGGAATTTGGTTGAAGTGGCGATCGCAGACTTAAGCGACAGCGGAGATGGGGTGGGTCGTTTTGGGGAGCGGGTAGTATTCGTACCCAACACGGTGCCCGGAGACAAAATTTTAGCAAGACTGATAAGAGTTAAACCCAAATACGCCCTAGGAAAGGTCCAAGAAATCCTAGAACCCGGATCCAGTCGCATTCGCCCTAACTGCATTGTTGCCGACAAATGTGGTGGCTGTCAGTGGCAGCATATCGCCTACGACCTTCAGTTACAAGCCAAAAAAAACCTAATAGTCCAAGCCTTAGAAAGGATAGGCAATATCGACGAGCCCCCAGTCAAACCAGTTTTGCCCGCAAGAGTACCCCTTGGCTACCGCAACAAAGCCACCTATCCCCTAGGTCTTTCTAATTCCGGCCAGGTGCAAGCTGGATACTACCAAAAAGGCAGCCACCAACTTATTAACCTCAATCGCTGTCCGGTACAAGACGATCGCCTCAATCCCCTACTCCAAGAAATCAAACAGGATATTCAAAAACGAGGTTGGTCTATATATAACGAGCTACTCCACTCTGGGGAGGTGCGTCACCTTTCCCTGCGAATCGGTCGCCGTACTGGCGAAATGTTGCTTACCTTGGTCGTTAGGTCGGGGCCAATGAGTCCGCTGCCCGCTAACCTGGAGTTAAACAAATTGCCTTTATCTGGAATAGAAGAACAGGCTCGGCAGTGGCTCGATCGCTATCCTCAATTGGTGGGGGTTTGCCTGAATGTCAACCCAGCTCGCACGAATGCCATTTTTGGTGCCAAAACATTTTGTATTGCTGGGCGGCCTTATTTGCAGGAGCTTTTTGCCGGATTGGAATTTCGCCTGAGACCCGATACCTTTTTCCAAGTCAATACAGAAACTGCTGAGACCTTGCTCGAAGTTATTCTCGATCGCTTAGATTTACAAGGAAATGAGACCTCAATCGATGCCTACTGTGGCATAGGTACATTTACCCTGCCGTTAGCCAAACGGGTACGACAAGCCATTGGCTTTGAGGTTCAATTAGCCGCAGTCGAGCAAGCAAGAGAAAATGCTTCCCTCTTGGGTTTGACGAATGTCAGATTCGAGCAGGGAAAAGCAGAGACATTGCTGCTGCAATTGCCGCAATTGGCAAAAATCGCTCAGCCGGATATTGTCCTGCTCGACCCACCCAGAAAAGGGTGCGCGATCTCTTGTCTGGATGCCCTGCTAAAAATTCGACCCCGCCACATTGTTTATATAAGTTGCCAACCGGCTACCCTTGCTCGGGATCTCAAAATCCTCTCTCAGGGGGGCTACCGAATCGATTGCGTGCAACCAGCCGATTTTTTCCCCCAAACCCCCCACGTCGAATCTGTTGCGTTTCTAGTTTTTGAGGAAAATTGATAATTTTGGGCATGGGCATTGGGCATTGGGCATTGGGCATTGGGCATTGGGCATTGGGAGTGTGGGAGGGGTGGGAGGGGTGGGAAGGGTGGGAAGAACCAGAGAAAATTCTCCCCACACTCCCCACACTACCCACACTCCCCACACTTCCCACACTCCGTAGGCGGCTCCCCACACTTCCCACACTTCCCACACTCCGTAGGCGGCTCCCCACACTTCCCACACTCCCCACAGTCCCCACACTCCCTCGGTCCCCTACCTCGAAGCCTGTAGAACTCTCCAGACCGGCTAAGGAGAGTTATCTACACTGCAGTTGGGCTAATTCTTTGGCACAATAAAAAAAGAAGCTAAGGGCAAAATGATGAAATTTTCTGTCGAGTCGCTGTATAACTGGTATCGGAAAACCCTGCGCCATCCTCAGTATGGTTGGTTGGTTGTACTGGGAACGTTGCTTTATTTCTTGAGCCCGATTGACATCTCCCCTGACTTTTTGCCAATTGCCGGACAAATTGATGACGTTGCTCTGATTACTCTGCTATTTGCCGAACTGTCGCAGATGCTGGTAGAACGCCTTAAAGCCCGCCAGGGGGAGGGGCAGGCGAAAGCGCCCAATAGCACTGGCGAGGAATCGAACAAGAGCAATTCTCCTGGGGATACGCGAAGCAAAAGCACCGTTGATGTGGAGGCCGCTTCCGTGGAATAACCCCGACAAGAGAACTTATCCCCCAGCCAGAAAAAAACCCGTTTTCGCCCGAAAACGGGTTTTTTACCGATCGCCTTACCCCAGAAGGCGCGGCCAGATTCAATTTTGACCCCCGATGGGTCTGCGATCGCATTCATTCGCCAAGTCGATCGCCAAATCGGCGGTCGTTCGCTCAATTTGGCTTGGGGTTGCGCTCGGATACGATTATCTACAAGAGTGTATTTGTCGGGGGCACCAGGGGCATAGACCCTTTGGCAACGACAGTGCTAAAAAAAATACATATATATTGACAAAACTTGGATGCTCGCTAAAAGCTCCCGGTGGCAATCTAGGGAGAGACTTGGGGCACCGACTTACGGGGCGACGAAGCGCAAAAATGCTTGGGTGGTATAACTGGAGAAAGGAAAAGTCCCCTTTTGATGAGACTATGAAATTTGATAAATTGGTGGAACTCCTCGGCGATGCTGCCGATCGCAATAGCCTGAAATCTGGCGGCGTCAATCCAGAAATTACTGGGGTGGCTGCGGTCGATAGGGCAACCCCTACTACTCTTAGTTATATAGAAGGAGCAAAGTTTGCCGCTGAGATGGTTAATACTCGGGCAAGTGCTTTGATTTTGCCAGCGGATGAGGCGCTAGTCAAGCAAGCTAGCGATCGCTCGATTGCCTGGATTTCCACGTCGGAGCCGCGATTATTATTTGCCCGGGCAATTAGCCTGTTCTATCAAGCCTATAGACCGAAACCTGCCTGGGATGCCACTGCGGCAATCCACCCAGAAGCGGAAATTGGGGAGGATGTCTATATTGGTGCTAATTCAGTCATCTGTGCAGGGGCGAAGATTGGTCGAGGAGTCTGTATTTATGCAAATGTTGTTATCTATCCAGAGGTGGAAATTGGCGATCGCTCGGTATTGCATGCTAACTGTACCGTCCACGAGCGGACTCGGATCGGGGCAGACTGCACTATCCATAGTGGCGCGGCGATAGGTTCTGAGGGTTTTGGCTTTGTTCCCTCAGCAGGGGGTTGGGTAAAAATGGAACAATCTGGCTTGACGATACTTGAAGATAGCGTCGAAGTGGGTTGCAATAGTACCATAGACAGGCCAGCAGTTGGGGAAACGCGGATTGGTCGGGGCACAAAAATTGATAATTTGGTACAAATTGGCCACGGCTGCCAAATTGGTCAAAACTGTGCTATAGCTGCTCAAGTCGGTCTGGCTGGTGGAGTGGAGCTAGGAGACAATGTTATCCTTGCCGGACAAGTGGGCATTGCCAACCAGGTCAAAGTTGGGAACTCTGCGATCGCTACTGCTAAATCGGGAATTCACCACGATGTTCCCTCCGGTGCTATTGTCTCTGGATATCCAGCCATTACCAACAAACTTTGGCTCAAGACAGTAGCCATCTACAATCGCCTTCCAGAGATTTATAAGTCTCTCAAGGAACTACGGCGACAGGTCAGCTCTCTTTGAAATTATTGCTAAATTGCAATAAAAATACTGGTAATAAATCGCGGGAATCTACTCTGGTTACAGATATGCCCTGTTGTCCTCTCCTAAAATTCCCTATCCCGAGAGGGAATCTGCAAGGGTGCAGTTGGCGTTCCCTTGGAAAGCGCAAACCTTGTAATCAAGAGCGTCTTTGTAAAATTTGTAACCCTTTCATGCCCCGGAAACGCTGGCTTCCCGTTAAGCGATCTGACTAAATTCTGCCTAAAATTCAAAAAAGTTGTCACAAATCAAGAATTTCAGTATATATTTGAAATAAGAGCTAAAATTCACAGTAGGCTCTGTTTACTTACTAAGATATGGAAGGACATTGTCGAAGACGATGACTGAGACTGCAACAGCACCACTAACGGGTAAGGCGCTTCTTCAAAAAGTAAAAGAACTCTCTCACTTATCCCGCCGAGAAAGAGCGAAGCGCTGCGGATACAGCGAAACTTCCAGTTCAGGGCAAACCCGCGTCAACCTCACGGATTTTTATGATGCCTTGCTGGCAGCTAAGGGTATTGACTTGGATCCAGATGCGGCCAAAGATGGTCGTGGGCGAGAACCCACTTTCCGGGTAAGCGTCCACCAAAACGGCCAAATTGTGATCGGTTCGACCTATACTAAGTCAATGAACTTGAAGCCTGGGGACGAGTTTGCAATCAAGCTCGGCTACAAGCACATTCACCTCAAGCAACTGGACGAAGGACAAACAACAGAGGATAACGCCAAAAATGGTGCGAGTGCCGACGAAGAAGAATAATTTCCTCATCTGCTAACAATAGCGGCAAATAATAGCGGCAAATAATATTGGCCCGTTTCTAGGATAACTTCTAAAAACGGGCCGTTATTAGTTTTGGGAGCAGGGGAGTGTGGAGACTGTGGGGACTGTGGGGAGGGTGGGGACTGTGGGGAGTGTGGGGGCAGGGGGAGCAGAGGAGCAGAGGGAGCAAGGGAGCAGAGGAGCAGAGCTTACCTCGGGGTATGTTTTTTAGATTTGATGTTTTATAGGCGAATCGACGGCGTAGGGGCGACAGCAATAAGCGAGATAACTTATTGTTATAAGAGAAAACCTTTGTACTGGAATGCTTCGCCCCAGAAAGCTACGAAACCCACCGACAACATCAAAAAAGAGGATTATAAAAAACATACCCGCAGATTGCCTTGAAAGGGGGAGCAGGGAGTAGAGGGAGCAGAGGGAGCAAGGGGGCACAGGGAGCACAGGGAGCAACTCAAAGCTCTCAAGCTAAGAGCTCTCAAGCTAAGAACTCAAAACTCTTGGGATCGGGGGTCAGATTCGGGTAGGTCGGCTCTGACGCTTGCGTTGACAGCAGAATTGAGGATGGCCAGGTTTTCGGCTAGCTCGGCTTGACGTTCGAGATCTTCTGAAGAAGATAAGAGGTTGTTAAGAGTATCGATTAGTTCGCGGATATTGTTGAGGAAATTGGGATCGCCGGTCAGTCTATCTAAATCTGAGGTAATTTTCTCGACATTCTCGAAGGTGAGGCGGGCAGAATCGAGGGTTTGTTGCAGCAGGAGGAGATTGGTAGGGTTGGACAAATCCCGCAAGTTGGCAGAAGCTTCGGTAGCATCTACTGAGAGTTGGGCGATATTTTCGCTGGCGACTTCCAGGTTGGAGAGGAGTTCTATCAGTCCTGCGTCATTTACTTGTCCTTGGATACGAGCGATCGCAGGGGACAGACCCCCCACAGCAGTCCGCAATTCCTGGCTCGTTTGGTTCAAATTATCGAGAGTCCCCACCAAGGTAGAACGATTGGCGGTAACCAAACTGTTGACATTAGCCACCAGGCTATTGATTTCCGATGAAGTCGCGCTGGCATCAGCAATCAGGCCGCTGATTTCCGATGAAGTCGCGTTAGCATTAGCAATCAGGCCGCTGATTTCCGACGAGGTCGCGCTGGCATTAGCAATCAGGCCGCTGATTTCCGACGAGGTCGCATTAGCATTGGCTATTAGTTCGTTGACTTGCGATGAGGTCGCGTTGGCATTGGCTATTAGTTCGTTAATTTGCGATGCAGTTCCTCGCAGTTGATTGGCAGTGGTGCCGAACTCATCGATCGCGGTATTAATGCGCTGGGCTGTAGGGCCAAATTGACTGGCAGTAACGCTGATGCGAGTTGCTGCAGCGGCTAAAGTATTGGCAGAATCCAGGGCTTTTGTTGTTATGGGACCTAGGTCTCTTTGTACTAATTGGGTTAAAACATTCAGTTCTCTAGAGAGTTCGGCAATCTCTGCGGTAGCAGCGGTACTATTTTTAATCAAAGTATTGAGTTGGCCGACAAAAGCAGGATCTGCAAAAGTTTTGCTAAACCGGAGAGTAGAGCGCAGTAGTTCGTCAAAGGTGACGCCAAGTTGCCCTTTGAGCCGATCGCGATCGCAAACAATCAGGTCTGAGTTGCAGTCTGTATCCACAGGACTCGTAGCATTGGCTACAGCAGACAATGGTTTTAGAGGGATGATGTCAATCGAGGTTTCGCCGATAAAACCAGATTGATTTACTTCAACATATACGTCTCGCGGGATAATCAAGTCTTGGGCAACAATCAACATTTCTACATCTACACCATTCGACCCGGGTTTTACCGCGATTACTTTGCCGACGGTAACCCCTCTATACCTTACTGGGGCAGAGTCTTGTAGCTTGGCAATATTCTCAAACTCCGCCACTATGGTATAGTTTTTGCTGCCGAAGTTGAGCCCGCGCAACCAGCTTGCCAGGAAGATAAATAGACCCACACCAAATAGCATTAGAAGGCCCACAGAGCCTTCCCTAAGCTTTCGCGATCGCATCCTCGTTCCTCCTGAATCCTACTTCCGTGTTATCGATCATAGTTTATTTGTTATTAAGGTGATTTCTGTTAATAAAAGTACCAGAATATCGGAGCTTCTGCCCCCTCTCGGGACTCTCGGGAGGGCGTTGGGGGTGGGTACTGCGATCGGGTAAGAACCCACCCCAACACATCCTGGGAGGGGAAGCGGTACTTTCTTTCCCAGAAGTCTCCTAATCACATCTTGGGCTAGTAGCCTGTCAAGGTAGTTTTGAAAGTAAAGAAGCGAATCGCTTTCAGCTCAATGCGAACATGCCCGATGCCCGATGCGAACATGCCCGACGCGATAGCGGTCAGCGGTCAGCGGTCAGCGGTCAGCAAATTTGCTGTTGGCGCAGCCTGCGCATTGAGCGCATAAGCAAATTTGCTGAAAGCTTAGAGCTTTTTTGTCCAATGCCCGATGCGAACATGCCCAATACCCAATGCCCAATTTTTTCTTGACTTTAAGCAATAACCTGAATTGGACCTTTAACGCTGCCGCTGAAGAATTGTCGGACTAATGGGTTATCGCAATTATCAATGCCATCGATACTGCCTTCCCATTGAACTTTGCCTTGATAGAGGAAAATAACGCGATCGCAGGTGCGGCGGATAGTGCTGTCTTGGTGAGTAACCATAACATAAGTGCTACAACCTCCCTTGGCTGCTTGCAACTGCCGGATTAAATCTTCTATCACCGTCGAGGCAATTGGATCTAGACCTGCTGTAGGTTCGTCGTATAGCAAAACTTCTGGATTGGCTCTAGGGTCTTCTGGGTTAGACATAATTGCACGGGCAAAACTAACCCGCTTGCGCATACCGCCAGATAGCTCCGCAGGGTAGCGATCGCCAATTCCTGGCAATCCCACCATCTCCAACTTCTCGTTGACCAATTCTTTAATCTTGTTACGACGCAGTTTGGAATGCTGATACAGAAGAAACCCCACATTTTCATTAACAGTCAGCGAATCAAACAAAGCGGCATTCTGAAATACCATGCCAATTCCCATAGGATCCGCCAGATCGTCAACCCATCTTTCCCGAAGTTGTCCTTGGATATAAACTTCTCCCGCATCGGGTTCCAACAAGCCGGCAATTATGCGCAGAATCGTTGACTTTCCCGTTCCCGATGGGCCAATAATTCCCAACGCCTCATGTAGATTAATAGTTAGATCGACACCATCCAAGATTTTATTCGAGCCAAAAGTCTTAGAAATTCCCTTAAGTTCGATTGAAGGCTCCGACATAAGCTGCTTTGTTTTTTATCCCGACCGGAAACTGACCGTTTAGTATAGTTGTCCAAAAACGCAAGCCACAACCATTGGTCGCCCCCACCCAGATTTAGGATATGGGAAAAGGGTGGAACAGATGGAGGCGAGATGGGAGGAGATAATATTATTGACTTTTAGAGATTTCCAAATATCATATCCTCCCTCCAGGTTGCCGAACGGACTTTCCCGAAAAGTCTGCGACCCCGGACGGGCGGGATATCTATGCTACAAACTGGGTAATTTATTTTTTGGAATTCCCTTAATTCCTCCCAACCCCGCCATCCTCCGCCTCTCTCTCCCCATCCTCCCCATCTCCCCAGTCGCCCCTACCACTAGAAATTTTCTGGTGTAAAGTTTTGTGTGAAAGGAGAAATAAAACCGAATCAGCTATGTCAAACGGTTTATTAAAACAAGCCCTGCGGGCAATCCAAGTAGAGACCAGCTCCTTAGCTGCCCTGGGACGCAGAACCCCAAATCGCTTCCAATCGTGGTTCAAATGGCTGTCTCCGGGATTGTTCGTCAAACGTTGGTTGCTTTTGAGCCTGGGCGGCGTACTGCTGAGCCTCCTGGGTTTGGCGATTTGGATAAGGCTGACCCCTATTTTTAGAGTCATCCAGTTAGTTGAAGCATTTCTGGGGAAGATTGCTGCCATAATTCCCCATTACATCAGCGGGCCCCTAGTGTTTTTGGTGGGAATGCTTTTGCTAGTCTGGGGTCAAAGTCGAACAGTGGGCTCTATTAGCGAAGTGCTTAGACTTGGTGGGGATGAAGAAGAATTGGTTGACGTGCTTTTGAACCACCGCCGCTTAAATCGAGGACCAAAAATAGTGGCCGTTGGTGGGGGCACGGGTCTTTCCACTCTGCTTAGGGGACTTAAGACTTACAGCGCTAATATTAGCGCTATTGTTACCGTGGCTGACGATGGCGGCTCTTCGGGACGCCTACGGCGCGAAAATGGGATTCTCCCTCCAGGGGATATTCGCAACTGTTTGACGGCTCTGGCAGCAGAAGAAAAATTATTAACAGAATTGTTTGGATATCGCTTCCGGGCTGGGAATGGTTTGACAGGCCATAGTTTTGGTAATCTCTTCCTGACAGCAATGACCGATATTGCTGGGGATTTGGAACGGGCGATCGCCGCTAGTTCCAAAGTTCTGGCCGTGCGGGGACAAGTCCTGCCAGCTACCCTCAGCGACGTTCACCTCTGGGCCGAGCTAGCCGACGGCCGTCGCATTGAGGGCGAGTCCAGTATCTCCGAAGCGAAAGGGACTATTGTGAAAATTGGCTGCACTCCCGCCAATCCACCCGCTTTGCCCAAAGTTTTGCAGGTTATTCGCGAAGCAGATTTGATTATCTTTGGGCCGGGAAGCCTCTATACTAGCGTTATTCCCAATCTCTTGGTGCGAGAAATTACCGAGGCGATCGCCAGTCGCTCGGTTCCCAAAATCTATATCTGCAATATAATGACTCAGCCCGGGGAAACCCAAGGCTATTCGGTTTCCGACCATATCAAAGCCATTGATGCGGCTTGCGGACGCCCCCTATTCGATGCCGTTCTCGTCCAGCGAGAAGTTCCCTCGGCCAGCGCCCTAATTCGCTATGCCCAAGAAAATTCCCATCCCGTTTATCTCGATCGCGAAGCAGTTCGGGAATTAGGCCGTCAAATCGTCCCGGCCAATGTAATGGACCAAGACCCAGACGAAGGTTATGTCCGCCATAACTCCCAAGCTTTAGCACGGGCATTGTTACGCTGGTACAGCCGCACTCAAGTCACAAGCTGACCAAAAAAGTTTTAAGTTTTAAGTTTTAAGTTTTGAGTTGCATTTAGCCAACTTGTAATATGACTGTATTATTGCAAATATATAACTCAAAACTCAAAACTCAAAACTTAAAATTACCATGCCCAATGCGAATATGCCCAATGCCCAATGCCCTATATAATAATTTAGTCAAATAAAATAAATTGCAATAGCTATGACTAAGATGCCGCTTGCAAATGCACAAGACACTTATGACTTGGGCATAGCCCTCGGAAAGACTCTTGACCCTGGTAGCAGTCTGTTGTTAGAGGGAGACTTGGGTGCGGGCAAAACTACTTTGGTTCAGGGACTGGCCTTCGGTATGGGCATTAAAGAACCTGTTGTTAGTCCGACATTCAATTTAATCGCCGAGTACCCAAAAGGTCGAATGCCTCTTTATCATATAGACTTGTATCGCTTGCAACCTAAAGACATAAAGGATTTGAATCTAGAGTCATACTGGGAAGGTATCGAAGTCGAAAAAGGAATAGTTGCAATTGAATGGCCAGATAGACTGACCCATCTTCCCGAGGTCTATCTGCGGGTTCGTCTGTATAATGTCGATGAAGGAAGAGAAGCAGATATTACCCCAAGCGATGCCTTTGATTGGCTGGGATTTCTAAGGTATCACTATATGCTAGTTTATCATTCGTAATAATAAGCAATTGTTACTCTTAAATATAGCATTGGATTGGTAAGTTGACGGGCGAGGAAGCGATCGCCTCCTTTACTAGCTCTGAAAATGCGATCGCTCCTATTCATCGTTAGCCTCGTCATTAGCTCCCAGTAGAGATTGCATATTGGCAGGGGAAATAATTTCAATACAAGTGATTAGCGCGTTACCTGCCGCATCCCGAATTTCCACAGTTGCTAAGCGATCGCAATATAATAGAAAATGCAGAAACCTCTATCGCATTTTTCCGCATTTTCTACAGAGTCGTCATTATAAGCGATTCCCGGCCTAGGGTCAATGACCTAAATCTTCCAGATACAAGAAGGGGGTCACCGGGCTGTCGGGATAGCGATCGCACGGGACTAGACAAAAATGGTTCATTGTGGTAAATATACTAGGGGGCATCTTAAATTTTTTGTATAACGAGCGTTACTGTCCTATCCTTGACGTTAAGAGAAAGTTAGGTCAGGATGATTGAGTTTATCTCTCATACTCGTTAATGTCTTCGAGCAATTAGAACATCAGGCGCGATCGCAATTTTTTGGGGTTATGAATAACAGCAATTTCCTAGCAAGCTACAAATTAGTATCGCCAGCAGGCGAAGAAATCCCCGTAATGCTGGTTTCGCAACCAAAGACTTTCCGGTATAGAGTTATTTCTGAAGCAGAATACGAAGAAGACCAAGCCATATCCATGTATGAATGGCATCCCTCGGAGGGAGTGACCTATAGAGGTTTTCCCCTCCCCGGCTTGGAGATATTGTCCTTGGAAGAACGAGTCTCGTCCCGGACGCCAAGTTGGGCGAGGCTTCTGGCAATGTTTTTGTCCCGTTTGAGATCTCCTTTATTGCGAAGTTCTCTTTAATTATGGAACTATCACCTCTATATACAGAAAAGCTAGAAAGTGCTACTCAGCAAGTCATTCAGCAAGGTATCCAGCAAGGCATTCAGCAAGGCATTCTGCAAGGCATTCCGCAAGGGCAACGCCTGATGCTTGAGAGTATGATACAAGTCAAGTTTGGGCAGGAGGATCGCATTTAAGAAAATCTTTAACTTGCTCCCAGGGCACCTTGCCCAAAGCGAAAGCGGCGAAAGCTCCAAGGGCAATCAATGTAGCGGAGCCAAATATGCGATCGCTTTCAGACAAATTTGCTTGATGCTGGTGGACTGAGGTCCGATCGCTCTCTCGGTTTCGGGTCTTTTACTGCAAAACCCAAGGCCGCCACATTATGCCTGGGATTGACAATGTAGCGACCAAGGCCTGCGTTCTATATATATGAGTCTTTAACCCCCAGCAGCAAAAGTGCCCATAATTAGGGCGGATAGCAAAATGCCGGGGAAAAGAAGCGTTATCAACAGAAACAGATCGTGTCCGGTCATGTCATTTCTCCTGGTATGGGTTTTGGCTGTCGAGCAGCGTGTTTTTCATTCTATCGCGATCGCATTTTGTGAGAAATCTGGCGATCGCATCAGAGTTACCCGGTTTGGTTTTCTTGGAGAGTTATAGCGTAAGATACGGGCTTACCGCTATAACTCCCAATCTGGGACGTGCAAGTAGCACCAAAAATATATATATAGAGTTATATCTGACGATTTGCGCGATTTGCGTCAGTCTTAAAAATATTTTTATATATAATATCAAATCCGTTTAAACAGTCACAGTTTGTAGGGGTTCCCCGTGCCCGCCCCGGGATAGCCTCATACAATCGGGGCGATAGCTTCGCTGACCTGACGGTGCGCTCTTGGGATTGCCCCTACGGGATTTATGGAACAGCTACGCGGATTTGATATAACAATTTGCCCAAACCGGACATGGTTTCCACTTGGCCCATCTGATTTCTTTCCAAACACGGCAGCTCGCGATCGGGCAAACTTCGTTAAAACCCCGTTAAAACCCACAGATAGACGCCGGCTGCACTGGGCAAGTTTTATTGGAGATCGGGTTATGTCGTAAATCTAGCGTATTTAATTGACTCAGAGAAGCCAGAGGACTCGCATCGGCAACTAGATTGTCAATCAAAGAAAGTTTGCTGAGATTTTGCAAGCCGGCAAGAGCCGCAACATCCGAGATGCGATTATTGCCGAGCCCGAGAGAGACGAGATTCTGGCAGGAAGACAAGGGACTCAGGTCGGAAATTCGATTGTTAAAAAGCTGGACTTGCCTCAGCAGTGACAAATACGACAGGGGGCTAATATCGGCAATTTGATTGTTATTAAGCGCTACAGATTCTAGATTCTTCAGAGATTGCAACCGAGCTATATCGGCAATTTGATTATTGCCCAAATTCAGTTTGGCGAGGCCGGCTAATCCTTCCAGGGATTGGAGATTGATAATAGAATTATAATCCAGAGCCAGATCGGTCAAATTAGTCAGGGACTTCAACGGCGTAATGTCCGCTATTTGATTGTGGCTTAAGCTCAGATGGCTGAGCTGAGTAAGTCCCGCCAAGGGGTCGAGCTTGACGACCTTATTATAAGGAACAGAAAGATTAGTTAAATTAGCGAGATTGGCTAGGGGGCGAAGATCGGTAATTTGGTTAAAGCCGAGATTCAGATAGGTCAGCTTCTCCAGATTGGCCAAGGCACCGATATCGGCAATCTGATTATTACTAAGAACCAGGTCTGCCAGATCGGTCAGAGATGATAGGGCATTAATGTTGGAAATTTGATTTTGCCAGAGCTGGAGTTGGACGAGATTGGTTAGAGATGATAGGCCGTTGATGTCGGAAATTTGATTTTGATTCAGATCTAGAGTCTCTAGCTGGGTCAAAGAAGATAAAGCGTCAATATCCGCAATCTGATTGTTACTCAGGAACAGCTCGGTTAGTTGGGTGGAGGAAGACAAGGCGCTAAGATCGGAGATTTGATTGAAACGCAGGTCTAGGCGAATCAAGTTAGCGAGGGATGATAGAGCAGCAATATCTGCTATTTTCTGGTTTTTAGCTAAGTTGAGATTTGCAAGCTGGGTCAGAGAGGACAAAGCGCCGATATCGGATATTTGATTTGAGGAGAGATCGAGATGGACGAGATTGGTTAGGGAGGATAGGAAACTAATATCCCTAATTTGATTGGCGGACAAGTTCAGGCGAGTTAGCTCTGTCAGAGTCGATAAAGAACTAATATCCCTAATTTGATTGGCGGACAAGTTCAGGCGAGTTAGCTCCGTCAGAGTTGATAAGGAACTAAGATCGGAGATTTGATTAAAACTGAGATCTAGTTTGGCGAGGTGAGTCAGACTTTGCAGGGGGCGAAGGTCGGCAATTTTTGCAGAGCTGAGATTGAGTTCTTTAAGATTGCTTAGTTGTTTGGGAGCTAGATCGCATTCTTTTGCTCCCGTCCCGATCGCTCCCGATCGCCTTACTCCCGATCGCTCCAAAATCATATTTACTGTATGTCTGGCCTCGGGGGCGAGGTCGCCTTGTTCTCCCAAGCACCAGCGGACAAATTGGGATAAATCCGGTTTTGGCTCTTGAGGATTGGCGATGCGATCGCTCTGTTGACTACAACCCTGCAAGCCCACAAGCACCAGCAACACTATATATATAGTAAAGCTTGAAAGCTTTTGGCTAGAATCGAACCTGTTTCTAAAAAACTGTGCTAACATTCTCAAAGTAAAAAATTGGGACTCCTTGCCGAGGAAAAGCCAACCATGACAATCGAGGCAATTTTCACTGTCGCCAACGTATTCGTTTTGCCATTTTGGACCTTGATAATTTTCTTGCCCAACTGGGGCGTAACTCGCAAGGTAATGGAATCTTATCTTCCTTTCGCGTTATTAGCTTGTCTTTATCTATACTTATTGACCGGCGAAATAAATGCCGAAACTGCCCAGGCCCTTGCAAACCCGAAGCTCGCAGACATTGCCCGCTTCTTTGCCTAAGAAGGCGCTGCAGCCACGGGTTGGGTGCATTTTTTGGTTATGGATTTATTCGTTGGCAGATGGATCTATTGGGAATGACCAATACAATAACAGGTCCAGTATAGTGGCCTGTGCTGTCAGTAGGTCGGACCAACTTTATAACTTGAAATATACTATGCAATTAGTAACTCATTGCGATGTAGCTACTGGGGGCTCATATAGCGACATCTCGAACGCAACTAACAAGGCATTAAAAGTGATAATGTCTTCGGTATCACTTTGCGCTGACTCAAAGATAAACTTATGGAATAATGCTTCAGTTGTTAACTCTGAGATTATATTGGGCGATCGCTGTTTGCTGGATATTGGGTATGGTACTATACTTAGGGGCGTTAAGATTGCTTTGTAAAACCCAAACACAACACTTAAAATTGGGCAAAAATCTGTCTTAAATCACGGCGCTAGAATTCATTGCGAAAACAGCATTGTGATAGGCGATCGTAATTTGATTGCCCCAGTAACTTTCATAACTGATTCTCAGATGCACCATTTAGACCCAGAGCTACGCACTCGGGAAATTGAAAATTATTCTGAGTATTCTTTTAAAATTTCAAGACTTAGAACCGTTCCGGTAGTTATTGGCGACAAGTGCTGGTTTGGGATTTATTCTCAAATTCAAATAGCTAAGCAAGGAATTGACCGAATAGTAATTGCCGACGGGACTGTAGTGGGTGGTGGTGCCGTGGTTAAAGACCCGGTATTGGAGCCCTACAAGAAGATAGCAGGCTTTCCAGCCAAAATCATTGGGAATGCACCTCCTAATTTTACGAAAGAGGAGCTATTAAAAATGAATCTTGCATACTGGGGCTAAGAGGCTGATAATCAATTTAAATAAAGCTCTAGATCGGTCGGGGCACCGTTAACCTCTAATTGCAGACCGCCTACATCTAAATCAAATGTCTGATTGGCGGGCATATAAAATTCTATGCTCAAACCATGCAAATTAGAAGAAAGCGAATTGGGAATTTGATGCAATATTGAGAACTGTGCCCATGAAGTGTTGAAAGATACCCGCCCTATCTCAGTCCAAGGATGCCCTCCACCTGAAATAATGACACCCAGAAAAAAACCGGTTGTGTCTTATTTTCTCTTTGCGCCGCTATCCAACTTACTCTCGCTCGTTTTCCCGATTTTAATGCGTAAAACCTTTTCCCTATTTCACAGTCTTAAGCTGCTTTGGTATTGCAATAACATCTTCCAAACTCGATTAAAAAGCGAGCCTCCTTTGCGGAAAAGCTTCGCTTACGCCTCAATTACTAGAAAAGACAGATATTACGATCGCCCGCGCTTATTCCCAAACAAAATAGCGATCGCTTTCTGGGAAAAAAGTCTATCGCTCTCTGGTGGGAAAAAGGCGATAGCCCGTGACTTCGTAAATTACCAATTATCGGCTAGGTCTCCTTCAGGGAATCAGGGAGCATTTCAATTTCGTATCTAGCCGCCTAACGCCTATAGGCGTAAGCCCCGCCTCCCAGGCGGCTGGCCCGGCTACACAAACAAAGCCCTCCGGGCTGTCCCGTTACAAAAGTGAAATGCTCCCAGGGAATCACATCGTATTTTTCTCCTTTAACCTTAAATACTCTAGTAATCTCTTAATTTTTAATGTTTCAATTTTTATAAACATTTTTTCGATGCTTACAATGAAGCAATAACACCAACAATTTTTTATCATTGATTTCGTAGCGCACGCGATAATCACCAATGCGGAGCCGATATTCATTGTCACAGCCTTTTAACTTTACAGTTCCGGGAGGCCGAGGGTCTTCACCCAATGGCGTTATTTTTTCAATAATTCGCTCTTGGATATCTTCGGGCAGACTATCTAGTTGCTTTTGCAACGGTTTCGGAACTATTACGGTATAAGTTATGGAGTTTTGTTCTTCCGAGAAGCAATATATCGATCTAGGGTTTGATAGTCTCCTGCTTGGTAGGCAGTACGGATTTGATATTAACAACAGCTAAAACAACGCGGAAAGTAGCCTAAATTATCAACTACAGTGGATCCTAGCTGTATGAATTAGTCAAAAGCTATATTTTATAAGGGGCCAAATACTCGGAGACCAAGGCCAATATTTTTAGTAAAGCGCAAATCTGTTGGCCGGGGATCCAGCTATCGCGACTGAAGCTGTAATATTAGGCTATAGGACAATGCAGAAACTGCGCGAAGTGCAGAAGGCGCAAAAAATTTTTCTATTTAATGTTGACATTCGAGAAAAACGATGCTAAGATGGATTTATAGCTCCCGAAGCTTTGGGGTGCATAAATAGGGGCCACGGCTAATAACCGCGACCCATTAGAACTGGAAACATCTGTCAAAACTAGCAAGGAGGTATTCTCAGTCAAACAATTTCTCCCTTAAAAAACCGGCCTGCGGCGGGGTAAGCCTTGGACTCTCCGGCAAGTCGGCCGTTGGCACGCCCCCAATCGCAGCGTCCGGCCGGGAAGATATCCCACCCAATAGCCCGCCGATTTCGCACCCTGTCGCGAGCAGCGGGTGGGTTTTCCTTGGGAGAAATTCGCTCTTGTTTTTAGTGCAATACAGGACTTATATCAAATCCGCTTCCGCTGTTCCATGAATACCCCCATAAATACCTTTGGGGCAATTCCCAAGCGAGCGATACGACCCCGGCCGCCCAAGACCAACCGGGGCGCTTCCGGGGGACCCCTAGAAACTGTGGCTGTTTAACCGGATTTGATATAACTCAGAAACCGGGTTTTTATCAGACATATCGCTTAGCAGGCGTATATTTGTCTAAAAAACCCGGTTTCTTTGCTTGGCAGAAATGGGCGATCGCTTTCTGCTGGGAAAAAAGGCGTAAGCGAAGCTCCTTCTACGGAGGCTCGCTTTCTGGGGAAAAAGGCGTAAGCGAAGCTCCTCCTACGGAGGCTCGCTTTCTGGGAAAAAAAGGCGATCGCCCCGACCAAGAAACCGGGTTTTTAGGAGAATATTGGTTGGGTGACAGAGATTCTATAAAGAAACCCGGTTTCTCATATCCCCAAAAAAGCGATCGCCCACCTAAAAACTTCGTTCGTAGTAAGGACTTTAGTTTGACCAACCCATCGCCCTCTCAAAAGCGATCGCCGACTAAAAGATATCTTTGGGGATATTTACCGCTTACTGCCCCCCATTCATAGGCTCGCCCTTTTTCGTTTCAACTCGCGACACCCACACCTTGCTGTTGTGTGCTATGCTAAAAAGCAGCTATTTTACGCTGATTTATGGTGCCAGTCAAAACTCTCATCTAAGAATTAGAGAATAAGATGAACTCAGGAACTTATTCCGAAACAAAATTAATCAAAAAAATCCGCAACTTACCTCCCGATAAAATTACAGAAGTAGAAGATTTTGTGGACTTCCTGTTAGCGAAAAGTGACAGGATTCTTTTAAGTCGTGCGGCGGCAAAACTTTCGGAAACCGCTTTTGCCAAGATTTGGGATAACGATGAGGATGCTGACTATGACCAGCTATATAACTCAGAAGCCGGGTTTTTATCAGACATATCGCTTAGCAGGCGTATATTTGTCTAAAAAACCCGGTTTCTTTGCTTGGCAGAAATGGGCGATCGTTTTCTGGGAAAAAAGGCGATCGCTTTTTGGTGGGAAAAACAGGCGATCGCTCTCTGGGAAAAAAGGGCGATCGCTTTCTGGGGAAAACAGGCGATTGCTTTCTGGGAAAAAAGGCGATCGCTTACCCAACTCGCCTCAAAAGCGATCGCGCTTCGGTCGCTTCTACTGTATAATGACAGCAGCAGAACTGGCAGGAAAACCCATGCAATACAAAGTCAGGCTGAAAAAAACAGATCAGGGGTACGCGGTCTGGTGCCCTTATCTACCGGGCTGTTGCTCTCAGGGTGATACAGAAGCCGAAGCTCTGGAAAACATCAAAGATGCACTTAAATCCTACCTGGAGGTAGTTGACGAATTAAATAAGGATGAGAATTATCGTTATGTAGAAGTTGGAGAAACGATTTATGCCTAGCGTCCC
Organism: Oscillatoria sp. SIO1A7; assembly: GCA_010672965.1. Lineage (GTDB taxonomy): Bacteria > Cyanobacteriota > Cyanobacteriia > Cyanobacteriales > Laspinemataceae > SIO1A7. The sequence continues at coordinate 127,269 of JAAHFN010000022.1, forward strand.
AGGGGTAAACCATCTGCGTGCTGTCAATGATGCATGAAAAAGCCGTATTTTCGACCGTTCGCAGCTCATATAATCTGTATAATTCGCGACTAGCAAATGCCGCAAATGTGAAAATATTTAAAATGAAGTCAAGGGGCATATATGCCAAGGAAAATTCGCGCCTACAAAGCTGAGTTGATTAAATTGGGTTTTGTGCAGCGGCGCGGAAAGGGGAGGCATGAAAACTGGAAGCATCCGCAACTGCAACTGTTGATTACGATTGCCTTCAAAGACGGTGAGGATACACCGTTGTATCTGGAGAAATTATTAAAACAAGCGATTCAAGAGTTGGAAACAAGTGCCGGGGAGGAGTCAGAGGCATGAATTACCGCTATAGTTTATTAATTGAATGGTCCCAAGCGGATGGACTGTATTTGGTAACGTTGCCAGAGTTTGCTAAATTGGCGATGCAGCCAAGCACTTATGGGAAAACTTATGAAGAAGCGATCGCCAATGCCCAAGAAGCTATTGCCAGCTATCTTGAGTATTGCCAAGAAGAAGGTTTGATCCCTCCAAGTCCGACGAAGGTTGCAGGCTAACTAAAAGTCGATCGCTATTGACTGTATGCAGGGCGATCGCTTTCTGGGCAAAAAGGCGATCGCTCTCTGCTGGGAAAAAGGCGATCGCTTTCTGGGGAAAAAAGGCGATCGCTTTCTGTTGGGAAAAAAGGGCGATCGCTCTCTGGTAAAAAAGGGCGATCGCTTTCTGGGCAAAAAGGCGATCGCTCTCTGCTGGGAAAAAGGCGATCGCTTTCTGGGGAAAAAAGGCGATCGCTCTCTGGTAAAAAAGGGCGATCGCTCTCTGCTGGGAAAAAAGCGATCGCTCTCTGGTAAAAAAGGGCGATCGCTCTCTGGGCAAAAAGGCGATCGCTCTCTGGGAAAAAAGGGCGATCGCTCTCTGCTGGGAAAATAGGCGATCGCTTTCTGGGGAAAAAAGGGCGATCGCCTCCCCACTTCTGGTTAAAAGGCGATCGCTGTCTAAACGACAATAGGTTATCGATTTATCTTATAAAATCGTCAAATAGGTATCGACAGACTCTTCGGGTAAAACTTTTAAGGTTTGGTTGCGTAAATCGGGTTCCAGCCCCAAGGCTTCAAGGGGAATTACTCCCACTAACGGATCCCGCCCTCCTGGAAGTTCTAAGCATTCAAAAGTTCCTTCTCGACCGAGCAAAGAAATTTTCGCATCTTGAAAAATGCGGGCTTTACTGATTCCGGTGGCCGTTCCCACATCTACTTCTTTGAGGAGTTCGAGTCCGAGTTTAGCAATGAGATCGGGAGGTAGGCACAGTGTTGTTGCTCCCGTATCCACTAAAACATTATCTATGGTGATGGAACGCACTTCCTCTTGAGGAATCAACCCGCGTGCAGCAGCAGATTGGTCGGCACGGTTAGTAATCGTTAAGGTAGTGAGGATTTTGCCCATTGGGGTCTCTGTTAGAGTTGGCATAGCTGTATTCCCTGTTACTCTACCTTAATTATGACAAATTTTTGGCGCTGATGGGGCGATCGCCACCTTTCCCTCGTAGGGCGTCCCGTCCGCAAAAGTCTATTGCCAAGTAAAATAGCGATCGCTCTCTGGGAAATGGGAAAAAAGCGCTCTCTGGGGAAAAAGGCGATCGCTCTTTGGTGGGAAAAAGGGCGATCGCTCTCTGGGTGAAAAGGCGATCGCGATCCTTGTCGTAAAAAGGGCGATCGCGATCCTTGTGGGAAAAAGAGCGATCGCGATCCTTGTGGAAAAAAGAGCGATCGCTCTCTGGGGAAAATAGGCGATCGCCCGTGACTCCGTAAATTACCAATTATCGGCTAGGTCTCGTTCAGGGAATCACATCGTATTTTTCTCCTTTAACCTTAAATACTCTAGTAATCCTTGAATTTTTCATGTTTCAATTTTTATAAACATCTTTTCGATGCTTACAATGAAGCAATAATACCAACAAGTCTTTATCATTGATTTCGTAGCGCACGCGATAATCACCAATGCGGAGCCGATATTCATTGTCATAGCCTTTTAACTTTACAGTTCCGGGAGGCCGAGGGTCTTCACCCAATGGCGTGATTTTTTCAATAATTCGCTCTTGGATATCTTCGGGCAGACTATCTAGTTGCTTTTGGAACGGTTTCGGAACGACTACAGTATAAGTCATGGAGTTTTGTTCTTCCGAGAAGCAATATATCGATCTAGGGTTTGATAGTCTCCTGCTTGGTAGGCAGTACGAGATTCCTGGATTTCAGCAAGGACTGCTGGATCTTCCTCCAAGCAGTCTTCTTCTAATTGGGCAATTTCTGTTTCTAGAAGCTGGAAAAGCTGAATTTTATCTTCTATCGTTAGGGTGGCGATCGCATTGACTAGGGAATCAAAGGGAATTTGGAGTTGAATTGTCGGTTGTGTCATCGTGGGCATCAATTAAGTCGTATTTTTTGATTATATCAAGGGAAAAGGCTATTCGGGGCCGGAAGAAAGCGATCGCCCACCCAAAAAAGCGATCGCCCCCCATTAGCAGTAAGGACTTTAGTCTTACAAACTCTTGCGCCCTCTCAGGGGACGCGCGAAACCGGGTTTCTTTTCCGGTGACACAGTTAACTTCCGATCTCCACAGAAGAAACCCGGTTTCTTTGCTTGGGCGGCAAGGGGCGATCGCTCTCTGGTGGGAAACAGGTCGATCGCTTTCTGGTGGGGAAAAAGGCGATCGCTCTCTGGTGGGAAAAAGAGCGATCGCTCTCTGGGAAAAAGAGGCGATCGTTCTCTGGGTGACAAAGGGCGATCGCTCTCTGAGAAGGCGATCTCTCTCTGGTGGGAAACAGGTCGATCGCTTTCTGGTGGGGAAAAAGGCGATCGCTCTCTGGTGGGAAAAAGAGCGATCGCTCTCTGGGAAAAAGAGCGATCGCTCTCTGGGAAAAAGAGGCGATCGTTCTCTGGGTGACAAAGGGCGATCGCTCTCTGAGAAGGCGATCGCTCTCTGGGGAAATAGGCGATCGCTTTCTGGGTAAAAAGGCGATCGCTTTCTGGGTAAAAAGGCGATCGCTATTTATAAATACCAAGCTTTACCTGGAAAAGGGCGATCTATTTATAAACCTAAGTTACACGATTTACTACTTACCGCAAAGGAATACTCACCTCACTGTCTAACTTTCCCAATATTGTTAAACTCGGATTGCGATATGGTTTAAATTTGAAACTATCTAAGCCTGATTTTTCAACGAGATAGCTTAGAAAGTGTAGTGCTCCTTGTAGAACATGATTTGCGTCTGGCAATGTCAACCCTGCTAAGGCAACAAAACCAGAGACGCTTCGGCTAATAGCTGCCTCAACATCAGCCGGATTTTTTAGGGTTTTTCCCTCTATCTTACCACCGAGTGCTTCACGGATAAATGTCTTGACATTGTCCGAATAAGAAGTCTCGTCATATTTGCGGATTGCACTGGCAATAGACCCTCTTCGACCAGAGGAGGAGTTAAGTGCAGCACCAACAACAACGGCAGCAATATCGGCAGAATAATCTGATTCAGAAGCCATTTGATCTAGAGCAGTATTAAGGTTGGTGAAGCGGCCCTCGCCGTAAGCTATAACAGCTGAGCCTATATCTCCAGCCCATGAAGTCCAGTCACCGCTCGCATTACCGAGCTGATAGGGGTGCATGACTTGATCGGATAAAGATGCAATGAAGTGACCAAAATCGGTGACTTGACCGCTTAACAAGGTTGTACCATTAAGCTGATTTCCCAGGTATCCAGGGTTGCTCAAGTTTGTTACTATTGTCCACTTTCCGCTGATATAATCTTCGCGAGTATAACCTCGAAGAGTGTTAGCAATTTGGTGAGCTGATTTTCCAGTATTGCGAGACTCAAACTCTAAAATAAACTGCAATTCTTTATATGGGTAGGGAATTGCCTCGTTTTCTCCGTTTGTCTTGTTGTGAGCAATTCGTCCTCGTTCAAATTCAGCCCAAATGGTAACGCCATCAGGATCGTGCCATTCTGCTTTAGTTGGCAAACCCAACCAACTATTTGCAGCACCCATGTTTTCATAGAAACTCGCGATGCTTCCCCAAGTAGCAGTGGAACTTATAGGCGGACTCGACCCATTATGAATCCGGGCGTTACCGCCCGATCCAGAAAAGCCCTGCCAAACGCCTTTAGTTCCCGTGCTTGAGGAAGTAAAAGGAGTTTCGTCATTGGTGGGAAATCCTAACTCTCCCCAATAGCCGCCCCAATGCTCGAATTCGCGTAGATTGTCACCATGTACCCAAAAAGCAGTACCCGAGCCATCTTTCAGAGATAGTAGTCGTTTGTTTCCATTGAAGTGTTTGAATTCCTGATACCAGCCACTGCCATTATCTACTTTAATGTATTTGGGAGAACCAACCGGGTTCCCGACAACGCCAGTGCCGCCTGCTCGTTGAATTGCAGCTTGTTTAGCTAGCTCAAACTTGGATCGTGGGTCAGAGGTATTGGGCTGAGGGTTAGGAGTCGTATTTCCGGTATTGGCGACTCCAGTATAGACGCCCTTTTCAAATAGCAGACCTTCTTCGCTGCGCCGCCGCACTAAACCGGGCAGCTTCCGACCGCCCGCATAGACCCAGCGACTCAGTTCGTAAGGAACCGCATCGTACTCGCCTTTATTCAATCGTGCGAGCAGACTAGATTTTTGGAGATTTCCAGCACCGAGATTAAAAGTAAAGCTAACTAAAGCATCAAACTGATGCTGGTTGAGCGGCACTTTAACCAAACTCTTCACGGCTTGGACTGCCGTATTGGCGTCGGAGCGCAGGAGTTCCAAAGCCCGTTGCCTGCTTATACCCTGGCGAAACTCAGCAGATTCGCTGCCATTGCAAGCACCGTGATGGACTAGATGGCCGTGTCCGATCGTGCAGTGGCCGGCTGGATCGTTGTACAAACTCAACCTCAGACCCTCGTGGTTAGCAATAAACTTGAGTCCGGCATCGCTAATTGTCGAAGGCGGACTGCCCGAATTGCCATTAGAGGGAGGTGGGTTAACAGGCCGACCCGTCCCAGTTTGATAGCTGACTGGCAGATAAACCGATTGACCTACTTTTAAGTTTTGTGCTTCCGCAGAAGTAAACGTAGTGCCATCAGCTTTCATAATTTCCCGCCAGCGATCGCCATCTCCCAAGAACCGCTGCGCAATACTCCACAACGTATCCCCCGATTTGACGATGTACTGCATCTGTTCGCCGGGAATCGCAGCAGGTTCGTTAAGCGAAGACTGCGGCGATCCGTGAATGAGGGTAGCAGAAATCCATTGGTTTGTTCCGGCAATTTTGTACCATTGGTCGCTTGCCGTTCCCAAACTGGGATAGGAGATAAACTCGCCCGTTGCCGACTCCTCGAACGTCAGAACATCGCCGTATTTTGCCGAACCAACAATCGCATTGCTCGTACTTGGACCAGAACGCAGATTAGCACCCCTCGTCGCAATCATTCGCCCCGTAAAGGTTCCCGCAGTCGAGCCGCCGCCGGGATTACTCGGTTGAGAACTACCATTTGCATTTTTCAGCTCCCAAAACGACTTAATCGGGTTGAGAGTAGCGTTACGGACAGTATCGAGATTTGCACTCTGCGAACTGCGGTAGTTTGGTCCCGCTTGCACTTCTAAATGTAAGTGACTGCCAACGCTGCCAATTTTGCCAACAACCTCTCCGGCTTCGATACGACTGCCGATAGGACGATCGATGCTTCCGAGATGACCGTAGATCCAGAGTTTGCCATCGTCGCCGCGAACGCCGACAAAGTAGTCGCCAGTCTTATTTTGAATCATTGTCGTCGTACCACCGACAACAGCTTTTACTGGCTCCCAATTTGGCGTATCGATATCAAAACCAGAGTGCCATTTACCGATTTCCTTATGGTAGCCCGGATCGAGCAAGTAGCCTGCTGTTACCGGATACCGCTTGCCAAACAAAACTTGAGACAAATCGGTGTAGATATTGCGAACCGACTCGGGGGTCAGATGCCGTTCGTCTCGGTAGTCTGGCCAGCCCACATCAAAGCGAGTGTTATCCTTCGTGTACTCATTCCACTGACTGTCGCTAAGGGATGCTAAATCAGGATAGTAACCCGGATTAGGGGCTGGTGCAGGAGTTGGATTGGGGTCTGGCGTAGGATCGGGAGATGCACCAGCCATTTCCGTGCGAGTCGGGCCGTCACCATAAACTATTTTCCCGTTCTCGAAGTTCTGGATAATGACACCATTACCGATCCCGATTTCGCCACTTGTCGGAAAGCCAAGACGACCGTTTTCTCCGCCTTCTCCATTTAGATAATGACCGCCAATGCCACCAAACAATGGGAAAACACCATTCGACGATTTGATAATCGCTCCACCTTGGAAGTTTTGACGTTGGCCGCCGTTCGTATCATAGCGATCGGATGTAGGATAGCCCAAGATTTCCTCAGCACCACCCGTATCGAGGAACTTATTCCAGAAGTCACTGCCAACCCAATAAGAGAGATCGTTGGCATTGGACTTCATAATTGCGCCCCGGCCTTCGGAACCTCCAGAAAAGTCCTGGGTATAACCATTTGCCCAAGGATGAACGTTATTGGTCGGCGAACCCAAACGGGACGAGCCACCATTGCGATCGAATGTACTTATGTAAGTTTGATGGGTAGAAGTGCCATCGTAACCGACAGTGTTATTAAGGTCGGGTGGCGGAGGTGGAGCCGGAACCTCATAGGGAACCAAAATAGTATTCCCTGCATAAATTTTGTTGGGATCGGCAATACCATTGCGTTGAGCTATAAAGTTGTAGTAGGGCGCAGACCCATTCCCCATTGTCCGCAAGGCAATTGTGCTAAGGAAATCGCCGGACTTAATCGTATAGCGTTCCCACTCATAATATTTGCCCATGAACTCAGTGGCGACTGCCCGTTCCCCTGGCGTTACCGTTCCTTCGCCACTCCAAGTATCGGGAATCCAACTTGAAGGTGCAAAGTGTTCTTCCGGTTCTGTCACTTTAGCCAAATGCACCGCTGCTGCCATATTCAGCAACCCCGCGCCCGTCTCGGCATCCCAATTGGGAGTTTTCAGGTCGGTAGCCGTGGACTTAAGAAGCTCGATAACTTGGCGATAGCTCAAATCGGGATTTGCCGCCCAAACTTGAGAGGCCGCACCCGTAACTTTGGCCGCTGCCACGGAAGTACCCGCCATCGTGCCGACTCCATCGCCGGTGGTAGATAACTCTGGATATTCAATTGTTCCGCCAGGAGCCATAATATCCAGACCTTGACCGTAACTGGAATAGTCCGCTCGGTCGTAAGCCTTCGAGAGTGCTACTGAATCGTTAATTCGTTCGGCAGAGCCAGCAGTAATAATATTGTCAAACTCTTGCGAAGCCTGACCCAAAACCGACATCACGCCGCCATCGTTACCCGCAGCAGCCACAATCAGCACGTTATGCTGGCGCGCATACTCGATCGCCGCTCGTTCTTGGGGCGTAAACTCGTAGCGCGTCGTAACGCTGCCATCGGGATTAGTCTGAGTCAAATCCAAGCTGAGATTGACAATAGCATTCGGCTGCTCGGACTCCCGAACTTGCTGAACGAATTCCACCAAAGACTCAGCCCATTTGCCAGAACCAACGGCTCGACCCGCCCAAATCGGCGCTTCATTATTAATGCCATCAATGCCAATCTCGTTATCCTGCTTGGCTGCAATAATTCCCAAAACATGGGTGCCGTGTTCGTTCCCTTCGCCAGCTTGCAAAGTAGGATCGGTATCTCCATCCACCCGGTCTTCACCCCAGGTAATCCGGGAATAATCAATATCGGGATTATCTCCAGCAAAGCCCGTATCGATAACTCCAACTAAAGGCTGAGAAGCTTTAGGAAAATGGAACTGCTCTGGCGGCTCCACTGAATAAGGAGTTACAGACTCAACCAAAGTTGCCTCGCTTGACTCTGACTCTACAGAATTCTCCGATGCCTCCGATGCTACAGTCGCGCTGGGTAGAGATGGCTCTGCTGGCGACTCGCTAGCTGGCTCGCTAGATTCCGCCGGTGCAACGGTCTCGCCGGTCTCGCTGGCAACAGATGGAGATTGCGAATTATCCCCCGTTTCTGCTGGCGCTTCCTCTACTACTTCTATTTCTTCGACTGCTGGCGACTCGGCTGGCGAATTATCCTCTGTTTCTGCCGGTGATTCTTGTGCCACTTCTCCCGGCAGCGATGGAGCCGGTTGGTTGTCAACCGCTACAACTTCGTCAACTGTCTCTGGCTCTTGAGCCTCTTCTCCAGAGTCGCTAACATCGCTTGGGCTCTCTTCTACAACCGCAGCAGTTTCCTCAGAAGGCTCCTCGCTATTTTCCGCCGCCACCTCGGTTTCGGGTGCCGATTCTTCTTCTGCCTCATCGGCGCTATCTTCTACAGCAAGATCGCTTTCTTCGGCAGAATCGCTACTTTCCTCTGCTACTTGCTCTGGTTCGTCGGCAGCACTATCGTTTTCTTCGGCAGAATCGCTACTTTCCTCTGCTACTTGCTCTGGTTCGTCGGCAGCACTATCGTTTTCTTCGGCAGAATCGCTACTTTCCTCTGCTACTTGCTCTGGTTCGTCGGCAGTAACATCGCTTTCCTCCGCAGAATCGCTACTTTCCTCTGCTACTGGCTCTGGTTCGTCGCCAGTAACATCGTTTTCCTCGGCAGAATCGCTTGCATCTGCAGCATCCGCAGAATCTGCCCCATCGCTAGCTTCTGACTCTGGCGTAATGAAATCAACTGGGATTAGGTCTTCTTCGGGAATGTCATAGACAGTTTCCTCGTCATAAACCGTTTTTTCTGGCTCGGAATTTTCTGCCGCTATTTCATCGGCTATTTCTTCCGTAGCGGCGATTCGCGAATCGTCCCCCTCTGTATCCTCAGCGTTTTCTGGCTCGGAATCTTCTGCTGCTATTTCATCGGCTATTTCTTCCGTAGCGGCGATTCGCGAATCGTCCCCCTCTGTATCCTCAGCGTTTTCTGTCTCGGAATTTTCTGCCGCTATTTCATCGGCTATTTCTTCCGTAGGAGCGAACGGCCGTTCGCCCCTACCCTCTGCATCGTCAGCGTTTTCTACCTCTGTTTCCGACTGAGTTTCCTCAGTTGCTACCTCATCCTCAGACGAAGCAACATCCTCGCTGCCTTCCGGCTCGCCAACAGTTATCTCGCCGACTTCCGCTTCCGGCGCTTCCTCTGGAGTGATATAGGCTTTGACATATTCAATCAAACCTTTGCCCAGATCGGACTTGCGCCAATCTTTCGCAGGATTGACTAAATTGTCCATCAAATCCGCCCGTCCGGTGGCACCGCGCACTTGGAAAATCATGTCGTTGTAGTCGCGGTCAGTCCAGCCATCGACCCGCAAATCTTCCATTGCGAAAGCATTGCCATCCCCGGTGATATCGGCAATCTGACCGATATGATAAGCATCGTCGGGATTGGCAGTTGCCAGAGAGAACAAGGGTCGCAGCGCACCTTCCGCCGTTGGATTGTCAGCAAGCTGCTCTAGAGTTCCGTGGGGCACCAGCATGACGAAAAACTCATCCCCCGGATTCATGGAGAAAGTTTTCACTCCCGAATAAGAGCCGGAGTTCTCGGCACTGCTAAATCGGGCGGCTTCGCTGATGTCGTCAATAATCCGAAACCCCTTATGGGAACCGCTCAGGCCGCGACTAACTGATTCTTGGATAAATTCGGGCGAGCCAAACTCGAATTCATCCATCCCTTCCATATTGACGATCGCCACTTGTCCTTTATAAGAGCCACCGTCAAACACGAAGTCAAACTCGACTTGCCCAGTCGCACCTACTTTAAATACGCCTCGGTCGAATTTGACTTTAGGTTTAGCCAAATCCAGATCGACTACGGCATCCTCGGAATCTTCCTCGCCCTCGCTGCTAGAAGAATCCTCGGTTTCTTGCCCAGAATCCGATTCTGTCTCCTCGTTAGTAGGCTCGTTGCTAGAAGCGCTTTCGGGTTCTTCCCCAGAATCCGATTCTGTCTCCTCCTCGCTAGAAGTGCTTTCGGTTTCTTGCCCAGAATCCGATTCTGTCTCCTCCTCGCTAGAAGTGCTTTCGGTTTCTTGCCCAGAATCCGATTCTGTCTCCTCCTCGCTAGAAGTGCCTTCGGGTTCTGTATCCGACGCCGAATTGCTATTATCGGGCTCGTCAGCAAGCTCGGAATTCTCTTGGCCGCCTTCTGAAGTAGAAGCCGAATTATTGCCAGCTCCCTCTACCTCGGCAACAGGCTGGGTTTCTGTTTGCCCCCCGTCGCCGCCCTCAGACCCTTCGGGTTCGTCTTCAATGAAGGGAATTTCTTCTAAGTCTTCCTCGGGAATGTTTTCCTCTGCCCCGCTGCCATCCGCTCCTTCTGGAGTCTCGGGAACCTCATCGATATTTGTCGGTTCCTCAGAACCCCCGTCACCTTCTATTTCTTCTATCTCTTCTGTGGCTCCCGGGTCTTCTATCTCGGGCTCGCCATCATCTGCCACCGGAACCAAGGTGCTGGGCGTCAAAATTTTTTCGAGAATTATCGTCTCTCCCGCCCAACTCTTTTTCCGAGGGGTTTCTTCCTCAGACTGCTTCTTGCCGCCAAAAATATTTTTTAGCATGGCTGCACTTCTCCCTGATGTTTATTTATGGGTCAGTTGCCTTACCTATTAGCCTTTCGCACTACCGCACTGCCGACATTATATATGGCCATACCTGATTTTTGTCATCAGCGATCGCACCTAAATTTTTGCCAGTTTTGACCAACTTTTTGGGAATTTTTACGCAATTAAACATTTACAATATTTCTGTTTTTTTTATAAAAATAAGCAAGCGAATATGAGCCGCAGAAAAAGGCTAATTGCCAATCTAATTACGAATCTAGATTGGCAATTACCGTACCGACGGCTCTGGATATCTACGGTAAAAAATTTAGAAGTTTATATTATTCATGTGATTTATTTGAGAAGGACTTAAATACAGGCTGCCCTGTAGGCGATCGCATAATTTGTCCCTCGTCATCCCGTTCCACCTCGCGAAACAGATAGTTTCCTTCGGCATCCCGCTTCAGGTGCAGTTTTCCCTCGGCAAATTCATAAGCGGGAGGATGAAACAGAGGAATGCCTCGGTCTTCCAGCACCCGACCGTTTTCATCTCGCAAAAGCGGACAAACTACTAATTCACCATTAGGAGCAAAAACCAAATCCTGACTCTGAGGGTCGCGGGCGGGGGTCGGATAAATGGGCAAACCACCAGATGTTTTTAGGAGTTCCCCAGCATCATCCTCTAGGGGCATCAAAAATACCGGCTCTCCTTGAGGATTGCGAACCAATTCGTTACTATTGGGGTCGCGCAGGGGAACTGCCCCCGGTTTCGGCGGCTCTGGCAAATCTAGCTCTGGATGAGGCGGATGCAGAGAAGGCAACTCAGTCTCGACCGGAACATCGTAATGCTTGACATATTGAACCGCCGCCTTAGTAAAACCCGCCCGTTGCAGCAGGGCTTGGATGCCGGTTTGGTCGGCACCAATTAATAAGTCAATATCGGTGACTTTCATATCCTCGGCTTTGCCCAAGGCAGCATCCGCCAGCATCTTGATATTTTCCGGCTGCCGGTGTTCGGGATGGACGTACAGTCCCAACACAGAACCGACGCGACGGGGCGCGAATGGACTTTCTCGATCGCTTTCCTCCCGCATCTCTTCGGGAAGATTCGGCGGTGGAGCTTCATCGTAGAAATAGACAAACAAGCATCCCACGATCGCAGCGGCACCAGCGGAGCGATCCGGTAGAGCCTCGGCTTCGCTATTGCTGCATTCCAAAACCCAGCAATAGCAAAGAGGTTGTTCGAGCCGCTCCCCAACGTATTGTTCAAAATCGAAATTTGGTTTTATGACCATTGAGGGGTCGGCAGCGGCGCGCTCTTTGGCGAAAGCTTCCCACAGGGGCGCGATCGCTCTGGCATCTTCTGGAGTAGCAAGGCGATCGCTATAAGATAGCCTTGCCGATTTCACTAGCGTTGCAGTCGTCATGGTTTTTTTTACTCTCTATTTGTCTATCGGGATAAAAGCTTCGACTTTTACGAGAATCCGCCGCTTTTGTTACAAAACTTTACATCATGCTATTAGGGCCTTACGGTTTTGTGAGGGGCAGGCGAGGCGATCGCCCGTGACTCAGAAACCGGGTTTTTATCAAAAAATCTCGCTTACCAGGCATACATTGTCTAAAAAACCCGGTTTCTTTGCTTTGGGAAAACGGCGATCGCCCGTGATTCAGAAACCGGGTTTTTATCAAAAAATCTCGCTTACCAGGCATACATTGTCTAAAAAACCCGGTTTCTTTGCTTTGGGAAAACGGCGATCGCCCGTGATTCAGAAACCGGGTTTTTATCAAAAAATCTCGCTTACCAGGCATACATTGTCTAAAAAACCCGGTTTCTTTGCTTTGGAAAATAAAGGCGATCGCCCCTGGGGAGGGCGAGCTGACTCCGATCGTATTTAATAATTGACTCTTCCAATATCAGTTTGGATAAAGTCATTCCCTTTGAAAAGTAAGGGTTGCCCCATCGCCTTGGCTAACCCATAGGAAAAGCAGTCTCCCATATTCAGTTTAGCTGGGTGACGACCTTTGCCAAATTTTAAGAAGGCTTCAGTCGCTAACCGGGCTTGTTCTGGACTGAACGGTACTACAGTAATTGATAATTCCTTGAGTAATAAATCTAAATTTTCTACGCCCTTTTCACCATATCGAGATCCCAAGACGATCGATGTCTCGACATATCCAGGCGAGGAGAGTAAGCAGAGGTTGCTCTTCCCAATCAGCCGAAGAAATGTTTCGGCTTCAGCTTCACCGTATACGATCGCCAGAATCGCTGATGGGTCAATTACCATTAATCCAGACCCCCAAATTGATTGTAGCCAATAATTTCTTCAGCAGAGCGACTATCGAGAACAGGTAAATTTCTGGTTTGCTCGCAGATTTGATGCACCGCCTCCAAGTTAATTTTTGGATTCTCGGGTTTAGAACTGTGAGTTTCTTGTTGTAATAATTCGACTAACCATCTTAGTAATACCCAGCGATCGCTAACGGAAAGCTGCTCGATCGGCTGTTTCAGTTCTGCCAGTGCGTTGTTAAAGTTCGCTGCCATAGGAACACCTCAGCTTTGGATCTCAGTCCAATTCATTATATAGGCAATCGGTGAGGGCGATGGCTTTCTGGATAAAATAGCGATCGCCCGCGATTCAGAAAGACAAGGCGGGACAAGGGGGGACGAGGGGACAAGGGGACAGGCGGGACGCCCGTCCTACGGGAAGCCCAATGCCCAATGCCCAATGCCCAATGCCGGTTTTTTATCAAAAATATCGCTTGCGAGGCATACATTTGTCTAAAAAACCCGGTTTCTTTGCTCGGGAAAGCAGCTATTTCTACAAAACCCAATGCTGGTCAATCAGAGACTGCTTATCTTGTTCGAGCTTGACTATGGTATTTTCCGCTGCAGTGAATTGAGGTTGCAAAGCAGCCACCAGAGCTTGGGCGCTAGCGTGAGCCGCATTTTGTTGATGTGCCAAAGCATTAGCTGCCGCTTGTGCCGCATTGTAATTAAGGTGCGCTTGGTGATTATAAACCCAGCCGTAAACCCGCTTGCGGCGTCCGCTCCGCCCACGGCGATAGCCCACAACTCCCCAGGTATGAATTCGGGCGTGCCAGTAATTAGCTGCATTCTGCTGATTTTGTCGTTGCTGGTCTAGCTGGACGACCCTTTCATTAGCCTGGTTTACCCGCTGTTGGAGGTTTTGCAGGATAGATTGCTGTTGCTTAATCTCCGTATCTTTAACTCCTATCTGACGAACCAGAGCATCTGCCCAAACTCGTAAATTGGTAATCTCTTTGCGGAGTTTGGCCACGCGATCGCGCAGAGTTTTCGCCTCGTCCTGCCGCAGTTTTGCTTGTTTCTCCAGGTCGGCTTTATCTCGCAGTTCCGCCGCTTCTTGCTTGAGCTTGGTCGCCTCTTGGCGCTTGGTCGCCGCTTGCTGTTTTAGGGTAGCAGCGTTCTGGCGGAGACTGGCAGCAATAGTCGGAGAAACAGTTGCTAAAATCTTCGCTTGTTCCTCTAGTTTGATAGAGACTCCTTCCTGAGTCTTCGCCTCTTGTTCGGCCTTGGTAGCCTTTTGCTCTCGCTCCGCCGCTTGTTGCAGAAGTTTGGGGCTCGGGTCGAGAGCATCTGCTTCTTTGCGAAGCTTGGCCGCTTCTTGGCGCAGATTGTCAGCCTCGCGATCGCGGCTTTGAGCTTGTTGCCGGAATTGCGCCGCCTGTTGCTGAAGCTGACTCGCTTCTTGGAAAAGTCGATTCGCCTTCTGGCGCAGGGGTGCCGCCTGTTGCCGGAACTTAGCCTCTTCCTGTTCTTTCTGAGTTGCTTGTTGCTTTAATTGGTTGGCTTCTTGTTCTTTTTGAGTTGCCTCCTGCTGTAATTTGGTCGCCTTTTGCTGTTGTAAAAGTGCTGGCTTTTCGAGAGCGATCGCATCCCGCTCTTTTCGAGCAGCTAAAAGCTTCCAGGTAATCGCCTGCTGCCGACTTTGCGCCGCCTGCTGTTTTAGCTTAGCAGCATTTTGGCGGAGACTGGCTGCTACACTGGGACTACTTGCCTCTAGATCCTTGGCAGTTTGCTCTAGAGTAGCGGCGGACTTTTCTGCAGTAGTCGCTTTCTTTAATTCGTCAGTTGCCTTTTGCTTCAAGGAAGCAGCGAACTGCTTAATAGCGATCGCTTGTTTCTTTATAGCAGCAGCCGCTTGATTTGCTTCTGTCGCTTTTTGCTTCAATTCAGCAGCCGCTTGGGTTGCTGCCGTCGCTTGTTTTTGGAAACTTGCAGCCGCTTGCGCCGCAGCAGTCGCCTTTTGTTCTAAGTCCGTCGCTTGTCGGTCTGGGCTTGCAGCTTCTGCCAGCTTCTTAGCTCGTTGCTGTTCGGCGGCGATCGCCTTTTGCTCTAAAGCAGCAGACTCTTGTCGCGCCAAAGTCGCTTTTTGCTCCCGCTCCGCCGCTTGCTGGCGCAACAATTTAGGTCGCAGAAGTTTTTGAGCTTCTTGCTCCTTGGCATTAGCTTGCTGCTCTAGAGATGTAGCTTCTTGCTCCTTCTGATTTGCGCGTTCTTTGAGGCTGAGATTGGGCGGGCCGCTTACTTGCTTCACCGAGCCCGTCGTATTGTAAACCCAGCGCTGGTGCCGCCCCGTTACCACGGTAATCGTCCAACCAGTAATATGACGCCAGAACGAGTGGCCGGAATAGTGGGCGGTTTCGGATTCAATTCGGAAAACAGAAGTAGGCAATCCCGTGCGATCGCTCAAATTTTGTAACACGGCATTTCGCGCCCATTCCTTGCTCTGGCTCGGATTTACCTTTTTAAATACCTTCTTAATTCCGCTCCATAGCTTCTTGAAGAAAGCTTGGCGTTCCCGAGCTAGCTCGTCTGCGGCAAAAGTTCCTTGCTCTGGAAGATTGACGGGACTTTTGAAGGGATTTTTGAAATTTTGCAGTTCGGCAGAATCCGGTTCTGTTAACTTAGCAAAAGCCACAGCAGCCGCTACATTGAGCAAGCCCGCACCAGTTTCCGCATCCCAATTAGCAACATTCAAATCGGTAGCGGTTCGCTGGAGCAAGTCAACTACTTGCTGATAGCTTAAATCGGGATTGGCCGCCCAGACTTCAGACACTGCACTGGTTACTTTAGCGGCGGCTATAGAAGTGCCAGCTATCTCGTCCCCTTCCACTGCTGCCATAATGCTAAGACCGTCGCCGTAGCTAGAATAGTCGGCGCGCTCCCGTCCGTCGGCAGCACCTACAGTAATAACATTATCAAAGGCACCGGAAGCTTGACCGAGGGCAGACATTTCTGCTCCCTGGTTGCCCGCCGCAGCCACAACTAGAACATTGCGATCGCGAGCGTATTGCAGAGCTTCCCATTCTCGGGCAGTCAACTGGCTGCGAGTAGAAACCGTGCCATCGTCGTTAATTTGGGTCAGGTCAAAGCTAAGATTAACAACCGCATTAGTTTGTCCCGATTCTTGGGCAGCATCTACAAACTCAACTAGGGATTCTGCCCATTTACCAGAACCCACAGCGCGACCCACCCAAACTGGAGCCTGATTTGCTTCTTCGATTTCTGTATTAGCAGCAATTTCTTTTAAAACTTCGGTGCCGTGATTGTCGCCTTCTCCTTCTGCCAGTAATGGGTTGCGATCGCCATCTATTCGGTCTTGCCCTAAAATCAAATCTAGGGAATCAAGCTCGGAATCGCTAGCGCTAAATCCAGTATCGATAACGCCAATTAAGGGGCGATCGGAGCTTGGATTTGGCAAGTTTGGCAAGTTTACCGGCGAGTTTACCGGCGAGTCAGAGCCGCCGCCGCCTGCAATATCGGGAAGCGGTTCTAACTCAGCTTCCGCCACAAGCTGCCCTATAGCTTCCGGCCGAGCGATAATTTCATCTAATTCTTGCACCAACTCGGCTTCAGCCCGAGCGAAATACTCGGAAACGGTATCCGGGTCGTTTAGCAGTTCGTCGAGTTTTTCTAAAGATTCTATTCCCGACTCTTCGAGAAACCGAACTCGGGCTTCTGGGTCGCTGCGCAGGGTTTCTAGTTCTTGCTCTAATTCCGCTTTTTGTTGCGCGACTAACTCGGCGATCGCTTCTGGATCGTTACGCAGCTCTTGCAAGTCGCGCACGGCCTTCGCTTCATCAAATTCCGTAACTATTTCCGGCTCTGGGGCGGGCTCTGGGGCGGGCTCTGGCGTCGGAACTTCGGGAACTTCTGGGCTGCTAGGCACTGGCGGCGCAGCAGTTGGCGACTCCGTTGCAGCCAGCAATTCCGCAGTAGCATCCGGGTCATTTTGCAGCGTTTCTATCTGCTGCTCGAAATCGGCGCGAGCCTCGGCAAATGCTTCGGAAACTGCCTCGGGATTATCCAGCAGCTCCTGAATATTCCACGACAAACCATCAGCTTTTACCTCGGACTGGAGCTGAGCCACAGCCTCTGGATCGTGCCGAATTTCTTCCAGCTTCTCCACGAACTCAGCCTCAGCAGCAGTGAATAACTCCGCTACTGCCTCTGGGTTACTTGCTTCCAGGTCGGCAGCAATTTCAGAATTATCTACTACTTCTGTGTCCGGCGTTGCTTCCGGCTCGCTCGCAGTTTCAGAATTATCTGCTACTTCTGTGTCCGGCTCGCTCGCAATTTCGGAATTATCTGCTACTTCTGGTTCCGGCTCGGCATCAGTTTCATAGTTATCTGCTACTTCTGTGTCCGGCGTTGCTTCCGGCTCGGCATCAGTTTCAGAATTATCTGCTACTTCTGCTACTTCTGCTTCCGGCGTTGCTTCCAGCTCGCTCGCAATTTCAGAATTATCTACTACTTCTGATTCCGGCGTTGCTTCCGGCTCGCTCGCAGTTTCAGAATTATCTGCTACTTCTGTGTCCGGCTCTGGTTCCGGCTCGCTCGCAGTTTCAGAATTATCTGCTACTTCTACTACTTCTGCTTCCGGCTCGATCGCAGTTTCAGAATTATCTGCTACTTCTGCTTCCGGCTCGCTCGCAGTTTCAGAATTATCTGCTACTTCTACTACTTCTGCTTCCGGCTCGATCGCAGTTTCATAGTTATCTGCTACTTCTGTGTCCGGCGTTGCTTCCGGCTCGGCATCAGTTTCAGAATTATCTGCTACTTCTGCTACTTCTGCTTCCGGCGTTGCTTCCGGCTCGATCGCAGTTTCATAATTATCTGCTACTTCTGCTACTTCTGTGTCCGGCTCGCTCGCAGTTTCATACTTATCTGCTACTTCTGCTACTTCTGTGTCCGGCTCGCTCGCAGTTTCATAGTTATCTGCTACTTCTGCGTCCGGCGTTGCTTCCGGCTCGATCGCAGTTTCAGAATTCTCTACTACTTCTGTGTCCGGCGTTGCTTCCTGCTCGGCATCAGTTTCAGAATTATCTGCTACTTCTGCTACTTCTTTGTCCGGCTCTGCTTCCGGCTCAACTTCTGCGTCCGGCTCGATCGCAGTTTCATAGCTATCTGCTACTTCTGCGTCCGGCGTTGCTTCCGGCTCGGCATCAGTTTCAGAATTATCTGCTACTTCTGCTACTTCTGTGTCCGGCTCTGCTTCCGGCTCAACTTCTGCTTCCGGCTCGCTAGCAGTTTCAGAATCATCTACTACTTCTGGTTCCGGCTCGCTAGCAGTTTCAGAATCATCTGCTACTTCTGCTTCCGGCTCGCTAGCAGTTTCAGAATTATCTGCTACTTCTAGCTCCGGCTCTGCTGCTGGAGTGACATAAGGTTCGGCATAAGCAATTATCGCTTCGCCCAGCTCCGAGCTGCGCCAATCTTTGGCCGGGTTAATAACGTCATCTAAGCGAGCTGCTTCTCCAGTGGCACCGCGCACTTGAAAGATAATATCGTTGTAGTCGCGATCGCTCCAAGCATCAACCCGCAAATCCTCCATCACAAAAGTATTGCCATCGCCAGTGACATCGGCAATTTGACCGATATGGAAGCTATCGTTGGGGTTAGCAGTAGCCATCGAGAACAGAGGACGAACCGCGCCACCGATGCTTGGGTTTTCAATCAACTGCTGCACCGTGCCATTGGGAATTAGCATGATGCCAAACTTATCCCCCGGACGCATATTAAAAGTACGGGCACCTTCATATTGACCGAAATTCCAACTCCGAGACTCCCCTAGCAAGCCATCGAAGCGGCCAGCCTGAGTCACATCGTCGATCGCTATGTAACCTTTGTGGGTGTTACTAGCTCCCCGAATAGCTACTTCCTTGATAAATTCTTCCGAACCGGGCTCTATCCCTTCTAAACCGTCAATGCTGAAAAGGACGACTTGTCCCTTATAGGCACCGCCATCAAACACGAAATCAACCGTAACTTCGCCGGTTTCTCCAACCTCAAAAACTCCAGAGGTATAGGTTTCGCTAGCATCTTGCGTCGCTGATAATACCCCCGCTTCTGACTCTGCATCTTGGTCTGCTTCTGGCTCTGCTTCTGGCTCTGCTTCTTGACCTTCGGTAGCAGCAGCCTCGGAGCTAGACTCGACTGGATTGCGATCGCCAGCCGTTTCCTCCGCAAGCTCGGCAACAGTGCTATTGGCGATCGAATCTAGCTCGCTCTCAATTTCTTCTGCTGATTCGGCGATCGCCTCGGAATCATCGCTGCCATTCTGGTCTGGCTCGCTATCAACTTCTTCCGCCGATCCTGCAGCAATATCCTCCGATAAACTAGCCTCAGTTTCTGGGTCAGTTTCTGGATCGGTTTCTGGGTTAAACTCGCTTTCTACAGTCTCGGAGCTAGCGATCGCCGACTCCTCTTCTGCCGACTCCTCTTCTGGCGACTCTATCTCAGAATCTGGCTCAATAGCTTCCGCGCTATCCTCCGCACTATCCTCGGCGCTATCTTCCACAGATTCCTCTGAAGCAGACTCTATCTCAGAAACTGACTCGGCGCTATCTGCGGCGCTATCTTGTACCGCTTCCTCCGCTTCCTCTCCTGATATAAAGGGAAGATCCTCCAAATCTTCTTCGGGGATTGGCTTATCTACTATATTCTCAGCTACCAGAGAATCGAGATTATCTTCTAACTCTGAATCGCCGTCGGTATCGCTACCCTCAGCATCGGCACTAGCCTCGCCGCCCTCCTCAAAATCTTCCTCAAAACTCTCCTCAGAGTCGCTATCCGATTCTAAAGAATCGGCATCATCGACTTCTGGGACTTCTGCCTCGGAAGTTTCTGGCGTATCTGGCGCATCCTCAATCTCAGGTACTTCTACTTCAGATATATCGGGGCTCTCCTCGAACCCTTCCACCAGCAAGCCGCTGGGAGTTTCCATCCGTTCCAGAATAAAAGTCTGACCCTGAAATTCTTCCGGCTGGGAACGCTTTTGGCGCTTTTTGGAAAATAAATTTGCGAAAAACATCAACGATTACCTTTTGAATTGGGAATTGGGAATTGGGAATTGGGCATTGGGCATTGGGCATTGGGCATTATTATACTGCAAAATTACCTGCTAAAAATTTCTTTATTTGGAGTTTTTTTTCAGACCAATTCTTTATGAATTTGCACGCAATAGTAACCTTGACTCGCCGTTCGGGCGCTCGCTTGTCGTAGGCTCCGCCTGCCCTCTGGGGCATAGCCCTAAACTACGCCAATGGAGGCTTCGACAAGCGAGCGCCCGAACGGCTAATTGTTGCATTTTAATACAGAAATGGTATAACCACTTGAGCTTGGTAGCCGGGGGGTCAAAACCCCCTGCTGTCGGCTAAAAATGAATAGTGAATAACGAATGGTGAATAGTTGGTTTCTTCACTTTTCACTATTCACTATTCACGTTTTACGAGAAGCGATGCTCCTCTGCAGCGGGAACGCCACCGGATTGGAGCATGATGCTAACCGCTAAATCTTTCTCAGCATCGGAAAGATTGGGATTGCCCAGAAAATCGACAATCTTGCTAACCCCAGCCGGATCGCCTTTAAAGAGAGGCTGATACTTGCTGTCTAAAGGCGGATTCTTTGTCAGAGGGAAAAGCGCCTGCTGCTGCTGAGGACTGAGAGTAACCCAGGTAGCAATCACTGAAGAAAAAGTGACATTATTCCCTTGTTCGATAATCGGCAACAAGCCCTGCTGTTGTTGGGGCGTCAGAGTATTCCAAACAGCTTGGTATTGCAAAACTTCTCCGCCATTAGGATCGCTGCCGTCAAACAGGGAATGATATTGGGCGGGAAGTCCGTTGAGCAGGTTGACGCGAATTGCATCCTTCTGCGGGGTCGTAAGCTTATTCCAAGCCCCCTGGAGATCCAGAATTTGCTGGTTGACTTGTACCACTTGGGTAGCTTGCTGCTGCTTCTTGCGCTTGAACCAGGAAACAACACCGGCGATCGCACCTCCTACTAGGGCAACGCCGCCCAAAACTACCCCAATCTTACCTAAGACCGGCAGCGCAACGAACTTCTTGACAACGCCGCCTATGAAGCCCACTACCTTTTTGATAACCGGGATAGCTTTCTTAACGAAGCTAACCACCTTTTTCACGAAGCTGACGACTCGCGTGACGACCTTAACGACTTTCTTGACGACCTTAACGACCTTCTTGAAAACCTTCTTAATACCGCGCCAGAGTTTCTTAAAGAAGGCAGGTCGTTCTCCCTCGCCAACTTCACCGCCAAAACCGGCAGCCGATGCTCCTAGGGCAGCAATACCATCGGAGGCAGCAGCTTGCGACTCCACTTCCCGCGCTAGCTGCACTGCCAGTGCCATATTCAGCAGCCCCGCTCCGGTTTCCGCATCCCAACCAGAAGTATGGATATCTGTGGCAGTCGCCTTAAGAATTGTTTTCACCTCTGAGGCGCTCAGATGTGGATTAGCCGCCCAAACTTGGGAAGCAGCTCCGGTGACTTTGGCCGCCGCAAAAGAAGTTCCCTCGATCGCTTCCAATCGCTCTACAGAAAGATTGCTATCGTCAACTTCTCCCAGAGATTCCAGAGCCTTTTGCAACATTTTTTGTGCGGCTTGGAAAGCTTTAGCCTCGTCCTCGTCCCCTAAAGTAGGAGTTTCCTCCCCAGAGTCCTCCGGCAAATCGCCCACTTCCAGAGCCTGCTCGATTAATTGGCGCTCTTCCGCCGTCAAATCTTGGAAAAGATCTATTTCCTCAGTCCCAGTCGCAGCATTTGGATCTATTACCTGTTCGCCGTAAGCCACTATGTCCAATCCCGCTCCGTAGCTGGAATAAGAAGCGCGATTTGCCTCGGCATCCGCCGCGCCAACAGTAATAATATTGTCAAACTCTTGGGAAGCTTGACCCAAAGCAGACATCGCCGCTTCCCCCTGGTTGCCCGCCGCCGCAACAATCAGCACGCCATTATCGCGAGCGTACTCGATCGCCGCTCGTTCCTCCGGCGCGAATTCAGTACGGGTCGTAACAGTGCCATCGGCATTAACTTCGCTCAGGTCAAAGCTTAGATTCACTACAGCATTGGGTTGATCCGATGCCTTAGCAGCATCCACAAACTCCACTAAAGACTCTTCCCAATTGCCAGCACCAACCCCACGTCCTATCCAAATAGGAGCATCATCATTCACCCCATCAATGCCAATGCCATTGTTTTGAGTAGCGGCAATAATTTCTAGCACCTTATTGCCATGTTCTTCCTCCCCTTGTCCCGCAGGTACAAAAGGATTATCATCGCCATCCACTCGGTCTTGGCCTAGAGTAATGCGGCTGTAATCCAAATCGGGATTATCCCCCGCAAAGCCCGTATCGATCGCGCCAACTAGGGGCTGGTCTTCCGGCGCAAACTCATATTCCCCTGCTAAGGCATTGACATCAGCAAAGTTATCCTGGGTTAGCTCCGCAAAAGCTTCCTCTAATTCCAGATCCCAACCAGCAATAAGCTGGTCTTGTTCCTGTTCGCTAGGAACGTCCGGTCCGGGTTCCTCTAATACACTGTCTGGATTGCTAGTAATTTCCGCCAGTTGAAGGCGAAGAGAATCCAAAGTATCCTGAAGTTCCGGCACCAGCTCGGTATTAACGTCCTCGACGACTTCTTGAACCGCCACTGTTTCCTCTTCAGACAAAATATCCTCAGTATCCTCAGAGTTCTCAGTATCCGACGAATCATCGGAACTCTCATCCTCATCCGAAGAGTTATCCGCTACATCAGTTTCGTCAGAATCCGTATCGGAATCATCAGTTTCGCCATCGGAATTCTCATCCTCATCGGAAGAGTTATCCGCTACATCAGTGTCCTCGGAATCCGTATCGGAAGAATCATCAGTTTCGCCATCGGAATTCTCATCCTCATCGGAAGAGTTATCCGCTACATCAGTATCGTCAGAATCCGTATCCGACGAATCCGTATCGGAATCATCAGTTTCGCCATCGGAATTCTCATCCTCATCGGAAGAGTTATCCGCTACATCAGTGTCCTCGGAATCCGTATCCGACGAATCATTGGTTTCGCCATCGGAATTCTCATCCTCATCGGAAGAGTTATCCGCTACATCAGTATCGTCAGAATCCGTATCCGACGAATCATCGGTTTCCTCATCGGAATTCTCATCCTCATCGGAAGAGTTATCCGCTACATCAGTGTCCTCGGAATCCGTATCCGACGAATCCGTATCCGACGAATCATCAGTTTCGCCATCGGAACTCTCATCCTCATCGGAAGAGTTATCCGCTACATCAGTAGCGTCAGAATCCGTATCCGACGAATCATCAGTTTCGCCATCGGAACTCTCATCCTCATCGGAAGAGTTATCCGCTACATCAGTAGCGTCAGAATCCGTATCCGACGAATCATCAGTTTCGCCATCGGAATTCTCATCCTCATCGGAAGAGTTATCCGCTACATCAGTATCGTCAGAATCCGTATCCGACGAATCATCAGTTTCGCCATCGGAATTCTCATCCTCATCGGAAGAGTTATCCGCTACATCAGTATCGTCAGAATCCGTATCCGACGAATCATCAGTTTCCTCATCGGAATTCTCATCCTCATCGGAAGAGTTGTCCGCTACATCAGTATCGTCAGAACCTGTATCGGAAGAATCATCGGTTTCGCCATCGGAACTCTCATCCTCATCGGAAGAGTTGTCCGAAGAGTTGTCCGCTACATCAGTATCCTCGGAATCCGTATCGGAAGAATCCGTATCCTCGTAATCCTCAGCGTCGGAAGAGTTATCCGTATCCGAAGAGTTATCGGCTACGTCGTTATTATCGGTCGAGCCATCATCGCCGGAGTCGGCAGTGACGTAATCCAGAATTTCTTGCCCCAGTTCGGAACTGCGCCAATCTTTAGCGGAATTAATTGCTTCCTCAAGCTGCACCGCTTTTCCGGTCGCACCTTTGATATGGAAGATAATATCGTTGTAGTCGCGATCGCTCCAAGCATCCACGCGCAAATCTTCCATCGCGAAAGTCTTGCCATCCCCCGTCACATCAGCGACCTGGCCGATATGGAAAGCATCATCGGGATTGGCCGTGGCCATAGAAAACAACGGACGCAGAGCGCCACCAGCAGTTGGGTTCTCAAGTGCCTGCCGTACCGTACCATTGGGAACTAGCAAGAAGCCAAACTTAGACCCCGGACGCATGGTAAAAGTTTTAGCGCCTAGATATTCGCCGCGATTGGCATCAGTTCCATCCATTTTGCCGCTGATTCCGGCACCCTCCTGGGCATCAGAAATGACAATCCGACCATCCTCAGAATCGCTGAGGGAGCGAGTAAGAGCTTCTTGGATAAATTCTTGCGAACCCGGTTGCAAATTACCCATATTCTCCAGGCTGAACATGGCCAAGTCACCCTTATACCAGCCGCCATCAAATACAAAGTCAACAGTGACTTCGCCAGTTTCGCCGACCTCGAAGATGCCCGATTCAAAAACATCCTCGATATTGCCGCTTACCGCAGCGGGACGTTCCCCAAAGGAGCGATCGCCCTCTGTTGCATCTTCCTCGGATTCCGTCTCGCTAGCAGACTCGTCCTCTATTAAATCTGAGTTTGAGTCAGAGTCCGTTTCGCTAGCAGACTCGTTGCTGGGCTGCGGCTCCGATTCCGTCTCGCTAGCAGGTGAATCCTCTATTAAGTCTTCCTCTGCCTCCGTTTCGCTAGCAGATTCATTGCCCTGCTCCGGCTCCGATTCCGTCTCGCTAGCAGGTGAATCCTCTATTAAATCTGAGTTTGCTTCGCTAGCAGGTGAATCGCCCTGCTCCGGCTCCGATTCCGTCTCGCCGGCTGACTCTTCCTCCGTCGCATCTGAGTCTGTTTCGCTTTCTAATTCATCGTTATCGCTAGAAGCATCGGAGCGATCGCTCGAACCATTGTTTGAGTCGGTCGGGTCGGCACTCGAATCAACATCTTGGCTCGAATCGACATCTTGGCTCTCCGAGACTTCGGCGACCAGCTCGTCTAGCCCTACCTCAGCGTCCTCGGCTTCTCCGGCATCCTCAATAAAGGGAAGATCTTCGAGATCTTCTTCCGGGATAAGCGATTCTAGAGTGCTTTCAGCAATAGATGAGGCGCTATCGTCGTCGAGATCTGGCTCTTGCTCTGAAAAGTCAATCTCTTCCTCGCCACCATCGATATCGATATCTTCTCCAGACAGATCGTCAATCTCAATATCTGGCGGTTCTAGTTCGGATATTGCCAGATCTGGACTGTCTTCTAAGCCGTCGATTAATGCCCCACTGGGAGTATGGATTTGCTCCAGAACAAATGTCTGAGACTCAAAGCCTTGAGCCTTGGGTCGTTTTGCCTGCTTTTTACCCTGGGTGCGAAACAAATCAATGAAAAACATTGAGAATCATCCTTGTATGGTGTTTTGTTTGAAAAGCTGTTGCAGCCTTCTATTCATATATCGGAGCGAACTCTTGGCTTTTTACGGAAAATGCTGACTTCTGTAATAAAACTTTACATTGGCTGCTGTCTGTAGATAGCTGTTAATGCTTTGGGGCGATCGCGAACTGGAGCCAGAGACCAGGTTTCTCAAACAATACCCTCGCCATTTTCCCGTAGGTTGGGTTTCGCTCCGCTCAACCCAACGTATTTGTTGGGTTTCGTGCCCGGGCCCAACCTACGAATCAGAGTTTTTTTCGGATTGGCGAAGGTATTGTCAAAGAAACCGGGTTTCTCTGATATCGCGAACAATTTAGAATTGCTAGATTTCTAGGGTGGAGAGCGAACCCTATAGGTTTCAGTTACTCTGGGAGAATCTCTAAGTAGGGAGCAAAAAGAACGCCGATCGCCAGAGTAGCTAGGGCTGACTGGTGCTGGCCTTGCCGTATCCTGGATAACCCGCAAGACGCAAAGGCGATCGCTCGAAACGAGCTGCGAAGTATTTTCACCCAGGTAGTCGCCGCTATGGAAGTTAATTCTACCTATTCTGCCGCAAGCGCGAGCGCCTGCATCGGTCTCGCAATTAACGACTATACTCAGTTCTGAATTTCTCTTGGCTCGACAAATAGAAGATTCTATCCCTTCGAGGGGAAAGGGGATTAATTCCTGTCGAGACCAGCGGCGGCCAACTACAAAACTAATTATTCTAAATTCGTCGAGTTCGCAGACCGGCAAAGCGCCCAATTTCAAAATAGCTTCTATCTTCACAATTACCTCGGAGGGAGGCTCGCAGGTTATGGGGCGATCGCTCTTCTTTATTTCCTCTATTTCCATCAGGTTTTCTTTTGCTGGCTATCTTCTTCGCTTCCCTCGTATCCCTATGCGCTGCCGAGGTTTCGGTTGCTCTATCTAGCCTTGCTTACCTCGTTAGAGCCTTAGGTTTTTCTATCCTTAATACTTCAAAATAGCCACTTTTAGAATTGCTCCGCTCGATATTGTACTTTGCATCTGAGTTTTGTAAACCCTCGACAAACTCTTCTAGGTCTTGTTGGAATGAGTTATTGGTCAAAGTTAATTCATAAATATCGTTTGGGCGCTTATCTTCTTCCGACTCGCCATCCGACATATCCATAAAATGTTCGAGGGTTGGCGTTATTGGTAGAGCATCATCTATTCCACCAATTGTGCTACCCGTATAATTTGAGTCCTTAATAAATGTTTCAGATTCAGACACTTGTTGAGCTGTAAGGGGTTTGCTGGTGTTTCTGGACGAGCATCGCAACAGATTGATATAAAACACGAACGGTTCTCCTGATTGGGTCGCTTTGCCATTTGGTAGGTTATATAGAAGCAAGCCATTCCCGACTCTCTATTAATCAATTGGTAAGAAATATGCTCTTTTTTATTTTTGCAACAAACCTTTTTATTGCAATAAATTGACGTAATAGGGCCGAGAAAGGCTCGCCAACGGAATCAAACAATAAACTGTCTGCGTACCTTGGTAGAAAACCGAAACGGGATTTGGGAAATATTGGACAATGGTAGGCCCCGCCCGATTTGCCACCTTCTATATATATCTCGGTTGTCGCTGAAGGTGTTTTACGAGAAGTAGCAGTTTTTGTAACAAAACTTCATGGTAGGCTCCAACCCGGATTTACAACCTTCTATATATGTCTCGGTTGTTAGTTGAGGCGTTTTACGAGAAAAGCCGACTTTGTTACAAAACTTTACATTTACTATCTTGTTGCAATATTATAATTGAGTTATAATATCTCTATTGAATTTATTTGCTGCTAACACGGGTTCTGGAATCTTTTTTACCCCCGCGTTCCTTATACCCTTACTAACTAATGGCCCCCAATTATCTTGTCCCCAAATCTCTTTGCTTTGTCATGGCCCAAATTTTTTGTGGACCTCAAGTATCCTCAGAAGGAACGAAGCATTCCGAGGGTGAAGTAGAGAGCGATCGGGGAAGGTTGTCTGTAGGATGCTTAGGACTTAGGCAAAATGTCCATATTTGCTTGTTTGTAGGGGCAATACCCCGCGCACCGCAACTCAGAGCGAAGCTATCGTCCCGATCTATAGCGTCGTTGCGTAAGTCCTGATGCTGTTGCCCCTACTTCAAAAATAAAAGAGCCTTATGTAAAGTTTTGTAACAAAATTCCCCATTTCTCGTAAAAAGCCTCAAGCCAAAACCGAGACATATATAGAAGGTTGCAAATCGGGCTGGCGATACCCCAACACTTCTAGCTGTCTGGCAATTGATTTTTGATCGCGTGTGGTGCTTGTATAGGAGGGCCAATGTACGAAGGGCGGAAGGATACCCCGGAGGAGGGACTGCAAGAGCTGGCGATCGCCGCCCAAGGTCACCCACCTCAGAGTCTGAAACAACAACTTCTTCTAAATCAGTTGGTCGAGAAAATTTGGCATTCCGAGCAACTTTGCTGTCCCTACCAAGGTCGATTTCCTCCAGAACTTTATGAAGAAATTTATGAAGAAGCACGCCAGCAGCTCTGGATCTATATCTGCACCAACATTGAAAGATATGACCCGAATCGCGGCTCCGTACTTGCTTGGGTAAATTACTTGTTTAAAAAGCGATTTTTCCCGGAAGTTATGGAGGATATAATAGAGGGCGAAACAGATTCAGTGACCGACAACAGCCTGGGAAGCTTCGAGGAAAATCCGCTCTTATCAGAATTACTTCGCGAAATCATCATTGAAGATCCAGACAATCTCTTCAAAACTACGCATCTCAAGGGAGAGCCTCGGGCTAACTGGCAATTTATATCGATTGCCAAGCTTGAAGGGAAAACTTGGAAAGAAATTGGTGTAGAAGTCGAGCGTCCTTTGAATACCGTGCGGGAGTGGTATATTAGAAATACCCCTGCAATGCGTGAGAAGATTAAGCATTATTTGAACAATCGGTCTTCCTAGACTAGGAGAAAATAGGAAATGCAAACAACCAAGCAATTAGGGTTCACCAGTCGAATTACTCTAAAAAACCGACGTCTGGCCGAAAAATTTAGCCGCCAGGAAACAAACCCAGAAAGAGCCCGACAAATTTATCTGAACACTTTAGCCGTATGCGCAGTTGATTTTTACTGCCAATGCATGGGGATTGAGACAGATTTGCAAGCAAGCGATAGTTGGGATGGAGTAATGCGATCGCTAACCAATGTTGCAGATTTACAGCTAAAAAATTCTGGCAAAAATTTGGGCAAAATAGAATGCCGTCCGGTATTGGTATCTTCGGATAAAGTAGAAGTTCCCCCAGATGTATGGCAGGGCAGGATTGGTTATATAGCGGTACAGATAGACGAATCTGCAAAGGAAGCAAAAATAGTGGGGTTCGCCCCTAAAGTAAACAAGGAAATGTTGCCTTTAAAACAGTGGCATAGTTTGGAAGATTTTCTCACGCTAGTCCACAGACTAAAGCAAACCGAACCGCAAGGGGAGAATATAGTAACCAAGTTGAGCCAATGGTTGGAAGGGGTTTTCGAGCCCGGTTGGGATTCGTTGCAGCCCGCTTTCAGAAATGCCGGGGGAACGATGGATTCGTTGCAGCCAGCTTTCAGAAATGCCGGGGGAGCGATCGCGCTAAAAGGAAGCGAGCAAAATATCGGCGTTCCCTACGACTATCCATCTGTTTCGATAGGGCGACGCAAGCAAATAGATTTGGAATGGGCAGGAGAACAGGTTACTTTGGTAGTAGTATTGCAGTCTGCCAAAGCTACAGAAATAGATATCTGGGCGCAGATCTATCCTACGAACGGTAAAATCTATTTGCCCCAGGATTTGGAGTTTATGGTGCTGGATGAGACCGGAGAAGCAGTCATGCAAACCAAAGCAAAAAGTTCGG
Organism: Oscillatoria sp. SIO1A7; assembly: GCA_010672965.1. GTDB lineage: Bacteria > Cyanobacteriota > Cyanobacteriia > Cyanobacteriales > Laspinemataceae > SIO1A7. The sequence goes on from JAAHFN010000022.1 coordinate 156,527, forward strand.
AAAATATTCGATTTGAATTTAGCGGCGAGTATGGAGAAAAGTTTAGCATCAAATTAGCTTTAGGTGATTTCAGGTTTACCGAACTCTTTTCAATTTAAAAATCAGAAGTGATTTTCCTATGACTAAGTTAGTAGTTCTTAAACTAGATGGTAATCTAGAAAAGCAGGGGTTTGGCGTAACCCTAGAAATTGCAGAAGAAGGGGAGGCTCGAACAGTAGCGATCGCTGGCTCTTTGCCCGCAAATCCAAATCTGCTCGATCGCTTAGACGAGTGGGAAAAAAAATATCGCCATGCAGGGGCGGCTTATCGCCTCAAGCATAACAATTATTTCCATAACTGGTTGACTTGGGGACAATTGCCGAACCTATCCCTAGGCTCTATGCGCATTACACCAAAAACAATTAAGTTCGACGTTTCCAGAGAAGAGCTGGAGCAATGCCAGCAATCTGCCGAAGAACTGAAAGCCGATCTCGCAGACTGGCTGGGTTCCAAAGATTTTCTGCCCGTCAACAATAAAATTCGCTCCAAACTCAACCAAGACGAAAGAATTCGGGTGTTAATCTGTAGTGAAAATAGTCAGCTAGAAAAGCTACCCTGGCATCTATGGGATTTTTTTGCAGACTATTCTCAGGCGGAAGTCGCCCTCAGTTTGCCAACTTTTGAAGAGCCCAAACAGCCGTCAACCCCTAAGGCAAAGATAAAAATTTTAGCTATTCTCGGACATAGCGAAGGAATTAATATTGACGAGGATCGCAAACTCCTGGAAAAATTACCCAATGCAGAAACTATTTTTCTCGTCGAGCCGCAACCAGAGCAAATTAGTAATAAACTCTTGGAACAAGACTGGGATATCCTCTTTTTTGCCGGACATAGCGAGACCCAAGAAGACCGAGGCCGAATTTATATCAATAAAACAGATGGCTTAACCATTGAAGAGTTAAAATATGGTCTGGCAAAAGCGGTGGAGCGAGGATTGCAATTAGCAATTTTTAACTCCTGCGATGGCTTGGGATTGGCTAGAGATCTGGCAGAGCTAAATATTCCCCAAACTATCGTGATGCGGCAGCCGGTTCCCGATAAAATAGCCCAAACATTTTTAAAGCATTTTCTCAAAGAATTTGCCAGCAATAAGCCATTTTATTTAGCAGTGCGGGAGGCCAGACAGCGCTTGCACGATGAATTCGAGCGCGATTTTCCCTGCGCCAGTTGGCTGCCGGTCATCTGCCAAAATCCAGCAGTTATTCCCCCCACTTGGAACGAGTTGCTCGGTATGCCCCGAGACCCGGCAATATCCTCAACTGCCCCTGTTATCCCCAGAGTTCCAGAAGCTAAAAAACAGGACGAAGAAGACAAGACCGTAACTTGGTGGCGCGGATGGGAAACTGTGGCGGTATCTAGCGTGGTGGCGACGAGCTTGGTGATGGGAGTGCGATCGCTGGGTATATTGCAACCTTTAGAACTGAATGCTTATGACTACTTAATGCGCCTGCGACCCGATGAAGGTGCCGACCCCAGATTATTATTAGTATTAATGACCGACGGAGATATTAAGGAGCAGCCTGCGGAAGAAAGAGGAAACCTTATTTCAGAAGAAATCCTAGAGCTTGCTCTGGCCAAACTAGAGCCGCATCTACCTATAGCGATAGGTTTTCACTTCTATCGCGAGAGCCCGGTTGGTGAGGAATACGAAGATTTAGCGGCTCGGATGACAGGTAAGAAGCGAGATCGCGTCATTGCTTTGTGTAAATACGGCAAAGAACGAGGGATTTCTGCGCCGCCAGAAATATCGCCAGGGAGCCAAGGCTTTAGTAACGTATTGCGCGACGCCGATGGCGTTATCCGTCGCCAGCTCTTAGCAGTGGAGTCTCCAAGCCCTTGTCAAGACGAATATTCTTTTAGCATTCAGTTAGCCCGCCGCTATCTTAGCGATCGCGGCATAGAGCTGACATTTTCAGATGGTCTGCTTCAGCTTGGGGATACAATTTTTAATACCCTCGAACCGAATAGCGGCGGCTACCAAGATATAGATGCACGCGGCCACCAAGTTTTGCTCAACTATCGCGCTACCCGCCAGATTGCCCACACAATTACTTTCGATCAATTGCTAAAAGGCGACTTTAATCCCGACTTGGTTCGCAATCGCCTAGTTATTATTGGCCGCAGCACCCTCCGTTTTGGCGATCGCCGCTGGCTTACTCCCTACAGCAAGACTCGGGGGTCTATTTCGGAAATAACTGGAACCGAAATTCAAGCGCAGATGGTCAGTCAAATTCTCAGTGCCGTCATGGACGAGCGACCTTTAATTGGCTCTTGGTCGGAGCAAGGCGAAATGCTTTGGGTTTTGTGCTGGTCTGCAGTAGGAGGAATTATGGCTTGGCGATTCAGCGAGCGATCGCGCCTCATACCTAGAATGGCATTAGCCCTTATGATTTTATCCGGCAGTTGCTTTTGGCTCTTGCTGCAAGGGAGCTGGGTTCCCCTAGTTCCCTCGGCCTTAGCTTTGGTCGCAACCGCTGGAGGTACTGCCACCTATAACCGCGATCTCTAGAGTTTTAAGTTTTAAGTTTTAAGTTTTAAGTTATTAGCTTGAGAGTTATTAGCTTGAGAGTTTTTAATTTTAATCGGGACTTACGCATTACCCTTATATTTGGTATGGTTTATTGGCGAATAACCCCTACATTTAGGTCTGCATAAGACAATTTGCGTAAGTCCTATTTAATTTTTGTAGGGGCGATCGCATCGCGAAATTTTTCTAGGCAAAATACTGAATAGCCAGCCCTATAGCCAATTGGCTATAGGGCTTATCTGCTTGCGCCCGGAGCAAGGTGGGCAGAGGGAGCAGGGAGTAGGGGAGCAGGGAGCAGGGGAGCAGGGGAGCGAATTTCCCCTCTGCCCCCTCTGCCCCCTCTGCCCCCTCTGCCCCCTCTGCCCCCTCTGCCCCCTCTGCCCCCTCTGCCCCCTCTGCCCCCTCTGCCCCCTCTGCCCCCCTTGCTCCCTGCCTCTTCCCCAATGCCCAATGCCCAATGCCCTTATATCTATATCCGGGTCTCTCGCATAAAACTTATTATTAACCCCCAATAGTATTTTCAGAAGGCAGAAAACATTAAGGAAGGCGCTATATGTTTACTCGGGTTTCTCGCATAAAACTTATTATTAACTCCCAATAGTATTTCAGAAGGCAGAAGATATTAAGGAGGTTTTGTTTTATGCCTGGAAGGTCGATAAATATTGTTCGATATCTAGACGATCGCCATTTAGCATATTGCTTTAATCTAGCGACTTCTTTGATTATAAGCCATTTTGGAGGCGAACCACTATTGCTGCTTATTGGTTTGGACAATAACGTAATTTTCCTCAAAGCTTGTGCTTTAGCTTATCGCTTACCTATCTCAAATCTACTCTCATCTCTTCATAGTAGGTTGGCTCCTTAGCAACTATCCTTAGCTTATTTAATTTTTGGCGGTTTGTCAAGAATTTAAGCGTTATAACAGACAGCATTTGATCTATAGAGCGCCAAGGATGGCGTTGCTAGCAAATTTTTAATTATTTTCATAGCTTACTGGCGTTGCAAATATCCCTTGATTTGACATCGCCCTAGGACTTCTTGTGCGTTTTTGAAGATCGGCTCTTGTGCGATCGCTCTTATTGGCGTTATATCGGGTTTAATCTTATGACTTCTACCACTCAGATCGAGCGATTGCCCTTGCAGGTGTCTGCAGCAGACTCGCTCCGACGTAATAGTCTTGTTCTTTTTTTAACAACAATTATCGGTTTCGCTGGAGCGTACCCACTATTATTGCAAAAGCCAGAACAAGAAAACAGCAGCAATTATAAATCGCATTCTTTGCTTTTCGCACAGGCAAATAGCAACGAAAATAGTGAGGGAAAACCATTAAATAATGGGACTCCCGATTCTACCGATAGTACAGCTTCAGTCGAGGACAGCGGTACTCCCGGCAACGGAGGTTCCGGTCCTGGCAATCAAGGAACTCCTCGATCCGGACCGGGGACGGGAGCCCGTCCGGCTAATTCCGGCTTGCTAAGGCAATCTATTTAATGAGTAGCGGTAAAAGCCTCGAATTGTTCTGGCTGAATGCGATCGCACTCATAAAGAGTTTTGGCAATTTCGGAAATGCTCAAAACCGAATGCCCTCGATAGCCATTATCCCGCAATCGCTCTTTGACTCCTTTTTCGTGGTCGATAAAGACGACAATATCCTCAACTATCAAGCCCGTAGATTGTAGTTTTCCAGCTCCTTCCATTGCGCTTTTGCCGCTAATGAGAATATCGTCAACTACCACCGCCGTCTCTCCGGGAACGAAGTGACCTTCGACTACCCGTCTAGTGCCATGAGCTTTTACTTCTTTGCGGGGAAAAATCATCGGATAATTCATGCGCAGGGCTAGCCCCGTAGCCGTGGGCAGAGCGCCGTAGGGAATTCCAGCGATGCGATCGAAAGTCAGATCTTTGAGAAGATCGGCATAGGCGGCGATAATTTTCTCGAATATTTGGGGATTGGAGATAATTTTGCGCAAATCGATGTAGTAAGGAAATGTAGCTCCCGAGGCTTGAACGTAATCGCCAAACATGATGCAGCCCAGGTCGTGGAGCTGGAGAATTAAATTAAGATGAGGGTGCTTATACAAAGAACAGACATTGGGAAACCAGACGGGACAGGCAGTATTTTCATGGTCAATCCGATTTCTGGCTTGATTAATTGTTTCCCGCAAGACCGTAATTTCTGGCTTGGGCTGTTCGTGACTTAATAAGTCTGAAGGGACTGGAATAATTAGTCCCTCGCCGCTAGAATTCAAACCCTCGGACAAAATAGTGGCTAAATCGGAGCCTTCAGTCCAGACGCTGCGAGCGAGAATTAACCTTTCTGGAGCGAGCGATCGCACCCTCGCCAGAGCTTCCGGCATCGCCACCCCCACTTCCAATCCCACTTGTTCCGCCGTACCCCAGGTTTGTACTTCTTTAACAATTTGAAGATAAAAAGGAGAGTTTGAATTGGGATATTCCTGCAAAGGCAATGCTGCCGGATTGGAAGTATGGCAAAGTAGGAACACTCCTTTATCTGGATAAAGCAAAAACGGCGCTGCCAAGTCTTGGCCGGGATAGGGACTTAGAGTCACCGCATCCACATTCCATTTCTCAAAAACAGTTTCGGCAAAAACCGTACTGCTATTGAGGTCGGCATGTTTGGCATCTAGAATAATCGGGATGCTGTCGGGGATAATCGCTAGAGTATGTTGCAGCAACTCTAGACCCTGGGTCCCGAGAGCGGCGTAAAAGCCCAGAGTTGGTTTATAGGCGCAGACCAAATCTGCAGTTTGGGCAATCAGAAATCGCAGCCAGTCGCGCAAGCGATCGATGAGACTGCTATCTTCGTCTGGGACAATCAGACAAGACTGACCCACAAAAGGCGACTGGGGGGTGCCATAGCTGACCGGCAATGTTTCTGGATTGGGGTCGAGTCCTACATATAAGAGACTTTGGTTCCGAGCGATCGCGGCATTTAATTTATCAAAAAAGTTCATAAGCGCTTAAATGAGATTGCCCCACTAAAAGAAATTTAGGTTGGGGCAGAACGTTCTTTATCTTAGAATACTAAATTTTGCTCGGAAAAGCGCGATCGCACGGAAGCAGAACTTTGGCACTGCACAAAATTGACATCACCTGCCAGGATGAGGCCAATTGCGCCCGATCGCCTTAAAAAAACCAGTTTCGATCTCTAAGGCGCTCCCATGCTTTGCGTATCTGCTGAGGTTTAAACTGTTTTCGCTTGCGATCGCTCCATTCTTGTACGAGCGCGATCGCCCTCTCGCAATCCCTCGCTGCCTCGAAATCCTCCTCTTCCACAACCCAATGTACTGTTGCCAACAACTCCATGCTATGAGGAGTTTCAAAGCCTTCGATCAGTTTTCTAACCCTATCTAGTCTATTCTTGGCTTCGGCTACCTTTTCTAAAAATTTTTGCGCAGCTCTTCTTCCCTCTGGCAATACATAAATTTCTGCGTCTTCACTTTTATCTCCATAGCCTCGGATATAATGCCCTTCCAGCTTCTGCAAAACGTGATTGAGATTATTAGCATAAGGTCCGTACTTATCTTTCACATACTGCAACTTGAGAGGTTCCCCTGCCATCTGGAGAAAATAAGCGAGCTTTTGTATTTCCAACCTGCTTAACCGATAACCTGCTATTCCGTACAATTCCAGCAAGCTAATCAATAAGGCTCTGGCGCGAGTCATTCTAGGTTTTTTAGTTGCCACGGGCATAGAATCAGCTTCAGGCGCACCTTTAGGCTCAAAAAGCAAAACTTGCACCTCTGGAAGTTCCTCAAATGCTTGCTCTATTAAAGGCTTGACCTGACTCCACAATAATCCGCCATTGCCACAACCTAGGGGAGGTACTGCAATAGAGCGAATCTCTAGACGCTTAACTTCTTCAATCAGTGCCTTAAGTCCAGTCTCTATATCTTCAATTCGTGACTTACCCCTCCAGTGGCGCTTGGTTGGGAAATTGATGATGTAGCGGGGATTTATCAACTGGCCAGCGTCCGTCACAAACATACGACCGGGCTCTACTTCACTCGCATCGCAAGCCTGCTTGTATTGACGGAAGTTTTCGGGAAATGCTTGCTTGAACTGCAAAGCAATACCCTTGCCCATCACGCCAACAGCATTAACTGTATTAACTAGGGCTTCTGCATCTGCTTTTAAAAGGTTACCTCGTGTTATCTTAATCATTTTATTATTACTCATATTTATTTTAATAATACCATTCTTTGCGCATTTTTACTATAGGCTTGTGCATAACATTTTGTGACTTTTGTAAAGATTGTTCTATTTTAGTTATATTTTGTAAATTAAATACTCCTATCTCTGTCACAAGCTCCCAGGGTAAAAAGCTATGAACTAAAAACTCAGCTTGACGCCTGCGCTTTCTATCCATGTCTTGATTAGTATCGTTCCAATACTTTTCTTTCATAAGATGCCAGTCTATTTTATCTAGTTGAGTTAGGGTATCAAAAAAATTTGTAATTTCCATTATGGCGTGACCGTCGGTAAATACAAAAGGCAATTTCGCCTCTTGCACTGCTTGAGCCGTAGAAACGAGGTAAGCTACTAGCTCTTGACCTGGATAACCTTCTACGTTTCCTTTGTGAATAGCGTACAGCATAGGAGAGCGTGGTGCAAAGTAAAATGGTACATAGTGGTGCAGTTTACCACCAGACCCGCAGGGTACGAAGGTTGTGGCACGGCGGTTTTGAATATTTTGGTGAGCGATGTTCTTATATTGTATTCTTTCTTTTTGCATGGTGCTATAGGATAGCAATCTTCCGCTTTTGATAATCGATTCTAAATTATTGACATGAGGAATGTGGTATATTGGAGTTGTTATAAGCTTCATTATTATTTTTTTCGTTAAATTTTGTAAATTGCAGGTAAAAAGACAGGTACTCAGGACTTACTGAGTAATTCCTGAGTACAGATAGTCAAGTCTCATCCGCAATAACTCGACCTAGTTGCTCGACTAGCGGGGACAGATCGTTAGCGACCGTATCCCAAACAACGTCCAAATCTATCCCGAGGTAAGCATGAGTTAAGGACGTTAAAAGATTGCGCATTGCGATCGTTTCTGACCAAGGTAGTTCGGGATGTCTAGTTCTGCATTCCGAGGAAACATTCTTGGCCGCTTCCCCAATAATTTCTAAGTTTTTAACAACAGCCAGCATCAGCATCCGATTATTGTCGAGATCGCTTCAGCCGCGTCCCGACATAAAACTCAGCGCTTCTCTCGCTGCATCCTGCATATGATGCAAGCGAGTTAAATCGTCAATTACCATATTGTAACACCGCCTCAGCCATAACGCGATCGCGAAAATAAGGACTCAACTCATAGGGAATTTTCAAATCTATCTTTCTGCCCTCGATCATTTCCGATAGCTCTCTTTCCATTCGAGCTATCTTGAAAAATCCTGGAGTTTTTCCTGCTTCAAATTCCACCAAAAAATCCACATCGCTATCCGGTCTGAAGTCATCCCGCAACACGGAACCAAATAGAGAAAGCCTGTGAATGTGGTGGCGCTGGCAGAATTCGGTCAGCTTTTCTGAGGGAATCTCAATCGGTAATAACATTTACTCTATTTTAATTTTATTTTGTGTTTTTGTCATGGTCAACGGTCAGCTATTAGCTCTGAAGCTTAAATTGTAGCCGATCGCCGATCGCTTCTCAGCCACCACATCTGTAGGGCCGCGACAGCGGACAGGTCAATGTAAAGTTTTGTTACAAAATCGGCAATTTCCGTAAAACGCCCTCCTTTTGCACCGAGAGACATATAGAAGGACGCAAAAGCCTTCTTTCCCAACGATTAACTCTCGCCTTTAGGAGTATTGCTATGAGCCGGTTTGACTTTTTGAAAAAATGTGACGAAAAAAACAAACAGCCAAAATCTTTAGAGTGCCAGCTATCGGAGATTGGGACTGGGTTTTTCTCTCTCAAACAGATTTTCACTCCCAGCATAAACTTGGCAGGGGGCGAAGGTATCGCAGATCTGGAATTAGCAGAACCACAAGCATTGCGTTCTGAAGATTTCGAGCTTGAATGGGCTCAGATGAGCTGCTGAAAAGCGATCGCCTGCCTTTCACCATATAGTTTTTTGGTTGAACCAATTCGGGATCGTTTCAATTTTGTACGGCGCAGCCTTACGCCCGACCGGCGCGGCTACACAAAACGCCTTTGCGGGCTAGCGAGTACAAAAATGAAATGCTCCCGACCAATTCAAGCAGCGCCCCCCGTATCGATCGTTAATCTTTATCCTGCATTGCTCCTATATTTTCGCTTAACTGTCGGATAAAATCTTGATGCTCTACGGAATTAATGCCTGCTTGTAAGACCGTCAATACCTGCTGCATATTGCCTTGCAACATGGCAGCAACATCTAAGCGCAAACCGGGAAAAACTAGAGAAGCGATCGCCCCTGTTCGATCGGGTTTCAAGGCAACATAATCGCCATTTTGCAAGCTAAACCAATCAATTTTGCGATCGAATACCTGCCAAACAATATATTCTCTTACGCCACTACGCCGATAGGCACGCTTTTTATCCCCTAGGTCTATAGCGGCACTACTGGCGGCAATTTCAACGACCAATTCCGGCGCTCCTTCTAAATATCCATCATCGCTAAAACTGGCCTGACCGCCACTTTCCGGGCTGATGAGTAAAACGCCGTCCGGTTGGAGTTCGTTATCGATATCCAAGCGAACCGTTGGCTCGATTCCCATTTGTACTTGGGGGGTAGCTACTTTATAGAGTCCCAGCCAAGTAATTAAATCTCCGTGGGGTTCTGCGTGGGGTCTAAATCGCAAAGGGGAAGCCATATATACAATTCCTTCAATCAATTCAGCTTTTTTGAGTTTGGGCATAGCATGGTAGCGACGCTCGAATTCATAACGAGTCAAGCGATCGCCATTTTCCAAGGGAGGCAATTCCTCGAAGGAGGAGCTTTGAGCGATCGCCGACTTAGGTAATGAAGAAGTCATAATAATAGCTACTTTTTTTTGATTGTAAGATCGAATCCGCGTCGTGAAATAATTGTCGGCTCTGGCACCACAGATAACTGACGCTTTTTCTCGACAGATGAATTATTTCTTTTATGCGGGTCCCTTGCTAAGTCGAGATGTAATGCCCGTTTTTGCTGGGGCGAGCGTGGAAAATTTTTATAGCATTACACATTGAAGTTAGACAAGTCTCACGGTCGCCAAAGCTATAATCGGCAGGACTTTAGCTGACTGCTGACTGCTGACTGCTAATCGCTTACTGCTATATTTGCTCTCTCAGACTTAATATAAGAGTCGAGAGCTTATCCCTCTCCAAGAGATAACATATAATCAACAACCAATTTACAATGGCGGTAACGGAACAGACTGAGACAAGCAGCCCTGAAATCAATCTGCAAGATCCGCAATACTACTTCAACCGCGAACTAAGTTGGTTGGAATTTAATTATCGAGTATTGCACGAAGCGCTAGATCCTAGGACGCCTCTGCTGGAGCGACTCAAGTTTTTATCCATCTTCAGCTCCAATTTGGATGAATTTTTTATGGTGCGAGTCGCCGTCCTCAAGCAACAGGTGGAAGCCAATGTCAGTAAGTTAACGCCGGACGGACGAACCCCAGAGGAGCAATTGAATGCAATAAGCGATCGCCTCCATCCAATGGTCGCCGAGCAACACCGACATTTTCAGCAAGTCTTGCGGCCCTTCCTAGGCAGCCACGGCATCCACATCCTAGACTATATAGATCTCAACCAAGAGCAGCGGCGATATTTGCAGCGCTATTTTGAAGAGCAAATTTTTCCGGTGCTGACCCCCCTAGCCATCGACCCCGGTCATCCTTTTCCCTATATTTCTAACTTGAGTTTGAATCTAGCGGTGGTGGTCAAAGACCCAGAAAGCGATCGCGAATATTTTGCTAGGGTGAAAGTACCCAGCTTGCTGCCTCGCTTTATCCCCCTGCCCGAAGGAATCCCCACCGACGACCCCAAAAATTGGAAAATTAAAACCGAAGATTTAATCTCTCAATTCTCTAAGGTCAGTTCAACGCGATCCTGCGTGCCCCTAGAGCAGGTCATTGCCCACAATCTGGAATTCCTTTTCTCTGGAATGAATATCCAGGAATATCACCCTTTCCGAATTACCCGCAATGCCAGCTTAGAAGTAGAAGAAGAAGAAGCGGACGACTTGCTGCTAGCCATAGAACAGGAACTGCAGAAAAGACGTTTTGGCGGTTCGGTCGTGCGCCTAGAAATCCAATCGGATATGCCCCAGCCCGTGCGGGATATGCTTATGGAGGAGATGGGGATAAGCGATCGCGACCTTTACGAAATTGAGGGTTTATTAAACCTCAAAGATTTAATGTTCTTTATGGGTTTGCCTCGCCCGGAACTGAAAGACCAGCCGTGGACTCCCGTAGTACCCCCTCGCCTGCGGGGTCTTAAAGAGCTGCCAGAAAACTTGCAGGGAAACGAGGATGGAGAAGATTTCTTTGCTTTAATTCGCGATCGCGACCTGCTCTTACACCATCCTTATCAATCTTTTGCCGCCACGGTTCAGCGCTTTATTACCCAAGCAGCAATAGACCCAGCAGTGCTAGCCATTAAAATGACGCTCTACCGCACTTCTGGCGATTCGCCGATTGTCAAGGCTTTGATAGAAGCTGCCCAAAATGGCAAGCAAGTAGCGGTTTTGGTCGAACTGAAAGCCCGCTTTGATGAAGAAAATAATATCCAGTGGGCGCGGAAGCTAGAAAACGCCGGGGTTCATGTAGTTTATGGGCTAGTGGGGCTGAAAACCCATACTAAAACTGCTATGGTAGTGCGGCGCGAGGAAGACGGCATCCGTCGCTACGTTCATATTGGCACGGGAAATTACAACCCAAAAACCGCTCGGATTTATACAGATTTGGGATTGCTGACTTGTCGAGAAGAATTAGGTGCCGACCTGACGGATTTATTTAATTATTTAACCGGCTACTCGCGGCAGCGGTCTTATCGCCGGTTGTTGATAGCGCCAGTTAATATGCGCGATCGCATGATGGAGCTAATCGAACGAGAAATCCAGTACGCCCGAGACAATCGTTCCGGTCGCATTGTCGCTAAAATGAATTCCCTCTTAGATCCAAAAATTATTGCCAAACTCTACGAAGCCTCTCAGGCAGGAGTTAAAATAGACTTGATAATACGAGGAATCTGCTGCCTGCAACCGCAATTGCCCGGAGTCAGCGATAATATCCGAGTTGTCAGTATAATTGGTAAATTTCTGGAACACTCGCGTATTTTTTATTTTTATAATAACGGCGACGATGAAGTCTTTATCGGCAGTGCTGATTGGATGCCTCGCAATCTCAATCGGCGCGTTGAGGCTATTACTCCCGTCGAAGAACCCGATTTGGCCAAAGACCTCCAAGAAATTCTCGGCATTCTCCTGGCCGATAACCGCCAAGCTTGGGATTTACAGCCGGATGGCAGTTACCTTCAACGCCGTCCCGAACCCGGTGCCAACGAGCAAAGCGCTCAAAACATTTTCATGGAAATGGGACTGCAGTAAAGGGCATTGGGCATTGGGCATTGGGCATTAGGCGTTGGGCATTGGAGAGATGGGGAAGAGCGGAATTGGGAAGAGCGGAATTGGGAAAAGCGGAATTGGGAGAGTTTTGAGTTTTAAGTGCTAAGCTAAAGACTTTTAACTCAAAACTCTCAAGCTTTGAACTCAAAACTCTCCCCTTGTCCCCTTGTCCCCTTGTCCCCCCATCTCCCCCCATCTCCCCCCTATTTTGCGGCAATGGGTATAGGGGTCAGTTGAGTTCGACGTTGCCAGAAGGGTAGATCTAACCACCGGTTTTCCAGGGCATAATACCGATATCGAATTCCCAAATAATTATCAAAATTACGTTCTAGGGCTTTCTGGTATTGTTTGAGTAATTCATCTTTATTATTGCTCAGATATTCTATCAGGGCAACAGCCGCATCGCATCCGGAAGTTATGGCATGGCCGATACCCATTGAAGAAAGGGGATCGAAAGCGGTGGCGGCATCTCCCACTGCCATCCAGTCTTCCCCCACAGCGCAATCGAGAATGTGAGAATGGGCGGGTTTGACTGCCAGGGGATAAACTAAAGTTCCTTCCCGAGCCCGGTGCTTGGTATGGCAGGCTTTAGATAACAGTTCTACCCACTGCTCCTCCTTGTGGAGTTTCCCCTGTCGCATAATATCGATATCTGTCATCAATACCGCGATTAATTTCCCATCTGGAAGCCACGCCGAGTACCACCATCCTTCAGGAATTGATTCGACTAGGACTTCTTCGGCTGGAGAGCGATCGCTTTCAAAACTCAGAAAGGCACTGATGCCGACGAGAGAATCCCAGACAAGGGACATTGCGCCCAGGCGCTTGGAAATTCTCGCTTGTCTGCCCGTCGCATCGACTAAATAACGGCTTTCTAGCTCAAAAGATTCCCCCAAACCGTCCTCAAGGAAAAGCTTCCATCCTCCTCCTGCTAATGGTTCTCCTTCAACGCACTTCGTTTGCATATACAGTTGACCGCCTTTACAAGCGACCTGTTCGGCCAACATCCTATCGAATTTTCCGCGATCGAGGAGATAACCTTCGCCCATTTGATTGAGGATAGACGATCGGCTGTGGAGTTCTGAATGTCCCCAGATGGCAGCAACGTTGTAAACGGGGACGTGACTGTCTGCGAGGAAAGGTTCTTTCACTTGCAGGTAACTTAGCAACGGGAGCAAGCTGGCCGATACATGTTCTCCCGTGCGGATGTTGTCGTAGGCCGTTTTCTCGATTACAGCGACGGTCAGTTTTGAATAGAGACAGAGCGTTAAAGCTAAAGCCGTTCCAGCAGGCCCTCCACCAATAATAGCCACGTCAACGCTGCGAGTTAATGACACTTTATTCTTCCTCTTGAATCTTCAGGGGATGTATAGCAGTAAGCTTTCAGCTTTCAGCTTTCAGCTAGAGCTTCTGAAACCAATTCTTTCAGGACTTATACCATTTCTGTATGAAGCTGCAACAAATAAGATCTTTATCTACCGTTCGGGCTGAGCCTGTCGAAGCCCAGTCAGCCTTGGGCTTCGACAGGCTCAGCCCGAACGGAGAATTTGTTGCAGCTTCATAAAGAATTGGTCTTACGCAAAACATCTATATCAGGACTTACGCACAATACCCATATATGGTGCTTTGTAGGGGCAATCCCCCCGTGGTTGCCCCGCCGATAGTGTCGCTGCGTAAGTCCTATATATATAGCGTTTGTAGGGGCAGTCCCCCCGTGGCTGACCGCTGTTGGGCGCCAGCCCTTGCCGCAGGCTAAGCTGACCGCTGACTGCTTACTGTGATAATTTTCAAGGAAGCCGAACCGCCCAGCCAGTGGCGATTCGGCTTCCAAAACGGACTGCAAAGGTATTGCAGATAGCGGGATAAAACGGGCGCTAATTAAAAGCGAATCCGCCGTCCAGAGCGAGGAACTTCTCCAAGTTTGCGAGTCACTTTAATTTTACGGAAACTCTGCACAGCCTTCAGCCGTTTTTGCAGTTTGTCTCGGTATTCTTGAGCAAGCTGTATTAGGGTTTCGGGCTCCATCTGCTCCAGCTCCGATTTTACATATGAAATTCCTGGGTCTTCATGGACGATAGGAATAAGTTTATTCAAACCTGCCACAGTGACTGGTCGCATCAAGTTTTCTACATTCTTGAGCTTTTCGTTAATAAGACCCTTTTCTACCTCGATTTTTCGTTCTACTGGTTCTAAATCAGTTACGATAAACTCTACTTCTTCTTCCATACCAGGAAATTTGATAGCAAACTTGTGGTATTGAAACTCATCGTAATTCCGCTCTGTCTCCACAAAATAGGGGAATAACTCAGAAGACTTCGGTCCGTTTTCTCCAATCTGTTCGTCTTCTCCCACATTGCGGATGAATGCTAAACTAGCCCAGCCTAGATTAACCATTTGCGAGTAGCTGTTGATTCCCCGGAAGTAGTTCATCTGCCAGCCAGCCTTTTCATTATCGTATGAATCCTTCTCTATAGTTGCTGCCCTGTGCTCATGCTGATTGGCAATAAGATTCAAGCCGTTAAGGACGTCCCAAGGAGCTTGCGGCGGCCACCAGTAGGCAAAGTAATTTGGGCGAAGAGGTACTGATTCTCCTCCTTCTTCAACCTTGTTCGTGTCGGGATCCGTGTAGTTGACGAGCTGGTAGGTGCAGTTGTAGAAATCAGCCTGCCAGGGAATTGCCATGCGCTTCGTTAAATCGCCAGGCTCGCAGCTCTGATAAGTAGTTGCGCATTCATCGCGGTTTTCGTCACCGAGCGATCCACTTACCACTGCCTGTTTAATTTCAATTTGACTTTTATTGCTTTGGCCTATCTGGTTTACTTCATATATGGCCTGATTTTGCGTCGTCCAAGTGACCTCGATACCCGGACATTGAGGAAGTCCGACAACATTACCGATACTGGCACTATCTTCTGGACAGAGTGGGTATTCTGCTACCACATTGCCATGATTATCTGTAGGGGTCTCCCCTTTATAAAACTTGCCTTCCGACCACTGGTACAGTAAAAAATACTGGGTTTCAGTCAGTGTCAAAAACTTTTTGATGTTGGCCTCTGATACAGAATTGCTCCCAGAATTGAGTGGCATCAGAGGAATTCCAGTATATGGTTGACTGCCATTTGTTTGACCGCTAAACAAGTTGGTTTGAACGCTGGGTGCAGAATAAGGAGGAGGGGGATTTCCATTCGCTACAACCTCCTTAGATTCCGGTTGGCGAAAATAGCTAAAATATTTTTGGCGATTCGGTTTATTATCGTCACTAGGATCCGAGAAATCAAAGATATTTGATGAGAAGGCTATCATCGACTGTACGTTGGCGACCCAATGGTAGCCGGAGATGCGATTGATAATTGGCAGAATATCGCGCTCGTAACTTGCCATAAAGTCAGGATTCCATCCAGGAATACCGAGAAATCCAAGCGGCCGTTGTCCTTTCAGGTACATCTCTGGAACGAGATCGAATTCACGCACAGCCACGTCAAAAGCAGTGTCGTCCCATGAGGAAATATTACTAATCTCTGGGGCAAAATCAGGAGGCCCAACGATTACCCAAGCCTGTAGCTTTTGTGCAGTGCCACCTACTGGCGTAAACTCGCAGGTGACAGAACCGTCCGATATATCGTCGAACCAATAGTTTCCACCGCCATAACCCTCTAACTCTGTCAGTCCCCAAGAGTCCCCATGTCCTCCAAGAACGATAAGATTGCCTTGGCTATCAGTTTTTAAATCGCCAATTTTTGTAAACAACGTACCATAATTATCGTCTGGTTTTCCCGGGAAATCGAATTCATCTGGGTTTGGGAAATGAGAGCCAGGTACTTGGTCGTTAAGTTCCTTTTGAGCTTCTGTCCCCGTGATTTGTACCTCGCCAGAGTCAATAATTAGCGTCTGTCGATCGCTCACATCGTCGTTTCGCCGAGGAACATTCTGGTTTTGATAGCTGTTGTTTTCTCCTAGCAATAGGTTGCCTAGCAGCTCGCTGTATTCGTACCAGACGGCCTTTTTGTTGGCTAAACGTACAGTCCATGTGACCGATTCTACCTGAGTTGAATCGGATAAGTCCACTTCTGTCGCGTTTCCGGTATCATCGTATTTATAGACGCGAAACTTTTGTCCTTGCCGTTTTATCTTACCCCCGACCTTAAATTCGCTGACTGCCCCCCCTGTTTCATTGCCATTAGCGTCGCAATTAATGGGTAGGCCACCGATTTCATTGGGAGCTAAAAAGAATTCATCGTCGTGATTGCCAACCCGAGCAACTCCAATTGCTGGATGAATTACATATGTATCTGTCATTCTAACCTTCTGCAATACACTACAATCTTACAGCGTTCTTCACCTGATAGACTATCTAGCAGCAGCAAGGATACCCTAGCCTCCCAGCACATAGCTAATGCCTGCATATTGGCGAGACTCTCCAACACGGGGATCCTAACCGATCTGCCTTTTCTACCTTATTAACTACAACTATACCGATCTGACTTAAATTTAAATTGGAAATTATTTAGCTAAAATGTGACATTTTTACGATATGTTAATAGAGTCAAGACCACGGTCTCGGGTCCCTATCTCCCCGAGCTGCGTTTTGTGGCGAGGGAAGCGCCGCCGTCTGGACTTAGTGGCCAGATTTATTTCGGCCAGTATTTTTCGGGACTTAAGCAAAGACACTATATATATAGTATTTTTGCTTAAGTCTAAAGTTTTGCCTACAAGCTCTCAGAAACGCGAGGTTACACTAAAGCGGACCTCTTAGCAGTGGACCTCTTAGCAGTGGAGCGGCCATTGGTAGTTGGGCATTGGGCATTGGGCATTCATAGCTATCAGCGATCGGCTATAAGCTCGCCCAACGGGCAGCGGGCCTCGCCCAACAGCGATCGGCAAAAAGCTGCCTGTAAAATTAGGCTATACAAGACGCAGGGGGTGCAGAAAGTCCAGAAGGTTCAAAAAATTTCTACATTTAATGTTGTTTTTCGAGCCAAATGATGCTAAGATGGCTTTATAGCTCCCTAGAGGGGGCAAAAAATAAGGACCGCAGTTAACCGCGACCCTTTGACAAAGACAAAAAGTAAACTCTAGGAAGGAGGTTTTTTCACTCAAAGGATTTTTTCCCTCAAAAAACCCCGGCTGCTAAGGCTGCACGCCAATGGACTTGCGGGCAACAAGTTCATTGGCACGCCTCCAATAGCTAGCCGGGGAGGGAAGATAGCCACCCATTCCCGCTGACAATGCCTAAGATTGCGGCAGCGGGTGGGTCTCCTTTGAGAAAAATTCAAGCTAGTTTTTATAGCAATACGAGCGATCGCCCAACGCCTAGAGCGATTCGCAGAGGACATATTTGCTCTAGCTTGTATTTGAGCGAGGACCTCCTTGCCTTTTCTTATTCTACAACGACTGGCTTTGTTTTGTATGCGATCGCGCTGTGCCGCTGCGCACGAGATTCAAAATTCAAAATTCAAAATTCAAAATTCGCGCATGAGCCCGGCCACAAGGATCGCGCTCGCTTATTATTTCTGCCGCTCTGCACTAGATAACGCGATCGCACCTTATACCAAATCGGTTTAATTAACCTAAAAAAGTTAATTCTCGCGTAGGACGGGCGTCCAAGTTTTTTGTACGAGCATTTAACCGGATTTGATATTAAGACTCAAAACTTAAAACTTAAAGCTCTCAAGCTAAGAACTCAACTATCGGGAAAGGTGCGCTTGAACTCCACAACTAAGTCATCTAATTCCTCGATAGCTTGATTAACATCTATTCTCAAAGAACCTAAATTGGGCTTCTCCAATAGGCGGAGCAAATATTCTCGCTTGCTCTCAATTAGGGCAATTCGCTCTTGCAGTTTTTCCTTATCCATCAGATTTATAACCTCAATCTACAATAGGGTATTGGGAATTGGGCATTGGGAATTGGGCATTGGGCATTAGGCATTGGGAAAGTTTTAAATTTTGAGTTTTGAGTTTTAAATTAAAGATGTGCAACTCAAAACTTAAAACTCAAAACTTAAAACTTAAAACTCTCCTTGTCTTTTGGTCCCCTTGTCACCTTTTACCCCGGTCCCCCCATCTCCCCTCTTCCTCTTTGGCTTAATCAATGATATGGTAAGCGCAGAAGAAAATAGCCATCAAAAAAAATATGTTCCGTAAAATATCTCTAGCCAATGCGGGTTTAGTCATTGGCTTTTTGCTAACTTCCCTAGGCTTTGTCGCTTATTATGCGAATTGGGCGGCCTTAAATATAGGCTCGTTATTTTACGGCGTAGGAATCTTGCTAGCAGGTTTTGCCCTAAAAAGCTCGGAACTAGAGCCCCTGCCGTATTCTAAACCCACCCCCGAATCAACTCTGGCACTGCGCGAAAAGCAAGCAACCAGCACCCAGGAGCAAATTATTAAAGACGTGACCCGATTTCGCTACGGTCAAGAAGTTCACTTAGAGGAATCTTTAGAGCGATTGGGTCTTAGTCCTTCCGATGAAGAACGACCATTGCTGCAAAGTCTGCGAGAAGAGGAGAGAGACGGTGCTTATGCTTTGGTACTCGAATTTGATTCGCCAAACACTTCCTTAGAAGTCTGGCAAAAAAAACAGGAGAAAATAGCCAAATTCTTTGGGCCGGGAATACGAGCTGAAATAGCACAACCTGCCGATCGCCGCGTTGACGTGGCTTTGGTTGTGGAGGAGTCAGACCGGACGTAAATAGGGGGCAATCGGGCATCGCGGGCATCGGGCATCGGGCATCGCAAAAAATTGCAAAATTATTTTGCCAAGGATTGTTATAGCAGTAGGGTATTTCCGGCCGGAAAGCCCCTACTGGCTGCGCGTATCGGCCAAATTCGCGGCCAAATTCGCGGTCAAATTGAAATTCAATTTTGTTACCCAAATTACAAACAAATAACCCCAAACAATATTTACGCTTCTACCTTATCTCTATAAGTTATCTTTATTTTTCTAACCTCACTGCATACCACTGTAGAGACTTTCCGGGGCTAAGTTCGAGTTCGCAGTTATTGTCACGGAGATATTCTGCTTGCTCTTTAACAGAGGACAATTTTTGTAAATATTGGGGCAATTCTCCTTGACGAGAGGCTAAAACAGTCTCTAGTTTTTGTTGGAGTTCGGTGGCCGTTAAAAATTCCTCCTGGCATTCTGGCTCCAAGACTACAAAGTGGTTTTCATCTTGATACATAATTGAGTCGGGCATTGGCATTCCTTATTTAGATCTGCAAAAATTTACTAGATCGATCTTACTACTGGTCTGGCACGCTTAAAATTGTAGGGAGCGTTTGAGGAACGAAACAAGGGCGTAACCACTGCTATTGTTGGGTTTCGTTCCTCAACCGCTCCCTACAGTTAGAAGCCATTTTAGCCTTGCCAATCCACTACTTTACAATCGATCTTGCTTATTTTCGATTTCAAGTTTAGGACTGGCAATATTGAATAGTCGCCGATTTAGAGGCAAAATAGGAAAAGGGGTATGTTCGCATTGGGCATCGGGCTTTGGGCATTGGACATGGATTAAGGTAAAAAAGGAAATCGCTCGATCTCCAAAATATCTTGAAATATATACTAGACCTTATATCCTATACAATTAAGTATAACAATTTGCTTAAGTCCCGAGGAATTGAAGATTAACTTAAGAGGAGTTTTATGTTACAACTTTTGGACCTGACTCTCTCTGGGGCAATTGGCAGTAGCGCATACAAGCTGCTCAATTTAGCAACAAGCGACTTTATCCCCCAAGGTCGCTGCTACCTGTGGAAAACAGGATTGATATGGTTGCATGGATTGTCTGACGGGCTAATTGCCTTTTCATATTATGCGATCGCTCTTGTGCTGGTTTATTTTATTCACCAAAGAAGAAGTACGTCTTTTAAGTGGATATTATTATTGTTTGGGGCTTTTCTTATCGTTTGTGGCACCACCCACATAATGGAAATCTGGACTTTGTGGCACCCAGACTATTGGATTTATGGTGGCATCAAAGCCTTGAATGCAGTAATTTTTGTTGCCTTGGCGATCGCTTTAGTCCCCCTAATTCCCAACTTCTTAGAACTTCAATCCTCGGCGAGCTTGCAATTAATGAACGAAACGCTGCAAAAAGAAGCCTCGCGCAGCAAAGAAGCAGAAGAAGAAATACGCCAAATCAATGCCATTTTAGAGAACAGAGTCCAAGAAAGAACAGCCCAGCTTGAAGCCTACAATCAGATGCTGCTCGACGAAATCGATCGTAGGGAGGAGTTGGCCTCTTCTTTAGAAGAAAGCGAAAAGCGACTAAGAACTTTAGTCACCAACGCCCCGATAATACTCTACGCAACGGATAGCAAGGGAAAGATTATCTTTTGTGAAGGAAAAGGAATCCAACTTTTAGGACTGCAACCGGGGGAGGGCGTTGGTAGGGAGATAGTTGACTTCTACAGTTTCGAGCCCAGCATCCAGAGGCAAGTAGAAAACGCTCTGGCGGGCAGCGAAGAAAATTGGATGGCCTCGATGCTGGGTGCCTGCTTCGACCATCGCGTGACTCCCGTGCGAGACGATGAAACTGGACAAGTCACGGGTATTATTGGCGTCGCGACAGATATCACCGAGCAAAAGCAAGCGGAGATAGAGCGGCAAAGGTCTTTGGCGCTCTTGCAGGCAACCTTTGATTCGACTGCAGATGGCATATTAGCAGTAGATAAGGATGGCAAGATAGTCGCCTTTAACCGGCAATTTCAGCAAATGTGGAGCATTCCTGACAAGATTGGATTGGACGAACTGGATGCTTTTTTCCTGGAGTTAGTCTTAGCCGAGCTGAAAGCCCCAGACGCTTTTTTAAGCGGAGCATGGCAGTTGTATAGTTCTCCAGATATAGAGTCTGCCGATCTTCTAGAGTTTAAAGACGGTCGCGTTTTCGAGCGTTACTCCAAACCCCAAAAAGTAGGCGAAAAAGTTGCGGGCAGAGTATGGAGTTTCCGAGACGTTAGCGATCGCCGCCACCAAGAAGAAGCCCTACGGCGTCAGGCGTTAGTCTTTGAGAATATCTATGACGCAGTAATTCTGACGGATTTAGCCGGAGAAATTACTGACTGGAACCAGGCTGCAGAGCGGATGTTTGGTTATACCAAAGCAGAGGCATCGGGGCACAGTACCGGAATCTTATATAGACCGGAAGAGGCTCCGGTGCTAACCGAGCAGATTATTGAGGGCATGACCGGCGACGGTCGCTGGTCTGGGGAAATTAATTTTATCCGTAAGGATGGTAGCAGCGGCATTTGCGAAACGGTGGTTTTGCCGATAAGAGATAAAACCGGAGAGACAATTGCCACTTTGGGGGTCAATCGGGATATCAGCGATCGCAAGCAGGCCGAGGAAGAGCGCGATCGCTTTTTCACCCTTTCCGTAGATATGCTCTGTATCGCTGGATTTGATGGCTATTTCAAGCGCCTCAATCCCGCTTGGGAAGCTGCCTTGGGTTGGACTGTCGAAGAGCTGCTCTCCAAACCCTTCCTGGAATTCATACATCCAGACGACCGAGAAGCTACTATCGCCGAAGCCCAAAAACTCAGCCTTGGCGGCATCACCATTTCATTTGAAAATCGCTATCAATGTGCCGACGGTTCCTACCGATGGCTTTTATGGACTTCTACTTCCCATATTGACCAACAACGGATCTATGGTGTAGCCCACGATATTACCAATCGCAAGCAAGCAGAAGAAGCCCTGCGGTTGACTCAGTTCTCGGTAGATCGCGCTGCTGAAGCGGTATTTTGGATTGGTGCGGATGCGAGACTCTTATACATTAACGATGCAGCCTGTCGCTCCCTCGGCTATTCTCGCTCCGAACTGCTCTCCATGACAGTCTATGACTTTGAAATGGATTTACCCCCAGAAGCTTGGCCGCAACACTGGCAAGAAATGAGAGAAAAAGGTGGGCTATCTCTAGAGTCTCGCCACCGCCGCCAAGATGGCAGCATTTTGCCGGTAGAAATCAGTATTAATTATTTGCATTTTAACGATAGAGAATATATTTGCGCTTTTGCCCGCGATATTACAGAACGCAAGCAAGCCGAGAAAGAAAAAATAGAATTAATCGGTTCTTTACAAGAGGTAACAAGCCTTCAAAATGCGATTTTGAATGGTGCCAATTACGCTATAGTTTCCACTAGCACTAATGGCACTATTCGCACCTTTAATGCTGGGGCAGAGCGTTATTTGGGCTATAGCGCCCAAGAGTTAGTCAATGAAAAAACTCCGGCTATTTTCCACGATGCCAAGGAAGTCGCCCAGCGAGCTGAAGAATTATCGGCAGAACTGGCAGTGCAGATTGAGCCCGGGTTTGAGGCTTTCGTTGCTAAAGCTCGTCGCGGAAAACCAGACGAACGAGAATGGTCTTATATTCGCAAGGATGGCAGCCGCTTCCCCGTGCGGCTATCAGTTACTGCACTCAGGGACGATAGCCAAAATATCGCTGGATTTTTGGGAATTGCCAGCGATATTAGCGATCGCAAAGCCGCCGAGGCTGAAAAAGCCATGCTTCTGGCCTCTATCCAGCAGAGCGAGCAGAAGTATCGCTCGGTAGTCAATAATATTAAAGAAGTGATTTTCCAGCGAGATACTTCGGGGGTATGGACTTTTCTGAATCCTGCTTGGAGCGAACTAACCGGCTGGACTGTAGAAGAAAGCCTGGGAACGAATTTCTTAAATTACGTCTATACAAAAGACCGGGAAAAAAAGCAAGAATTATATCGGCAGCTCATAGCGGGTAAAATAGAGTTTTACCGCACTGAGGTTCGCTACCTTAGCAAATCTGGGGAGTACCGCTGGGTTGAGGCGCTCGACCGGCCTACTCGGGACGAAAATGGTGCGATAACCGGTACGCTAGGGACGCTCAATGATATTACAGAACGCAAGCTCGCTGAAGAAGAATTGCGATCGAGCGAGGCAGCTATTCGCGAACTATATGCCGTGACCGCGACTCAGGAGCTGGACTTTGATAAGCGCTTAAAACGGTTGCTGGAAATGGGATGCTCCCGGTTTGGCTTAGAAATGGGAATTGTGTTGCGAGTGGCGAGCGATCGCGATAGAGCCACTGCGATCGCCGTTAAATTTCCTTCAGGCTTATTTCCCATTCTCAAAGGAGATTCTTTTGCTCTCAAGCTGCTCTACGACCGAGAAACCCTCGCTGCCGACGAGCCCATCTGTTTCGAGCGAGCGGGGATAATATCCCAGTGGCGAGAGCATCCCGCTTATGCTGCCCGCAGATTAGAAGCTTATATCGGCGCTCCAATTGCCGTCAAAGGGCAAATCTACGGAACCATTAGTTTTGCCAGTCCGATACCGCGAAGAGAACGCTTCAAACCCACAGACAAGCAACTTTTGAAGCTAATGGCTCAGTGGGTTGGGGGCGAAATCGAACGCGAAGAAGCCCGCAACCAAATCCAGCAGCAATTCTCGCGCAGCTTGCTCCTCGGGCGCATTACTCAGGAAATTCGCCAAAGCCTAGAGATAAAACAAATTTTCCAGACCGCTGCCACTCAAATCGGTCGGGCATTTGGCGTCAATCGCTGCGTAATTCATTCTTATATAAGATACCCAAAACCAAAAGTGCCGTTTGTGGCCGAGTATCTAGAACCGGGCAGCTCTGAATCTATTTTGGAATTGGAAGTTCCCATTGAGGGCAATCCTCATATGCAGCAACTCTTGGAGCAAGACGAGGCGATCGCTTCTCCCGACGTTTATGCAGACCCCTTACTCAAAGCAGCCCAGCCTCTCTCTCGCCAAATAAAACTAAAATCTATGTTAGCGATTCGCACCTCCTACCAGGGAGAACCCAATGGCATTATTGCCTTGCATCAGTGCGATAGCTTTCGCCAGTGGAGAGAGGATGAAATCGAACTTCTCGAAGATGTTGCAGCTCAGGTAGGCATTGCTCTGGCTCAAGCAAAGTTGCTGAAAAAAGAAACCAATGCCCGAGAACAAATGGCCGCGCAAAATATCGCCTTAGAGCAAGCCCGAGAAGCTGCTGAATCTGCCAATCGTGCTAAAAGTGAATTTTTAGCCACGATGAGTCACGAAATTCGTACTCCTATGAATGCAGTTATCGGCATGACGGGTCTTCTGCTCGATACCCAGCTCGATAGCGACCAGCGAGACTTCGTAGAAACCATTCGCACTAGCGGCGATGCCCTGCTAACCCTGATTAACGATATTCTCGATTTCTCTAAAATAGAATCGGGCAAGCTAGAGCTAGAAGAACATCCCTTTAACCTGCGCGTTTGCGTAGAAGACTCCCTAGACTTGCTGGCATCCCGAGCGGCAGAAAAGGAATTAGAGCTGGCCTATCTGATAGACCCCCAAACTCCAGAGACGATTGTGGGAGATGTCACTCGCTTGCGCCAAATATTGGTCAATCTCCTGAGCAATGCAGTTAAATTTACCGAGAGGGGCGAAGTTGTCGTATCTGTAACTGCCCGAAAAATCAAAAAACAACCCCTTGCCTCGCAGCTAGCTTTTGCTTCTAAACTCTCCAGTCCCAGCCAAGAGATTACAACTGCCAACTCACGATTCTCTATCCAATTCGCCGTTCGCGATACTGGCATAGGCATTCCTCCAGAACGGATGAATCGTCTATTTAAATCATTCAGTCAGGTGGATTATTCTACTACTCGTAAATATGGCGGTACGGGTTTGGGTCTGGCGATTAGCAAGCGCCTGAGCGAAATGATGGGAGGAACTATGTGGATAGTCAGTGGCAATGCGATCGCCGGCAATCCTCCCAAAGAATGGGAAAAACCGAAAGATGGAATTGCACGGGGTTCGACTTTCTATTTTACTGTCTCCTGCCCAGCGGTCTTCTCCTCAGCCAACCCAAGAGAGAAACTTCATTCTCTGACTGGCAAGCGATTGCTGATTGTAGATGACAATGCCACTAACCGGAAGATTTTAACCCTACAAGGTCGCTCTTGGGGAATGGTAACTCGGGCGGCTGAGTCTGGTTCGGAGGCTCTACAGTGGCTCGAAGCTGGCGAGTATTTCGATCTGGTTATTATGGATATGCAGATGCCAGAAATGGATGGGTTAGCCGTAGCCGCTGCAATCCGCAAGCTGCCCGGACGTCGTCGATTGCCTTTAGTGATGTTGACTTCGATCGCCAAGCAATCTATGGATATACAGGGTTCGGGAGTTGATTTTGCCGCTTGTTTGAATAAGCCGATTAAACAGTCTCAGCTTTATAACATATTGACGGGAATTATCAGTCGTGCCCCAGTTTCTGTGGCACTACCCGCTCCCCAAAGCAAAACCAAAGAAAAATCCCTAACTCCTAATGCTAACGCTGCTAATTTACGAATTTTGCTCGCCGAAGATAATGTGGTAAACCAAAAAGTTGCTCTGCGGATGTTGGAGCGATTGGGCTATCGGGGGGATTTGGCTGGCAATGGCCTAGAGGTTCTCGATGCTTTGCGGCGGCAGTCTTATGATGTGGTCTTGATGGACATACAGATGCCGGAGATGGATGGGCTGGAAGCTACCGGCCGTATTTTCAAAGAATGGGAGCCTTCGGCTCGTCCTTGGATTATTGCCATGACTGCTAATGCGATGCAGGGCGATCGCGAAGTCTGTCTGCAAGCGGGAATGGATGACTATCTCAGCAAGCCTATTCGCCTGGAATCCCTGCAGAAAGCCCTCTCCCAATGTCACCCCCTTTCCTCTCGCGCTCCCTACCCTACTGTCAAAGATGAGCTAGAACTGACAGCAGCATTGCCTAACCGGGCAAATTCTATTGAGCAAGCCCCAGCCGAACCAGAAAAAGCAGCGATCGATGCTTTGGCATCCGCTACCTCAGCCGAGTCTGTCCGAGTGGAGCCAGAAAAAGCAGCGATCGATGCTTTGGCATCCGCTACCTCAGCCGAGTCTGTCTCAGTGGAGCCAGAAAAAGCAGCGATCGATGCTTCGGCGCTGCGATCGCTCTGGGAACTGGTGGGTGAAGATGACCCGGAAGGTTTTGCCGAGGTAGTTGAGAGCTATCTAGAAGACTTGCCCCAACTTCTGCAAAAAATCCAGACTGCCATAGCACAGGGGGATGCATCTGCCCTACAAATGGCAGGTCATACTTTGAAATCTACCAGCAAAACTTTTGGCGCGATGAATCTCGGCGAAATGTGCAAAACTCTAGAATTTATGGGGCGCTCTGGCACCCTAGAAGGAGCCGAGCTAATTTTACCCGACCTGATCTCCGAGTCCGAACAAGTCAAAACAGAACTCTTAGCTGAAGTCGAAAGAGGGAATTCTAAGTTTTGAATTTTGAGTTTTGAGTTTTGAGTTTATATTATATAGCAGTAAGCAGTCAGCTTTTAGCTGAGCTACCGCTGCACCAACAGCGCTCGGCTTATGGGCGATCGCGTAGGCGGAGCCATACGAGTAAGGCATATATAGCGCTGCGGAGCGAATTTTATCTTGTTGTTTGCCTTCAACTTAAAACTCAAAAATCACAACTCAAAACTTAGAATCAATGATTTCTGTAAAAGATCGAATCATTTTAATCACGGGTGCGAGCGCCGGCATAGGAATGTCCTGCGCTAGCCTTTTTGCCGAGGCCGGAGCAAAACTGATTTTAGCAGCGCGCCGACAAGAGCGGCTGGAGCAGCTAGCAGCAGAACTAAAGGGACAATTTAATAGCGAAATTTATCTATTGCCTCTAGACGTGCGGGACAGAGCCGCCGTAGAGTCTTCTCTCTCTAGTCTTCCAGAGCCTTGGTCGTCAGTAGATATTTTGATTAACAATGCCGGATTGTCTCGGGGATTGGACAAACTCTACCAAGGCAGCATTGAAGATTGGGAAGAAATGATTGATGCCAATGTTAAAGGCTTGCTCTATGTGACTCGCACTATCGTGCCGGGAATGGTGCAGCGAGGCCGAGGTCATGTCGTTAATATCGGTTCGATCGCCGGTCGCGCTGCCTACCCGGGCGGCAACGTCTATTGCGCTTCCAAGGCTGCAGTCCGAGCTATTTCCGAAGGATTAAAGCAAGATTTGTTGGGCACGCCAGTGCGGGTCACCGAAATCCAGCCCGGATTGGTAGAGACAGAGTTTAGCATCGTTCGCTTTCATGGGGATACAGATCGCGCTCAAAAAGTTTATGAGGATTTGACCCCTTTGACCCCGGACGATGTTGCTGATGTGGTCTTTTTTGCAGCCACGCGATCGCCCCATGTCAATATTTCTGAAGTTTTACTGGTTCCTACAGATCAAGCCAACGCCACTCTAGTTCACCGACACCGGACTGGGGTTTGAGCGGGCTGGGGATATAGCATTAGGTGATTTCTGTTAATAAAAGTACCAGAATATCGGAGCCCTGGCCCCCTTCCCCTCCTGCGGGCGGTGTGGGTGGGTTGAGGGGGTTGGGGGTGGGCACTGCGACCGGGTAAGAACCCACACCGCCCGCAGGAGGGGAAGCGGTACTTTCTTTCCCAGAAGTCTCCTTAGTAGGTTGAATGCGATCGCATTAAATCTACCAACGCTATATCCTCAACTCCTACTTCCAGCACTCAATGCCAACCATATTTGGATATTTGACATAATCCTGCCAGAACTCTTCGCCAAATTCCCGTATCCCTGCCTCCAAGAGAGTCTGTTCGTGCCAGCGAATCTCTTTAAAGCCAGCTTCTAGGAATGCCCATTCATAAGTGGCTTTGCTGAGATAATAGTCTTCAATTACGACCGTTTTGTCCTCCAACTGATAGATAAGACTGGGTAGAGGCTTTCCTTCCTCCTTGGATCCGCTAATGCTTTCCTCATATCCATATTCTTCCAAAAACCGATAGGACTCGGGAGGCCGATCTAGGTTATTATTGATATATATCAAGGACTCGGGAGCCCGATCTAGGTTATTGTTGATAGCAACGAAGCGACATTCTGGTTTGAGGTTGTCATATATAGTCCGACACATTGCCAGCAGTTGTTCCTTGGTTTGGGCATGATTGAGCGAATAGGCGGCAGTCACCACATCAAAACTGCCAACTTGGCCTAGTTCTTGCATATCGGAGAGGATATATTCAATTCCGAGGGGCTCTTTGGCCTCTTGTTCTTTTGCTAGTGTTAGCATACCCTCAGATATATCCACTGCCACTACTCGTCCAGCCCCCTTTTTCTTAAAGTTCCGGGCGTAGATTCCTTCTCCACAACCGAGATCCAAAATTGATTTTCCAGTAATATCCCCCAGCATATTAAAGTAAGTCGGTTCCTCAATATACAAGGCAAAAGCTGTATTAGGGTGACGCGATTCTTGGTACTGCTTCGCTATTGGATCGTAAACTGACATAATTCCTACTTTATGGAATAGTTATTTTTACTCAGACAAAAAAAACTCGCTAGTTCATTGTATATGCCCGTGGGTCGATTGGAGACAAGGAGAATTGGGCCATTGGGCGGGGGTGGGTGGGCTCGGAAGGACTGAAGAAAATTCTCCCCACGCTCTCCACACTCTCCCTCATTCCCCCTCTCTCCCCACTCTCAAGGGTATGTTTTTTATAATCCTCCTTTTTGATGTTGTCGGTAGGCTTCATAGCTTTCTGGGGCGAAGCATTCCAATTGCATTGGTTTTATGTTATAAAAATAGGCTATCTCTGGAATCCTGTCGCCCCTACGCAGTCGATCCGCCTCGGGAACGTCACATCTAAAAAACATACCCCGAAGTAAGCTCTGTGCCCTCTCTGCCCACACTCCCCTCTCTCCCCACCCTTAAGCTTAGGACCGCAATAAATCGCCCATTTTTTTTTTCTAACCCCTTGACTTTGAATAAAAAACTGGTTACTATAAATTTTGGCAAGGCAAAGCGGGGTTAATTTTCCTTGTTGCTGAAGCCGTCATAAACTTATAAAAGTTAAGGATTTTTGTTGTTTTTTTTATTCGCTGTGTATCCTTGATGTCTGCATCGAAAGCTAGGAATTAACCAAGAAGCTAGCCGCGTTAAGATCAAAACAAACACAGCTAACAGCAGCAATCAAGTAGCACCCAGAACCAAAACAGTAATTATGTCCGATCGCTTTGAACCTTTAGTTAGCATTATCATTCCAGCATACCGAGCCGAAGAGACGATCGCTGCGGCAATTAAAAGCATCCAAGCCCAAACTTATTCAAACTGGGAAGTAGCGATAGGTTCGGATGACAAGGTAGATTATTTGGCGTTACTATCTCGCCAAGGCATTCAAGAGGCGAAATTGAAACAAGCTTATACCGGTGGCTGCGGTACTGGAGAAGCCCCTGCTAGGAACGTGGCTGCTGCTATTGCTGAGGGTCAGATACTGGCCAACCTCGATGCTGACGATGCTTACGAACCCAATCGTCTGGCGGAACTGGTTCCCTTAGCTATAGAATACGGTGCGGCGATAGATAACACGGGGGTATATAACACGGATCTCGTTCTGTATAAGCGCCCTTTCGGCGATCGCACAACGGTTACCTTTGCCACGCCAGATGACATTCTCAAACCCCGCGTTCCCTTCTTCCCAGTATTCCGCCGCGAATTTCTCGGTACTGGTTGGACTAAAGTTCCTTTCGCCGCTGACGTGCTATTCAATCTGGAACTATTAAGCCGCTTGGAGAAAGTAGCAATTCACCCTCAGCCCCTTTACCAATACTACAAGCGCGACAACTCAATCACCCAGTCAGCCACAGCTTTTGAAACAGCCGAACTAGCTTACGAACAAATTTTAAGTCTGTTAGATAGTGGCAAACTAGAATTAACGGCAGACATCCGCAATGCTGCTCGCGAGGAGTTCGCCCAAAACCTCATACTCAATCGGCTATTTCGTAAGTATATGCAAGATGGACGCTGCCAAAACCTTGAGGAATTTCTAGATATGACTGAAAATGGACATGCTCAGTGGCTAAAGCAAGAATTGGAATCTGTTACGGTTTAGGATTGCTAGATGAAATTACTGTTTGTTTCTTTCTATCTCCATCCATTAAGCCTTTCTGGTAAGCTGGGGGGAGTAGAACTCAATATAAAGAATATTGCAAGGGAAATGCTACGGCGGGGAAATCAATTGCAAATTGTCGCTCCTACCAACTCGGCAGTTGAATCCTTGCCTATTAAAGAGATATCCGGAGAACTTCAACCCGCGTTCCCTGTAATCCCAGGACAAATCTATAAGCACCCGGCAGTGATTCCGGACAACGCAGTTATAGCCAATATTTGGGATTATGTTCGTCAAGTACAGGCTGATTATGACCTGATTGTTGATTTCGGTTATGATTGGTTGCCGTTTTACCTCTCACCATTTTTTAGTTGTCCCGTTCTCCACTACCTATGTATGAGTTCCTGGATATCAATAACCGATCGGGAGATAGAGCGGGTTGCTCGCCTATGTCCGGGAACCCTAGGAGTTCATACGAAAGCCCAAGCTGAAACTTATCCAGTTCCTCAAGAATCATTTCGTATTTTAGGCGGAGCCATTGATATAGCTCAATACGAATTTTGCGCGGAACCCGGAGATGGCTTTGCCTGGGCAGGAAGAATTTCCCCAGAAAAAGGTCTTGAGGATGCTGTTGCTGCGGCTGAGGCTATAGGCGTCAAGCTCAAAATTTTTGGCTATTTGCAGAATCCAGAGTATTGGCAAGAGATTTGCGATCGCTATCCCAACGCAAAGCTGGAGTACATGGGGTTTTTACCGACGGAAACTTTCCAAGCCGAACTAGGAAAATGTCGCGCATTATTGATGACCCATAAGTGTGTAGAAGCCTTCGGCATGGTAGCGCCAGAGGCACTGGCTTGTGGCGTTCCCATTATTAGCTACAGCCGTGGCGGTCCCGCAGAAATTGTCGTCGATGGCAAAACTGGCTTTTTAGTAGAGCCGGATAATCTAGATGAGTTAATCGCAGCTATTAAGCGAGTTGACCAAATCGATCGCCATTTTTGTCGCCAACGGGCAGAGACAGAATACTCGTTGCCAGCATTGGGCGATCGCTTAGAACAATGGTTTCAGGATGTTTTATTGAGTTAATTAAAAGCTAAAGACTTTCAGCGGATTCTAAATATATGGGAATTCCAAGAAATAATATCAAATCCGGTTAAACAGTTACAGTATCTGGGAGCATTTCACTTTTGTAAGTAGTAGGTTGGGCCCGGGAACGAAACCCAACAAAACTCTCGCTATTGTTGGGTTTCGTTGATGGCGGGCCCAACCTACATTGCTATGTATCTCTTGCAAAATTGAAATGCTCCCCAGTATCTGTGGTTGAACAAGACAATTTGCGTAAGTCCTGAGCATTTCTAAAATTGATGTGAGATTGCCTGGGGCGAAGCATCCCAATACGGAGGCTCCTTCCTATAGCGGAGATTATCGAAGGGATGCTGTCGCCCCTACATTCTCCTATGTTTCCCGCATTACACTTATTTGAGAAACGCTATATATCGTTATCTCCAATATTAAATCGAGATTCACTTCGCTCGCATTTTAGGCGGAGCCATTGATATCGCTCAATACGAATTTTGCCCGGAACCCGGAGATAGCTTCGCCTGGGCAGGATAATCTAGATGAGTTAATAGCAGCTATTAAGCGAGTTGACCAAATCGATCGCCATCTATGTCGCCAACGCGCAGAGACAGAATACTCGTTGCCAGCATTGGGCGATCGCGCCCGAACAATGGTTTCAGAATGTTTTGCACTAGCTCCCGCCATTTCTAGGCAATAGATTTAGAGGTGGCGATCGCTATATCCCCATCTCCAATCTTAAAGTCGAGATTCAGTATCTCTTGCCATCTTTTAATAATCTCTTGTTCGCCACTGCGATTGGCATCATCAATAACGATGGTAAAATCGCTAGCAAGCTGCGATCGAAAATAGGGGACAGCCGGATATCGAGAATATTTTATCTCCTCCTCGTATGCTGGCGGACCATCTACAAACAAAAGATCTATTTTCTTGTCTTGAGATAGATTCTTGCTAATAGCCTCAGTATCGTACCAAGCAAGATTTTCCAGGGCTAAATCAGTAGATTTTAACGGAGCATAAATCAAAGTAACTATACTAGCGAGTCCTTCCTTTTCTAAGGCATCTTGAAGGAAATCCATCCAAAAGCGATCGTTCTCTATGGTATAGAGATGTCCCCCTCTACTGGCAAGCAAGCGAGCTATGTAAAATGTAGATATACCTCCGCCGCACTCTACAATCGAAGATCGATTTTTAATAAAAATATCGTTAAGGACTTGCACCAGTCCGCTAGGACGCATCGAGGATGCAGTCCAGGGTAGATATGAAGTAGATAAAGGTGCTAAATAATTGACTGCTAATATATCTTTTTGGGTAGATAAAGTATCTTTAAATCTGTCAAATGCCATATTTCTTCCTTACAACTAGACTGCCGTATTGCTACAATTTTAGGATAGACCTTTTTTTCGAGACAATGCTCAATGCCCAATGCCCAATTCCCAATTCCCAATTAAATATATTCGCCCCCATCCAGCCTAATCGTGCTACCCGTGATAAAATCTTGTTGCAGCAAAAACAGAACGCCGTCCGTAACAATTTTGGTATTGCCTGGAATTTTTACAGGTATATTCTCATTTGCATAATCTTCCATAAACTTTTGGGGATCTGGAGCGTCGGGCGGTTCGAGAATTTGTCCCAGGGCTACCGCATTGACAGTAATGCGGGGGGCTAATTCTAAAGCCAGCATTTCTGTCATATCCCACAATCCCCTTTTGGTCAAGCGGTAGGCAAAATTCTCGGGCTTGGGATGGGGAATGCGAGCATCATTAATATTAATAATTTTTCCCTTACCCTCTGGCGGCACTTGCTTCGCGAAGGCTTGAGACAGTTGGAAGATAGCCCGCAAGTTAATCGCAAAAATTCTATCCCACAAAGCAACGTCAATTTCGTTAAAGCGATCTTCTTCTGGGAAGATAGAAGCGCTATTAATTAGGATATCGACTTTGCCAAAGACTTCAACAGCTTTAGGAATTATAGTATCTGTGGCGGCGGGGTCTGCGAGATCGGCGGAGTAGGTAATAGCTCGCAGTCCCAAGGATTCTACCTCTGCTTTCACTTCAGCCGCAGCGCCAGCCGAGTTGCCGTAATGAATCAAGACATCGCATCCTGCCTTGGCCAAAGCAATAACTAAGGCTCGTCCTACCCTAATGCCACCCCCAGTAACTAGGGCTACTTTTCCACTTAAGTTCATTGTATTAACAAGCTATCTTTATATATAGATCAAACCATAAGACAAAGCGTTTGACAATTTGCCTTGTTAAGTTCGGCGATAGTTTTTCCCGATACCGGATCGATCCAATGCGGAGCAATTTCGGTTAGGGGAACGAGGACAAAAGCCCGTTCCCTCATGCGAGGATGGGGAATTTGAAGTTCTGCTGTATCTAAGATAACGTTCTCAAACAAAATTAAATCGAGGTCGATAGTTCGCGGACCCCAACGTTCTCGACGGACTCGGCCAAACTTTTTTTCAATATTGAGTAGCGTTTTAAGTAATTCTTGGGGGTCGAGCTGCACTTCTAAAAGAGCGCAGCCATTGATGTAATCTGGTTGCGGCGGACCAACAGCTTCAGTCATGTACCAACTAGAGCGGGATGTAACGGTAATGCCTGGAGTTTCGTTGAGAGCTGCTAGGGCAGCTTCTAGTATCGCTACTGAGTTACCCAGATTGCTGCCAAGGGCGATCGCGCTTTGATAAGATCGCCCTGTTGCCAAACTTGGTACGCAATTCTCCGTAGGAGACGTGGGGTGCGTTACGCTCATAAAAAACCGGTCTAGTTGCATTGGTAAATATCTGCCCCCACATCGTATCAATAGAATCGTACCTATTGCAACCTTCGATTTTTTTCCTTCCCTTTTATGTTACTTTAGAGCCGAGAATTTACATTGCTCCGAGCCAAAATGGATAAAATCGATCTTGCGGGCCTGCGCTACTACGGTTATACGGGATATTTACCCGAAGAAAAGACACTGGGCCAGTGGTTTGAAGTGGATTTAACCCTGTGGCTGGATTTGGCCATTGCCGGAAAGAGCGATCGCCTAGAAGACACCTTGGATTACCGCCAAGCGATCGATATCGTCCGCGAGCAAATCGAAACAGACAAAGGCGATACTATCGAACATTTGGCAATGCAAATTCTCCGCTCTTTACTCGAACTAAATCCGATAGAACAAGTACGCATTCGCTTGACTAAAGTTGCTGCCCCCATCCCCGGTTTTAACGGCAAAGTTTCTGTCGAATTTACTCGCTCCCAAGGCGATTCGCTTTAGTCTTATCTATAGAGCTAGTCTGGCATATTACCGTAGGGGTTCCCCTTGCCCACCCGGGAGCGCCCCATACCAACCGGGGCAACCACGGGGGGATTGCCCCTACAAGATTTGTGGAACGGCTACGCGGATTCGATCTTAAAACTTAAAATTAAAAATTTAAAACTATAAAAATTTGCTAGCTCAATTGAACCACAGGGCGATTTTCTAAGAGGGTTTCATTAATGAGTAGGTCTTCGACGGTAATGCGGAGGAAGCGGCGATCGTCCACTTGAAATAAAACTTTAATCCGATCGCTGCCTGGATAGCCGGCGGGAGAAAGCTTGGCGATACTGCGGGCACCTTCGCGATCGTTGAGGGCTTGGACTGAGCTATTGCCGGAAGAGAGAGCGCGAGTTAGGAGGCGATCGCCATCAAAATAAACTTCAGTTCCGCCGCTTTCCGTACCCAACTCGCCAATAATTAATTCAATGCTGGGCTGGTTATCTAAGGAAGCGCCGAGAAGTAACTCGACCGGAGAAGTCATCGGATAAGGCTGACCGGCGTTAATCAAAGGATGCCAGTTGTGGCAATTATTGCGCTTATCCCAATAGCGGATGCCGTAGCTGTGGTAAAGGAAATCTTTGACCTCAATCCCTTGAGTCAGTTGCAGAGCGCCTTGGGCTATAGCTTCAAAAGGGCGATCGCAGCGAATTTTAGCGCTGTCGAAATACTGCTGCACCCAACTCTGCACCGCCGGGATTTGCACCGTACCCCCGACTAGCAACACGGCATCAATATCCGCGACTTCTATTCCTTGACGTCTTGCTTGCTGCAGGACTTGCTCCATAGACTTTTCGAGTTGCTCGAAAAACTTGCGTTCCTTGAGAATCGCCTCGAAGCCATCCCGGTCTAACGCCAGTTCGTAAGTTTGAAAAGTTTCTTCATTAAAATAGACTTCTTTAGCTTGGGTCTGCAAAGAAAGCTGAATTTTCAGACGCTCGGCCAGTCGGGCGGTCAGCGGCGTCTTGGGAATACCTTTAGTTGCCTCGAAATAATCCCCGAGCCAATTATCGATATCGCTGCCTCCCAAATTCTGCCCTGCTTTCGCTAGCACTCGGGCAGTCTTCACCCGTTGCCCGGAGCTGTCGGCAAAACTTTTTTTGCCCCATTTGAGAATAAAGCCAAGGGGTTGCTTGCTCGCTCCTTTATTTAATTGAACTAGGGATAAATCCAGGGTGCCGCCGCCGAAATCCACTACTAGCAAGAGTTCTTTTTCTTGGATGCCATAACCCAAAGCAGCGGCGGTGGGCTCGTCCAGCATCCGCACCTGTTCTACTTCTAAGGAGGAGCAGGCTTTTCCCAGCCAATTGCGGTAGGCTTCAAAGCTATCTACCGGGACGGTTAAAACCAAAGAATCTGTGGGCAGGGGAACTTGCTGTATTCCTCGGACGAGATTGGCGAGAAACCATTGGCCGACTCGTTCAAAGCTTACTATCTGGCCATCTAGTTCGGGAATAAATCCCTGGACTTCGGTGCCAATGCCTCGCTTGAAGTTGCGGAAAAAGCGCGGGTCATTTTTCACATCTAGCCCGCGATCGCGCACTTGTTGACCCACTAGGACCCTCCCATCGGCGGCATCTTCAATATAGGCCAAGCTCGGAATCAGCGGTGGATTCTGACCTATCTGCCATGCGATGTTAGGGAGTTTGATGGTTTCTGGCTCCTGGGTGGCTGGATTCCAGCGAGCTATTACGGTGTTACTGGTTCCAAAGTCAATTGCGATCGGCATTCAGCTTTTCTAATACAGCTCTTTCGGGATATTAGCTTACCATATCAGCGGTCAGCGGTCAGCGGTCAGCTAAAGGCTAAGAGCAGCAGAGCAGCGATCGAGGGCTTCGACTCCGCTCAGCCCGAACGGTGTATCCTCATACAGTTGGATTCTGTGGCCACCGTTCGGGCTGAGCGGAGTCGAAGCCCTTGAACAGTTACATTATTAACTTGCAAGTCCAAGAGCGTTCCTTGACTACCGTTCGGGCTGAGCGGAGTCGTTGGCGTTGGCGAAGCCTGCGCGCAAGGATCTCCTGAGCCTGTCGTAGGCGAAGCCTGCCCTTCGGGCATAGGGCGCTTAGCCTGCCCGGAGGGCTTAGCCCTTGAACTGGTATTGCAGTACAAAGACGGCTTAGGACAAGGGTTTAGTAGGGGAGTAGGGGCGAACGGCCGTTCGCCCCTACAGTCATAAATATACCGTTAGATCTGGCAGTTTGCGTAAGTCTTTTTGCTATTATCTGAAATAGAACTCCAAACAACAGACAAAAATAATGAGCCAATCTATTTCCCGAGAACAAGACGAGCCAACGGAGGGGATTACTGGCATATCGGTGCGGGGCTATAAGTCTCTGTACGAAGAACGCAGCATAGAAATAAGACCCCTGACGATACTAGCCGGAGCGAACAGCTCGGGCAAATCCAGCATGATGCAGCCCTTACTGCTGATCAAGCAAACCCTAGAAGCACCCTACGACCCCGGTGCCTTGCTATTAAACGGCCCTAATGTTAGGTTGACTTCTATAGCTCAAATGCTATCTAGGATTGACGAAAAGCAATCTGCCGATCATTTCAGTCTTAGCATTGAAATCGATAGAGATAATTCGATTACTAATATCTATCAAAAATCGCCTAAAGGGATTATGGACATTGTAGAAACAACAATCCAAAAGGGCGATCGAAGTATGAGCTATTCGCCCGATTCTAGTCGCGACGATATTTGGCAAGAGCTTAGAAAATCTTACAAAAAAGATGAGTTATTTGTATATTCAAAAATCACTAAAAATAATCAAAAAAGTGACTTAAAAACGACTATTTACCGCGATCGCAGCTTTCTCATATTTCAATATAGTTCTTTATTTAATGTTGACTATAAAGTAGATTTAATGGAGGAAATAAATCCAATACAATACCTAGAAAAAATAGATGTAACTATATACGATAGCAGCTCAAAGACAAGCTTATTTGCCGAGCAAATTAGAAAATTAATTCATGTGCCAGCAGGTAGAGGCAAACCTGAGCGCAGCTATCCAATGACGGCAATTGGCTCCGCATTTCCCGGCACCTTTGAAAACTACGTCGCCAGTATCGTCAAGGACTGGCAAGACAGCGAAGACGATCGCCTGACAGAGTTGGGCAAAGCTCTAGAAGTCCTAGGACTAAACTGGACTGTCCAAGCCAAACAGTTTAATAACGATGTTCAAATCGAACTGCTGGTAGGCCGTTTGCCTCGTAATTCTAAAAATGAGACAGAGAATTTGGTCAGTATTGCTGATGTGGGCTTTGGCCTGTCCCAAGTTTTGCCCGTAGTAGTTGCCCTTCTGGTAGCGGAGCCAGGACAGTTGGTTTATCTGGAACAACCGGAAATACACCTGCACCCTCGCGCCCAAGCTGCTTTGGCCGGGGTATTGGCCGATGCGGCGAATAGGGGGGTGCGCGTGGTTATAGAAACTCACAGCGATTTACTACTCCGGCGCGTTCAATCGTTAGTTGCAGAGGGCAAGCTATCCCCAGAAAAATTAAAGCTGCATTGGTTTAGCTTGCGAGATGACGGAGTTACGGAAGTCAATAGTGCCGAGCTAGACGACTCCGGTGCTTTTGGAGAATGGCCGGAAGACTTTTCCGATGTTGCTCTTGAAGAAGAAGGCCGCTATCTCGATGCAGCCGAGTCCCGTCTAGCGGAGCGTTGTTATGCCAGCTAAAGTTTGCAAACGCCTGGTCATTGATGCTTCGGTTGCGCGAGCTGCTGGCAGAGAGAATGCAACCAATCCCACTGCCAAAAATTGCCGAGATTTTCTCAAGGTAGTACGCGAACTCCGTCATATAATCGTTATGACTCCAGATATTAAAGAGGAGTGGAATAAGCATCAATCACTTTTTGCCCGCCGATGGCGATCCTCAATGGTAGCCCAGAAACAATTAGAATATCGCACGGATATTTTAACCAACAATGAGTTGTGGGATGTTTGCGATCGCCTTGCCGAAACCGACAACCAACGTCAAGAGATGTTCAAGGACTTGCGCCTGCTCGAAGCAGCCCTAGTCACCGATAAAATAGTCATTTCTTTAGATGACAATACGGCGCGGAGGTTTTTCAGTCGGGCTGCACGGGAGTTGGAGGCGATCGCGGATATTGTATGGGTCAATCCCAATAATGTAGAAGAAGAGCAACCCATTGCTTGGCTGGAAAATGGAGCCGAACCGGAAAAGGAGCGCTATCTTGGATTTTGGCAACCAGAAGGCTGAACTATCTTTTTTGTGACTAGGCTTCGACTCCGCTCAGCCCGAACGGTGGCGATCGCGCGATCGCTCTTGGACTGGTTTATTTCTGCGCAAGCCCCTTACAAAGTTCGACAACCTGCCTAGCAATTTCAACCTTGCTTTGCCTCAGTAATTCTATCTCGGACTCGCTGAGCCGTCGGGGTTTTGAGCAGGGAACGTTCTTCAGACTCTGTAAGGCAGTCAAAGCCAAATCCGAATCGCTCTTGCCACCATCTTTCCAGTTCGTCTCCATGTTTTAACCCAGACAATTTTTGGGAGCATTTCACTTTTATAACCAATAGCCCGCAAGGGCTTTGTTTGTGTAGCCGCGCCTTTAGGCGTCGGGCGGCAGCATAGAAAATTGTACCATTAGTTGCTGGATTTATTCGATCGCTACTTGGCTGGAGGGGCTGGAGCGGAAAGGTGGGGCAAAACGCGATCGCAGACAAACAGAGTTCCCGAAGCGACGCAGATAGGAATTGCCAAAAGATTCAGTATCGGCACGCTCACCAATGTCAGACAAACCAGACCAAAACTAGCGGAAGCGGGCAAGCTGCGCAATATGACCCGGAGTTTGGCGCGAAAGCGGAGGCGGCGGCGTTCGAGCGGACCATCTAGAAAATCGAGACAAACGGTGGTAGCTGCCAATGCGATGCCCCCAATGCTGGCGATCGCCGTTCCTATTCCCGGCAGAAAAAAATTAAGTAGCAAAAGCGTCCATCCGACTCCGAGCGCCAAGACTAATTTTTTCACTTCAAACAGGATGGCTCGCCAAATATCCACCAAAGCGGCACCGGGTCCCCCTTCGACCTTAGCTATCTCTCCAGTGCGCAGCAATTCTAGCTGTTCTGACAACTGACCGTACCACGGTGCCCCCAGGATGCCGCCGAATTGCACCAGCAGGAAACCAATAGCAACGAACAGCCCGATAACCAGCACCACCCGCAGCACCCAGCCGAGGATTAAATCGATAACTGTTAAGAAGCCAAGCCAGGTTGGCAGATTGGCGATCAGATTGTCGCTCCAAGCCGACAAGGCTCCAACCAGCTCGTCAATTCCTTCCAAACCGGGAAAGAGCAATCCTGTATAGAGGGCTATACCAGTAACGATGTTGAGCAGGATTGGAATCCAGACATAATTCAAAAGGCGGGGAGTCCCGATCAAGAGTGCCAGCGATCGCAGAGGGTAAGTCGCACCAGCCAGCAGTCCAAATCCACCAACCACTTGCTTGAGGGGGGATGTTTTTCGAGGTTGCTTCTGTGTCATCCGCTATTTTTCACCATTCCCGCGAGATGAGAAATTGCATACATCATAAAACAGTTAGGGACTTGCGCAGAAATATAGCAGTAAGCGGTCAGCTATCAGCTCTCAGCTATCGGCCAAAGCCTTGCCTTTCGTAAGCTGTGGCATTTTGTAACCGTCCTAACCTTACTATGTAATGCTATAAAGTCCCTAACTGTCTTATGACCACCACCGTTCGGGCGCTCGCGCAGTCGTAGCCGTAGGCGTAGCCTGCCCTCCGGGGCATAGACCAACAATGGTACACATTATTAACTTGCAAGTCCCCACGCCCCACACCCCACACCCTACACCCTACACCCCACACCCCACACCCCACACCCCACACCCTATCTGGGGGCGCGATCGCACCCCTGAATTGAGCTGCGATCGCGGGCCCACTCGACCTCTAGCCATTTCCAGTCGCAGTCAGAAAAAAAATTTTTAAAAACCTTCCTGAAAACCAACACAATTTTAGAAATATGATTATAATTAAATCAAGGACTTAGACATTCGAGCGGTATGCCGTAATCAAGTCGAACGAACGGTTAGAGAACTGCTGGTCAAGATGCCTATATCTATAGATCTAGTATCTATAGGTAGAGCATCTATAGCTAGAGTATCTGTAGCTAAAGCATCTTGTAGCTACAGCAGCAGGTTTGCTTCGGCTTACAAAAATATACGCAGAATTCACTAAGCGATGAGAGGACTGCTCCAGGATAGGGAGCAGATAGATTATCGAGGCAAGACTTTTATTGAGGAGTTCGCTCCTTAATAATATTGTCAGGCTTTGTACTGAGGAGTTACTGATACCATTTCTGTATGAAGATGCAACAAATCCGTTCGGGCGCTCGCTTGGTCGTTGTCCCTAGCCCTGGTCTATGCCCCCTGGCAGGCTACGCCTACGACAAGCGAGCGCCCGAACGGCGGATAAAGGTCGTTATTTGTTGCGTTTTCATAAAGATTTGGTCTGAGAAGTTAACTCTTTAGCAATCTCGACTGGATACGCAGTCTCTCGGGACTTTAGTCCCCGAGGCTAGGACTCGCTTGTCCGGCCAGGGTTGTTGATACCAAATCCGTTTAATCGCCCTAAAAACAAATCGAGCTTCCCGATTGGACTTTCCTTACGAAAAGTCCCTGACTGAAACAGCCGACAGACTAGGTACAGGCGGGATGCCTGTCCTACGGTAAGGTGACAATTTTTTCTGTGGGCATTTAACCGGATTAGGTATGAGGTAATTTAGTTTTCCCCAACAAAGGTTTAACCGAGCTTTTTGGGGAATTTAGTCAGAGACCTCGACACCTCGTATTGAGGATGCTCTGTTGTCAACCGGCTCTTGCGGGACGATTCTGCAAAAAATCGCCCTATCTTGCCGAGCGGCAACGGCTCGAACTGGCAAGTCCTATTGCAAAACTTATATTTAGAGAACGGCAGTTTTTTTCCCAATGGTGCTATCTAGGTGCATTGTTGCCTGGTTGCTGGTTGTGCTATTTTCCTTGCCGGTGCCTCTACTCCTAGCACCGGATTGCGATAGAGACGATCGCATTGACATTACCGAAGTTAGCTTATCGAGCGAAACAAGCAAAAAGCAAAGACAAATCCCGACTTGGCTGCGAACAATTGGGCAAAGCCGCTTAAAAATTCAGCAACCAAGTCTCCGGGATTCAAGGCGCGGTTTTAAAACCCCGCCGATTTTGAGTAAATTGCGGCAAAAAATAGGGGCGCAGTTCCTTAGTTTTTTCAGACCCGCTATCAAAGAAGCCAGATCTCTATTCTGGCAGATGACGAAACAACTTCAAAAGTTACTTCTCAAGAAAAAGAGTCGTAATTTTCGCCAACGTGCATTATTGCGGGCGGACAGGATAGAATCTAGGATAGATTCGTCAAATAAAGGTTTGTCTTGAATTCAAGCCTAATTGTATAGTCATTTCAATTAAGTTTGATACAGTTACGATCCCTAGAATGTAGGGGCGATTTCGCGCGAAATCGCCCCTACATCTTGTCTCATTTTTATAACGTTTCTCAAATAAGTGTAATGAACGATCTGGTAGGGGCGACAGCATGCCCCTTGACTATCTCGCGCTCTCCGAACGGGGGATTTTCATATTGGGATATTGCATCCCCCAGACAGCTTACATAAATTTGAGAAACGCTATATTTTAAATGACAATAAGAAGAATCCCCCCAACCCTCCGATGGATTGGGGGGCTTTTTGGATTTACGCAAGAAGTCTAATAAAATAGATCCTACCAAATCAGAGGTCCATCATCCAGGGCTTTCGCGGCTTTCAATACAGTTAGGGAAAATATAGCGTTTCTCAAATAATCAAATAAGTCTAACGAAGGAAACGTAGGGGCGACAGCATCCCCGAGACAATCTCAGCCGTAGAACGGTAACCCCTGTAATGGGATGCTTCGCCCAGCCTCACATGAATTTGAGAAACGCTATAGCAAGACTCCGCCACACCCCACACCCTACACCCCACACCCTAGGCGCAGCCTTTGCGATGAGGCCCTTAACTATTTTTTAATTTATTTGCTTTGGGCTCGGTTAAAGTGCGTGGGAGCGAGGTATTCTGCGCTACGATAGATAAATTATCCAGAGCGCCCAATCCGTCATGCCTTACCCGCACAAAAAGAAAATAAATAACTAATATAGGGCTTGCTGAAAAAGGCAGAGTGTGGGGAGGGTGGGGAGAGGGGGCAGTGTGGGGAGAGGGGGAGAGGACAATTTTATTGAATTCATCCCTAACTTCCCACACTTCCCACACCTCCCACACATCCCACCCTTCCCACCCTCTGGGCTTTTTAGATTTATGAGCGCAAACCCTAATATAAAGTCTCTGGGGTCTGGGGTGCGAAGAGGGTTGTCAGGAAATAGGCAAAGCGGCAAATGACTATCAAAGGAGAGACTGGAGTAGCGATCGCCGTCCGCAGTGCCTTCGGGAAAAATAGCGATCGCTCCTGCGTGGAGCGGATCGAAATCCCAGTCCCCCGTTGAGATAGAAGAGGCCCTTGTGGCATGGCGTTAACCGGAAGTACGGCTCCCCGGCCAATTTTTCGCCCCGACCCTCGCCCCTTTCTCTCGCTAGTAATGCTATGCTTGACTGAACATACCAGACTGGCACAAGGTCAAAACAGCCTCGCGATCGCAGGGGGGGGCAATAACGCCCGCAAACTTATAATCGATTTCCACCCAGTTCGCAAATCGATTTAGAGACTTCTGGTAATAAAAGTACCTTATGGAGCGATCGGAGTGCGATGCCCCCTCTCGGGAGGGGGTTGGGGGTGGGTACTCCGAACGGGGAAAAACCCACCCCCAACCCTTCCCAGGAGGGGAAACGGTACTTTATTTACCAGTTAGTAAGGATTGAGGAGGAGCGGTTCTTTTTAAACTCTAGTTCATTACCGTTTTCTAAAACCTCAACCTTCCCAGTCCATCCCCTAAATCGTTTTGTCAGTTCGGCATTGACCGGATGAGGGATTCTACCCAGCTTCCCGAGCAACCAAAAAGTTTTAGCTAAATATTTTTTAACTAAAAAACAGCTCGGAAGATGCCGCTCTTGCCTTGATAAATTGTAGGTTAGTAACGCGATAATTGGTGAATGGGCCATGTTTGAACGCTTCACAGAAAAAGCCATAAAGGTCATCATGCTGGCTCAAGAAGAAGCCAGACGTTTAGGCCATAACTTCGTCGGCACCGAGCAGATACTCCTAGGTCTGATCGGAGAGGGAACGGGCGTAGCAGCCAAAGTCCTCAAGTCGATGGGAGTAAATTTGAAAGATGCCCGAATCGAGGTCGAAAAAATAATTGGCCGAGGTTCGGGTTTTGTAGCAGTAGAAATTCCATTCACCCCCCGAGCAAAGCGCGTTCTAGAGCTTTCCCTAGAAGAAGCGCGTCAGCTTGGCCATAACTATATAGGCACCGAACACTTGCTTCTCGGTTTGATTCGGGAAGGCGAGGGAGTAGCAGCAAGAGTGCTGGAAAACTTGGGCGTGGATTTGTCTAAAGTGCGCACTCAAGTAATTCGGATGCTGGGAGAAACGGCAGAAGTGACTGCTGGGGGTGGCGGATCTCGGAACAAAACCCCGACCCTGGACGAGTTCGGTTCCAACCTGACCCAAATGGCTACGGAAGGAAAGTTGGATCCGGTGGTGGGACGGCAAAATGAAATCGAACGGGTAATACAAATTCTCGGTCGCCGCACCAAGAATAACCCAGTATTGATTGGGGAGCCCGGGGTGGGTAAAACGGCGATCGCCGAAGGACTAGCCCAGCGAATAGCCAACGGCGACATACCGGACATCCTTGAGGAAAAGCGAGTCGTAACCCTAGATATTGGCTTGCTGGTTGCAGGCACAAAATATCGCGGTGAATTTGAAGAGCGGCTCAAAAAAATAATGGACGAAATCCGCTCGGCGCGGAATGTCATCCTGGTCATAGA
Source organism: Oscillatoria sp. SIO1A7 (assembly GCA_010672965.1). Taxonomy (GTDB): domain Bacteria; phylum Cyanobacteriota; class Cyanobacteriia; order Cyanobacteriales; family Laspinemataceae; genus SIO1A7. The sequence goes on from JAAHFN010000022.1 coordinate 200,893, forward strand.
CGAGGTGCATACTCTGATCGGAGCCGGTGCTGCAGAAGGAGCGATCGATGCGGCCAATATTCTCAAACCGGCCTTGGCTCGGGGAGAACTGCAATGTATCGGGGCTACTACTCTAGACGAGTACCGCAAGCATATCGAACGGGATGCTGCCTTAGAGCGACGGTTCCAGCCGGTGATGGTCGGCGAGCCGTCGGTAGAGGAGACTATAGAAATTCTCTATGGCCTGCGCGATCGCTACGAACAGCACCACAAGCTAAAAATATCCGACGAGTCTCTAGAAGCAGCGGCCAAGCTCTCCGATCGCTATATCTCCGACCGCTACTTGCCCGACAAAGCAATCGACTTGATTGATGAAGCGGGCTCTCGGGTACGGCTAATTAACTCCCAATTGCCGCCAGCAGCGAAAGAACTGGACAAAGAACTGCGTCAAATACTAAAAGACAAAGATGAAGCAGTGCGGTCTCAGGACTTTGACCGGGCAGGGGAACTGCGCGATCGGGAGATGGAAATCAAGGCAGAGATTCGGGCGATCGCTCAGAGCAAAAAAGCAGAAGGAGCCAACAACCCCGACTACTCGCCAGTAGTCACCGAAGAAGACATTGCCCATATTGTCGCTTCCTGGACAGGCGTCCCGGTGAACAAGCTGACCGAAACCGAATCCGAAAAGCTGCTGCACATGGAAGACACCCTGCACCAGCGAATTGTAGGTCAGGAAGAAGCAGTCAAATCTGTTTCTCGGGCCATTCGGCGGGCTCGCGTCGGTCTCAAGAACCCCAACCGGCCTATTGCCAGTTTCGTCTTCTCTGGACCTACTGGCGTCGGCAAAACGGAACTAACCAAGGCTCTAGCCTCCTACTTCTTCGGTTCCGAAGATGCCATGATCCGATTGGATATGTCCGAATATATGGAGCGCCACACGGTCTCCAAACTAATCGGCTCGCCTCCGGGTTATGTAGGCTACAATGAAGGGGGCCAACTTACAGAGGCCGTGCGTCGCCGTCCCTATACCGTGGTGCTATTCGACGAAATCGAAAAAGCCCACCCCGATGTCTTCAACATGCTGCTGCAAATCCTCGAAGACGGACGACTCACCGATGCCAAAGGTCGGACGGTGGACTTTAAGAACACCTTGCTGATTATGACCTCCAACATCGGTTCCAAAGTAATCGAGAAAGGCGGCGGCGGACTGGGCTTTGAATTTTCCGAAGACGCATCAGATGCCCAATACAATCGGATTCGCAATCTGGTCAACGAAGAACTCAAGCAATACTTCCGCCCCGAGTTCCTCAACCGCTTGGATGAAATTATTGTCTTCCGCCAGCTCAACAAGGACGAAGTGAAAGAAATCGCCGAGATTATGCTCCGCGAAGTCTTCAGCCGTCTGACCGAGCAAGAGATAGAGCTACAGGTTAGCGACAAGTTCAAAGATCGCTTAATCGAAGAAGGCTACAACCCTGCCTACGGAGCGCGACCCTTACGCCGCGCCATCATGCGCCTGTTAGAAGACATCCTGGCAGAAGAAATTCTCTCGGGTCGTCTCGGTGAAGGCGATACTGCCTGGGTTGATGTCAGCGAAGAGGGTAAAGTAACCGTACAGGCTCAAGAAAAACGCGAGCTGGTTGCCCAAGGTGCTGAATAATAATCTAGGAATTTAAAGTTAAAAAAAAAGTAGAGAAGTTAGACTTCTCTACTTTTTTTTTAAAATCGAGGAATTTAAATTTATAAAAAAACTAGCAAATTAGAAACCTCTAGCTTCTCTACTTTACTCGCGGGCTTATCCGCCAGAAAGAGCGCTCGCTCTTCACACCAAATTTAAATGCGCGACAGCTTAGCTGAGTGCTGACTGCTGATAGCTTTACTCGCGGGCTTATCCGCCAGAAAGAGCGCTCGCTCTTCACACCAAATTTAAATGCGCGACAGCTTAGCTGACTGCTGATAGCTTTACTCGCGGGCTTATCCGCCAGAAAGAGCGCTCGCTCTTCACACCAAATTTAAATGCGCGACAGCTTAGCTCAGTGCTGACTGCTGATAGCTTTACTCGCGGGCTTATCCGCCAGAAAGAGCGCTCGCTCTTCACACCAAATTTAAATGCGCGACAGCTTAGCTGACTGCTGATAGCTTTACTCGCGGGCTTATCCGCCAGAAAGAGCGCTCGCTCTTCACACCAAATTTAAATGCGCGACAGCTTAGCT
>JAAHFN010000022.1:203094-305391 GCA_010672965.1 Oscillatoria sp. SIO1A7
CTCGCTCTTCACACCAAATTTAAATGCGCGACAGCTTAGCTGACTGCTGATAGCTTTACTCGCGGGCTTATCCGCCAGAAAGAGCGCTCGCTCTTCACACCAAATTTAAATGCGCGACAGCTTAGCTGACTGCTGATAGCTTTACTCGCGGGCTTATCCGCCAGAAAGAGCGCTCGCTCTTCACACCAAATTTAAATGCGCGACAGCTTAGCTGACTGCTGACTGCTGATAGCTTTACTCGCGGGCTTATCCGCCAGAAAGAGCGCTCGCTCTTCACACCAAATTTAAATGCGCGACAGCTTAGCTGACTGCTGACTGCTGATAGCTGACTGCTATAAATCAGCGCAGGAAACTAGCGGCTAACCAAAACAAGAAGAAGGTGAAGAAGGCTGCTATGGATACCTGCATTTCCGGAACTGCGATCGCGTTCCCTAGTGGCGTTCCCAATGCCAATCCCACAACCAGTACGATAGTTGATATCAGAAAAGCCCGACCAAATCGCCGCTCCTTGCTATGAAGAAAATAAAGACTAAATCCCACCCCCAAAGCCAAGGACAAAGAAGTAGCGGTGGGCACCACCAGAGCCAAAATGCTCAAGGCCGAGAAAGCTGCAGCGGGCCAAAGAATATCTGGAGTCGAGGGAGTATCGAGGAGTCCCTCTAGCCAACCGGGAGTCTCTTGGCTGGCAATGGGAGGTGCGCTTGGGGCAGATTCCGCCGCTTTTTCCGGATAGCGAATTCGTTCGGGAACCTTGATTTTGTTTTCCTGCCTCATCCGCAACCGCTCCATCAGGATGGCATCGTAAGCCACTTCAATGCTTTGCTTGCGCTGTTTGTCCCCGCTATACTGGGCCATCAGTCGATTGCGACTTTCTTGGATTTCTTCAAAGGTCGCATTTTCGGCAACCTCAAGCTGTTCGTAGGGATTTAGATCGCTCATATAGTAATTCTACCTCTTATTTTAATTTAGGTTATAGCATTTCTCAAATAAATACTTATTCTAAAACCCCCCTAACCACAGCGGTGGAGCGGGATTTTAGATATTTGAGAAATGCTACAGACCGATACTTTCCCGACCAGATTCGCGCTTTGCGTGCTTTTATACTTTTATACCTTTTGGAAAATTGCTATAGCACTACTGATTCTTCTCAGACTCACCCCAGCTTAAACAAAAAACCCCATGCAGGCAACCGTGGGGGCCATACCAAGTTATAAGTCAGACGGAAATTAAAGTTCTCAGCGGCAAAACACTTCCCGCAATTCGCGGTACAGCAGATTGACTACCTTGGACATCAGGCGCATCCGGTCAGCGTGGCCTTGATGCGTCCCTTCTCGATTTTGCCGACAGGTTGTGGTTCAGTCAGTGCTTTCCATGCCAATTAGCCATGTTGGCGAACTATAAAATATGCTTGCCGCTCGGCTAGGCTTTTTAAAAAACCAGCGGTACATTGCGATCGCCTATCCAAATGTCTCGTTCTTCAATTGTTTTTATAACCTCCTCTAATAATGCTCTTTCTTGGGTGTAAGAATATTCACAAGGAAACAGGTCAATCACCAGTTGCTTCATAGGATATAAAACTACTAAAGCAAAACCCAGGTAATGGTTTAGGCTCCGCCTACGCCCCGGAGGGCATATGGCATATATGGCATTCGCCCCTACAACACCATTGTTAAAACCTTACAGCTTTATAGCTAAATGCAACTATCGGTGCTGGTGCTATAAACTAAAAGCTGAGTGCCAACAGCTCGGTGCCGAGCGTCAAAGCTGTTGGGCAACCCGAAGGAAGTGACCGCCGATCGCTTGAAAAGAAGGAGGCTTATCTATGTCTGACTTGAATCGCGGAATTATGAAATTCGACGGAGCCGATCGCCCAGCAGCGATCGCTATCTCGTCTATCCTCGTTTTGGGCGCTATTGCCATCTTGCTCGTCTGGGCTCTTAAGACTGCCTATTGTTTTAGTTAGGAGAGAGGAGTGCGGGGTGTGGGAAGAGAAGGGGGAGGGTGGGAAGGGTGGGAGGTGGGAAGAACCCACTCCCCACAGTCCCCACACCCCACACCCTACAGTACCCTCTCCCCACAGTCCCCTCTCCCCACAGTCCCCACGCTCCTCCATCTCTTCCCACAGTCCCCACAGTCCCCACGCTCCCCCATCTCTTCCCACAGTCCCCACAGTCCCCACACCTCCCACACTCCCTCGCAGCAAATGCTATTAACTAAAGGTCGTTCCAAGGGGGCGATCGCTAGCTGAATAACCAATACAATAACAGGGCCACATTTGCGCCATTTGTTGTCAGTCGGTCAAACCTATTTATAAATAAAAACTGCAATATGCAAATATCAAATAGTTTAAACGTAATACAGATGTAATCGGAAGCTGATTTTAAAAATGTTGGATATGCAGGTCTTGATATGCCTGCTTCGTCACTGCCGATCGCTTATTTTGGCAAATCTCACTCTTTTCGAGTGAAAGGTTTAATTAAGTTAAGTTATATTAAATAAGAGCAACAATTGCTCGTAAGGGACCTTTAAAGAAAAAGGCACTACATGGTCAATAAGCCGACAATCGCCATATCTCACTTAGGATGCGAGAAAAATCGCATCGACACAGAACATATGCTGGGCCTGCTGGCGCAAGCAGGCTACCAGGTGGATTCCAATGAAGAATTAGCCGACTACGTTATAGTCAACACTTGCAGCTTTATTCAAGAAGCGCGAGAAGAATCGGCACGAACTTTGGTAGAACTAGCCGAGGCCAATAAAAAAATTATCGTCTCCGGCTGTATGGCTCAGCACTTCCAAGAGCAACTTTTGGATGAAATACCCGAGGCGGTGGCGATCGTCGGCACGGGAGATTATAACAAAATTGTCGATGTAGTTTCCAGAGTCGAAAAAGGCGAGCGGGTTCAAGAAGTTTCAGCCGTTCCCAGCTATATTGCGGACGAAACTACTCCGCGCTACCGCACGACTCCGGAGGCAGTAGCTTACCTGCGGGTGGCCGAGGGATGCGACTACCAATGCGCGTTCTGTATTATTCCCCATCTGCGAGGTAAGGCTAGATCTCGCTCTATAGAATCCATTGTCGCCGAAGCGAATCAAATGGCTGCTGAGGGGGTAAAAGAAATTGTTTTAATTTCCCAGATTACCACCAACTACGGTCTGGATCTATATGGAAAGCAAAAACTAGCAGAACTGCTTTACGCTTTGGGAAATGTAGATGTGCCCTGGATTCGCATCCACTACGCCTATCCCACGGGTATGACGCCCGAGGTAATCGCGGCGATGAAGGATGTGCCCAATGTACTGCCCTATCTGGATTTCCCTCTACAGCATTCACATCCAGAAATTCTGCGGGCCATGAACCGCCCCTGGCAGGCGGAATTGAACGAGCGGATTATTGACCGTATCAAAACAGCACTGCCGGAGGCGGTGTTGCGCACCACCTTTATCGTCGGTTTCCCCGGGGAGACAGACGAACATTTTCAACATCTGCTCCAGTTCGTTCGCCGCCACGAATTCGACCATGTAGGGGTATTTGGGTTTTCTCCAGAAGAGGAAACCCCCGCCTATGGGCTGCCCGATTGGGTGCCCGAAGATGTGAAAGAAAATCGCGTTGATGCTCTGATGCGATCGCAACAGCCTATTTCTTGGCAAAAGAACCAGGCTGAAGTAGGCAAAATTGTAGAAGTCCTGATAGAGCAAGAAAACCCAGAAACCGGAGAATTAATTGGCCGCTCGGCTCGCTTTGCCCCAGAAGTAGATGGTTTAGCATACATCCGGGGAGAAGCAGAACTGGGTTCTATGGTGCCGGTGGAAATTACCAGTGCCGATACCTATGACTTGTACGGTCAGGTAGCCGTAGCTGCCAATTGATAGCAATGGCTGGCAAGGGTTCCACGCCCCAGCTCTTTAAACGGAGTTTAGACAAAAAACCAGCCTTGAAGCGCAAAAAAAAAAATAAGCGCAAAAAAACAAGCCCAAAAAAACAAGTAAAAAAACGCGAGCTGCTAATTGCAGCCTTTGTGTTGTTAAGCGATTAGGAGATTAAATGACAGTTACGTTTGAAAGTCTCGGAATTTCGGAAAAGCGAGTCAAGACTTTAGAAGAAATAGGCTTTGTAACGCCAACAGAGATTCAAGCCCAAGCAATTCCCTATCTACTAGCCGGTCAAGATGTGGCAGGGCAAGCTCAGACGGGTACTGGGAAAACGGCGGCCTTTTCTCTGCCCATACTCGATAAGCTAGAAATGGGTAAGGAAGGAGTGCAAGCTCTTATCCTAGCTCCAACTCGGGAGCTGGCCTTACAAGTTACTAATGCTATTCGCGAGATGAGCGGCGATCGCCGAGTGCGAACCTTATCGGTTTATGGCGGTCAATCCATCGAGCGGCAAATCCAGCGTCTGGAACGAGGAGTCCAGATTGTTGTGGGAACTCCGGGACGAATCCTGGATCTGCTCGACCGAGGAAAGCTGAAGTTAGACACCCTATCTTGGCTCGTACTCGATGAAGCCGATGAAATGTTGAGCATGGGCTTTCTCGAAGATGTGGAACGAATCCTCAGCTACGCGCCGGAAGAACGCAATACGGCATTTTTCTCGGCTACGATGGATGGCGACATCCGCAAGCTGATGCAAAAATTCCTAAGCGACCCGGCGATCGTGCGGATAAAGCAGCCAAAAGCAACCCCCAAGCGAATCAATCAGGAAGTATATACAGTGCCTCGGGGTTGGTCGAAAGTGCGTGCTTTGCAACCAATCCTAGAACTAGAAGATCCCGAAGCCGCCTTGATTTTCGTGCGGACGCGACGAGCGGCCGCAGAACTTACCAGTTACTTGCAGTCTGCGGGTCATAGCGTAGATGAATACCACGGCGATTTGAACCAATCCCAACGGGAACGCTTGTTAAATCGGTTCCGGCAACAGCAGGTTCGTTGGATTGTGGCTACCGATATCGCCGCTCGCGGTTTGGATATCGACCATCTGACTCACGTTATTAACTACGATTTGCCCGACAGCATAGATAGCTATATCCACCGAATCGGTCGCACGGGACGAGCCGGTCGGGAAGGAACGGCGATTTCTCTAATCGAACCCTACGACCGGCGCAAGCTCTATCAAATTGAGCGCCGAGTAGGCCAAAAGTTGAAGATTCGCTCTATTCCTACTCGCTCTCAGATTCAAGCGCGACAGTTGGAAAAACTGCAAACGGAAGTTCTCGACGCTCTCAAGGGAGAGCGGTTGGCTTCTTTCTTGCCGATTGTTTCTCAATTAGGAGAGGAATACGAGGCACATGCGATCGCCGCTGCTGCTTTGCAAATGGCCTACGATCGCACTTGTCCCGCTTGGGCGCGCAATGGCGGCTCCGGCGCTCCCGATGGAATGGAGACGGGCTATATCAAAGGCTCGACAACGCCGAAACCCAAGCTGCGATCGAAAACTCCAGCTCCTTCCGGCTCCCGCAATAGCTGATTTTTAGGGTGTAGAGTCTAGGATGTAGGGTGTAGGGTGTGGGGAAGTTCCCCTCTGACAGATTCAACGCCCTACCCTACAGACCCTGAAAATTGTTACTTTAAGGCATTGCGCATAAATAACTTTTACACTTTTTCCAGCCAAGCCTAGATTTTTTAAAAATTACAAAGAGCTGAATGTTAAACTTATTTCTGCTCGATGCCTAAACTAATTTGTCTTAGTTAAAATTTTTATAGTATTACGAATTAAAGTTAAGAGCCTGTAGGGGCTTTCTGGTATTCGCCCGGCCGTTGGTAGCCGGTGGGAAAACGCCTATTCGTAGGGCTTTCTGGCATTCGCCCGGCCGTTTCATGTTGGCGAACGTCGGCCGAACGAGGGGGCGATAGCTTCGTCATTCCGAGGGCGATCGCGCCCTGCGATACTCGATCGCGACAGCCGGGAATTTCAATAACAGGACTTACGCAGATTTGGAAATATAACCCCAAATGTAGGGGCGATTCGCGAATCGCCCCTACACATATGGAGGGAATGCGTAAGTCCTGAATAATAAACATCGTTCCAACGCCGACCGCAGAAACGCAACGCAAACGTCCGGCCTGTTTTTACGATTTATGAATTATCTGAATTATCCTATCTCTGTGCGGCATTGTACCAACAAAAGTAAGCACAAAAAAGCTCCGTAGCCCCCGGCTCTCCTGAGCGATGTCGTTGCGGCTCCGCCTTTCATGTCGCTCTCGCACCCCGCATGCCCGGAGGGCGAGAGCGCGAAACGCCCCTAAAGGCGATCGCGCCTTCGCGGCGCATACTGCGCGATCGCGCCTTTGTCAAAGGGCACTTGGTCACCTCTTAGCCTCTTCTATTGACATTCCGCCTCGATTGTGTTATAACTAGCTCTTGTCTAACTTATTCTTCGATCTTGTCTGAATTTAGATCCTCAAAAGCGACCTAAATAGTAAGGTTTAGGGTGTAAAGCTTAAAGTGTAAAGCTTAAAGTGTAAGGCTTAAAGTGTAAGGCTTAAAGTGTAAGGCTTAAGGTGTAAGGCTTAAGGTGTCTCTCCTGAAAGTCTTTTTAAGCTTGGCAACCGCGCTTGTTCGGCGGCGATCGTAGCGCAAAAAAGGTGGCTTTATGTTTATAGTTTTTCTTGAGATAATCCCTATTCCCTACAAAGAGCGATCGAAGACCATCAGGACTTACGCAGAGAATCTATTTGTATTGTGGGCATTGCGCACCAAAACGTACATTCGTTAGAAGCGACAATTTGCGTAATTCCTGACCATAAGCCATGCAATGGGGAAATCGGGTGCCTTGCTTACTCTTTTTGATAATTCGTAAAATCGTTCGGAGGTGTCGAGCGTGTTACTCAAATCGCCAGTTGCCAAAGTTAGCGCTGCTCTTCTAACTGCAGCGATGGTATCCTCGGCCTCGGAGGCCAATGCATTTATGCTGATTGGCTCCTCTGGTACTTGGCAAAGTACCGTTGGCGGAGAACATATTCAGTACGGGAATGTAGGGGACGAAAGTCAGGTACGTTGGGGTCTGCCTGTGAACTTCAATCGTTTTGACTTTAACAGTAAAAGCGGATTGGGTTTTACTGGAGTTAGCAATATCGAGTTTGCAGCGGGCGAAACTTTCCAACTCGGGCGGCTGCGCCATTTCAACAATCCCATTTGGGGGGGAACTGCAGCATCAGCCGCTAATATCGTTATCGATTTGCTATTTGAAGGGATTGGGTTACAACAGTTTAATTTTACCCTCGAAGTTGAGGAAACTCCCAACAGAGCGGGAAATTGTGCTTATTTTAGTAACTCCCCCTGCGCTGACAAGATTTCCTGGGATAATGCTTTTGCTTCAAGCAGCTTTTCTGTAGACGATCGCGATTATACCCTAGCCTTGCGCGGGTTTAGCAATACTCCCGGCGGTACAATTGTCAATGATTTTATCTCTCAGGAAGGCGGCACTTCCGAAGCGTATCTTTTCGCTCAAATTCTCGATATTACGCCCCCGCCACCCCCGCCGCCCCCGGTAACGCCGCCTGAGCCCGAGCCCGAGCCGGAGGCAACGGTTGAAATCGAAAGCGTTATTGAGCCGCCTGCGCCCGAGCCACCCCCGGTAACCCCTGGAGGCGAAAGCGTTATTCAGCCGCCTCCACCTCCGCCCGGGCCGGAGGCAACGGTTGAAATCGAAAGCGTTCCCGAACCTACTACTATCTCAGGAGCCCTCTTGGGTCTCTATTTAGTTTACCGTCGCCGTCGCTCTAAAGCATCTAAAGCATCTAAAGCATAGACAGACAGTAAAATCTCGATTCGGGACTTACGCAGGTGAGCTTTGTGTAACTTTGTGCAGGAGTAGCCTTGGATACGATAGGAAAGCGTAAGTCTTATTTATTTTTGCAAGCTTTATGGGGAGCATTTGAATTTTTTTAGCTCGCTATAGCCTCATCGCTTTATGAATCGAAGGAATCGAAGCCATAAATGCCAAAAGCATAAGCTAAAAACTACATCTGCTCTAGACAAACCCAAATTAGCTAGGCTTTTTGAGCCTAGCTAATTTCAGATTGATTTCCGGATATATATCAAAAACGCACGCTTCGTAACCACGCTTTTTAAAGAATCTGGTTATTTTTTCTTTTTCCCAGGGTTCCCAGGGTTTATGCGAGCAAAGAAGCCATGCGAACACCTCTGACTTAATATATCGTGGCAGGCGATTCCCCGAAACATTGAAGCCCGCCTTTGGGCATCGATCGCAGGCTATATATAGACTTGCTTTGTCGGCTTTGTCTCTGACTCGTTGCTACTCTAGCTGGCTTGAGCGCTTTCTGTTGTAACTGGGGTCGTACTGGGAAGCTCCAAGCAATAACCCGCACCATAGACAGTTTTGATATAGCGAGGATGACGAGGATCCGGCTCCAGTTTGGTTCTTAGATGCCTAACATGGACCCTGATAGTTTCGATATCATCATCGGGATCGTAACCCCAAACTTCCTTAAGAATTTCGCTCGGGGATACGGTTTGCCCGTGTCGCTGAAGCAAGCAGTGGAGAAGTTCAAACTCCAAGTGGGTTAATTTCACTACCCGAGTGAACCAAATCGCCTCAAATCGCTCGGGAATTAGGGTAAGCGGCCCATAGCTGAGGATTTCTGTATGTTTTGCAGCTTGGGGAATGCGGTCCGTGCGTCGCAACAGAGCCCGTACCCTTGCCAGCATTTCTTCTACTTCAAAAGGCTTAGTTAGATAATCATCGGCGCCAGAGTTAAAGCCTTCTACTTTATCCTGGGTTTGCCCCAATGCTGTAAGCATCAGCACTGGTATATCTGCGGTGCGATCGTCTCGGCGCAGGCGTTGGCATACGGTGAATCCATCCACTCTAGGCAGCATCAAATCCAGCAGAATCAAATCGGGAATCAACTGGACGGCCAGGGCTTGACCTTTAATGCCATCTTCGGCCTGGTGGACCTCATAACCGGCCATTTCCAGGTTTACGGCTACAAGTTCTGAAATTGCAGGGTCGTCATCAATGACGAGTATCCGAGGCATAATAAAAAGCGTTTGCTATAGGTTTGTTTAAGGTTCTTTGCGAACCTTGAGGAGAATCTAAAGATTCCTGTACAGATTATAAGCAACAATTCTAAATTTTTCCCAAAGGATGTCGTAACTGCATAGGGAATTGGGAATTGGGAATTGGGCATCGGGCATTGGGCATTGGGAATTGGGAATTGGGCATTGGGAAATTTGCTACCCTGCTCCGAAAGCTCCCTGCTCCGAAAGCTCCCTGCTCCGAAAGCTCCCTGCTCCGAAAGCTTTGTTAGGTCAAGCTGAATGCTGACCGCTGACTGCTTATTGCTATAACAAGTCTTCATAACTATTACAGTTTCGTAACATTAGAGCTTCTTGGGAACGAACGGTTAGGGGCTTGACGGGAATTTCGGACAGCCAAGCTTGGAACGATCGCCCTCCAGCTTGGATGAAGCTTTCTAAGCGCGATCGCCCAGAGCGCCGATAGAAGCCGCACAAAGGCTCCCATCGGGTCCCCTGTCTGGGCACCAAAGCAATAATATTAGGTGGTAAATCCGGTAGCTGCCTCGCCCATTGCCCCAGAATCTCTGGCTGTAATGCTGGCAAATCGCAGGCCAAAAGCAAAACCCAATCTTCTTCAAGAATTGCGAGTCCTTCCGTTAATGCTATAAGCGGTCCTTGGCCTGGATGTGATTCCACAAGCCATTGATAGTCTCCGGTAACAATTTCCCGATAGCGTTCTGGCCAAGGACTGAGGATAGATACTGACTGGCAACAATAAGCGGCGGCTAGACAAACTCGTTGCAACATGGGTTTGCCATCCCAAAGGATAAGAGCTTTATCTCGACCCATGCGAGAACTTTGGCCGCCAGCCAGAACTAAGGCAGCAATGGGGAATGGGGAATTGGGCATTGGGCATTGGGCATTGGAACCGGGCGATCGGGGCAGAGGGGCAGGGGAGACAAGGGTACAAGAGGACCTTCGGAGCAAGGTTACAAGGGGACCTTCGTAAGAAGGAAAGCTAAATAGTGAATAGTGAATAATTGGGTTTCTTAACTTTTCACTTTTCACTTTTCACTTTTCACTTTCCCAATTCCCCATTCCCAATTCCCCATTCCCATTCCCCATTCCTATACAGAACCTATGGCTTGGTTTAATTCCTGGAGTTTCAGAGCGACTTTTCCGCTAGCGAGCAAAGTTTCTGCGGTGGCGAAACCCTCTTCTAGACTGGAGGCGAGGCCAAAACGCCAAAGGTAAAAGCCACCATTCCACAGAGCAGACTGCATCAGTTGTGAGGGTTGGCCTTGGAGGAGGGCTTGCAGATTTTCTAGCAGTTCGGCGGTAGAACTCAGAGGCGGGTTGTGGCCGCCAAAGCCGTAGTCGCGGGGGTTGAGGTGCAGGCGATCGAACTTATTATTGTTTATCAAACCAACGATCGCAGTACGCTCCCGGGGCAAATCGCAACTGCCTTCTAATCCTTTGACGGTGGTAAAATTCTCAACTCCATGTAGGGCTAAGGCGTCTCGGAGCATATTTTCCGTTGGAGGATGAACAAAACCGGCCGCGATATGGTGTGGAGCAGCAACCGGCGCCCAAATTAATTCCATTGTCGCTAGAGGCGGACGCTTGCCAATTTGGTCTCGGTAGGGTACGAGGCTGGCGGCTGGGCTAAAATGCTTGGGAAGATAAACAAAAGCCAGACCCGTTTTTGCCAAAACATTTTGGACTTCTGGAAGGGATAGGGTCGTCCAGTCTGCTCCCAAGCCTTGCCAGATCTCGATCGCCGGAATGCCGTATTTGGTGGGCATACGATCGCCCCCATGCATTACCACTGGTTGTCCCGCCGCCGCCAGAAGTAGGGCCACAATTGCAGTGACGGGAGCCGTGCGCGATCGTCCGTCGTAGGGACAGCCCAAAACAACAACCGGACTGGAATCCACCGGCTGCAATTGCGGACCGAGTTCGTAATAAGCATCGAGCATTCCCGCCAGTTCTTCCCCTGTGGGGCGCTTGATCCTGTGGGCAATCAAAAATGCACCTATCTGTGCTGGCGTTGCAAGTGAGAGCAGCATCATCCGCATTGCTTCGGCTGCTTCTTGACGATTCAAGCTTTCGCCGGTGTGGACGCCACTGCCTATTTTTTTGAGAAGTTCTCGGAAAGCGTTGCTCATGGAAATGCTGGAAATGCGGAAAAAGGCCGATTAAGAGCAGGTAATGGGGTTGCGTTAGGATAACACGCCCTTTTCGAGACTACAGTCTCCTTGGCTTCTCTATAAAATATTCAATGTATTAGCTCGAATTTTAAATTGCAATTAGCGAATAGAACTATATCGGGGTGTGGGGGGACCGGGAGATAAGGGGACAAGGAGACCGGGAGACCGGGAGACTGGGGGACCTTCGGGACAAGGGGACTTGGGAGATGGAGACAGGGGGACTTGGGGACTTGGGGACTTGGGGGAGATGGAGACCGGGGGACCGAAATAAAAAAAGGAGCCCTTTGCGAACCTATGCCCTCCGGGCAGGCGAAGCCAAAGGCAGGCTCAGGGCTCAAAAGCATTTTGAATTTTGAATTTTGAATTTTGAATTTTGAATTTTAAATTCCGCGCAGCACTAGCTAGCCGCTAATGGCTGTTGGCCGTTGGAGTATTGATATTGGCCGAAATCGGTTGGTTTCAACTTGCGGACAAGCTGCCAGAAATGTTCTATGGGGGGAATTTGCAATCGATCGCGAGTTGTCACCATTGCGACTTGGCGATAAGAGCGAGGATTTCCCGTCGAACTGCTAGCGAGCGATCGCACTGCTAGAGTTGAATCGGCGATCGCTTCTACTAATGCTGACTCCGGTAGTAGCGCCACCATTTCTCCCAGGCGAACCACTCCTCGAAAGGCATCTGGGGTATTTAACTCCATTGCGGCATCCAGAGTCATGCCCTGTTTCGTAAATAAGTCTTGTACCAAGCGCTGCATCCCATAGCCATCCTTGAATACCACTTGCGGATAATGGGCTAATTCCGACCAAGGTACTTGTTTATACCTAGCTAGAGGATGGTTGGCTGCCATCAACACTTTGATATCTTCTTCATATAATATTTCCACTACCATCTCTGGGCCTGTGGTTAAAAACCGATTGTTCATTACAATCGCTACATCCACCAGACCGTCTTTGAGAACTTTCAAGGCGCGATCGCTTCCCAAAGCCGTTACCCGTAACTGGACTTCAGAATAGTTCTGACAAAATTCCTGTAGCACTGGGGGCAAGTAATAAGCACAAACAGAGTGAATAGCTGCCACGCAGAGTTCTGGCTGCTTGCCCGCCAACAAGTCTGCTAATTCTTCCTGTGCCTTATCCCACTCCTGACAGATTTTGCGCGCCCGAGGCAAAAACCGCTCTCCTCCCAGGGTCATCTTGGCCCCTGCTGTCCGATGAAACAGGGGCAATCCCACTTGCGATTCTAATCCTTGGATTTGCCGACTGATAGTCGATTGGGTGAATCCACACCGGCGGGCAGCTTGCTGAAAGCTACCGGTTTCCGCAACAGCGAGAAAGGCTTGCAATTGCTCTAGGCGCATGGTGGTGTTGTCTCGATCGCATTTATATCTGTCACCTTAACCAATTTGCATATAGCATTTCGTACCCTTTGATACAGTTCCCCGATTCGCACTATATATATTCGTCTCTTTTTATTTTTATATAATCTGTTAACAATCTGTTTAAATAAAATACGAGGTATTTATCCTGTGTCTTTTCTTGTTCCCAGCCGTCGCTGAAGATAGCTGAAGATTCGATAGCATTGCACCTACTTAAGATAGTTGAGGACAAAGGGTTTGTAGGGGCGTAGGCTCCGCCCTATGCCCTCCGGGCGGCTAGACTCATAGGGAATTGGTCTTATAAGGTTGTCTATAGATAGGGTAGAGCAGGGCAAGCTTGTCGCAAGCTTGTCTTATCAATCAGGTTCTAAAAAAACAAGATAGGGACAAATCTTCTCAACGACTTGTCCCTATCTTGGGAATGCTTAATACAATAGATAGCTTAGGAAAAGTCGGGACAGGCGAGACGCCTGCCCTACGGGAGAACTTTAGAACTTAAACGTCGTTCTCAAAGTACCGATAACAACATCATTATTATTGTTGTCTTGATTGGGAGCAGTCAGCCAGATAAAACCGGGAGTAATGGCGATATTCTTGGTCATCTGATACTTGTAGAAACCTTCTATATGCAAAGGAGTATCGTCGGGAAAAGTAGGATCGCCAGGAATGTCGAGGTCGGTTAGATGGGGTTCGGCTCCAACAACCAGACCGCCTACGCTACCTTTCTTGCCCAAATCCGGCATAGCGAGAGTGACGGCGTAGTTCCAAATATCTGCATCTCCCAAGCCAATTAAACGAGCGCTGGTTTTGCCAACCCAGCCGCCCAGTATCAAATTGGGGGTGAGTTTCAGAGAAGTTTGCACGCCATAGGAATTGCTAGAAACTGGGGTAGAGGGAACGTTGAGGGAACTCAAATTGAGATTGCCTAGATTGGTGCCCGTACCGCCGAAGCCAAAGCGCCGATCGCTGCCATCATAGCCGTTGATGTAAGTCAAACCCAACTTGACGCGATCGCCTGCATTAATAACCAACTGAGCCAAGGCCGAATAGTTGCCATTAAAGAGGCCATCTCCCTGCCTGGAAAACTGAGCTTCATTGGCCAAGTAACCGACATCAAACTCTACCGCTTCGTTGAACTTGTACTTAAAGCCAATACCTTTACCGCCGAGATTGAAGCGAAAAATAGGATTGCGCTCCCCAAAGCGAGAGAGAGCGCCGCCGCCGCCGCCACCAGCTTCAAGGAAAGGATTCAGAGTAGGTGCATAAAAATGGTGACCGCCCACATTGGCAAAAATTCTGGCAGTTAAATTTTCCGAAACCGGCATTATATAATGCAGCACGTTTAAATTAACCACATTATTGTTTGCTCCGTCAAAAGCGAAGCGCCCTTCATTCGTACCTATTTCCCCTCGGAAAGAAGGCCCAAAGTTGCCAAATTCTAGACGGGTAATCAGCTTGTCTTTGCCGGTGAAACTGCTGACAAAGTTGAGACGAACTTTTTGAGAGAAGACAGTTTGGGCATCGCTATCCTCTCCAAAAGCATTGGCTAGAGCCCAAGTGGCTTCCCCAACGAGTTTGGTCGTGGTCGAAAATTGATTGGCTTCTAATTCTGCAGTCCGCACTTCTAGGCCGTCAACCCGAGCCCGCATGGTAGCCAGTTCGGCGGCAAATTCTTCTTGTAGGCGGGCTATGACATCTAGGTCCCCGGAGCCTATTTCGGAGGTCGCTTCTTCTATAAAACGCTGCATTACGTTCATGCAAGCATCTAAAGAAGCGGCAAATTCGTAGCGGGTCATGGCTCGATTGCCTCGATAGGTGCCATCCCGATAGGCCAGAAGACAGCCGTAGCGTTCTGCCAGACCTCTCAGGGCACTATAGGCCCAGTCAGTGGGCCGCACGTCGCTGAGTTCGTTGACAGAATTAACCTCAAATAGGGGATCTTCTCCTTGCAGGGAGAGATTGACTGGGTTGTATTCCTCTATTTGTTCCAGCAAATCAAGAGGTTGCTCCTGTGCTGCTCCCTCTGGCAGGAAAGATTCGCTCTTCGAGGGCTCTAGGCCAGCGGTTTCTATTTCTGAAAGCTGCACTGGGGTGCCGGCCTGTGAGGCTATTGTGCTTGTAGGTTGGGGTTCCTCGCTGGCAAGGGCAGAGGTTCCCAGAAATAGGGTTGCTCCTAGGGTTGCTCCTAGGGTTGCTGGCTTGGTTAGCCAATAAATCTGAGATCTTTTGGACATAGGTTTCCTCACTCGTCTCACACCGATGAAAAAGAATCCATACCAGCATTGCCAGTACGGAAAGGATTGGCAAAACTCTTTGGAGCCTGAGTTTTAACCAGATATTAACCTCTTTTATACCAAATCGACCGCGATCGCTCCCTAGATCCCTTAAATAGGCGACTAATTCAGAGGGGTCCTAGAGCTTAGGGATTGGGCAGATGCAATATTAGATATTAGATGCGCTTTATTAGCTACTTTTTTTGTATCAATGGCTGCTATCTCTCTAGCGCCAATGCAAAAAGCGAATTTATTTTTAACGGAATCGGGATATGCTGTTGTTTTTTATGTTTGCCCGAAGCGATCGCACAAACCCGGTTTTTTGAAAAAAACCGGGTTTCTCAGGGCAGCGCGATCGTGCAAACCCGGTAACTTCTGCGCGCACTGGGTTCCTCAGATAGATATTTCCCTAAACCCCACACCCTTGCCCTACAAATTGGTAAATACATTTATAGCTCTGACAAGAGCTTCTGGATTGCCAGAGCCGATTAAAATTTTTTCGCCGTTAGCTAGTTCTAATTGAACCCCGCGATCGCCGCTGACATTGTAAGCCTTTCCTTGAGATCCATATCTAATTCCCCAACCGCCGTATTCTCGTAGAGGATGATATTGTCTTACTTGACAGCGAACGATATTATTGAAAGGTATTAAAATCGGAGCAAACAGTAAGGGATAAAAACTTATATATAATCCATCGGTGCGGACTTCGGCAATAAGTGCAGCGATATAGAACAGAATCGGAAACAGAATGCCAAAAATTATGCCAAATAAAATTAAAATCAGATTTAGAATCCAATTCTGTGCCCAGCTCGACCCGACAAAAAAAGGTGTTGCGGCAGCAGTTAGGGCAGCTAGAGAACTAAAAAGCAGCACTACCCAAATCCAAGGTTGACGGAACTGCTGCACCTCCCGGTATAGTAGAGTTGTGTTAATCCGATCGTTCATGCTGACTTGGGCTGCCCTTCGTACCCATCCCAGTTTCTGCATCGCCATCTCCTTTCTTTTGTTGGCCGGGACTTACAGTTTTTGTCCTGAAAACGGGCGATCGCATATATTGTTCAAATATTAGCCGTAGCCCTAGAGTAGGGTGTGTGTGGGGTGTGGGGTTTAGGCAAAGAGAGATGGGGGAGGGTGGGGAATGCGGGGAGTGTGGAGAGGATGGGGGAATGACTGAAGAAAATTCTCCCCAAGTCCCCAAGTCCCCAAGTCCCCAAGTCCCAAGTACCCAAGTACCCAAGTACCCAAGTACCCAAGTCCCACACCAATGGCAGTCCCAAAACCTACCGTAGCCCTAACTTCCCGAAGGTTTAGCTTGGACCGCTAGCAACGGCTTACCGAAATAAAAGATATATAGAAATGAATTCTTAAGCACCATCATCCAAGACCTGCTGCACCATTAAAGTCCCAGAAATTATGGGAGGCGATCGCGGGAAATTAAGCGATCGCCCTCGATCTACGACCCCAGTAATTAATATTATTCCCAAATCCCGAAGAAATCTTGCAACTTCAAAAGCATTTTCATGCCAAGCCAAATGCCAATACTTGCTACCATATAGCCGGAGCAGGGACTGTGGGAGGTGTGGGGGGTATGGGGGGTGTGGGAGGCCGCCTACGAGGCCGCCTACGAGGTGTGGGAAGAATTAAACAAAATTGTCCTCTCCCCACAGTCCCCCCTCTCCCCACAGTCCTCCCTCTCCCCACACTCCCCACAGCCTTTTTAAGCAAGGGGGGTGTTTGGCGAAATCTCCCGTTGAAGCAATCTTGGTAAGAGAAAGTATGGGTAAAAAGCGCGTTCTTTCAGGGGTTCAGCCCACTGGCAATCTACATCTGGGTAACTATTTAGGGGCCATTAGAAACTGGGTGGAAGGGCAGGACGAATATGAAAACTTTTTTTGCGTGGTGGATTTGCATGCGATTACGGTGCCCCACAACCCAGCAACTCTGGCACAAGACACCTACACAATTGCGGCGCTATATCTGGCCTGCGGTATCGATTTAGAGAATTCTACTATTTTCGTGCAGTCCCACATCCCGGCTCATAGCGAACTTATGTGGCTGCTCAATTGCATTACTCCCCTGAACTGGCTGGAGTCGATGATCCAATATAAGGAGAAGGCAGTCAAGCAGGGGGAAAATGTTAGCGTTGGCTTGCTGGATTATCCGGTGCTGATGGCTGCAGATATATTGCTGTACCAAGCGGACAAAGTGCCAGTGGGGGAAGACCAAAAGCAACATATAGAACTGACTCGGGATATTGCCGTTAGGATTAACCATCAATTTGGCAAGAAAAAAAAGCCGGTGCTGAAACTGCCAGAGCCGCTGATTCGCCAAGATGGGGCGCGGGTGATGAGCTTGACCGATGGCACGCGCAAAATGTCTAAGTCCGATCCTTCGGATATGAGTCGGATTAATTTGCTCGATTCCCCAGAGGCGATCGCCAAAAAAATTAAGCGCTGCAAAACCGATCTGGTTCGCGGCTTGGCTTTCGACGATCCAGAACGACCGGAATGCCATAACCTCCTGAGTATCTATATGCTCCTGAGTGGCAAAACTAAGGAAGAGGTGACTGCAGAATGCCAAGATCTAGGCTGGGGGCAATTTAAACCCTTGCTGACGGAAGCAACTATTGCCGCTCTCAAGCCAATTCAGGAAAAATATCAGGCGGTGATGGACGATCGCTCTTATTTAGAGTCGGTGCTACGCTCCGGCCGGGAAAGAGCTGAGGCGATCGCTAACGAAACCCTCCATAATGTGAAAACCGCCCTCGGTTACTCGATACCCCTTTGACTGGGGAGTGTGGGGGGAGTGGGGAGTGGGGAGTGGGGAGTGTGGGGAGTGTGGGGAGTGTGGGGAGTGTGGGGAGTGGGAAGAATTTTCAACAGAGTCCTTCCCAACACCTCCCACCTCCTGAGCCTGCCGTAGGGGTAGCCTGCGCGTAGCGCATAGGACCCATACTTCCCACCTCCTGAGCCCTATGCGCGAAAGGACATGCTTGCCGAAAAGCCAACACCTCCCACCCTTCCCACACCTCCCACACCTCCCACACTCCCCCATCCCGTCCACTGCCCAATAACAGATTTGCCCAATGACACAACAGTCCCCTGCAACAGATACTGCCCAGACCGTTTCCCCCCAGCCCGAGTCGCAATTTCGCGCCGCAGTAAAAGCTGGTGAATTTTTAATTACTGCTGAGGTTATGCCTCCCAAGGGAGGGAATCCAAGCCATACCCTCGAAATGGCCAGTTGCCTGAAAGGCCGAGTTCATGCGGTTAATGTTACTGATGGGTCTCGGGCAGTTTTGAGAATGTCGCCGGTTGCCGTGTCGGCGATTTTATTGCAGCACGGGATAGAGCCGATTTGTCAGCTTGCCTGTCGCGATCGCAACCGCATCGGCCTCCAAGCG
Source organism: Oscillatoria sp. SIO1A7 (assembly GCA_010672965.1). Classification (GTDB taxonomy): domain Bacteria; phylum Cyanobacteriota; class Cyanobacteriia; order Cyanobacteriales; family Laspinemataceae; genus SIO1A7. The sequence goes on from JAAHFN010000022.1 coordinate 221,336, forward strand.
GACCTCATGGGGGCTCATGCCCTCGGCATCCACAATATCCTCGCCCTCACCGGAGATCCGATGAAAGCGGGAGACCATCCTGACGGTAAAGCAGTTTTCGACCTAGAATCAATCCGACTTTTAAAGGCGATCGATCAACTAAATCGCGGCCTCGACTGGAATGACAAACGCCTAAGCGATGGTTCCTTGGACTTATTTGCCGGTGCTGCAGTAGATCCGCAGCTCAAGAGTTGGTCTGGGTTGCAGCGCCGATTCGAGCAGAAACTAGAAGCAGGAGCCCAGTTTTTCCAAAGCCAGTTGATTTGCGACTTTGACCGGCTCGACAAGTTTATGACTGAAATCGCCGCTGGCACGGACAAGCCTATTTTGGCAGGTATTTTTCTGATCAAATCTGCCAAAAACGCTCGATTTATTAATCGGGCAGTGCCTGGAGTCAATATTCCCGATTCCATTATCGAGCGTTTGGCTAAAGCTTCTAGTCCCTTGCGCGAGGGAATGTTAATTGCAGCAGAACAAGTGAAAATCGCGAGCCAAATCTGTCAAGGAGTTCACATGATGGCAGTACGCCGGGAAGATTTGATTCCCGAAATTTTGGATTTGGCCGGGATTTCACCATTAATCTCAAAGTAATATCAAATCCGGTTAAACAGTCACAGTTTGTAGGGGTTCCCCGTGCCCGCCCCGGGAGCGTATCGGGCGGCCGGGGCGGGCACGGGGAACCCCTACGGGATTTATTTATGGGTAATTAACCGGATTCGATCGGGACTTACGCAAAACATCCAGATATAGTGTTTTGTAGGGGCAATACCCCCGTGGTTGCCCCGTTAGTAGTAGAGTCAATGCGTAAGTCCTATTGATATAAAGACAAAATATTAGTGTTTAGTATAGGGGCAATAAAATGCCCCTGTGGTCATGTGGTTCGCTCAATCTTAAAAAACCTTTAAAATGGACTCTGTGCTGCTGAAAATGTCACGCGACCAAAATCTTGAGGGGCATGAAACTGAGGTTTCGGAGTTTGGCTGGGAGACCATTGACTGAACTGTCGATTTGTCTTACCACCTAAGCGGTTAAGGTTGAGATGCCAAATTTCTCCTGGCTTGGGTGGTGTGTTCTGGGCGATGTTAGCAAAATTGCTAAAGGGAATAGCCGCTTCTAAAATCCAATATTTATCTGTATCGCTGTCGTCATTTAGCGTGCCGACAATTGAGGTAGCAATTTGGATGCCCCGACCATTCCATTCTGAGGTGGATGACTGTGGACCTTGGGGATGAAATTGATCCAGAAATGCCTCCCGCACATTCATTTCAATATTAAAGTAGCTCAGAGGTTTTTCGGGATTTGGGGCGACAAATACTTCGACACAATCATCCTTGAAAACCGCACTATCCCGCTCGGTTTGCTCTGCCCAAATATGTGCGTCTTCAACGATAAAAAATACATATAGACGATCGTCATCCCACAGCATTTTAGCGACTGTTTGTTCTTTCTTACCCTCCTCCCACCAGGGAAATTTAAAAGCACCGACATCTGGGGCGGCTGTCCAGGCTGGCTCATCTAATTTGCCATCAATAACCATCGGTGAATTTGTGCGCAATATGCTATAAGATGGGTAGCTAAACGCAACTCGATCGCGAGATAAACCCAGGATAATTATTACTGTTGCGATCGCAGTAATAATTATTGTTGTAACCGGATTTATTTTAATCTTTTTTCGATGTTTCATGTTAATTGGATGGCTAAAATTGTCTTTCGTGAAATGTAAATGACTCAAGTTAATCTGACTATCCGCAAGCATTCAGGCACTAGCGATCGGCCATCAGACCAAATTAGCGATTCAATTCAACTTTAACCATGAAAAAGCCCCCAAAATCAACACCCTACCCCAACCCCTCCCAGTAGGGCCTACCGGGAGGGTAATATAGCATTACCGACGCTCGGGCGCGGACAGGAATCAAAGTGCTCTTTTGCTTGAATTGGCAAGGCTTTGGCGCTCAAGCTGACTGCTGATAGCTGACCCCTTACTGCTATAAAAGAGGAATTGGGGTTGAGTTCCCCTCCTGGGAGCCTCCTGGGAGGGGTTGGGGTGGGTCTCTTACAGATAATTTTTCAATAACGAGGTAAGCCGGGGGCTGGAGTTACTTAGATAGCCCGTTTAGCCTTAGCGGAGCAAGTCTAGCTCTATCAACTCCTTAACTTAAAACTCAAAACTTAAAACTCAAAACTCCCTCCCGGCAGGGGGAGGTTGCCTAATGGCCGTCGAAAGCGCCAGACGAAAAGTATTGGTTGGTTCGCGATCGCAAAAATAAAAAGCCCCCAAGCTCTTGCCGGGGGTTTTACAACACTCAGGGTGTGGAAGACATTCAGGGTGATCGCTTCTTTATTATTGTCCGACCGGTCTTCCGGAAACATCCGCCAAATGGCTTAATTCTATCTACGCCAAATGGCGTAGGTCATAGTAGGGACTGGGATAGACATGGATTATATAGTGTCATTAATTACAAAAAGCTCTATATATAGAGCAAGTCCTCAGACAAGGGGGTGAGACGGGGGGAGAGTTTTGTTTAATCCTTCCCCTTTCTTCCTACTCCTTCCCCTCCTTCCCATCCCATCCTCGGCCCAGTCCTCTAGACCCTACTCATGGGCAAGCGCACCTTATGCTTGCGCAAAATGCGGATCACTTGGGTTCCGCTCATTTCTATGCCTGTTTTGTCAGCCATATGGGTGGCCAAGCGCGAGCTAGTCCAGAGGTCAAAGTCATACCCGAATTCTTTGGGCTTTTGTTCGACAACTGATAGCAATAAGTGAATATAGCCATCATTAGCTTTGCGATAATTGCCATTTTCGCGCCTGTCTTTCATGCTATCTAGATTGTCTGGATCTCCATGCACGCACCAATAAGCAACTGTCCTATAGGAACATCCAAGAAACTCAGCAATCTGTTCGTAAGTTTTGCCGTCATTCTTCAATAGCAGAATCAAGGCATGTTCGCGAAATCTAGGGCAATCGCTTTCTCGCACGGCGTTTTGCAAGCGTTGTTTTTGGTTGATGTTCAGAAACTTTTTTCTTCTTCTCACGATCGCTCTTATTTCTAACTACTTTAGTCTTGAAATTATGCAATTTAGATGTTGTGACTATGAGATAGACACCCTGGCAATAATTACTCGCAGCTATCAGATATTTTGATATCTCCGCCTCAGTCTTAGATCGAAGCTAAAAGCTCTGGTTAAGCGAAGATTTATATCTTTTGCTTTTAGCTTTTAGGCGCAGCTATACCCTTTGTTTAAGCTAAGAAATAAAAGCTTTTTACAGCTCTGCTCGGGCAAATTCTGCCTTTGCGCTAATCCTTAGCGAAGGAAGTTATAAAACCTAAAAACTGAAAGCTTAAAGCTAAAAAGCTGAAAGCTCTTAAAGATGCTCCTGTGGCGTTGATTGATGCACCATTATCGGGAGAGCGATTCAGCTTTAGCTCTAGTTATCGCCTCCCCGGCTTATAGCTTATTGCCGAGCGCGATCGCGCCCTAAGCTAAAAGCCAAAATATCCCGAGTATCCCTGGTATCTTTTGCCAATTTTTACCTGCCTAAAACCATTGGTTAGCTGACCAATTAGTTAATTTTTCGCTCTTTGCTGGTTATCAATGAACCAGCCCAGTATCCTCAGATTGAGCGATCGCCCTCATTGGCATTTTCTAAATTAGCACCCCTAAAATTGGTATTAAACAGATTTGTGCCGGATTGGCATTTTCTAGATTGGCACCCCTAAAATTGGTATTTTTTCTTCGGCACCTTTGAGCATTGGGCCATTGGGCAAATAAGCTAAAAGCTCCGGTTGCCCTGTTGGGCACCAGCCCAACAGCTCTTTTACTGACTGCTCAGAACAGATTTCAAAGCGCCAGCCCAAACAGCAGGGAGCCTCGCCTTTTTCAGGAGTTACGCACGGGCGCTATTCGTAGGGTGCTAGTCTAGCACCAGACTCTGCATATAGAGTTAGGCTCTATAGTTTGCGTAACTCTTGCTTTTTAAGCCCCTCGAGTGCTCCCTTGGTCTTGGCTTAACCTATAGGTATTGCCTTCCAAGGGGCACATCTGGCATTGTTTAGTTTGCAGCAACTGTTTTACCAGTTCCGGAACGTCCCAGAAGGTCCAGCAAAAAGCAACCTGGTGCCAGTGCTGAGAATTCTTGATTTCATATTCTTTTTCCCTTTTACTTGCAGCTAGCGGTGGGAGTTCCTATCCGGTAAAACCCCTCTGCATATATTACTCGGTTCTGTCAAGGTGGTCAGAACCCCTCATGTATTCTACCCCATAATTGATGAAAATTGACAATGTTTGGCTCTCAATCTTCAAGTCAAAGCTTTCAGCTTTTAAGCTCAGAAGCTCCGCACAGGCTGCGCCAACAGCTTTTAGCTTGCAAGGAGGGGCAGGGGCTACGGTCCAGGATTGATTGATGGTTAGCTAAATCTCGAAGTTAAATCCTTTTTCTTTTAATTGCAGATATTTCTGCTCGTCGAACTGGTAAAGTCGTGCGGCCCGGTGAGATACGTCAGTTTGCATCTCGTCTAACTGCATGAGCAGATTCATTTTCAGGATTTTTTTGCGGAAATTGCGCTTGTCGAGAGTTTGACCGAGAATAGTCTCGTAAAGCCGCTGCAGTTGGGTGAGGGTAAATTTTGTCGGCAATAGTTCAAATCCGATGGGCTCGTATCGGACTTTTCCCTTTAATCGTTTTAGGGCCACCTCTACTATTCGATCGTGATCGAATGCTAGGGGTGGGAGTTGGCTGACGGAAAACCAACGGGCCTCGCTTGCATCGGTTGCCGCTCGGATTGGATATTCCCAGAGATTGACGAGAACGTAGTAGGCAACGGTAACGACGCGATCGCTCGGATCTCTATCCACATCCCCAAAACTGTAGAGCTGTTCTAAAAAAACATTTCGGATGCCAGTTTCTTCAAGCAGTTCTCTCCTTGCCGCCTCTTCTAAGGATTCGTTGAGACGCACAAATCCCCCCGGCAGAGCCCATTGTTTCTCAAAGGGCGGTAGCTTCCGTTGAATCAGCATTATTTTCAACTGTAGGGGCGGACCGTAAGATGGGCCTCTGCGAAAATTTTCCTCATCTAAGCCGAAAACCACACAATCTACAGTTAGGCTCGGTCGAGGAAATTTATAGGTATAAGGCATACACCGTAGCTTATATTAGATAGCGCCTATCAAAAATATCCCAATGCATAAAATATAACTTACGCTTTTTTGCCAGATTTAGTCCTATATATATAGTGCTTGAGTTGTCTAAAATAGCCTTCTCCCCTTGACAAGGGTGTTAGATTCACACTACTATAGGTGTAATACCTACACTATAACAGCGATGAAAGAGCTGTTTGAAGTTGCTGCTGGCTCGATCGCGGGCAGAAACCACCGGCGAATAGGGCTAAACAACCAAGATGCTTATTACGGTTTCAGCTCCTCGGAGGCAACCCTAGCAGTGGTCTGCGATGGCTGCGGTTCTGGGGCTCACAGCGAAGTCGGGGCAAAAATAGGGGCGCGATTGGTGGTGGAAGCAATTCGGCGATCGCTTTCCCATCAGTCAGAAGAGTCTCCTCCCGATAGCGCCTTTTTAGAAGAAGTGCGGCAAGAAGTTCTGGTGCGCCTGCAAAGTCTGGCGATCGCAATGGGTGGCGACGGATATTCAGTTTCCAAACAAATCATTCATAACTATTTTCTCTTTACCATTATCGGTGCCTTGCTGACTCCAAGGGGTGCAATAGTTTTCTCCAAAGGAGACGGCGCGATCGTCGTCAATGGCAAACCCCTTTTCTTGGGACCTTTTCCCGATAACGCGCCACCCTATCTGGCTTACGAACTGCTTTCCCCTTCTCCAGACCGCTGGCAATTCCAAGTTCATCACCAACTGGCCATTGACGAAGTGGATTCGATTTTAATCGGCACCGATGGCATTATCGACCTGATGGCGATCTCGGAACAGAACTTTCCCGGCAAGCTAGACAGAATTGGTGCAATAGGACAATTCTGGGAACAAGACAGATATTTTAAAAATCCCGATCTGGTTCGCCGCCAGTTATATGCGATCGCCCGCGAAGTACCGAAAATGGATTTGGAAAACCGTCAGGTTCATAAGGAAGTAGGTTTTTTGCCCGATGACACTACCTTGATGGTGATTCGCCGCCGCCAGCAGAACTACAAAACCCGAAGCATAAACATGGGAGCATCTCCAGACAATAAGCAATAAGGAGTTAACCGATGACTGCGCAAACCTTATTACCAATTCCCCCTCATTTCGATGCCAAAAAAGTCGGAGAAGTCTGGCGCGTTCTTTATCAAGATAGGGCTGCAGAGGCTAAAGACTGGGCGAAAAAGTATGGAATCGAACCGGCGGCTAAAGATAAAACCCGGATTTGTTTAATGGCGATAGACGTTCAGAATACCTTCTGCATTCCTCAATTTGAACTGTTTGTTGGCGGTCGCAGCGGCACTGGGGCGGTAGATGATAGTATGCGTTTGTGCCAGTTTATCTATCGCAACTTGGGAGCAATTACTGCTATTGTCCCGACTATGGATACCCACAGCGCCATGCAAATTTTTCATCCTATCTTCTGGATTAATGATGCTGGCGAACATCCCGCCCCGGCAGCAACGACGATTTCTCTCGATGATGTGGAGAAGGGCGTCTGGCAAGTCAATCCAGCAGTTGCTCACAGCATTGCAGATGCCAACAACTACTTGGCATTACAAAAATACGCCCATCACTACGTTCGCCAGTTGAGCCAGGATGGCAAATATCCTCTAACAATTTGGCCATACCATTCTATGCTGGGCGGCATTGGTCATGCTCTAGTCTCGGCGGTGGAAGAAGCTATATTTTTTCACAATATTGCCCGCAACAGCCAGACTATGTTTGAAATAAAAGGTAGCAATCCTTTAACAGAGAATTATTCTGTTTTGCGCCCGGAAGTTTTGACAGATGCTGACGGTCAGCCTATGGCCGCTAAAAATAACCGCTTTATTGAAAAATTGCTGGATTTTGATGCGGTAATTATCGCCGGTCAAGCTAAGAGTCACTGTGTGGCCTGGACGATTGAGGATTTGCTCAGAGAGATTCTGGATCGAGACCCGAGTCTGGCTCAAAAAGTTTATCTGCTGGAAGATTGCACCTCGCCGGTGGTAGTCCCGGATGTTGTTGACTTTACCGATCTAGCCGATGCTGCTTTCCAACAGTTTGCCGATGCGGGGATGCATTTAGTGAAATCTAGCGATCGCATTGAGAGTTGGCCGGGAATTTGTAAAACTAGGTGTGGGGTGTAGGGTGTGGGGTGTAGGGTGTGGGGTGTAGGGTGTAGGGGTGTAGGGTTTAATTGTCGAGTTTAATTGTCGAGATGGATTTAAGAAAATCGATATAACTCGCAGGTAAGTTATTCTCTTGCGCGCCAGCAACGATTAAATCCATATACCAGTCGTATGGGGGAATTTTACAATCTGCACCATGCCATTGATATAGAGTGGCAGCAAGAGAGCCATATTTGGGAGAAAAAACTTCACAGGTTTCGCGATCGTATCCGCCTTCAAAGGCATCGAGTTCAGGCCAAGATGCCGAAGGAATTTGATAAAGAACTCCCCAAACTTTGTCGGGGGGCGAATCTACAATATTCGCTTTTGCCGAGCGATCGATGCCCGGTTTATTGAAAACCAGGCATTTATGATGGAGAACAGCAACTCCTATCGAAACGGTATCTGCTATTCTGGCAGCCAATCGAGTCGAGAGCATATTCGAGCCGTAGGCAAAGTATAGTTGGGACATATTGTCTGTAGTAAGTTCCTTGTGAAAATAATGAATCTGGCGCTTGGAATAAGGCTGTCTTGCTAAGGTTTGGTCTAGCATGTCTCAGACGATGTTTTCCAGTCTGCTGCATTGGCCACTACCCGATCTCGACCGTTATTTTTGGCTTTGTAAAGCGCCTCGTCAGCCCTTTTTAAGACAGACTCTATAGTTTCGCCATCACACCAATAGGTTGCTACTCCAATGCTGACAGTTAGTTGCAAAACACTGCTCTTTGCTACTGGCACTGAAGCTTCGGCAATGGTGCGCCGGATGCATTCGGCTAAGTTGGCGGCTTCTTTAGTATTGGTTTCAGGTAAAAAAACCAAAAACTCTTCGCCGCCAAAGCGTCCGAAACTATCCTCTTCTCGCAGAGCTTTTAGGGTTGCATCTACCATTACTTTTAGAGCTTCATCGCCTACAGCATGACCGTAGGTATCGTTAATACTTTTAAAGCGATCGATATCGATTGACAAAACAGAAACTGGCCTATCGCCTTGGCGAGCGAGGCTAAGTTCTTTTTGTCCCCTATTTAAAAGATGGCGGCGATTGGGGATACCAGTAAGAGGATCGGTTGTCGCTAATTTCTCTAGGTCTGCTAGGGCTTTTCTTAACTCGTCTCTCGTATGCTTTAACTCTAAATGAGTTTTGACGCGAGCTAGAAGTTCTAGGTCATTAAAAGGTTTCGTTATATAATCTACAGCACCCCGCTCGAATGCCTGGATTAGATTATCTTTATTGTTGCTAGCAGTTAAAAATATGACAGGAATTTCTCTATAGTTAGGATTTAATTGCAAATTATTGCATGTTTCCAAGCCATCCATTTCTGGCATCATTAAATCTAACAGAATGAGATCTGGTCTGGTAACTTTGACCCGCTCTAGAGCTTCTTTGCCGCTGGTAGCAAAGGCTGTAATATAACCTACTGCATCCAGCATGGTTCCAACAACCCGGAGATTATTGGTCGAGTCATCTACCACAAGGACTAGAAATTGTCTGGGGTTAAACGGTTCCACGGGCTGCTGAGCTGGGGATAATTTTTTAGTTCCAGTTTATCAAAAGAAAATTAAGCGGGAATTAGAAGCAATTCTTAGGGAGAAAGGCAGGGCGAACATAGCACGAAGCATTCCTGACACCGATGGCAGCCCCACAAACCACACCCTCCTGCTGTAGGGTCATAGCACTAGACATTAAAGTTAAGACTATACAACTATCGTTCCGCAGCGCTCTATCTGCCTTGCTCGTGCAGAAGAGTTAGGAGACTTCTGGGAAAGAAAGTACCGCTTCCCCTCCACCCACCCACACCGCCCGCAGGAGGGGACTTTGGTGTGGGTTTTTCCCGGGTCGCAGTACCCACCCCCAACCCCCTCCCGAGAGCTCCCGAGAGGGGGCCGAAGCGCTCCGATCCATAAGTTATTTTTATTACCAGAAGTCTCCTTACCTCTGCGCTATCTGCGCAGTAGGGGCGAATGGCCATTCGCCCCTACTATATTGTTGCGGAAGCGCCATATGCTGTTATTTTGAAACCATTGGGGTGGCGATCGCCACTATCCCCCGCGAGCCAGGGTCATCTATTCTGTCTCTGCTAAAAAATGCCATTATTATAGATAGCGCTCTCGGTAGGAATAAAGGCTCGGGGCTGGCAAAAGGGCATATTCGGGGATGCGATCGCCTCGGTTGGCATCCTAGTATTTGCGGGCCATGAAGTTCCCAAGCAATTTTTCGCCCAGACGCACCCAAGGCGACAATACGCGACCATTTGACTGGAGGTCTTGCTATGCTGTTACTCTTTTTAGTCTTCATTCTCCTGCTGGTTATCTCTGCTACTCCGCTTTTGGGCCTACTGGAAATCCGTTGGTCTTTACAGTTAATGCTCGCCTTATGTGCCCTTTTCCTCGTTGCGGGATGGGCGCTGTTCATTTGCTACCCGCTATTTTCGTAAATTAGACTTACACTTATCCGCATTGCGCTCTTTCGGCTTTATCTCTGATTTTTTCCCGAAGCGCTCTATTAGCCTTTATTTTAAGGCTATATTAGCAAGAGCTAGCACGCCCATTGTACCACCGCATTTTATGGGCTATTTTTATGGAGCCAAGTCATAGAGGCGTCTAAGAGGCTCAATTGACAAAAAGCGATCGCTTCGGTCGTAGGCGGCATTCTGTCTGGAAACCAATGGCTGGCATACAGTAGCTTGCGCGTAGCGCTATAAGCTGCGGCGGGTGCAGCTCTTTTAAAAAAAAGCGCGCCTTATAATTAATCATCCCTAACCGCAGGGCGATCGCACTCTTGCTTGGTTGCGTGCAAAATAGATCTTGTTCTCTATCGCAATTTAATTCGCAATGAACGCATTCGCAACGAACGCCGTACTCCCGATTACCCTAAATTCTCCCATTGGAGACAATCCTGCAGATAGTTTTGCTATTACTTTTGCGCCCTTATCTATAGAAGAAGTTTACGGTCTAGCAGATGACCAGGCCAACGGGGCGGTGGTGGTTATGAGCGGTACGGTGCGCAATCAAACCGATGGCAAGAAGGTGGTGGCTCTGGAGTATCAAGCCTATGAACCAATGGCTATGCAAATATTTCGCAAAATTGCGGCTGAAATCCGCCGCTGTTGGCCCGAGGTAAATAGAGTGGCTATTCAGCATCGCACGGGCCGGTTAAAAATTGCTGAAATTAGCGTTCTAGTTGCTGTGGGGTGTCCCCATCGTTCCGAAGCTTTTGAAGCTTGCCGCTATGCGATCGATACTCTCAAGCACAATGCCCCAATTTGGAAGAAAGAACATTGGGCCGACGGTTCCAGTTCTTGGGTTAGCATAGGTGCTTGCGAAGCTGACTCGGATATATCTTGTTAATTTATTTATTGTGGGACGACCCAAGGGGGGTTGTTTGTCCGTCCTTATTATTTTGGCGGCGATCGCTCGTTAGCTGTCAAAAACTAGAAATGGGTATCGCAAAAATATGCTTTTATAGCACTACCGCTTAAGGTTAGGACAGTTACAAACGCTCTATTGCAATGATTGCAGGACTTTTGCTGACTGCTGACTGCCGTTGCAAGAGCGTCTTTGCAGGAGAATCGCATGATAGCTTACTGCTATATACCATTTGCTTGTGTAGCGGGAGCATCCTTATGTTAAGATCTGAATTTCTAGGGTCTTGAGGGGTATAAGCGCGCCCGCCTATTTGTGGCGCTTTCGGGCATTGGTGTCAAACAGCGGTCAAAAAGTGGATGTCCTGCGGGCAGACCAATAACTTTCCCCAAGCGCTTTTAGTAGGGAAATTCTTATGTTGCGATGCCCCGGGTCTTTGCCAAATTCTGCCTCGCCGCCAGCAAGGGGCGCATCTGCAGCATAAGAATTCCTAAAGAAAGTAAGCGGGAATTCCAATAGGCGATTTTGCTGCCTCATAAAGAAATTAATCTGGGTTGATGACTCCCTTTATATAATAAAGAACAGTCTTTTTAGGGACTTGTACAAAATAAAATAAAGCGCGATCGCCTTCTCGCTTGCAACAGCCTGCGGAACTGGTATATTATTAAGCCGCAAGTCCCAATACCCGACATTTTTGCCCCGACATTGAAGTGCAGGGACAAACCCCTCCTGTGTGGTAACTGCGTGGGGAAAGACCCCCTAATAAGCCCCCTAGAAAATTGTCCCACCTGCAAGCTATGGAAACCGTCGCGCCCATGCATATAACTGAAGATAGGGAACTGGAAAAAATTGGAGCCAATTTGGAAGACTCCGATCTAGAAGAAGTCACTACAACTAGACTGAACGTTTCAGGGGATTTGCCCCCCAAGGAGCGCGACGTTGAGGAAGCCCCCACTAACATCGGCGTTCCTATCGGTCAACCCCGCAAAGCATTTATCGGTGGCAGGGAAGTTGCTACCTTTACAGGGCATACCTCCTCGGTTACTTCGGTCTGTCTTAGTCGAGACAGTCGAATTGCTATCTCCGGAGGTTTTGACGGCACTCTAAAACTCTGGGAAATACCTGTAGGGCGCAGTTTGGGGACTTTAAAAGGACATACATCTTGGGTAAACTCAGTCTATCTGAGTCTCAATAATCGATTTGCCCTCTCCGGGAGTTCTGACGATACTATCAAACTGTGGGAAATTTCTACAGAACAATGTTTGGGAACTTTTGAAGAAGATACATCGGAGGTGACCTCAGTTTGCCTTAGTGCCGACAATAGATTTGCTTTATGCGGAACCGACCATAACACCATGAGCCTTTGGGATTTATCATCCGGACGTCGTTTGCGCTCATTTGCCGGTCATACAGATGACATAACTTCGATCTGTCTGAGTGCAGACAATAAACTCGCCCTGTCTGGCAGCAAAGACAACGCGATTATGCTCTGGGAAGTCGCTACGGGACGCTGTCTGCGCGTGTTTGCCGGTCATACTTGGGTGGTTAATTCAGTCTGTATGAGCGCCGATGGAAAATTTGCCCTATCCGGCAGTTCTGACGGCACCCTTAATCTCTGGGAGGTGGAGACTGGCAAGCGATCGGAAAGCTTTAAAGGACATACATCTTGGGTAACCTCTGTCGGTTTGAGCGCCGACGGGCGATTTGCTATCTCTGGCAGCGGCGATGGTACGATAAAACTGTGGGAAGTTGGCACCGGAAACTGCGTGGGGACTCTAGAAGGACATACATCTTGGGTCAATTGCATCTATCTGAGCGCGGATAGCCGATATGCTATTTCTGGAGGCGATGACAATAAGCTGAAACTCTGGAGTTTGGATTGGGAATTCGAGAATCGCCAGCTAGCGGATTGGGATGAGGGAGCGCGTCCCTATTTGCAAAATTTCCTAACCCTACAGACACCCTATGCCGCCGAATTACCAAAAGACCGCTTCCCGAGGGAGGAAGAAATAGATAGAGCGCTGGTTCGTAGCGGCAGTCCGAGCTGGGCGGAAAAAGATTTTCAAACCCTGCTGTATAATCTCGCCTGCGCTGGTTATGGTTGGCTGAGACCGGAAGGAGTGCGCCAAAAAGCGATAGAAATGGCAGGCGAAATGGCAGGCGAAATGGCAGGGGTTAGATTTTTGGAAAAAGAAACGCTGCCTCCAAATCCATCATCTGCACCTTTGTCCTCCCCCGTGCGATCGCCTGCTATCAGTCCCGCGACAGAAAAGGCGGCGAAAGTAATTTTGACCTTTATTGCCGGTAGTATAAAAGGACGGGAATTTGTATTTGAGAAACGCACGACTCGTATTATAGGGCGCGCTAAGGATTGCAACTTTATCCTGCCCGATGACAAAGAACACCGGACAATTTCGCGCTATCACTGTTTGCTGGATATCAACCCCCCTTATATTCGCGTGCGCGACTTCGGCAGTCTCAATGGCACCTTCGCGAACAACCAAAGAATCGGCTCGCGCAAAGAGCTGGCCAATGGCGCAGAAAATACTCTAGAAAATAAGCCAGAAAATAGGGAATGCGAGCTGTTGGATGGGGATATTCTGAAAATGGGGAATATCAGCTTGCAAGTTAGGGTTGAGGGAAAAAGCTCTACAGTGCCTTTGGATTTAGATTCTCTGGCTTTGGATCTGGGAAAACTATCTGGTGGCAGGGTGAAGCGATCGCTACAAAATAGCTCTGCCAATCTGCCTGCTATCGAAGGCTACGCGACTCTGGTAGAGCTGGCTAAGGGAAAAGGCAGTGAAGTCTATTTAGCAGATAATATTGAAAGCGGCGAAGAAGTGGCGCTTAAAGTTATGCGTTGCTCCGATGAGGCAGGCTCTCCCCAGGCTATAGATACTTTCCTGCGCCAGATAGAAAATACGAAAGCCTTGCAGCATCCCCATATTTCTCAAATCCTAGATTATGGCTATGAAAATGGCACCTTCTTTTTGACCATAGACTATTGCGATAGCGGCAGCATAGCCGATTTAATGCGACGGCGCAAAAAAACTCTATCTATTAATGAAGCAAGAACGATAATTTTCCAAGTCTTAGATGGTTTGGAGTACGCTCACAATGCCGAGATTCCCTATGTCAAACAAAAAGACGGTCGTTTTAGTAAGGGAACAGGATTTATTCACGGTTGTCTGCAACCGGCAAATATTCTGCTCGTCCAAAAGAGCGATCGCTTCGTTGCTAAAGTCGGTAACTACGGATTAGCTAGAGCTTTTGACTGGGCGGGGTTAAACGGTCGTACCCGAACTGGAGCTAAGAGTATCCTGCCTGCTTTTATGCCTCGACATCAAGTAATAGATTTCTATTATGCCAAGCCCGAAATAGATGTCTGGGCGGCAGCGGCTTGTCTTTATTATATGCTTACTGGCAGTTATCCTCGGGACTTTAAAGGTAAAGATCCTTGGCTGGCGACCTTGCAAACTAAGGCTATACCAATTCGCGATCGCAATCCCTCGATTCCCAAACCTCTTGCCGCTTTAATTGACTTGGCTCTAAGCGATCGACCCCATATCCATTTTAAAACTGCTATCGAATTTAAGAAAGCTTTGACTACTATTGTCTAATCGCTAGCGGTCATTTGCTAGTAACATTGCTTGAAGCTTGCTATAGTTAGTTATATTTTAAATTATCTCTAAATGAGAGAATTGATTTTCTCAAAATACTATAGAAAATCAATTAAGCTCGTCAGAATTGACATAGAGTTTGGCACGAGTTTGGACAATCTTTCTGCAAAAGATATTGCAGTCAAGCGGAATCACCCCTCCTGTAGCATAAGGATTATAGTCCTGCTGGCTGGCGATGACAACCCGATATCCTTGGCTAATTCTAGACCAATCAGGAGCATTTCACTTTTGTAAATAGTAGTAAGATCGTGTCGGTTTTAATGCCCCAAAAAAAGTCAAGTCCTGCGTAGGACGGGCTTCCGAAAAGTCCGTACCAGTCCAAACGGACTTTTCGGAAGCCCGTCCTACTGGCAAGGCGACGGTTAAAATTGTGTGTAAATGTAGGTTGGGTTGAACGGAGTGTTGGCGGAGCCAACTCGTGCGAGTAACCCAACTATACCAATCGTTGCGCCCTTGTTTCGTTCCTCAACCCTTCCCTACAATTTTAACCGTCGCCTTGCCACTACGAGAGATTCCAATTTTTTTTGTGGGTATTTAACAGGACTTGATATAAATAGTAGGGAGCGGCTCGGGAACGAAACCCAACAAAGCGCGTTATAGCGTTTCTCAAATTAGTGTAATGAACGAAAACGTAGGGGCGACAGCAACAAGAGCAACCGTCTCGGCTGTATAACGGGAATTTCCGTATTGGGATGCTTCGCCCGCTTCGCCCCAGAAACCTCACATCAATTTGAGAACCGCTATAGTTTAGTTGGGTTTCGTTTCCGGGCCGCTCCCTACATAGCTATATACCACCGTCCGCTAATTATACGCGAATAACGGCGAAGAGCGATCGCGCGCTCTCCTAGAATCATTATAGAGATTATATCTTGCCAAAATATCGCTCTTTTAGCAGAAAATTAAGCCATCTAAAAAACTAGACGAGCTTATCTTCAATTGGTAGCGAGATCGCAAATTCCGTACCAACTCCAGGTTCGGAAAAACATTGCAATTGCCCGCCATGTTGTTCCGTAACTATTTGGTAACTAATCGACATGCCCAATCCGGTTCCTTCACCGACCGGCTTGGTGGTGAAGAAGGGGTCAAAAACTTTCTTGCGAACGCTTTCGCCCATTGCCGACCCATTGTCGGCAATGCGAATCCTGACAGTTTGCGCGTCTAGCACCTCCGTGGCAATGCGAATTTCGGGACTCTTGCCAGCATAGGATGTGCTTAAAACGTCAATAGCATTCGTGAGAATATGCAAAAACACTTGGTTTAGTTGACTTGCATAGCAATTTACTAACGGCAGTTTACCGTAGTTTTTGACTATAGCAATTTCCGGGCGCTCTGCCACAGCTTTGAGGCGATGTTTTACGATTGTTAAGGTATTCTCCAATCCTTCGTGGATGTCCGCCTGCTTTCTATCCGCTTCGTCCAGGCGGGAGAAGTTTCGCAACCCCAAGACAATATTTCTAATGCGATCGCTCCCATTCTTCATGGAAGCGAACAGTTTTTCCAGATCCTCGCGCAAAAACTCCAGATTAATCTCCTCCATCTTCTCTTCTATAGCTTCGCTGGCATTGGGCGATTCCTCTTCGTAAACGGCGAGCAGGTCTAGTAAATCGCCGACATATTCCCGAGCGTGACCGACATTCCCCGCGATAAAAGTGATGGGGTTATTGATTTCATGGGCAATCCCCGCCACCATTTGTCCTAAAGAAGACATTTTTTCCGTTTGGATTAATTGCGCTTGAGTCTGCTGCAATTGCACCAGAGTTGCTTGCAGGTCAAGGTTTTTCTCTTGTAGCTCCTCGGTTCTTTGCTCCACTTGGGCTTCCAGGTTGTGGCTGTAGTCTGATAGGCGACTGTAAAGACGAGCATTTTCTATAGATATGGCAGCTTGGGCGGTCAGCAGGTTGAGAACTTCGATGCGATCGGGGGTGAAGGCATCTGCGATCGCCCGGTTTTCGAGATAGAGAATGCCAATTAATTTGCCGATATGGAGGATGGGGGTGCAGCAGAGACTTAGGGGTTGCTCTTGGCTCAGATATGGATCGGAAGCAAAAGCAGTTTCTCGTTCTAAATTATTAATAATGAAACTCTCCCCTGTCCGTTTGACGGTGTTGATAATGCTACTGGGTAGGTTTTCAGTTCCATTGAGGGGACTATTGGTTAGGTTGCTGTTGCCATTAATGCAGATTGCGGCGACTTCCCAAGTATCGGAGCGGTTTAAAATTAAGGCTCCTTTATCGGCTCCGGCATTTTCGAGGACGACGCCCATCAATTTAGAGAGCAAGGCATCTAGAGATATTTCAGAGGATATCGCTTGGGAAGCTTTGATGGCGGAGGCGAGGTCGAGGACGGAGGTAGTAGAGGTGACCGTACCCAGGGTTTGGGTGGTGATGCCGGGATTGCTGGGACTCGGGCGATATTTGGACTCTTGCAGAATGGGCAGCAGGAGTTGAGGATATTTTTCTTCTAGTTGCTCTATCTTAGCCTTGGCTCCCCAACGAGCGTAGCAATAGTAGGCTTCCTGCATATAGCCAGCGGCAAATTTTTCTTTACCCCAATCCAGGTAGAATTTGGCTGCCAGTTCGTTGGCTAATGCTTCTTCTTGTATGTACTCGTTGGCTTTGGCTCCGGCTATGGCGCAATCGTACAGTTCTATTGCCTCCAGTTTTTCACCTAAAGCCCGATGTCGCTCTGCCTCCACCAGATAGAATTTGTGCAAATAATTCATCGGCGCGTTATCTGCCCATTTCTGCATCTTTTTTTGGGTTGCAGTGACCTTTTGCATAGTTTTTTCCCTTTGCGCTTCGCAGGCATTTGGGTAGAGAGCGAGCCGCGCCAAAGAATTGTAAAAATAGTATATGGGAATACCGGCAAAGGCTGTAGCTTCGTTCAAATATGTGGCTACTATTTCGGCATTATCAACCGCTATAACAAATTCGCCAAACAAATAAGATATTAGCAACTTATTTAACGACATATGCGCAATTGCCAGAACATCATTTGAGGCTTGATGAAGTGGCAGCATAACCTTTTCCTTGTAAGCAAACCCGCTTAAAGTCCAGGGATTTTCATCGGCAAACCCGCGTAAGTTCAGAACGGCTTGGCGAAAAATTACCAGGTAATTCAGAGCGGTTTCTTGTTTTAGTTTGCGGAGTTGGAGCGTATAGTTGTCCATCTCTCGGGATACATCGGACAGTTCTCGACCGTTCAAGTAGCAATGGGTGCAGTAATTCAGCGCTGAATAAGCACCATATTCTACATCTCCCGTTTCCAGACCGATGGTGAAAGATTCTTGGAAGGGTTTTAAGGTTTTCGCCAGATGCTCCCGCCAATGGGTAATACAAAAATAAACGACCGTATAGGTTTTGGCGGCAAGCGATCGCGCATTTAACCGAGATAACACCTCTAAAGCCAGCCTGCCGAATTCATATGCTTTCTCCAACTCTCCGAGAACTCCGCACAGAATTTGCCCGTAATTGGCATAGGCAAAAGCCGAGTCGGCAGCATTACCATATTTTATGGATAAATTGACCTGTTGCAAGACAACCAGGGGCAACAGTTGCGGGCCTGCTACATAGACAGCCGGAATTAGTTTGGAGATGATGCGCATGGCTGCCAGTTTGTCAGGAGCGGTCATTTCTGGCAGTTCGATTAGTTCCGAAGGTCGTTTCCCCCCTAACAGAGATGCTGTTTCTGCTAATCCCTGCTGAATATCTTCCGGTTGCGGTGACTCTGGCAGTTCCACTCCCAACTCCCGCAAAACTGGGAGAGCGATCGCAATTCCCACCAGAGGTTTATTTTGTGCCATAGAGGCTTGAATCTTGGCCTCATAAACCTTGACTTTATCCAGCAGAGCTTTTGCCTGTTGCAATACTGTTTCAACCAACTGTTCCATGTTCTCGAACTCGGTACTCAGGTAAGCTGCCTCTGCTGCCTCCTCATATATTGCCAGAGCTAGGTCGTACTGAGTCTGCCAGCAAGATGCTGCCAATAATTTCTGGGCTACAGTTAAATATGCCACAGCTGCACTATAAGCAGTGGCAGCTTTAGCTTTACGTCCGGCCATTAGATTCAACCGCGCCAACTGCTCTCTTTCTCCTGGAGCGGCGATTAAGTCAACTCCATAATTCAATTGAGCGACCAAATCGAAAATCTGCGCTTCCCGTTCGGCTTCAGTGGTATTGTGCCACAACAATTGACCGATTCTCAAGTGAGTCGTCTTTTTCTCCGCTTCTGGAATCAGAGCATAGGCAGCTTGCTGGACGCGATCGTGCAGGAACTGATAGAGCGAGCTTGGGGTTTGAGCTGTCAGGCTAGAGTTATTAGAGTCGGTCGAGCCTAGGTAAAATTTATAGATGTCGCTCTGAGGCAAAATCAATCCTTCTGCCAGAGCCTTCCATAAATCCCCTGCCGCTTCTTCCGGGGATTGCTCCCTGACAATTGCCAGGGTTTCTAAATTAAATTCATTGCCAATGCAAGCCGCTATTTTGAGGATTTCTTGCGTTGCTGCTGACATTTTTTGCAATCGCCCCATCATAAACTCCACCACGTCATCGGTGAGAGCAAGCTGACGGACTTGCGCTAGATCGCATTGCCAATATCCCGCCTCCGCCTCAAACTCAATCCAGCCATCCTCATGCAAGCCTTTTAAAAATTGGGTACTAAAGAACGGATTGCCCCGAGTTTTTTGATAAACCAAATTCGCCAAAGGCGAGGCTATTTCCACAGAACATAGCAAGGTATCGGCCACCAGCCGGCCTATTTGATTTTCGCTTAAAGGAGCCAGAGTCAGGGTTTTGAGGGTTGCCCCCTGTTTCTCAATCTCATCCAAGCTCAACATCAGCGGATGGGCGGGAAATACTTCGTTATCGCGATATGCTCCCAAGACCAGCAAATATCCCCCTTCCGACTCGTCCATCAACAGCTGTAGCAAATTTAACGATGCCGAATCCACCCACTGCAAGTCATCCAGAAAAATAACCAGGGGATGCTCTTTGGTGGTAAAGACGCGCACGAACTTGCTGAAGAGCAGGTTAAAGCGATTCTGCGCTGCACTGCCAGAGAGTTCTGGCACTGGGGGCTGTTTGCCAACGATCGGCTCCAGTTCGGGAATTACGTCGATGATAACTTGCCCGCTTTCTCCCAATGCCGAGAGTATTTTCTGCTTCCAGGCAGCCAATTCTACATCGCATTCCCCGAGCAATTGTCCCACCAAGTCTCGGAAGGCTTGCACAAAAGCACTAAAAGGAATATTGCGGTTAAATTGGTCGAATTTTCCTTTGATGAAATAGCCCCGTTGCTTGACTATGGGCTTGTGTACTTCCGACACTAGAGCAGTTTTGCCAATTCCCGAAAAACCCGCCACCAGCATCATTTCATTATTTCCGGCTGCTACTCGGTCAAATGCTGCCAGCAGTTCTTGCACTTCCTTTTCCCGTCCGTAGAGCTTTTCGGGAATTAGGAAGCGATCGCTTCTATCCTCCTGGCCAAGCTCAAATAACGCAATCTCTCCCTTAGCCTTCCATTCTTGCAGGCATCGCTCTAGGTCGTGCTTCAATCCCAAGGCACTCTGATAGCGCTCTTCTGCATTCTTCGCCATCAACTTCAGAACAATATTTTCAATCGCTTGAGGAATTGCTCTGCCATTCCCAATCTTCCCCTCTCCCGGGAGGGGGGTTACGGGGGTGGGTTTGCTCCATTCCATTCCCCATTCCCCATTCCCCAATGCCGGAGGCATTTTCGCAATATGGCAATGCACCAACTCCATCGGGTCGCTGGTTGCAAAAGGAAGCTTCCCGGTTAGCAGTTCAAAAAAAGTTACCCCCAAGGAATAGAAATCCGTCCGATAGTCGATGCCTCTATTCATGCGTCCTGTTTGCTCGGGGGAAATATAGGCGAGGGTTCCTTCCAGGACGTTGGGATTGATGAGTTGTTGTTGTTCTTTGGGCAGCAAGCTGGATATGCTGAAGTCGATTAGCTTGACTTGGCGGGTTTCCGGGCGGATGAGAATATTGGCGGGTTTGATATCTTTGTGGATTACGCGCTCCCCGCTCAGATACTGCAGGGCGTCCGCCAGTTGGATGGCAATGGAAAGAAATTCGGCTAGGTTTGGCTCTCCTTGCTGCCAGTAATCAGAAAGAGCGATCGCCTCATCATCGGGCATCACCAGAGCATAACCATTGCCGTAGCGTTCTAGGGCAATGGGTCTAACGATATGGGGATGTTCCAGATGGCTCGCTATGATGTATTGATTGCGAAATTGGACTAGCTCTTTGAAATTGGGATGAGGATTGCGCAGGATTTTGATTATGACCGGCTGGCGATCGCCAATGCGCATACCGCGATAGACTTCTGTTCGCTTGCCTTGATAGAGGTTGTCCTTTAGATGATACTTAGAGAGAACTAGCATTATCTTGTAATAATAGATTGTTTTGTTCTTGTTCTGTCTTGTTCTATTATAGCGGTTCTCAAATTATTCTATAGATCGCTTTTGAGCTGGAGGCTAACAATTGATTATCGTCACAGAACAGGAGCGATTGCAGTAGCCTTTCAGATTGTTATAGGACTTGAGGAATTCTCTAATCTATACGGGAATTTCTAGCGTAAATTCCGTACCAACTCCCGGTTCGGAAATACAGTGCAATTGCCCGCCATGTTGCTCGGTGACTATTTGGTAACTAATCGACAAACCCAGTCCGGTTCCTTGACCCACTGGCTTGGTAGTGAAGAAGGGATCGAATGCTTTCTGACAAACCCTCGCGCTCATTCCCGGCCCGTTGTCGGCAATGCGAATTCTGATGGTTTGCGCGTCCCCCATCTCCGTGGCGATGCGAATTTCGGGACTCTTGCCAGCATACGATGCGCTTAAAACATCGATCGCATTGCTGAGAATATGTAAAAATACTTGGTTGAGTTGACTTGCGTAGCAGTTTACTAGGGGTAGTTTCCCGTAGTTTTTGACTATAGCAATTTCCGGGCGATCTCCCAGCGCTTTAAGGCGATGTTGCACGATTGTTAAGGTATTCTCCAATCCTTCGTGGATGTCCGCCTGCTTTCTATCCGCTTCGTCTAGGCGGGAGAAGTTTCGCAACCCCAGCACAATATTTCTAATGCGATCGCTCCCATTTTTCATGGAATCGAACAGTTTTGCCAAGTCAGAGCGCAAAAACTCCAGATTAATCTCCTCCATCTTCTCTTCTATAGCTTCGCTGGCATTGGGCCATTCCTCCTCGTAAAGCCTCAGCAGTTCCAGCACGTCTTGGAAATATTCGCGAGCGTGACCGACATTCCCCGAGATAAAGCTGATGGGGTTATTGATTTCATGGGCAATCCCCGCCACCATTTGTCCCAAAGAAGACATTTTTTCCGTTTGGATTAATTGCGCTTGAGTCCGCTGCAATTGCACCAGAGTTTCTTGCAAGTCAAGGTTTTTCTCCTGTAGCTCCTCGGTTCTTTGCTCCACTTGGGCTTCCAGGTTGTGGCTGTAGTCCGATAGGCGACTGTAAAGACGAGCATTTTCTATAGATATGGCAGCTTGGGCGGTCAGCAGGTTGAGAACTTCAATGCGATCGGGGGTGAAGGCATCTGCGATCGCGCGGTTTTCGAGATAGAGAATGCCAATTAATTTGCCGATATGGAGAATGGGGGTGCAGCAGAGACTTAGGGGTTGCTCTTGGCTCAGGTATGGGTCTCCCGCGAAAGTCGTCTCTTTTTCTAACTGATTAATAAGTACGGTCTTAAGAGTCCGTTTGACAGTATTGATTATGCTAGTGGGCAGACTTTTGGTTTGGTCGCTAGATAGCTGACAACTATCATTAGTGCAGATTGCGGCGATAACCCAATTGCCTTCGTTATTTAAAATTAAGGCTCCTTTATCGGCTCCGGCATTTTCGAGGACGACCCCCATCAATTTAGAGAGCAAGGCATCTAGAGATATTTCCGAGGATATCGCTTGGGAGGCTTTGATGGCGGAGGCGAGGTCGAGGACGGAGGTATTAGAGGTGACCGTACCCAGGGTTTGGGTGGTGATGCCGGGATTGCTGGGACTCGGGCGATATTGAGACTGTTGCAATATGGGCAGCAGAAGTCGGGGATATTTTTCTTCTAGTTGCTCTATCTTAGCCTTGGCTCCCCAACGAGCGTAGCAATAGTAGGCATCCTGCATATAGCTTGCAGCAAATTTTTCTTTGCCCCAATTGAGGTAAAATTTCGCTGCCAGTTCGTTGGCCAGGGCTTCTTCTTGGACATATTCGTTTTCTTTGGCTCCGGCTATAGCGCGATCGTAGATTTCCGCCGCCTCGAACCGCTTGCCCAAAACCCGATGCTTCTCTGCTTGCATCAGTTCCCATTTGTGCAAATAATTCATCGGCGCGTGACTCGCCCAATTTTGCATCTTTTCCAGGTTGGTTTCTACTCGCTGCAAAAACTCGTCTCGCTCTGTAGGAGAAAGGCGATCGCACAGAGCTAACATAGTCAGAGCATCGTAAAAATAAAACGTTGGAATGTGAGCTAATCCCGTTAGCGCCCCCAAATATTTTTCTCCCTCTCTTGCATGGCTTAAAGCTTTTTCATAATTTTCTAGCAGACATGCAACTATTAGACCACACATATGAAAATTGCAGGTCCCCGTTAAATCCCTGGTACGCTCGTGCAGGGGCAGCATCTCCTCCTCGTTGTAAGCACTTCCCAGAAATCTTGTCGGTTCTTCAGCATTTCCCAGCAAATTTAAAACAGCCTGCCAATAAGTTCTCAACCAAATTGTTACTGTCTGCTGGTTGATAGATTTTAGAGCCTCTATGGAATTAGCCATTTCTGCTTCCAAATCCCGGAGATTATCGCCCTTAAAAAAGGAATAATAAGGAACGTTGACTATTGAATAGCCTGCATATTCTAAATCTCCGGTTGCTAGTCCCTTCGCCACAGCTTCCCGGAAAACTGGTAAGGTATTGCTCAAATGCTCTTGCCAAGGCTGGATAAAAGCGCCGAATATATTCAAGACCTTGGCTTCAACCTCTCTAGCGTTTAACTTATCTAATAGCTTTAAAGCTAATTGCCCGAATTTATAACCGGCATCCAGGTCTCCAAACACGCCACAAAGCATTAGGCCGTGAATAGAATAGCCCACTGCAGATATAGCAGAGTTTCCATATTTTAGGGACAAATTGACCATCTCCAAGATCATAGGTGGCATCATTTCTGGAGAACCAATATAAGCCGCAGTCCATACGGTGGATAAAATTTTCATTGCCCCTAGGCGATAGCCATCTGTCATAACGGGAAGTTCGATTAATTCCTCAATCGATTTTCCTTGTAAATTATTGGTAATCTCTGCCATTTTTGCGCCTATGTCCGATTCGGTCGGCTGTGAAGGCAATTCCGTTCCCAACTGTTTGAGAATATCCAGTCCGAGGGCGATCGCTTCGATTACTTGTGTTTGGACAATTTTAGCAACTATCTTAATTTCGTAGATTTTTACCTTGTTCAATACATGCTTGGCTCGGTCTAAAACTATCGTCGCCAATCTCTCCATTGCCTCAAAGTCGCCGCTTAAATATGCTGCGTCCGTTGCTTCCGTGTAAATCTCTAGCACCAATTGGTAATCTTTTTGCCAAATATCGCCAACCAGCATTTCTCGCGCTACATTTAAATACTGAACAGCCGCGCTGTAAGCCGTTGATTTTTTTGCTTTCCGTCCCGCTGCTAAGTTTAAAGTGGCTAATTCTTCTTTCGCTGCAATATCGGCAATTAATTCTCGACCGACATTCAACTGGTTCACAATATCAAAAATCTTTTCCTCCTGGTTCTCTGGAGGAATATTATTGAATAGTAGATAGCCTATTTTCAAGTGAGTTTTCTGTTTGGCCGCTTCTGGAATCAGAGAATAAGCCGCCTGCTGGACGCGATCGTGTAAGAAACGATAGGATACTGTTATTGTATTAGCTGCTGCCTCCTCTACATCCCCTTGGAAAAATTTATAAGCTTCGCTAATGGGTATAATCAGTTCTTCTTTAAGCGCAATCCAAATATCGGCGGCAACCTCCTCGGAGGATGCTTCTGCAACCACTGCCAAAGTCTCCAGCTCGAACTGATTGCCAATACAAGCCGCTAACTTCAACAGATTCTGGGTGGCTTCAGGCAACAAGGCCAAGCGCCCCGCCATGAACTCAACCACATCATCGGTCAGAGCCGCATCGCGCACCTTAACGAGTTCGCATTCCCAATAACCAAAATTAAAATTAAACTTAATTAGCTCGTCTTGATGCAACCCTTTTAAGAACTGAGTTGCAAAGAATGGGTTGCCTTGCGTTTTTCGAGCGGTTAACTCCGCCAGGGGTCGCGCAACTTCTTCGCTACAACTGAGGGTTTCTGCTACCAGTTGGTTAATGCAATCTAGGACTAATGGCTCTAGGACTATTTTGGAAATAGTCGCTTCAGTTTTCTCCAGTTCGCTTAAGGTCAGCGTCAAAGGATGCCCTGGAAACACTTCATTATCTCGGTACGCACCCAGCAACAATAAGTATCCCGTATCGCGATCGCCCATCAAGACTTTCATCAAGTTCAGCGAAGCCGAATCCGCCCACTGCAAATCGTCCAAAAATATCGTCAGGGGATTTTCTGGAGTCGCCAATACTGCAATAAACTTTTGAAACAGCAAATTAAAGCGATTTTGCGCTGCACTCCCAGATAGTTCTGGCACCGGCGGTTGTGAGCCGACGATTAGTTCCAGTTCGGGAATGACATCAACGATAACTTGCCCGCTTTCTCCGAGAGCCGAGAGTATTTTCGCTTTCCAGTTGGCTAGCTGTGCATCCGATTCCCCGAGCAACTGTCCCATCAAGTCTCGGAAGGCTTGTACGAAAGCACTCAAGGGAATATTGCGGTTAAATTGGTCGAATTTTCCTTTGATGAAATAGCCCCGCGCTTCGACGATGGGCTTGTGAACTTCTGACACTACGGCGGTTTTGCCAATTCCCGAAAAACCCGCCACCAGCATCATTTCGATCGCGCCCTTGGCAACCCCTTCAAAAGCGGCGAGCAGGCTTTGTACTTCTTTTTCCCGTCCGTAGAGTTTCTCGGGAATTAGGAAGCGAGAGCATAAGTCCCGCTCTCCCAGAACAAATGTAGTAATTTCTCCAGTTGTTTCCCATTCTTGCAGGCATCGCTCTAGGTCGTGCTTCAATCCCAAAGCACTCTGATAGCGCTCTTCTGCATTCTTCGCCATCAACTTCAGAACAATATTTTCAATCGCTTGAGGAATTGCTATCCCATTCCCCATCTTCCCCCCTCCCGGGAGGGGGGTTACGGGGATGGGTTTGCCCAATTCCCAATTCCCAATTCCCAATTCCCAATTCCCAATTCCCAATTCCCCATTAGCCAATGCCGGAGGCATTTTCGCAATATGGCAATGCACCAGCTCCATCGGGTCGCTGCTTGCAAAGGGCAGCTTCCCGGTCAGTAGTTCAAAAAAAGTCACTCCCAAGGAATAGAAATCCGTGCGATAGTCGATTCCTCTATTCATGCGTCCGGTTTGTTCCGGGGAAATATAGGCGAGGGTTCCTTCCAGGACGTTGGGGTTGATGAGTTGTTGTTGCTCTCTGGGCAGCAAACTGGCGATGCTGAAGTCGATAAGTTGGACTTGGCGAGTTTCCGGATGAATTAGGATGTTGGTGGGTTTGATATCTTTATGAATTATGCGCTGCTCGCTCAGATAATGTAGGGCAACTGAGATTTGTATGGCAATAGAAAGAAACTCGCCAAGGGAACGATCCGACTCTTGCCAATAGTCCCAAAGAGCGATCGCGCCATCATCGGGCATCACCAGAGCATAACCATTGCCGCAGCGTTCTAGGGCAATGGGTCTAACGATATGGGGATGTTCCAGATGGTCCGTTATTATGTATTGATTGCGGAATTGGACTAGCTCATTAAAACTTGGGTGAGGATTCCGTAGAACTTTAACGATCGCCGGCTCCCTATTTATTCCTCTAATAGCTCGATATACTATCGTGCGAGTTCCTTCATAAATAATTCTTTCTTCTTTATACTTATCTATATTGAGCATCATCGTGGGTATTAAAATCAGCTTAAGCAGCAGCGTTGCACGACAATATTATAAAACATTGCAGTTGGGGATGAGGGTCAAAAATTAATTTAGGGGAACATTGCCTTCCTTGCTTGGGGTTTGCAAAAGCGCGATCGCTTGCCTTCCCACTTATGCCGCCTTCAATTCTACGCGAATAAAGGCAAAGAGCGATCGCGCTCTTCTAGAATTATTCTAGCGATATCTTGCCAAAATATCCTCCCTTCAAAGAAAAGTAAGCTTATCTAAAAAAACTAGACGAGCTTAGGTGGCTGGGAAAGAAAGTACCGCTCGTCCGGCCTGTCAAAAGACGACTTCCCCTCCTGGGAGGGGCTAGGGGTGGGTTGCGGGCGGTGTGGGTAAGACTTGCGGAACCCCACCCCCTAACCCCTCCCAGGAGGGTATCGGAAGTAATGTTCGCATTAGGTATCTTCATTATCAGAAATTACCTTACCTTCAATTGGTAGCGCGATCGCAAATTCCGTACCAACTCCCGGTTGAGAAATACAGTGCAACTGCCCGCCATGTTGCTCGGTGACTATTTGGTAACTAATCGACAAACCCAGCCCGGTTCCTTGACCCACTGGCTTGGTAGTGAAGAAGGGATCGAATGCTTTCTGACAAACCCGAGGGCTCATTCCCGGCCCGTTATCGGCAATGCGAATTCTGACGGTTTGCGCGTCTAGCACCTCCGTGGCGATGCGAATTTCGGGACTCTTGCCAGCATCCGACGCGCTTAAAACGTCAATAGCATTGCTGATAATATGCAAAAACACTTGGTTTAGTTGACTTGCGTAGCAGTTTACTAGGGGTAGTTGAGCGTAGTTTTTGACGATAGTAATTTCCGGGCGCTCTCCCAGAGCTTTGAGGCGATGTTGCACGAGAGTTAAAGTATTCTCCAATCCTTCGTGGATGTCCGCCTGCTTCCTGCCCGCTTCGTCCAGGCGGGAGAAGTTTCGCAACCCCAAGACAATATTTCTAATGCGATCGCTCCCATTTTTCATAGAATCCAACAGTTTTTCCAGATCCTCGCGCAAAAACTCCAGATTCATCTCCTCCACCTTCTCTTCTATAGCTTCGCTGGCATTGGGCCATTCCTCCTCGTAAAGCCTCAGCAGTTCCAGAAACTCTTGGAAATATTCGCGAGCGTGACCGATATTACCCGCGATAAAGTTAATAGGGTTATTGATTTCGTGGGCAATCCCCGCCACCATTTGTCCTAAAGAAGACATTTTTTCCGTTTGGATTAATTGCGCTTGAGTCCGCTGCAATTGCACCAGAGTTGCTTGCAAGTCAAGGTTTTTCTCCTGTAGCTCCTCGGTTCTCTGCTCCACTTGGTCTTCCAGGTTGTGGCTGTAGTCCGATAGGCGACTGTAAAGACGAGCATTTTCTATGGATATGGCAGCTTGGGCGGTCAGCAGGTTGAGGACTTCTATGCGGTCTGGGGTGAAGGCATCTGTAGCGAGGTTATTTTCGAGATAGAGAATGCCGATTAATTTGCCGATGTAGAGGATGGGGTTGCAGCAGAGACTGAGGGGTTGCTCTTGGCTGAAGTATGGGTCGCTCGCGAGGTTTTTTTCTTGTTCGACATTGTTGACGAATAGGCTCTGCTGCGTCCGTTTGACGGTATTGATAATACTACTGGGGAGATCGGCTCGGTCTAGGTTAATGGTGGTGGTTAGCTGACAGTTATCGTTCGCGCATTGAGCAACGGTTTCCCAAGTACCCTCGTTGTTTAATATTAAAGCTGCTTTATCAGCTCCGGCATTTTCTCTGACGATGCGAATCAATTTATAGAGCAAGGCATCCAGTTCGATTTCCTCGGAGAGAGCTTGGGAGGCTTTGATAGTAGAGGTGAGATCGAGGTTGGAACCGGTGCTACTGAGTGTGAATAGGCTTGGATTGGAGGATCGCGAGAAGCTGGCATTGGGGCTACTAGGTTCGGCTAGTTGGAGGATGGGAGTAAGGAGTTGGGGATATTTCGCTTCAAGTCTATCGGTCTTAGCCTTAGCTCCCCAGCGAGCGTAGCAATAGTAGGCTTCCTGCATATAGCCAGCGGCAACTTTGTCTTTGCCCCAGTCCAGGTAGAATTTGGCCGCCAGCTCGTTGGCTAATGCTTCTTCTTGGAGATATTCGTTTTCTTTGGCTCCGGCTATGGCGCGATCGTAGAAATCTCCGGCTTCATATTTTTTGCCTAAAACTCTATATTTTTCTGCTTCGACTAGCTGCCATTTATGCAAATAATTCATTGGGGCATATTCTGCCCATAATTTTAAATTAGCCTGATTGTTTTCTACTTGTCCCAGTTCAGCTTCGATATCTAGATCGTATTCGGTTATTGCAGCTAAAGCGATCGCGGAATCATAAAAATAAAACCCTGCTTCAACAACTGTTGCAAACCCTCCAGCTATATACTTTCTTGCCTGGATAGCATCAGATTTAGCTCGTTCCACATCTGCAAACATAAATCTCAAAAACAACCTGTGAATATAAAAATAAAAAATACGAGTAGCATCGTGAGAATCTAATAGTTCTGAGATCCACATTTTTTCATTGTTTTTATCTACAATTTTTAAATTGCCACCATCTATGTTGCTTAATAAAAATACTATTGTTTCCCAAATTATAGAACAATATTTTTCACTGATTAGCTTAAACTTCTTGACCAGTTCGAGTAAAGAAAAGACTGTAAATTCCAATTCTTTCAAGGGTTGACCAGACCAAAAAGAATTGAGGCAGAGTCCTTGACTGTGATGGCCGACGTACTCCAGCTTGCCTGTTTCTAATGCAGCTTGATAGCCTGCTTGTAAAATTGGCAGGGTCTCTCGCAGATGATGTTGGTGATGATACAAAAATAATCCAACGGGTACAAAGGTTATAGCCGGAATATTTTTGTCCTTGGCGCTAGAAGCTAAACGATAGGCTAATTGGCCAAATTGATTTCCGATCGCAAGATTTTTTTTAAACTGAAGTATAAACATTCCATAGTCCGCATAACCAGTCGATGAAACAGGACTATTACCGTACTGAAGCGATAATTTGGTCTGGAGGCTAGCTAACAAAGGAAAGAGAGGAGAACTTGCTAGATAACAAGCCGGAATCATTCTGGAAGCGATTTTGACGATCGCCAGTTTTTCGGGATTTACCATTACTGGAAGCTGCAATAACTCCTCTATACTGCGATCGCCTATAGAGGCTTGGATTTCTTCTATTTCCCGTTCCAGCTCCACTGGAGTTATCGGCTCGGGAAACTCAACTCCAAATTCCTTCAAGACAGACTGACCGTAAGCTATAGCATCCAAAAACTTATGTTGAGTAGTCAATGCTTGGATCTCTATCGTATAAACTTCTAGTTTATCCAAGGTTCTTTTGCCATTCTTCATTACTGCCTGTATCCATCTGTCCATAGCTTCAAAGTCGCCTAAAATAGCGTCTGCCTCTGCTGCTATTTCATGCAATTTTAAAGTAGTTGCATAGTCTTTATCCCAAGCATTACTACCCAGCAACTTGAGTCCAACTGTAGCATATTCCCTAGCAGCCTCGTAGGCAGTACCGCTTCTGGCTTTGCGACAAGCAATCAAATTGAGCTTGGCAAACTCATCTCGTTCGCCCTCTTCGTTAATTAAATTTAATCCATGATTGATTTGATTGACGATTTCAAAAATGCGATCGCCTCTTTCCTCGGGAGATGTACCTTCAAACAGTAGATTGCCGATATGATAATGAACTGCCTGTTTGTGCTGCTTAGAAATTAGAGAATAAGCGGCTTGTTGAACGCGATCGTGTAAAAATCTGTAAAGACAGTTTCCAGATTCAATCGACTTATCATTATTTGTTATGCTAAGATCTGACTCGTATTGAAAAAACTTATAAAACTCATTCATCGGTAATATTAAGCCTTCCCTTAAAGCCGGCCATAAATCTCCTGTTGCCTCAGTCTGAGATTGTTCGCTGACAATTGCTAAAGTCTCTAAGTCAAACTGGTTGCCAATACAGGCGGCCAACTTCAACAGGTTCTGGGTCGCTATAGGCAATAATGCCAAGCGTCCCGCCATGAATTCAACTACATCATCCGTAAGAGCAGCATTGACAACTTTTGCTAAATCGCATTGCCAATAGCCTAAAGCTATATTAAATTCTATATGCTTTTCTTGATATAAACCTTGCAAAAATTGACTCGTAAAGAAAGGATTGCCTTGAGCCTTTTGATAGGTCAACTCTGTCAGTGGCTGGGCCGGCTTTTCGCCACAACTGAGGGTCTCCGCCACCAGTTGGTTAATATGTTCCCAGGCTAATGGTTTTAAGACTATTTTGGAAATAACGGCTTCATTTTTCTCTAGTTCGCTTAAGGTAAGCATCAAGGGATGCATTGGAAAAACTTCATTATCTCGGTAAGCACCCAGCAACAATAAATAACCCGTATCGCGATCGCCCATTAATGTTTTGATAAGATTGAGCGATGCCGAATCAACCCACTGTAGATCGTCCACAAAGAGGACTAGGGGATGTTCTGATGTCGCGAATACCGCAATAAATTTTTGAAATAGCAAGTTAAAGCGGTTTTGAGCCGCACTGCCAGAGAGTTCCGGCACGGGAGGCTGTTTGCCAACGATTAATTCCAGTTCTGGAACCACATCGATGATGACTTGGGCATTATCTCCCAACACCTCTAGTATTTTCGCCTTCCAGTTGGCTAGCTGTGCATCCGATTCGCCAAGCAATTGCCCCATTAAATCCCGGAATGCTTGCACGAAAGCACTAAAGGGAATATTGCGATTGAATTGGTCGAATTTACCTTTAATGAAATAGCCGCGTTTCTTCACTATGGGCTTGTGAACTTCATTGATAACTGCAGTTTTGCCAATTCCCGAAAAGCCTGCCACCAGCATCATTTCGCTATTTCCGGCTGCCACTCGATTCTCCTGCCCAGACGCTACGCGAAGGAAGGCATCGAGTAGCGCTTGCACTTCTTTTTCCCGTCCGTAGAGCTTCTCGGGAATCAGGAAGCGAGAGCTAAAATCCCGCTGCCCAAGCTCAAAGGCCATAATTTCTCCAGTTGTTTCCAAGTCCTGCAGGCATCGCTCTAGGTCGTGCTTCAATCCCAAAGCACTCTGATAGCGCTCTTCTGCATTCTTGGCCATCAACTTCATAACAATATTTTCGATAACTTGAGGAATTGCTCTGCCATTCCCAATCTTCCCCCCTCCCCATTCCCCATTCCCTAACGCCGGAGGCATTTTCGCAATATGGCAATAGACCAACTCCATCGGGTCGCTGCTTGCAAAAGGTAATTCTCCGGTTAGGAGTTCAAAAAACGTCACCCCCAAGGAATAGAAATCCGTCCGATAGTCGATGCCTCTATTCATGCGTCCGGTTTGTTCCGGGGAAATATAGGCGAGAGTTCCTTCCAGAACGTTGGGGTTGATGAGTTGTTGTTGCTCTCTGGGCAGCAAACTGGCGATGCTGAAGTCGATGAGTTGGACTTGGCGAGTTTCCGGGTCAATGAGGATGTTGGTGGGTTTTATATCTTTATGGATTATGCGCTGCTCGCTGAGATAATGCAAGGCAACTGACATTTGTATGGCAATGGAAAGAAACTCGGCGAGGGAACGATCCGACTCTTGCCAATAGTCCCAAAGAGCGATCGCGCCATCATCGGGCATCACCAGAGCATAACCATTGCCGTAGCGTTCTAGGGCAATGGGTTTAACGATATGGAGATGTTCTAGATGGTCCGTTATTATGTATTGATTGCGGAATTGGACTAGCTCTTTGAAATTGGGATGAGGATTGCGCAGGATTTTGATTATGACCGGCTGGCGATCGCTAGCTCTTATGCCGCGATAGACTTCTGTTCGCTTGCCTTGATAGAGGTTTTCCTTTAGATGATAGTTGGAAAGGGCGAGCATTCTCTTTTTATAATATACCTTCTTTTTCTGTCTTGTTCTATTATAGCGATTCTCAAATACATCAATATGAAACGGCTGAAACCATTTTTTTTGACTCGACTAGCGCATTTATTTGAGAACCGCTATATCCCTTTTCAGGGGCTAACAATTGATTATAGTTACAGAACTCGAAGATCGCCTCGCCAACGCACCGCTCAATTAAATCAGGATTTTATTATGCATTTGCTGGTCAATGCGATCGAGGCGATCGATAAAAAATGCGCAAAGAAAAAAAAGCTTTTAATGCCGATATTCAAGCTCGACAGTTAAACTTTTATACTCTTATGCAAATGCGCTATAGAAAAAAAAAGCTTGCATTGAGATAGCGTATAATTTGGCATATCCCAGGCTATTCAAAGCCGAATGTCGAGCATTTTATTAAAGAAATAAAAAAACTGGGAAAAGGTCTGGTATTAGCGATCGTTCACCAAATTATAACCGAGAAACATGGCGGCACTACCTGCGATTCCCAACTCGGACTCGGCACGACCTTTACAATCGCGCTGCCGATTTAATATTTGCGAAAGCTACATCCCTGCCACCCTCGTGCGGTCAAGCTGACTGCTTACTGCTGACTGCTGACTGCTATACCGGGGCGATCGCTATTTGTATTGCCCCTAGCCATAGCGTATTATGCGTAAGTTCTATTTAAAATAGAGATAGCGGCAAAGATAGCTCTACGAGCCGCCGGGTTATTTAATTTTGTAAAGTTGGCTAAAATTGCAGCCAGACTTTCTGGGATAAAATGCTTGTCTCGCAAGCGTTTAGGATTTCGTTACATCTCGTAACAAAGTTCTTGAGCTTCCCAGGGCGAAGCATTTGGGAGCCTTTGGGAGTATTCGCGAGCAAAAAAAAGCCTTTTACCCCTTGACATTTTTAAAAATACGATCTACATTAGGATTAATAAAACTTAAGGTAGTAAGGACTTACGCTTTGTCGTCTGTTCGATCGCTATATATAGCTTATGACGTGCAATGCACGTCCTACGAATAGCGCCCCTGCGTAAGTCCTAGTAGCCCGGAGGGTTTCCAAAACTTGGTTGAGTTTTCCAAGAATTATTCTCCATGCAGCCCTAAAAATACATCTCTGAAAGCCAGTCAGGGCATTTCAAGATAAAAGGGTTGTATGCCACCCCGCAAGGGGACGGAAACTTGCAAAAGACCGGCTCTGGGACTACACTACCTTTAGTTCTCCATTTTGCAGAACACTAATTCCCCGCAAGGGGACGCAAACGCATTAGCCCCGAACTCCCAATAGATTTACAGATCGCCAATTCCCCGCAAGGATATGGCGAATCTTGGCTATGACCCCCGAGCAAGGATATGCCGCCCGATCGCTTTTGCCGATCTCCGGTTGCCGATTGCTCGAAGCGGTCTGGCAATCGGCTGCTATTTTATTTTCCGATCTCCTCGCGGTTAGCAGCGGCGCAATCGAATGCTATTATATTTTCAAATAGCCAAACATTTACTGGGCCATCAATAAGCGCCTGCGGTATTTATTTGGCAATAGAGTCGCGGTAAGCGGCTCGGTAAGCGGCTGCTATCTTGTTTTCCAATAGGCGCTTTGCTCTATGGAACTGGTCTTTGCTTTTGATGGAGCGCTGTTAAACGAACAGTTCTCTTGAGAAAGAGAAGAAAAGGATCCGGTAAATATATTGCCCGATTCTAGCAAACCGTATCAATGAAATAAAACCCAAAGGACTCAAAGGAGAGACAAATGGAAAAATTCTGGAAAACGATCGCTCGAATCATGCTGGTAGCATTGATTTTCCTCGGCACGATTGTAACGCCAGCCCTTGCAGACGATATGGGGCCATTGTCGCCTGGTGTAAAAATCCAAGGCCGACAGCTTGGTGTTACCGAATTTATCGATCCCTATGAATGTTCTGACAAATGTGCAAGCGATCCTCAGTGTTTAGCTGTGAATTGGTTTGAGCCTACCTCAACTTGCACGGAGTTAATTGCTTACTTGGCAGCAATAGCAGATTACGACTATGTTTCTGCACTGAAGCCCCAAGGTTACAGTGACTAATCGCAATCTGGATGTTAGCAGCGGATGAGTAGCGCATTAACGGATTAACGGATGACGCCCAGTTGCCTATTCTAATTTCAGACATCGGGCGATCGCTTTTCAGCGAGGGCAATCGACAGTTATTTGATTTGCAAATAGCGCTCTTTTGCGCGACTATCCGTTACATCCGCTACCAATCCGCTGCTAACATCCGTTGCGATCGCTTTTAGACCCAATAATCGGCAACTATTTTATTTACAAATAGATAAGCAATCGCTCTTTGGCTCGGTAATCGGCTGCTATTTTTTTTGAAATAGGATATCTCACTTTTACCAATGCCCAATGCCCAATGCCCAATGCCCAATGCCCCATATTAAACATAACTCCGCTGAGCCAGCTTTACATTATCAAACTCCAGCTTATCTTGATGGAGCTGAGGAGCTTTGCCTTCGCCAGTATATTCCCAAGCAGCGGCATAAGAAAAATTATCATCATCGCGTTTGGCATCATTGGTTTCCGTCTGATGTTCTTCTCGGAAATGAGCGCCGCAGGATTCGTTGCGACCCCGAGCGTCAATGCACATTAACTCTGCTAATTCAAAATAATCGGCTACGCGACCGGCTCGCTCTAGGGTTTGGTTCAAGTCGTTGCCGGAACCGGGGAGGCTGAGGTCTTCCCAGAACTCCTGGCGCAATTGGGGAATTTCCTGCAAAGCTCGCTCCAACCCTGCTGCAGAGCGAGACATTCCGCAATAGTCCCAGACGATGCGACCTAGAGCGCGGTGAAATTCATCTACCGAACGGCTGCCGTTTCTGCTGACTAATTTATCGATTTTTTCTTTAACTTGGGATTCCGCTTCGTGGAAAGCATTGGTATCGCTGCTAATATTGGTGTCGAGCAATCTGGCTAGATAATTGCCGATAGTATAAGGAATGATAAAGTAGCCGTCCGCTAAGCCTTGCATGAGGGCGCTAGCACCCAAGCGATTGGCTCCGTGGTCGGAGAAGTTGGCTTCGCCGAGGACGAAAAGACCGGGAATCGTACTCATCAGATTGTAATCGACCCAAAGCCCGCCCATCGTATAATGCACGGCGGGGTAGATTTTCATCGGCACTTCATAGGGATTGTCTCCAGAAATGCGCTGATACATATTGAAGAGGTTGCCATAGCGGGCGGCGATCGCATCCTTCCCCATACTGGCTATTGCATCTCGAAAATCTAGATAAACTGCATTGCCGCTGCCCGCCCCATGTCCGGCATCGCAGATTTTCTTCGTCGCCCGAGAAGCGACATCCCGAGGGACGAGATTCCCAAACGAGGGATAAATCCTTTCCAAATAGTAGTCGCGATCGCCTTCGGGAATTTCATTCGCCCCGCGCTTATCTCCTTTATTTTTCGACACCCACATTCGCCCGTCATTGCGCAGAGACTCGCTCATCAGAGTTAATTTAGATTGCATTTCTCCAGACTGGGGAATGCAAGTCGGGTGAATCTGAGTATAACAAGGATTGGCAAAACAAGCTCCTTTCTTATGCGCCCGCCAAATTGCCGTAGCATTAGAACCCCGACCATTGGTAGATAAAAAGAAAGTATTAGAATAGCCCCCCGTACAGAGAAGCACGGCATGGGCGGCATGAGAGCTAATTTCTCCAGTTAGCAGATTGCGGGTGACAATTCCTCGCGCCGTTCCATCTTCGATTACCAGATCCAGCATTTCGTGGCGGGGAAACATCTTTACTTTGCCCGCTGCTATCTGGCGGCTCAGAGCGCTGTAAGCACCGAGTAGCAATTGCTGCCCCGTCTGTCCTTGGGCATAGAAAGTGCGAGAAACCTGAGCGCCGCCGAAGGAGCGATTGTCCAGCATTCCTCCATAATCCCGGGCGAAAGGAACGCCTTGAGCGACGCATTGATCTATTATATTGGCGCTAATCTGAGCGAGGCGATATACATTCGCTTCTCGGGAGCGAAAGTCGCCGCCTTTTATAGTGTCGTAGAATAGCCGCCAGACGCTATCGCCGTCATTTTGGTAGTTTTTCGCAGCATTAATTCCCCCCTGAGCGGCGATGCTGTGAGCGCGTCTGGGGCTGTCTTGGATGCAGAAACATTTGATATCGTAGCCGAGTTCCGCTAAAGAAGCGGCTGCAGAGGAGCCGGCCAAGCCAGTTCCCACTACTATTAGCTCGAATTTGCGCTTATTGGCGGGGCTAACTAGCTTGTATTCAAATTTTACTTTGTCCCATTTTTGTTCTAGGGAACCGCTGGGAATGTTGGCGTCGATTTTCATCTTATTGATTGGCGGATAAGAAAAAGTAAAGGGGAAAAGCGCTGTAACCGAGGACGAAGAATGCGGCTAGACCGTAGGAAGTCCAGCGCAATAGTTCTAGGGTGCGATCGTTGCTCAAACCGAGGGTGCGAAAGGCACTTTGGAAACCATGACTCAGGTGCAGACCCATAACTGCGATGCAGGCAATGTAGGTGAAAACGTACCAGCTAATGTGGAATTTGGCAACAACTAGGGAATAGAGGTCGCGAATATCTGGATTCTCCGC
The DNA here is from genome assembly GCA_010672965.1 of Oscillatoria sp. SIO1A7. GTDB lineage: Bacteria > Cyanobacteriota > Cyanobacteriia > Cyanobacteriales > Laspinemataceae > SIO1A7. Next base: position 258,293 of record JAAHFN010000022.1, read on the forward strand.
TGAGGGAATGTATTCGCCGAATTTAAAAGAAACTAGGTGCAGAATGAGAAAGGCGAGGATAACTATGCCGCTAATCATTAGGGTTTTCGACATGAAAGTGCCTTTGCCCAGTCGCTTTTGGATCTGGTAGCCCTCGGAGCGGGCGGCGCGGTTGCGGCTCCAAACTAGGAAGCCAGAAATAATATGGTAGGCAAAGCTTAGCAATAGCCCCGCTTCTGCTAGATAAAATAGAGGGTTAGATGCTAGCTTGTGGGCGTATTGATTGTAAGCTTGCGGACCTGCGAAGAGGAGCAGGTTGCCGATGAAATGAATCGCCAGAAAGCCGATGACGAGCAGACCTGTTATGGCCATTACTGCTTTTTTGGCGATCGAAGAACTTGGCAAAAGGGGTATTTCCACTGCGTGCATGGTTATGATGAATAGTTATTTTTGTGGTCAACAAGCGAGGGCATTGGGTAAAAATTAGGGTGTAGGGTGTAGGGTATAGGGAGAAGAAGGGGAGGCTGGGGAGCCGCCAAGCCCCTACGGGGAGTGGGAGCGAAAAGATAAGATTTCCCCCTCTCTCTTTGCCTACACCCTACACCCTACACCCTACTGGCGCGTCCAGCTTAAAATTGTGGCAAACTACCTCAATAGCCCCCCTTCTTAAGGGGGGTTTGGGGGGATAGGTGCGCTGTCGCGGATCGAACTCACAATTTTAACCTAGCCAAGCCACTACACCCTACATTACCCCCGTTAATTTAAGAACATCGTTGATACCGCATTCCCGGCAACTGGGACACCAGCCCCAATAGCTCCAATTCTAATAGCGCGCTAGATACAGACCAGGCCGGCAACCCTGCTTGTTCGGCGATCGCATCCAAAGGCATGGCATCTAAGCGAATCGATTCTAACACTTTTTTTAGCTCGGGTCTTAGATTTACCTCCAGATTTGCTTCCCGATCTGCTTCCCGATTTGGCAAAGCATCTGCTACCGTTTCCTCCACTCGTTCCAAAGGAATTGGGGGAGAATTAGCTTCTGTTGCCTTTCTGGGATTTTTATTCACCTTGGGGATTGGGTAACTAGATTGTTTATTGCGATCGCGGGAAGCTTGGGGAGGGTCGGAAAACAAAGACAACTGCTGGGGAGACTCTACAGGTGTAATCGCCCCAAGCATATGTAATAACTCCCCTTCGTTGAGAATCACCTCAGCGCCATTTTTCAAAAGTCGCAAAGAACCTTGAAAACTATAATCGTCAGCTCGCCCCGGCAAAACATATACGTCCCGCGCAAACTCATTCGCCACTCGGGCAGTAATCAACGAACCGGATTTTTGCGGCGCTTCCATTACCAATACCGCACGGCTAAGACCGGCAATAATGCGATTGCGCTGGGGAAAATGGATCCTTTTAGTGATAGTCCCCGAGGGATACTCGCTGAACGCCGCTCCCTGTCGCGCAATTCTGTGATAGAGTTGGCGATTTTGCTCGGGATAGACTTTATCTAGATGAGTGCCGAAAATAGCCAAAGTCCGACCCCCAGCTTCCAAACAACCCAAATGAGCTTCGGTGTCTATTCCTGCTGCCATACCGGAAACAATTGTAAAACCGCTTTTGGCCAAAGCACCGCTAATCCGGCGCGTCCAACGCTTGCCATATTCTGAAGGGCGGCGAGTGCCGACAATACCAATCATCGATCGCTCGCCAAGATTTTCGGCCAAGTCAATTTGACCGCGATAGTACAGCACTGGCGGAGGATTGGGAATTTCTAAAAGCAGGCGGGGATAGTCGGGATCTGCGGGCGTCCAAAAATTAGGGTTTTTTTGAATATGTTTCTGGTAGATTTCTTCTGGTTTTAGACTTTGGCGCTGTTCGATTACGGCAGCAATAGTTTTAGACCCAAATCCCTGTACTGTTCCTAGGGTAGTTGGCGATGCCGTCCAAGCCTCTGCCAAGCTGCCAAAATGTTCCTGCAACCGATGTAGGGCAACCGGGCCAACCCCAGAAATTTGCGACCAAGCGAGCCAGAATATACGTTCTTCCACAGACCAACCCCCGTTCGCTCAAGAGATAAACCTTACAGGTAGCATGGTATAGCGCTACGCGCAAGTCAAAAGTCAAAAGTCTCAAGGTAATAAGTCTCAAGGTAATAAGTCAAAAGTATAATCTGACGAAGGCGCGAGCATTTATAAATGTCAAGCGCTTATAGCGTTTCTCAAATAAGTGTAATACGGGAACCGTAGGGGCGACAGCATTCCCGAGACTTTTCGAGGCCGTAGAACGGTAACCCCCGTACTGGAATGCGCGGGCCCCAGACAACCTCACATCAATTTGAGAAACGCTATATTTGCGTAGTGCTGTATTGGACAATTTGGGAAAGTCCCGAGCCAATTCGCTACTTCTGCCAGGGCTTGGCGGTACAATTTCGCTATAAGTTTTTTGCTAAATTATACTTTTTAGCATTTAGTTTTTTTAAAAAAACTAAAAATTACTTAAATAACAGATCTTTAGATATAGCAAATTGAACTTTGCGAAAGCTACATCTCGGCAATGCTTTTGCTCAAAGCTGACTGCTCTGCAGCTGGCTGCTTCCTGCTATAAAGCGGATGGCTCTCTTGGATTTGTAGTAGAGACGTGGCCCATATTAAAGGAGCGATCGATGGTTTCGAGGCTCCTGTCACAATTATTTTGTATAATAGATAACCTTTTAATCCTAGAATCCACAACAGTTAACTAAATTTAGTAAAAATGCTAAATTTTTTGGTTTATAGTGTATATATAATAAATGTAACAACAACGCGAAAAGCCCCAAGGGCATTTCGTGGCTAGGACCAGTACAGTTGCCGTCAGGATTTGCTATGGACCATCCCAATTCCGCAGGTTGATGCTGCTGTTTGCGATTCTTCTGAATTTAGTCTTTTCTGTTTGACCCTAAAAACATATTAGTCAGTATGTTTTGTAAACAAAAGACTATTTTCAGATGGTCATTCGAGTGCAAGCAATTCTATGCTAAATAGCGGTTTCAAATATAACAGAAACCGAGCAAAATACTTGCGGAATGTGGGATGTCATGGCCTGCATCATTAAGGATTACTGCCATTGCAAGTTCATCTTTGTTAGAAATGAATAAATTGACTAAATTAAACCTAAATTCTGCGGTAATCAAACATACAATAGCTGGACTGTTGCTCGCACTTGGGCTGTTAACCACTGGAACGGGTCGAGCAAGTGCTTTTAGCATTAAAGCAACTCTTACAGCCGACAACAACTACGGCCTCTACTATGGTGAGGCTGACGGCAGCGGACTGACATTTGTTGGTAGAAATGAGAGGGGTGATTCTCACATTCCAGACACGACTTTACCTGTCCCCCCCTCCCCTTGTTCTGGCGCTGAGTGGTCTTGCCCTGAAGCTTGGGAATTCGACATGGATGCCGATTACATATATGTCGTAGCTTGGGACGATGAAAGTATAGAATCGTGGATTGGTGAGTTTGAAACACCAGAGGGTTTGCTCCTATCGAATGCTAGCGATTGGGAATACACAATTGGCGGCGCTAACCCCGGTGCTAACGGCGATCTTCCCTCGCTGACAGATGTTACGGCTGAAATAGCTAACGGCAGTTGGGCTACTCCACGATCCTTCGGTTCAAATGGTTCTAGTTTATGGGGTACGATTCCAGACATCTCTGGGTCAGCTGAATTTATATGGAGCAAGAACGCTAACAATAGCAATTATGTAGTTTTCAGGACGGCCGTAAACACGCGGGTTCCCGAACCTAGTGTTGTTTTCGGCTTACTTGCTTTTGGCGCTTACGGTGCAGCTTCGCAGATTATCAAGCGGAAACGGCAATAGAAACGATCGCAGTCCTTGCCCAATTGAGATGGCCGATTGAGATCCAAAATAGTTATATTGGATGCTGACTTTTAGCTCAGCATCCAATATATAGCAATGCCGAATAGCTTAGATTCCTATAGCGGTTCTCAAATTGATGTGAGGTTACGGGCCCGCGCATCCCAGTACGGGGATTACCGCTCTACAGCAGAGACGGTTGGAGGGATGCTATCGCCCCTACGTTTCACTTATTTGAGAAACGCTATAACTAGAGGCAGAAACCCAGGTTCTCGAAAAACCGGCTTTCTCTTATGTAACGAACGAATGAAAAAGGAATTGGTATAGCACTACGCAAATGAGTTAAGACATTTATAAACGCTCGCTCCTTAGTCAGTTCCTACTTTTGACTTATTACCTTGAGACTTTTGACTTGCGCGTAGCGCTATATAGTATGCCCAGAGAGCCTTATCGGCATTAATTACTTTAAGTTAAACTCATCAAACTTAACGACGGGAGAGTCGGGTTTGCCGGTGTCGAAGTAATAGCTGCTGACGGAACCCTTGCCAGTGTCTAAGATGCTGAAGGCGGTGATATCGTTACTGGCAATGTAAGGGAGAGGTTGGCCATTTTTTGCTAGCAAAGGCGCGATCGCCGGTACGATTGGTTCCAAGCCATTCGGATCGCCGACGGCCGCATATTCCTCCTGATAGTTTTCTGGAACCGGGCGTTTGTTTTCCTCCGTATGAGCGCCGTAACTATTGCCCACATTAGAAGACTCCAAAAAATTTATGCCACTTGGGCTCTTAAAACGATTCCATAAATGGGAGTGACCGAAAAAGACTAATTGCACTTTAGCTTTCTCTAGCAAAGGCTCGACATCTCTAATAATATAGTCCCTATCTTTGGGATATTCATAACGGACAACCAGGCGACCGATATCGTCCTTATCGAAGCGCTGCACCGGGTCGGTATAAGCAGGAACTATGTTGCCTCCTAGAGTATGGGGGGGATGGTGAAACATGACTATTTTATACTTTGCTTCCCGAAACTCGGGACTAGCCAGTTCTTGCTCTAACCAGCGATATTGCTCGCTGCCTTTGGCAATAGGCTCGAAAATATGCTGGCCATAGCCCCAATTGACTGGCTTGTTAAAATCCATCGCCCGCTCTTGATATCTTCCTCTCATCTTCGCGCCAAGATTGGGGCTGCGCCAGATATTAGTAATATAGAGAACTACTAAGCGGGTGTCGCCAAAGGTGACGGCGTAGTATTTCTTGCCTCCCGGACTGCTACGGGGAACGGTAAAAAGTTCTTCGTATGTCTGGGTATTAAAAGAATTGTCCTGGAGCCAGGTATCCCGAACAACTGGAGATTTGTCCGGGTTTATGCTTTTAATATTTTCCTGGTAAAGTTGCTCGGCGACTCGGCGGGGAAAAGGATCGTTGAATTGGTCGTTTATGCCTTGTTCTGCCCTGAAGCGCCCCATGACTTCGTGGTTGCCGATGGTTGGGAACAGGGGGGCATATTGAATCAGAGCGCCGCCTTTGTAGGTTGTCTTCAGGCCGTTTCTTTCTAACTCGTAGTTAGCGCGACCTTGGAGACAGGGGAAAAAAGCACCTCCCCGGTTGTCGTCGAACCATTCTGAGGCGCGATCGGGATGATTGACTAAATCTCCAGCATGAAAAACTGCATCTACTCTCCCTATAGTTTCAACTACTTTCTGTAGATTGGCAGAGGTCATCGGCATTAGTTGATGGTCGGAAGTGAGCAGAATTTTTAGAGGCGTTCCCGGTTTGGGGGAAGGTGCTAGGGTAAAAACATCGCTGCTAGCGCTTTGGCCGTCTTTTCTAATGCTGGTGACTCGATAGGAGACGCGAGTTCCGGGAAGCAAATTGATAATTTCTGCTTCGTGTCGCCAGATATCTCGGGCGATCGCCTTGTCGAAAACCGTTCCATCTTCGCTTTGCTCGCCGACTCTGGATTTGGAGTCTTCGCTACTGCGGCCGAGCTTGATGGTGGTAGCACCTGTCATTTGTTCGAGTTCCGAACCATAAGCTACGGTATGCTGGGAGCCAGGAAATTCCGTGAACCAGACGACCCGTACCGAGGTTTCCGTTGGCATTTGCAAAAAAGGATCTGTCAGGAGTTGCGGAGGGTTTTTCATAGCAATGGCGGAATGGAGGACAATAGCAAGAAATGCGGTGCCGAGAAATAAGACGATAAGGAGCCAAGAGTTACGGGGGGAGCCTTTGGGTATTTCAAAGAGTTCCGGCGAGAGAATTAGCATAGCTACGATTGTAGGGGATAATATCATGTCGGTTTGAATGCCCCAAAAAAAGTCAAGTCCTGCGTAGGACGGACTTCCCGCCTGTCCGTACCAGTCCAAGGGGACTTTTCGGAAGCCCGTCCTACGGAAGATTCCAATTTTTTTGTGGGTATTTAACGGGACTTGATATAATGCCTAGGCAGGGGCATAGTCTGTTAATTTTTTAACTCACTCTTAAACCACCAAGGATCGGCAATAGAGTTAGTTTTGCTCAACAAAGCTTTTTGGCGCAGAAATCGCTTAATAGAAGCTGGCCCCATGCGAGAACCGCCTAGCCCGGAAAACTTGAAAGAGTTTTTCTCTCCTTCATTAATTAAAGCGGTCAAACCGGCATCATTAATATTAACAGCACCTGCTTCTATGCGGCGGGCAACTTCTAGGGCTTCTGGTTCCGAGCCAAAAACCGCAGCACTAAGTCCGTATATAGTATCGTTGGCCAGATTAACAGCTTCCGTGGTATTGGCAAAAGGCATTACCGGCATAATCGGGGCAAATGCTTCTTCTGACATCACTTTCATGGAATGGCCGACCTTAGTCAGCACCGTGGGATGGCACCAGAAACCACCATCCAATTCTTCGACAATGCCGCCACAAGAAACTAAAGCGCCTTTTGCCAAAGCATCCAGCAAATGATCTTTGATAATCGCTGCCTGTTTCTCGGCAATAATTGGGGCGACTTCTCCAGATTCCGGGGAGGGATAAGCCAGATTCAGGCGTTTGGTTTTAGCTGTCAGGGTTTCGATGAAAGGAGCGAAAATAGATTCCGCTACATAAATCCGCTCTATGGATAGACAAGATTGTCCGGCATTTATAGTGGAAGCCCATAAGAGCGCCGAAGTAGCTAATTCTATATCTGCCGATTCCAGAACGATCGCCGGGTCTTTGCCACCCAATTCCAGAAAAGCGGGAATGAACTGTCGCGCTGCAGACTGTGCAACTTTTTTGCCCGTGGCTACGCTGCCGGTAAAGCAAACTAAGTCTGCCAATTCAATTAGCGCTGCCCCAGTTTCCCCCGCTCCTTCAATATAAACTAAGGCATCTGCCAGTCCGGGCACGGAGGCAATGGTTTCTCTCAGAGGTCGAACAAAGCGGGGCGCTATTTCGCTTGGCTTCACCACGACAGCAGAACCGGCCAGCAATGCCGGTATTGCATCAATCAGGGAAAGTAATAAAGGAAAATTCCAGGGGCTAATGATGCCGACTAGGGGATAAGGAACCGATTCGGTTGTCAATTTTATAAAGGGAATTGCCGTTGTTTTTTCTTCCGGAGCAGATAGTAATTCCGGTGCTAACCGACACCAGCGATCGAGGGTGGAGATAACTGCGTCAAACTCTAATACAGATTCCCACCATCTGCCGGTGTCTGCTACTAAAACTTCTAATAATTTGCTTTTTTGCGACAATAGCGCTTGCTTCCAAGTCTGCAATGCTTCTATTCGCCGCTCTAGCCCCGAGTCTCGCCAATCGGTCTGGTTCTGGCGCAGGCGATCGCATATGGCTGCCAGCTCCTCCGGCGTTGGCGGAGCTAGCCAATAATCGATTTTTCCAGTTCTGGGATTGCGAACGTCTATTTTTGCTGTCATAATTTAGATTATCCCTTCCTCTGCGAAACATGAGAGCGCTAGTTTTCAATTATTGTATTTTTCGGTAAAAATTACCATTCTGAAGGCTGCCTCGGGACCGCGCTTGCGCAGTTCCTTAGTTAAACCAAAGTTACACCAAGAATTATGAATCAAATCAATAGTAGCCAAAATCAGCCGACCGTACAAGGTCTCTACGAAGTGGGTATCGGTACTCGCGACCCGATACCGATGGTTCAATATTGCTACTGGCCACAAAAAATAAAATTGCGATCGCTTCAAAGGATTGCTTCCACTTTATGCCATCTTCTGGTAGTGTAAAAAAAAATAAAGGAGGCTCCTACTATGCCAACTACTGAGACTATCGAAAAATCGATCCAGGCTTACTTCGACAACATGGCGGCCATGAATGCAAGCGGTCTTGTCGATATCCTTGCTGAGGATGTGAAAATCTACGACCCGGTGGGCAGTCCGGCTAAAGGGCGCGATGATTTAGGTAAGTTATTCGATATTTTATCTCAGTTTTATCAAAAAATGGAGGTAACGCCAAAGCAGAAATTTATTGCCGGTAACGGGGGCGCTGCACAATGGTCGATGCTGGTAGTGGCCAAGAATGGCAAGACGGCTTCGGCTGAGGGGATAGGGGTTTTTGAAGTCAACGAGGCCGGTAAGATTCAAAAAGTTTCGTCTTACTGGGACGAAGCCGCGATGATAGCCCAACTGAAAGGTTAGGATAGTTGTATCTTAGGTTATTTCCTGAATAATGTAGAGGGTAAGGGGAAGCAAAGGTCTGCTAAACCCGAGCCCTCAATGCGATCGCAATATAGCGTTTCTCAAATAAGTGTAATTTACATGCCGTAGGGGCGAGAGCATCCCTTCGACAAGATCGGCGCTCAAAACGGCAACCCCGTATTGGTATGCTTCGCCCCAGACTATCTCACATCAATTTGAGAACTGCAATATCTCGGCCTCTCCGATCTTTTGTTCTTCAGTTCTGGTAAACTAAAACCAGTACGGGCAATATTGCAGTTCCTATGCAAATACAAAAGGAAAAAACGCTATGCCGACGACAATGAAAAATACAACGGTATTGAGGGGGCGCGACCCAGCGAGCCATCCTCTATCAATAGTTCGCATCGAGGTAGAGCGACTATTCGGTAAATATAACTATATTTTGGAAGATCCTCCAGGAAACTTATCTCTTTCCTCTCCCCTGATGATTCTCTATGGAGACAATGGATCTGGCAAAACCACAATTCTCAAGGCTCTATTTTACCTTTTTGCAACTGATTGGGAAAAGGAAAATATCTCATTCTTTAGTGAAACTTCTTTAGGTCTATTTTCAGTTTTTTTTGCAGATAAAACAAAAGTATTTTTTACTCGTAAAGACCATGATTTAACTGGTTCGTTTAAAATGTCGATTGAGCGAGATGATGAATCGTATGAACTTGTATATGACGAAGAAGGAGAAGATAAAAGCAACCTTGAGGATAAGGGGTTTATAGAAAAAATATCCACTCTAAACTTAAAACTTTTTTTTCTTAGAGATAACAGAAAATTCAGCAGCAATATCTTAGAAGAAGATGGATTTGAAACAGAACGGGTTAAAAAAAAGCTTGCCGCAAAGAAAAATTTGGAATTATTAGATATAACAAAGTTTTTGATAGCTGGAGTAAAATCTAGCATGAGGCCGAAAACTGCTGTAAGATTGTCGATTAAACGAGCTGAAGATTGGCTGCGCGATCGCGCATTAGCATTAGCTGATATCGAAACAGAGAAAGTTAGTAATATCTACGAAACAATTATCGAAGGCATTATGGGCTCTAGCGTCTCAGAAGCGAAGGGAGACGAAAAAGGCAACTCACTAGAAGACTTGATAGAGAAACTGAAAGAGCAAGCAATACGCAGCCAAAAGTTCTCGCGCTTCGGATTAATGGCTCCATTCGATCGCCAAAAAATTATTAGACTCTTAGAAAGCTATTCAGGATTAAACAGGGATTTTATCGTTAAGGTGTTGACCCCATACCTAGAGAGCGTGAACGCCCGCTTTAAAGCTTTTGAAGAAATACAAGCAATTTTAGAAGTCTTTGACGATCGCCTCAACAATACATTTTTGCAAGACAAGAGAATTAGCTGGAAAGTTAGAGATGGAATAAAAATTATCAGTGACTCGGAAGATGAGCTACCTCCTGAATACCTGTCTTCAGGGGAAAAGCAACTCCTTATCCTCTTTTGTAATGCCATAACCGCCCGGGACAAAGCCACTCTATTCGCGATCGACGAACCAGAAATTTCCCTAAATGTTAAATGGCAGCGCCTGCTAATTCGTAGTTTGCTGGAATTAACGGAAGGCAGTCAGGTGCAGTTTATACTAGCTACTCACTCCATAGAGTTGCTATCTCAATACAACGAAAATGTCGTCGAATTAGATAATTTGCTTGAGGTGCGCGATGAGGGCTGAGAGGCGGCAACGGCTTGACGAACTGGTTATTAGATATAAATTCAGTCCGAAGCTCCGCGATATATATGTGGAAGGTTCTAGCGATAAAAATTTACTGGAATGGTTTCTTCGAGAAAAAGGTCAGCGAGATTTTTCTATTTATGAAATCGATACTGTTGAGATTCCAGCAGAGAAACTTCAGGAGCTGGGAGTAAGCAATAATAATAAAGGTCGGATTATTGCCCTGGCTTTCGAGCTGGAGCGTCGGCTATCACCGCTCCATTTAGATCTGACCTGTATCGCCGATCGCGACTTCGACGTTCTTTTTGATAAAGAGTACGAGTGCGAGTTCTTGCTATTTACTGATTATTCCTCAATGGAAATGTACTTATGGGACGAAAGTATCCTTAATAAGTTTTTGACTTTGGGGCTGGGAACCTCTGGCGTCTCGGCTGAGGGAGTTTTATCCAAACTCGCTCCGGTTCTAGAGGAAGTATTTCTGATCCGAGCCGCCAATGAAGCTCTCGAACTTAAGATGGAGTGGTTAGATTTTACAAAGTCCTGCTCGTCGAGCAAATATGAAATAGTTTTTAAGGATGACGAATTTATAGATAAGTATCTAAACAAAAATAGCCAAAGAGCCAATAAGCAAAGATTTGTAGAAAAAATACAGCAATTACGGAGCGTTGATATTCGGGAAACGCGCTCTAAGATACGCGGGCACGACTTTATCAATCTGCTTTGTTGGTGTATGAAAAAAGAGCTATCCAAAAAGAAAAGAGAACTTGACAAACCCGAGAATATGACCGGATATTTATGGTTAGCTGCTGGTGCCGATCGCCTAGCTCAAGAAGGTTTGTTTCGACGTTTGCTGTCTCGTTTGAGCGAATAGTAATAGAAAAATATTGTCATTTAAAATAAAAATGAGACAAGACGTAGGGGCGATTGCCCAGAGGGCAGGCTATGCAAACGTAATACCATTTCTGTATGAAGCTGCAACAAATAACGACCTTTATCCACCGTTCGGGCTGAGCTTTTCTTAGGCATAGCACCTTGGCGTATCTGGGCTTCGACTCTTCGACAAGCTCAAAGCTCAGCCCGAATGGATTTGTTGCATCTTCATACAGAAATGGTATAACTGTATCAAACTTAATTGAAATGACTATAGGTTAGTAACTCGGGGGATATAGCTCCCTACCAAGCCCTCGATGCGATCGCATAGCAATGCCAGTCTTATTTTTTTGCCAATAATTTTTTTGTCGAGAGTCATGGTAAGATACCATAGGGTCTATGGCTAGGGTGTTGACTCTGAGACTCCTGAAGTGCGATTGGGAAATAGCATGAAGTTTCCCTACACCCCACACCCCACACCCTAGTCTATGGCCCCGATAGCCGCTGCATTGCGGTTAACTAAAAGCCAAGTAAGGAAAATTATTCCGAGTGACTGCCAATCTACCATCTCTATCAGACAAAACGGCATCTACTTTTATCGACAATATGAAATTGCCAGTTCATCGCTGGTTTAGATTTAGCGCTGATTTCTCCGCCCAATGGGTTGAAACCGCGATCGAGAAAGCGAGACAAAAAGGGCGGGTAACTCTTCTAGATCCATTTGCTGGCTCCGGGACAACCTTACTAGCGGCGCAAAAACTTGGCGTTGAATCTTACGGCCTTGAAGCTCATCCCTTTATTGCTCGAATAGCCCAAGCCAAGCTGTATTGCCAAACTGACTCGTCCGCTTATATCGATCGCATTGTCAAAGTGACGCAACATGCCGAAACAGTGCAAGGGGACTTAGAGCGTTATCCCCTTTTGATTAGAAAATTTTTTAGCAATTTAGCTCTAGAATCCCTGGACAGATTGCGACAGGGTTGGGAAAAGTTTGCAGACAATTCTCCAGAATCAGAGTTAGTCTGGCTAACCCTGATTTCTATTCTGCGCCATGTTTCCGACGCGGGCATAGCATCTTGGCAGTATGTCTTGCCTCGCCATACGAAAAAAAATCCTTTAGAGCCAATGTCTGCTTTTCAGAAAATGGCAGAAGGTATGGCCACAGATATGATATTAGCTCGCCAAACAGCAGCTTCTGAGGCTGTTCTGATTCGATCTGATGCGCGGACTTGCGAAGGGGTGCCCGATCGCTTTGCTAATTTGGTCATTGCTTCGCCGCCGCTGCCTAATAACTATGACTATGCCGATACCACTCGTCTGGAAATGTGTTTTATGGGAGAGATTCAAGGCTGGGGAGATCTCAATAATGCCGTGCGGCAATATCTGATTCGTTCTTCTTCGCAGTACGTTACTAGAAGGTCAGTCAATTTGGATGCCGTTCTGGCCTCTCCAGAACTAGAGCCGATTAGAGCGGCCATAACCGAAGTATGCGCCAAGCTTTCCGAAGAGCGCGATCGGCACCCGGGCAAAAAAAATTACCATCTCATGGTTGCCTGCTACTTTTTGGATATGGCTAAAGTTTGGTTGGCATTGCGCCGCACTTGCCAAGCTCCAGCCACAGTTTGTTTTGTCATTGGCGATTCTGCTCTCTACGGCATTTATATTCCACTGCCTGAATGGTTGGGCGAGCTGGCGCGAGCCGCAGGATTTGACTCGATAGAATTTGAAAAAACCCGCGAAAGAACTACAACCAAGCACCAGCTCAATCTTTGCGAAGGAAGGTTATGGGCTCGGTGTGGGGTGTAGGGTGTGGGGTGTGGGGTGTGGGGCATTGGGGGACAAGGGGACAAGGGGACAAGGGGACAGGGAGATAGGGAGACAGGGAGACAAGGGACAAGGGGACAAGGGACAGTGAATAGTTATATCAAATCCGGTTAAACAGTCAAAGTTTGTAGGGGCGGTGCCCCCGTGCCCGCCCCGGCCGCCCCCCGGCCGCCCCGGTTGGTTTGGGGCGGGCACGGGGGCACCGCCCCTACGGGATTTATGTGTAATTAACCGGATTTGATATTAGATAATTATTTCTCTTGACTTTTCACTTTTGACTTTTGACTTTTCACTCCTCCAATGCCCAATGCCCCATGCCCCATGCCCAATGCCCTATGCCCCAGTATTCCGAATCTCGGCCAAAGGAAACAACTGGCTGGGGTTGAGGGTGACGCCAGTTATGCCTTTTTGGGCAAAGGCATAGTCTTTGTTTTGCCAGAGAGGAATATAGGGAACTTCATCGGCTAATAATTCTTGAAGTTCGCCAAAAATAGCGTTGCGAGCTTCGGGATTTAGTTCTTTGCGCTGGCGATCGATAAGCTGATTCGCTCGATCGCTATAGTAAAACGACCCTAGAGATTTACTGCCGCCGGACTCGCAGCCGGTGCTTGGGTCACCTTTGCTGCAAGCGAGAAAAGGCTGAGTGTAGTTGTCTGGGTCGAAAAAATCGGCAAACCAATTCATTAAAAAGGTCTGATAAACTCCTTTAGCTCGGTTCGCCGTCGAAGTTGTAAATTCTACGCTATTTAGTTCTAGCTCTAGCATCCCATCTAGTTGCTGCTGGGCGATCGCTTTGAGAGCGCTGGCCAATAAACCCCGCACCGGCGAGTCTGTTGGATACCAGAGTTCCAACTTCAAGGGATTGGCGCTGCTATATCCGGCTTCGGCTAGTAATTCTTTGGCTTTGGCTGGATTGCCTTTGTCCCCGTAGCGTTCTTGAAAAACTGGCTGATAAGCATCAAAGTAAGTGGGAATCATGCTGTAGAGGGGTTCTGCTTGGCCGGAGTTTACTCGCTCTATTAATAAAGAGCGATCGACAATAGCCGCCAGCGCCTGCCGCACCTTGGGATTATCTAAAGGCGGTTCCTTAACGTTGAGCAGCCAATAGCTAATAAAATTACCGCTAGTGGCGATCGCCTGCCAGCCTTTCTCCGGTGCCAGCTCTTCTAAAGAGCGAATTTGGTTCGGGTCGAGAGTATCGTAAGCCACATCCACCAAGCCGGTGCGAAAAGCATTGTATAAATTCGCTGCGGAGGAAAAGCGCTGAATGTCAACTCCTTTATTGGCTGGTTTCTCCCCCCAATATTCCTCGAAAATGTCCAACTTAACCGAATCCGTCCCGAGTTTGGCCAATTTATACGGACCAGTCCCCGCAAAGCTATCTGGTTTGAATTCGCCATCTTTACCGTAGTATTGAGGCGAAACCGCACAAGTGCCGAAAAAGGTCAAAAGTTTGGGAAAAGCGGCAAATGGTTGTTTTAGCTGGATGGTTATTTCATATTCGCTAGTGACGGCGACGGATGCCACGGCTTTGGTTAGCAAAAATGACGGTTGCCCGCCGTTTTCCATAAATCGCCGCAGAGAAAAGGCCATTGCTTCGGCGTTGAAAGGAGTGCCGTCATGGAAAACGACATCTTGGCGCAGGGGAATGGTATAGGTTAAAGCGTCGCTACTAATTGTCGGCAATTCCGTGGCTAGTTGGGGTTGCAGCTTGTCGGTTCCGGGTTGGTAGCGATAGAGGCGATCGCCCATATTTTCCAGCAAGATTCCCGAAGCCAAGTCGTAAGCATCCGCCGGGTCTAGGGTTCGCACTTTTCCAGTAGTGCCGATGGTAATGCGATCGCTCTGCCGGTTTGCTGGCGGCAAGTCTGCTGTCGGAGTGCCGCCACAGCTAAGTGCCAAAAAGCAGCTTATCAAAAACAAACTTATCCATTTTCTCAGCCCCTGCGATTGTTTCATATATTTTTTTGGAAAAGCGATCGAATTATTATAGCAGCAGCTCGCCTAGGTAGCTAAGATTAAGAAACCCGGTTTTTTGAAAAAACCGGGTTTCTGGGGCTTAAGATTAAGAAACCCGGTTTTTTCAAAAAACCGGGTTTCTGAGGTTTCTGGGGTTTCTGAGGTTTCTGGGGTTTCTGGCTCTTGCTAGAAATTACAGCTTATCAAATATCGGGAAGGCTCTAACCTGCGTATTGGGCTTAAAAGGTCTTTATCGGCCTGCTGTTGCTGAGGGTCAAAACCCCCTAATAGCCAGTCGATGCCTGCGTCGCTCCAGGCAGATCGTTTGAGACAATTCCGCCAAGCCAGCCAAATCTTTAAGAGTCTGTAAAGCTTGCTGGATATAGTTTTGAGGCGATTTTTATAGCTGCTTTATAAAAATATTTTTGTCCTGGTGATATGGAACGCTGCCAAACTGGGTAAGTTCTATTTAAGAGTCGAAACTCAAGCATCTAAGCCATCAGGGGAAGGTATAAATTATGAACGTAGAACTAAGGGTCAAGTTCCTGCGGCACTTCAACGAAAAGAAGCAGGAATAAGAATTTACTTTAATCTAATTTTGGTTGTGGCGATCGCGACGGTAACTTTGGCTACCGTAGCTTGGCGATGGCTTCTCAGCCAAGCGAATAAAGCGTTTATCAAATCAGTCTAACGAAGAGAACGTAGGGGCGTAGGGGCGACAGCATCCCCGAGACAATCTCGGCCGTAGAACGGCAACCCCCGTAATGGGATGCTTCGCCCTCACATCAATTTGAGAAACGCTATAAGCTCAAGCAGATAAAAGCGTCGTTGTATGTATTATGACGTTTTGTTTGTCATGCAAAGAAGTAAGAGAATGCAAGCGAGCAAAATAATTTTTTTAGGACTTAAGCATTAACTAACAGCGATCGGGGCAACCACAGGGGGATTGCCCCTACAAAACAATCTAGATATTTTGCGTAAGTTTTCTTTTTCAAAAGACTTGTTGTCAAAACGAGTCATATAAGTCTTGCCGAAAATGCGATCGGCTAGGCAAAAAATTAGGACAGCATAAATGCCACTTGTAAGCGCTATTTTTCCAGCGTCTTACCGATTTATGTTGCTCTATAAATACAGTAAATAGCTGCAATAGCAGCCAAATATCCACGAGTTTTTAGTGCTTGTGGGTGTAGTTGCAATGCACTTTTATTGCGTGAAAATTATTTTAATTGTGATGATAGATAGTGGTGTCAACATGGGTAAGTTTTATTCAAGAGTTGAAAACCAAGCATCTAAGCCATTAGGGTCTAAAATATGAAAGCAGAACTAAGGGTCAAGTTCTTACAGCATCTAAATAAAACGAAGCGCGAAGAAGGGTTTACTTTAATAGAATTGTTGGTTGTGGTTATTATCATCGGGATTCTTTGTGCTTTGGCCTTGCCTTCTCTTCTGAGTCAAGTGAATAAGGCCAAATATGTGGAGGCTCGGAACAACATTGGTACTTTGAATCGGGCTCAACAGGCATACCATTTAGAAAACAATGAATTTACCGGCAATATTGGCGCTTTGGGAATCGGCATACAGACCCAGACTGTAAACTACCAATACAGCATAGTTACTGATATAGTTGCTGGTGAAAGCGTTGCTGCGTCCGCAGCTTGTGCTATCAAGCCCAAACTCAAGGCTTACCAAGGCCGGACGTACAGTGCTGAGGTAACCAGTGGTGGCATTACAGAGGCAGTGACGCGAGCAAATTTATTCCAGTCTGTAGTCACTGCGCCTAGTGGTACTAATGCTGCTAATCCTTATTGTGGTGGAGCGAATAAACCTCCTGCTACTCCTGGAGGCTCGCCACCTACAGAACAAGGTAATACGGGATGGAAGAACCTGGGAGGATAATGATTGTATTTAGTCAATAGGATAGTACCGATCGCCTGGTTTGTCGGCAAGCGATGAGGTCATTCTACTTCCCCTCTTGGGAGGGGCTAGGGGTGGGTACAACTTGCGTAACCCACCTTTAATCCCTTATAAAAGATCGGGATCTTCTCCCAATTCTCTTAATCGCTCCGCAAGGCGAGCCGCTTTTTGATCGGCAGATTCGGCTCGTTGCTCGGCAGCCTCTTCGGGAAAGGGAATCAGATTTCCCGAAGAGTCATAAAAGCGCAACCAAAAAGCAGTCACTCGGTCGATAGTTCCCTGCCAGGTTCCCAACCACAAACCCAAGCTTTCGCACCAGAGCCATCCTCGGTCGTTTGGCACTAATCGCTCATAGCGTTGTTTGGCATTCAAGTGCCATCCTTGTAAAGAATCTGCCTGAAACGGGTCGTAAACAAAATAGTCCGGCGTCTTGAAAGTACGCTCGTAAATATTTTTCTTTTCGCCGAGATCTACATCGGCAGTGGATGGGGACATCAGTTCTACAACGACGTCTGGATAGCGACCGTTTTCCTCCCAGACTACCCAGCCTCTTCGATCGCGCTCTCCATCTACATCTAGCACTACAAAAAAGTCTGGCCCTCTAAAATCGCGATTGCGAGCCTGGGTGCTGCTGTAATATACGAACATATTGCCCCCGACAAAGAAATCTTTGCGATCGGCTAGTGCTTGCAGCAATAACCGGATCAGGGCATTCATTGCTATGCGGTGTTGAGGGCTTTCCAAGGGTTCTCCGTCATCAAAAATCAAGTCAACAGGGGGCATGGGCGGTTCCCACTCTGGCGGGGCCGCTGCTACTTCCCTCGGAATTTCATAAGCTGCCTCAGCGGACATTGCTAGCCTCTCTTTAATGAGGATTTCTGCGTTACTTTTCTTAGTTTAGCTCGCATTAGACTATTTGGGACTATAGCATTTCTCAAATTAATGTGAGGTTATGTGGGGCGAAGCATCCCACTACGGGGGTTGTCGTTCGGGTCGCCGAGATTGTCTTGGGGATGCTGTCGCCCCTACGCCCTCCAAGGGGATTGTTCATTACACTTATTTGAGAAACGCTATAAAGTATTTGCGATACCTGAGAAACCCGGTTTTTCAAAAACCGGGTTTCTGGCTCCAGTTTGTATTTTTTTATTTTTGACTATGGCTTTAGCGATCGCCGGGGAACGTAGCGGAGTTGGCAAGACCACAATTACTCTAGCTATACTCTCCTATTTAAAACGCTCGGGAATAACCGTCCAATCATTTAAAGTCGGCCCGGATTATATTGACCCGATGTTTCACCAAAACGTGACGGGTCGTCCTTGTCGCAACTTAGATCCTCTGATAACTTCTCCAGAATACGTTCGCCAATGTTTTCAGCGCCATGCTGCCCAGGTAGAAGTTGCTTTAGTTGAAGGGGTGATGGGCTTGTTTGATGGGGTCGCGTTGGCAGGAGATAAGCGAAAAGAAATTAGTTATGAATATTCGGAAAAAATTGCTCTTAATTTAGGGAGTAATTCTTGGTTGCAAGGGACAGATTTTGCCAGCACAGCTCATATCGCCAGACTGCTGGGACTGCCGCTGATTTTAGTTATCGACTGCAGCCGGCTATCGGGTTCGGTAGCCGCGATCGCCCACGGTTATCGCTCCTTAGACCCCAGAATCCATCTGGCCGGAGTCATACTAAATAGAGTAGCGAGCGATCGCCACCTAGAATTGCTGCAAAACGCCCTCGCTCCTTTAGAGATTCCCATACTCGGAGTCATGCGGCGTCAGGATAAGATTGCTATTCCCGATCGCCATCTCGGCCTAGTTCCCACAGCAGAACTTGCCCACTTAGATGAATTGCTCGACCGACTGGCGGACATTGCAGCAAAAAGTTTTGATTGGCAGCGCCTATTGCCATTGCTCCGGGAACAGCAAAAATTACCAGCGCCATTACCAAAGCCGGATGGGGAAGAGATGCGATCGCGCGCTTCTTACCAAGATTCTCTCGACCGGGCGCGAGCGATCGCTTCTGCCAGTCAAGGCAAAATTAAAATAGCGATCGCTCGGGATACTGCCTTCAGTTTTTACTATCAAGACAACCTGGATATTCTCGAATCTTTAGGGGCAGAATTAATACCTTGGAGTCCCCTCAAAGACTCCCGCTTGCCAGAGGACATTCGCGGACTGTATT
Source organism: Oscillatoria sp. SIO1A7 (assembly GCA_010672965.1). Taxonomy (GTDB): domain Bacteria; phylum Cyanobacteriota; class Cyanobacteriia; order Cyanobacteriales; family Laspinemataceae; genus SIO1A7. Next base: position 277,212 of record JAAHFN010000022.1, read on the forward strand.
TTGGCGGCGGTTTCCCAGAGGTATTTGGCGAGGAACTCAGCGATAATAGTTCGGCAAGGGATGCGGTGCGATCGGCCATCCAATCGGGACTGCCCGTTTATGCTGAATGTGGCGGTTTAATGTACTTGGCCGAAAAAATTGCGGATTTCGAGGGAAAATCTTGGCCGATGGTAGGAGTTTTGCCAACAATTGCAGAGATGGGCAAGCGTTTGACCCTAGGCTATCGGCGAGCTACGGCTTTGCAAAATAGTCCCTTATTAGCTGCCGGAGAAACTGTATATGGCCATGAGTTTCATCGTTCCCAGCTCCAGAGCGAACCCGCTTCGCCTCTATTTCAGACTTGGAGCTATCGCCCTGGAGCCAAACCCGTTGCCGAAGGATGGCACCAAAATTATTGTTTCGACGGGCTAAAATCCGACGGGCTAAAATCCGGGGAACGAGCAGTATTGCATGCTTCTTATATCCACCTGCACTGGGGTTCGCGCCCCGACCTTCCGGCTCGATTTCTCCAGCATTGTCGCTCTAATTAATATAGCGGTAAGCGATTAGCTGTCAGCAGTCAGCAGTCAGCTAAAGTCCTGCCATACGCACTCATGAGCGCATTTTGTAGCTGTCAAACACCTTAATCGGTAGTGCTATATAATGGTGTGCGGGCGCGCACCTTATATATAATGCGTCTCCATGAATCCTGTAGGGGTTCCCCGTGCCCGCCCCGTGGCTGCCCAAAGCCGGGGCGGGCACGGGGAACCCCTACTGTTTGCACAAATGATTTATATGCGAGATGCGCTGCATCAAAATAAACGCGATCGCACCAACAAATCATTGAGAGCTTTTTTGCCATTCGGTTTGTCTGGGAGGCTGCTGGCAGCGGAGTTTTCTTCTAATTGCCGATAGAGGCGATCGAACTCTTCCTGATAGAAAGCTACATCGGCTTCTGGCAAAAAGGCTCCCTCGCCGCCAGCCATTTTCCGAGCTATCAATTCGGGGACATAAGGCAAGCGGAACTCCTCATTTAACTTGACTAAGTTCGCTTCGATGCTGCCGGTTCGCATCAGATAGATCCCCGTCAGCAATACCCGAAAAACATATAGCAACGGTTTCGCTCGCTGGGGAGATTCTTTGGCGAAAAGTCTCCATTGAGTTCGGGCAAAGCCGAGATAGTGATGAGCGTGGTGACGGGTGATACAGCCGCTGGCAATTTCTTTTAATTCTTGATAAGCCGAGCTACTCTGCAAAACCAGCGGCGAATATAATTGCTCCAAGACATAGCCATTTTTTTTGAGCAGCAGGCTAAAGAACTTTTTGATATCGTGGGTTACTAAGTCCAGTTCCAAGCCAGAATTGCGCCGCTCCGCAATTTCGATAGTTTCCCGCCCCGCATCTAAGCCGATGACTTCCCGCACTGGCAAAATGTGAACTCCCCGCAAGTCATAATCGGAATCTGGAGAAGCAAAGCCATATAAGTGCGATCCGCTAATAGTGACGAAAAGCAGGGGATAGGGTTGTTCGGCAATGATGTCTAATAATTCTCGTTCCATAACGTATAGCAGTCAGCGGTCAGCAGTCAGCGCTCAGCAGTCAGCAGTCAGCGGTCAGCAGTCAGCGGTCAGCGGTCAGCGGTCAGCGGTATCCCCCCAAATTTTTTCTTTCGCTAAGGGGGGCAAAGAAGCTTTCAAGGGTATGTTTTTTAGATTTGGCATTAAGCGCTTGGTATCGAGGACGCGACCCGGGGCGTAGGGGCGACAGCATTCCCGAGACAGCTTGTGGTATTAAATAAAAATATTGTATTGGAATGCTTCGCCCCAGACACTTATGCACCCCACCGATTGCGCTCATTTAGGAGATTATAAAAAACATACCCTTGAAAGCGGCAATGAAGCCGATGGCGTTTTTAAGGGGGGTTGGGGGGATCCGGCGAGGGGTATCTCATTCTTACCAACGGGTTTTGATCGCACCCGCCCCTACGAGCCGAAAATAGCTAAACCATTTCCCTTCGCGTTTTAATCAATGTAGGGACGATTCGCGAATCGCCCCTACGAGCCGACGATGGCTAAACCATTTCCCTTCGGGCTTTAATCAAAAAAGCATTGGCTTTGGCATAGTCGGGACGCTCGGGCAATCGCGTGTTGGCAAAGGTGCGATCGAAATCAGCATGCAGCCGCAGCCGCCATTGGTTCACTTCCGACCAGGGCATATCGCCGCGACGAATAGCGAGGAGTTGTTCCCGGTATTGCTCGACCCGCACCGGGACAATCCCTTCCTGGAGAACGGTAATCCCGGAAAGCAAAAGGCGAATTAAGTGCATGGCGTGCTTCCAGCGAATTTCTCCTTTAGTTCGGATGTCTTGCTCTAGTTTTTTAAACTGAGACATGACGTAACCGTTGTAGGTTTGATAGACGAGCTTGGAGAGAAATATCTCGCGCTGCGCCAGAAGTTCTTCTGCCAGGGGCGCTGCCATTTCTACTAGCGGCGTGTAGAGACATTCCAATACATTGGGATTGGCTTTTAGCGCCAAAGTCAGGAATTTTTGCAGTTCCCAGTAGCATTCTTCGGTTTGGTTGTTTTCCAATTGTTCGGGAACGCCGTAGAGAGACCAGTGCATTTCTGCCGGAGGCAAGTAAATGCCGCGCCGGTCTATGTCCGAGTCGCGATCGTCTAGGCCGAAAGCTCTAGAACCGACGATGCAGCGATAGATGATTTTGTCATAAAGATTAAAGTCCGCTAAGACTGCTTCTGGCAATTGCAGACCTTGCTTTTGCCATTGCTTGCGGATGCTCAGTTGCTCCCGACGCAGAGAAGCTTCGTCCCCGTCGGCAAAGCGAATCCGATAGGTGTGGGCATTGTCGGTTGGGGTTCTAACGATCGCTCCCACTGCACCGGCTTGGCGATCGGGTTTGCTGTGGGTTCCTTTGATGGCGACCCGGGTCACGACCTGCGTTCCCACCGGCAAAATTAGATTTGGATTAAATGATTCTTGCTCCAACACCGATTAATCCTCCCCTCTAGCTCGCTTGTAATATTATGTATTACTTTTTGTAACATGTCAAGTTTTGGGAATTGGGCATTGGGCATGGGGCATTGGGCATTGGGCATGGGGCATTGGGCGAGGGAGACCGGGGGACATGGGGACATGGGGACCAGATAAAGGTCAAAAGTCAAAAGTCAAAAGTCAAAAGTGAAGAAACACGGGAGCATTTCAATTTTGTACGCTGCCGCCTTTTGACTTCTTCCCTACACCCTACACCCTACACCCTACACCCTACACCCTAATTTGTAGCCCAATGCCCAATGGGCAGGTGTGGCGCCCAAGTAAGGTATCTGAAACTAATTTCAAAAATTTTGCAAAAAAAATGCTAAAAAGGGTTGACAAGTTAAAAACAGTTGCTATAATAAAGTTGTCCGCAAAAAAAGAGGGGCATCAGCCCCCCAGCAAACCAAAGTTAAATTCTAGATATGAATGGATTTCAATGGACCCTTGACGATTTAACCGTCAATACCGAAGCCAACACCGAAGGCCGCCGCAGCCTTACCCGTGAAGAAATGTTTGTTTTGGCTTGGTTGGTATTTTACCAGAGCGATCGCCATTACGCAGACCTCTTGCGAGAATGTAAGTTAACTGGCGAGCAATGCCACACGGCCCTAGAAGGGTTAATCGAACTAGACCTTCTGCGGGTGCGTTAAGCGGTCCGGCTATTACCAGCTCTGCTCCCGGCTCCCCGAGCCGGGTTTTTTTTATTATAGCGGTCAGCAGTCAGCAGTCAGCTTTCAGCCCTATGCCCCGGAGGGCAGGCTTCGCCTACGACTTCGCTCAGGACATGCTTTCAGCCTTCAGTCAAAGTCTTGCTAATTATAGTATTATAGCAGTAAGTTGTCAGCGGTCAGCGGCCAGCTAGAGCGCGAAGCGAAACGGCGGTCAAGCCTCTACAAGCCGACAATGCTTGTGCTAAAAGCTGACTGCTGATAGCTGACCGCTGACCGCTATAAAACAGTCGATCTATCTGTTGAAGATTAGGGGATTTGCATGACTCTCACGCCCAAGTCATTTACCAAAATACTAGCTAGTTCGATCCTCGCTCTCGGTGCTACGGCGACCTTCACTCAGCCCAGCGAAGCCCAAAACCAACGATTTTTCTGCGGCACGGACAATCATCCCAGCTATGGAAACGTGCCCGCTACCATTGCTCGCACTACTCGGGGAAACGTCCCCATGATTGATTGGGTTTCTAACTGGATTAAAGATCCCCGTTGGACCCCCCAGGCTCGCTGCGAAGCAGTAGCCCAGAGATTCCAGCGCTATTACGACAACGGTACGCTGAAGTATATGAGGACTGGGACTTTCAGGGATTACCCCGTAATCTGCGTTGCCAGGGACAAGGGGGGTTCTTGTGTTGAAAGAGATATACTTGTCACCCTGGAACAGGGGAGCGATGCCTCCGAGACCTTGGCACAGATGACGGATGTGCGGCGTCGGGTTGGGGGACCTTTACTGTTGAGCGATGACCTTATCTTCTATGTGGACGGCGAGACCTACGTTGATATAGAGGTTTTTCTCAATGAGGCAGAGGTTCGGGAAGGACTTCAGGAAGGACTTCAGGAAAAACCTCAGCAAGAACCTCAGCAAAAACCTCAAGAAGAACTCGAAGAACTCTGGTAAGCTCGTTAAGTTTTTATGACGATGCGATTGGGTACTTCCTGGATGCGGATTACCTTTGTTGGCTCTTTGTTGTTAGCGCTGCTTGCACGATCGCCGAACTTGAGGAGTAAGGTTTTGAGTGCAAACAGCTCTGCAACTGAGACAGAGCCGGCAGAACCGGCATTGGCAGAAACATCGCTACCCCCGTCACTGCAAAACCGGGAAAACGAACTGCATCAGCAAGCCCGAGCGATCGCGGTTAGGGTACTTTCAGAAGTTCCCCTGGGTTCCGGTACTATAATTCAGCGACAGGGCTCCGTTTATACCGTTGTCACTAATAAGCACGTCCTCAGAGGGGGAAATTCTCCCTATTGGATTAGGACTGCCGATGGCCGAGATTATCCGGCGGACCCAGTTAATGCCGTCGGTCTAGAGGGTTATGACTTGGCTCTCTTGCAGTTTCGCAGCACCAGAACCGTCTATGCCGTAGCAAGATTGGGAAGCTCGTCCTCTCTGCAAGTAGGAGATGAGGTCTTTGCCGCTGGGTTTCCTTGGAAGGTAGAAGGCCAGAGTATCGAAAATGAAAATAATCGCGAAAATGAGGAGCTAATTCTGCCTTCTGCCTTCCAGCCCCTGCCTTCGAGCCAAGGGTTTATCCTGAGAATGGGTCGGGTCTCTCTGGTACTGGACAAGGCTTTGCAAGAGGGTTATCGAATCGGCTACACCAATAATGTGGAAAAGGGCATGAGTGGCGGGCCGCTCCTAAATCGCCGGGGCGAGGTTGTGGGTATCAATGGGATGCACGCTTATCCCCTCTGGGACGCTCCCGATCTATATGAGGATGGCTCCGAACCCAGTCCCTCTTTGCAACCGTTAATCGTTAGCTCCAGTTGGGCGATTCCTATCGAAACCGCAACGGAGAGGCGCGAGGCTTCGTCCCTGGTTTGTAGGGAAAAATTGAGTTATTGGAGCATTGTTTGTTTTATTTTGCAGATGCAGGCAGAGACCGAGGCAGGAAAGAGCTGTCGCGAGTTTTAAACTTAGTCGCAGGAGGTCAAACTATTGTGAAATTTAGCCCCGCACTACCAACAGCTTTAATTGGTGCGGCGATCGCAGCAGTGCAATTGCCTTTTTCTGTGGCGCGAGCAGAGGATGTTGCCAAAGTTGCAAGGGAAATAACCGTGCGCATTGACGGGCCGGCAGCTGGGGGCTCGGGATTCATTGTCGAACTAGAGGGCAATACTTATACAGTGCTGACTAACTGGCATGTGGTGGATAGAGAAGGGGATTATACCGTCAGAACTGGAGACGGTCAGCAACATCGGGTAAGCCAAATACGGGAACTGCCCGGAGCAGATTTGGCGGTTTTGTCTTTCACCACTTCCCGACGCTATCGAGTGGCGGAATTGGGGGATTCCGATCGCGTGAATTTGACTCAAACGGTCTATGTGGCAGGTTGGTTTAATCCCTTGTCAGAACAAGTTCTCAAACCCAGCTATAGTTTTATCGATGGTAAGATTACCAGTGTTTTGCCGCAACCTAACGAGCGAGGCTATTCCCTGGTTTATAACACTCCTGGTAATTATAAAGGAATGAGCGGTGGCCCAGTTCTCGACGAGCAAGGCAAGGTGCTGGGAATCAATGGAGAGGCGGTAGGCAACAAGCAAACCGGGCCTGTGGGCTTGTATTTGGCAATTCCGATTAACACTTTTGAACGATCGCAAATCGGAGAAAATGCTGAGGAAGCCTGGAACCGAGGAAGGGCTCGCTTAGATCTAGGAAACTATGAAAGAGCAATAGAATACTTCAATAAAGCGATTAGCCTCAATCCTAACTATGCCGATGCTTACAACGACCGGGGTCGCGCCTACCGCCGCCGGGGAAGTCACGAAAGAGCAATAGAGAACTTCGAGCGCGCGATTAGCCTCAATCCCAACCATGCTGAGGCTTACAACAATCGGGGTTTTGCCTACTCTGACCTGAGAAGCTATGAGAGAGCAATAGCAGACTTTAACCAAGCTATTAGTATCAAGCCCGACTATGCTTTGGCTTACAACAACCGGGGTCGCGCCTACCGCCTTCAGGAAAATTACGAAAGAGCAATAGCAGACTTTAACCAAGCGATTCGCCTCAATCCTGACTATGCTTTGGCTTACAATAACCGGGGTCTTGCCTACCGCAGCCAGGGAAGGTATGAGAGAGCAATAGCAGACTTTAACCGAGCGCTCGGTATCAGTCCTGACTCTGCTTCTGTTTACAACAACCGGGGTCTTGCCTACCGCAAACTGAGAAAGCACGAAAGAGCAATAGCAGACTACAACCGCGCTATTCTCATCAATCCCGACTATGCTTTGGCCTACTACAACCGGGGTGTTGCTCATCTGAACGTCCGAGAGCGGCTAAGGGCAATTGAGGATTTTCGCAAGGCTGCAGAACTCTCGCAAACGCAAGGCGAAACTGAAATATATCAGAGGGCAACGAATAAAATTCAGGAGCTGTTGGAGTAAGACCCTACAAGGCTGTCAACCTGACAAAATGGTACAAAAAACGCGCTAACAAGATGTGAAATAACCATGAGTTTCTCGCCCAGACTTTCAGCAATTATCGCTGGCACTGCTACTGTCGCCGCGCTAGTGCAACTCCAGCCCGCGCTAGCGCAAAAAACGGCGGCAGAAATTCGCGAAATAGCTGAGGCAATTACAGTACGCATTGACGGGCCGGGAGCTGGAGGCTCGGGATTTATTGTCGAACTAGAGGGCAATACTTATACAGTGCTGACCAACTGGCATGTGGTGGATAGAGAAGGGGATTATACGGTCAAAACTGCGGACGGTCGGCAACATCGAGTTGCTTATGGCCAAATACAAGAACTGCCTGGAGCAGACTTAGCGATTTTGTCTTTTACCAGTTCCCAGCGCTATCGGGTTGCAGAGTTGGGAAATTCCGATCGCGTGACTTCGCCTCAAACAGTATATGTCTCCGGCTGGATCAATCCTTTACCAGCTATTCCCGAACCTAGCTATAGTTTTATCGATGGCAAGATTACCAGTGTTTTGCCGCAACCTAACGATCGCGGCTATTCCCTGGTTTATAACACCTCTGGGAATTATAAGGGGATGAGCGGTGGCCCAGCGCTGGACGAGGAAGGCAGGGTGGTGGGAATTAATGGGGAAGCAGCAGCAGATTTGCTGGACGGGCCTGTGGGCTTGTATTTGGGGATTCCGATTAATGCCTTTGAAGGAGTGCGAGTCAGGGAAACGGTTATAGAAACTGCTGAGGAAGCCTGGAAACGAGGAAAAGCGCGGTCAGACCAAGAAGACTATGAAAGAGCAATAGAATACTTCAACCAAGCGACTCGCCTCAGTCCTGACTATGCAGACGCTTACAACAGCCGAGGTTGGGCTTACCACCTCCAGGGAAAGCATGAAAGAGCAATAGCAGACTTCGACCAAGCGATTCGCCTCAATGCTGACTATGTTGACGCTTACAACAACCGAGGTTGGGTTTACTACCGCCAGGGAAAGCATGAAAGAGCAATAGCAGACTTTGACCGAGCGATTCGCCTCAATCCCGATCGCGCTAGGGCTTACTTCCACCGGGGTTGGGTTTACTACAGCCAAACAAAATATGAAAGAGCAATAGCAGACTGCAACAGTGCAATTATCGTCAATCCCAACTATGCTATTGCTTACAACTGCCGGGGTGTTGCTTATGCTGCTCAGAAAAACTATGAAAGAGCATTAGCCGATTACAGCGAGTCTTTGCGGCTCAACGTATTCGAACCCTGGATAGTGCAAACAAACCGGGGTATTGCCTACGGCCTCCAGGGTAACTATGAAAGAGCAATAGAGGACTACAACCAAGCGATTCGCCTCAATCCCAACTATGCTATCGCTTACGTCAACCGGGGTGACGCCCACTATTACCAGAAAAACTATGAAGGAGCGATAGAAGATTACAGCCAAGCGATTCGTATCAATCCCGACTATGCTACTGCTTACAACAACCGAGGTAATGCCTACAGGGAGCAAGCAAGGTATGAAAGGGCGATAGAAGATTACAACCAAGCAATTCGCATCAGTCCTGACTACGCTGAGGCTTACTACAGCCGGGGTTTTGCTCTTCGCAACATCGGAGAGCGGCAAAGGGCAATTGAGGACTTTCGCAAGGCGGCAGCTCTCCATCAAGCACAAGGGAATGCTAGATGGCATGAGGAGTCAAAAAAAAGAATCGAGGAGCTGTCGGAGTAAGATGCTGCTGGCGGCATTTGGTATAGTAAAAATCGCGCTTAACCAAATTTGATATAACTATGAATTTATCGCCCAAACTTTCAGCCATTATCGCTGGCACTGCCACAGTCGCCGCCCTAGTGCAAACCCAGCCCGCTTTAGCGCAAAAATCAGAGGTAGACATCTGCGAGATAGCTGAGGCAATTACAGTACGCATTGACGGACCGGGGGCTGGAGGTTCGGGATTTATTGTTGACCGAGAGGGCGACACTTATACAGTGCTGACCAACTGGCACGTTGTCGATAGAGAAGGATATTATACGGTCAAAACCGCAGACGGTGAGGAACACCGGGTAAATTACAATCAAATAGAAGAACAGTCCGGGGTGGATTTGGCGGCTTTGTCTTTTACCAGTTCCGAGAGCTATCCGGTGGCGGAGCTGGGAAATTCTAATGATGTGACTCCGCGTCAAACAGTTTATGTCTCTGGCTGGCTCAACCCTTTACCAGCTATTCCCGAAGTCAGCTATCAATGTCTCGATGGCAACATTACCAGTATTTTATCGCAACCTGACGATCTGGGTTATTCCCTAATTCACAACGCTTCTGGTAATTATAAAGGGATGAGCGGTGGCCCGGTGCTGGACGAAGAAGGTAGAGTTGTGGGAATTAATGGCCAAGCAGCGGTGGATTCGATAACTGGGCCTGTGGGGTTGTTTTTGGCAATTCCGATTAATACCAACGCATTTAAAAAACCGGCACCGCCTCTTTCTCAGAGACGGCCTCCCTCTCAGGCACGGCTTCTCCCTCCAGCTCCTTCTCAGGCACCGCCTTCTTCTGAGACACCGCCTCCCTCTCTAGCTCCAAGACCAGTTCTACCTAGCATACCCCGGATACCCTACGATAATCTGGAGTTTGCTAATACTCTTCGTGGCGATCGCAATTCTGTGGCTCTGAGCCTAGACGGGAACATAGTTGCTACTGGCGATACTGTAGTTCAGATTTGGAACAGACGGACGAGAAATTTAATTCAGACGATAAAGGGCGATCGCGATAGAGTTTTGTCCGTGGCTATTAGCCCGGACGGCAATACTCTGGCTAGCAGCAGCAATTTTGGCGAGATAGAAGTTTGGAATCTGAAGACTGAAGAAAAGATTCACACTTTAAAATTGAGTGGGGGCAATGCTGTTTCCCTGACCATTAGTCCCGACGGACAGACTCTCGCCAGTAGTAGCGGCAATGGTTTCGAGCTGTGGAATCTAGGCACGGGGGAACGCCTGCACGCGATCGCGGGACTTCCAGGAGTAATTTTGTCCCTAGCCTTCAGTCCTGACGGAACAACTCTTGCAGGTGGCAGTGCTGACAAGACCATCAGGTTGTGGCAGGTGGAAAACGGAGAACTGATTGACGTTCTGAGCAAGCATTCAGGCCAGGTTCGCTCTGTCGCTTTCAGTACCGACGGACTAACCCTTGTTAGCGGTAGCGATGACGGCACTATTAAGATTTGGAATCCACAAACAGGAGGTCTCGTTAATACCATTAATTTAGGTTGGAGAGTCGATTCCGTCGCCATTAGCCCCGACGGGCAGATTATTGCCAGCGGTGGCGATCGAGGAAGCAGACTGTGGAACCTACAGACTGGAAACCTGTTCCGCAATTTAGACGAACAAAGCGGTTCTGTTGCCTTCAGCCGCGACGGGCGTACCTTAATAGTTGGCGGCAGAACCATTCAGATTTGGCGAGTGCTAGATCGTTCCAGTCTGCCGCAGTCGTCCCAGGGTCAGCCTCAAACTCCAGCGTCTGCTACGTTAACCGCAACAGCTCGTCCCGCTTTGATCTGGACATTTCGAGCCAGTACAATGAGAATTAATACTTGCTTAGATCGAGCCGATCGGGCGATGCAGCAAGAAGGATTAACAAAGCTAAAGAAAAATAGAGAAGCCCTTTACGTTTCGGGAATAATTGACAGTTATGCGATCGATATAAGCTGTGGCGAGGAGGAGTGGATGGTAGCAGTTGCTGGAGCCGATCGAGATACCGCTCGACAATGGCGCGATAGATTTCTGCATGCTATGGAACAGGGCAGCTCGCCTGGTTCGCAGCGCCCATATGCGCCAACCAATTCATCGACAAACGCCGCTCATCCTGCTTTGCGGTGGACGAGAAGGGAAAGCGGAATGAGAGTAGATGCTTGTTTGGATAAGGCTTTTCGCATTATGCAGGAACAAGGATTTGAAAACATAAAGAAGGACGGGGATGACCCTTACGTTTCAGGGGTAATCGACAATCATACTGCTGATATTATCTGCGGCTCGCAAGAGCTATGGGTGGTGGTTACGGGAAGCGAAAGAAACGCCACTGGACAATGGCGCAATAAATTGCGGGATGCTATGCTACGGTAAGCCATAGATTATCGGCAAGTCTCTAATCTTTACCAACTAGCAACTCAAAGGAATCAATGATTTCCCGTGCTGTTGCTTCCCAGTTAGGATAGTCGCTAGCTTCGGCCTCGTAAGTCAGGACATAAGCTTTGTATTGCCAAAGTGTCGCTACCTCCATTCTTCGCACGGTAGTGCCATCCTTATCGTCGATTCCTTCGTATGTCAATTCATAGGCGGGACGCTTGGCTAAAGTCGTATCTACCCTCTGGATAATATTAGCTTGAGGCAAGTTGCTCCTAATCTGCTGTTCGGAAGAGTCCGCATATTCCGCCAGAGTTTCTGATACGTCGGGTTCAACCGTGACAATGAGCTGAGCTGAAAAAGCACTTCCCGAATTAGCTTTGGGTGCTATCAATTTAATCGCTTCCCCGGTAAAGGGGTCGTCTGTTTCTTGCAGTCTCCAAGTTCGGGGGTATTTGATTCTAAAATCATAATTCTCGTATGTCGAAAGCTCCAGGTTTTTCTCTGACAATAAACTGGTCAGCAAATCGTATAGTGTGCTTCTAGTTTGTGGAATTGCGATCGCACCGGCGAGACATAAGAGAGCGATCGCAAGCAGAGCCAGGGCAACAGTTCTACCAGGCTTTGTACTGGACTGAGGATTCTGAATCTGAGTGTCAGGTTGATTTTCGGTATATTGTGAGCTAGTAGGACGGGTAATATTTTTCAAATGTCGCAATACCTCGGCTGCTGACTGGTAGCGCTCTGAAAAATCAAAGCAAACCATTTTGTCCAAGATATTTCCTAGCACAGGGCTAACTTTAACGCGATCGCGCCAGACAATTTGGCCGGTTCTTGCATCCTTGGGCAAATTCTTCGGATAAATACCGCTCAGAGCTTGAATGGCGATCGCCCCTACCGAGTAAATATCGCTGCATAGCCTCGGGTCGCCCTGGGATTGTTCCGGTGCCATATAACCGTGAGTGCCAATGGCCACCGTCGGTTTTGCCTGCCCTCCAGCATTAATAACCTGAGTGCTAATCTCCTTAACTGCCCCAAAGTCAATCAAGACAATCTTGCCATCTTGGCGACGCATAATATTCGGCGGCTTCAGGTCGCGGTGGATAACATTGTGCTGCTGGACGAATTCCAAAACTTCCAAGATACCCCGCAAAAGCTTAACTACCTCATCCTCGCCGAACTGCTTGCCCGGAAGCAATTCTTTACTGAGATCCTGTCCCTCAATAAACTCCTGAACTAAATAGAATTCTTGGTTTTCCTCAAAATGAGCCAAAAGTCGCGGAATGCGATCGTGGCCTCCTAACTCTTCCAAAGCCTCCGCCTCTCTGTCAAACAGCCGTTTCGCCGTTTTCAAGGCATACTGATCCGTGGCCTCGGGCTTCAGTTGCTTCACCACGCACTTGGGCTCCCTCGGACGCTGGGTATCTAGAGCCAGATATGTCTGACCAAATCCACCCCGTACCAAGCTCTCGATAATGCGGTAGCGATCGCCGATTGTTTTTCCGATTAGAGGATTGCTATTTTGCATGTGTGAGACTCTTCCCGATTCTTATGCTCCGATTTTGCCATAGAAAATAGCATTCATGGGGCATGGGGAATTGGGCATTGGGCATTGGGCAACCTCCCCCTCCCCTCCTGCGGGCGGTGTGGGTGGGTTGCGGGCGGTGTAGGTGGGTGGCATTGGGGTCCTTCGACAGGCTCAGGGCGAACGGGCGGCTCGGGAGACCCTATGCCTTCCGGGGCATCCGGGTCACACTTATTTGAGAAACGCTATAAAGAAAGTCTAGAGTTTAGAGTGTAGCGAGGACAGGCAATGCACAGAGATGAGGTAGGGAGCATTTCAATTTCGTATCTAGCCGCCTCGCCCCTTGGGCTTAGCCGCTCCTAGACGGAGCCTGGCGCGGCTACACAAACAAAGCCCTTTGGGCTACTGTTTACAAAAGTGAAATGCTCCCGATGAGGTATTGGCGATTTTGGCAAAATACCAGGATGAAATAAGAGATTTTGAGGTTAAATCTCTAGCCATTTTTGGTTCTGTAGCTCGGGACGAAGCCAGACCGGACAGCGATGTGGATATTTTGGTCGATTTCTCGGGGACTATCACCTGCCCTTTGCTCTATAATAAAAGAACGACTATCGCCAGAGATATAGCGTTTCTCAAATTGATGTGAGGTGTCTGGGGCGAAGCATCCCAATACGAGAATCCCCGTTCTACAGCCGAGATGGTTGCGGGGGTGCTGTCGCCCCTACGTTTTCGTTCATTACACTTATTTGAGAAACGCTATAGTCATTGTTAACCCGCAAATGGATTGGAGGACATTATGCAAACAATTGCTAGTTACCAAAGAGCGATCGCCGATCGCATCTCGCCCATTATCGAAAATTTTCTTCAAGGTAATCCCCTCTTTGCAGACCTAACATTGGGCGAAATCGTCGGCGTTATAGTTCCTTTAATAGAAGATAATTTTTCATCAGAAGAACTACGAGCTATGGACGATAGCGATCTAAGCGAGAGAGTTAGAGGAGTTATGGGAGTAGAGGTGATGTGGGGACTGCTCGCGGATTTGACCCCAGAGCAAATGGTAGAATTCGATGCAGCGCTATCTAGGAGCAAAGGGCAATGAGCTGCATTCTCGACACCAATATAGTCTCGGCGATTTTGAAGAAAAATCAAATAATCGCTCCAAAAATTCGCCAGTTCCGAATCACAAAGCAAGAATTATTTATTAGTTGCATAACTTACTATGAAATCAAAGGAGGATTAGTCGCAGCCAATGCTACTGCCAAGTTGTTGGCGCAAGGGGACGCCACTGGAAACAGCGGATATTTTGATAGCGGCCACTGCGATCGCGCGGGATTTGGTTTTGGTTTCTCACGATTCCGATATGTTGAGGATTCCCGGTTTAGCTCTAGAGGATTGGCTTCGGCCAGAGAGATAACAAGACTGACGCATACCCGGAAAGCCAATACAACCTGTAGGGGTCAACGACCGTTGACCCCTACCAAATGAGCGAGTTAATGCGTAAGTCCTATATAATATAGCACTACCGATTAAGGTATTTGACAGTTACAAAGTCCAAAGAGTGCGTATGGCAAGACTTTAGCTGACTGCTGACTGCTGATAGCTAATCGCTTACTGCTATATCAATTCCCAGACTTATTAATTTTATAGTTCAGGATGGAGCTGACAATAATGGGTGCTAATGTAATTAGGATTGCTAAAGATAAAGCAGATTTGGTGAAAGGGCTAACAGATTCAGAGCGCACCAACGGACCTTTTCCAACTCATGCGGATGCAGTGATGTTTGCGGCGGCATTGGGGGCGAGACGAAAAAGGCGATCGCCACTTAGGGAAATATCTAAGAGAGACCCAGCTCCGATTGGCTTAGAAATTTTTGTTTCCCGGGGATACGAGATGGCGATTAAATTACTGGCGATCGCGGCTACTCGGGACTCGCAAATTCTCTCTTCTCTCAATGAAACTTACAACGAAGAGCGGAATCAGATTTTTGAAGAATATGCCAATGGGGGTTTAGAAATCTTGCGCGATGAGTTGCGCGGCGCGGTCGATTACACCGAGCGATTGATTTTAATGCTCATGGAGGAGAGAAACCATAAAAAGCCAACGGAAGAACGAGGCTTTTTCGATTTGAGTCGTTTTTTATAAAGCGGTCAGCGGTCAGCGGTCAGCGGTCAGCCAGCGATCGGTTCTCCTGCAAGGGTGCGGGGCAGTTGCTTGCGTCAGCTTTGAAAGCTTCTTATATCAAATCCGGGCGATCGCCCCATAAATCCCGTAGGGGCAATCCCCCCGTGGTTGCCCCGGTTGGTATGGGGGCGGGCACGGGGGGATTGCCCCTACAAATAGTGCGACTGTTTAAACGGATTTGATATTATTGCTTAGAGCTGAAAGCTGAGAGCTGATTGCTGAAAGCTTTAACAATCGCCGAACTGCGCGACCTGCCAGAAGATAACCAATTCCGCGTTAACGCGCTAGAATTAGTCTATAATCTGCTATCGATTTTAGAAGCGCGCAAAGATCTAGAACGAGAAGACGAGAAATTACTCATGGAACTATCGCCCCTATATACGCAAAGACTGGAAAATGCCACCCAGACCGGCATCCAACAAGGGCTCCAGCAAGGCATCCAACAAGGGCTCCAACAAGGGCTCCAACAAGGGCTCCAACAAGGGCTCCAACAAGGGCTCCAACAAGGGCTCCAACAAGGCATCCAACAAGGAACTCAGCAAGGGCAACGCCTCATGCTTGAGAGCATACTGCGAGTCAAGTTTGGGGAGGCGATCGAGCAAAGCGAACTAAACCAAATTATTGACGCTTTGACGAGGCTGCCAGCATTGGAAAGTACCCGGTTGATTATGCAACTCTCCCGAGAGGAACTATTAGAGAGATTTAGCCCAAGAGCGTAATTTTTGGCTGAAGCATCGGGATTGTGGTTTGTTGTAAAATTGGGCGAAGCATCGGGATAGCGAGCGATGGATACAAGCCAGTATCTATCGCCCCGATGCGCCCCGATGCGATCGCCCCTAAAAATACACAACTTATATCGAGTCCGATTAAACAGGCGGGCACGGGGAACCCCTACGGGATTTATGGGTAATTAACGGGATTTGATATTAAATAGGACTTATGCTTTCTTGTCGAATCTAAATCTATCTCTCCGGTCTGGTGCGCTGCCTAGCACCCTACATAATGAGGGGAGCATTTCAATGAAAGTACGCTGCCGCCTCGCCCCTTGGGCGTAAGCCCCGCCTCCGCTCGCGGCTGGCGCGGCTATACAAACAAAGCCCTCTTTGGGCTACCGATTGCAAAAGTGAAATGCTCTCCATAATGAGTCTATGCGTAATTCCTGTTTAACTCAAAACTCAAAACTCAAAACTCAACACCCTACACCCTACACCCTACACCCTACACCCCACACCCTACACCCCACACCCCACACCCCACACCCAACACCCCACACCCTAAAACTTACCAAGGACTGCCAACCATAGTAAAAGCCGCCCAATAATAAGGATGAGATAGATCTGCATTACCGATCGCAGTCAGCTCCGGAGGCAAGGAAATTGTGCCAAAAGAGCCGACCAGAGTTCCCCCTTCTATTTTGACTTCTCCGCGAATCATACTTCTCTGGGTTTGCCCGAGAGCTTCTGCCTTAATTGGTGCAGTTTGTAATTGTTGGTAAAACTCGCTCATCAAGCCCAAGGTGCCCAAGTCGCTGACTTGCCACAAACTGGCTAATGTGGATTTCACCCCTGCTTGCACCGATAAACCGGCAAAACCCATTTCGCTAGCGTCATCCCCGAAACCAGTTCTACAAGCGCTCAGCACCAAAAGTTCTACGGTTGGCGGAGAATGCCATTCCAATTCGCGCATCTCGTCTAAGCGCAGTCTGCCATCCCACATCTGGATGTAAGAATTTTTTTGATTTCCTGCTTGGAAATTGGCATGGGTGGCGATGTGGATTATCTCAAATCCTTGTTGTTTGCGCAAGTTCTTCAGATTATCGCGAGTAAAATCTTGATTGACCAGGGCTTGCCCCGGCCAAAAATGCTGAACGATCGCATCGGTTTCAAAAGGAACGACGGGCAGGGGGTTGAGGGGGGGATTAAATTCCGATACGCCCATTGCCAAAACCCGCGCTTCTTGCAAGCCGACAAAGCGCAAATCCACTAAGTTGATGCTGGGAATCAGGGAAAAACTGTATTTTTCGGCTAAAAATTGTTCGCCGTCGTGCAAGGCAGCCAAGGGAATGGTTCGCAAGCCAGCATCCATAGACAATAGTAAAGTATCGATTTGGCGACTTTTCAGTTCTGCTTCTAAAGGAGCAATTAACCACCGATAGAGCTGCTGGGCTTCGGGCAAGTAGCTGCTGCGGGAGTTGACTCCTTGGCGAAAACTTTGGGCGACCCGGAGCAATTCGCGGCGTTTGATATTTACGCTCTCATGAATATTTTCTCCTTCCACCGTTCTCATCACCAAATATAATTGGTTTTCTCCAATGAAAGCGTGGATGATGGTGGGATTTATCTCCGTTTGGGCGCGAACGCTTTTCATACTATTTTGCACGGTTTCCACGTCGCGCATATCTAGGTTTAAAATCGCTCTAGGAGAAGCGATCGCCCAGTTAATAGACCCTTCTATCGTTTCTTCGTCGAATTCTATAGATAATATCTCGCCATCTTCCTCAAATAGTTTTTCGGCGATCGCATCTCTAATATCTTCAAAATCGTCATCGTCAAAATAACCTTCAAAATCGTCATCGTCAACATCCCTCGTATCTTCCAATTCTATAGGTATGGATATCTCGCCATCTTCGTCAAATAGTTCTCCTTCAGCGATCGCCTCTCTCAGCTCCTCAATATCGTAGAATTCCTCAATACCTTCAAAGTCGTCGATATTATCTATTTCACCGTTAGCAATTTCCTCTGCTGTGAGCCCCGAGCCGACTAACTCCACCTCCCCATCTTCATTAATCCTCACCTCCGTGGCATTCTCCTCCTCTCCGCCCGTCAGCAATTCTGCCAACTCCAAAGGATCGATTTCTTCCGTTGATGCCGGTACGTCCAAAGCTAGGATCTGTCCCTCGGCGCTGAGGCGCAGTAAACTCTCTCCCGGTACTTCGGCTACGACAATATTTCCACCGGGTGCTTCTACCGTACCGTTATTAATTATAATATTGGCAAGTAAGGTTATATTATTTCCCTCCCCCACTGCCAAGTTGCCTTGGTTAAAAATTATCCCTTCCGGTTCTGGCTCAAACAACAAAGCTCTGGGATTGCCGATTAAGCTAGCCCAATCATTTTCCCCAAAAACATCTAAGTCTTCTAAGGGAAAACCTTCTGGGTCTGCTCCAAAACCTATAGCAGTTGCGGTGGCGGCGGAAAAATCTCCCGGCACGTTCAAGCTGGCATTAGGGCCAAAAAAGAAGCCAGCGGGGTTGATTAAAAATAAATTAGAATTGCCTCCAGTTACCTGAATTATTCCATTAATTACCGACGCATCGCCGCTGCTGATGCTGCCGATAATGTTTCTAATATCCGGGCGAGAAATAAAGTTAGCAACTTGATTTCGTCGGAGGTCGAACTGCTCGAAGCTATGAAAAAGATTTCCCCCATCTCCAGAAAGAGTTTCTCCAGAAATATTAATTAGATTGCCGTTCCCTTGGATTATGGTTTCGGTGCTGCCGTCGGGCACGATGGTTTGAGCCGCTACCCACCCTCCCGGGAGAGAGGTTAGAGCTGCGATGCCGAATGCCAATGGGATTAATTTTGCAATCTGGTTTCCGGATTTCATCTTATATAGCGTTTCTCAAATTGATGTGAGATACCACCGGCGTTGCATCCCAATATGAGAATCCTCGTTTTACAGCAGAGATGGTCTTGGGGCATGCTGTCGCCCCTACGTTTCTAGGGTCCGATCGTTTATTACACTTATTTGAGAACCGCTATATCATGTCGGTTTGAATGCCCCAAAAAAAGTCAAGTGCTGCTTCGGACGGGCATCCCGCCTGGGAGCTTGGGCTCCTTGGGACAGGCGGGACGCCCGTCCTACGGGAGATTCTAATTTTTTCTGTGGGTATTTAACCCAACTTGATATTAAATCGGTTTATACCATTTTCCATGCCCAATGCCCAATGCCCAATGCCCAATGCCCCACACCCTACACCCCACACCCCAGTTATTGCCCAATGCTCTATAAAGCATTAATTTTTTCCTCCATTTGTCTGGCTCCCTCGAAATCTGCCAATCTTCGATATCCTTCTAAGGCTTGCTCGTACTGCTGGCGAGCTTCTCGCTTATTGCCCGCATCTCGATAAATATTGCCCAGACGAATGCGAGTTGCGATCGCCCCTGATAAATCTGGCAATCTAGCATATCCTTCTAGAGCTTGCTGGTAAGAGCGAATCGCCTTTTCCGTTTCCCCATTAATAGCATAAAGGTTTGCTAGTTCTGTCCGAGCCAAAGTTGCTCCGGCCAAATCCCCCGTAACCTTTGCCCGTTCGATCGCTTGACTATAATACCGCTCGGCCATTGCTGTCAAACCCACCTGGCAGTAGAGATTGCCCAGCATTAGTGCAGATCCCATTTGTAGCGCTTCTGGAATATGGGTGTGGTCAAAAGTAGTTGCAGAGGATCCCCCCCCAACCCCCCCTTGCAAAAGGAGGGGCAAGAAAGCCGATGGCGTTTTTAAGGGGGGTCTGGGGGGATCGCCCGACTGGAGTATCCCATTGTTATCAACGGGTTTTGACCACACCCCTGCAATATCCCCTGCAATATCCCCTGCCCCAGCTTCTAGCAAAGCGATCGCCTCGGCGCGCAAACCAAATCTAGTATAAATGTCAGCCATTGCGAGGATTTTGCCAGACTCTGTTAAATCCGTTTCTGCGAGTTGGGCGACTTGCGATCGCACGACTTCTGCTTCCTCTTCCGGCAACAAGCGGAAGCTACTGCCCGGTGTTTCGTCGTATTGGCTGGACGGTTCTTCCGCCTCGGAAGTCGCCCCATTATTAGCTCTAACAATTAATCTATAAATACTTCCCGGCTGCAGAGGCCGCTCTCCATCATAGATTGCCTCAGTTTCAGTAACAGTTGCGCGCCAGATATCCCCCGCTTCTCCCCGAAGAATAGCCTCGTATTCCGTCGCTCCTTCTACCGCATTCCAGCGAAAAAGCGGGCGATCGCCAATCAAAAAACTGCTGCGCGGACTAATAATATAAGGAATAGTAGCCGACTGAGTTCCGCTGCAAAAACCTCGCGTATGTCCCAGACCGCCCATCGGTTTTCTGCGCGGTGGCGGACAGCCATTGCCGACCCCAGAGCGAACCCCGCTCGGCACTACCCAAGTATTTCCAGCAGCGCATAAAATTCTGACCCTCATCCCTTCTGGTGGAAAAATGAGAGTTCCCGGCCAAAGTCGAGTTCCCACCGCAACCGGATAATAATTTTGCGCTCCGGCGGGCTTAATCGGAATAGGAGCGGCGGCTTCGATAATCCGGCCTACATGAGGTAAACGAGGCGAAATGCCCAGGACGCGGCGATCGCTATCCAAAGCAGCGACTAACAGCAGAGACAAACCAAAGGCGATCGCTCCATATCGTTTCATGGTTCTTCTCCTCTTGATGCTAACTTTTCCAGGGCGATGCCTATCCACCTATCTTCTTCTGGACTTTGGGTGCTAAAGCCGTAGGCCAAACATAACTCCCATTCCGATAGCGCCGCCTCCGCTTGGCCTTGAGACTCGCGCACTTGTGCCATAAGACAGCGAGCTGCAGCTCGGCTATAGTCCAATAGAATAGCTTCTTCCAGGTGAGTTTCCGCCTCTTCATAGCGTCCTTGTTCCAGTCGCGCCCAGCCCATATTTTTATGAAGAGATAGTTTAACCGCATCCCCCTCTAGGGGCGGCAATTCTGCCTCGACCTTTTGCAACCCAGCTAGCAGCAGTTGCACCGCTCGTTCGCGATCGCCTGCTATTATTTCCAGGCGACCGAGATTATTATAAGCCTGAATAACTCCTTTTTCAATCGCCCTCATATATGCTTGGCGAGCCCGGTCTAGGCGATCGCGATCTTCATAGAGCAATCCCAAATTATATTGTACCTTGCCATAACTCTCCCCCCGCCGCAAGCCATTCAGCCAGATTGACCCCTGATATAACCTTTCCGCCTTAGCCAATTCTTTTTTATGATAGGCTTCCAGACCTAGCTGATTGAGAAACTCCGGCAAAGGAGCAAAATTAAAAGGAACGATCGCAAGACAAGCTCCTAAAATTCCCGCCACCATCCCCCGAGCTATATTAGTCGGAGCGAGCCTAGGGGAGTAGGGCGCTGGTTCTGTTGGCCAAATAAAAGGAGGCGCTGCGGGATTCTGGCAAATCGCCGGCAACCAGCTCGCACAGGGAAACTCATCTTCTATAGCTTGCAGTCTTTCTCTGGCTTCCCGCACTGCTATCGAAAAACTCTCCCCCCGAGAAAAAGCTTCTAGAAAATAAGTTAAAAAAGCTTGGGCGACGCGATCGGGAACCTCCTCGCGCATAACAATTATTTGGGGTATATGCAGACTTAATGTTTCCAGCTCTCGCACGAACCCCAGTCCGTCGCAAGAATTAAAAATTGCCAGCCGCAATCCCCCTTCTATAGCATGGCGCAGAGCATTTTGCCAATCGCCAACGCTGAGGCTTTGGCTAGAATTTATTTCCATCCGACCTATTTCCCCTTCCGCTGGGCTGGAACTATGACCCGCAAAAAAGAAAATATCCCAGTTATCTCGCCAGAGGCGATCGTGAATGGTTTTTGGCTGCGGCTCTTCTAAAAAAGTCAGTTCTGCATTCGGTAGTTTTTCCAGTACGGCGCGGTCTTCTATTACCTCGATGCCCTCGCTATTGCCCAAAACCGCCAAAATTTTTATACGCTCAGCATTTCCCTGGGACAATCGCTCAGCATTTCCCTGGGACAATCGCGGCGGGGGAGACACTGCAGCGCGGATCGAGTAATCCACCAGCTCTCTTGTAGCCGGGAGCCAGGGTACTTTGGCATTTTGAATTTTGACTTTTGAATTTTGAATTCCGCGCAGCGGCACTAGCTCCCGGTTTGGGGTACTCAAGGCCATTTCCGCTTGTCGGTAATCCTGGAAAAAATCCCAGAGATGCCAGGGAAGTTGCCGCAATTGGATATCGTCAGTTTCCAGGATAATTTGGACTTCTCTATCCGGGGCTAAATGGGTTCGCAAGCGCTGGTAAATCGGGCGAAACTCTTCCGAATGCAGCCACTGATTTAATTTGTTTTTTAATTCCTGGCAGATTTCGCGAAACTCGACCTCGGAAACTTGGGTTACCGTGCCTTCGCTTTCTTGGAAAGAAATGCGCAGACGCCAACCCAGGCGATCGTAGAGCGCCTTATAGATAAATTGCCAATTGCGATAGAGTTGGGTTAGTTCCGGGGCGCTGGGCAGACTTGCCGTTAATTGGAGCTGATGGGGATTGGCATCCGTGCCAATCTGAGCCGACACAGCAGGAAAGCCCTGCTGCAAATTTCCCGCGCCCACTCTTAAAATAACGAACTGATTCATGTCCGGAAGAAGCCAGATGGTTTAGATTATAAACGCTTCTGTTAAGGTCGTGCCATCTAGGGCGATCGCGATTTGAAATTTTTCGCCCGCAGTGCCTTGAAAAGGGGGTAGTTGAATGAAATTATCTAAACTGCGCGATCGCACCTCCCGCAGCATTTCCCCAGTTTCCGACAAAATAGCCAACTTCAGATTAGCGGGCAAATAGGTTTCTCCCGGTATCGGATGCAACTGCATTCGGACTACCGTATTGTCATCCCCTTGGGGAGTCAGGGCCACTAGCAAAGTCACCCTTCGGCCTCCCAGTTCGATGCCCAAATCCAAAAGCTTGG
Source organism: Oscillatoria sp. SIO1A7 (assembly GCA_010672965.1). Classification (GTDB taxonomy): domain Bacteria; phylum Cyanobacteriota; class Cyanobacteriia; order Cyanobacteriales; family Laspinemataceae; genus SIO1A7. The sequence goes on from JAAHFN010000022.1 coordinate 299,887, forward strand.
CTGCCTTCACCTCCCGAATTTCTCCCAGAGTCCCCGGTCCCCGAGCAGGAGTCAATGCCCCCAGCCCGGGCTCCATCAGATTATCCAAAAATTCCCAGCCCTCGGCAATTGCCCCCTCAAGCCACTCACTTAAATTTAGCAGAGGTTTGGAGCTAGGGGATTCCAGCAGCGCCATATATTCCAGAAACTCATCCATCGACTGCAACTCGCTCAGAGCCAATTGCTCCCTAGTTGCAGTTTTGGCAAATCCCAGCAAAGTGGCTTCCTGCAGTTCGTCGTCAATTAGCACCACCACATAACCAATGCGATCGTCGAGTACCTCTGGAGGAACGTAGCAAGACTCGATAGATTCGATAGATGGGACGGAATTTATCCCCGCAGATTTTACCCGGGCAGACTTTACCCGGGCAAAATTTATCGGACGACATTCAAGGCGACCCAGGCCGGTCACCTCCAGATCCGCAATATCCGCCGCCAGCCTCACCACCGGATTCCAGCTATCTCCAGCGCTCGGGTCTGTAGCTATCCCCATCATCCGCAAGTAGTTATTAACCGCGCAGACTGCCAGAGTATTAAAATAGACGCGCTCTGCCTTCGGCGGCGTCGGCTGTTCGGCAGCAAACTCCCGGGCGAGCGATCGCACATTCAAAGGCGTCGCTATAGGGATAGACTTTTCTTCTAGAATCGTAATCTTAGGAATCATTGCGCTTTTCTCCTTTTAGGGGTTTTCCGATCTTCTATATATCCCTGGGCAACGCCGAAAGATCGCAACAGGGGCAGGCATTTACGGTTATAAAACTTAGGCAAATCGGTTGCTTCTGACGGTGTGAGGTTAAATTCCGCAGCTATCTCTTTCCAGGGCGTTTCCGAAGGAAATCTGCGCCGAATCAAAGCTTGACAGTTTATATCGGCGCGTTTTCTAAAAAGCGTCTTGCGCAAAGTCCCCTCTGGATCTGTCGCAATCCAGTTTAAAGTTGCATTCATAATCTCTAGCGCTGGCTCCACATCGGGACGAGCTGGCAAATGCCCCACCAAGTCGAACGCTTGCCCTTCCTCGCTTTTGCGGGCATACATTTGTCTTTGCTGCTGTCTGCGCGTCCCATCTCGCCAGCGTCTCAGTCTTTTTTTAAGTTCGTCGTCGAGCCAAGTAGTCACTCTGCATTTGCTCGGGTCATACAGTTCTGGATTCTGACAACAAAACTCCCACATCTCTTGGAGCGCGTCATTATAATACGGCACCGATTCTCTCCAGAGTTTGCGAGATTTCGTCACCAACCGATAAACCTCGCTGAGCCTTTGCTGGCGCTGCGGACTCTTCGCCGGATAACTGCAAGCTTCGGCAATAAGCTGACGGAGGTTTTTATCTAGATTGTCCATGATGGAATTGAGAATTTGGGCATGGGGCATCGGGCATGGGGCATGGGGCATGGGGCATTGCGCAGGCGGGACGCCCGCGCTACGGGTTCCCTTGCTACCCTGCGCAGGCGCGCTACGGGACCCCTTGCTACCCTGCCTCCTCCGATGCCCGATGCCCCATGCCCTATCTTAGTTACTCGCCTGAGACGGTCATTTTTCGCAGGTTCGCCAAAAAAAACTTTTTTTGGCGAACCTGCGAAAAGTTCGATTGACAACCGCAGTAACAAAACAACAAGCGAATGGGGCACTGGACATCGAGGACCAGGAGAAAGGGAGACCAAGGAAGTTTTAAGTTTTGAGTTCTTAGCTTGAGAGTTACAAAAAACCAATTTAAAACTTAAAACTCAAAACTTAAAACTCTCCCCAATGCCCAATTCCCAATTCCCAATTCCCAATTCCATTAATAGGAGAGCAACAATTATGGCTATCGATATCGACTTGGAACTGCTGCAAAATTCTTTTGACGAACAAGCATATGCTGCAGCTAACCCAGATGTCGCAGAAGCAGTAGGTCAGGGAGCTTTTTCTTCCGGCTTGGAACATTACGCCTTCTTTGGAGAAAGTGAAGGGCGATCGCTTTTTAGCACAGCCAATCCGGGCGTAGCGATTAACTTTAGCGAGCAAGGGTATCTAAACCTATACGCTGATGTCGCCGCAGCCGTGGTCGCTGAAGTCTTCAACTCCGCCTTAGAACACTTTCTCCTCTTTGGAGAATCAGAGAATCGAGGATTGGATTTCGGCGATTTCGACGATTTCGATGATGACGACGATTTCGACGATGATGACGACGATTTCGACGACTTCGATGATGACGACGATTTCGATGATGACGACGATTTCGACGATGATGATGATGATGATGAGGATGACGACGATTTCGACGATGATGATGATGATGAGGATGACGATGATTTCGATGATGAAGAAGATGATGATGAGGATGACGATGATTTCGATGATGAAGAAGATGATGATGAGGATGACGATGATTTCGACGATGATTTCGACGATGATTTCGACGATGATTTCGACGATGATTTCGACGATGATTTCGACGATAATTTCGACGATGACTTTGACGATGGTGTCGGCGACGAATTAGACGCGCTAAGCGAGTTCTTTGATGAAGCTTCTTATTTAGCCTTTAACCCCGATGTAGCAGAAGCAGTCGCCGCTGGTATTATCTCTGCTTTTGAACATTATTTCGTATTCGGACAAAACGAGGGTCGCGATGGCTTTACTACTCAGAATCCCGGCACGGCAATTGATTTTAACGAACAAGCTTATTTAGCCTTTAACTCTGATGTAGCAGCAGCCGTTACAGAAGGTCTTTTCAGTTCCGGTTTGGAACATTTTCTGCGCTTCGGACAATCCGAGCCACGACGCTTTTCTGAGGAGGATCCGTCTCAAGCTCCCGGTCTAGCGCAAAATGGCGATATTCTTACGGGACAAACTGGATCTGAGATTGCCGCTCTGGGGTCAAGCGATATCGATCCGCTAACGGGTAGTTCCACCCTAAATAACGCTGGTATTAACTCGGGAAGCACCCTAGAGATTTTGTCTGCAGGTGTTAGCAATCCTGACTTGGCATCAATTGAAAACTTTGGCTCTGTGGATGACGCGATACTAGCTGGAGCCCTAAACAATAATCAGATTAATACTTTCGATACTGCTGGCGACCTGGGAGATCTGGGAGGTACGATAGATTTTGCACAACTCGCTTCCGCTGGGGATTTGGTGCTAATCTAGAATCTAGGCTGTAGCGGTAATCTGTCTATAGCGGTTCTCAAATTGATGTGAGGTGTCTGGGGGATGCAATATCCCAATATGAGAATCCCCGTTCTACAGCAGAGATAGTCAAGGGGCATGCTGTCGCCCCTACCCTATCGTTTATTGCACTTATTTGAGAAACGCTATAGGACTTACGCAACGGCACTACAGGGAGGGGCAACCACGGGGGGATTGCCCCTACAATCCGCCTTAGCCACGGATCTTTTGCGTAAGTCCTACTGTCGATAAATTTACCGCTACTTCTGCATTCCCTCCCTCGCCTCGGGTTCCGCATATATCTGTCCCTAATTCGTCACAGATATATAAAGGGTATTACAGTCACAAATTAAATACTCTAGTGGTAATGCGATCGCTTACCCTGCGATAAGAACTAGCAATCAATAACTGATTTTTCATATATAACGCCAACGGCTCTCAGCTTAAAAGGGATAAAAGCTGAGAGCTTTTCTTATTTGTATGTATCGATCGTTGGGCATTGGGAAGAGCGGACCCTACGCCCCGGAGGGCGGGCTACGCCTACGACAGGCTCAGGATAAAATTGGGAATTGGGCAGAGATGGGGAAGGGTGGGAAGCTTTCAAGGGTATGTTTTTTGTAATTGCCCTTTTTGATGTTGTCGTTGGAACCCTTAATTTTTTGGGCGAAGCATTCCAATACATTAATTTTTTTTATTAGCAAAAGTTATCTAGAGAATGCTAGAGAATGCTGTCGCCCCTACACCTTATTACTGCGCTAGATCCGGCTCGGTTCTTTACTCGAAAATATCAAATCTAAAAAACCTACCCGGAGGTAAGCTCCCTTCTCCCCTGCCTCAAAGGTCCCCATGCCAAATTCCCAAGAAAGCAGTCAGCGGTCAGCAGGAGGCGGTCAGCAGGAGGCGGTCATGCTAAAAGCAGAAGAGCGCAGCCTGCGCTCTTGCGCATAAGCTAAAAGCTGAAAGCTGAAAGCTGAAAGCTGAAAGCTTTTTTGCCCCATGCCCCATGCCCCATGCCCCATGCCCCATGCCCCATGCCCCATGCCCCAATGCTGACTTTGACTTTCTGACCCTATTTGTGTAAAGATATCTTAAGGTTCAACCTAACCTACCTTAATCTCTAGTTAAAGCAAAATCCCCGTGCAAGCAAATACCGTCGAGTTACCAGGGTCTGGGAAAGAGAAAGCCTCTTCCAGGACCGCAGAACTACCATTTACGCTACAGGAATTGAGAGCAGCAATTCCGGCCTACTGCTTCGAGCCCTCCGTCTGGAGATCGTTATCTTACTTTTTTCTAGATATCCTTATAGTCAGCGGGCTCTATGCCTTGGCTTACACCTTAGATTCCTGGTATTTTTGGCCGGCCTTCTGGCTCGCTCAAGGCACAATGTTTTGGGCGCTATTTGTGGTCGGGCACGACTGCGGTCATCGCTCCTTTTCCCGATACAAGTGGCTCAACGATTTAGTTGGCCATCTCTCCCACACGCCAATCCTGGTTCCCTTCCACGGATGGCGCATTAGCCACCGCACTCACCACCAAAATACCGGCAACATCGATACGGATGAAAGCTGGTATCCGGTTACGGAGTCGAAGTACAGGGAGATGGATGAACTTGAAAAGTTTGCCCGCTACAAGATGGTCTTGTTTCTCTATCCCCTGTATCTTTTTAAACGCTCTCCCGGCAGACAGGGCACCCACTTTAATCCCAAGAGCGCTCTGTTTAAGCCGTCGGAGAAATGGGACGTTATAACCAGTACGGTTTGCTGGACATTAATGGTTGCCTTGCTTGCCTTCCTCACCTATCAATGGGGCTGGATGTGGCTGCTAAAATACTATCTCGGCCCCTATGTTGTATTTGTGATGTGGCTGGATTTGGTAACTTTTCTCCACCACACGGATCCCGATATTCCCTGGTATTTTAATGAAGATTGGTATTTTCTCAAAGGGGCGGTATCTACTATCGACCACGATTATGGGTTTATTAACAATATTCACCACAATATAGGCACCCATGTGGTTCACCATATATTCCTCAGCATGCCCCACTACCATCTAAAAACGGCAACGGAGGCAGTGAAACCTATTTTGGGAGATTACTACCGCAAGTCAGAGCGATCTATTTTTGAGGCTTTCTGGCGCGGTTACAAAAATTGCTATTTCGTGCCGGACGAAGGCTCTCCAGTTTATTACCAAACAGATAGTAAAAAAGACTCATAGCCCAAGATATAGTTATATCGAATCCTGTTCAACAGTCACAATATTTGTAGGGGCGGTGCCCCCGTGCCCGCCCCGGCCGCCTAGACCAACCGGGGCGGGCACGGGGGA
>JAAHFN010000023.1:0-171137 GCA_010672965.1 Oscillatoria sp. SIO1A7
ATATCTCATAAATTAAATTTTCCTTTTATACTGAAATTGGGGCCTGTTATGGAACCGATATTGAGGACCTTCTCTTAGGGCGATCGCATCTTTTTAAAATATACAATTTATTTTGCAGGGGTACTTATAGTGCTTTATGTAGCGGCTATTCTCGGCACGCTGAGGCAAGATTTTTGTTGGAAATACTGCCAATGCGATCGCCCTAATCGCCCTAACCAAATTATCGACTTATAACCACATTAGAAAAAATATGTCAGACAATAATAGTAAAGTCAACTACGAAAAGCTGCAAAGATTGCTTGCCGACGGAGAATGGGAAAAAGCAGACATAGAAACGAGAACAATTTTGCTCGAAATTGTAAAACGCAGGCAGTGGATGCGAAAGCAAGATATTAAAAAGTTACCCGGCCTGGATTTAGTAACCTGCGATCGCCTCTGGTTCCAATATAGCAAAGGTCATTTTGGTTTCGGGGTGCAAGCCAAAATCTTGGCAGAGCAAAAAAATTTCGAGGACTTTGCCCAGGCGATCGGTTGGTCGGTGAAAAACGAAATAGGAGGACGAGGTGCATGGGATTCTGTAGATCGGATTTATCGACAAGAAAAGACACCTTACGACCTGACAGCACCTAAAGGTCATCTTCCTCTAACTTTTAAATTGGGTGGAGGAAAATCGACTTCTAAACCTTACACGGATGACACGGATTCTGACATGGGCTTTTCTTCTATTGGTGGCTACTACGATAAATGGTCTAAGAACTCCTTTTTCGGGCCGAAGATGGTGGAATTTTTTTTAGAATATTTTTGCCAAAATGAGGATATTTAGGATATTGGTGGCGAGCGTAATTAATATAACTCTTGCACAATTACGGTAAAATTACCCCAAACCTTGGAAAGTTGGAATTCGATCTTGTCAGTGGTTTCCCGAGCCAGGCTGGGGCGAAGCATTCCAGTATAATAAATTTCTTTTATAACCCAGGGTTGTCTCGGGAATGCTGTCGCCCCTACAGCAAAATTAAAAATTCTCAAGCTAAGAACTCAAAACTCAAAACTTAAAAATCAAAACTTAAAAATCAAAACTTAAAGATGTTCCCTGGTTACATATTTCATAACTACGGGTTGGAGGGTGAAAAGAGATTCATTGCCTTGGGGAATCTTTTCAATTAAAGCTCGCCATCCTAGAGAATTTAGAGCCTCGATCGCTTCTGAGGCGGAAACTGAATTCATCTGGGCGAGCAATTGTGGCAGAGCGATGGGCTGGCGGTGGCTCGCTAGGGAACGCATAATCTGTTTCTCTAATTCCGATAAGCGCTGGTAATGCTGGTGCAGAAGTTGTTGAAAATGCTTGTCTAGAATCAGAGTGCCGAAATCGAAATATTGAGCAACGCTGCCATTGCATAATTCTTTGATTCTGGCGGAGACGATTTGCAGCGCCAAGGGATTGCCTCGATAAATATCAATTAGCGCGTCCCATTCTTCTTCGTCGGATAAGCCTTGTTCCTGGAAAATTTTTCTGGCTGCTGCTCCCAAGCCATCTAACTGAAGGGAGCGAACTCGGCGATTCCGCTGCGCGGATGCTGCGCTAACGCGCCCTTCTAGCAAAGCAATTTCTCTGGGCTTGTCCCAACCGTTGAGCAGCAAGCAACTTTGGTGGCGTTCGGAGCCAATCCGCTGGAGCAGTTCGCCAAATTCTTCATATCCTTGAGGGTATTGTCCGGCGTAGTCGCTGTCTTGCAAAATCGACTCGACCCCATCTAATACAATCAGGCATTGCTGTTTTTTTAAACATTCCATTAACTGCTTGATGCGATCGGATGTTTTGGCTGCTAAATCGGCTTGGGGTAGATTGGATAAAAATCCGATTAGCTCTGCTAATAAATCGCCGACTGGGGGAGTATGGCGAAGATTGCGCCAGATAAGGCATTCAAATCTATCTTTAATTTGTTCTGCCAGCAAAGTGCAAAGAGCAGTTTTGCCCATACCTGCCATGCCAAAAACGGCGATCGCCCGACAGCCATCCTCGAAAATCCATTGCTGGAGGGTGGCTAGTTCTCGATCGCGCCCATAAAAGAAATCGCTAATATCTGGAGCTTCGCCCCAATCTTGACGTGTGACTGGCCTCTGTTCTGGCCTCTGTTCTGATTTTGTTGCTGCTGCCTCAACGCCTGCAGTCATTTTACTGGAAACTGCTGGAACGCTCGCCCTGGTATTGCCTCCGATTAACTCTGGCTTGTATTGGGCAAACAGGGCAATCAAGTCAGAACGTCTGGAACGGCGATTGTCCAGAGTATCCTGGTGTAGGACAAAGCGATCGCAGATATTTTCAATATGTTTTCTGACGGTTGATTCTGTTATATATAAGGAAAGAGCGATCTCCGAATCGGTCTTTCCTGCCAAAAATAACTCTAAAACTTGCTTGCGCCTGCGGGATAGACCCTCAAATGGGCGATCGAATTCTTCTTTATGCATCCAAAATACCGTAATTAATGGGCATGGGGCATCGGGCATTGGGCATCGGGCATCGGAAGAGGCTGTCTTGGCAGGGAGTAGCTTACCTCGGGGTATGTTTTTTAGATTTGGTGTTTTCTAGGCGAATCGACGGCGTAGGGGCGATAGCATTCCCAAGACAACCTATTGCTATAAAATAAACATTTTTATTGGAATGCTTCGCCCCAGAAAGCTATGAAGCCTAACGACAACATCAAAAAGGAGGATTATCAAAAACATACCCTTGAAAGGCAGGGAGTAGGGAGCAGGGGAGAGGGTATTTCCCCCTTGCCTCCCTCCCCCTTGGGCAGGTATGGTGCCTCTTCCATCGGGTATCGGCATCGGGCATTGCAGCCGAAGAGGGAATGGAAGCTCCTAAATAAGGTATATCCCTATAATGGGGTTTTTGGTGTCTTACAATAGGGCCTTCGCGATTCCCAATAGAAATAGGGCGTAAGTCCTGAGAAACTCAAGGCTATAGGTTCACAAGCCATTAGCAATGTTCGGGTCTCCAAGTGGGATGTTTTTAAAAGCAAGCTATAGCATTTCTCAAATTGATGTGATATGAGATTGTCTGGGGGATGCAATATCCCAATACGGAGGTTACCGCTCGGGGCGCCGAGATTGTCTGGGGGATGCAATATCCCAATACGGAGGTTACTGCTCGGGGCGCCGAGATTATCTCGGGGATGCTGTCGCCCCTACGGGATGTAAATTACACTTATTTGAGAAACGCTATATCCAGATTTAAGATATTAGTTTATAGCCTCAAAAATTGCCCAATGCGAACATGCCCAAGAAAGCGGTCAGCTCTCAGCTCTCAGCTCTCAGCGGTCATGCTAAAAGCACAAGAGCGCAGCCGTAGCTCAAGTGCGCATAAGCTGTTGGGCGCCAGCCCGCTCCGTTGGCTAAGCTGTTGGGCGAAGCCGTTCCCGAAGGGTAAGCTTTTTTGCCCAATGCCCCATGCCCAAGAAAGCGGTCATGCTGAAAGCTGAAAGCTGAAAGCTGAAAGCTGAAAGCCTTTTTGCCCAATTCCCAATGCCCGATGCCCCATGCCCAATTCCCAACTCCCCATTCCCCAAATAAAAATTTATTGATACGTTTCCTGGCAGATGAGCAAACCCGACTGGCTTGAAATTACCGAATATATCTCTGTTTTTAGTTCTGTTTGCGGAACTGTGGCGGCGGCTGTAACCCAGCAGGCAGTCTATGCTGCAGCGCCGATCGCCCTGACTTTGGGATTAAATCTGCTGAATCGAGAACGGGCAAACAAGTTGACCCGGAATTTTTCAGAAACAGCAACAATGGAGGTCAGGGAAGCGGTAAGGGAGGAAATAGCTCCTCTAGGCGATCGCTTGGAGCAATTGGAATCAAAAAGCCAACAGTTTCGCAACCAAGCCAAACAAAGGATTGCCCAAATCAAAGAATTAAGTAGAGAATCCGGGGAAGCAGCTATAGCTCTAGTCCATCAAATCCTAGACCCAATCGGCGACAAGCTGGATGCTCTAGAATCCGAAGTACAAGCCAGTCACGATGAAAGAAATAAGCTCCGTCAAGAGCTAGACTCTTTTCCAGAAAGCTTAGCTAAATTAGAGTCTGTTTTGCAGCAAGTCCGCAAGGAAACTGCCAAGGCTTCGCAAATCGAACCTGCAATCAGCGAGCAACTGGAGCGCTCTCTCAACCCTGTAAGCGATCGCCTCTCTGAGTTGGAGCGATCGCTTACAGAGCTGACAGGCTTGGAGCAGCAAGTTAATCAATTAAAAGAAGCGGCGATGGAAACAGTCCGCGAAACTATTGAAACATATTCCTCCCGCTTAGAAAAAATAGAAACTCAATCGGGTCGTTATGGCACCCGAATTGAGGAAATTCGCGCCCTCGTCCGGGCAGGGGAGACTGGGAGCGATCGCGCCGAGGGGCAGGAAACGGGGAGCGAGGAGGAGGATGCGATCGCCCCAGTCTCCCTAGACATTTACTACCGTCGCTTGGATGAGTTGGAGTCTGAAATAGAGCGGTATTCCTCTGCCAATGAAGAGCAGCTTTCTCAATTAAAGGCAAAATTAAAAGAATCTCTGGAACGGGCAGAAGAAGTGGCGATCGCCAAAATAGATGCAGCCCTCTTACCCTTCATCGAGCGTTTAGAAAAATTGGAGCAATCTCAGACCAATCCAATCCCAACGACGCCATCTGTCTCTCCAGACTCGATTGAGGAAACTCCCGTAACAGAAACAGAAGACACTGCTGCCAAGCCGGAGCAATCGCCAAAGCAATTATCCAAAGAAGAATCAGAGCCAGAGTCAAGCGTGGCTTCCAGCTTGCCGCCACAGGTTCCCTCTCAGTATCGCAAAGAAAAAATTACTACTAGAGAAACTGCTGCAACCCCTCCTCCTCCGAGCGAACCTTCAGAACCTCTAGAAGAAGAATTCCCAGACTTCGATCTTGAGGAGCAGTCTGAGAATCCTGCGGGCAACCGCATCATTGGCGATCTTGAATCTTCCATCGGCGAAGCAGTAAATGAAATTCAAGGATTTGTCGGCAATTTATTTAAAGGAAAGACGAGGCCAGATGGAGTAGCTCTTGGCAACGTTCGGGGTTGGAGAGGGTACGGAGCGATCGCAGGACATGCCGACGGGGTGACATCTGTCTGCATTAGTCCCGATGGCCAGAAAATTGCTAGCGGCGATCGCGATAACACCATTAAAATTTGGCAGCTAGAGACTGGCGCAGAACTCTTTAATCTCAGCGGCCCAGAATGGTTTGCTGCTGCCAATTCCATCGTCTGGAGCCCTGACAGTCGAATTATAGCCTGCGCCCTTGGCGAAAATATCGCTATCTGGCAGAGTAGCAATGGAGAAGAAGTCCGCACCCTAAACGCCAACTGTCCCGTTACTGCGATCGCTTTTATAGACGGACAAACTCTTACCAGCGGCGATGCCAGTGGTGCTATCAAAACTTGGCAGCCTTTTACAGGAGATTCGCGCCTTCTGGCACAACATTCAGCGGCAATTACTTCTTTAGCGATTAGTCCCAATGGCCAGATATTAGCTACTGGCAGCGAGGATAACGCTATTCAGTTGTGGCAGCTAAACAGTGGCGAAGCGCTCCGAACTCTTTCAGGACATTCCTCGGGGATTTGTTCCGTAGCGATTAGTCCCGACGGTCGTAGCTTAGCCAGTGGCAGCTCAGACAAAACTATAAAGCTATGGCAGCTAGATACTGGCGAAGAAATGCTGACTCTCCAGGGACATTTAGGTGCTGTTAAGTCTGTAGCAATCAGTCCCGATGGCGAAACTTTGGCGAGTGGCAGCTCTGACAAGACTATAAAATTATGGAATCTTGCCACGGGCGAAGAAATATCTACCATCAAGTTGCATTCAGGCGATGTAAATTCCGTTGCTTTTAGCGTTAGCGAAGAAGGGCAAATATTAGTCAGTGGCAGCGAGGATAAAAATATTCAAATCTGGCGGGCGATCGCTTAACCGGGGAGTGTGGGGAGGGTGGGGAGTGTGGGGAGCTTTCAAGGGTATGTTTTTTATATATAATTACTCATAAATACCGTACTGTAGGGGCAATCCCCCCGTGGTTGCCCCGGTTGTATGAGGCGCTCTCGGGGCGGGCACGGGGGCACCGCCCCTACAGATACTGTGACTGTTTAACCGGATTTGATATTATCTCTGGAATGCTGTCGCCCCTACGCCTTCGATCCGCCTATAGCGTTTCTCAAATAAGTGTAATATAATGAGCGATTAACGTAGGGGCGACAGCATCCCCAAGACAATCTCAGCGCCCCGAACGGTAACCCCCGTAATGGGATGCTTCGCCCAAGACTTCCTCAGATCGCAATCAATTTGAGAAATGCTATAGAAAGCATCAAATATAAAAAATATACCCTTTTAAGGGATTTCCAAATAAATATTTCTCCCTGGCTACCCGTAGGACAGGCTTCCGAAAAGTCTCTGGGCTCCGGACAGGCGGGACGCCCGTCCTACGAATTGGGTAATTTATTTCTTGGAATTCCCTAAGAGGGTGGGGAGCGGTTGCAAAATTGAAATTATCCCGGTCTCCATGTCTCCATGTCTCCATGTCCCCATGTCTCCATGTCTCCATGTCTCCATGTCTCCATGTCCCCATGTCTCCATGTCCCCATGTCTCCCCCTTATTCCCGATCGCAGGGGGAGAGTGTTTGGAGTAGCAAAACTATTTCGTCTATGGCTTTACTGCGGACTTGACCGGGCCGATTGGAGCTATCGATCTCAATGCTAAAAGCTAGAGTTTCCCGCTCCCGGGCGGTGATATATCCGGCCAAACTGGAAACCCCACTCATGCCGCCAGTCTTAGCCAATACCATTCCTTCTGCACTTGTTTCCCGGAATCGCCCCCGGAGAGTGCCGCCGATTCCCGCTACGGGCAGAGAATCGCGGAAAGTTTGCCACTGCGGCCTGTCCATTGCCCGCAGCAGTTGCACTAAGGCTTCGGGGCTGATTAAGTTATGTCTGGACAGACCGGAGCCGTCTTGTTGGATGTAGCTTTCCGGGTCAACGCCTAGTTTGGTCAGGATATCTGAAATGGCCTGCAAACCAGCGATCGCGGGGATAGGGGACAGACAAGGGGAGCCGGAGACAGAGGGACAAGGAGAGAAGTCTTTCCCAGATGCAACTTGTCTCTGGAGTTCTCGAATTCCGAGAAGGCGCAGCAAAACTTCGGCGTAGAGATTGTTGCTGACTTTGTTGGTTTCCTTGATAATCTCCGATAAAGGCTCCGACTCTATGAAAGCTAGCTCTGGTTCGGTTTCTCTGGCTTCGAGACCCGTTCGTCGTACTACAGAAGCTCGCTCTACAAATATGCCCGATTTTTTTAGGGCTCTGCGGAAATGGCGCAGAAAGTTCTCGGCTGGGTCTGGCACTGCTACATAAGCAGTTTCTGAAGCAGAGCCTACTCGCAAATTGCCATAAATAGTTATCAGGCGCTTTTCGGGATCTCGCGTAAGTCTGACAAACTCTTCCGCATCTTTGCTGCCGGTGATAGTTTTGTTTTCGACCCGCCAGCGGCCAGCTTCTGTTTCGTCTTCCCAAATAACTTTCAGTTTTTCGCCGAGACCTTGGGGTATTAGTTCTATAGCGATCGCATTTTCCAAAACAATCAAACTATTAACCGCAGCCCCATATCCCTCCTGCAAGTCTTCCACTTCCCAGGTTGGATCGATTTCTATCTCTCCGAGATAGCCATCTTCGGCAACCAGTTCTTCTATATTAGTTATCCCCTTATCGCGCAACTGTTTGGCCAGATCTTCTAATTGCTCGGGGTTTATAGTCGGGTCGCCCCTGCCAACCAGACGCAATCGGGCGCGATCGCCATCGACGGTGCCATATATAGAAGTGCGCAGCCGATAGTTTTCTCCCAATAGCACTAAGCTTGCGGCAGTAGTTAGCAACTTAGTCACCGAAGCAGGAGTGAAATAGCTGCGATGATTCCGAGCATAGAGCGTTTTCCCATCCATAGTCTGGGCGAAAATACCCAGGCCGCTCCTATCTAGCTTGTATTTTTTGCGGATAGCTTCAATTTCTGCATCAATCGAAACCGAGCTGCAAGGGGACTGGGCAACTTGCCCTTCTCCGGAGGGAGTCGGGTTGCCGGTAATAGGCATTGGGGATTCGTCGTATTGTTCTGACCTTTGGATAGCGATCGATCTTATGTTGGGTGAGAGTTGTTCTTGGTTGTTTGTTGCTTGTTTGACAAGAAAAATGCTCTCTTTTCCTACATCGATGGTTGCAGCAGCTTCTTGCGCATAGACAAGAGAAGTAGGTAGTAATAAGAACAAGCTAAGCAATTGGGGTTTAAAAATCATAATTTAATTGGGAATGGGAATGGGGAATTGGGAATTGGGAATTGGGAATGGGGCATTGGGCATTGGGCATTGGGCATGGGGGTATATTTTTTACATTTAAGGTGTAGGGGCGACAGCATTCCCTCGACAGCCTTTGCTCTCTTCGCAAAAATTAATGTATTGGAATGCTTCGCCCTCTTATGCTTGAAGGAGCCAACGACATGCGTAGTAAGGGAGATTGTAAAAAACCTACTCTTGTGAGGCATGGGGCATGAGGGAATTGGGAATTGCGCGCCCACTGTAACAACTAATACGTTTCTGGGGCGAAGCATTCCAATACAATAATTTTCTTTAAAACAAAATCTGTCTCGGGAATGCTATCGCCCCTACACCCTCAAGGGTACCCCTCAAAAATGCCAAACATAAAAAACATACCCGCAGATTGCCCCCAACCCCTCCCAGGAGGGTCACGCCCAATTCCCCACACCCCACACCCCACACCCCACACCCTGCCCCATGACCATTTACCAAGGACTGCCAATCATAGTGAAAGCTGCCCAGTAGTAGGGATGGGACAATACTCTGCTGTCCTCTTTTGCTGTAGCTGGACTGCTGGGCAAGGGAATGGGTTTTGCCAATCCCGTTCCATACAAGCTACCGTCTTTTATAAAGACCTCGCCCCGAATCATGGCAATTTGGGCAAGTCTGAGGGCTTCTGCTTTGGTGGGGGTTTGGCCGAGGTGCTGGTAAAACTGACTCATTAGGCCGAGAGTGCCGCGATCGCTAACATACCAGAGACTGGCTAGAGCGGATTTTACCCCAGCGGCTACAGCCAAACCGGCAAAACCCAACTCTGCCGAAGTATCTCCTATGGCAGTTTGGCAAGCGCTCAGCACTAGCAGCTCCAGGGGCGAGCCGCCCCCTCTTTTGCCCCAACCCATTTCCCGCAATTGTTCCAGGTTTAAGCGGCCGTCTGCTAGCTGGATGTAAGACGCTCCTGGGTCTCCGGGCTGAAACTGGGAGTGGGTGGCCAGGTGAATTATGCCAAATTGGGCGTTTTCTGAAGCAGCTTTGAGATTTGCCTTGGTAAAAGCTCGATCTAAGAATAGCTCCCCCGACCATAACCCGGAAGTTATCAAAGATAGCTCTAGGGGGACGGCGGGCAAAGGGGGATGCTCTCGAAATCGGGATGCTCCCATGCCCAGGATTCGATATTTTCTCAGGTTGGGTTCGTAGCTAGTGTCGGTGAGATTAATGCTGGGAATCAAACTGAGACTGTATTTTTCTATTAAAAATTGGCGACCGTCATGTAGGGCAGCTAAGGGCAGCGATCGCAAACCCGCATCTACAGAAAAGAGCAAAGTATCAATGTTTTGGCTAGCTAAAAGTCCCTCCATTGGCTCAATTATCAGTTTGTATAGCTCTTGGGCTGGTTCCAGATAGCCGTCCCCTTCCGGACTGATTGATATTGCTGCTGAGAGCCGCTCCGATAGCTCTAGCAATTGCTCCCTTTTTTTCTTCACAGAAAAACGCGCCGCTGTCGAACCGGGGGAGACGAGGATTATTTCTAGCTCTGTCTCTTGGGAAACTACATAAGCGATCGCTGGCTTTTTCCCGGAGAGCCTCTCTATTCGTCCCAGAGTTTCGCGAATAGTCTCCACGCTCCCAGAGTCGTCGCCCGGACGAGTTAGTGGTTCAAACTCCTGAGCAAATAATTGCTCCACAAATAAGACCAAACCTTCCGAATCTAGAGCGGCAAAATCTGGTTGCCCCCCTGCTCTTGCTTCTCCTGTCCCAGAGGGCGTCTCATTATTATTTGTTTGGTCTTCTATCTGGTTCGTCTTCGCACTATTCTGCGCCGATGTATCCCCAGTTGTTTCTACTGGTTGCAGGTCCACTATTGGTTGCGGATCGGCTACTGCTTGCCCCCCTGCTCCCACAGTCCCCTGCCCCCCTGCTTCTAATTGCGGGTCGGCTACTGGTTGCGGGTCGGCTACTGGTTCTGCTGCTGCTTGCCCCCCTGCTCCCACAGTCCCCTGCCCCCCTGCTTCTAATTGCGGGTCGGCTACTGGTTGCGGGTCTGCACCGAAACTGCCCTGCCCCCCTGCTCCCACAGTCCCCTGCCCCCCTGCTCCTAATTGCCGGTCGGCTACTGGTTGCGGATCGGCTACTGCTTGCCCCCCTGCTCCTCCGCTCCCTGCTACTAATGGCGGGTCGGCTACTGGTTGCGGGTCTGCACCGAAACTGCCCTGCCCCCCTGCTCCCCCGTTCCCCTGCCCCGTTCCTCCGTTCCCCTGGGGCTCGGCAGGTATGACTACTGGATCGCTCGTAGGATCCAGAGGTTGTGGCTCTGGCAGAGGTTCTTCGGGAGTTTCTTGTGGAGGTTCTGGCGGCTGAGCGACAGTGCCATTGGTGATAATCGAAAAAGTATCTTCTTGGAAACTGCCAGGGAAAGTACGCTCTGGTAAAACAGCTAACTCCCCAGTATCTATAGCAGAGCCAGTTCCGTTTTCCGTCGCATCCCCGACTATAAAAGGAATCCCCGCCGCGCCTCCACCATGCTCGATGGTTACCGAGCCGGTTGCTCTAATCCTATTGGCCACGGATACGGTTCCCTCTGGGGCCGAGAGGATAACCGTTTCGCTGTTAGAGATGCTGGCGATCGCAATACTCCCCCCAGAAGCAGCTCCACTGGAAATAAATATCGTCCCTCCTCCACCGCCAAAGGAACCGGGCACCAGATTCGGTTCTGCTATTTCTTCTACTCCCGCTCGCAAGATAACAGCGGCCTGGGTCTGTAGGATGCGCGCATCGGCATCGTCCCCGACTAGGGTTGTATCCGGGCCGACTATAGAAATATCGCCGCCAAAGATGTTTCCTCCAGCTTCTATTTTCAGGGAGACCCCAGAGTAGTCGCCAAAAACAACATCCCCCCGGGCGCTGATTATCGGGTCGAATAGGCTCAGGAACTGACCGGGCTCGCCAGTGGCAGTGGAGAGCCTGAAGCTGCCGCCAGCTCTGAAGTGAGAGTCTCCAGAAAAATTGCCTGTTCCGGCGATCGCAACGATATCTCCCAAAGCTTGGAAAGGAGGGTTATCGGCGGCTTCGGGAGATAGAGCCAAAATATCTATATCTTCTCCGGCGGCTATCTGTAGTTCGTTCCCGGCTCTGGCAGCGAACAGTTGCTCGCCGCTATCCCTAATCCGCACGGTTCCATCGGCAATAAGTCTTATATCTCCATTGCCGCTCAGCTCGGTTCCCAGCAAAGTTAGATCGTTCGCGGCTTGCAGCAACAACGTCCCCGTCTCTATCTCTGCGTTTTGCAAAGCAACATCTCCGCTTTCCACTGCAATCCCCGAACCCGTTAGCCGCACGGTCCCACTTCCATCTATCTCCACGGCGCTGGCATGGCCGCCAACGCCTCCGGTCAGCAGTTTCGGCAGGGAAAGGACTGGCGGCACCGATGGATTTTCATTGCCAAGATTTTCATTACCAAGCACTGGGGTTTCTATTTCCAGGCTGAGAACTTGTCCCGGCCCAGACAGGCGCAGAAGTCCTTTATATATAGAAGCGACAATTACTTGGCCGGAGGGTGCCTGCAGTCCGCCTTCTGAAATAACCCTGTTGCCAATTAGGGCAAGCCGTTTTCCTTCTCCAACTGATAGCTGTCCCTGGTTTAGGACTATGGCCGACCCGCTCGGGAAAAAGAAACCGCTGGGGCTCCCTACTAAGTTCTGGTAAGAGGAAGTATTGCCTAGAGTTAGCTCTCGGTCTCCAAAAATAACCCCTCCGGCGCTGGTTGCGAAGAAGTCGCCCGGTACGTTTAGCCTCGCTCCCGGACCCAATACCAATCCGGCCGGATTGATTAAGAATAAGTTCGAGGAGCCGCCGATTACCTCGATGGTGCCGTCGATGCGCGATATTTCACCGCCAACTATTAAGGCAAGTATGTTCTGGATTTCTGGAACTGTATGAAATTGGGCGGCGATACCGGGGGGTATGTCAAGTTTTTGTAGTTGGTGAAACAGATTTGTGCGATCGGACGAGAGTTTTCCTCCTTCTATATGGATGCGATCGCCTTGTCTCCTTATTTCCGTGCCTCCTTGGGGTACGGGCACTATCGACTGAGCCCGCACTCTTCCCCAAGGAGCCTGCACGGCGATAAAACTCACAAGTAAGGAGCCAGCCAAAACGGCTCCCAACCAAATTTTGCTTTTGACCGATACCGTAGTGCTTCCGCCTAGTGACTGCATCAGATAATCCCCAGAGTTATCTTTGACCAAATGGAAATTTTCAATTTATTTCTTGACGGACGTTGCCAAAAAAGCTTTCAGCTCTCAGCTTTCAGCGTTCAGCTTAGGGACAAGAGGTCAAAGCCGCCGTCTCGGGAAGCCAGCCGGCCAAGGGGGGAGCCGGGGGCGGCTACACAAACTCTCGCCCAAAAGAGCAAATGAATGGCAAAAGTGAAATGCTCCCCTGCGATCGCCCTCCTTATTCCCAAATATCCAGGGAATTATATGGATTTATGATATGATAGCACTCCGGAGCCGGGTAACTGTTTCGCCAGCCATACTTCAACTAAAGCAAGCATTAACAACAGTAGCCAGAAACCCGATTGACGGTCGCATTGCCAACATGAAACTATCGGATAGTATATCGCAGGATATAGGAAAAAAGTTAGCCTACAAAAAAATACATGAATACCATTAATTTAAAAATACCCGTTGAATCAGTAAACCAAGGAGAAAAAGCAGTTCTCATAGAAGTAGGCATCCAGCTATATAAACAAAAAATATTCACCTTCGGCCAAGTCCGTCGCTTGCTGAATGTTTCTGTCTGGGAACTGCAAAAAATTTTAGGAGAACATAAAATAGAACGGCATTATGAAGAAGCAGATTTAGCGGAAGATTTGGCATCTATTGAAAGAGGAGATTGGGAAGCATTTTTGTTTTTTTGAGAGATTTACGAAACCGGTTTTTTGCGAAAAACCCGGTTTCTGGCGGGCGGACTCAACGCCTGTTGCGCGATCGCGCAACAGGTCAGGCGTTCTCAAAAGGTGACAAGCTAATGGGGCCATTAGGCACTTATTCCTGGAGGAGAGGCTCCGAGCAAGTGATAAGGCGAGCTGTTAGGAAGCTTAGCTGGTAAGGGGTTGATAAGGAACGCGATCGAGCTATTCTAAGATAAGAAAGATAAAACTAATCTGCATATAGGAAAGTTTATGACCGTACAAGAGGCAACCGCGATCGCCCAAGAGTCCCTCGACAACCAGTTCAGCTTAGAATCTATCCCAGTTAACTATGTAGAAGAGATTGAAACAGTCATTGCTGGCATGGCTGAAGAGCAAAAGGTGAAGTTTGGCCACAGCCCAGAAGCTGGCTATCGTTGGAAATTTAAGTACGGCACAGTTGACGTATTCATTCAACTGACGGGAACAACTGATGATGATTACTTTACCGTTTGGTCTTCGGTATTGCCACTGCCAGCCAATAACGAACTCAAACTGATGCGCTTGCTCCTGGAGATGAACTGGACCAGCACATTCGAGGCCCGTTATGCAATTGTGGACAATCGAGTGGTAATCCTATCGAGTCGCACGGTAGCGGACCTATCTCCCGTGGAAATATCGAGAAGTATTACTATAGTAGCAACTTTGGCTGACGAAAGCGACGAGCCCCTAACAGAAGAATTTGGGATAAAATGAAGCCGGCGACAAACCATGAAATTTCCCATTCTCGTTGGCGTTTGATTCCCCCATTGCAAGCAAGCGGGGAAGTTCAAATGGCTATCGATCGCTGGCTGATAGAGCAGCACCGATTGGGAAAGCATCCACCGGCGCTGCGTTTTTATACTTGGTCGCCAGTAGCGATTTCTTTAGGCTATCACCAGCGCCAAACGCCAGATTTTTGGCAGAATTTGGTCTGGAAAAAAGAGCCGGTGCAGCAAGTACGGCGGCCAACAGGGGGACGGGCAGTGCTACATCAGGGAGACCTAACTTATATGGTGGTGACTTCAGGGTTGCCCAAAGCAAGGTTGCAAGCCTATAAAATCTTATGCGATTTTTTAATTCAGGGCTGGAAAGAACTTGGGGTAGAGCTATTTCTAGGCACGGCGAAACGGATAGAGGGAGCTAATCCCAATTGTTTTGGCAGTGCCACTGGAGCAGATTTGGTTTTTGAGGACGGGACTAAATTTATTGGCAGCGCTCAGCTCAGAGTTGATGGCGCAATTTTGCAGCATGGCTCGATGCAACTAGAACCAGATGCCGAGCTGATAGCCAGAGTTTTTGGCAGCGATCGCTCAAAACTTTTTTTACCTATTTGCCAGAAATATCCTCACCTACCCCCCTGCTCCGAGGAGCTTATCGAAAAGGCGATCGATGCTTTGGTTGCTGCTTGTAGTTCTTGCTTTGGTGCCGAGCTGGTAGTAGAACCTCTTTGCGATCGCGAATGGGCAGAAATATTGGCAAAAGGCGATCGCTAGTATTAGTTATAAAAACAGCTCGCGTCCCCGACCTGACGCTGCGATTCTCCCCCAATAAAACCGATATGAAATATATTCTCCTACTATTCTTAATTTTATTTTTTGCCGTGGCTCTGCCTGCAGAAGCATCCTTGTGTCGCAACTACAATGGCAATTCAATTTGTATTATCAGCATCAAACGGAGCGCTAAGTATTATTGGAGATACAGAGCAGCCGTAAGCGTGAATGGTATTGCCAGACCAATAGAGGTTTATAATTGCCGCGATCGCCAGAGAATTCGCCAAGATGGATCGGTTGTTTCTTTCGAGCCGGACGGTGCTGGCGAATTTATCTGCAATACCCTCAAGAAGAATTGAAAAGCTACTCTCGAAACCGGAGGCGACTCCCGTTGCTATAGCGGTTCTCAAATTGATGTAAATGTCTGGGGCGAAGCATCCAGTACGGAAATTACCGTTATACAGCCGAGATAGTTACGGGGATGCTGTCGCCCCTACGTTTTCGTTCATTATACTAATTTGAGAAACGCTATATTGGCATCCCTATTGCCCGTTATCCGAATTCGTAGTAACCGATAGCTTCAGTCCCAGCTCTTCTAGCCAAAGACTTAAATGGTAAATTTCTCGACTTCCTTCTACCGATAGCAGGCTATCTAGTTTTTCTAAATGCTCTTTGGCTCGCGCTGCGGGCATCCTCGTTTCCCCAAGTGCCTCGGCCACATCCTGGAGCGCGTGTTTTAGCAATTCCGGTTCTGGGTCTTCTTCTTCCATAATTGCAGTCAGGTAGCCTGCTGCATCTTCGGGGTCCTTCCTTAACCTAGAAATGAGAAAATCGTGGTAGCTCAAACTTTTACTTTTAGGTCTGGTTTGCATTTCGACTCCTATATTCTGTCCAGTATTCTCTAGCCGTCTCAATATCTTGCTGTTGCGTGCCTTTTTCTCCACCACAGAGAAGAAGGACTAGAGTGGTCCCGGATTGTCCAAAATAGATTCGGTAGCCAGGACCATAGCTTATATCAAATCCGGTTAATTACCCATAAATCCCGTAGGGGCGGTGCCCCCGTGCCCGCCCCAGACCAACCGGAGCGGCCGGGGCGGGCACGGGGAACCCCTACAGATACTGTGACTGTTTAACCGGATTTGATATTATCCTCAATTCGCAGACTCCTTCTCCTACGGAACGATAGTCTCCCAAATTTCCCTCGGTTACTCGGGTGAGTCTGACTCGATTTGCTAGATTTATTGTATTTGCTTTTTCAGGACTTACGCATTACCCCTATGTCTGGTAGGGGCGATTCGCGAATCGCCCCTACACTTAGTGTTGCATAAGACAATTTGCGTAAGTCCTATTTTTGTATCTGCTTTTTTGGAGCGATCGCCATGAGTTCAGCAAATCCAGCAAATCCAGCAAATCCAGCAAATCAAATACCCTGGGAAGTTCGACCGCTAGAGGGAGGAGCGAGCGAAACTTTCCTGGCTCTAGAAGCGGCAATGCCAGTTGTCTCGATCGCCAGCTTAAACCTAAAAACTTGCCAGATATCCGACAGAGTAGCAGAAGTCTTGGCTCGGCCAGAGCTAGAAAAATTCGATTATATTCCCGCGAGCGATCGCGATAGAATTGTCGGAGTTTTGCATCGCCCAGAAGCTGGCCAAAGGGGAAATAGCCGGGATATCTCGGAAGACATCTCAGTCCGGGAAGCAATGCAACCCTTGGATGAGTCTCTTCTTATCTCGGCCAATGCCAGTTTGCTCTCTTATATAGAAAATGCCGATCGCTCCTTTTACCGTTTGGTTGCTCGGGAAGAAGAAATTATCGGCATAGTCACCCCGAGCGACTTGCAAAAATTCCCGGTGCGTCCTTTACTATTCTGCGCGATCGCTCTTGTAGAACTGCTCTTAGCCGAGTGGTTGCGCCAAAATTATCGACAAGAAGACTGGCTGGCAGTCCTGTCTGAGAAACGCAGGGCAATAATCGCCCAAAGATGGCTGGATTGGGGTTCCGACAATACAGCCCTAGATTTAGTCAGCGTCACGGAATTTTGCGACAAGCGAGATGCAGCCCTCAATCTCGGTGCCTTTGCCAGTAAGAATGCAGCCAGAAAAAAACTAAAAGATATTGAATGGTTGCGTCATGCTGTCATGCATTCGGGGGATTATGCCCTGACCCCAGAAAATGCCCAGCGGGTTTCGCGAACTATGCGTCAAGCCCGAGAAGCGATCGTCATTCTCCAGAATGCTTTGGGGGATGCTTTGGGGTAAGACATGGAGGGAGATGGGCGATTTTTGCGTAAGGATAGGCAATTTTTGGCGAAAGATGGGGAAGGATTGGGATAAATTAAAACAAACAGTAAAGTAAAGAATATTCCCCAAAAAGACTTGAAACCGCGCTCTAGCTACTGGCAACTCCTGCCCTACCTGCGTGCCCATTGGCAAACCATCGCTCGGGCTTTGGCTTGCACCTTGGGATTTACTTGTTTCTGGCCCATGCTAGTCCATCTCGTTGGTGAAATGGCGCGTTTCATCGGCCAGGGAGATGTAGTTGCCATTTCTCAGCTCGCCACTTTTGCTGCCTTCATCTTCATCATCCGAGGAGCCGTACAATACGGCCAAGATGCTTTGATGGCCAAAGCCGCCCTAGACATTTCCCTAGATTTGCGTCAAGACACCTGCGATCGCCTGCTGCGTTTGAACATCGGCTATTTTGCCACTGCCAAAACTGGAGACCTATCCTATCGCCTTACAGAAGATATCGATCGCATCGGCGAGACAGTCAATAAAATTTTTCACCAGTTTATCCCCTGCATCTTGCAGTTGGTAGTATTGCTCGCCTACATGATCTCTCTCAACTGGCAATTAACTACAGCCACCTTACTCGTAGCACCGGCAATGGCAGTTTTGATTGGCTGGTGCGGAGAACAGTTACGCATCTACTCTCGCCGCAGTCAAAATCGCATTTCCGATTTATCTGCCTTAGTGGCCGAACTTTTCAGCGGCATCCGTATAGTTCAGGCATTTGCGGCGGAAGAATACGCCCTAGAAAAGTTTCGTCGCTCTGCCGATCGCAACCGCAAAGCCAGATATTCTGCCGAACGCCTCAAAGCTCTGCAATTCCCGGCCATAGGATTTCTAGAAGCCCTGAGCATTCTGCTGCTATTTTTGCTTGGCGGCTGGCAAATTCGAGAAGGCAATCTGACGGGAACGGAATTTATTAGCTATGGTGCGGCGGCGGCTTGGCTGATAGATCCGATTTCGATTACGACTAGCAATTATAATGAGTTTAAGCAAACTCAGGCATCCGCCGATCGCATTTTTGAGTTGTTGGCAATGAAACCAGCGGTGGCCGATAGACCTAATGCGATCTTCATGCCTAGGGTCAAGGGTTTGGTGGAATATCGAAATGTTACTTTTGGTTACGATAGCGGCGAGCCAGTCTTGCAAAATCTTAGTTTATTGGCGAGGCCGGGAGAGGCGATCGCTCTTGTCGGTGCCTCCGGCGCTGGCAAAACAACTTTGGTAAATCTCCTGCCCCGCTTCTATGACGTTCAAGAGGGAGAAATATTAATCGATGGGATTAATATTAAAGACGTAACGACCCCGAGCCTGCGCCGTCAAATCGGGATTGTCCCCCAGGAAACCGTATTATTTTCTGGTACGATTGCCGAGAATATTGCTTTTGGTCGGACTAATTACGATATGGAAGCAGTAGAAGCTGCGGCGATCGCCGCCAACGCCCGCGAATTTATCGCCGCTATGCCCGATGGTTATTATACGCAGGTGGGAGAGCGGGGGATGAATTTGTCTGGGGGACAGCGGCAAAGAATTGCGATCGCCCGTGCTATTCTCCTCGATCCGCGCATTCTCATCCTCGATGAAGCAACTTCTGCTTTGGATTCCGAATCGGAAAATTTAATTCGAGAAGCTTTAGAACGACTAATGCGCGATCGCACGGTTTTAATTGTTGCCCATCGCCTAGCCACAGTTCGCCGCGCCCACAGCATTTTAGTCATAGAAGGCGGCCGGATTGTAGAATTCGGCACCCACGACGAACTCCTCGCCCAAAAAAAGCGTTATGCCCATTTTTATGCCCAGCAATTTTACTAAGATCGAATTTGGTTAATTAACCTAATATCAAATCCGGTTGAATAACCTTGCCTTTCGTAGGGTGCGTTAGCGACAGCGTAACGCACCTGTAGGGCTAAGATCGAATTTGGTTAATTAACCTAATATCAAATCCGGTTGAATAACCTTGCCTTTCGTAGGGTGCGTTAGCGACAGCGTAACGCACCTGTAGGGCTTGGTGCGTTACGCTGTCGCTAACGCACCCTACAAGCTACTTATTTTTTTAGGGCATTTAACCGGATTTGATATAACAAGTCGATTCTTGCGTAGGACGGGCGTCCCCCCTACCAGTAAGTTACAAAAAGATTTCTAACCAAGCCGTAGGACGGGCTTCCGCGAAGTCCCCCCTACCAGTAAGTTACAAAAAGATTTCTAACCAAGCCGTAGGACGGGCTTCCGCGAAGTCCCCCCTACCAGTAAGTTACAAAAAGATTTCTAACCAAGCCGTAGGACGGGCGTCTCGCCTGTCCCCCCTACCAGTCCTACCAGTCAGGGACAGGCGGGACGCCCGCCCTACGCAGCGCGATCGCATATATATAAGGTAGGCAAGGCACAGCCCGAATCAAAACTCTCAAGCTAAGAACTCAAAACTCTCAAGCTAAGAACTCAAAACTCCTACTCTAATTCTTTCAGCCGGTTAAGCGCGTCTTGGTAATACTTCTGGTTCCCTTCTTGCAAAAATAGGTCTGCGGCCTTCCGAAAATCTCCTATTGCTCCTCGTTTGTCTCCAGAATCACGACGCGCATTACCCCGGTTGTGGTAGGCTGAAGCATATTTGGGATTAATCTCGATCGCCTTATTGTAATCGGAAATAGCTCCTGCAAAGTCCTCTTGGTTAGCGCGGGCATTACCCCGGTTGTTGTAGGCATTAGCATTGTTGGGATTAATCTCGATCGCCTTGTTGTAATCGGAAATAGCTCCTGCAAAGTCCCCTTGGTTATAGCGGGCAACACCCCGGTTGTTGTAGGCATCAGCAAAGTTGGGATTAATCTCGATCGCCTTATTGTAATCGGAAATAGCTCCTGCAAAGTCCCCTTGGTCATAGCGGGCAATACCCCGGCTGCAGTAGGCAATTGCATCCTTTGGATTAATCTCGATCGCCTTGTTGTAATCGGAAATAGCTCCTGCAAAGTCCCCTTGGGCTTTGCGGGCAATACCCCGACCGCCGTAGGCATAAGCATAGTTGGGATTAATCTCGATCGCCTTGTTGTAATCGGAAATAGCCCCTGCTATGTCCCCTTGGGCTTTGCGGGCAATACCCCGGTTGTTGTAGGCTTTAGCATTGTTATGATTAATTTCGAGCGCCTTACTGTAATCGGAAATAGCTGCTGCTATGTCCCCTTGGTCATAGCGGACAATACCCCGGTTTAAGTAGGCAATTGCATAGCTGGGATTAATCTCGATCGCCTTGTTGTAATCGGAAATAGCTGCTGCAATATCCCCTTTGTTATAGCGGGCAATACCCCGGTTGAAGTAGGTTTCAGCATCGGTGGTACTGGCCTCGGGAGTTTTGCGGAGATCGCTGTCAAGATTGGGAGGTTTGGGGGGATAGCTGTTAAGATTGAGACGTTTGAGGCGATCGCTGTTAACCTCGGGAGTCCTGCTGCTCTTTTTGAAACGTAAAGCTACAGAAATGCCCTTAGTTGCTAGATAAAAAACAGACAGAACGCCGACAGAGCCCAGCAGTACCCAGAAAAAATTCAACCCCTCGGAATCTTTGGCTATCTCTGGGCTCGGTAGAGGTGCGGAAATAGCTGGCGGTGGCGCGATATTTATACCTTTTGGCTGCGACGCCAAAAACTTCTCAATGGGAATCCCCAAATTAATCTTATTTCCAGGGGTTTCGTCCCCGCGCCCGTGAATGCCAATTACCTTCCCTGCTTCGGAAAACACCGGACCGCCGCTCATGCCCCGGCGAGTCAGACTGTCATATATAAGGGCATATCCGTCCCCCTGCTCTTGCCGACCGATAATGCTTCCTGCTGTCACCAAAATCGTGCGTTTTTGCAGTCCGGGGCTGGGCTCTGGCGCGCCAGCAATGTAAACGGTTTCCCCCCCAGTGACTTGCCGGGAATCGCCGAACTGCGCCAGCGAGTAAGTTTCGTCACTATTAAACTCGATTACTGCCAAATCCACCCCCGGCACGGGTTGGCTGATGTTGCCGAACTCTACCCGGTGTCGCTCCTCGTCGGCAGTAATGACCAGACAAGTCGCCCGATTTTCAATGGCATTCTCGACTGTATGGGCGGCGGTGAGGAGGGAGTAAGTTTTGCCCTGGCGCTGAAAAATTACCCCAGACCCGGACTGGCAGCCATCAATGCGCGCGGTGACAGCTTTGGCGATATCGCTAACTTCTTGGTAGGAAAGCGCCCAAGCAACTTGCGACTGCACCAGGACAATCGCAGCACCGGCGATAATTCCAGAGAATTTCGAGCCAAACAATTTCGAGCCAAACAACTGCGCGCAATTACCAAACACTTTCTTTCAAGCCCGATCGCTCCACTAATGTTTCCAAAGGGACGATTTCTGGATTGCCGCCAGTTTCATCCACGGTACTATCCGTCCCTTTACCCTGAGTAAAGTTGGTCAATCTGGTCAGAACTTCGCTCGGGTTTTTGGCATTATCCTTTTTCAGGGTAAAGAGCATATTCTTAAGGTCGCACTGGGATTGTCCCGGCGTTAGATAGCAGACCACATGGTAACCATTACTTACTTTTCCGGTCGTCAGCACCAAACTTCCCAGGCCGCCGCCATTGGCAGCCACAACATCGGTCAAGCGTTTGGACACGATTTCGCAGCGCTTTTTAGGGGTGTACTGAGGACCGAATTCAACGGTATTCCAATTGATAACGGGAACTTGGGATTTTTTCCTGCCCCGGCGAGCGATCGTTCCCCAGCCTTGCGCGGTGGTAACGCAATGGAAAGTGGTCGCCTCTACCGCCTGCGAAACCAGTGGCAGCGAACAGGCTCCCGTCCCCAAAACTGCAAACATGGCAGCCAGAACCTTGACCGCGTTCTCAAAAGTCTTCTCAGCCATAGTCCTCCCCCGCTAAGTGCAATATTTTAATTTTAGGGCATTGGGAATTGGGCATTGGGCATTGCAGGATAAGGGATTAGGGAGAGTTGTCAGTTGACCCTAAGCTTAGGACCTTGCGTAGGACGGGCGTCCCGCCTGTCCCGACAACCGGGGTACGGACAGGCGGGACGCCCGTCCTACGCGAGAGGGGGACAGGCGGGACGCCCGTCCTACGCAAGGGAAAACCGGGGGTACGGACAGGCGGGACGCCCGTCCTACGCTCCAAAATCCCAAATCCAAAATCCCAAATCCAAAATCGACAATGACAGGACAAATTCTCGGCGGACGCTACCGAATTCTCAAGTTTTTGGGTCAAGGGGGGTTTGCGGAAACCTATATAGCTGAAGACATACATCTGCCCGATCGCCCCCAGCATGTAGTTAAGAAGCTCCAGCCCTTGGGAGCAAATGGCGCGCCTCCCGATCCTGCGGTATTGCAAATCGCCCGGCGCCTCTTCGATAGGGAAGCCAAAGTTCTCTATCAACTGGGAAACCACGACCGGATTCCCAAATTGTTGGCGCATTTCCAGGAAAGCCAAGAATTCTATTTAGTTCAGGAATTTATCGAAGGGCAAGACCTCAGTAGCGAAATCTGCCCGGGCAAGGTGCTGACCGAGGAAGCTGTGATTGACTTGTTGCGCAGCAGCCTAGAAGTATTGGTCTTCGTCCATCAGCACGATACTATTCACCGAGACATCAAGCCCTCGAATTTAATTCGCCGCGCCTCGGACGGTCGGATTGTACCGATTGACTTTGGCGCGGCAAAACAAATTAGCAGCAAAATAGCGATCGCTCTAGGTCAAGCGGCTCCTACGGTAATTGGCACTCCGGGCTATATGCCCAAGGAACAAGAACTGGGCAAGCCCGAACTCAGCAGCGATATCTATGCTTTAGGGATGACGGCAATTCAAGCTTTGACTGGGGTTCTGCCCGGGCAGCTACCTACGGATGCCGACGGCGAAATTATCTGGCAGAATCGGGCGCGGGTCAGCAACAAAATCGCAGCTATTTTAAGCAAAATGGTTCGCTACGACTATCGCCAGCGCTATCCATCGGCAATTGAGGTATTGGAAGCCCTAGACGCCCTGGATCCAAGGGTGGCTTCAGTTACGAAGAAAAGCACAAAGCCAAAAAAGTCAAATCGACTTACCCTGTGGCTGTCTTTACTAGCGCTGCTATTTGCTACTGCTGCCCTTGGAATTACCATAACTGCGATCGTATCCGGCTCTGGGTTTATTGCCCCCAAGCAACCTAGAGAACAAAATAGAGATTGGGAGTGGTAATTGATTTTTATACTTGTCATATATATAGCGGTTCTCAAATAAGTGTAAATTAGAAGTGTAGGGGCGACAGCATCCCCAAGACCATCTCTGCTGTAAAATGGGGATTATCGTATTGGGATGCTTCGCCCTAGACACCTCACATCAATTTGAGAAACGCTATAAGAGGCGCGGCTCGTTGCCGATTCCGATTTCATCCAGAATCTTAAAGAAACCGCGCCTCCTTTACTCTGTTATTTTTCTAGAATAGCTCTACACTGCCATAGCCGGAACTGCAGCGATAAACTCTTCTAGAGATTCGACTTCCAGCAGCACCCCAACCAATTCTTCTAATTGTTCGGCGCTCAACTCAGCCAGGTCAGACTCTACGGAAGAAGGTAGCTCGCCAAACCGCCGCCGGAGCAAACGCTGTAGCGTCCGCAACACTCCTTGTTGCATTCCTTGTTGCATTCCTTGTTGCACTCCTTCTTGCAAAAACTGTTTGCCCCAGGGAGATTCTCGCAGGGCTTCTGATTCTAAACTCATAATTCGCTCCACCAAATCGGTTCCCAATACAAATGTAGCAAAGATTCCCAAAATCCTTTTCAAATCCTGGATTTGCTCGGAAGCGGGCAGCTCTTCTACGGCTTCTACGGCCCGCTGCAATACCGATTCGCGATCGCCACCTTTCATCACCGGGGCTAATGGCAGCAGCGCGATTCCTTGCGGTTTAAACGCTTCTGCTACATCGACTTCCCAAAGATTAATAACTCGGTAGTCTTGGCGCGCTTTTATGTTCATCAAGTCGGATTCGTAGCGGCTGCGTATCTTCCGAGGTATTTCTGGAGGCAAGATGTTGACTACTACCGGATAGACTAACAAATTGTATTTTTCCTCTGCCAAACCTGCATAAGCCCGTATCCGCTTGGGCATCCGAGGATCCGGACGCATTTGGATTTCTGTCAGAAGCAAAAAATCCAAGCCTTTGCCATTGGAGGCTTTTAGCAATACGTCGTTCTCCCGGCTGACCAATTGGAATTCCGAACCGAGAATTTCTCGCGCTACCGCGTTGGGCAAATTCGTCACCCATTTCACCCAGGCATCCGGTGCTAAACTAATTAACCTTTTGCTGCCAATATCTGCTTGAGCCATTAATAGTTTTAGGAATTGACTCTTCTATTTAATCATAAAAATGGCACAATCGTGCGTTAAGTCTATCTATTTTTATGCGAGCAATAACAGCGATCGCCCGTCAGTTTATTGTAGATATGCAACCTCCGTCATTAGCAGATTCGAGAATCTAAAATCTAAAGTCTAAAATAAGATTAATAGCCTAGTGGCGACTGAAAAGCACCGACTATCTCGGCTATTTTGCGAGCGATCGCCAGTAATTCCATCTCTCGCCAGCGCTTCCCGATAATTTGCAATCACCTTTCTATCGCATTACAAAATTGAAATGCTCCCGCTGACTGCTGACTGCTGACTGCTATAGCGTTTCTCAAATAAGTGTAATAAAGAATCAGACCCTAGAACTGTAGGGGCGACAGCATCCCTTCGACAATCTCGGGGCTCCTAACGGCAACCTTCATATTGGGATGCTTCGCCCCAGACATCTCACATCAATTTGAGAACCGCTATATATCAATAAAGCATCAATAAAAAACTAGGACAGTGAAAATGAGCAAAACTTTTAAAAAGAAAGGCCAGTAAAGGAGTTTCGGTATGAGGTTATCTTTATAATTCAGCACCTCCATTTTGGTGCGGGATGCGAGCAGCAATGCGTTGAGCGTCACCAACAAAATCAAAACATATAGGATAAAATAGAAAAATTCTATATAGATAATACCGCCAGTCGAGATGCTACTCCTAAGATTGATTTGATCTAAAATGACGATAAAAATAAAAGCGCCGCTGGTGGAGACAATTTCCATAGCGCTGAAGCTGAGAGCCTCATTATCTCCGTTATTTTTTCTCAAGAGCATCTGGATGAAGAACAGCAGGCAAGCCAGCACCATGCTGGGCATGACATTAGAAATAAAAACCGTCAAGAAATTTCTTTTAGCTATGATAGTAAAATAAAGCTCTGGAAATTCCTGGTAAACTGTGTCCGCATTGGTTAGCTCAAAACCGAAATAAGTATTATATTCATTTATTCTGTATTGGAAAAAGCTGCTCTCCAAATCCCATCCAGGAAATACAAAATCTTTTTCTACCCCGGGGATAGATGTCGGATTCATCTCGCTGTAAGAATCCAAATCCGGCACCAGAATTATATTTTGATAAAAATCGCTGCTCCAGATGCGCACCCAAATATCCTTGGAGTCAAATGGATAGCGGTTGTAATTGAAGTTCTGGCGAAGTACGGCTTCAAAGTACCAGCCGACGACTTCGTGAGTTTCTGTCTCAAAGCGATAAGCCTCAATAGGCTCAAAATCTGCAGAGGTAATGGCTTCCGGCAAGACAAATCCGGCGGTTTCTTCGTCGGGGATGATATCGGGTAAGCTTTTGGGAAACTTTTGCCAGAGGTAACCGGAGATAAAGACGTTATTAGCTCCTTGAAACTCCATAGATTGGATGAAAAGACCCGTGGGTATTTTTATAGCAGAGCTTTTTTCTAATTTCCGATCTATCTTGGCGCGAGATTCCAAAAAGCTCTGTAACCCCTCGTTACTGAGGATAACTGTACCTTCGGTATTTTTGTCAGGGCGTTCGATGAAAGACAAATACCAAATAAATCCGATGCCTCCGCTCAAAAATACCGAGGTGCTAACTGATACGGCCCAAAGGCTCCACAGGCTCCCTTTATAAGCTCGGAATAGGATTATAGAAAAGAAAAATAAGCAAGATATACTGCCCAGAGCTATCCAGATTGGCTTGTGCTTCGTGGCGTTGTCGGTAAATATTTCGTCTTTTATAAATACTACGCCAAGAGCCCAGCTAGTTGAGGGAATCGGTTCAAAAAATACCCAGGTAGATTGACCTGTCTCTTCGTTGCGATCGTCGATTTCCACGCTCTCGCCAGCAATAGCTCTTTTACTAGCCTCCAGCAGGATATTATACTTATCCTGGATAACCTTCTTCTCTGGCTCTAATAGATTCCCCGTGTCTTCTATAAAATCTTTGATTGGATGGTAGATAAAATTACCTTCTTGAGAAATGAGAAATCCGTATCCGGTTTTGCCGATAGTAAGGGATTTCATCAATTTTTCTATATCTTTCCAAGCATAATTGACGCTAACTACACCAGCGATATCCTTTTTTTCGCTTTCCTTATCTTTGTGGTAAAATGGAGCGCCAAATGCCACCAGCATATTATTGCTTATTTCGCTAAAAAATGGTTCTACCCAGGTAGCTCCTTCCTTCTGAGGTTTGTGATACCATTCGTATTGCGGTAGTGTGTAAGCGTAGTATTTTTCTATAGGTCGGTATTCTATTTTGTCCCCTGTTCTAGCGTAATAGGGGGCGTAAAGGGGTATTTTTTCAAATTTTCCGGCATCTCTCGGATAGGTAAAAGGCTTGTAACTGGCTGCGAGACCTGAGATTTTGGGGTTTGACTCTATTTCTGCAAGCAAGCGCTCTTGGAGCCCATCTTCTCCTAATTCTCCTGTGGTAATATCGTTTGCAATACCTAGAGCTATATCGCTCAGTTTTTGCAATTCTGCATCGATTTGCTGGGCAGCTCTAACAGCCTCTTGTTTTGGACGGTATTTCGCTTCCTGTCTTTTTTGCTGCCTTTCATTA
Source organism: Oscillatoria sp. SIO1A7 (assembly GCA_010672965.1). GTDB lineage: Bacteria > Cyanobacteriota > Cyanobacteriia > Cyanobacteriales > Laspinemataceae > SIO1A7. Next base: position 26,979 of record JAAHFN010000023.1, read on the forward strand.
AAATATGAATAGGCCATCATTACGACGAATAACAAACTGGCAGTACCCAGAGCCAAGGATACTCGAAAAAATAATGCTGGAGATGCAGATATTTTCATTGCTTTTACCTGAATCTTTTGTTAATTTTTTTCTTTGAAAGGGGTTAGAGAGGTCAGCGGCCAGCGGTCAGCAAACTCTGCCGCTTTGGGCTAACGTAAGGGCTAACATAAGGGAGCGCGATCGCTCTTTACTGCGCGGGGTTTAAGAATTATCGCTCCCTCACTTTTAGTGAGCGAGCTTATTGTCGAGCGCTTTTTGATTATAGTTTTTCCAAGTAACTGAGTAAATCTGCCATTTCTTGGGGATTAGGCTTGAATTGCGGCATAGGAGGAGTCTTGCCACTGGTGACTTGACGGATTAGCCCCATGCGAGACCGGCGCTGGGAGACGCCATACAGGCTCGGGCCAACCTGAGTGCCCTGGTGAAACCAGTGACAGCCAGAGCAGTTCATTTGAAATATGGCACTACCCCGAACTGGATCGCCGCTCAGGGATATGACTGTTTTTATATAGGGGTCGGACATTTGAGCCTGGTAGGCGACCAGTACCCCCAAGCCGATGGCCAAGACAACGATCGCAGCCCAGGCGAGCGAGCTTGTTTTGAGTAAAGACTGCCCGGCCAAGCTGGCGATCGCGGCGCTAGTGCTATCCTCTATGTCCGCTTCAGATTTACCAAGTTGCTTATCCAAAACTGCTCTAATTAAACAAGAATGTACAAATCTTTGTATTTACTAACATACCTTAACAATTGCGCTAAGTAAGCATGTGGGGAGACCGGGGGACCGGGCAGGGGGCAGGGGGGCAGGGGGGCAGGGGGCAGGCAGGGGGCAGGGGGAAGGGGAGACAAGGGGACCGGGAGAACGGGGAGAGGGGACAAGGAGACATGGAGACAAGGAGACATGGGGACAAGGAGACATGAGGAGAGGGGAAAATTTTCAGAAAAATGCAGCTAGGAAAATCTAGCCAGTAATATGAGAAACTAGCAAGATGGCAATTTATTTTAATTTGGGATAAGGAGAACTCAATGGTAGAACCCCTACTGTCAGGTATCGTATTGGGCCTTATATTGGTGACCCTTGCTGGGTTGTTTGTCGCCGCCTACCAACAGTATCAGCGCTAAATTTTAATTTCTGACGCATATATATATGTAGGGTGCGCTTCTAGCAACCTACATATATATATGTAATATGCGTAAGTTATTTTTAGCCCCGGACGAGACGATAGAAGGTGATAGCAGTTCCACCGTAGGCTTTCTGTCGGCAAATTTCTAGTGAGGGTACTGGAGCGAAGGGTTCCCGATCGCTGCTATGTTCTAGAGCCAGTTCGCCATCTGGGGCCAGTAAGAGGTAGCCGGCGATCGCCTCCAATGTCGGGGAATACAAGTCGCTGGCATAGGGCGGATCGAAATAGATCCGATCGAACTGCTGGCCTTGGAGCTTTTTAAGTCGCCGCGTTACATCGGCGCGCATGACCTGAAATGTCTGACTCTCTTGGGCGACTGCTTCTAGATTCTCCCGAATCATAGCGCAGGCTCGGCCCGACTGTTCGATCGCCGTGATGGAGGCAGCTCCCCGACACAAAGCCTCGGCACTCATTGCCCCAGACCCAGCACATAGGTCGAGCCACCGACAGCCGTCAATAGCGCCCTTCCAAATATTAAAGACTGCCTCTCGCACTCTCGCTGAAGTGGGACGAGTTAGTTGACCGGGCAAGGTTTTTAGCGGGCGATCGCCATAGATTCTTACGCTCATCTGCACAAATTAAAAAACAGTCATCAAGGGCAGCCGATGCAGGAATTGCCGAGTTAAAGCAACATTGCTACACTAGCTTGTTTATAGAGATTATTTTCTGGTTTTGTCTTGAATTATACCGTTTTGGGTAAGGCCATAGCTGAAATCTATCGCAATCTGGTGCAGATAGCGACTGTCTTTCGGGAATCTCTGCAAAGAGCATCTGCAAGGAGCGATTTATGTATGAGGTCTATACAGTAAAAAATAAAGATACTCTCTGGGATATTGCCGAGGCATACTATGGCGATGGCAGCCTCTGGGAGCGAATTTTCGCAGCCAATCAGACAGCGATCGCTAGCGACCCCAATACGATGTTAGAACCAGGCTTGGAGATTACCGTTCCTTTAGAGGAACAAACTACTGCTATTTCACAAGGGTCGGATGCCGGTCAGAGATATATCCTACAAGAAGACGACACTCTCTGGGACATTGCCGAGGCACATTATGGCGATGGCAGTCTCTGGGAGCAGATTTTCGCAGCCAATCGGGAGGCATTATCCAACGATCCAGAAAATATTATTCCCGGCCAACAAATTGTCATACCTTTATTAGAAGAATCAAGCTCTATGCCCGATGCTTCCGGCAATCAGCTTTATACCGTTGAAGGAGATGAGAGTCTCTGGGATATTGCTGAAAAGTTCTATGGCGATGGTAGCTTGTGGGAGCTAATTCATGAGATGAACGAAGATCTAATTGGCGACGACCCAGAGGACATCGAGCCCGGAGATGAGATAGTGATTCCTGCTGCTGGGTTATAAAAGTCAAAAGTCAAAAGTCAAAAGTCAAAGGTTAAAAGTTAAAAGTCAAAAGTCAAAAGTCAAAAGTCAAAGGTTAAAAGTTAAAAGTTAAAAGTCAAAAGTCAAAAGTCAAAAGTCAAAGGTTAAAAGTCAAAAGTCAAAAGTCAAAAGTCAAAAGTCAAAAGTCAAAAGTCAAAAGTCAAAAGTCAAAACTTAATGCCCCTTCATTCTTCCTCGTCTTTGGGAATATCTCGCAAGCGCAACTCTAGCTGTTTGGGCAGCTTGTCTATTTGAAAATATTGATGAAATTTTTTTGTCACCTGCAACCAATAGGAGCGACCGTCGGATTGACGGCGCTTGCGGACAAAGCCCTGTTGCACCAATTCTTGAACGTGCTGATAAGCACCGGAACCGCGCAGCTCGACTAGCTCTGTTTGGCTTATGGGATCTTTTTTTAGGGCAATAACTGCTAGAGTTCTTAAAGCTGCAACTCCCAACTCAGCCGGAAGTAATTTTTGCACCAAGCCCTGAAAGCTTTCTCGCAATTGGAGAGTATAGCCTTGATTGGTTTCGACGATTTCCAAAGCAGTGTCTCGGTGGGCGTAGTCGTTCATTAGGGCGATCGCCGCCTTGCGAGCCGCCTTTTTCTCGCAGTCCGCAAACTCCGCTATTTCAGCCAGGGATAGGGGCTGGCCTTTTAAATAAAGAATCGCTTCAATTTTACTTACTAAACTAGGCATCTAAGATTGGTACGCATCTACAATCCAGCAACGGTAGTGGAAATTTCCTGCCGAAGCGCGAATTGGCCTGTGCCACTGTAACATCCCCTCTACCATTCCACGCCCCATTCTACGCCACCATGTTCTATTCCCCCACCTCTTTTGCCCCAATCTTCAGATTTGCTCCTCGTCATTTTTCGTCATTTCTTGCAAAGATTGCCAACCTGCTTGCCATAGAGAGCGGTTTTTTAGCTGTCGAGCTTCGACCCAGAACCTCACATTGGGGTCGCAGGCAGCTACCATTTCGGCAAAAACCCATTTGCCCTCATTTTTGCGATTTACCACTTGGAAATGTCGCCAGCCCCAGGTTTTCTGCATGGCCGTCCATTTGGAACCAACTAAGTAAGGATATTTCTGTTTTTTCGGCATTGGCCTAAATTAGGGTATTGGGCATTGGGAATTGGGCATTGGGCATTGGCATAGAGATGGGAAGGGGTAGGAGACTTTCAAGGGTATAGCTATCAGTTATTAGCTATTAGCTATCGTTAATCGGTGGTGCTATATGTTTTTTATAAACGAAGGAATGAGGCCCGCTACCCTGCCTCTTCCTATGCCCAATTCGCCCAATTCCCAATTTTATCCTGAGCCCCAACGCTCGGTCCGCTCTTCCGCTCTTCCCAATTCCGCTCTTCCGCTCTTCCCTATTCCCTATTCCTTTAATTCCTGGATATCCCTTGCTTTCCTAGGGAGCAGGGATTCTTTTTGACCCCGCGTTCGCGCCTGAAGGCAGATTAGATCGATGGGGGTTCGCAGGATATCTACTAGATCCGACTTACCAACGATCGCTTTGGCACTCGTAACGGGCAACTCCTTTAATAACCAGCGGCTCAACCGATAAAAATATTCATAAGTTGTTGGCGATCGCATCAGTTCGACCTCGTGCAACTCGTGCAAATAACGGTTGGATTCCCCATACCGACGCCATTGACCGGCTAGTTGTCGCAGAGTGCTGCGGTGCCGGTGTTCTACCACGGCGTTGGCAGCAAACTCCAGTTGCCAATCGGTCGATCGCAGAATCCGCCAACAGAAATCCGCATCCCCCCCAGTGGTAAGATAGGGACGAAATAGACCCACCTCTGTTAGAATTTCTCGCCTAACAGCCAGATTTGCTGTTTGGCCGTAAGGACAGAAAGGATGGGCTAATGTATGTTTTTGGGATAAGACATCTTTGCGATCGGCATAGCGTTCTAGAAAACTATTCCCAGCTAAGGCGGCAATTTCTCCGGCAACCAAGCCCACATCAGCATTGGCGAAAGGTTTGATTAGAGATGCCAGCCATTCAGGCCGGGGCCGACAGTCCGCATCGGTAAAAGCGATTATCTCTCCCTTCGCAGCTCGAATTCCGGCATTGCGAGCCGCATAAGAACTCTGAATTTTGTTTTCGCTTAGGGGACGAATGGCGATTTCGGGAATATCGCGGGCGGTAGCTTCTAGGAGGCTAGCAGTGCGATCGCTACTATTATTATCCACCAGCAAATATTCTACCTTCTCTGTGGGATAGGTTTGCTGGGGCAGACAGGCGATTAAATCGGGCAAATCTCTTTCGCCATTATAGATTGGCACCACCACCGAGACCTGCGGTTTTGAAGCTTCTGGGAAACCTTGACTTTCGTGGGAGGTAAGCATTGGGGCAAAGACTAGGGTGTAGGGTTTAAGGTGTAGGGTGTAGGGAAGCTTCATGCTATTTTCCCGATTGCTTTCGGGAGTCGGAAAGCCCTACTGTTAAGAGGAGCAGGGTTTCGATTAGGAACGAGAGCGCTCTTGTTATCAAAAATTTTTTAAAAAGCACAAGACGATCGCCCTAGGCAAGAACCTTTAGGGAATAATTTCTACTATCGTACCGACTTGCACCACTTGGTAGAGTTCGTCAACATCCTTGTTTTTTAGGGAAATGCATCCCAATGTCCAGTTAGTGCCTCGATCGATTAAATCGTCGGCTCCCTCTGGAACCCCGTGAATGCCAATCTCGCCGCCGATGGTAGCGCTCGAACTGAGTTTCCTTTGTTGCTTGGCTTGGAGATGCTTGCGCCAAGATGCTGGAGTAGGATAGTCAATCCACAAAAATTTCGACCAACTCTGGTGGGGATAAAGGTCTCGAATCTTAAACAATCCTTCTGGAGTTCTGCGATCGCCCTCTTGCAATTTATCCCCGGTTGGATTTACCCCCAAAACCACTGGATAAGATTTAATCGGATTGCCCTGGTAATAAACCGTCAGTCTATATCGCGATTTTTCTATCAAAATCGATGTTTTGCTTTTGTCCGGGTTGGCGATGCCGAGAATGTCGGATATTTGGCGATCGTAGTTAAAACGATTGTCTCCTGGCGGCACTATATGAAAAGGTTCTTCCGACTCGCTGCTATTTAAAAACGGCAGATCGAATAAAGTCGCACCAGGAAGATAGCCAAGGCGAGACAGTTGGTAATAGAGGCCGATAATAGCAAGGAATGCCAGAGCGATCGGCCAGCCTTTTTTAAAAATATCGTCTATTATTTTTCTTTCAAAGACCATATAGACTTATCCTTCTTGTTTTTGAAAATTATAGATGCTCCTGATTAGCAACCAGAACCCGGGTTTATTCCGGCCACCTGCATGCATAAAAACGTTGGAAATTATTTTTTGCTCCAAGTATAGCACTACGGATTAAGGGAACGGACAGCCTCTTGGGGGAACGAAGAGTGACTTCTCTGCGCCGGAGCGTCGCGCTCATAGCGTCTAGGAAAATTCTTTCTAAAGACGAATTATAACATATTACAGACAAAGTATAGAATATTTTTAGATAGCTTGACAATAATGCAATAAACTGATAAAGTCTTAATTCAGATCGAGGGATAGAGTTTTGGTTTGTTCTTTTGTAAATATAGGGATTAGAAATGGCAACTAACATTATTCTGAATCAAGTTTTTACGGATGCAACCAGGAGGAAACTCATTCATTCCGGGGATATTTTCTTGATATCTGCCTTAAAGTCAACTGCCAAAATGTGCGATTACGCATTTCAAGTTGTCTGCGATAAATTTAAAACGGCAAATCCAGAAACTGCGTTTCTCGATTTGCCAGTAGAAGAATTTGCTAAGAAAGTTGAAAAGGTTAAGAACGAGTTTAGCAATAGTTTTTACTCAAAAGAGTTAATTCGCGAGCTTTTAATCGAAACCGACTCAGACCCGGCAGAATACTACTTTGATGTGCCCAGAATTAGAATAGTTCCTAACTACGATTACCTGCATGCAGGTGTTAGCTATGCTTATTCTCCCCATAGAGACACTTGGTATGGCGGACCGACTTATCAGATTAACCACTGGATGCCGGTACTGCCAATAAAGCCAGAAGTTTCTATGGCTATATGGCCTAATTACTTTTCAAAAACAGTTAAGAACAGTTCGGAAACATTTGATATAACTCGTTGGGACAAGGTGGAGCGAAAAAAAGCAGTTGAGAATATAAAGGTTGAAACTCGCCCTCATCCATTACCCTTTGAAGAAATAAATAGAGAATCTGAATTAAGAATTGCTGGCAGTCCAGGAGATATCATAATTTTCTCTGCCAATCATCTTCACGGTACAGTTCCAAATCAAACTAATACAACAAGGTTTAGCATAGACTTTAGAGTATTTAACAAGTTAGATATTAAAGAGGCAAATGGTCCTGATAATGTAGATAGTGAGGCTACAGGGATGGATGGAGATTATTTGCAACAGATGTTTGATGCAAACACGCTTTTAAAATATGCTTCTTAGTCTAATTAAAAGGAACTAGATAGATTTCAATTAAAGGTATAAAAATGACAAAGAGAAGAATCACAGAACAAGAAAAACAGTATTACGAGCAAAGGAAAAAATTAATTGCTAGCTGCTCTGCAGATTACATTGCTGACGCTCCGTTTTTGTTTGCAAACCGCATTCAAATTACGCAAATGCTGTCACGCATTGAGCTATTTAAAATGATTTTAGACGTACCGGGAGCAATTATCGAATGTGGAGTTCATCGCGGTAATGCTCTGATGCTTTATTTTCAACTTTCAGTGGTGCTGGAGCCCTATGCAATTAATCGTTCAATTATTGGCTTTGACACGTTTGAAGGTTTTCGCAGCATCACAGATAAAGACCCAGATGATATTAATGAAGAAATGTTCTCAGACACCGATTATGACATTCTCAAGCAGGCTATAGAAGTTAACGATCTTATTCGACCAGTCAATCGCATTCCTAGGTGCGAGCTTGTCAAAGGCGATATTACGGTAACTGCTCCAGAATTTATTAAAACTCGCCCAGATCTGGTAGTTGCTATGTTGATTCTAGATACTGACTTGTATCAACCGACAAAAGTAGCTCTTGAGACTTTTATCCCTTTAATGCCTAAAGGGGGAGTAGTCGTAATGGATGAAGTTTGTTATCGTAATTTTGCAGGGGAAACTGTAGCTCTGAAAGAGGCATTTAACTTGAATAATGTAGCTTTGAAAAGACTGCCATTTGATACCTGCACTGGTTATTTTAAGATTGGAGATTAACGATCGCTCCTAAGTTAGGGTGGGGAGCATTTCACTTTTGTAAGTAGTAGGTTGGGCCCGCCATCAACGAAACCCAACAATAGCGAGAGTTTTGTTGGGTTTCGTTCCCGGGCCGCTCCCTACATTGCTATGTATCTCTTGCAAAATTGAAATGCTCCCGTTAGGGTGTAGAATTTAGGGGGTGTAGAGTGTAGGGTCTAGGGTGTAGGGAAGAAAGGGAAGACTTGGGAGAAGGGGAAGACTTGGGAGAAATTATTAATTCCCTACACCCTACACCCTACACCCTTTTTAATTAAGCCAATCCGGCATATCTTTTGCCTGAAGTGACTGCGAGGCTCGATAGAGTCCGACAGCTACGAACCCATTGATAGCTGTAACATTGCCTGCAGAAGAAATTTGCGCAACTAAGGCATCGCTAAAACTTTGTTCTTCGGCGTTGAGGGATTGGTCTAAAAACCCGCTTTCGATAACTGACTTATGGGCTTTACCCACATCTCCTTGATAGAAACTTTGCACTTGCTCTGGTGCAAGGCCGAGCCAAAAGTCCGCGAGTTGTCGGCGTAAAACGCGCAATTCGGCAATTATTGATTCGTCCGATGGATCTATGTAATAGAGATTGGCGCAACCCACTAGGCGATTGAGGAATTCTTCTGTTATCAGTTGGCTAGCAGCATTGGCCTGTCCTACGGGAGGTTCTGGGTCAGAAGCTATGGCCTGGGACAGGCGGGACGCCTGTCCTACAGGGGATAGGGGGATAAGGGATCCCGGAACTGGGGGAGGGCTTGTCTCAATGTTTCCTTGTCCCCCGTAGGACAGGCGTCCCGCCTGTCCCTCTTGCTGCTCCTCTGCTCCCTTGCTCCCTGCTCCCTGCTGCGATTCGCCGACCAACTCTTTAAATAAATTGCCGATTTTCGCTCCATAGGCAGGGCGGTCTAGGAAAGGAGGCAATTGCTGCATTTTTTGCAAAATTTGCTTCCTGAGTGCGTTGCGCCGATCGCGGTTTGTACCCAACTCAATGGCCAAATTAAGATAAGCCTCTTCGCTGTCGGCAATTAAATCGGTAATTCCCAATTCTCGCAGTAGGGCGATCGCTTGTCGGAAGCGCAAAGTATCCCCTTCAAAAGCTACGGTAGGAAGCCCGACTTCCAAGGGATCTAATAAAGAGGTCGCCCCGCCATAGGGGTAGGAGTCGAGATAAACATCGCCTAATTTCAGACATTCCTTGATATCCGCCGAAGTCGGCAGGGTCTTAATAATAAGGAGACGATTTATATCTATGCCGTGCTTGGCAAACTCTTGCTTTAGCAGTTCCACAAAGGGAATCGCTGGATAAGAACGAGTCCAGGCCGGGCCGAAGGGATATAAGACCAGAATTGAATTAGGCACTGCGACCATAATTTTTGCCCAGGTTTCCCTCAGCTCTGGAATAATTTTGAAGAAATTAGCGCCGGAAACAAAGACAGTAGTATCCTCGCTTGCCCCCCAGCTAGACCTATCTGGTAAAACTGTCGGCGTCTCAAAACCGAGGGGATAGCTAAAACAAAGTCCCGAGCCTTCAATAGTTTTCAATTGTTCTCGATATTGCTCGCTAGCACTGGCGGGGGCGGTTAAGCTGCCAGCTATGTAGCAATCAATATTAGACATTCCCGTCGAAACTGGCGATGCTAAAGAAGTCACCTGCACCCGGGCGAGGCGATGCAGGGCTAAGAAAGTTATTTGATTGGATATCGCCGTAACGTTGGTGCCAATCCAAAGAATATCAAGATCGTCAAAGCGAATTGTCTGGACTTGTTTGCTTAGATTGGACGGTAGCTTTACTAGGCGATCGCCTTTTTGCTGGCAATATTGCTCTAGAGGACTCCCCGTCACGTTAACCGCATATAAAATAATCTCGAATTGCTCTCGGTCGAGATGCTCGAAAACAGGAATAGTAGCAAAAGTCTCGGTCTGAGGATTCCAATGAGCCTTCAGCACCCCCAGACGAATTTTTTGCTTTTTGCCCGCTACGGGAGTGCGAGCCGGAAAACTGAAATCTAGCTGATGACCCCGACTTTTTAGGGCAAACTCCATAATTTGCGATCGCTGAGTATAGACCTCTCGCAAAGACCCGGGGGCAAAGTAGAGCGGCAGAAAGCTGGCATTTTGAGAAAACAACCAAGCCACATCTTGCCAAATTTCCGAATCTGGGTTGCTGGCGATGCGGCTAGAGATATAAGCGATTAAACCTTGGTAATAGTTATAGTATTTCTCTGCTTGTCCCAGTTCGCGAAAATAGCTGGGAGGCGCTAGCAAAAATTTCACATAGTCCGCGAACAACCATTTGGGAATCGGAGCGCCTTGATATTGCAAGGGCAACTCGTAGCAGCGAGCGTAGAGCGTGGCGGCCAAGAACGTTTGAATAGCCGTCCGTTCTGCCCAGACCCGAGACAAGCCAGAGGCTAATTGCGCCAAAAACTCGCGATCGCTTTCGGTTAGTAACTCGTCTTTTAGACCGCTTTCGAGTAGCGATCGGTGCGCTTCCCCCGCTTCTCCGGCGTAGGTATCGGGCAATTCTTCAGATAAGACGCGCAGCCAGAACTCGGCTAGCAGCTTTCTGGCTTGTCTGAGTTGCGCCAATATCTCTCGGTTGCCGTTATTTTCGCGAAATTGCCGAGCTAGATTGGGAATGGAGCTGAGGGAGAGGGTGTGGGGTGTGGGGTTTGGGGTTTGGGGTGTAGGGTTTGGGGTTTGGGGTGTAGGGTTTGGGGTTTGGGGTTTGGGTTGTAGGTTTTGCAATTTGGCGCTGACAATTTCAGCCATTTGCGACCAAGAGAATTTTTTGGCTTGTTGCAGACCTGCGGCAATAAGGCGATCGCGAGTTTCTGGTTTTTGCACCTCAACCAGAGCTTTGGCCATTCCAGCTACATCGCTGTCATTAATATAGAGTGCCGCTTCTCCTGCTGCCTCGGAAATTGCCCCATTAGGACAGGTAATGACCGGACAGCCACAGGCCATTGCTTCTACAACTGGCAAGCCAAAGCCTTCGTATTTAGAAGGATAAACTAGGGAAACAGCGCCAGAATAAGCAGCTCGCAATTCAATATCGCTAAGTTTCAGAATGCGGACTGCCGCCTCCGCCACATAACCAGTTAAAGCCGGTTCGAGGGTCGGACGCCCGCCCACGCAGATAATCTCAAAGTTGTCGCTACTGTTGCCAGAGTTCTTTAGTTGGGCTAAGGCTTGGAAAAATAGAGGCGTATTTTTGTAGTTATTGACTCCCAGGCGATCGCCCACTAAAATAAAATAAGGTTTGGCAATCCCGTATTTCGACTTAAACTGTTCGATTTCTACAGCCGCCGCCGGTTGAAAATGGCTCTGAATTCCACAATAAGCGATCGCCACGGATTCCGGCGCAATCCCTGGAAAGTAGCGAACCAAGTCCCGAGCGGTACTTTCGGAAATAGCAATATACCCCGAAGCATGGCGGATGCCGTAGTGTTTTTCGCGCCACATGGGGTCGGCCAGATTCACCTGTTGCAATTCGGGAATCATGTCATAGGCCATAAAGACCGAGGGAGTCGATATCGGAGTGGTGTAATAAGTAGAAATAAAGATATCGGCTTTTTCTTCGTCGCAGATTTGCTGCAAATAAGCGCGATCGCCATCGGTATTATTGTAATCGTAGGAGCGGACGCCGAGATATTTTACCCCCGCAATCCGAGGAGCAGTCCCGGAGCGATCGAGCATGAGAATCTGCTTGGCAAATCCCGTCCGTACCCATTCCTGAAGCAAGCAAGTCCAAACCCGAGCAATGCCCGTGTTGTTAATTTGGAAAAATACGCCGTCAATAATAATCATTTTCTTCTTTTCTGTAGGTAGGGGCGAAGCATCCGTTAAATTCTTTTGGCTCTCTAACGAATTTTTTTTGCCCTCTTCTTTGCCTGAATGCTTCGCCCCTACGGGTTGGCCTTGAGATTTTTGGCTGTTATCTAGAGCATTTTTATAGAGAGCTATTGTTTCTTGGAGGCATTTTTCCCAAGTAAATTTTTTGGCTTGCGCCAAGGACTTACGCGACATCTCCTCTCGCAGAGAAGGATTTTGATAAATCCCAAGCATACTCTGGCACAAGCCATCCGCATCCCTGGGGTCTAGCATGATGCCAGCATCGCCGACGACTTCTGGCAAAGAAGAAGTATTGGAGGTAATGACGGGAACTCCGCATTGCATCGCCTCCAGAGGAGGAAGGCCAAATCCCTCGTAAAAAGAGGGATAGACAAATGCTAGAGCGCCGCTATATAGGGCAGCCAGGTCTTCGTCCGCCACATAGCCGGTAACGATTATCCTATTTTTCAGGAAGGCATTGCGCTCGATTTCCGCAAATATTTTATTTTCTTTCCAGCCCTTAGTCCCGACCAAGACTAGATTTAAGTCCTCGATACCCTGCTGTATAACGAGCTGGGCAAAACAGCGAATAGCCAGATCGATGTTTTTGCGCGGTTCTAGAGTACAGACGCTGAGCAGATAAGGCTCTGGAGGAATTCCGTATTTGTGCCGTACCTTCTGACTCGCCCCCTCGGAGCAGGGATAAAAAACATTTGGGTCTGCGGCTAGGTGCGTAACGAATACGCGATCGCCAGGTAAGTCAGTACAATTGCAAAGGTCGTTTTTAGTAGAATGCGAGATGCATATTACCCAGTCATCCGGTTTGATTTGCTCCAGAGTTGCCCGCAACTCGCGACTCTGGTTGTGAGCAAAAAATTCTGGATGTAAAATAGGGATAAGGTCATATACCGTAAATAGTCTGGGTGCCTTTACAGATTCTCTTCTCGGAAAAGTGTAATAAGGAGAATGGAAGATATCGACGTCGGGAAAGCGCGAGGGATACAGGGTTATTTTTTGAAAATCGGGATTGACTTTGATATAGTCCTGGCAATACTTATAGGCCGTGGATGACTCCGTGGCGCAAAAAGATAGTTCTATTTCAGGCGTTGCTAGCAGACCCCGCGCAATATTCTCGACTACCCGAAACACGCCAGTTCTAGAGCGATGGTAATGGTGCGCCAAACCCAAAACGGAAATATCATATAATATTTTTATCGTGGGCTGGTGCGCGATCGCATTTTCAATCGCCTCTCGCATCAGTTCCGGTCTCGGTTCTGAACTAAACGCGATTAAATTCTCATTTATAATAACGTTACGCCACTCTATATTATTAAAAGACAATACCTCGACAACATCTGCCGCAACCTCCCGCTTGAGACTTGCTTCTAGAGAGGACTCTCGAACTGCCTCAAGCAGGTTCTTAGCTAAATTTGTGTAGGGTTTTTCCACTCCCTCTTCGTGGTCTTGTTCTAACCGCAGCCGATAAGAAAATAGCGGCTCGGTAACTTTAGCAAATTCTCCTAATAGCATCAGCTCCATCAGGATAATCACATCCGATCCGTAGCGATCGCTTAATAAGTTTGTCTTCCTCAGCGCCTCGGGGCGGATAATCCCATAAATCGATTCGTACCAATTAATTTGACCGATTAAGCGCCGGACTCTTTCCCTAACGCTTAATCCAGCAGTGTTTAATTCCCTGTTATACTTGACTCCAACGAGCTGGTTCCCCTCTTCATTAATCAACTTGGCCTCGCTGCTACAGAGGACTGCATTCGGATTTTTTTGCAGCTTTTCCGCGCATTTCCTAACGTAGGTTTTATCCCACAAGTCGTCGTGAGCCGCCCACATAAAATATTCGCCTGCGGACAATTCAAAGACCAGGTTAAAATTTTTAGTTGCTCCGAGATTAATTGGATTGCGGTAATAGCGAATCCGCGAGTCCCGGGCGGCATATTCCCGACAAATCTCCGACGTCTTGTCTGTGGAGGCATTGTCGGAAATAATCAATTCAAAATTATCGTAGTCTTGTGCCAGTAAGGAATCTAGGGCAAGGCGCAGGTAGCGATCGCCGTTATACACCGGCATTCCAATACTAACTAAAGGGGAATTGGGAATTGGGAATTGGGAATTGGGATTTGGGATTTGGGAATTGGGCATTGGGCACTCCCCTTCTGGGGGGGGGTTGGGGGTGGGTGGCATTGGGCTTGTGAAAAACCCGGTTTTTTGGAAAAACCGGGTTTTTGGCCCCTGTCTGTCCCCTTAAGGACATGGGGGGAATTCGGCATCATTATATGAGAAACCCGGTTTTTTGGAAAAACCGGGTTTCTGGCCCCTTAAAAAGTTTTAATGGGACTCTTAGACAGACTCAGGAGGGAATTGGACTTATGAGAAACCCGGTTTTTTGGAAAAACCGGGTTTCTGGCCCTTTTATGAACTCTTAAGGAGTTGATGCGGATGACTCTATTACTCATAGTAGTTCTCTCCGAAGGTGGCTCGGGCCGCTGCTTTCCATGCCTCTGGATCGCTCAAGTATTCTTTGACGTCTTCAATGGTATCCACTAGCTCCTCTGCGTCCTCTGGCTCCAAGTCTATAGCCCTGAGATTTTCTTCGAGAAATTCTTCGGGAAATAAGGCGTAGAGATGACCGTTCGCGAAGCGTCTCCGTAGGAGAATTGCATCTGCCAAAAAAGCCGGGGTAATATCCTCGCCATCTTTGAAAGAAACAATCGCTTTCTTGCCAGAGCGCAAAGCAGAGCGCGATCGCAGAGCATATTCGCCATCTTGGCTGGCAATGCACAAATTGTGGCCTATGACTTCAGTAACGGCGATCGTCACTGTAGCGCTAGTTGTCGGACTGGGAGTTGCGAGAATATTCATAAATTTTCAGCGATCGCTTGGGCATTGGGCATTGGGCTGATGAGAAACCCGGTTTTTTGGAAAAACCGGGTTTCTGACCCGAAAATAGTAAAAAAACAACTTTTCCAACTTTTCACTTTTCACTTCTAGCTATGAACCCATCTTGAGCCAGCCAAAGAGGCGATCCACGGTGAGGTTTAGCTCGATTCCTTCTAAGGCGGGGAGAGTATCGTTATTTTCCATGAGAATGGGTTTGGGTTGGCGATCGCGCAAAAACACTAGAACGCTCTTATCGTCTGGGTCGATTAGCCAGCCAAGCTGGCTGCCACGATCCATGCAATACAAGATATTGCCAATGACTTTATTTGTTTTTTGTTCCGGGGAAATAATTTCAATAACCCAATCCGGGGGGATTTCAAAGCGATCGGGCACTTCCCCATCCGCAAGAAAGGGAATATTTTGCCAGAGAAAGACTGCTATATCGGGAACGATGGAGCGACTCCCAAAGCTGCAACGCAGTTCGGTAAAAGCATAAGCAATCTTTGCTTCTTCCGTTACGAGATTAATTTCGTTAGAAAGTTTTGCTTGTAAACGGCTGTGTCTTCCTTTTGGAATTGGTTTTTGGCTAATTTCTCCGGCGATGAATTCACTGGCAGGTTTGGTCTCTGGCAGTTGGAGGAATTCTGCTAAACTGAGCGATTGAAAGGCGGCGATCGTCATGGCGGGACAGCGTGCAATGGATTGATTGTCTCATATTGTAGGAGCTCTGAGCAGCTAGAGTCAGAAACCCGTTTTTCTGGCCCCTTTATGGCTCCTTAAGGACATGGTAATTGATCCAGAATCGTAACACTAACTAAAATACCAGACTCAAGCAACAATTTATCTGCGATTTGCGCTCCGATTTAAATGCTATAAATATATTTCAAATATGATTATATTTTTTCAAAAAATCAATCCCTTATTCTCTTGAGATATCCATCTGGAGCGACTGTAATTAAAAGCTTGTGCTGAATACGCTTATCAATTTCAAACTCGGGGTGGGTTTTGAGATATTCCCAAACGGCTGTCTTGGGGTTGTTGCCTTTGCTCCAAGGACGATCGCTAAACATATCATCAGGTAAATCTTCAATGATGGTGTCGAAGACTACACAATAGCTGCCAACAGAAACTAATGGTGCATAGGCTTCTAATTCAGCCAATACATGATCGTGGGTATGGTTGCTGTCGAGACAGACCATAATTCTCTTCTTGTCTGCTGCTTTGGCTTTGACTTGCTCGATAATTTTAGGGTCAATGCTGGAACCCTGAATCATTGAGATGCGCTTAAACATGGGATGAGCTTCTATGGCTTCGCGATTATGTTGACGAATGTCAATGTCTAGACCCAATACTTCAGCATCTTGAGACCCACCGCAAGCAGCATTAAGCTCTAACATAGAGGCAGAAAAAATCAGCGATCCCCCGTGAGCGATGCCAGTTTCAATAATTAGGTCAGGCTGAACCGACCAAATTAACTCCTGCATGGCAACCATTTCAATTGGTGTTTGAATAATTGGTCTGCCAAGCACGCTAAAATTGTACATATATTTATTTTGAAACGCTTGAATAAGCCATTTCAACGATGTTTCTTGCCAAGAAACATCCTCAGGATAACTACTGACTCTTTCCTGGATTTCTTGTTGGAAAAGTACAGCCGGATCGTTGATTCTTTTTTTAGTCATTTTTCTCTCCAAACATAGTGAACTAAGTAACGATTAGGTGAAGGATACGAATCATCTTCAATCCACGTTGTGATTTCTGGACAAACTTGTTGTCGTAGTGGCACCCTTTTCTTCTCAAGAAAGCCAAGGTTTTCATAAAAATTTGTAGCTGGATTATCAGATAGTACACGTACTCCAAGATCTATAATTTCAAGTTGGTTAATAGCCCATTTCATCAGAGTAATTAAAGCAACTGACATCAAGCCTTTTTCAGATGATTTGCCACGCACTACTGAATCAGCTTCACCATATAATGTCTCCCAATTAATATTGGCTAAACCCATATAGCCAATTGGATTCTCTGAGCTATGTTCAATCATAAACAAAATTCGCCCAGGATCGTTATGAACCGTATTAGTTAACCAATCAGACGTTCGGGATTCAGTAGCATTAAATTCGGTTAAAAAAGACTTTTTATTTTGGTTTCGCCACTGAGTTAGGCATTGTACATCACTAGAGTTTAACAACCCAGGTCGAGTTGGAATAGGACGTAAAAAGTATTGTTCAAAGTTTGGTATTCTCAAGCCTAATTGGGGCTTTTTATAAGTAGCAGTATCTTTGATATGCTTTAAAAGATACATTCCTCTATTCATGGTTGCCACCTTCAAAAAATGCTTTAATTTTGGAACAAACAAAATTTATTGTTTCTGTTGGTATCAAACTATGAAGTGGGAGAGAAAGTATTTCCGAAGATATTTTGTTTGTAATAGACAAATCACCTTTAGTCATTTTATCGAATAAGCTAAAGCAATGGCCTGGTTGCCAGTGTATTCCCGTATCAATCCCACATTGCTTGAGACGATCGCGAAGTGCTTGCCGCTTATTTGAGGGAACTCTAATGTAGTAGAGAAAAGGTGTAACATTTTTAAAATCAGATATGGGGGTTTTTACTTCTCTGACTTCTGAAAGTAACTCGTTGTAAAGAGAGCAAGCTGCTTGTCTAGATTCAGTTATTTCAGGCATTTT
Organism: Oscillatoria sp. SIO1A7; assembly: GCA_010672965.1. Lineage (GTDB taxonomy): Bacteria > Cyanobacteriota > Cyanobacteriia > Cyanobacteriales > Laspinemataceae > SIO1A7. The sequence goes on from JAAHFN010000023.1 coordinate 44,273, forward strand.
AGCAAGTTGTGACAAACCAATAGCAGCGTGCAAATTAGCCATGTGATAACGAAATCCTAAACGACTAACGTCATAAGTCCATGCCCGTTGATTACCATACATCACGCTTGCAGGTTGTCCCATACCAATTAACCGCATTTGATGAAGAGTTTCCACTTCTTCCCGCGTCTTCACAACCAATGCACCACCATCAATGCAAGTAATAGTCTTGACGGGATCGAAGCTGAACATACAAATATCGGAGAATGTGCCAATTTTTTTACCTTTATAGTACGATCCGAAGGAATGTGCTGCATCGTGAATGACTCGAAGTTGGTAACGAGCTGCCAACTCCGCGACAGCATCGTGATCGGCTAGGCAACAGTCATAATCCATAGGAATTATGGCCTTAGTTTTTGGGCTAATTAACTCCTCTACCTTTGCTACATCAAGACAAAGAGTATCCTCTCGAATATCGCAAAAAACTGGTTTAGCACCAACTGCTAAAATAGCTTGGAAATCTGCAATATTGTTGAATGATGGTGTTATAACTTCGTCACCAGGATTGATTCCAATAAGCATCATTGCAAGATGCAATGCCGAATGTCCAGTATTAACTGCTACTACATATCGATCTTCAGCACCAAGAAATTTTGCTAGCTCTTCCTCAAATTTACCAACATAACCTCCCATTCCTAACCAGCCCAGTTCTAATGATTCAACTGCGGCTTGGATTTCTTCTTGTTGAATTAAAGGTTTAAATACAGGAATTTGTTTCATGTTTAAACTCTAATATTTTTTCTTGGTGTTAATTTACTGCTTCGATATTTTACCTTCAAGTCTCTCCCTATCGCGACTAAGCAGGCTACTTTCTGCGCAGAACTCCTGCCTTACTGCCACTGTGCCAACCCCTGGCGACCAAAATACAGGGGCACGTCTGCAAAGGGTGGCGTTACATTTTTGTTATTATCAAATAAGGCCACTAACTTCAGACCCGAGTTCTTTAGGCATTCCCTCAATATCTTAGCCTGTCCCGTTGCTCCCCAAAAAATTATTTCTTGCATCAGTTTTGCTTAGAGAAGCTGATAAGATCGATCTTTGCTGGAAATCGCCGATGGTTCTAGGGGCCATTTTATGCCAAAAGCCGGATCGTTCCACCGCACTCCCCGCGCCGATTCTGGATGATAGAACTCTGCCATCTGATAAAAGACCTCCGCGCGATCGCTCAGAGTTTGGAACCCGTGAGCAAATCCTTCGGGAATATAAAACATCCGGCGATTGTCTCCAGTTAGTTCGACCCCTAGCCATTGCTTGAAGGTTGGCGACTCGGGCCGCAGGTCGATAATGACATCATAAATAGCACCCATCGTGCAGCGCACCAGTTTCGCTTCTGCGTGGGGCTCGACTTGATAATGCATTCCGCGCAGGGTGCCTTTTTGATGATTAAAAGAAATGTTGCATTGGACGAACTGGGTATGAAGGCCGTTGGAGCCAAATTCTTCTTGACAAAAACTGCGGGCAAAGAAGCCGCGATCGTCTTGGCGTCGCTCTAGATCGATGATATATGCCCCTTTAAGTTTGGTTTCTGCGAAAATCATATAGCGGTAAGCGGTCAGCGGTCAGCGGTCAGCAGTAAGCAGTCAGCAGTCAGCGGTAAGCGGTCAGCGAATTCCAAGAAATAAATTACCCAATTCGTAGGACGGGCGTCCCGCCTGTCCTACAGGGAAATGAGGTAGAAATATTTATTTGGAAATCCCTTAGCTCTCAATCCTCAATTCTGGAATGGGAATAATAAACTTACCCCCGCGCTGGCGGTATTCGGCCTGTTGGGCGAGAATTTCCTCGGCAAAATTCCAGGTGAGGAGCAGCACATAGTCCGGCATAGCTTCCAACAGCTTATCTGGCGAATAGATAGGCAGGTGGGTGCCCGGAGTGTAGCGACCTTGTTTAACGGTACTGCGATCGACTACAAAATCCAGGGTTTCTTTGCCAATGCCAAAATAGTTGAGTAAAGTGCTGCCTTTGGCGGAGGCTCCGTAAACGGCAATTTGTTTCCCTTGAGCCTTGATATCCCGCAATAGGGCGAGCAGCTCTTGACGCAACCGCTCTACTTTAGTACCAAAATTTTGGTAAAAAGCAAAACGACTTACTCCCCAGGCCGCTTCTTCTTGGAGCATGGTATCGACAGTTTCGTAACTAACTGGCGTTTGCTTTTGTTTTTCCCTGGCTTGTTTCAGGGCAAATATTCTTAGGGAACCGCCGTGAATTGGCGATCGCTCCACATCCGCTACTTGCAAACCGTGACGCGCAAACAGACTCTCCAGGGCTGTTAGAGAAAAATAGCAGAGGTGTTCGTGGTAGATGGTATCGAATTCTACGCGATCTATAGCATCTTTTACATAAGGAACTTCGATAACTGCAACGCCAGTATCTCGCAGCAGTTTTTCTAGTCCAGCCACAAAGCCATTCAAGTCAGCCACATGAGCCAGTACGTTATTAGCATGAATGACATCCGCTTGCTTCCCTTCTTCTCGGAGTCGAGCCGCTAGTCCCGTGCCAAAAAAATCGCTAATAGTGGGAATCCCATGTTTTTCCCGGGCAAACTGGGCAATATTCTCTGCTGGCTCTATGCCTAAGACTGGAATCTCTCGATCGCGATAATATTGCAACAAATAACCGTCATTGCTAGCAATCTCTACAACTAAGCTATTACTATCTAAACCGCGCAGAGGAATCAGGCGGCTGACGATTTCCCGGGCATTGGCCAAAACTGTATCGGAAAATGAGGAAAAATAGAGATACTCGCGAAATAGCTTCTCTGGCGGTACGGTCTCGCCGATCTGCACTAAGGTACAGCGAGGACAAAAAAACAGTTCCAAAGGATAGGTCGCTTCTGGTTCTGTCAATTGCTCCTTGGTTAGCAAAGCATTGGCAAGAGGGGTCTTGCCCAAGGACAAAACTTTTTCTAATTCGGGATAATGACAAGAACGACAGGCATTGGGCATGGGGTAGGGTGTGGGGGGTGTGGGGTGTGGGGTGTGGGGTGTGGGGTATGGGGTGTAGGGTGTAGGGGGCAGGGGGCAGGGAGCAGGGAGCAGGGAGCAGGGGGACCTTCGGGACAAGGGGAAGTTTGCTGTCCTCTCACTCTCACAAGGTACATTATTGCTTTTTACCAAGGTTGTAGGGGCGATTTCGCGAAATCGCCCCTACAACCTACCCTAGGATGTTGACTCTGAGGCTTTTTCACCGTTTTTGTGACAATTGGCGATCGCCTCAAAATTGGAGTAAACTCTAAAGATTTGACGGGAGAGGCGGGTTATGGGCATGATGATGGAATAAGGCGAAAATATAAACTTTTCTTGGTTTTCTGCTAAAAATTATGACCGATCGAACTCCTATCCCAGTAATTGTCAGCGGTGCGGCAGGAAAGATGGGCCGCGAGGTGGTAAAGGCGATCGCAGGCGCTCCGGACATGACTTTATTTGGTGCTGTGGATCTCAATCCCGAACATCTGGGCAAAGATGTTGGGGAAGTGGTAGGATGCGGCCCGCTGGAAGTGCCGATTATGAACGAGTTGCAAAGCATTCTCTGTTCTGCGGCGCAGGAAAAACAACCAGCGGCGGTAGTGGATTTCACTCACCCTAAAAGCGTTTACGAGAATGTTAGAGCCGCGATCGCCTATGGAGTTCGTCCGGTAGTGGGCACCACAGGTCTAAGTCCCCAACAAATTCAAGAGTTAGCCGAATTTGCCGATAAAGCCAGCATAGGCGTTATCATTGCGCCTAATTTTTCCATAGGCATCATCCTCCAGCAACAAGCAGCTATCCAAGCCTCAAAATACTTCGATCATGTAGAAATTATCGAACTTCACCACAACCAAAAGGCAGATGCTCCTAGCGGTACTGCCATTAAAACTGCTGAAATGCTAGCAGAAATGGGCAAAACCTATAACGAGCCAAGCGTAGAAGAGACGGAAAACATTGCCGGGGCAAGGGGCGGCCAATTAGATGAAAACATCCGCATCCACAGCGTTCGCCTTCCAGGCTTGATTGCCCACCAAGAGGTTATTTTTGGTGCCCCGGGTCAACTCTATACCCTGCGTCACGATACTAGCGATCGCTCCTGCTATATGCCCGGAGTTCTCCTCTCTATCCGCAAAGTTATAGAACTCAAATCTCTCGTCTATGGTTTAGAAAAGATATTATAAATGGGAATGGGGCATAGGGCATAGGGCATTGGTAAGAGTTTTAAGTTTTAAGTTTTAAGTTGTAAATTAATTATCAATGCCCAATGCCCAATGCGAACATGCCCAATTCCCAATTCCCAATCCCCAATTTCCCAATCCCTATGCTAGTTCCCTTAACTCGTAAAACCTTTGAAGAACTGATTCCAGCGATCGCCACTGGCGCTCAATATCGCTACTGTTGGGGCAAGTTGCCGGAGCTACTGAGGCGGGCGTTGATTTCTTTTGGCGGCGTCTTGGTTTTGAGCCTCCTTGCCGTTTTTTGGGACTATAGTTGGCGGCCGTTTTTTATTATTGTCGGCATCTTTGTGGGTCTGTACTGGTTGTGGGCTCCGATTGCTATTGCCGGTCGCATTAATCTGCAATGTCGTCGCTACAAATATAGCGGATTTTGGAAAGGCAAAGTGCTGGATGTCTTCGTAACTGAAGAGCTAGTTGGCATGGAGGAAACCGTCAATGCTAGAGGGGATCTGGTTCTGGTGGAAAACAGGGAACGGCGAATTAATGTTGAAGTGGGCGATCGCAATGGCTTTTTCACAACCATCCAAGCTCCTCTGCGTCGGGAGGACAAGAACATTGTCCCCGGTCAAACCGCTCTGATGTTGGTTATGTCCAGTCAACCAGACCTTAGCATCATTGCCAAAGTCTCGGATCTCTACATTCCCCGTCTGGATCTATGGGTGAGCGACTATCCCTACTTGCGACGAGATTTATTTATTGATATTAGTAGAGAGTTGCGCGAAATGCAGCGAGCCCAAAAACAACGAGCTAGAAGTTAGTTGGGGCATAGGGTAGGGTGTAGGGTGTAGGGTGTAGGGTGTGGGAAAAATAGCAGGAATTTTCAAGATCGCCCCACACCCGACACCCCACACCCTAGCTCTGTTAGTATCCGGTGCGAGGTTATGCATCCTACTAATAGCTTCTATGCATAATTCCCGATCTTTAATAGATTAATGTAGCCATTGCTACAATTTCACATGCATTTACTCTGTAAAAAAAGGAAATCGTTTGTTAGCATGACGTAAATCAATCTTAGGCTCTCCTAGACTTATGGTGTAAAAGTTACGCAAAATATTAAAGAATTGCGATCGCCGCCCCCCTAGGCGAAAAAATTATCCTTAAAAATGGGTCTCCGTGCCACGACAGATCCAAGGGGAGCCTCTGTTTTTAGGTTATAAAACCGTGATTTACCTGCCACAGTAAGTATCTGTAAGGTTAGAAATGATTTCTGTTAAGCAAGCTCAAAAGGAACAATTAGTAGCAGAGAAATCAGATAGCAAACCCGAACAATTATCCTATGTTCAAATTCTCTTGTATGCCAGTGCTGTTGGCGTGGTAGGAGGATTGGTTGCTACAAGTTACTACTTTGTCCTAGAACAGCTTTTGGAGTTAGTTTGGGAAAAAGGACAACCGTACTTGACGGGATTTTTCCCAGCTTGGTTGCCAGCATGGAACTATACTTGGATTGCGGCAACCATCGGCGGATTGGGTGTTGGCTTGTGTCTCCATTTCTTTGGTTCCCCAGGAGAGATGGCGGTCGTAATCGATCAAGTTCACGATCCCGGTCGTCTAGAACCGAGTCAAACCCAGGCTATGGTTGCCACTTCCTTGGTATCGATTACTGCAGGAGGAAGTTTAGGGCCAGAAGCACCTCTAGTGCAAATTAACGGCAGCTTGGGAACTTGGATTGCAGACAAGTTGAATTTGAAGCTCAAAGAGACGCGGATTTTGACCTTCTGCGGTATGGGTGCAGCATTAGCGGCATTTTTTGGCGATCCTATTGGAGGTCCTTTATTTGCCCTAGAAATTCCCCATCGTCGTGGCATTCAGTACTACGAAGCAATTACCCCAGCAATTGTCGCAGGCATATTTAGTTTTGGGGTGTTTCGGTTTGGTACTGGATTAGAAGTCGGAGGCATCTATCGCTTTGACTATTTTGGTGCCGTTCCTGCGTTGAGTTGGCTAAACTTGCTCGAAGCTTTAGCACTGGGAGCGGTTGGCGCGATCGCTGGAGTTTTGTTTATTGGCATTTTTCGAGTCACGCACTTTGCTATTGAAGCCATTGAGCATCGCACAATATTGTTGGCAATTTTGGGAGGATTGGGAATTGGTTGGTTGGCAGTCCTGTATCCGCAAACTCTCTTTTTTAGCGAGCAGCAAATCGAAACTCAATTAATTGAGCCAGCCATGACCTTCAGCATCGTAACTTTATTGGGCATTTGTCTGGCTAAAATGATTGCCATCAGTTTTACCATTCACGGTGGATTTCGAGGGGGTTTTATTTTTCCACTGTTTTTCACTGGGGCAAGTTTGGGATTGGCGATCGCGTTTATTATCCCCGGCGTACATCCGACGATCGCAATGCTATGCTGCATGGCTGCCATTAATGTAGCGATTACAAAAACTCCGATTAGCACCTCTATTATTTTGAGCGTTCTCTCAGATACATCGATAATCCCTATTATTGCCGTTGCGAGTTTTACAAGTTTTTTATTGACGAGCAATATTGGTTTGTTAAAAACTCAACGCCCCAGGCACCAAGAAACAATTTCAGGTATCGTCTCGCCTGAAGCCTAGAATTTTCGACTTTGCCACCTTAAAGACAGAGCATTGTCTTTATTATTTGCAATACGTTAGAAACCGGGTTTCTTGAATTGGAGAAACCCGGTTTCTGAGTTAGGGTATTAACGCAAGGTATATACGAAGATATCAAACCATTCTTTGGTTCTCTTGGCCATAAGCCTGCCAAGCTAAATCTACGAGACCGTTGACGATCGCTACTGCTACCACGGCGCTTCCCTTGCGCCCATCAACGCGAATATTGGGAATCATCGAGTCATTTAATCTCGCTTTGGCTGCATCTACCCCCACAAATCCAGAAGGGGTCCCAATTACCAAGGCCGGTCTAATAACTTCTGCTTCGATTAACTCCACAAGGCTCGTGAGGGCAGTCTGAGCCTGACCGACTACAAAAATACCTTCCATATACCTTTGGGCAAGAGTTTCAATTCCCCAAGAGGCGCGGGTTTTTTCCTTTTGGGGCCGCACTATTGCTTCCATCGAGCAGTAAACTGGATTGGCAAATGTATTTTGGATATGGGGAGCAATTCCCACCTGGACCATTGGTACGTCCACCACTATTGTTGTTCTAGCCGCCAAAGCTGCTGCACCCGCTTGTAACGCTTGGTTAGAAAAACGAAGCAGCGATTTATATTCAAAGTCGGCAGTAGCATAAATCACCCGCCGTACAATTTCATACTCCGCCGGTGAAAACATATGTTCTCCTATTTCGCGATCGATAATGGCCAGACTCTGAGCATCGCTGACATGCCACTCCATTATTTGGCCCCCCTTTTTTACACCACAACAGCAGCAACGGCTATTCTATAGGACTCAGGCATCTACGCTACGGGTAGGGGCAACCACGGGGGTATTGCCCCTACTAATATTAGATCTGGATATTTTGCGTAAGTCCTGTTCTGTTCGGAATCCCAAATCTGGAAAACTACCATCCATTGAATATGTTGGCGAGCAATTTGTCAAGAATTAGGGTGTAGGGTAGGGTCTGTGGGGTGTGGGGTTGGGGTGTAGCGGTGTAGGGGAAGAAAGTAAAAACTGTACCGCCCGCTTAAAATTTACATATAGACTCTGGCTGAAGCGGACAAACTTGGTTGGCGATCGCCGGATTGTCCTCCATCCAGACCGCTCTCAAGCTACTCAGGGATGAAAGCGGCTCTATCTTGGTAATTGGATTGCCGCCGATATAGAGATAATTTAGAGTTTTCAGAGATTGCAGCCCACTAATATCCTTGACTTGATTGTCCTTGAGATCGAGTAACTGTAGATAGGTCAAAGAGCGCAGGTCGGCATCAAAAATTTTATTTTTGCTTAGATAAAGCTCGGTTAATTTAGTCGCAGACTTTAGAGAGCTAATTGCGGCGATTTTATTATGGCTGAGGTCGAGCCAACTCAGATAATTCAAAGATTTTAGGGCATCTATATTCTCGATTTGATTGTGGCTCAGATTTAGCCCAGTCAGGTCGCTCGGGTATGCCAGCGCCGCGATATCTGCAATTTTATTGTTGCTTAGATTCAGCATTCCGAGCTGAGTTAGCTCTCCAAGCGAATCTATATCTACAATTTGATTGCTACCGAGTCCGAGAATAGTCAGTTTTGTTAGCCCTGCCAAGGAACTAATATCGTCAATTTGATTATCGTTCAGGTTCAGCTCGGTCAGCTGAGTCAGGGATTGCAACGGGGCAAGATCCGAGATTTGATTATTACTCAGATTTAGTTCGGTTAGCTGAGTCAGAGATTGTAAAGGGGCAAGATCCGAGATTTCATTATTACTCAGATCTAGTTCGGTTAGCTTGCTCAGAGATTTGAGGGGGCGAAGGTCGGCAATTTTTTTTGCAGATAAGTCTAGTTCTGTAAAGGACAAAAGATTATCGAAGGCGCGATCGCACTGAGTTGTTCCTGCTACTTGTAACAAAACTTCTACTGTGTGTTGGGCATCTTCAGCAAGACGTTCTCGATTCAAACACCATTCGTTAAAAACTTCATAAGTCTTTGGGGTACAACTGGAGAGACCTAAAGTGAAAACCAGTACCGTATAGGAACAGGACTTACGCAATGAGTCTATTTGTAGGGTGCGCATTGCGCACCAGACACTGTATAAAGAATTATAACTGACAATTCGCGTAAGTCCTGAGGAAGTGCAGGAAGCGATCGCCTTAAAGCCATACTTTTTTAACAGCAAATTCGATCGACCTGGGCTCTTTTTCTCTGAGTCTGCAAATGTCGGCTTTTTTTGTGTAACCGCAGCTTTGAGGGTGCCTGCGAACCGAACGCAGATCGATCGGATTTGGTACAACATCCTCTAAACCTCCTCATTTTCTGCGGTTATCGTACCCGATCTGGTATCGCTTTGGGTCGTGGCACTAGAAATTATTGGAAAAAAATCTATCGATTGCTCGAAGGCGATCGTCCTGGATGCTTCCATCCAAAGCGATCTCTTTGGATTCCATTTTACGCCAACGACAAGGAATCTTACTTAGCCCATCAATTCCAGGACTTACGCAAATTGTCAGGTCTAATGCTTTATATAGCGCTACGCGCAAGTCAAAAGTCATGCATTCAAAAGTTAAAAGTAGTCTCTGACCAAGGAACGAGCATTTATAAATGTCAAGCGCTTATTTGCGTAGCGTTATATAGTGTCTGCTGTGCAATTAGTGCGCTACTAATAGAGTCTGTGCGTAAGTCCTACTATAGATGCTTTCGCCCGACAATCGGAAGTCTCGCAACAGATAACTGACTGAGTACAGATAAGCCTTAGTCGATGCCTACATTAGACTGCGAATGCTCCGGATAAGCGCCGATCGCTTGAGTAGAAAGGTTTTAACAATTCAGGGATAACCCATCTCTAAGGAAAAAAAACCGCCATTATGCGGGGCGAAACAGAGGTTTTCACTGGCCGGTTTATCGCCGTTAAAAGGCAGGGATTAATTCGCCAAGACTTACCTCTATTCGCCAGAGTGGGCTGATGCATAACCGACAACATATAGTTCAATGGGGAGTCAATCTATGAATATTATCGGTTTCCTGAGTAGCCTTTTTAGCAACAACTCTTACGCCAGTTACTTAAAGGCCAAAGAAGAACGAGACTATCACACCGATTCTTTTGATGAATGGTGGGATTATCAGGCTTACTTAAAATCGGGAGGTAAGCTAAATAGCCATAAGTTTGAAGAAGAACGCGGCAGCCGGGGAGGAAGCCATTTTGACAGCCGCGATCGATATACGACGCGATCGCATTCTTCTAGAAGAGAATATAGGCATTAAAAAATAGGGCATTGGGCATGGCGCATTGGGCATCGGACATGGGAAAGGGTGGGGAGTGTGGGAGGTGTGGGAAGGGTGGGAGATGGGGAGACAAAAGGACAGAACTTACGCAAACTGTCCATATATAGTATTTATAGGGGCAATTTATCCGCATTTGCCCCTATTGATAGCGTCATTGCGTAAGTCCTTCAGGACTTTCAGCACATCCTTTTACCCCAATGCCCTATGCCCGATGCCCTATGCCCAATGCCCAATTCCGCTCTTCCCAATTCCCTACACCCGTTGGATCGCAATTCTAATTCCTTCCCAAGCTGGCAATCGCCCCAAACGCCGCTCGTCCATTAAAAGAAAAAAAGCATAAAGATTAAGAATATCGTCTCGTCGCTCGGCAGAGTTTGCGCTTAAGCGATCGTAGTTTTTATTGTAATCTCCAGACTCTGGCTGGGTTTGAGCTTCGGCTTTTTTGCGATAAGTATTTGCTAGCAAATCCCAGAAGAGATAAATTAATAGCAAATTAGTGCGAGTATCGACCCAATCAAAAGTCGAGTCACTGGCTAGAGTACGGTTTTTTAGCCTCCGCCGTGCTTTAGTCAGTCTTAGAGCTAGGTCGCGGATGCGAGTCAGATTTCCCGAGCGGGTTAGAGCCCAGATAGACTGGCGAGCCCGCTCGAAATTCCCGAGTAAGCCCTGAGAATTGATATGGGTCAAAGCCCGGACAATATTACTAGCAATTTGGCGGTAGCGAGCTTTAGCTAAAGTGACAGCCAGATTAGAGGTTAAAAAATTTCCGTCCCGGATGCGGGCTCGCTCTAAGTCGAGGCTAAGAGCGATCGCGATATTTTCTTCCCAGATTTGCTCCCGTTCCGGCGCGATCGCAACAACCATATTCTTTTTCTGGCCATAGCACCAGCTCCCTTGCCGGTCTGCTAAGGGAAAAGCCAGAGTTTCCGCTCTAGAAGGCAATCGGTAGCGAACTCCAAATCCAGCAAACTGCCGAGTGAGCCATTCGCAAAACTCTTCAGCATCGCTAGCTCGGATGCCAGCGATCGCCTCAGTTGAGGTTCCCGGGCGAAATCTGGCACCTCGCCAAAAGTCCGGCTGGCGATATTGACCCACTTTTCGCTTTTCATCAATAAACAATTGATATTCAACGCAGGTAATGTAGCTATTATCTAAGGCAACCGCCCTATTAGCTTCTAACAAACGCTTCAGCCTTGTTTGTAGCTTCAAACGCGCTGCCCCTCTGAAAATTTCACTATTGTAGGATTCTAAATTAGCTTCTATCGGCAGCTCTAATTCCTTTTGCAAGTGGGGGCGGATATTTAAACCTTCTTCTAAACAATCATAAGCCAGCTTCAAAGTGTAAGGACGAGCTAGGGCTGCCCGAATTATATCCTGATTTGCTTCGCTTGCAGCAACATAGAAGCGAATTGTATCTTGCCACCAAGGTTCTTCAATATTATCGATCAGAATATTTTCTTGCTTAGTTCGTTTAATTTCTAGGGCTGCTAGGTATTCTTGAAAGTCTTTACGGAAGAATTCATAAATTCCTTCCTCTCTTGCGACGATAAGTCTTCCCACTTGTTGTACGAGATTAGTCTCGCAGGATTCTCCAGGAAACTTGCCGCTAGTTAGATTGCCGAGCGACTTGGCGGCAAACTGACAGGTTTTCTGCTGCATTAACTGTAAAGCGATCGCTTGCAACTGGGACTTTTTAGCGACTTGGCCTCCTAGCAGAATATCGCATATAGCATCATAAAGTTCTACTCGTCTGCTTGGCAGAGTACCCAAAGCATCATATACTGTGGCGATCGCTTCCAGTAAAGAAGGGTTCGTAGCCATTACTCCTAGAGAGGCACTGCTCTCAATAGCATCAAGGAGGCTTTTTCTGGCCGAGACTGAATTAATTACTGCTGAATTTACTTCAGAATCTGTTTCTTTTGCCGACCTAGAAATAGCGGAACTATTTTCCCAGGTTTCCCAGGAGTTACTCATAGATAATTTATATACAGCCTGCAATGCATTTTTTACAGCATATCTAGGTAACCCTCGGATATTGTGGGTAAGTTCTATTTCCCCATCTTGCCGATACCAATTGCGGACAAACTGTCGGACTTGTCTGGTGTTGAATGGCTGGATTTCGAGAACAATTTTGATTCTTTCTAGAGGAGCTTTTGCATAAGTATGCCGCCGAGAAGTAACAATAAATGAGACCTGGGGGTAGTTTTGCAGTTGGCTATCTATCCAAGAAAGCATTTTTTGGCGATCGCTCTTTTCCCCAATGTCATCCAAGCCATCGAGCATGACTAGATATTGCTGCTGTTCGAGCTGGCACTCTATCCATCTGGGGGATAGAAACTTGTTATAGATAAATGGTTGACAGGAAATAGCTTCTGACAAAGTAGGGGGGCTATCGCTAATAATTGCTTCGTGCAAATCGCGCAGATACAACAAAACCGGGATTGGTTTTTCTCTTTTCGAGCTAGGAGAGGGCAGCCGAGATTGGCCTTCTATTGCATAAGTCTGCCTCAAATGCTCTAATAAAGTGCTTTTTCCAGAACCAGTTGGGCCAACTAGCGCGATCCGGCGAAAAGCTGGGCTATCGGCCATTTCTGCTAAAAAATCCCCAATTTCAAAACTGCCGGTCGATTCTTCCGCCTGAATTATAGTTGGGGAGAGAAACTCGGCGCTTTCCGGGACAACGCGCAGAGGCACAAACAGTTGGTAAGGTAAAAGGTGCTGTTGCAATCCATACTTCCTATTTTTCCAGTTGCGATCTTTGCAGTTTTGGATTGAGCTTGGTTCCGGCTGCCAAGGAAACCAATTAATGAAAGCCTGTAAAATATCTGGGAACATATCGATACTTAAATAACCGCACGAATAGCGCCTCAAAGTTAAGACTGCCCAAGGTCAGGCTGGCAGAATCTATTTTGAGGCAGGAACGCAGGTCCAATTTTCTACTACTCCGGGCAACAGAGAAATTGTCAGTTGGAATGCGATCCAGATCTATTTATTCGGTTCGAGCGAAGCTTTATCCGCAATTAAAATAAGATCCAGCAATCCTAAATCATTCGTAGTCTCGAACAAATGCCGTATTCTGACTGCTGAGAGCTTTTTTGCCCAATGCCCTCCTGAGCCTGGTCGTTGCGACCCAATTACCAAATAATGACAAAAATAACCACTAACCCAAGCGCTACAAGTCCAGCCGATATTAAATTGCTGGTATTGGATATTGACGGCACGATCGCGGGAATATCGAATCAAATCAGCCCCAAGGTCCAGCAAGCCATTGAGGCAGCGAGGGTCAAGGGGGTGCAAGTGGCGATCGCTACGGGTCGGATGTATCAATCTGCCCTGCGCTTCCATAAGCAAATTGGCTCTAGCTTGCCCTTAGTTGCTTATCAGGGTGCCTTCATAAAAGATCCATTAAGCCAAACAATTCATCAGCACCAGCCCCTGAACCAAAAAATTGCTCTCCAGCTATTGGATTACTTCGATCGACCGGAAGTGCGATCGGCTATTTCCGTCCACTGCTACATCGACGATCTCTTATATATAAGAGAACTGACCCCCGAATCTCAAGCCTATGTAGAGCGGGTTGGCGTTACTCCACAAGTCCACCCTGACCTGCGCCCCTTTGTTTCTGGCACCGCACCCACTAAAATTCTTGCCCTCAGCAAAGACCGAGGAGCGATCGACCATCTCATGGAAGCTATTGCCAGCCACTATAGTCCGACCGAACTATACCTAACCAAATCTAGCAGCACTTTTTTTGAGGCAGCTAATCCAGGAGCCAATAAAGGTGTAGGGGTTCGCTATCTAGCCGAGGAACTTCTGGGGCTGACAGCAGCCAATGTAATGGTCCTAGGCGATAACTTCAACGATATAGAAATGCTGGAATATGCAGGAATTGGAATAGCTATGGGCAACGCACCCGCGCCAGTAAAGGCCCTAGCTCACTGGGTTGCTCCTGATGTAGAGTCCGACGGTGCAGCAACCGCAATTGAAAAGTTTTTACTCTAATAATTAACCAATTAGTAGGGGCGACAGCTCCGTGCTGTAGGGGCGAGGGCGGCGAGGGCGGAGCATAGCGGGCAGGCAAGCGATTTGGCAGTTTCTGATTGAATACTTGATATCATCTAAGATCGGAAAGGGCACCGACGACTGGCCGTGTTTCGTCTCGGTGCCCTTACCTGTTCGCTCCTCACACTTGGAAATCAATATAGCGGATAAATTGGAATTTGTCACGCCTCTGGAAAAAAATTTTCAAGATTTAATGACAATCCGCTTGTTTCCATAATATCGCTGACGGACTAGCCTCCCTAAAGTTCCTCGGGAGCCGCCAGAGCCAAACCCTCTTCTAGCAAGAATCTTAGCAATTTTTGCGTTCCCAGGACTAACCCCAATCTGCCGCGAGCCAAATCGAGATTTTCCTGTTTTACTTTTCCCAAAATTCGACAGGCACTATAAAATTTCTCAAAATCCTCAGCCAAAGCAGCAGCTAATTTGAGTATTTTATCTCGCTCGGGCCTACGAGCCAAAGCATCTAGAGTAGCCATCAACCGGGAAATCAGAACAAGTTCCCTTGGTTCTGTCAAGCGAAGTTGGTCCCGCTCGTCCAGCCAGGAAATATCCCGAGCAAGTTGGTACGGGACAATTAAGCCTTCTTGGCAGGCCGATCGCAAGAGCGAGCAACAGCGGGCGTTAGCGTATTGAATCTGAAAAACGCCCTTGGACAGAGACTGTTTAGTTTTTACTGCTGAGTTTTGACTGTGGAGTTTTGAGTTCTTAGCGTCAGATTTTGAGGAAGCATTCGTCGGATCGCCTATATTTTGGGGCAAAAATTTGGCACCAGATGCTTCGCCCCATTGGCCATAGGCGTTTTGCGCGAGATACTGCAAAAAATTGGCTATGCCAGTATCGGTGAATTGGAGGTGAATCCAACCCGGGGGAACGACGGTTAGGGTGAAATCTGGCGATACGGGAATTAGCGGGGCGAGGCTCGTTGCAATTTCTAGCGGGGACTGACGCCAGAGTTTTTCTAATTTAAGAGCTATCCCCGATATATATAAGATTTTTTTTCTCCCATCTTTACTCCTGTCCTTACTTTTATATAAAGGAATAGTCTCGGCAGTTACAATAGGGCATTCTGACTGCCAAAGGTAATGCTTTGAAATACCTTCGAGCAAATTCCTTGCTAGTAAGGAGCTAGGAGCAAGGGATAGAGGCGGCAATACTTTTCGGATGGCCGGTTCGACGGGCATAGGGCATAAACTAGGCTGTAGGGTGTAGGGTGTCGGGTGTAGGGATAAGAGCGGACTTTGCCGTACTTTCTTCTTCCACCTACACCCCACACCCTTATACCCTACATCCTAATTAAAAACTCACACCCCACACCCCATACCCTACACCCTACACTTTAATTAAAACCACACACCCTACACCCCACACCCTACACCCTAAACTTTAATTAAAACCTAAACTAGGGTGTAGGGTGTAGGGTTTGGGGTGTAGGGATAAGAGCGGACTTTGCCGTACTTTCTTCTTCCACCTACACCCCACACCCTTATACCCTACATCCTAATTAAAAACCCACACCCCACACCCCATACCCTACACCCTACATCCTAATTAAAAACCCACACCCCACACCCCATACCCTACACCCTACATCCTAATTAAAAACCCACACCCCACACCCCACACCCTACACTTTAATTAAAACCACACACCCCACACCCCACACCCTACACCCCACACCCTACACCCTAAATAAAGCTATCATTGCCAATTTCCGGTCAAGGCTTCTGGCTCTTCCTGCAAGGGTAAAGAGATAGTAAAACTAGAACCTTTGTTGGTATCGGATTCTAGGCTAATGTAGCCCCCCAAGAGTTCGGCTAATTTGCGGGTAATGGTCAGACCTAAACCGCTGCCTTGGTATTGGCGCGATAGGGAGGAGTCAATCTGAGAGAAGGGAATAAAGAGTCGCTCTTGCTCCCGTTGGTCAATGCCGATGCCGGTGTCCCAAACCATAAAGTGAATCCAATCGGAATGCCGGTTTCTCGAACTACTATGGTTTGAAGAGCGATCGCCGCGAGTCTTATAGATTTTTAAGCCTATAGTGCCTTCAGGGGTAAATTTAATCGCATTGCCCAGCAAATTGAGGAGCATTTGTTTCAAACGACGGTAGTCAACTAGCATATATTCCAAATCGGGAGCAACCTCAACTTCTAGATTTAGGCCGTGGTTGGCGACTCGTTCCCGAATTAAGCTAATCGTGCTTTGACAGAGATCGTGAATAAAGACGAGCTGGGGTTCTACTTCTAGGCGATCTGCTTCCATGCGCGACAGATCTAGAATATCGTTAATTAGCTCTAACAAATGTTGGCCGCTATTATGAATCCTCTCGGTATAATCGAATTGCTTGGAGTTTAGTTCGCCAAAAGCTCCCTCAAGCAGTACGTTAGCAAAACCCAGAATTGCAGTTAAAGGGGTGCGGAGTTCGTGGCTCGTAGTAGTAATGAAGTCTTCTTTCATGCGATTCATCGCGGTCAGTTCTTCATTCTTTTCTTGCAGGAGCTGGCAGCGATCGCGCAATTCCGTGACATCTTTGCTAACGCCTATCGCCCGCCTGACCCGGCCAGCCGCATCGGTAATGGGAGCGTAAACGCTATCGAAAGTTCGAGTTCTGTCCGCAAAAGAAATTTCGTTAGTAACCCGGACTGTTTCGCCGCTGGTAAAAACTTGACGGATTAAGGATTCGAGGCTATCCGCCGCATTTTCCCCGAGCAACTCTCGATTAGTCTTGCCAATAATCTGGGCTGGTGGTAATTGCAAGAGCAGGGCACCGGCAGAATTGATGGAGAGGTAGCGCAGCTCGGAATCGTATTCGGCAAAAACTTCGTTGGATTGTTCGATAAACGAGCGGAGGTATTCGGCATTGGCTCTAGAGGAATGCTCTTGTTGGGCGAGACGAGTCTGTTCGATAGCTATTCCGATTCGATCGGCCACCGCTTGGACTAACTGCTCCTCTATCTTCGTCCAGCGGCGAGGGGCATGGCAATGGTGAATTACCAATAAACCCCACAAAGCAATGCTATCTTCCCCAGCCGATCCTTTATTCGTATATCGAATTCCCACTGCGATTATGCTGCGAGCATCCAAGTCGGAGAGCATTTCCCTATGGCATTGCGCCAGGTCCGAGGCCCAAACATCGTCTGCCCGCCACAGCCGCCCATTGCGATAGGCGTCTAGATATGCGGAAGGAATGCAATCGACTGGGAATACATTTCCCTCAGTCGCGGGATAAGCCGGATCGACTGCTTCGGCAACGCAGATGCCGCTGCGATCGCAGCGAATCTGATAGCCCAGCACCCGGTCTGCATTTAATGCTTGTTGCACTCTCTCGACTGCCAGTTGCAGAATCTTGGGCAGCGCTTGATTGGAGCGAATTTGGGCAGAAATCTCGTTTAAAATTCCTTCTCGCTCTCTTTGCTGTTCTAGTTCTCGTTCTGCTAGGGCGCGATCGCTCAAATCTTTGACAAATGTCATTAAATAGCCTTCTTCGCTCTCTTCTCCCACCAGAGACATACTTATTTCTGTCGCGAGAATAGAGCCATTACGCCGCAAGTAGCGCTTGCGCAAAGATTGTCGCTTTAAGCCTTCCTCCAGTAACGATTCAATCAGCCGCACCTCAACTGCAAAATCTTCTGGATGAGAAATGCTACGCAGATCCAAGTGACGAAGTTGCTCTTTTGTGTATCCTATCATCCGACAAAAAGCAGGATTCGCCGCCAGGATTCCTCCATCTAAGCTTTGGTAGATAATGCCAATCGGTGCTTCTGAGAACAGATGAGTTTCCACGGAGTCTGCCAGAGATTTTTGTGACGAGGGGTTTGGCAGATTCTCTCTCATACCGCTCTGGCGATCGCCAACTTCTCGACTAGGATGCTCTTCCCAGTCTGGCGGTACTATTTGCTGGAACTGTCGCCAAAATCTTCCGAGCAAATTTGGATCGTTTTGGAGATCCGCTGCCTCTAAGCTGGAGCAATGAGGTATGGCAGCAGCCACTGCTGGGGTCGCCAGTAATTGGGCGATCGCCTCCGGCTCTACTACTAGAGATACCCGAAATGGCGCTTCTGGCTCGATGGCATTTTGCCCATTTCCATTGGGACTGCCAGCATAACCCCAAGATATTCCCTCTCTCCCGTTATTTTGATTAGCAAACCTCTCCAATTTTATCCAGACATTGAGCTGGCTTCCTAGCACTAGCAAGCTGGCTTCTACTTCTGGAATAACTATCCGAGTAATTGCTACATAAGCCTTACTATGCTTGGCAAAATACAATATTTTCTCATTTTTTTCTATGGCAAGCCCGGAGTATTTATTTTGGCCATTGCTGGGGGCTTTCTGTTCTATTTTAAATTGTTCTAAATCGGAATTTATTTGAGACAATAAAGGCTTGTATTCGCTGCGATTGCTCTCCGCTTTTTGCCACATCAGCTCCAATTGCTCGCATAGCTCTAAGTTTTCTCCTCCTACTACGAACGCTCGCAACCTACCACTGTATTCTATCGCTTGGCGCAGTCTTTCCAGCAGAATTATAATGTTTTGCCAGGGTAAAATTAAGATAAATTCGTCTCCTTTCCTTATATTAGTCATTTATTTCTCTCCATATTTTATGCGGTATATTTTTACCCATTTTTTGCTGTAGTCGGTTTTAAAAAATTTCAGGGTAGCGAGGATATCATTTGCCACGATCGCAATATAGCACCTCTAAATTATTTTGATAGTCTAGGCCGTCAAGGTAGTTGTGAATAGTCGAGCAATTTTTTCCAATGCCCAATGCCCAATGCCCAATGCCCAATGCTCCCCATAGGAGAATCGCTCCCCCTTGCTCTATTTTTACCTAGGGAATTTATTCTCATTATCTAGTCCAGATTTTCGATACTCTGCCAAAAATTTTCGTAGGAGGAGCTTCCCTTGCGCTAAACCTACATTGTTTATTGCTAGTTTTTTATATGTAATATGCTGCCTATCGGGCAAGACTCGCGATAGATTGCTCGTGACAGCGCCTGGAAAGCGGGCAAGATTTTGAGCCGAACTTCCTCCCCCAGATATCGGCAGAACCAACTGCCGAATGCACCCAATAAAATCTATTTAACAGTATTTTAAGCAGATTATTGTTCGACAATCGTTATCCAGTGCCTGGGCGCGATCGCATCTTCCCCTGCTATAGGACTTGCGCAAGGGCGCTATTCGTAGGAACGTCAAGAAGCACCAGAAGCTATATATAGCGATCGATAGTAGCGAGAAAGCCTAAGTCCTGCAAAAGTCTTCCCCCACAGAGTAAATACCCTACCCCACCCCAGTTATTGCCCAATTCCCAATTCCCCGTTCCTTGGTAAATTTTTATAAACAAATATAACGTTTTATCGCTAGCGCGATCGCCTTTGCCACGTTGTTAGTAAATTAATAAAATTTATTTATTTATATAAAAAATAATTTAATCTCTCTCGATCGCGTTGTTAGAGCCGCCATTCATCCGGCGATCGGCATTGCCCGAGTCGGCGACAGTCCCGACGAATATTTTATCGGCCCGGAATTACCCTATTGCCATCCCACCGCCGAGGGTGGTTTTAAAGATAGCCGGGGACGGCTGAAACGGCAAGCGGCCCAGTTTAGCATTTACGGTTACAACGATCGCGGCCGAGTGGTTCGCGAATTGAAGTTAGACAATCCGGCAATTGAGATTGAGTGGACAGCTATTTGTGCTATCATATGTGGTGCTGAGAAAAAATTATCTCGCTATAGCTTGTCTGTTAATTAGTATATTTTTGACGCTTGCTTGCTCTATTAAGCGATCCTCTCTGTAAGCGTAAATATTTTGTAGGGCAAAAATAAGATAATTACACGAATTTCAGTAAGGATCGGTAAGCAAGGTAAAATTCTTGAGGTTATATAATGTCGAACAAAAAAAATAATCAAAGGCCGAGCAATCTTTAAGTGTTGCGATGCCTTAACTTCGGAAATTAGATGCGTTTTCCCTGCCTCAGCGGCAGTCACCTCCTTCATTGAAGCGCATTACCCGCGAATATGAGGATTCCGTAGCCCGTCATTTGGGAATTGAGGTGGACGAATATGTCTGCGAGCAATCCAAATTGTTGGAATTTTTTTACAGGATAGCGACTCGCGGCTGGAGGCTATAGTCGCGGAGTTAATGGTTCACGATTGTTTCGAGCCGTACCACGAAGTGTTCGATCGCTTCCGGTTTGGTTCTAAGACCCGAGCCGTCATCTTCTGCCGGATATACCCGTTCGAGAGCTTCCTCGCCCCGGACGGCAAACCCATAATCCGAATCTAGTATCGCTCGGTCAATACTTACGAGAAGTCCTTCGAGAAGGGACGCATTAAGGCCACGCTGACCGGATCCCACGGAAAAGCGAACCAAGACCGACGCCAGCCGCAATGCTTTCAAATTGCAAATGGGCACCCTGTCGCGGCTGGAGGAATCCGGCGACAAGACCTGGACTGAGAATCGCTCCGGGTCAGACCTTGCTGCTAAAACCCTGTGGCTCTATATTATGTCGAAAATCGAGCCGACCAATGCTATCAAGCATCATACCGATATTACCCGATATTTGACGCAGGCTTGCGATGAACTCAAATATGATGAGAACAAGCATCGGTCGCCGCGACCTCAAGGGCAATCAGGTAAGGATGCGCCTGATGTCCAAGACAGTCAATCTGCTGTACCGCGAATTGCGTGACGTGTTTTGCCGCTAACGACTTTAGTTTCCGTTTGACTTATAACTTTTATGGACCCCCACGTTTGCCTGCTTGGGGTTTTTTGTTTAAGCTGGGGTGAGTCTGAGAAGAACTCGTAATGAATTGATTGAGGAGACAAAAGCTGCCCTGTAACAAGTAGAAAAAAAACATGACTTACGCTTATCTGTCGTAGCTAGCGCTATATATAGCGTAAGCTACCTTGCTTCGCACTCTACAGAATTGAGGTGTAATTCCTGAAAAATTCGTTTGCCCTCTCCAAAACACAAAGGTTATAATTCTAGACTTGGGGAACGATGCCATCGGGCCACTTAATTTCCCCTACCGTGCTGTTGGGAGATTCCAATTTGGCTCAAAATAGGCGGGACGCCTATCCTACAGGGAAGCGAGAGAGGTAATTAACAGATAAACGATAAGTTATAATTGGCAGACTAAATCCTTGGTTATTGGCTATCCATCAATATAAATAACGTAAATTGCTAATATAACAGTGTAGATGTATTTTTATGCGTAATTTGTAAATATTTTTCTGGATGTTCTGCTGCTTATATTCAAGAGAGGTTGATAGTGACTCAAACGAACTTAGATTTCCTAGCGCTCGCAGATCCTGCTGTAGCCAGCAAGCTCCGGCAGGAACTTAGCCGCCAACGCGATCGCCTAGAGCTGATTGCTAGCGAAAACTTTACCTCCGCAGCAGTTATGGCTGCTCAAGGCTCTGTCCTGACAAACAAGTATGCAGAAGGATTGCCCGGGAAACGCTACTACGGGGGATGCGAGTATATCGACGAAGTAGAACAGCTAGCAATAGATCGAGCCAAAGAGATATTTGGGGCCGCTTATGCGAACGTGCAACCTCACTCTGGAGCCCAGGCAAACTTTGCTGTATTTCTAGCGCTGCTGAAACCGGGCGACATAATTATGGGGATGGATTTATCCCACGGGGGACATTTGACCCACGGTTCTCCGGTAAATGTGTCGGGTAAGTGGTTTGAAGTAAAACATTACGGCGTTAGCCGCGAAACCGAACAGCTCGACTACGACCAAATTCGGGAATTAGCCAAGGAACATAAACCGAAATTAATAATCTGCGGCTATTCGGCCTATCCCAGAATTATTGATTTTGAGAAATTCCGGACTATAGCCGATGAGGTCGGGGCTTATCTGATGGCAGACATCGCCCATATCGCCGGTTTAGTCGCGACGGGACATCACCCCAGTCCTCTGCCCCACTGCCATGTAACGACTACGACGACCCACAAAACTTTGCGCGGGCCTCGGGGAGGATTGATTTTGACCAATAGCTCGCAATTGGCGAAAAAATTTAATAAAGCCGTTTTCCCCGGCACCCAAGGCGGTCCTCTAGAACATGTTATCGCTGGCAAGGCAGTTGCTTTTTTTGAGGCGCTAAAACCAGAATTCAAGATTTATTCGGCTCAAGTCATCGATAATGCCCGAGCGATGGCGGCCCAACTTGTGGAACGGGGATTTAAGATTGTCTCTGGGGGTACGGATAATCATCTGATGCTTGTGGATTTGCGCAGTATTGGCATGACTGGCAAAGAAGCCGATCGCTTGCTGGAAGAAGTGAATGTTACGGCCAATAAGAATACAGTGCCTTTCGATCCAGAATCGCCCTTTGTCACCAGCGGCCTGCGCTTGGGCTCCCCGGCGATGACCAGTCGGGGGATGGGCGCTGCTGAATTTGCAGAAATTGCCAATATTATTGCCGATCGCTTGCTGAACCCCTCAGACGAAGCGATCGCCTCCAACTGTCGCCAAAGGGTAGCATCTTTGTGCGATCGCTTCCCCCTCTACCCTCACCTCGACATTCCGGTGCCAGCTTTGGTATAGCTAATGGGGGCATTGGGCCCACAAGCATTGGGCATGGGAAATAAGGGAACAAGGGGACAAGGGGACAAGGGAGCAAATTTCCCCTCTGCCCCCTCTGCCACCTCTGCCACCTCTGCCACCTTTGGCCCCTCTGCCCCCTCTGCCCCTCTGCCCCCTTGCTCCCTGCTAGTTGGTCCCAAAAAATAACCCTTGCCTTTTCTGCTGAGTTATCTCTGGAATGTAGTAAATAATGTAGATAGACGTTGCTAAAGACGTTATTTGTATTCAATCCAAAATAAATTCCGATGCCTTACCAGTTGTACCATCTGGTTGCTTTTATTGTCTCCGCCCTGGTTGTACTCGCGAGTACGCCAACGGTCAAAAAAATTGGCCTCAAAAGCGGCCATGTAGATAGTCCTGGAGGACGTAAGGTACACAGCCAACCGATGGTGCGCCTAGGAGGAGTATCCATATTTTTGGGCAGCATCACTGCCCTATCTATTGTCTGGTGCCTTGGTGGATTTGGGGTCTTACCCCCTCACAAAGAATATGAAATCTGGGGGGTCACAATTGGGGGATTCGCTTTTTTCCTGATTGGCTTAGCCGATGACTTGTTTGGTTTGGGGGCTTTCATGCGGCTATTCTGGCAGACCATAGTTGCTGGTCTCGCCTGGAAAGTTGGAGTTAAGATTGCATTCATCACCATTCCTTTTCTGGGACTCGTACATTTCCCGGATTGGCTAAGTTTTACCATTACCATTCTCTGGCTGGTGGGCATGACCAATGCTATCAATTGGATTGACGGGCTAGACGGATTGGCGGCCGGAGTATCTGGCATTGGGGCGATGGTTATGCTTATAGTGAGCTTGTTTATGGAACAGCCAGCAGCAGCATTAATTGCAGCGGCTTTAGCTGGCGGCACTTTGGCATTTCTGCGCTACAATTTTAATCCGGCTCAGATTTTTATGGGCGATGGCGGCTCTTACTATCTTGGATTTACCTTAGCGGGAGTTGGGGTAATTGGTTTGGTAAAGACTACTGCAGTAACCGCAGTTTTTCTTCCTTATTTGATTCTCGCCGTGCCGATTTTGGATATGTCGGCGGTGATTATCGATCGCCTCCGCAATGGCCAATCCCCTTTTGTGGCAGATAAGCGCCATCTGCACCACCGATTGCTAGCAGCAGGTCTGTCTCATCGCTTGACAGTTTTGTTTATTTACTCCCTAACTTTGTGGTCGGGTAGTTTGGCAGTGGCTTTTGCCGGAATACCCAGTGGCGTGGGCTTGGCAATGGGAGCGACTGCTATCCTAAGCTACGCTTCTTGGAAAGCTCACAATCATTCTCGTTAATCTAGGTAATTTACTTGTCTTTTGTTTCCCAAGTCCAAGCAATAGCAATTTCAATTATCGATTTTTACCTAAAAGCCCGGGTTATCTAAAACTCCGGGTTTTTTAGCTGGTTTCTACTATTGGTTGCTATCGGCAAAACGATCGCAAACAATCGCTTTGGATACAAGATAGCACTACGCAGTAAGGTTAGGACAGTGACAAAATGCTATGAGTGCTTGAATTGGCAAGATTTTAGCTGAAGGCGCTCAAGCTGAAAGCTGACTGCTTACTGCTATACAATATTATCGCTAATAAAACAAAAGTAATGACTGCTGAAATTATTTGTGTTGGTACGGAATTGCTATTGGGAGATATCCTCAACAGCAACTCTCAGTTTTTAGCTATAGAATTGGCGGCTTTGGGAATAGGACATTACTACCAGACAGTGGTGGGGGACAATCCAGAAAGAATTAAGCAGGTATTGCAGATTGCAAGACTTCGCTCCTCGATTCTACTCCTAACTGGTGGCCTTGGGCCAACTCCCGACGACCTCACTCACGAAACCCTGGCCGACTTTTTTGGGGTTGGCATGGTAGAAAAACCAGAAGTAATCGCCGACATTACCCAAAAATACGCTGCACGCGGGCGCAAAATGGCCGCGAGTAACCGCAAACAAGCTTCAATTCCTGCTGGATCTGACATTTTGCCCAATCCGACGGGTACTGCTCCAGGGATTATCTGGCAACCCCGCCCGGATCTGTTTATTCTCACCTTTCCGGGGGTTCCTTCGGAGATGCACCGGATGTGGCGGGAAACAGCAGTGCCCTATCTAAAAAGTCAAGGTTGGGGCAAACAAATTGTCCATAGCCGAATGTTGCGATTTTGGGGTATTGCCGAGTCAACATTAGCTGACAAGGTGGCTTCTTTTTTCGATATTGCTAACCCTACGGTGGCACCCTACGCCAGCAAGGGACAGGTAAGGCTGCGTATATCCGCGAAAGCAGAGTCTATTGCTGCTGCAGAAGAACTGATAGCGCCGGTCGAAGAACAAATAAAAAATGTTGCTGGGTCGGATTATTTCGGCGCTGACGAGGATACTTTAGCGGGGGTTGTCGGGGAATTGTTGCAGGAGGCCGGTCAAACCCTAGCAGTAGCAGAGTCTTGCACTGGCGGCGGTTTGGGTCAGATGCTTACTGGCATTCCGGGAAGTTCTAGTTATTTCCTAGGGGGAGCGATCGCCTATCATAACTCGGTCAAAGAGTCGATTCTTAAGGTCGATCCTCAAGATTTGGCTGAATTTGGTGCAGTAAGCGATAAGGTGGCGCAGCAAATGGCCAAGGGCGCGATCGAGGCTTTTGGCAGCACTTGGGGACTGAGTATTACCGGAATTGCCGGACCCGGAGGCGGAACGGATGATAAGCCAGTGGGTCTGGTTTATATTGGTCTTGCTGGACCAGGTGGAGAAGTAGAAAGTTTTGAGTATCGCTTTGGCGCCCTCAAGAGTCGCGATTTGATTCGACATTTCAGCGCTTGCACTGCTCTCGATCGCCTGCGCCGAAAATTGTTAAGATTTACTTAATATTTGCCGTTAGACGCTACCTATAGATTTATCCTGATTTATTTTACTGCATATAGCGCAGAAAGGTAATATTAAAGGACGGTTAAAGCCCCTAAAATCGGTTTCGAGCCCATAGACGCACTTGCTCATTTTTGAGAATTTGTTACGATCTAGTTAAGAAATGCAAAGGTGGACGGGCTAAAAAGGCCCTTCTTGTCCGAGCAAAAAACCTGGCTGCACTGAAGGAGCTGTCTGTCAAATGGACTTTATAGACAAAATTCTGGAAAAAATTAAGGAATGGGCTCGCAAGATTATTGACGAGCTGCTCGGTCCAGAAGCCGAGCCGGAACCGGAACTGATTCCAATACCAGTTAACGAACCTCGGCGGCGCTAATCCAGATATGACTATTGCAGAGCAGGTAGATTGGCTGAGCATTTTAGTAGTGCATGGGCCAAATCTAAATCTGTTGGGACAGCGAGAACCAGGGGTTTATGGTTTGGCAACTCTAGATGACATAAATCGCTGGCTCGAAAGCGATGGCGAAAAGCTGCAAGCGAAGGTTTCACCCGTACAGTCTAACCATGAGGGGGCGCTGGTTGATGCGATTCATACCGCCCTCGGACAGCACCAGGGTATTTTGATTAATCCCGGTGCTTATACTCATACGAGCGTGGCAATCAGAGATGCGATCGCTGCAGTTAAGGTTCCGACGGTCGAGGTTCATCTTAGCAATGTTTATCGGCGAGAAGAGTTCCGACACCACTCTTATATTGCACCAGTGGCGATCGGGCAAATTAGTGGTTTTGGCTCGGACAGCTATCGTCTTGGCCTACAGGCATTGGTGAATTATCTGCGCCAGGTTTCATAGCACCATTTGGCCTTACCTCAATAGCCTTAGTTTAATGGCCTTAGTTTAATGGCCTTATACCGATACAAAACCAAGATTTCGCAAAACGCTATAAGTTGAAGAGGGGGAATGGCGATCGCCGTTCCCTCTCTTCAGTTGAGCAGATTTCTTGAGTAGATTTTGGCTAGATGACAATTCCAGAGTTTGACGATCGCGGCAATCTACCTCCAGGAGTGCATTGGACCTCTTGGGAGGAATTCAAAAAAGCTTTCAGCTCTCAGCAGTAAGCAGTAAGCTAGAGCGCTCTAGCTTACTGCTTACTGCTGAGAGCTGACTGCTTCCTTGGCTATAGATTTAGTGAGGTGGGAACTATGATTGTGGATGAGCTACAGTATCGAGTCACCCAAGAGCGGACAGAAGGGTTCAAACGAGCTTTGGCTATGCTGCACAAACCGGACAACGAAACTAAGAAGACTAAGCCCGATTTGTGGCAACTCCATGTAGATGCAGTTCAAAGCGGGATAGACGACTTTACTGCTCAAATGCGAGCTTACGAAGAGCTTATCAATAGGAAGCCCGGTCAAACTATGGCCTTTGAAGTGGATTCGGTAAAGGAAATAGCGCGGGCTCTAACTAAGGCACGAATTGCGGCGGGTATAAGTCAGAAAGAACTGGCAGAAGAGCTGGGAATTGAAGAAGAAGAACTCAAGCTATATGAAGATAGGCAGTACGAACACGCGCCCTTTATTAAGTTAGTAGAAGCGAGTCGGATACTGGGTTTGAAGTTCCAGCAAAGCGCTATGGTAGAAGTCGGGGATGTAGAATTAGGAGAGTGGAGGATCGATTTTATGGGCGATGATGTTACGAGGGATGCGATGGGCGATGATGTTACGAAGGATGCGATCGCTGTTTAAACGAAAAAAACGCCAGAAACCCGGGCGGCAAAAAAACGTTTTTCTTAGATGTGACAAATGATTTAGACGCACTAAGCCTTAAAAAAAAGATCTCATCATATTGATATTTTGTAATTGTTAACTAGGGTTTTGAGGTCTAGATAACACCGCTGCAAAAAAAGATTGACTTGAAGCAGAGAATGCCTTGGTGCGAGTTAAAATTAGAAAAAATTCTCAACTTACCCTAAGTGAGTGTAGAATTTGGTTTCAAGCCCAAGCCTACAAATGCGCTATTCCCTTTTAAGCCGATTTCGCGGAGCCCTGTTAGGAGCAGCGATCGCAGCTAGCCTTGGCGATCGCTCCCTAAATGCCGCTGTTAAATCCGTACAAACCCAGAATATAGAAAGCCAAAGCGGGGAGCCTCAAGCCCAAAAAAGCTGGATCTATTACCCGATCGCTAGTGCCGAAAGCTTAATTCGCTGCCGCGATTTAGACCTAAGCGATTGGCGCGATCGTATAGACGATACAGGCACGGGTAAGCCCGAGATTTTCCTAGAGAGAGGCTCTTGCATCGCAGCATTGGCCATCTTGCCGATAATTTTGTTTTACCACGAAAACAAACGACTATTGCTAGAAAAAATAGAAGAGGCAGCCTCCGTATGGCCGGAACTAGGAGAATTTACTGATGGAATGCTCATCTGGGGATACGCCATATCTCAATTACTCCAAGAAAAACCAGGCCGGGTCGAAGAATTTCCTAAAAGTTTAATAGATATCGTGCTTTCTGGGATCGGCACAAAAGCTAGAAAAGCCGATGGCCAAATCCAAGCCCTAGATAAAATAGAAAAACTCTGCCAACAAGGTGTTAGTCTGAAAACTGCGGTAAACGAGTTGACTGCTGGCAGCTCTGGTTATATGACCTCTATTGCCTTGGCCTTTTACTGCTTCCTCAGCACCCGAGAAGATTTTCGTCTTTCTGTACTTAGGGCAGCGCGGACCGATAAAGATACTCTGCTAACCTGCATATTAACAGGGGCATTATCTGGAGCTTATAACAGTACGGCGGGAATCTCGTTGTCATGGCAGATGAGCAGATATGCTTCAGTACAAGAGCCAGTACAAGAAATGGTCAAGCTGGGCGATCGCCTATTCGCTGCTTGGTCTGGAGCATACGATCTAGAGAATATCCCCCTGGCAATTGATAAAGTTGCAGTAGCAGTACCGAATGCTATTCGCCCTCTGGAAGGAACCCAGGGCAGTGGAGGTGAAGCTGCGTAAATTACTGAGAATATCGCTTCAGCACCACAGGCTTAGCGTGATTTCCGAACCATCTGTGTGGCTGACAACCAATCTAGCGCTCTGTTTTGTGGCAATGACCCTCTAGACTTACTAGGCTTATGGTGTCCAACTTATTTTTTCTTGCTTCAAATCGATACGGAAGGTCGGTACCCATTTAATAGATGGAGCGGGATCGGTATTTTGCAGTGCATCTTATAATGATGCCTATATCAGTTTCGCGCTCGGATACCTTCGGAATTTCGTCTGGAAGTGCTTTCACTATGAAAAGTATTCAGTCGCTCGCAGAGCATCTAGAACAATGGCAGCGAGTTTGGTTCAAATACACTAGGCAAAAGCTCTCCAGTCATCTTGGGGAACCGAGAGCGGCGGATACTCCGCATAAATCCCAGGAGCTGGACCAATTGCAGTCAGAAACCCGTTATAGTCTTGGCAAGGCAAAAGAGAAATCCCCAAGAAGTGGCAAAGGGCGATCGCCCCTTTCCCTAGTTGTCGCGGTAGTTTGCCTGACAGGGGCGATCGGTAACCGTTTCTGGGACCAACCGCAACTGAATGTGGGTACGATAGCTCCTAGAACCATATTTGCACCATCCTCGGCCAGGATTCTAGATGAAAAAACCACTGAGGAAAATCGGGAAAAAGCTCGAATCGGCTCTATATCCTTATTAAAAATAGACAGCCAGGTCAACGCAGAAATAGAGAAAGACCTACAGCGCGCTCTGGCAAGCGGCGATCGCCTGCGAGAAATAGCAGGACCACTTCCTTTTGCGGATACCTCGATCCTATCCCAGGAAACTCAGCTTTATGTCCGTCAGGCCCGCCCGTGGGAATGGCTGGCAATTATAACAGCCGCCAAAAACGACGGGATCGCTCCCACTACCTCATCCAACTCCTCCAAATTGCCGTGGGGAGGATGGGCCGTGAAAAATCGCCTGTTAACAGAATCAGGACTTCAAGCAGTTCGAGAACTGCAAGCCTATCGCTTAAAAACGGATAATACAAATTTATATTCCCTTCTAGAAAGAATCGAGCAAGCTCGCTCGGATTATTTCCAGACAATACAAGAGCTGCTAGCACCATCGATCGCAAACTCTGAAAGCTTCTACGGATTTGGCTTTTTGAAGATGTCGGATCTGGAGTGGCAAGAAGCAAAAAAAGGAATCAAGTTTTCTACAGATACTATCCTGACTCAAGGCATCCCTCCAGGACTGCCTAAAACAAATATAGAAAATGCTGTCAGAAAGCAGGTCAGAGCCGCCGTGCCAGAATCTGCTTGGTCCCTGGCTAGAGAGATTCTTTTGGATGTCTTGGAGCCGAATCTGGAAAAAGACCAAGAAGCAACCCGCCTGCGGGCGCAACAAGCGGCAGAGGCAGTAGAACCCGTTTATGCCAGTATTGAGGCCGGAGAGGCGATAGTCCAGAAGCAGGAGAAAATCTCTCAGGCTAATTTTGTCTTGCTGGATCATTTCGGCTTAAGCAAGCGAGGCACGAACTGGGACGGATTGTTTGGCTTAGGAGCTGCCGTTAGCATAGCGGTAGCGATTTTTTGGCTTGTGGAACGGAACGCTTCCTCGACTCTGCGACGGCGCGATCGCTTATTGGTATTGCTACTAACCCTGACTGCACCTTTATCTATAGTCTTGGGAATGCCGATCGCCAGCTTGCCCGCTATTGGCTTATTAGTAGGTAGCTACTACGGTTCTTCTTTAGGCGCCACCGTCATAACTCTATTGGCCATACTCCTGCCGATTGGCATGGAAATTGAATTGGCCTATCTACTTGGTAGCGCTACAGGGGGCCTGATTGGAGGGATAGCCGCTGCAAAAATGCGATCGCGGGAAGAACTGGCGTTGTTGGGGGTCTGTGTCGGATTAGGCCAAGGCATCATTTATCTAATCGCAACCCTAATTATTAGTGCCAATGCCGGTTCTGTTTGGTACGGCCTTCTCGGAGCCGCTGCCTTACAAGGGTTGGGCGGCTTGGCTTGGAGCATAGTCGCCCTGGGTCTGAGTCCTTATCTGGAACATCTATTCGACCTAATAGTGCCGATCCGCCTTGCCGAGCTATCTAACCCCAACCGTCCCCTGCTCAAACGGCTTGGTGCCGAAGCTCCCGGCACTTTCCAACACACTCTATTCGTAGCTAGTTTGGCAGAAGCCGCCGCTAAAGAACTTGGATGCAATGTAGAACTGGTCCGAGCTGGCACCCTCTACCACGATATTGGCAAAATGCACGACCCATTAGGATTTATAGAAAATCAAATGGGCGGACCTAACAAGCACGATCGAATTGACGACCCTTGGCAAAGCGTGGAAATTATCAAAAAACACGTTACTCAAGGGTTGGTTATGGCTAAAAAGCATCGCTTACCCAAGGCAATACAAGCTTTTATCCCAGAACACCAGGGAACTATGCTCGTTGCTTATTTCTACCACCAAGCCCAGCAGCAAGCCATAGCAAAGGGACTTCCTCCAGTACCAGAGTCCGATTTCCGCTACGATGGACCAATTCCTCAGTCCCGGGAAACTGGAATTGTAATGCTGGCAGACTCCTGCGAGGCAGCGTTGCGAAGCCTCAAGGATGTTACTCCAGAAGAAGCTCTCAATATGGTTAATAAAATTCTCCGCGCTCGCTGGCAAGATGGCCAACTGGTCGATTCCTGTCTAAAACGCGAAGATATGCCTAAAATTGCCGCTATTTTTGTCAGAATCTGGCAACAGTACAACCACAAGCGCATTGCCTATCCCAAAGCAGCGCTCCAACCAAAAAATTCATAATATAATATAGCAGTCAGCAGTCAGCAGTCAGCAGTAGGGGCGAATGGCATTCGCCCCCGTTCGCCCCCGTTCGCCCCCATTCGCCCTCCGTTCGCCCGGGCGAATTGCCATTCGCCCCTACAGGCTCCCGCGCGGAGCTACGTTCGAGGGCAGAAACCCAGTCTCGGTGCAAACTTCTTGCAGCGGCCTATCCCAAGGATCGATAGGCAAATCGGGCAATCGGGCAAATTCAAATACTATGCCAATAGTTGGTTTATCGACCCACTCGGGAGAACTTAGCAATCGGTCGTAAAAGCCGCCACCATAACCCAATCGGTAGCCTCGCAGGTCGCAAGCTACTGCCGGAACGAGAATTAAATTCACTTCAGCAGGGGGGACTATTGGGGCATTCGGGTCGGGCTCTAATATTCCAAAAGCACCGGAAATTAGACTGTCTCCTGGCTGCCAATAATGCCATACTAGCTTTTTGTCAACGCAACGCGGAAATCCCCAAGATTTTGTAGCGATTTGGGTTTCCGTTCTTGCTTCCGAGACAACTGTCGAGGATTTCTCTGCAAACAAGGGGCTGAGGTCGGGTTCTTGTCGAAAACTAAAATAAGCCAAGATTGTACTAGCACTAGCAAATAGAGGGGAAGATTCGATATGACTACAGAGGCGATCGCTCTTCTGACTCCATTCTGCTGTGGAGAGGGATTTTCTTTTTTTTATAAGTAACCTGCGTAATTTTTTTTTGTCCATCTTTGAATTAGTGACAAGAGCGGTATCGGCGGTATCGTTAGCTCTAGAAACTCGAATCCTTCGTCCCTGTAAGATTTTCCAGCCTCCGAAGCGCTTCGCGGAAAATAGCATAAATTTTCCCAAAACCCCACACCCCACAACCCACACCCGCTTTTGTGGGGTTAACCTGCCTGCAATTCATCCAGCACCAACACCTGCAATTCTGTCACGCGCCCCAGCCGGCGATCGTTGGTCAACAATGCCTCGCACTCTGCCGCCAAAGCCACAGCCACCTGAAAAGCATCGGGTAATTCTATATTGTATTTCGCTCGTAGTTCGCCAGCGTGTTGTGCCATATTTTCGTCAATGGGCATAAAAGTAATATTATTAGTACGCACAATCAAGTTAGTGAATTGTTGTTGCAACTGAGATTGTTCCCAAATATAGGGATAAACTAGACACTCAGCTAAGGTTACTGGTGAAGTGACAGCTATTAATGACCCGTCATAAATTAGATCGAAGACAGGATCGAGAACTGCCCAATAGCGGCTATTTTCTTCAACATAGTAAATTACTGGTGCTGTATCAAGAAAAAGGTGCTTTACATTTTGCAGGCGATCGCTCAGGCTCACTTTTGCTTCCTCGCTTCAATTTCCAGTTCGGGAAATTCCCCGCGCCGCATCCGGCTAACATATTCCTGTGCGTCCATACCCCCAAGTAGATTGGGCGCTATACCGCGAAATTCCTTTATATTGTGGCGCGGCTTCGGAGTAATCTCGCAATGCCTCACTCTTTGTGCCAGGTGAGCAATTAGCTGCAACTGCTGGTCCGGTTCGAGCTTGTCTGCCTGGGCCATCAAGTCATATAGTAATTTGTTAGACATTTTTTGACTTGGGTTATTACCTGTTTTATTATACTGACTGCTGTTTCCTCGCTTCAATTTCCAGTTCGGGAAATTCCCCGCGCCGCATCCGGCTAACATATTCCCGTGCGTCCATACCCCCAAAGGGGACAAGAGGGACAAGGGAACATGGGGACAAGGGGACATGGGGACATGGGGACAAGTCAAAAGTCAAAAGTCAAAAGTCATTTATTGAAGAAACACTTCTCCGTTCGCCCGTTCGCGCTTCGTCACTGTTATAGTCATTTCAATTAAGAATGAGACAGTTACGATCGCCCTAAATGTAGGGGCGATTTCGCGCTCTGGCCCCTATACCTTGTCTCGTTTTTATTTGAAATGACTATAACCTTTGACTTTTGACTTTTGACTTTTGACTTCCAATGCCCAATGCCCCAATTCCGCTCTTCCCAATTCCCTACTTGGCATTCTCGCGATACCACTCAATCGTATTCTTGAGCCCTTGCCTGAAGTCCATTTCGGCGGTAAAACCAAAAGCTTTTTTAGCCCGTTCCGTATCCAAGCAGCGGCGGGGCTGGCCGTTCGGCTTATCGGTTTGCCAAATAATTTCTCCTTTAAATTCCATCAATTCGCAGATCAGTTCTACCAAATCGCGAATCGTAATTTCAGACCCAGTGCCCAGATTGACTGGTTCGGAGTCATTGTATTTTTGAGTTGCCATCACGATAGCCCGGGCGGCATCGGTGGAGTAAAGAAACTCGCGACTGGGACTGCCATCTCCCCAAGCTGGAAGGCTTTTTTCTCCTTGTTTTTGGGCTTGCCATACTTTGTGGATTAAAGCCGGAATAACATGAGAACTGCCCGGGTCGAAGTTGTCCTCGGGTCCATATAAATTAACTGGCAGCAAGAATACACCGTTAAAACCGTATTGTTGCCTATAGGATTGGAGCTGAACTAATAAAGCTTTTTTGGCAATTCCATAAGGAGCGTTAGTTTCTTCGGGATAGCCGTTCCAGAGGTTTTCTTCTTTAAAAGGTATAGGGGTGAATTTGGGATAGGCGCAAATCGTACCGACGCAGACAAATTTCTCGACTCCCGCTTGATAGGCTGAATGAATGAGTTGGGTACCCATCATCAGGTTGTCGTAGAACAATTCAGCGGGTTTTTCCCTATTGAGCCCAATTCCACCAACATGAGCTGCCAAGTGGATAATTATATCTTGGTTTTGGACGACTTGCTGGCAAGCATCCATTTGCCGCAGGTCATAGTCCTGCGATCGCGGCACTGTAATTTTTTCTGGAGTTGCCCCGGCTAATTTCAATTGTTCCAAAACTTGACGCCCTAAAAAACCCCCACCCCCCGTTACTAAAATCCGTTTTAATTTTAAATCTAAGCTACTCATTATTTGACCCACTTATCGTAAATTAAAATAACTTCACTACGCTAGCGTAGAGCTAGCAGCAATCTACTGATAAAATTGAGATAGTTTCATATTTCTTTCAGCTTGGGCTGCAATGCCCAGGCTACTAGCAAAATTAAGTAGCCTAGGATACTCATTGCACGCGCTACCGATAGAATTGAGATGCTTATTTAGATCGATATTTATAAAAAATATCTCTACAATAATCCCTGTATTTACGCTTTCTTGTCTGATAGACAGCTAAATATAGCTTATGGTGCGGGATGCGCCTAGGGTGTCGATCTGCAAGGCTTATTCGTCGTTTTGACGGAAATCACAAAAACGATCGAAACCTACACCCTACACCCTGGGAGCATTTCACTTTTGCAAGCAGTAGGTTGGGTTGAGGAACGAAACCCAACAAGGGGGCTACCGTTGGGTTTCGTTCCTGATGCTGTTGGCGAAATATTTCTTAACATGCTGAAAGTGTAGATTTTGCGTTGGGTCCGTCAAGGAATGTCTTGTAGTTTTGTAACGCTATCGACGGCAAAATAAGGGTTTCGAGCGTTAACTTGTATTTCGCCAACAGCATCCGTTCCTCAACCCAACCTACGCAACCAAAAAGCTCGGATTACAAAATTGAAATGCTCCCTACACCCTAAACCCTACACTCTAGGTTGCTTAAGTAGGCGCGATCGCAATTAGTCCACCACGTTTCCCTTATTTTTGCGGATAAAAGCACGGTCTTCAACCGATTGACCTTTGCTATCGACTCCCAAGGCTTGCAAGTCAGCTTCTACCATCAAAACAACCAATTCCTTAAAAGTAACCGAAGGTTCCCAACCTAAAATCTCTTTTGCTTTAGTGGGGTCGCCAATCAAGATATCAACTTCTGCAGGGCGCAAGTAGCGAGGATCGAACTCTACATAGTCGTGCCAATCGAGATTGACATGATTAAAAGCTAAGTCCAGAAACTCTTTAATCGAGTGGGTTTCGCCAGTAGCAAGGACGTAATCGTCCGGTTTGTCGTGCTGGAGCATCATCCACATACCTCGAACGTAGTCCTTGGCGTAACCCCAGTCCCGCTTGGAATCTAAATTGCCGAGATAGAGTTTTTTCTGCTTGCCAGCTACTATGCGAGCGATCGCCCGCGTAATCTTCCGGGTGACAAATGTCTCGCCACGACGAGGAGAATTATGAATCCAACCTTGGCCTACCCCTGCATGGAAAGTGCCCGAAGCCGTCGCTAAGTCAAATAACCAACCGTCGTATTCAATCGGTTTTGCTGTAACAACAAGCGATCGCTTTTGGTCTGAGTTTTCTCCCTGACTCCCTGGCATAGAATTGAGATTAATTTGGTAGGATAGTCGTCCCTCTCGTTCTTCCGTTGCGATCGTCCCCGGTAGAGCGAGGGTTGTAAATGCCATCCAATACAGACCCGCTGCTAGAACTGCAGAATCGGTCTGCCATGCCTCGAATTCCGAGTAACTCTCGCGACTGTTTAATCCATTGCCCGCATTAAATCCTTGCAAAAACGCCAACCGCTCGCGATCGCAGGCATTGAGAATCCGCTTGGGAATGCGCTTGGCACCAGAGCTGGTGTAGAGCAATTCATAAATATAGCTACCGCAAGCAGTATTCCCAGTTAGCTCCAGCTCCATTAAATTCTCTGGCAGTTCAACTAGATCCGGAACGACAGACCGCGAGCTAATGCCAGCAGCAACCTTACGCCAAGAGGCAGCAATGCGATCTAGCACAGCCGAATCTCGATGAGCGATTCGTATATTTCCTTCCTTGCTAACGACCCCTGCAGCCGCTATCATGCCCAGCAGCCAAGCCTCGGTTTCAGTGATATCGATTTGCTCCGTTGGCTTGGGCAAATCTATAGAGGGTAAGAACTCCCCTGCCACGACATCGCCAGCCGGTTTTTCTATCGTCTTTCCTTCTTTTTCTACAAAAACGATATGATCGCTCGTCGCCTGATATATTGCCGCTCCGGCAGCAATTCGATTTACTTGTTTCTTTTCTCTGGTTTTCGAGCCATTCCAAGTTGCCGTCATGCAGGTGACTTCAGTCCAGCCCCGAGCATCCCAGACCTCAAATCTGTCTGAAGGAGCCAAGTCAGTGGTGTAGCGATTCTCCTGCGGAGACGCTGCGCGATCGCGGTGACTGGCATCTGTCCGATGGGGAACCACATCCTCAATTGGCGCAATATCAATCAGGCCATTCTGGCGAACTATGACTGGGGTTTCAGCCGTTACGCATTCGTGATTGAACAGAATTCCGTTGCAGGCAAATATATTATAAGACTCTCGATAATTTATCGTCTGCCAGTGGGCGTAAACCTTAGCACAGGCATAGGGGCTCCTTGGATAAAACGGAGTCGTTTCTTTTTGTGGAATTTCTTGTACCTTACCAAACATCTCCGAAGAACCTGCTTGATAAAAACGCACTTCAATTCCCGTCCTTTGCTGGTAGTCGCGAATCGCTTCCAGCAGACGTAGATTCCCCATGCCGACAGCATCGACCGTATATTCCGGCGAGTCGAAGCTAACCCGAACGTGAGATTGAGCGCCTAAATTGTAAATTTCTACCGGCTTGACTTGTTCCAAAATCCGTCGCAGAGTTGTGCCATCGGTTAAGTCACCGTAATGCAAAAATAATCTAGCTCCCTCGTTGTGAGGATCTTCGTAAATATGGTCTATCCGGTCTGTGTTAAAAGTAGAAGTCCGTCGTATAATACCGTGAACTTCATAACCTTGTTCTAGTAACAACTCGCTTAAATACGAGCCATCTTGACCCGTAATGCCGGTTATTAGCGCTCGTTTCCGTTCCGTCATTATCTATCTGCGTCCTTTGCAATTTGGCTAAAGAGGAGCGATCGCCTTTTTCGCTATTTCCCTTCAATTATTCCTCAAGGCTGAGGAGGGATAACCGCTTACCTCTATGTTATTTCTCTTGCCTGTCTGGAAAAGCCATTTCTTCAACTTTAACCTTTAAAAAAGCTAATAGTATAAAGAAACTGTGTATTTCGGCAAAAAATATGTAAACTTTCGATCTGGACTTCCCCATAGACAACCTATCCTGCGCCCCTGCCTAGTGCCGCTGCGCTCCATGTCTCAAGGTAATAAGTCTCAAGGTAATAGTGCCTTTCTACCTTGGCTCCCGGCCACAAAAGAGCTGGTGGATTATTTCTGCCGCGCTGCACTAGGCTACATATTTCGATATATTTGCGTAAGTATTCTCTGTGGTTTTAGGCTATTCCAAAAAATAAAAATACCGCTTGTCCTAAAAGTTACACATTCATACCTGGAAACGATCGCAAATCTGTTCTTGAGCGAGTATGGTAAGGGCTCCACTGCGATCGCGCCCTACAGACAAGGCTATATCGAACATCCACCCGCTTTTGCAGGCGATCGATGAAAAAATTTACAACCCCTCGGCAAGACTTACCCAAATTAAAACTAAAACTCAAAACCAACTCTATAATTGTCAACTGCCCCAGGAGGCTGGAGCAGTCGATCGCCAAGCATAGCCTAAAAATATACTTTAGTAGGCTCCGTTGTTTTTTGGAAAAAGCACCACTTTAATCGTTTTTAGAACTATCCACATATCCATCCAGAAGTTTTTGAAGTTCACATAGTAAACGTCGATTTGGATTCTGCGGGGATAAGGGATATCATTTCGACCGGAAACCTGCCACAATCCGGTAATCCCAGGTCGAATTGTCAGCACCTTATCAATATGTCGGCCATATTTGGGCAGCTCCTCTACGACCAATGGTCTAGGACCAACAACACTCATATCACCTTTCAACACATTCCAGAATTGTGGAAATTCATCCAGGCTGGTCACGCGCAAAAAATGACCTATCCAGGTAATTCGAGGGTCGTTTTTGAGTTTAAAGTTGTTCTCGAACTCAGCGCGGAGATGGGGGGATGTTTCCATCATTTCTAGCAGCATTTCGTCTGCGTTTGCCACCATTGTTCTGAATTTCAGACAGCCGAATTGTTGGCGGTTTTTCCCTACTCGTTCCTGTCTATAAAAAACAGGTCCAGGAGAACTTGCTGCAATAAGCAGGCCCAATAGCAGATAGGCTGGGGAAAAGAAAATCAGAACAAATAGAGAAAACAAGACATCGAACAGCCGCTTGGAAAACTCTCCGTCTATCCTAGGCAGGACGAGGTGCTGCTTGCCATGCCTCGCCACTGCACGAATCATTTTTCCGGAGATGAGTTGGCTATCGGCAGTCATCTTACTCCTTCACTTCACACCACACATAGTCCCGATCGTACAACCTCCAGACGCTTATGTTCTCCTCAGACAATAAGCTGACCGGACAGAAGCCCCCATGTTGGGGGCCGATTGCAGTCGGATGTTAGCGCTGGCCTAGCGCTCGTATTAATTCACGATACAACATATTGGCCACTTTGGCCGATATTTTAGTCGTTACGGCCTTGGGAATTAATCCCTTAATGCGGTTCCCATCTTCGTCGAATTTAAGCTTTTCGCAATAATTAATCAGCTCGTTTGCTAGGTCGGTGTCGGGCAGCTTATCCCTGACTTCAACCATAGAACGAGAGAAGCGCCAAAGGGTGACGCGGGCGCTGCTAGATCCGGCTTTATTCTCGTACCAGTAATCGCCGGATTGCTTGATAACCGACCCCATGCCGAGCTGCATTTTGAAGATATCGCGGCTGTGGTTTATCTTGCAGCGCTTGGTTGTTTTGCCCTTTTTATCGACAACTCGGCGTCCGCTTTTACTGTAGGATGCTTCGTGCTTATCTACCTCCTTAACCCGATACTCGATCCATTCGGTGCCCTCGTCGTTGAGGAAAGATTCAAACGGGTAGATGCGAGTCAGGATGTTAGCTCGTATTTTCAGGGGAAAACCAAAGCGATCGAATATCGAGTGATATACTTCAAAGCAAGGGTTATCGACTAACCGTTTTAATTCCGCTTCCAATCGCTTGTCGGAATCGTGGACGATGGCCAGAATCCGCGCCTGCTCTCGGAGGTAGGGATCTATTTCTATATTGTAGGAGCGGGCTACCGATTTTTGGTAGCTGTTGTTAACCCGACTCCAACCTACCTTAGTGCAGCGCTCCGGCTGCTCTCCGAGAAAAGCCAGCAGCGGCGGCAAGTTTCCCTCAATTTTGGTGCCGCTGTTAGAAATCTTGCGCTCCGGCCACTGCCAAGTCATTAGCTGCTGGGCATAGTTGCCGACGACCCGAGAGGTTTTATTACTGTGTTCCAAATACAGGCAAGCAGCCCTCAGCTCGTCAATGGGATGGGGTCGGTGCATTAAGAAATACTTGGGATTAAGCTCGCCGGTTGCTAATAAATGTTCCTGGTCGAACAAATAAGCTGCTAGCGCCAGGGCGTCGGCGCTATCTGTTTTGTTGGGCAACTGCCGACCGGCGCGATAAGTGCGAGCTTGGACGTGACCAACCCAACGAATATTAACTGCGGCGCTCTCCAATGCTTTAGCCCATAGGTGGCTGTAGTGCAATCCAGTAGGTTCTATAGCAGCGTCGGTTACGCCATTGAATAGCAGAAAAGAAATAAACTCGGGAAGGCCAGGTGGCGGATTGGTGCGGCTCTCTCCCTCGGGATTTAAATAAAACTTGGGATAGTTTAACTTTAACTTCTGGGAGGTTTTGTTCCAATGGGCAATTAGGCCACCTTTAGGGTATTCTTCCAATAGATGAACCGTGACGCTATCTTTCGATACGTCAATTCCTATTTTATTCATTTTTCACCAACAAGAAATAACAAATCGCTCGCCTGATAGTCCCTAGTGCGCGAATTTCCCTAACGCGGGCAAAAGCCAATGCGCGATTCTCCTCGAACAACATCGGACAGGCATGACACCGCTGGTGCTGGGGACGTGCGCTCGAACATAATAACGAACGGGTCGTGGTTCGCTAGTAACGCCTCAATCCCCCAGCGGAGGCAGGCCGATCGCGACTCGACCTACGACCGGCAGAGATTGCCGGTTTCGGTTGCGGGAGTCGCCACCACAACCCAGTAACTAGAAAGAAAGTTCTAGCTACTGGCCGTTTAATGGGCTCGTCAGGTAGGTATTAGAATGGCAAAAAGGTTTGCCGTCGCGAGGGAATTATTCGCTGCCGCGATCGCCTTCATTAGTATCGCGTTGCATCTTATGAGCTTGTTCCCAAGCGTCAATCAAAATGTTGGCGTCCTCTCCTTCAAATATCTGCCTGTTGCCGTTATCCCAAGTGACGGTAACGTAAGGTATCCAGCTCTGGGGAAATACTTCCATATGACGGATGTGAGCGAGATTTAGCCATTGGTTGCTGTGGAGCTTGCAGCTCCAAACTGCTGGCACCCGTACTATGCTGACTTGCGACATGTGTTATAATCCTCGTAACTTGAATAGATTGTTGCGATCGCTCCAGGGCGATCGCATTTATTTTCCTAGTCCTCGTAGCAGCCGCGCTCGTCGATTATCCGCATTTGTAAATGGGGATATTCCGAGCTTATAAGCTTGGCCGCAACGATAGCGGTCAACTCCTTGGTATAGCGGTTG
The DNA here is from genome assembly GCA_010672965.1 of Oscillatoria sp. SIO1A7. Classification (GTDB taxonomy): domain Bacteria; phylum Cyanobacteriota; class Cyanobacteriia; order Cyanobacteriales; family Laspinemataceae; genus SIO1A7. Next base: position 85,179 of record JAAHFN010000023.1, read on the forward strand.
AGCCGCACCGGAATAAAGTTGCAGTCAAACCCAACCAATAAAAATGGATATAGACGGGGGTCTTTCCACTCCATAGGATGCACCTCAGTTGAGACTAGAAGTTGTCATAGTTGTAAGGTTTGGGACGATCGCCCTCCGTTTCCTCGTCGGCAGATTCGTTTATCTTCCGGGAAACCCACTCGCGAAGAGTGTGGTAAGCGTTGTTCCAATCGTCGCTTGATTCGATGTCTGCTACGGCCTCCACGCTGATGGAATGGTAGGGCTTGTAGGACACCGTTTGTTTGTAGGTTATCTGCGTCAATCGCATAATTTATTCCTCGTTAATTTGCTCTAAAATTTCCTCAAAACCTGCTAAGACAACGTTGTAACGTTCGCGACACAAAGCGGCAACTACTTTGAGAGTAGATACGCATTCTTCCCATCGCTCGCTACTCTTATGTCCTTTGAAATCAATAATCAAATGAGCGGCCTCCTCTAACCGCGATAATCGAGATAAGACACCCTCAGTAGTAGCACTGCCAGAAATCAGGTATTGATGGAATTCTTTTAGATACTTCAAGGTGTTATCTAAATGGCACTCATCTACTAACTCTTGGATACCTTTATCTAAGTCTTCGTTCCAGCCTGTCTCTAACATTTGGCCAACTAAAGGACTCATGTTAGCTAAAGTCTGTTGAATTCCTTTGGCAAACGTTCGGACGTTATCTTTAACTGTTTCGTCTGCATCAGAATTGCGCAATCCTATCTGCAAATGGGCGCAGATACCAAATAGCGAAAGTGCGTTCGCCATTAGCATCACTTTTGGTTGTTCGGTCAGCTCGGCTAAGGCTTGCGTGTATTTCTTAATTGGGTCATTTTCAGACATAGGAATCCTGTCCTCTACAAAAAATTGCGAGAATAAACTAATCGTCGGGAAACGATTTTTAGTAGCAAAAAGTAAGCTAGGGGGCGCGAGGGGGGTTGGTGCGTGCAAGCAACGACCCTCTTTGTCGCGCCCTATCCATATATGACGGCTGGGTTAGTGGTAGGTGAGGCGTGGAGTTACCCCCAGCTTCGAGGGGGTTCGGTCCCAAGCATATCGAAGCTCGAAAAAAAAATGCAGTAATTGTTATGCATTTACGGGCCACCGTAATACCCCATAGTTCGGTGCTATTCCGCGTTATGTTGGCCCAATGCCCCCCAATGCCGCCCAATGCTTGATTGGGATTAGCAGCGCGGACGAGCCTCACCGCTGCTATGCTGAAAATGTTCACGCCCATCTCGGCCAAATTGTTGATGGGATTGGCACCCTTTTGGTCACAGTCGCCCCAAGGAATTGCGGACCTTCCTTTGTCCGCGATCGCGCTTCCAACTTGGGGCGATTTTTGTTTGGAAAGTGCCGAACGATCCAAAGTGCTGGAAATCTCCAACAATTGCCCCTTGGTTTCGGTGTTATATAATAAGTGGTGGAATGGACGGGAAAGCCCGCGCATTGCCAGATCGTCTGAGTAGGTCACCGGCAACAGTTCAGAAGCCCCGGATGTAGTGGACAACTCCAGGTCCTGCTGTGCTACATCTGGGGTTTTTGGTTTCCCCGCTGCACAGTTGCCCGACACTACATCTGGAGATTGACCCTCAGTTGCTTGAGGCGCTTCGCCACCCACTTCACTCGGTATCTCGCCATCATTTTCAGCAATCCACTCGCGAATAAAAGCCAGCAAGTCCGCCTTGCGGGGGCACTTGGAATAGCCCGTGATTTTTCTTTCCTTGCAAAATTCCCTTAGCTGGCGGACTGTCAGACCACCAAGGTCGGGATAGCTATCTTTCATCTTTTTAATGCCTCTGCGAAATAAAGAGGTAAATAGAAACAGAGGAGCAGGCCGCTGACTACCGCACCCTAGCAAAGTCTGGAAGTGAGGGGCCTGTCTGCTTTGTAGTGTCTCTATATATGTGTATAGCCTTTAATTTTGCCTTTTTCAAGGGGTGTACGCATATTTTTTTGATAAAATGAGCGAAAAGCTGAAACACCGGCGAAAAAAGACCAAGGGTATGTTTCAAACATTACGAGAACGAGCGGGCCTAACACAAGCTGGTTTGGCCAAGCTAATCCCAAGTAAAAGAAGTTTTGGAAACATAAATCAGACTTCTATTAGCGATTGGGAGCGAGGGATTACTCAGCCCGAGCTAACAATTCCTCAGACTAAGGCCCTATGTCGAGCTTTGGGAGTAAAACTTGAGGAACTGCCAGACGATTTCGGTCCGCGATGGCGATCGCAACCAGACCTATCACCAGGTGATGAGGAGGAATAGACCTAAAGGGCGATCGCTTTCCTAAAAGTGCAGCGGCGGAACCTCCCCGCTGCACCCACAACAAAACAAGCCCGCTCCCCTCGGAACGGGCACATATATAAGGAGAAACTGAAGCGATGGAAAAAGAATTGGGCGGACCTGCCAGCAGTCAAGCGCGACCCAGTGCTAGCAGCTCCACCACAAATATAGCGTACTCATTGGCCAACGAAAACGCTAATTGTGGAAAAACTTATGGAAAATCAGCGGTGCGTGAGGGCAAAAATCCCGAACCCGTGCAGCTATCCCTAGACCTGGAATCGGTCACTCGGGCATCTGTTGTAGAACCTCCTGTACCTGTTGTAGAGTCTCTGCCTCCATATATACACGAAACGAAGTATCAGAATGCGGACACTCTACAACAGCCTTTAGGGACTTCTCAATGCGTTTTAAATAAGCGCGATCGACCTCCCATACTTGACCGTTCTGCCAATGAATATCGACTTGGTGCGGCCTCTTTGGATACCACCGGAATTCCATATCAAACACCTCCTGGTGCCAAAATGAACAAAAACATCGAGGGCAAAATGGCCCCCAAAAACGGTAAAGGCTGGCTGGCTTGGCACTATAAAATCCGGGACTGCTCCGGCAAGCAGCACAGTCACAGTTGCAGCGCCGGCGAGCAAATACCGGATGAAGCATCTGGCCCGTATGCAATTTACTGCTGGCACGTCCCGGGCAAAGCCAACGGCCGGAAATATGTGGGCAAAGCCGGCGGCAAAAAATATAACCGGTTTATAGAAGTCTGGAACCAGTGCGACTCTTGGCCTAGGGTACTGAGTCTCGCTTTCGGAGTTTAGGAGCGGCGATCGCCATTCTTATCGGCTAGCGCTGTCGGTCGATAGCGAGTGCGGTGCTGGTGCGGTGTTAGTACCGTACCAGTACCGCACTCTAGTATTTATGAGTTTAAACTTACACCCAAGCGCCCCCCACGTCCGCGACCTATAATTTAGGAAAACGATCGCACATTAAAATAACGATGGCACTTTTAGATAAAGATACCGAAAGCTGCTTGTGTGGCCTTGTATTTTTTACACTAGAATTGGGAGCTATCCTTCTACTGACTTATTTTATACTTCAAGCTATACAGAATGAAGCCTTAACCCCCTTAATTCAGTCGTAACGCAAACTAAAAAATGCTTGAACTGCTCAACAACCCCAAGAAATTTATTATCTTTGTAAGTTGCGTTACCCTTGCTAATTTTGCAATGGTTGGCGCAATAGCTTACCTAGCCCTCAAAATTCTATCCTGTTGGACGCCGTAAAAATTGACTCAGCAGCAATAGAGCGATCGCAACTACAGCTCGTCAAAATATCCTTTCCACCCTACCCCTAGAATATCTGCGCCTAGTTACCCGCCTCTGCATCAGCAGAAACAAATATTCTCGTTGTATTTTTTCCGTCCTTTTGTCCAACCTGTCCCTTTCTTCAGCAGGCGTTTCCGGGTCGTTCGCCTTATTCCTAAGAGACAAAAGCGAGTAGCCCAACCGGCTTATCTTAGCATCGCGATATAGCCTCAGATTAGAACGAATACTATGCATTTTAACTTCAAAAAAACAGTCGTCTAGGCTTAGCAACATAACCTAAGTACGCGGGTATTGGCTCGCGGCACTTCCCATACTCAGCTAACCTAACCTGAAAACATCTCACCCCTACTTTCCCTTCATTCCCTCAAAACATCCTCTACAGCAAAATACGCCGGTTTCTTCTGAAACTTTGCATCAAACAGGAACGGTCGGTTCTCCTTATTTCGCCACACATACTTGTCGCTGACCCCCCAGGTACAGAAACACTTCACGTCACATTTTAACGCCAAAGAAAGTAATCGGCGATAAGCCTGCGCCTGGACTTCCTTAACCAGCTCCCAGGGCAGCCTATGGTCAGCCCACAAAGTAACCTCGCTGAAATGAACCTCCAAACCCAGCCCCTTTAGCTGCTTCAGGAAAGGTTCCAGCCACAGCAGCCGCAAAGTCCCCTGCAAGTTGTGATGCATCTGAATTGCAACACCATCAATCCCCACACCGGCAGAGTCCAGCTCCTCAACCAGTTGAAGAAACGCTCTCTGCTTGGATTCATTGTGCCAGCCGTAATCACTATAAAACAATCTAGCATATGGGTTGGCCTGCCGAGCAAAGCGAAAAGCATCCAGCAGAAAATCAGAACCCAGATTCTGGCTCCAGTGAGTCTTAACCAACCCGCCGCTAGCATTAATCATCTCGCTTGCCACATCCCAAACCTCAACGCTATCCTCATAACGCTTGACGGTTTCGGTAATATAGTCTTCCAAAACAGACCGCGTACTCTCCGTACTCAGAGCGGCAACCCAATGAGGAATTTCCAAGCGCCACATCAGATTGCCACCTCGCAAAGCCAAAGAATTGTTGCGTGCGAAATCCACAATCTTATCGGCGCGATCGTAATTAAAATCGTCCCTCCCTCGCATAACCGACTTAATCTTAAACTCATTTTGAGGAGCCAGCAAATTAAACTCCTCAACCAGAGTCTGCCTCACTTGCTCGTCCGAGTCTAGCTGCCAGTTGGTCGCCGCCCCACCAATATAGAAATCGTCACCGGCCAAATCCTTCAAAGCCATTTTCGCTCAATACCTCCAATATCCCGGCCATAAGCTGGCCGGGTTGCGTTAATTTGACTGCCCACAATGACTAGGCACAATTACTAGCTGACTTACAAAACAGCGATCGCATTTTCAACGGCCTGCGGAGTTACTTCGATATAGCGCATGAGTGCCGCCAAAGACTTGTGGCCGGTGACCGCCTGAATGACTTTCACCGATTTGCCCGCATTGCTCAGAGTTGTAATGCCCGTTCGCCGGGGTGAATGCCAGCTAGCACCCTTGTGGGAAAGATTGGCCCTAGCGAGCGCTTTTTTAAGCCACTTGTCCATCGCCCGCACCGTCACCGGCTGGTCCCGATAGCGAGGTGATGGAAAAAGCCAGCGGCTGTTGGTCGGCGGCCGGTATAGCTGCAACAGTTCCTTCAAGGTTGGGTGGACCGGGACTTGTCTGGTCTCCCGCTTTCCCCCAGGGGCTGCCTTGCGCGTATTGGCTTGGAAAGTAATCTCCGGCAAAACCTCCCCTTGGGAAACATCAGCATAAACATCGCTTATCTGCAACTTGGTTATCGCCCCGACCCTCTCCACGGTGTACCGAGCAATTTGTAGAGCAATCTGGTGAGTTGGATTTTTAAGCTGCTGCAGAATTTTGGCGTAATCATCATCGGTCAAAATTGCGGCCTGTCCGCACCTATTATTTTTTCCCATTTCCTAGTTCTTCTTTTGTCGCTAATTCCTAAAAAAAAGGAACTTGACTTATTAGACGCACGCCCTAAAAACACTCGTAGCCCAATCCTAGCAAAGCTTTGGAGTAATTGCCCACAGTTCCTCTTTTATACAAAAGAGGAACTTGTCATTGGTAAAAAAGGCGGTCTATCTTGAATGAGAAGAGCAAGAGGACGAGCGGACATGGAAAACTGGGACGCCAACTACATCCACAACAAATTTGACGAAGTGAATGCAAGATTAACTATCCTGCAAAAGTCAGTATCGGAACAGACTCACCTGCTAGAGCGCAAAATTGAGGATTTAAGCAATAAAATATCTGACCAGAAAACTCAAGGCAACAACGGCGGCATAAAAATCGCAACATTAAGCGGTATCATTTCCGCTGCCCTTTTTGAAATTATCCAAGTTTTTGTAAAATAAGCTATGAAGCTATTGTATTGTGAACTTAGAGAAGAAATTTATAATAACGTTTTTTGGTGGGACCGTGTAGATAAACCTTATTTTTGTTACTACGACGACGGCTCTGTCAAACAATTTAATCATGGAGAATACATAGTTGAACAATTCAACCATCAAATTAAACAGCAGGAAAAACTAGACAATCTCTGCGAGGATTGGGAAACCTTCAAAGGGGAATATGATTGGAACGTTGACTGGAATTTTCAATCAAAAGAAACCTGCCAAACCAAAGCAATTACAAAGTATATCGGCACTTCCAGTGGATGGAAAGCCATCATTGACTTAATATTTTTTCTGATCGAACAATACGAAAGATTGCGGGGGATAATTTGTGGTAACGAAGCTTGCGTCGCCATGCCCGAGCATTATCAAATTAAACTTGAAGGCCACAGACCCCAGCTAGTCTTACAGCTCGCCGAGCCAAAAGAGGATGCGGACGAATTGGGAAAAGCCCAGCACGTCATCACCATCCCCCATTACATAGGAAAGGCCGATTCCCCAGCGCCAGTGCAGTACGTTCAAAAGGGCGGGCACCACGGGATGTTAGTGTTAAACGATAACTCGAAAATACACGTCTATTGCATAAGTAAGACGGAATGCACCCGAGTTCTTCAAGCTATTAGATTCTGGGTTAACCCTTTCTATCTTGATGGAGCCCAATACAAATACAGTGAATACCCTACAGCAGATATCAAGCAGGTCACTGTCTATCCGAAGTACGCCAAATACTGGCCCAACGGTACGAAACACCAAAATTCTGAATGGACCACCGCTTACAGTTACGACGCTTAAAATTGGTCGGCACTTAACCCTCGACCAGACGTTTTGAAACCCAAACTATGGGCAATTCGTAGTTAACGACTTATACTTTGAAGTGCAAGCAAAACCGCTTTCGTATTGCAATGAAGTAGTGGCAATACTGCATCATTACTGCAACAAATGCACAGTGCTTAAATAGCCCTTGTTTAGTCCTTGTTTAGCCCTTGTTTAGCCCTTATTTAGTCCTTGTTTAGGCATTTGCTAATGCTTGAACTTTGTTGCAACAACAAATTTTAACGGATTAACATTTGTTTTGTTAACAAATTAATCTCGATTTAATTTTGGTTATTCAAGCAAAACAAAGGAAAGCGCCCAGAGCGTCAAAACTGGGCGCAAGCGGTTACATGACGTCCATTAACCAATTTCATCTTATCCTATGGGAACATATAATCCAGTCCTCCAAGGTCCCTTACCCGGTCCATACTTAGAGTACATGAGCCGCATCATCCGCTACAAAAGCGACAACGATCCGCCCGGGACTTTGGGAATCGAAACTATCTATTGCAAAGACGCCGTAGCAAACTTCCTTGGCTTAAGACTTGCACCGCCTTCGGACGGGGTGTATCAAGACAATGACGGCAATTTAAACGCAGGATCCAGATTTGCCAAAAGAGCCGACAAAGGTAGCAAAGAATTTAAAATCTTGCTACTTCCTTTTACTGAAATTGATGTTTTCGAGCGCGACCCACTGACTGGCCAAGGCCAAGTCAAGACATATCGCCGCAGCACTTTAGGGTTGTCTGTTAACGGTCGAGTCGGCGTTGCTACAGTTCGACAGTGGCTCATGTATCACGTCGGAGGTCCTGGTAAAGAAGAAATCCGACAAAAAATTAAGGGCATGATTACCCCAAGTCTAAAAACCTATACTTGGCGCTCAGAATTAACACCTCAACTAGACCTCCCCCTACCTAAAAATCCCATTCCGTTTTATGAGGGCGATTTCTCTCAAATTCCTGACGCCCAAGAGCGCCCCGAGGAGGAAGATGATGACGGAGATGACGGCGGAGGTGACGAAAGCTAAATGTCTCTTATTAATCCAATTAGTTGGAATCTAGTTTTAAACGAGAGAAAAGAGGCAGAAGTAGTAGTTCCGGGGCATCACTATAAGCGGATTCCCCCTTTTGTAACTCCCAACTTAGACGGGGTTGAAATTTTCCGAATTTTTGCGGTTAATGACAATGCCCGTCTTACTTGGTGGCTTGCCGGCTCGGTAATTCAATATTTGGGAGCGCCTAGCGATTCGAGTCCTTTGGTTGTAAAAAGGCAGAAAATTGAGTTAAACAATGACACTGTTTTTATTGCAGAACGATTTGACGAGCCCTTTTTTCTAACCTTTGAGCCGGCCTACTGGCATACAGAGATGAACTTGTCTATTGCGGAATATGTTGGTATCCCAGGTGCTAGTAGCGGCGGCAGTGATTCCCCCAGGACGGCTATTACTGTACAAACAAATGCTATTGTCAATCCTTCGTTTGAAATCTGGAACGCCACTTCAAACGACGATATTAAACCGCAGGGCATCCAGCGAATTACCCTAGCCCCCGGCTGGGAACTAAGAAGTTGGACCAATAATAACGCTGATTTTGGCACCGTCAGGCTTACAAGAGAAACAATATCAGATCCTGGCCTACCTTTTAATACTTTTCTCCGTTGGCAGCAAGTAAATCCTAAACAAGGTGGAGCGAGTTTAGAATTAATCAATTTAGTTAACGAGCGAGTGTTCTCCCCAGGAGATACTATTAGTGTTAGGGGTTATCTCAGAACATCATCGCCATCTGGCTTGAACATTCCGTTTACAGTCCAAGGCGGAGGACACTCCTGGCGACTTATCAGGTATATTGGTGTTAATGGCGTTTGGGCTCCCTTTAACGCTGGCTTTACATTAGATGAAATTGGCACCAGCTTTACGCCTGGTTTGTCAATGGGATTTTCTCTACCGAGCCATAGCACTTTTAGTTTAGATGTAGCGGGACTGCAAGTAGGGGCACCGGGAACCACCAGTAATCTAGAACTGTACTTTGCTTAATCGCTATGGAGTTATAGTACGGGCACCCTGCACCCTGTACCCTGCATTGGAGATTGGGCATTGGGAAAAGGCAAGCGCGCGATCGCTCTCCTGGAGGGAGCCAAAGAGCGTTATTCTACCAATGCCTTCCGACAAAATTGAGCAAGCACTAACTATTCAAATAAAAAGCTACCATAGTTTGGTAGCTTTCTTTTTTTAAAACAAAGTTTTTAGCGCTCTGATAGTGATATGCAACAATATAGAACAGTATGTTGCATCAAACATAAGGCTCATAACTGTCAGATTCTACATGGCGAATAAATTTCGCAGGCACGCCAGCCATTGTCTTAAAAAATTCGGGGGAAGATTCATTTACAATTGAACCCGCCCCAACTATCGTACCGCGTGCTAATATTAGCTCCTCGCTATCTCCTTTGGGCTTTAATACTTGACTGCTACGCCCAAGCCAACAATCATTCTGTATTTTCAGTTTGGAAGTTTTCGCATTTAAATCTGGCCATTGCCCTAAATTCAATTGATCTATTTCTTTCCTGCGTTCTCTCCAGTTAAGCGAATGAACTTGAGAATCTGTTAAAAAGACGTTTTGGGCAATTAATACATAATTACCTATCTCTATCAAGCAATCGCAAATAATAAGAGAGTTAAGGTTAATAATACAGTTATTCCCTATTTTAAGGGTTGCCCTTGGCTTTCTTACTCTTGCCTTGATTCCATCCAAACGGGTTTTCTCGCCAATTTCAAGAATTGCCCCTTCAAGAACGTAAAGCTTGCATTGGTCAATAATCGCTCTGGGCTTTACTATAAATTCAGCTCCCGAAGCTACGGTTATTTCCGAATTTCTAATTAAGGCCGTATCTGCCACGTCAACGGTAGCATTTGGGTGATAGTCTAATTTAGTCTGTAAAATTGATGGACCCATGTAACGTCCTTTCCTAGGCTTTAACGGTATCGCAGGCCCGGTCATCTATTCTCTGGGAATTCGCTAGAGGGGTTCCGGAGGCTTCAGGTTAGGTCCGCGTTAAACCAGTTTTTCGGGGTAACTGGCTGCGTTTGGTCTGGAACCCAATTGCTCGATGCATTTGCTAACAAAGCTCGAGTACCTCTTTTGAAAGATGGTAGAGGAGAATTGGGCAGCGTGCGATCGCGCCACTTCTGGGTCAAACTGCCCAAGCAATTTTTCAAACGCCCATATCGCTTCTGCCAAAGACTCCTCCGTCTGTTCTCCAAACAACAAACCCGTCCCCTCTGTAGAGTATTGCCTTAAATCTCGCACAGTTTCCAAAGCACCGCCAGCTCCGTAGGCAATTACTGGGGTCCCACACGCTTGAGCTTCTACCAGCGCCATGCCAAAATCTTCGCAAGCTGCATAAACAAACGCTTTCGCCTCAGACATATACTTTTCCACTACATCATCTGGCTGCGCCCCCAGCACTTGGACGTTAGATTTGGCTATTTTCCTGAGCATCGGCAATTCCGCTCCCGTTCCGATCGCCACCAGCGGTTTTCCCAGTTCGTTGAAAGTTTTGACAATTAAAGATACCTTCTTGTAGCCTACCAACCGGGATACAGTAACGTAAAAATCTTGCTTTTTGCTCTGAAAGGGAAATCGCTGGATATTAATAGGCGGATAAATCACTTCTGCTTCTCGTCGATAGCAGCGCCAAATCCGTCGAGCCGTATGTTGTGAGTTGGCAATAAAATAATCCACCCTATTGGCACTAGCTACATCCCACTGGCGCAGCCCATGTAGCAGATATCGGGTCATCATCCCTGGCAACCCCCGTCCTGCCCTACTATTATTCAAGTAATCAAAAGTCAAATCCCAGGCATAACGCATGGGAGTGTGGCAGTAGCAGATATGAATTTGGTGCGGTGCTGCAAGTACCCCTTTGGCAACGGCGTGAGAAGAGGAGAGAATTACGTCATACTTCCGTAAATCTAATTGTTCTATAGCCAGGGGCAACAACGGTAAATATTTTTGCACTCCCGAGCGAGCCCAAGGGAAATGCTGTAAAAAGGTCGTACCTATTTGCCTATCGTATAGATAGCTTTCTGGATTGCTTGCTTCAAAATCGATTAAGGCATACAAATCGACATCGAACAGCTTGGTAATTTCTTTAACCACCAATTCCGACCCGCCAGTAGCTTTCGGCGTCAACCATTCGTGAACTAGCGCATATTTTTTATTCATTAAAACTTACGCATATGCCATCTAAACCTCAGTTAAGCACTTTTATAGCACTTTGATTTTTCTATTCGTAAGCTACATAAATTCAAGGAATTATGGAGTTTCTCCCATCACCGTATAAAAATGTTCTGCTGTCACAAATTTGCCGTTGTCTAGCTCTAGGGTAACTTCTTGAACTATCTGCGCGTGACTGTCAAATAGGTTGATATCTATCGAATTAGCATCAGGGTAAGTTACGATAGAAACCGTAAAAGCTCTATCGGTCGTTATATCCAGCAGTCTAACTACCCTCGGCGAGGCATCCCTAAATTCAAAATCATTGTCATTAATTTTACTCATTATTCATTGATTTTACCGATTATACAAAATCCACTTATGCAGGGTAACTTTTTATAGTGTGCTAGTCTGGCACCAGACGCTATATATAGCGATACCCCATGCAATAGTCGTGGCTTTTAGCTGACCGCTGACCGCTGACCGCTGACTATATTGTCTAGATTATCTTATCTAAGGGCCAAAAGTAAGGCTTGAGAGCTTTTAATTTATTAAATCGAGGTCTTATAAAATATAAATTATTTGTAATGCACAGTTTAATTATTGCAGAGTATTTTAGGCGATCGCTCCCAACAATGGTAGCCCAGATTAGTTTTTTGGAAAAAAACAACCAGCCTCTGGATGAGGCCGGTCGCCGAAATGCTATATACGTTGTCGATTGAGGTGAGGAAACCCAAACTGCGCGTTCCCTTTTCTTGCAGTAGGTAGGGTATGACTATCCAACTCCTCTATATGTATGGTAACAGAGGATACGCATTTTTCGTAATAAAACTTTATATTTGTTTCTAACGCGGACCTAGCGTGTATATCTTGCGGACCCTCTGCCCCAAAGCGCCATTTACGTCAAATTCTAAAATGCTTGCTTGAATACGGGTGCCTCATCGTAGGAGGCTCGCTTGTTGTAGTAATCGCTTTTTTCTGGGAAAAGGGCGATCGCCTGGAGGCTAGTACCGCACACGGCAAATAAATGGGATAATGAACCCATAGTCTCGGGCAGGTGGCGGCCAAATCACTGAATCGAGTTGGCAATAAGATATATGCTGAGGTAGCCTGTATTAGCTTGTCTGAGCGTGACAACTATAAACTAAAGTCTTAAAATAAAGCAACTAATAATGATGGCTAGACAAAAAAACAATTACATTAACAACCGAGCAAAAGGAATTGCTGGAAAAAATATCTCGAAGCCGGGAAACCCCACATAGCTTAGTCCAAAGGGCAGAAATTATTTTGAAGGCCGCCGAAGGCTTGAATAACAAAACATGTTGCACACATTCGTGCTACATTCAATAGCGATACACAAGGCCAATGGATATTTATTTGTGACCAATTAAATACCCATAAATCGGCAGAATTAGTCAAGCTGGTAGCCGAGTTATGTGGTCTAGAAGAAGACTTAGGCAAAAAGGGGAAATGTGGCATTATTAAAAACATGAATAGTAGAGCAACTTTTTTACAGTATTCAAGTCATCAGATCCGTTTTGTTTATACTCCTAAGCATTGTTCGTGGCTTAATCAAATTGAAATGTGGTTTTGAATTTTAACCCGTCGTCTGCTGAAACGAGGGAACTTCAATTCTATAGAAAACCTTAAAAAGCGTATTCTTAAATTTATTGATTTCTTTAATCTCACTCTAGCCAAACCTTTTAGCTGGACTTATATTGGCAAACCCTTGTTCAGCTAAAATAATCCAACTTATTTACGGTGTGGTGTACTAGAAACCCGGTTTCTTACCAAAATTATCGGCTTGTTGCCAAGATTGTCGCAGAAATCCGGTTTCTTTAGCTTGCTATAAAGAGGCGATCGCTTTTTGTCGGGAAAAAGGCGATCGCATATTGGTAAAATCGGCGACGCATATTGGTGAAACAGGCGAGCGATCGCATATTGGTGAAACAGGGGAATTAGAAACCGGGTTTCTGGGGAAACGCTTGTTGGTGGTAAAAGGGCGTTCTCTTTTTTTTGGTACGCCCTTCCGTTGGAGTTTCATTAACAGGACTTACGCACAGACACTATATATGGTGTCTGTGCGTAAGTCCTGTTAAAGTGAAAGGTTTTACTAAGGACAATAAGGTGAAACTGTTCCGAGTATTTGTTTCTACCAACAGAACGGAATATATTGTTACTAACGATTTATCTCAAGACTCTACGAATGATGTGAAAAAAATTTGCAGCATCCGTTGGAAAATTGAAGAGTTCCACTCCTGTTATAAAACAATTCACAGGTATAGAGAAATGTCAGTGTAGGAAGGCAAGGCTTCAAAGAAATCATATAGGAGCTGCCATGTTGGTTTGGCTTAAACTAAAAGATATAGCATACCAAACAAGCTCAAAAATTTATTTTTAAGTAAATAATTGCTGACTGATTACTTAAAATTTGAACTCAGAAACCCATCTATACCTATGACTTTAGTGTCAGCTCCGTTTTAAACACTAAGACTATATATAGTGTCTGTGCGTAAGTCCTGTTAATTATGGATTTCAAAGACCATAAGGATAGCGGGCGATGGCAAGAATGCGCATCCACTCTCAAAATAGTTGCGGCTTTGTGTCGCGAACGTCAGAACGTTGTTTTAGCAGGTCTTGACCAAATTTTCGAGCAAATTAATTAGGGTCTGCTGAAAAATGGCAAAAGCTAGAACTTGTAAGGCTTACAGTTGACTGGGAACTGCGCTCAAATGAGCAGATATGGGGTATAATGGGAAAAAATATTGCATTTATCGCCAACCTATGTATCGTAAAGAAAAACAAAATGATCGTAGTAAAAAAAGCTTTTGCACTGTCCCCGGAATGGGAGTTATGTGAGAATAATCGTTGGGTAGTAATAGCCCAGCTAATACCTTGGTCGGAATTCGAGAAAGAATATGCTGATAACTTTTCAGAAAGTATGGGAGCGCCGGCCAAACCTTTTAGGGTGGCATTAGGTGCCTTAATAATTAAAGAAAAGTTAGGGATAAGCGATAGGGAGACAGTAGAACAAATAAAAGAAAACCCCTACTTACAGTATTTTATAGGTGAAGAGTATTACAGTAACGAAGCACCATTTGATGCCTCAATGATGGTGCATTTTAGACAAAGAATTAGTGCCAAGATAATCCAAGAGGTGAACAAAAGCATGGGTTAGAGAGCCAGAGAGGAAAAGGAGGAATGCGTAGGATTTAGAGTCTGAAGAGGAAGGCGAAAGAGGAAATAGAGGCAAATTATTACTAGACGCAACTGTAGGACCGTCAGACATCAAATATCCGACAGATGTCGGATTATTAAACGAAGTCAGAAAGGTGACAGAAAAAATAATAGATGTTTTATACGAGGATCTAAAAGGAACGTTAAGAAAGTGACGATTGGAACAACGCTTACCGCACGCTTCGCGAGTATGTTTCCCGGAAGATAAACGAATCTGCCGACGAGGAAACGGGGGGCGATCGTCCCAAAACTCGCAAGATGATTTCTAATCTCAACTGAGGTGCATCTTATGGACTGACCCGAGGGTTGGTTTTTCATATTTCATAAGCACCCCCGCGCTAGACGGTTTTTAAACCCACATCGACCGTTAGGTTAGGGTCTTCGAGATGAAGCAGGCTAGCCCAATTGTGGCGGGCTTTCGGGAATTCACAGACACTGGATGTCGGGTAAAAGGCGTATATAAATTCCTTTTTGCAGCACATGGAAAACCGAATAATTGCTTTTGATGCTGGAGAGAATGGCGGCGTAGCTTGCGTTTTCAATGCCGAGCCCCCTCGTTCCTGCGAGGCAAGGCGCAGGGCATTTGTCAAAACAAAGTTTCACAACCTCGAAACTAACAAAGAGGGATTTAAGAAACTTCTCAAGCTAGTCCCCAACGTGTTTGTAGTGGAGCCCACGGGAATGCACTACATTCGCCCCTGGCTCGATTTGTGCTGGGAACATAACGTCGAAGTGCATATCGTCCACAATAGCGAGCTGGAAACTTATCGCTATAAGGGCTGCGGCTGGGAAGAGAAAGACGACCCGCACGATGCTTTTGCATTGGGTTGTTATTACTACGATTACCGTAACAAGCCGATCGGGTTTAGAGCAATCAAAGACCCGGAAACATATCAGCTTCGCGATATGATTTTGCGTCTGAATGCTTTGGCTAAAGATTGCACGATGCGACGCAACCGCATCACTAGCTATCTCGCCCAATACTTTCCCGAGCAAAAAGACCGTCGCAACTGCGGGGCTAAGGGAAATCCGCCACCGTTTTACGCTTGGATTGCCGATCGCTCGGATTGTTCCAAAGTGCAACGAACTAAACTCGACAAGCTCTACCGAGACTCGGTGGCCTTCAATCCCCAGGGCTTTCCTTACTTCTTGCAGCGTCAGGCCGACCAGCTTTGCGAGATGGAGATAGACCAATTCGTGTTCTTATGGGAGCTAGAGCAACTGCTAAACCACCCTCGCTACCGGCGCTACCAGGCCAGCTTCGACGAGCTGGGCATGGGGAATCGGATACGAGCCACCCTACTCAGTCAGTTTTACCCGTTCGAGACTTTCCTTACCCCCGACGGTAAAGAAATCGTCGATCGCATTCGCTATTTTAACGCGAAGCTTACCAAGCATTATATAGGACGCAATCGCTTTATGGCTTGCTTGGGCATGGGCTGCAAGAGTCGCTCGTCCGGTAAAAAGGACGGTAAGGTCAAGAAGACCGGCTCGGCTTTGTGCAAGAACGTCCTCTGGCTTTGGGTCTTTTCGCGAATCGAAACAAACACCGGCGCGTCTTTGCAGAACGAACACGGTAAGAAGTTGAGGGATTTTTTCCAATCGGAAAAGAAGGAATTGTCTGACGACGTGGGGGAGATTTTCACGACTATCCAGGAAATCCGCTCGGAAGCTCAGGAAATTGGTAGCAAGAAGATTTTGGATCTGCTCGAAAAGCTTCACGATAATTTGCCCCGCAAGCTCAAAAGAATCGACCTCAATAAGGTCACTAAAGCTAAGGTCAAAGAATTGCTTTTACCCCTCGCCCGCGAACGTACTGCAGCCCTGGGGGTTAAAATGCTCTACAGGCTCCTACTAGCGGAATTTAAGCGCTAGACATTTAGGCCCAACACTCGGTGTGTTTCTAATTTGTTATCGTTATTCTCTGAGATGAAATATGGTATCGACACCAGCTCTTCAAGATCCAAAAAATGCGCGAGTTTCTGGCGTAGAGCTAGAAGCAGCAATACAAAACGATATTGTGAAATTAAGCGGCAGATTGCACTTGCCAAAAACCGCTTTATTTGGCACGGACGGCATTCGCGGGCGAGTGGGAGATTTCCTGAATGCCGAGCTGGCATTGCAAGCGGGCTTCTGGGCCGGGCAGGTCTTGAAGCAACAAAATAAGACTGCTGCCCCGGTGATTCTCGGGCAGGATTCGAGAAACTCCAGCGATATGTTAGCGATCGCTCTGGCAGCGGGTCTAACCCAAGCGGGGCTTGAGGTGTGGAATTTGGGATTGTGTCCGACTCCCTGTGTGGCTTTGACGACTAATAATACAGAGGCGATCGGCGGAGTGATGATTTCTGCCAGCCACAATCCCCCGGCAGATAACGGAATTAAGTTTTTTGGAGCCGACGGGACAAAGCTATCTTCCGAAATCCAAAAACAGATAGAAGCGGGAATCCGAGGTGAGTTGGTCATTTCCGAGGCGATCGCCAAGTGGGGGCATTACTACCATCGACCGGAGTTGGTGAAGAATTATGCATCTTCTTTGCAGGAACCTTTAGTTGCCAGTGGAGAAGTTGCCGGAAATCTTGGCGGTCAGCCGCTACAGGGAATGCGGATAGTCCTAGATTTGGCTTGGGGGGCTGCTTCTCTGGTAGCGCCGGACGTTTTTAGGGCAATGGGAGCGGAGGTTATCTGCTTGCACGACAGTCCCGATGGCGATCGCATTAACGTTAACTGCGGCTCGACCCACTTGCAAAAACTCCAGGAAGCAGTCAAGGAGCATCAGGCAGATCTGGGCTTTGCTTTCGACGGCGATGCAGACAGAGTTCTGGGAGTGGACGATCGCAGCCGACCCATCGATGGCGACTATATCCTTTATTTATGGGGCAAGACTCTAAAAGAAGCAGGGCAACTTCCGGGGAATAGGATTGTCGCCACCGTCATGTCGAATTTAGGATTCGAGCGAGCTTGGCAGCAATTGGGCGGCGCTCTATCGCGGACCAAGGTGGGAGACCAGCACGTCCATGCAGAAATGCTGCGGGCTGGCGCTATGCTGGGCGGCGAGCAATCTGGACATATTATCTGTCGTCACTATGGTATCGGCGGCGATGGCATGATGACCGCATTGCATATAGCGGCTTTGACAGCCAAAACCGGCGCAACTTTAGCAGAGTTGGTGGATGGCAGCTTCCAGACTTACCCGCAACTGCTGCGAAATGTGCGGGTGGAGGATCGCGATCGCCGGACTCGCTGGTCTGAATGCGAACCATTGCAAGAGGCGATCGAGTTAGCCAAAACTGCTATGGGCGATCGGGGTCGAGTCTTAGTCCGCGCTTCTGGCACCGAACCCGTCATTCGGGTAATGGTCGAAGCCAACAGCGCCGAACTAGCCAGCCACTGGACCGATAATCTAGTTCTGGCCGTAGAGCAACATTTAGCTTAATTGGGCATTGGGCATTGGGCATGGCAAGAGGCAGGACAAGGGGGACAAGGGGGACTGGGGGACCGGGAGACCGGGGGAGACCGGGGGAGACCGGGGGACTGGGGGACTGGGGGACTGGGGGACTTGGAGACTTGGAGAATTGGAGAATTGGAGACTTGGCGTGGGAAGGATGCTGAAAATTCTTCCCCCTCCCCCATGTCCCCCCCATGTCCCCATGTCCCCCTGTCCCCCAGTCCCCCCATGTCCCCCTGCGTCCCCCTGTCCCCCTTACCGATGCGCTATCACTAAAGAGTAGGGAATGGGAAAGCTTGTGGGACCTTTTGATTTCTTAGCTGGAGAGTTTTGAGTTTTAAATTCAACAGGACTCGATTTGCGCGCGGACAGTCAAAACTGAAAACTTTCCCAATTCCCAATGCCCTTTTGCCCTATTCCCAATGATCAAAATACTCAAGCGTATAGTTCTTGAATTAAAAGAAAAGTCTGCTGCAGAACAAGAGCCAACCCTGAGTAAAAAGGAATTGGCGGCGCAAAAGCGCAAAGCGGCGCGGGCGCGTTCTAAATTCCTTGGCGAACTGGCTAGCTTTGGGGGAGCTGGGGTAGCGCTCGCCCTCCCAGTTGTCTTTGTCGCCGATCCGAAAATAGCACTGGCTGTTGGAGCTGGCATCCCCGTCTTAGCCCTATCTTACACTTATCCCCGTCAAGCTATCTGGAGCTTCTTCATCTACATGCCCTTTGCTGGCACGATTACTTACTGGATTGGCGGTGGCAACTCACTCTTTCAGCTTGCTAAAGATGCCTTCTACATACCGGCGCTCCTGGCCTTAGTGCAGCAATTACTGCGCAAAAAAAAGCCCATTATAGTTGCCAAACAGTTAGAAGTTCCCATCTACATTATCCTAACCTTATCTATTCTCACGGTTATCTTTGTTAACCTAAATCAGCAGTTTAGCTCCAAGCCTCAAGGACAACCATTTCTAATGGGAATCTTAGGCTTGAAGGTCTTTATCGGCTACATTCCCCTAATGACTTGTGGCTACTACCTGGTTCGCAATCTCAAAGACCTTCTCTTCCTTACCCGCTTGAATGTAGTCATGGTTATCATCTGCTGTAGCCTAGGCTTCGTACAGTATCTTATGCTACAGCTTGGCATATGTCAGGGTACAGATCATCTCAGCGGAGTCGATCTATTTAGAGCGACCCTAGAATACAAATGTCTGATTGGAGGTTCTCTAGTTTTTAGTCCCTCCCAGAATATGATCCGCTTGCCCGGTACGTTTGTAGCGCCCTGGCAATGGGCTTGGTTTTTGATTTCCGCTATTTTTTTTACATTTGCCTCCGCCTTCAGCGATTCTTCCTTGCGCTGGCAAGGTATCAGCTTTATTGGCATGGCCTTAGTATTTGTCAACTCCGTGATTTCCGGTCAAAGAATCGCTCTGGCCTTAGTACCCCTGTTTACCATCATCTTGCTCGTACTCACCGGCCAAGTAACCAACCTGAAGCGGTTTATTCCCATCGCCACGGGACTGGGAGTCCTGGCTATTGTCGCAATGGTCGCTTTCCCCGACGTAGTTCAGGAGCGGATCGATAGTTTTGTCGATCGCTGGAATGCCTCTCCGCCGACGGCTTTTATTCAACATCAAATTGAGTTTACTTCCAAAGAACAGCGGGGATTGCTGGGCAACGGCTTGGGGCGAGCTACTAATTCCGCTCGGGTTTTTGGCGATACGACTCTTGTTGAAACCTACTATCCTAAAATATTATTTGAACTCGGACCTATGGGGGTGATGGCTTTTCTCTTTTTGGTCAGCGTCCTCGTCTTTGTTACCTTTAAAAAATATCGTTCCCTGAAAGAAAAGCACTTGCGCGGTTATGGCGCTGCTTTTTGGGTGTTCGTGCTTTTGATTAGTTACAATACTTACTACTATCCTCTCGACGTTGACCCAGTTGCCGTTTATTACTGGTTTATTGCCGGTGTTGTATTAAGGTTGCCAGAAATAGAGCGCCAAGAAGAGGAAAAACTAAGACAAGCTGAGTTAAAGGCAGCGCAAGAGGAAAGCGAGGCTAAAGACTTAGCCCGGATAAAATCTTCCCAGTTAATCTCAAAGCGGGGTAACTCTAATAACTACAAGAACGGTAACGGGCGCAGGAAAGTTAGAGGCAGAAGATTTTAGCACTAGGGTGGATTGAGTCCGATTGGCAACCCAATTTTATCGATTTAATTACTAAAAATTCTATGGATTGGCCGTTAATTTCCGTCATTATCCCCACCTACAATCGCGAAGAACCTCTCCGGGACAGTATCGCCGATGTCCTCAAGCAGGATTACCCGCACTTAGAACTATTGGCGATCGACCAAACTCCCACCCACAAGCCAGAAATAGAAGCTTACTTGCAGTGCCAAGCTAACGCTGGCAAGATTCGCTGGTTTAGAGTGGATTGGGCGAGCTTGCCCGGTGCCCGCAATTATGGGGTGCGGCGAGCAAATGGGGAAATTATTATCTTTCTCGATGATGATGTGGTCTTGCCGGAGGGATTCCTAAAAGCCCACGCCCGGAACTATCTGGAACGACCGGAAGTAGGCGCGGTGGCGGGACGAGTTTTCGATCGCATGAAGCTAACAGATTCTGGAGGCAATCTGACTATTGACGATTTGCCGCCAGAGGCAATGGATCCGGGCATAGCTTGGTATTATATAGACTTGGTGCATACGGTCAAAGCCCAGCAAGTCCTTTCGGTCAGAGGTTGCAATATGTCTTTTCGCCGTTCTATTTTCGAGCAATGGGGACTGACTTTTGACGAAAGATTTCAGGGTTCTGCAGTCCGAGAAGAATCCGACTTTTGCCTGCGCTTGCGGCAGACCGGGTATATTATTTGGTACGACCCGGAGGCGCATTTAGTTCACTTGGGAGAAGAGACTGGCGGCTGTCACGATATTAGTACGCGATCGCTCAAATATCAGCTCACTTTCTATCACAACCATTTCTTCATGGGCTTGAAAAATCTCAAACCCTCCCAATGCCTGCGCTTCTTTGCTCGGTTATTCGACTGTCACGTTCTCGGCCATCCTCCTTGCAATAAAAGCAGTTCCCTTGTCAATACGGCGGTGCGCTTAAACTTTTTCGTCTTGGGTTTTTTCCAAGCCTTAGCCACCGTAATAAAAGCCAATGGCAATGACGGCCAGATTTATACTTGGCAGGATAAATAAGGGCATGGGGCATGGGGCATGGGGCATTGGGGGGAAGTTTTAAGTTTTGACTTTTAAATTCAAAACAAATCAAAGATAAAAACTCAGAACTCAAAACTCCAATACACCCTACTGGACTGTCTGCCTTAAAATTGTAGGGAAGGGTTGAACGGAGTGTTGGCGAAGCCAACTCGTGCGAGTAACCCAACACAACGATTGGTATAGTTGGGTTACTCGCACGAGAAGGCTATGCCCCAGAGGGCAGGCGGGGCGCGTTCGCCAACACTCCGTTCAACCCTTCCCTACAGTTACACATAATTTTAGGTTTGCCAAAGCACTACACCATACCGCTATCCCCTACTTTTTAGCCCAATGCCCAATGCCCAATGCCCAATTCCCCATGCCCAATTCCCAAATTTGCTTTTAGCTGACCGCTGACCGCTGACCGCTGACCGCTCCCAATTCCCAATTCCCAATTCCCAAGAATCAAATGAAAATCCTAGTTATCAGCCACACTTATATAGTTGACCTCAATCGCCAAAAGCTGCGCGCCTTGGCCAAGCTAGAACCGGGGATAGAAGTCACGGTGGTGGTGCCGCGTCGCTGGAATCCGGGTGGGGTTCAAAACAAGATAGTGGAAACGCAATTCCTGCAAGAAGGCTCGTTTCAAGTGGTGCCGATTTTTAACTTGAGCGAAAACAATCAAAGCTTACTTATATTTGGCTCGGAGCTAATTAAACTACTGCTTGGCTGGCGGCCGGATATTATCCAAGTAGAACAAGGTTCTAAAGCTCTGGCTTATGCTCAAGCGATCGCCCTCAATAGCTGGCTGGGACTAGGGGCAAAGAATGTCTTTTTTACTTGGTGGAATTTGCCCTATGAAGTGAAATGGCCGATCGCCCAGCTCGAAGCCTATAACCTGCGCCACACCGACGGGCTGATTGCCGGAAACCAAGATGCTGCGGAAATTCTGCGCCAGAGAGGCTACTCTCGACCGTATAAAGTAATGCCTCAATTGGGTGTCGAAGAAAGCCTATTTCGCCCTCAACCCCAGCCGGAATTACAGGCAGAACTAGGAATCAAAACCAATGATTTTATTGTCGGTTTTGTCGGTCGGTTCGTCGAAGAAAAAGGGCTGCTAACTTTAGCTAAGGCTCTGGCTGGTTTGCGCGATCGCCCTTGGAAATGGTTGCTGCTAGGCCGAGGACTATTACAAGAAAAACTAATCCAATGGGCCGATGAAAATCGCCTCCAAGACCGGCTTATCTGGGTAGAAAGCGTTCCCCACTACCGAGTGTATCGCTATATTAATTTAATGAATGTCCTCGTTTTGCCTTCGGAGACTACCGATAAAATTAAAAACCTCACTTCTAAGGGTTGGAAAGAGCAGTTTGGTCATGTCTTAATTGAGGCAATGGCTTGTCAAGTTCCGACAATTGGTTCTGACTCCGGGGAGATTCCCAATGTTATTGGCGACTCCGGGCAAATTTTTCCCGAGGGTAATGTGCCAGCCCTGCAAAATTGCCTCGAACGCTTGATGGATTCCCCCGCTTTAGCCGAAGAACATGGCAAGCGAGGCTGGAAAAGAGTTATGGAACTCTATACTAATCAAGCTTTGGCAAAGCAGCTTTTGCAGTTTTATAAAGAATTAGGGTGTAGGGTGTAGGGTGTAGGGTGTGGGGTGTGGGGTGTGGGGTGTGGGGTGTGGGGAATGGGGAATGGGGAATGGGGAATGGCGCAAAATAATACATCTATTTACCTACATCCTAAACGCTACGCCCTCGTTTCCAACGTTAAGATTTTTCGGCCAATCCATTCGGCGATCGCGGGCACGACGGCGTTGCCAATGACTCTCCCTCGACGACCGTCCAACCGGGGGGGAACCCCATCAGCCTTTCCCACTCTGTCCACGTCAAGTTTCTGGCCACAAAGTATTGGTCTGTCTGAATGACCGCCTTGATGTTTTCCAGTTTGGGCGCGTAGCGTGGGGCAGACATTTTTTGCCAAGGTGTACCCGAAACCGCCGCGACGTTGTACCACAAGCGGAGCGTCTCCGATAGCGCTTTCACGAATACCGGATCTAGTTTTCTTCCCGCTCTGTTTTCCCGCCGGAGAATTCCCAGACAGTTCGCTGCTGTCAGTAAAGATTTTATAGGCACGTTTCGATCTAAAACTGGCGATAAAGAAGACTCTATCTCGGTTCTGAGGTAAGCCCGTATGCAGAGCGTTACACGATAGCCATCCCCCCAAATACCCGCACGCTTCCAGCGCGTCGATAACTGCCTCAAGAGCGGTTCCTTGCTCTGCCGAGAGGAGCCCCGGCACATTTTCCAAGACCAACCACCCCGGACGAACTTCTGCAACCAGCTCCATATATTTATAGAAGAGTCCGCTGCGTTCTCCTGTAAGCCCAAGTCGCTCTGTATTGGCGTTGCTGAGGTCTTGACAGGGCCATCCTGCGCACCATAAGTCAGCGGCAGGGATAGCTGAATGTGTGAGGGTTGTGATGTCGTCATAAATCGGTACTTCAGGCCAGTGGCGCTTGAGAATTTGTTGGCAAAACTTATCTATTTCACATTGAAATACAACTTGCATCCCGGCTCGCTCGAAGCCGAGATCGAATCCGCCAATCCCAGAAAAAAATGATGCAACTCGCATTACGGGAGTCTTAGGCTTAGACAATTTGACCGAGGTTACATAGGGTAGAGCGCCTTATAGACGATTTTCGTCTACAAGCCAATATCGAGCTAGGATACCATCTTTCATCGTAGTCGAAAACCAGAGTATCGGATGGGCGAGGCTAACATTAGTGGCCCAAGAATCAGAAAAGCGCGGGAACAGCGGGGATGGGATCAGAGCGATTTAGCTGCGGCCCTGGAAGTAGATTTTCAGATTAAGCTGGCTCAGTCTGACATTTCAGAGATTGAACGGCAAAAACGCGGAGTCAAAGACTTTGAGTTAGACGCGATCGCCCGTCTCTTGGCAGTAAGTCCCCAATGGCTCTTGCGGGGAAAAGACAATGACTGACACGGACATTAATCGCGAGCAATGGCTGAGAAATGCCCGCGAGGGCTTTGTGACTTCCGCGCCAGCTAATCGAAATTACTACAGGTTAATCCTGGAAACTCTATGGCCTCCAGAACATACCATACCAGGGCCGGTGGTTTTCCTGTCGGATATTCGCCAGGTAATAGACAATTTTAGAGGAGTTGGCAAACCTTATCAAGATGTGCCTAGACGTATTCGGGAATTACAAGGTGAAGAAGGCTTTCTGGGCATAAAAAAATACGGCAACGGCCAATATACAAGGTATCAGCTTGTTAGCTTAGAAATTAGCCCTAAGCGCATTCAGAGAGTAAAGCTCAGTGATACCTTTTGGGAGAGAATACTGACTAAATATCAGCATCGCTGCGCTGTCTGCGGCAGAACAGAACCGGCCGTGATATTGGAGCGAGACCATAAAATTCCCAGGCTTAGGGGTGGGAGCAATGAAGAAGATAACTGGCAGCCTCTATGTGGCGAGTGTAATAACTTTAAAAGCACTGCCTGTCGGGGCTGTCAACTTGAATGCAATCAATGCCCTTGGGCGTTTCCAGAAAGGCTGGCTCCGATTAAAATATCCGAACGTAATATCCAAGGATTACGAGATATTGCTTTGCAAAAAGGAGTGAGCCCTGATTCTTTGGTAAATGAACTTATTGAAGGTTACTTGGAAGAACAAAGCTAAATTGGCTAGCTGCCAAATGCCCAATGCCCCCTGCCCTATACTAATCAAGCTTTGGCACAGCAGCTTTTGCAGTTTTATAAAGAATTAAGGTGTAGGGTTTGGGTATTTGTATAACCGGACAACCGCCTGAAAGCTGCCTAGAGCATTGGTACAGTAGGGGCGATTTCGCGCGATCGCCCTTACACAAACTCCTGCGTTATGTCAATTTTTCTGAACCGACGCTCTAGGATAAAATTGAAGCACCTATAGAAAAGCGACATCCACCATATAAACAATGACTCAAGCATCCAACCCAGAAATCACAAACACTCAATTGCCAAATTTGACCATGAGCCCAGAACAACTTGCCCAACTAGACTGGTTGCGTGCGGAGATCGGGGCTGATAACGCAAAAGAAGCGATTTTGCGCTCTATTTCTGTCATGGTAACCCTAAAGCAAAATATAAAATCTGGTAGCCAACTTTTTCTTCACAATTCTGAAGGTCAAATTCGCCTATTGATTCCAGAATTGGAACCTTCGCCGACGGAAAATTGGCAGTATTTAGTCGAACGTCCTCACCCTTGGCGACGGCAGCTCTATATTAAAGGTCGCAAGCTTATGGCTGCGACTGTTTGGCGAGATGCAATAGCCAATCAAATGTCCCCAGAAGAAGCGGCTGAAAATTGGGATTTACCCCTTGCTGCCATTCACGAAGTTATGCGCTATTGCGAAAGCGATCGAGACCTCTTGCGCCTAGAAGCTGAAGAAGAAAGTTACCGTTTAGAAACAAAAGGAGCCCTTAAATCAATGGAGTTACCATTAAGCTGCTTTTTTACCAAGGCCAGCCTCCAAGCTTAAGATTTTTCGGCCAATCCATTCGGTGCAAGTGGCGGTGCTTTTATCATCTGCAATAGGCCATCCCGGAAAACCTGAAAACTCTGAGAGCGATTGCGCTGCGGTTCTAGATGCTCGGCAATGTCTCGGGCTGCCTCCAGCTTATTCAGACCGCCTTTGTGATAACCTTTTTTCTGTAGTTCCCGCTCTAGCGCTTCCCAGGTGCCGCCGCTAATTCCATCGGGATCGCGACATTTTTTCTGCTTTCCCAGATTCGGCGAAATACGCGGATAGGCGGCGCAAGTCGCTTCTACATCTCCAAAAAACCATGCCTCTAATTCTTAGATAGCCAACCGATTTAAAACTTGAAAATCTTGCGGAATCTTCGCTGCTGTTTTGGTAAGCAAGCCAGCATCGCTAGCGATTTGCTCCAGTTTTTGCTTTAGTTCGATACAGTCTTCATTGTCTCTGTCAATAAGGACAACAATACGCAAATCTTCCGGCAACCAAGCTTTATAGCCTTTCAAACGACCGGGCAACTTAGAGAGTAAACTCTGTTTTCCCCGGAAACAATGAATTTTAAAAGTGACTTCCTCACCCAGGATTTTTGGTAAGATCAGATCCAAGGCAACTTGGCTGGATGCTTCTTCAACTAAAAATTCGACGTGCATCGTCTCTGAATTACCCCCGATCTATTTCTTGCCCGCGCCTCTAACATTCGATCGCCCTGCATTCACCAGAGGATTGCCAACATCAAAGTAATCTTCCATCCAAAGGTCGCCGAGTTGAGCCCCATTATCTATAAAGTCTTTAACTCCTGGCATATCGGCAGTTCGCTTTGCTTGAGTATAACCATCTTCATCTCGGTATAGTACCCAAAGTTCTTCTGGCCTGAGACTATTGACAAAGAACGGAGAATGAGTCGTCACCATCATTTGAGTTCTGGCCGATGCGATGCGACATTCTTCGGCAATTTCTTGGAGCAAGCGGGGATGTAGATGATTTTCAGGTTCCTCAATCCCCACCAACTGGGGAGGATCTGGGTCATAGAGAACGCTGAGATAAGCCAGCATTTTGAGGGTGCCATCGGAGGCAAATTTAGCCAGAATCGGTTGGGAAAAGGGAGCATCTTTTACCTGCAAGAGCAGCCGCCCGTCCCGCATTATCTCTGCCTCGACCTTTTCCAGTTGGGGCACTCGCTCGGATAGAGTTTGCAGAATGCTATGCAGCTGTAGGGGATGTTGTTCTTTGAGGTACTGAATCACATTCGGCAGGTTATCTCCACTAGCCGATAACCGTTCTTGCGGACCGGCTTCGGGAACCCCCCGCGTATTGTCGGCACTTAAATAGGACATATACCAATCAGCGATGAACTGGCGCAGAGCGCTGACCCGAGGATGCTTGGCAAACTGACCCAGAGTATTGACAGCGAGCATTTCTGGTGAAGCCAACTCTTCCTTAATTCGCTCGTCTTGTTTTTCTGGCATTTCGCCAGTAAAGACTCGTCCCCTTCCTTTTTTAAAATCAAGAAATCGGAAAGATCCGCCATTTGAGCCTCGCCTCCATTGGAGCCATTCTTCAGCAACGTAGGGTCGGTTCAAACTTTCATCAATGGCTAGATGATAAGTAATAATTGGCTGCTTGGGTTTTTCGCGATACTTTAGCTCGAATACAATTGGCCCAGATGCGTCGCGGCTGCGCAGTTCTCTAAATCTGCCTCGCTTGTCCCAGGCTTTTCGCAAGCCGACCGAGAAGCATTCCGAGAGAAAAGCAAATACATCAAAGATAGTAGATTTGCCGCTACCATTCGGACCGAGAAAGACAGTTAAGGGGGTAATTTTCTTGAGTTCTAGGTTGCGTAGAGCGCGGTAATTCTCTACTTTCAGGTATTCAATGCGGGGAATGCTTTTTCTGGGAGACTGCTGTTTGTGGCTCATGGCTTAATCGATCGCCTTGGGATGGCTCGAATATTTTTAGTTTAGCATCAAGGAGGCTGCAAGATAGGCAACCGGAGCGTGATGGCGGCATTACAATGCTGCTATTGTCTGGTACGGATACAGCCCAATACTCCCGAAGGAGAATACCCTATCAATCCAGGATATATAGTAGATGAATAGATAAGTAGATTAGGACTTATATCAGATCCGTTTAATCGCCCTAAAAAAAAGTCAAGTCCTGCGTAGGACGGGCGTCCCGCCTGTCCCTTATAGCGGGAGGGACAGGCGGGACGCCCGTCCTACGGAATCTTAGAACGAATAATCCCTGCCTTCCAGGAGGGGAGGGGAGTGCCCAATGCCCCATGCCCCATGCCCAATTAAAATAATGCGCGTTTTACAAATCATCCCCTCTATTGCTTTAGTTTATGGCGGTCCGAGCCAAATGGTGCTGGAGCTGTCACGATCGCTCGCCCAGCAAGGAGTTGAAGTAACAATTCTAACTACTAATGCTAACGGCGATGCCGGTCAGCCACCTTTGGACGTTCCTTTAGACCGACTCGTGACAAAAAATGGCTATAAAATTCGCTATTTTCCCTGCGCTCCATTTAGACGCTATAAATTTTCTCTTGGTTTGGTGCGCTGGCTGAATCAGCATGCCGGAGAATACGACCTCGCTCATCTCCACGCTCTATTTTCGCCGGTTATTTCTGCTGCGGCTACGGTAGCTAAAGTACGGAATCTGCCCTATATTCTGCGACCATTGGGTACTCTCGATCCCGCCGACTTGCGCAAGAAAAAGCAACTCAAGCAAATTTATGCGGCGGTCTGGGAGCGAGGGAATATTGCCGGTGCAGCGGCGCTTCATTTTACTAGCACTCAGGAGGCTAAGGTTTCTGAAAGGTTTGGGCTCAAAACTCGCGATTTAGTAATTCCCTTAGGAGTCGATGCCGATAGTCTGGATAGTAGGGAGCGATCGCCAGGAGTTTCCGCCAATGAGTCCGCAGGCGATCGCACTCTAGCGCCAGAAACTGCAAGAGAGCGACTCGGCATTCCTCGCGATCGCCCCCTAGTCTTATTTTTATCTCGGATAGAACCGAAAAAAGGACTTTCCTTGTTATTCCCAGCCTTGGAGCAGTTGTTGGCAGAGGGATTAGATTTTCATTTTGTCCTAGCCGGCAGCAATCCTCAAGATCCCGAGTACGAGAGCAAGATGCGATCGCAAATCCAAGCATCGCCCCTAGCCAGCCGTACCTCCATAACTGGTTTCGTCACCGGCGCTTTTAAAGCATCTTTATTGCGAGAAGCAGATCTATTTGTATTGCCATCGTTTTACGAAAATTTTGGCATTGCCGTGGCAGAAGCAATGGCGGCGGTAACTGCAGTCTGCATTTCTCGGGGAGTCTATATCTGGGAAGATGTCCGGGATGCAAGCGCCGGTTGGGTCTGCGATACCGAGGTCGATTCTTTAGTTGGCATACTTCGAGAAGCTATCCAAAATCCAGAGCAATGCCGCCTTCGGGGAATCAATGGTCGAGCCCTCGCCGGTCAAAGTTACAGTTGGCAGGCGATCGGGCAACAAACAATTCAAGCCTATCGGGAAATTCTAGGAAGGTAGTTTGGAGATAGACGCACGATATGCTTTTTTTGTATAAAAAATTATATCCTTCATGGAAATTGACATTATGCTCAATTGGAAACCCAGATCGCTAGTAAAGCTAGTAACTCTAGTTTTGGCGATCGCGCTGTTTTGGATGCCCATCGCTCCAGCCTACGCTTTTGTCAAGGTTGATGGAATTTTTGTTGCCGGTCAAGCTTGTGAGGCTCTGCAATCCATAAAAAAGGGAACCAACCCTGGAGAAGTCACCTTAGTTCCAGACATGGCTTATGAGGTTACGGGGCAAAACAAACCCCAGCCCAGCCATTATCAAGTTCGAGTTAAAGGGGTAAATTCCCCGCGTTGGGTTCCAGTAGAATGCGGTCGGCTATTTACAAACTGTTCCCAATCTAGTGATGTTGGCCAGCAAACCCAACCGGAAACAGAACCAAAGCCTCCAGCTCCCAACACCGTCTCGACTGACAATCTCCTAGCCATCAGTTGGCAGCCCTCCTTCTGCGAAACTCACCAGGATAAGACTGAGTGCCAGAGCCAAGACGCCAGCGACTTTGATGCAAAACATTTCACCTTGCACGGACTTTGGCCTCAACCAAGGGGCAAAGAATATTGCGGCCTGCCCTATGATTTCCCCAAGAAACCTTGGTCTAGTCAACCCGATTTTGATAGCGAGCTTGATGATGAGACTTTGGCTCTACTAGAAGATGGACGACGGATGCCGGGGGTAGAATCTTTCTTGCATCGCCATGAATGGTACAAACATGGAACCTGCTACAATCCTCAGTCGGAGCAGCCAGAGGAGGAATATTTTGAAGAATCATTAGCTTTGTTGAAACAAATCAATGATTCCTCAGTGCAAGATTTGTTTGCAAGCCTAATTGGACAAACAGTCAGCTTGACTGAAATTCAGGAAGCCTTCGATGCAGACTTTGGCCCAGGAGCGGGCGAAAAGGTCAACCTGCTATGCGATCGCGAAGGTCGGATTAGCGAACTCTGGATCAATTTGGCTGGAGATATTAAGCCCGATACCCCCATCTCAGAGCTGTTGGAAACAGCGAAGGATGCAGAGAGTAAATGTCAGAGCGGACTAATCGATCCCGTGGGTTTTAGTAGTTAAAAGAAAGCTGTAGGGTGTCGGGAAGTATGAAATACTACACCCTACACCCGACACCCTAGTTATTATTTTATTTCTAGCTTACCTAAGACAATTAGACTTTCCAAATCTTCTAAGGCTCCGGGCAAATATTGAGATACGATTTCTTTTACCTTAGCAATTTCAGCGGAGGTCGCAGCTCCCATCATCCGACTCACATCGCTTAAATCTTGGGTTCGAGCCGATTGTAATTTCATTAAGACTAGATATGGTAAGGCGATAATTGGCAAGCCATTAGGGGAAGTATTGGGAGTCGCGATCGCAACTCTTGCCCAATCCGCATTAGATTCGAGTACGTCGAGGGAAGTGAGATCGGGTAATTCCCACTGACTCCCTGGTATTGCTAATTCTCCAATCTTTCTACTGCCGGCTTTTTCCAGTTCGGCATAGAGGGAGCGAGCATCCCGAGCTAAAACTAAAATATTCAGATCCAAAGTCATCCGTTCTGGCATATAGAGTCTTGTAGCAATACCACCCACCACAACAAAAGACGTCCGATTGACGATCGCTTTGATATCTGTCACGGGATAAGTCCAAGTACGTTTTTTGATAAAATCCAGCCCGCTACCAGTACCAGGCCGGACTCTTTTCATAACCAAGCGAATAAATTGTCTTCGCCCTTATTTGTAGGGAGCGGCTCGGGAAGCCAACAAATACCCGATCGTTGACCCGATCGTTGACCAACGCCGGATCCCCCCAACCCCCCTTAAAAAGGGGGGCTTAAGACCCTTTTGACTATTGCCCCCCTTTTTAAGCTTTTTAAGGGGGGATCGTCCCCTGGGGCAAAATGGCGAAGGTATTGACTAAGGAACGAGCATTTATAAATGTCAAGCGCTTATTTGCGTAGTGCTATATTGTGCAAACGCCCCTACGATCGCGGCGGTCCCATGTCCAGACTTATGGAGGTCCACATTCCAGCAAAGGGGCTAATATTCGCCTGGGCCTTTCATGTCGCCCAATGCTTGCAGGCAAAATAGTAACTTTTGCTACTTTCTCAAAAAAATGGCGGAGAGCCAGCACTCTCATGGTAAATTAGATGAAATACCAAAAATGCGATCGCAGCTATAGGCCGCCCTTTATAGGCTGTAATCTTGTCAGGCATAAGTGCGGGTATTGGCTTAAGGGACGAAGACCATCTAACTGCAAACCAAATTGCTTGCGATCGCGCTCCCGCCTTAGAGAGCCTGGAAAAAGTCTCCCTGAGGGCGATTCGAGCCCATGTTTCGGTTGCATTCGAGCAATTGCCTTTTAGCGGTTGCGTCTTAGCGGTTGCGTTCTACTGTGCGGTGTGGCTTTGCTTCAAACTCCTAATTTAGCGGCAAGATTCCCCGAGAGTCTGCCAGTCCTTGCCAGAGAGCGAAACCAGAAAGTGCAACCTCTGCTAAAATACAACCAACAAATACAATCGAATTGGGCTTGAAGAGCGCCTTGGGGAAATTTCTCTAAGGCGCTCTTCGCATTTCTGGGTTTAGGGTGTCGGGTGTCGGGTGTCGGGTGTCGGCAGGATTTTATGCGTAAGACTAATTCTTTATAAAGCTACACGCAATAATGACCCTTATCCGCCCGAACGGCGCGTTTGTTGCATCTTCCTAGAGAAACGGTATCAGGACTTACGCATTAACGCTATTGACGGGGCGATAGCAACGCTCTCCCTGGCGGTGCGCGGGGGGATTGCCCCTACAAAACACCACACCTGGATATTTTGCGTAAGTCCTAGGTATAAGTCTTTAACTCTGAAACCTCAAACCTCAAACCTCAAACCTCAAAACTGAAAACTTAAAACTCAACACTCAAAACTTAAAACTTAACAGCCAGCCCATGAACTTTCCTCGCCTCCATCCAGATACTGTAGAAGAAGTTAAGGAACGGACAGATATATTAGATGTAGTCTCCGAGCGCGTCGTCCTCAAAAAGCGAGGCAAAGACTATGTTGGCCTCTGCCCCTTCCACGAAGAAAAGTCCCCCAGCTTTACCGTGAGCCCGAGCAAGAATATGTACTATTGCTTTGGCTGCGGTGCTGGCGGCAATGCGATTACTTTTCTGAAAGAACTGGATAAACATTCTTTTAGCGAAGTGGTGCTAGACCTGGCCAGACGCTATAGAATTTCGGTCAAAACTCTGGAACCAGAACAGCGGCAAGAACTGCAGCGCCAGTTGTCTATTCGAGAGCAATTATATGAGATTACGGCTCTAGCGTCGAGTTTTTATCAGCACGCTCTGCGTCAAACCCAAGGCGGTCGGGCTCTAGAATATTTAGAATCACAGCGGCAACTGAGCGAGGTGACTATCCAACAGTTTCAATTGGGATACGCACCGGGAGGCTGGGAAACACTTTACGGTTATTTGGTGGAACAGAAACGCTACCCAGTGGAATTGGTAGAACAGGCGGGATTGATCGTGCCTAGAAAGTCTGGTGGCGGTTATTACGATCGCTTCCGAGATAGGCTGATGATTCCCATCCAGGATATCCAAGGGCGGATTATTGGTTTTGGCGGTAGGACTCTGACCGATGAGCAGCCGAAGTATCTGAATTCCCCGGAAACTCAGCTTTTTGATAAAGGCAAAACTCTGTTTGCTTTGAATAGTGCGAAAAAAGCGATTGTCAAAGAAGACCAAGCGGTGGTGGTGGAAGGATATTTCGACGCGATCGCCCTGCACGCGGCGGGAATTAGCAATGTGGTTGCTTCTCTGGGAACGGCTCTGAGCAAAAATCAAGTCCGCCAATTGCTGCGCTACACGGAATCCAAGCAAATTATTTTTAATTTCGATGCGGACGCTGCGGGCATCAAAGCAGCCAAAAGAGCGATTGGCGAAATTGCTGATTTGGCCTACAAAGGACAAGTACAACTGCGCATAATCAATATTCCCGATGGCAAAGATGCCGATGATTTTCTCAAAAGCTCCGGTTCTCCAGAACCATACCGACAGCTTTTGGCTGCTGCTCCTCTCTGGATAGATTGGCAGATGGAGCAAATCTTGGCGGGTCAAAATCTCAAAGAGGGCGATCGCTATCAGCAAGCTGCCCGAGGAATAGTAGAGCTGCTCCGGGAAATTCAGAATAATAACGGCCTGACTCACTATGTCAACCGCGCTGCGGAACTCTTGAGCCCGGGAGACGCTCGCCGCTCTCATCTAATTGCTGAAGATTTGCTGCGGCAGATTAAGCGACCCAACCTCCGACCGGGCGCTCCTAAAAATAATAAAAGCTCCGAGCAAAAAGAACCCGAGCAAATCATAAGCGTTTCCAGCGATCGCGCTCTGTTGGAAAAAGCGGAGACAATTCTACTCCGCATTTACCTCCACTGTCCTCATTATCGACAATCTATAGAAAACATCTTAGAAGAAAACGATTTAGATTTCAGCCTTTCAGATCACCGCTTTTTATGGCAGCAAATTTTTAAGCTCCAGCCAGGAGCTAGTTTATCCGGCGCAGACCTGATTTCTAAGCTGCAAGACCTCTCAGTGGAGTTTCCCGACGCAATTGCTCGGCTCTCTCGCTTATTTTATATAGACGAGCAGGGCGAGCGGGACATCCAGCGAGGCTCTGAATTAATTCAAGTGGCAGCGGCTGCAATTGAAAGGGTGATGTGCGAAAAACGCTCTCGCTATTTTTTACAATACTGGCAGAAAACAGATCCTATTAAGGAACGGGAAAAATGCCAGCTTTATTACCGGGAATTTTTGGCGGCAGAGCAGCGCATTAAAGAGCTGGACGAGCAACGGTCATTAAAGAGCTGGCTCTGATATAGCAGTCAGCAGTCAGCTTTCAGCTTTTAGCTCCACGGCGCGCAGGCTGCGCCAACAGCAAGGAGCATCAAAGTCTTGCCAGTATAAGAAGAGAGCGTTTTGAAACAGTCCTAACCAATCCGTAGTTGGTGATGTAGGTTGGGTTTCGTTCCTCAACCCAACCTACTGCTTGCAAAAGTGAAATGCTCCCAAGCCTGATATAGCAGTCAGCAGTCAGCAGTCAGCTTATGCGCCTAAGGCGCGCAGGCTCCGCCAACAGCAAGGCGCGTCAAAGTCTTGCCAGTATAGGAAGAGAGCGTTTTGAAACAGTCCTAACCAATCCGTAGTGCTATACAATTTCTGTATGAAGATGCGCTTTATAGCACTACGCACTCAGGGAACGGATAATTCAAATCTCGCTCCTTGCTAGTAATATCAAATCCGGTTAAACAGTCATAGTAGGGGCGGTGCCCCCGTGCCCGCCCCAAACCAATCGGGGCGTTCGCGAAGCGTCTCCGCTTCTGAGAATCGCGCTCGGGAAAAGCCCCTACAGTACGGTATTTATGAAACAGCTACGCGGATTTGATATAACGGCAAGACTTGTGCTAAAAGCTGACTGCTGATA
This sequence comes from Oscillatoria sp. SIO1A7, assembly GCA_010672965.1. GTDB lineage: Bacteria > Cyanobacteriota > Cyanobacteriia > Cyanobacteriales > Laspinemataceae > SIO1A7. Next base: position 119,738 of record JAAHFN010000023.1, read on the forward strand.
GCTGACTGCTTACTGCTAGTGCTAAGGGGAAATGTGCGATCGCCTTCTGTAAGAAAAGCTTCTGTGCGAGAATGGGGTTAATTGTCGATATCTGAATTGGGTAACTAACGAGCGATGACCAAAACTATTGACCGACCTCAAGTCCTCAAGGCCAATGCCAAACTATCGCCGAACGATCCCAGCCTACCGCAGCCCCCTCAGTTCGAGAGCCTCGAAGATGAGCGCTTGCATCGCAAACAGCGCCTAGCGGCGGCTTTTCGCCTCTTTGCCCGCTACGGATTCGACGAAGGTGTCGCCGGACATATCACGGTCCGAGACCCGGAAGTACCGGACCATTTCTGGATTAATCCCTTCGGGATGTACTTCGGTCATATCCGAGTTTCTGACTTGGTGCTGATAGACCATAGCGGTGATGTAGTTGTAGGAAATAAACCAGTAAACGCAGCGGGTTTTGCTATCCATTCCCGCGTCCATCAAGCCAGACCCGACGCGATCGCTGCCGCCCATAGCCATTCTATGTACGGCAAAACCTGGTCAACTCTAGGACGCCTCCTAGATCCCCTGACCCAGGATGCTTGTGCCTTTTACCAAGACCACGCTATTTTTGAAGACTATACCGGCGTCGTTTTCAGCGCGAGCGAGGGCGATCGCCTGGCTGCGACTCTCGGAGACAAAAAAGCGATTATTTTGCGCAACCACGGCTTATTGACTGTAGGTCATTCCGTTGACGAAGCAGCCTGGTGGTTTATTGCTATGGATCGCTGCTGCCAATCTCAGTTAATGGCCGAAGCAGTCGGCAAGCCTATCTCAATCGACCCGGAGATCGCCAGCCTAACTAGCAGTCAAATTGGCGGCCATTACTCGGGCTGGTTTAACTTCCAGTCACTTTATGACAAGATTGTGCGCGAGGAGCCAGATTTTCTCGAAGAATAACGTCCGCAACGAGGACTTTGCGAAATATAGCACTACGCAGGGAACGGACAATTTCCCGCTCTCGCTCCTGGCTAGTGACGGCAAGGCTTGTGCTAAAAGCTGACTGCCGTTTGCGAGCGCGTCTCCGCAGGAGAATCGCATGACTGCTTACTGCTATATATGGTAAAGCCAGACAATATAGCACTACTGATTAAGGTGTTTGACAGTTACAAAACGCGCATGCATACTTAGATGGCAAGACTTTAGCTGACTGCTGAGCAGTGACAGCTAATAGCTTACTGCTATATAGGATAGAAAAAATGAGTACATATCCGAAAACAAGCTTGCCGATACCGCCCCAAATAAGGGGTGGCGATCGCGTCGGATCTTGGGCATACAACACTATGGATAGCCGCTTGTCTGCTCTCTGTCGCAGGATTATCGACGAAAATGGTTTTTCGGGAGCGATCGCGGATAATCTAGAAGCTTTGGCTCGGGATTTGCCAGAGGGAAAGATAAGAAAAATCAAAAACTTACTGCCTGCGGAAGAGTGGGATGACTATGTAGAACCATATCTAGGTAAAGACTGGCTTGATATTCCCTGGTATTTTGCCGAAGCGTATTTTTATCGGCGAGTTTTGGAAGCAACGGATTACTTTAGTAATGGGCGAGATCCATTCGCGGCGCAAAAACTTATGGGAATAGAAGGCTCGATAGCCTCTATGCGCAAAGCGAGCTATCTTGTCAATAATTTGCCTTTAAGAGAGCTAAATAATGTTGTGACTTTAGCGTATCTTTCCTTGTGGGGAAATAAAGCAGATTTGAGTCTTTGGCCAGCCTCCTCAGGCGATCGCAGCCAAGTAGAAACAGACGGCGATAGGGCGAATCTGCTAGCAGACGATACGCCGCAATTGCTAGAGTTGCTGGCTGAGTCTCAGGGAAAACGAATTGACTTTATTATTGATAATGCCGGATTCGAGCTATTTTGCGACTTATGCTTGGCCGATTATTTATTGACAAGTAAAGTCTCGGCAGAAATTCACTTCCATGTCAAAGCCCATCCCACCTTTGTATCCGATGCGATCGCAAAGGACGTAAGGCATTTAGTCGATTTTTTTACCTCGGAAGCTCCAATGGTTAGCGAGAATCGGGAAGTACATTCCCTCGCTACTCGCCTCCAAGACCATCTCGCCGCCGGTCGCTTGCAATTGCGAGATAATTTATTTTGGAATTCGCCCCTAGTTTTCTGGCAAATGCCCGACGAACTGAGGCAGGAGCTGGCAAAAGCCAGCCTAATTATCGTCAAAGGCGATGCCAACTATCGCCGCATTTTAGGAGACTGTTACTGGCCGTTTACCACTCCCTTTGAAGAAATTGCCAATTATTTCCCCGCCCCCCTGCTTGCCCTACGCACTATGAAAGCAGAACTGGCCTGCGGTCTGAGCCCCGGTCAGGCCGAAGCCTTAGATGCCCAAGACCCCGACTGGCTAACAAACGGACAGCGGGGCGTAGTCCAGTTAGCGCGGCCATTCTCTGCGTGAAATAATTTTTATGGAAACGGGAAGCGGCCAACGATCGCATTTCCAGGTAAGGCTTGATATCAAATCCGGCCGATTTCTCTAGAAAAACTAATCCCCCCGTAGGACAGGCAGGGACTATTCGTTCTTGAAAAATTATCTGTAAGAGACCCACCCCTAACCCCTCCTGGGAAGGGACGCTTGGGGTGGGTTCCCCTCCCAGGAGGGGTAGGGGTGGGTTGAAAATCGAAGGAAGCGCATTAATTTATATAGAGCGAATAATCCCCCCGTAGGACAGGCGGGACGCCTGTTCGTATCCGCTTGTTGGGACAGGCGGGACGCCTGTCCTACGAGATTCTAAATTTTTTGTGCGAGCATTTAACCGGATTTGATATAACTAGCTGATGTATTTACGAATAGGATTGGGTAGAATTAGTAGTAGTGGCACCAAAATTGAATCTCCAACGCCCTTGGCACCAAGACTGTAATGGAGATTAAAAAAGAAAAATGAAATGGCGAAAACAGAGCGGGGATAATGTTTTGTGGCTGGGGTGGCTGGCCTGCCCAATTTTGGCCATGATGTCAAGTCCGGCCTTAGCGTCTCTCCAGATAGGAGAATGCGCCGGCAGTAGAAATTTTGGCTGCAATGTCTTTATTGGCAAAGAGATTGAGAAAGGAATTGGCAAAGGAATTGGCAAAGAGGCTTCTGCCCAAGAGCAAGCTCGGGCAGAAGCCCTGTTCCAACGCGCCCAAATGCTGGTAAAAGCGGGAAGATTTGCAGAAGCGACAGGCATTTGGGAGCAAGCCGCCAGTGCTTTCGCGCAAGAGGGTGCGAGCTTGGGTCGAGCCCTCAGCCTCGTTTACTTATCCTTAACTCGCAAGCAATTGGGAGAATGGGAACGAGCCCAAGAGGCAATTGCTGCCAGTTTAGAAATATTGGAGCTGCAATCCAATTTTGCTCCGGAGGCAACTGGCGTTTTCGCCCGAGCCCTCAATGTCCAAGGCGGTCTTTATTTGGCGATGGGACAGGTCGATCGCGCGTTAGAAATTTGGGAACGGGCGGCGAGAACTTATCAGTCTGCTGGGGACGACATGGGAAGTATCGGCGCGGAGATTAACCAAACCCAAGCTTTGCAGGCTTTGGGATTATATCGGCGATCGCGGCAACTCTTGCTAGAGATAAACGAACGACTTTCCGAACGCCCGGATTCCTGGATTAAAGCTCAGGCATTACATAGTCTGGGACAAACGCTACAAGTCCTGGGTTTATTGCATGAATCCAGAGAGATTTTAGAACAAAGTCTGGCTACAGCCTCGCGGCTCGAACGTATATCTGGGTTTGGCAGCAATAACGGCAGCAGCAATAACAGTTCGATATTGCTGAGCCTCGGGCATACAACCAGAGACTTACAAGACTATCCAGCAGCTTTAGAGTTTTATCAAAAAGCCGTAGTAGCTGCGCCGACGCTCCTAGAAAGAGTGGAAGCGGAAGTCAGTCAATTGAATTTGCTGGTGGAGATGGAAAAGTGGGAGCAAAGCGAAAGCTTATTGCCCCAAATACAATCTCAACTGGTTGGTCTGACTCCCAGTAGAAGAGCTGTTTATGCGGCGGTTCATCTGGGAGAAACAGCGCTGGAATATGAAGGCGAAAGATGGAAAGAGGATAGAGGAACAATTATAGAATTGCGGCAAGGTATTTCCCAAGTTTTAGCGCGAGCGGTTAGACAAGCAAAAGAAATCAGGGACTATAGAGCGGAATCCTATAGCTTGGGGATGCTGGGTAAATTATACGCTCGCTCCGGGCAATGGCAGGAAGCTCGCTCTTTGACCGAGAAAGCCCTGGGGCGATCGCAAATAATAAATGCCTCGGATTTAATGGCTTTATGGCAGGCACAACTAGGGGAAATTTTCAAAGAAACCGGCCAGATAGAAGAAGCGATCGCCGCTTATAGCGAATCCGTCAATTATCTGGAATCAATTAGAAGCGACCTGGTAGCAATTAACACGGACATCCAGTATGATTTTCGCGAAACAGTCGAACCTATTTATCGCCAGTTAGTCGGGCTGCTTTTGCAATCCAATGCCTCTCAGGATAATTTAGAAAAAGCCCGGGCTACTATTGAAGCCCTACAATTGGCGGAACTAGATAACTTTTTTCGGGAAGCTTGCCTGGATGCTAAACCCGTTAAGGTTGACGAGATAGACCAAAAAGCAGCGGTCATTTATCCGATTGTTCTGAGCGATCGCTTAGAAGTAATTGTTTCCAGACCTGGAATGCCCCTGCGCCAATACACAGCCAGGGTTTCCGCCAGCAAGGTCGAAAAAACATTGCGGGATATGCGAAAATCGCTCAATCCCGTTTTCCCGCAACCGGCACGCTTGGCGATTTCTCGACAAATCTATGACTGGTCGATTCGACCTGCCGAAGCGAACGGAGACTTAGAAGGAGTCGAAACATTAGTTTTCGTTCTAGATGGTTTTTGGCGGAATATTCCCATGTCCGCTCTATACGATGGCCAGCAATATTTAATAAAAAAATATAATGTTGCCCTGACCGTGGGTTTGCAGCTCCTAGAACCCCGAGCGATAGAACCCGAGAGCCTTCGAGTTATGACAGGGGGACTTACTGAGGCTCGCCAAGGCTTTAGCCCTCTACCAGGGGTAGAGTATGAAGTAAATCAAATTGCCGCAACCCTGCCATCTTCGGTACTTTTGAATCGGGAATTTACTCGCGCTACCCTGCAAGCTAAGCTTCAATCCCGTTCTTTTCCGGTGGTTCACTTAGCAACTCACGGCCAATTTAGCAGCAATGCTGAAGAAACTTTTCTACTAGCATGGGACGGACGTATAAATGTTAAAGATTTAGATAATTTACTTCAAGGGATAAAAAACGGCAACCAGCAGCCAATAGAATTGCTAGTTCTGAGTGCTTGTCAAACAGCTTCTGGGGACGATCGCGCCGTATTGGGATTAGCAGGACTGGCCCTGCGTGCCGGCGCTCGCAGCACTATAGCCACCCTCTGGGCAGTTAGAGATGAGTCAACCGCCGTGTTAATGACTGAGTTTTATAAGTATCTAAATCAACCCGGAAATGCTAAAGCCGACGCCCTGCGCCAAGCCCAGCTCGCTTTGCTCGATCGCCCCGAATACAACCATCCTTTTTACTGGGCGTCAGTAGTGTTAGTGGGAAATTGGCTTTAATCTCTGTCGAGCCATCAACCGCTCCCCCGCCTATAAAAAAGATTCATAAAAATGAGTTAATATCTCTCGACCATGCTAAAATTAGCTCTAGACTTGGAACAACTGTTTGCACTTGAGAGAAATGCTCTCTAGAAATTAAGCAAGTAAGTAAGAAAAAGCACTATTCTACGGGAGAAGGTATGCAAGTGTTGGGACTATTACACTGGAAATATTTAGGGCTGTTGTCTCTCACCCTGAGCCTGGGGGCTTCTATGACATTGGCAAAACCGGCTATGTCTATCACATTTGAGCCGCCGCAAGGTCAAGATCGAGCGCCAAAGCGAGCAAGTGCGGGGGGCTCTCGCGAGAGCGGACGCTGCTTTCACAGCGGTAACGAGACAGGCAGGTCGATTGTGCCATTGACGCCACAAACAAATCATGGTTTAACTCTGGCAGAACGGCCGACCTTCTTTGCCTACGTTCCTAAAACGAAAGAAACACAAGAGGTAGAGGCATTTTTCATTATTGAAGATAAAGATCAAAATCCTCATTATTTTACGAGCGTGTCTCTGTCTAGCGTCTCGGGGGTGGTCAGCATCCCCCTACCTCAAGAAGCTCCAGCCCTAGAAATTGGCCGGGATTACAAGTGGACGTTAGCCATAGGTTGCTCGGGAGATCTGGATCCAAATAGCCCTTTTGTGGAGGCTTGGATAAAACGAGTAGAACCGAATTCCCTGTCTGGGAGCCAAGAGACATCCCTAGAGCGAGCAGAATCATTGGGTGCTGATGGGATCTGGTACGATGCAGTGGAGGTTCTAGTAGAACTGCGGGAGCAGTACCCTGAAGATGCGCGCTTGGGCAAGGAATGGGCGGAACTGCTCGATTCTGCTGGGCTCCAGGAGATCGCGACAGAACCTTTGTTGTCAAGATAGGGGTTGGCGATCGCAGAAATATACCATGTTGTCGAAGAATTACAGCTACAAATTTCTTAAAGAAGAAATTTCGGCAGTCCTGCGCCTAAAACCACAGGGCTGCCCGATGTATGGAGTTAGTTCCCTAGGGCACCAGTCAAATATTCCACTGGTTAATTTCAGAATTAACAATGTAATGCCGCCTTCCAGGCCGTATCAAAGGTATCGAGGCACGGCCTGGAAGGCGGCATTACATTGCAGATATTATAATAGCACTAGGCTTTCTTGGGCGCTTTCAAAGGGCAGGTAATTCCAAAATGCCAAAACTATAGTTTGCTTGGCTTTGACCGATTGCGATCGCGATCGCCCGCTGACTGCTGAGTGTTATATTACTGAACCCGCTAGGGAATATAGGTATCTGGGGCGCGGGAGTAGATTATGTAGGCGAGATATAATGGCAAATAAGCTTATAGCGGACCGGTTTATAGCGGACCACTATAAGCTGACTGCTTATAGCTCGCTCCTTATAGCTCGCTCCTTATTGCCTTAATCTATGTGGCAACGTTTAAAAAAGCTTTTTTGGCAATGGCGTTTTGCGCCGATAGTCGCTCCAAGCGTCGCAGGTGTAATTATTGCAGGAAGGACGGCCGGATTATTCCAACTCCTGGAATGGGCCACCCTAGACAGATTTTTTCTCCTGCGTCCTCAAGAGCCGGTTGAGGAGCGAATAGTTATTGTCACGATTGGCGAATCGGATCTGACCAAAATTGGACAATGGCCGGTTCCCGATGGAATATTGGCTGATGCAATTAAAAAAATTAAAACTCAGAAACCTCGGGCTATCGGTTTGAGTATTTATAGGGACTTACCAGTCCCACCAGGTCATAAAGAACTGGTTGGAGCGATGGAGTCCACGGAAAACCTGATTGGCATCGAAAGAGTTATAGAGCAGCCTGTTGCTCCACCGCCGACTTTAAACGAAGTCGATAGGGTGGCGATCGCCGATTTGGTCACCGATAGCGATGGCAAGGTACGTCGAGCTTTAATGTCCGCAGCCGACACTAAGGGGGCAATCAAACTAAGTCTGGCAGCTCGCTTGAGCTTAATATATCTAGAAAAAGAGGGTATATCTCTAGAAGCTGCAGGTAAAAATCAACAGTATTTGCGCTTGGGACAAGCAATATTTGTGCCTTTAACTGAAGATCAAAGCGGTTTTGTTGGTAGGGATGTTGGGGGCTATCAGATTCTGTTAAATTATCGCGGACCAAAAGAGCGGTTTCAGGTGGTATCAATACAAGACGTACTAGAAAATAAAATAGACCCAAATTTAGTCCGCGATCGCATCGTCTTGATTGGTTCCACTGCCACCAGTATCAATGATTTTGTCCGCACGCCCTACAGCAGGGAGAACACAACATCTTTGACTGTATGTCAGGAATCAAGTCAGCAATGTTTCGGTAGCAATTCGGAAATGTCGGGAGTCATAGTTCACGCGAATGTTATCAGCCAGATTTTGAGTGGCGCCCTAGAAGGAAGACCCATGCTTAGAGTTTGGAATCAAATGTTAGATTGGGTTTGGATTTTTACCTGGTCGGCAATCGGTACTGCTGGAACTTGGATGTTGCTGGAAACTAAGCAAATCAAACAAACAGTATTTTCTGGATGGATAGTCCTGGGCATCATTTTACTAGCAGGAGGCGGTCTGATAGCGGGCTGCTTTATCATCTTCGTCTGGGCGGGGTGGTGGCTGCCCGCGATCGCGCCAGTATTAGCCCTAACCCTAGGAGCTGTAGTTACTATAGTTTACCACAATCAATGGCAATTAAAGAAAACCAACGAGCAACTGGAACTTGCCAACGATAGACTAAAAGATTATTCCCGCACTCTGGAGAGTAAAGTAAAAGAAAGAACCCAGGAATTAAAAGAAGCGAAAATAGCGGCTGACTCTGCCAATGCTGCCAAAAGCGAATTTCTAGCCAATATGAGCCACGAACTTCGCACTCCTCTCAACGGCATCTTGGGATACGCGCAAATTTTTCAAACAGACAGCAGCTTGGGCAAAGAGCAACAAGACGGCATCGACATTATCTACCAATGCGGCAAGCATTTGTTGACGCTAATCGAAGATATTCTCGATCTCAGCAAAATCGAAGCTAGAAAGATGGAGATGAACCCTGGAGAAATATATTTTCCATCTTTTATCCAAGGGATCGTAGAAATTTGTAAAGTAAAAGCCCAGCACAAAGAAATCTTGTTGACTTACGAAGGGCAACCGGAACTGCCCGCCGGAATATGGGCGGACGAAAAGCGCTTGCGACAAGTTTTGATTAATTTAATAGGCAATGCGATTAAATTTACGGACGAAGGCGGAGTCACCTTCAAGGTAGAAGTATTAGATACTTGGGCATTGGGAATGGGGAATGGGGAATTGGCAATTGGCAATGGGGAATTGGGGAGCGGGGGACAAGGGGACAAGGAGACAAGGGGACAAGGGGCAGGGGAGCAGGGTGCAGGGGTGCAGGCGAGAGAGGGGACAGAGGGGAATTCTCCCATTCCTCCCACCCTTCCCACACCTCCCACACCTCCCACCCTCTCTGCCTCTTCCCCCAATGACGAATTCACAACTGAAAACTCAAAACTTAAAACTGAGAATTATAACTCAAGACCGATGGCCAAAATCCGCTTCCAAGTTCAAGATACTGGCGTGGGCATGACCAAGGAGCAATTGGAAAAAATATTTTTGCCTTTTGAACAAGTGGGTAGTAAGGAACGTCAGGCAGAAGGAACGGGGCTTGGGTTAGCCATTAGTCATAAGATTGTCAAAATGATGGGTTCTGCAATTCAGGTAGAAAGCCACCTAGGAAAAGGCAGTAAGTTTTGGATAGATTTGGAGCTGCCAGTTATTGAGGTCGGCTCGCAAATTAGTATAAAAGGAGGCCAGGGAGCGATCGCAGGCTATCAAGGCAAACAACGATTAATCTTAATGGTGGAAGACGAATGGCAAAATCGCGCTCTTTTGAGGAACCTGCTGGAAGGCATTGGCTTTACGCTTGCCGAAGCGACTAACGGCAAGAAGGGTTTAGAGCTAGCCCTAGAGCTATGCCCCGACCTGATTATCACCGACCTGGTAATGCCGGAGATGGACGGCTTTGAGATGATGCGGCAGTTGCGGCAGTTACCGGAGTTTGCAGAAGTGCCAATTATCGCTTCTTCTGCTAGAGTTTATGCCAGCGATCGCCAAAAAAGCAAAGAAGCAGGGAGCAATGATTTCTTGCCTAAGCCGATTTCTACAGAAGCATTGCTGTTTAAATTGCAATCTAATTTAGGATTAGAATGGATTTACGAAGAAAGGAGCGATCGCCTTTCCTCTTCCACTGATGGTACAGAAACAAACGAGGGCGACGCCAGCGATCGGGAAACCATCCTGCCCTCAGCGGAAGAACTGCTCGAACTCTATGAAGCTGCCCGACGAGGGCTAATCTTCCAGATTCAGGAACAAGCCGAAAAACTCCAACAACAAGACGAGCGGTTTGTGCCCTTTACCCGAGAAATAATTCAGTTTTGCGAAGACTTTGAAATAGAAAAAGTTCAGGACTTTATCGCTAGCTATATCGATCTAGATTAAAAACAAAATGTCAAGAAATACAACCTCAGAGAGCTTTGGGTACGGCAGCCTTATTGGCGAGGCTATTGTAAAAAATACGGTTACCAAAAATCCTGTAGAAGCAGCAAAGCGTGGCGTGGCTGTCCGAATCGATATGGCCAGCCACGCTTTGCTGCCGTTAGAAATACTTATATCAAATCCAGTTAATCGCCCTAAAATAAGTCTGCTCCCGACGGGCGTCTCGCCCGTCCGCCATACCAGCCCAAGCGGACAGGCGGGACGCCCGTCCTACGGGAGATTCCAAATTTTTTCTGTGGGTATTTAACCGGATTTGATATTACATTACATTAAACAAATTTCATATGCAACCGATAATAACAAGATTGGGTTGTAATTTTATATAATTGTCGTGCTGTTTGGTATTTTTTAAAGTGGTTTCCCAGTTTTGGCCTATCTTTTTATATTCATCAAGCCAAAGAAAAATAACTATGCAGCAAGCGCATGGTTGTATATAAAAGTGAGGATAAGTTTGAGTAATTGCCTGTAAATAATGTGCAGACTATAAATGTGGCCTCGTACTGCATCTAGATCCGACGACTCAATATTTTATTTTTGCTATAGTTGCGCGAATTAGCATATTTTTGTAGCAATACAGTTTTTACAAAAAATACGCTAGATGGCCAAGCATAATAATGTTACTCTTTTTATATTTAAGACAGGTATCAAACCAGCTATTTGCTATAAAATAGAGAAAATGACGGGGTGCAGCAACTGGACGAAGAGAGTTCTAGGGGCGGGCAAAACCCGCTCGAAACCAATCTATTGCTGAACTATGACTAACGCTATCGACATTCTATGGGTTTTGGTATGCGCGGGCTTGGTATTTATGATGCAGCCCGGATTTATGTGCCTGGAGTCGGGACTAACCAGATCTAAAAATAGCATTAATGTAGCCGTCAAGAACCTGGCAGACCTAGGAGTATCGGTTACAGTATTTTGGCTATTTGGATTTGCACTCATGTTTGGGGCATCCCAAGGGGGATGGATTGGCTCCAGCAATTTTTTCTTGGGCGGCGAGATAGCTCCCGATCGCTTCGCCTTATTTTTATTCCAAGCAATGTTTTGTAGCACGGCGACTACTATTGTTTCCGGAGCAACCGCAGAACGGATGAAATTTGGAGCCTATCTGCTAATTGCTTTTTTGGTATCCAGTCTCATTTATCCCCTATTCGGCCATTGGGTTTGGAACCATGCTAGTTCTGGAAGCATCGCTGGCTGGCTGGGTCGGATGGGATTTGTCGATTTTGCCGGGGCGTCAGTCGTTCACAGCATTGGCGCTTGGGTTTCCTTAGCCGCCTTGCTCGTACTCGGTCCGAGATCCGGTCGTTTTTCTTGCCTTAGCAATCCCTCCCTTAAGCAAAAAACTGTTTCCTCTCATAAAATTCATGGCTCTGATATGCCACTGGCAGTTTTGGGAGTAATGTTATTGTGGTTTGGCTGGTTGGGCTTTAACGGCGGCAACACTCTAGCTTTAGACGATCGCGTTCCCCAGATAATGGTCAATACAATTATCTCTGGAGTAACCGGGATGATTATCGCCGCCGCTGTAAGCTGGCAAAGGAATACCGTCCCAGAAGTAGAAGCCTTGCTTAAAGGTTGCCTTGCTGGATTGGTTGCCATTACCGCATCTTGCCATGCCGTATCTCCTCTATTGGCAGCAATTATCGGTGGGCTTGGCAGTGCCATTATGATGTTGGTCTCCTATTGTTTGGAGCGCTGGCAAATTGACGATGCCGTTGATGCGATCGCCGTTCATGGCGGAGCTGGAGTATGGGGAACTATAGCCGTCGCCTTATTTGGCAATCCCGAACTGCTTCAAACAGGACTGAGCCAAGAAACTCAACTTTTAGTGCAACTTTTGGGAGTTATCGTCGCTCTAGTATGGGGATTTGGCATAACATACGCAGTGCTGTGGGTTGTCAATCGAATTTGTTCCCTGCGCGTTTCCCCAGAAGCAGAACAGCTCGGACTCAATATTGTCGAGCATCAGGCAAAAACAGAACTATACGACTTACTAGCGGCTTTGGATGCTCAGGCCAAGACCCAAGATATCAGCTTGCGCTTGCCGGTAGAACCGTTTACAGAAGTCGGCCAGATTGCCAAGCGTTATAACCAGGTGATGGAAGCTCTAGAAGAAGCAGTTAGGCGAACCGAGGCGATCGTCAATACTGCCACTGATGCCATTATTACCTTCACCTCTTCAAACCTAGAAATTATATCCGCAAACCCCAGTAGCGAGATTGTCTTTGGCTACTACAGCGGCGACCTTAAAGGAATGTCTCTCCATCGACTGCTGGATTGGTTTCCCCACAATAGCAACGAAAACGATAGTTCGATCTTGACCTTGCTGCAAGTAGGACGGCGCGAACTGATGGGGCGGCGGGCTTCTGGCGAACTATTTCCCCTCGAAGCGACTCTAACCGAAGCCAAACTGGGAAATCGTTCCTTCTATACTGGCACCTTTCGAGATATTAGCGATCGCAAGCGAGCCGAAGTTGAATTGCAGCAAGCCAAAAAAAATGCCGACGCTGCCAACCATGCCAAAAGCCAATTTCTCGCTGCCATGAGCCACGAACTGCGCACGCCCCTAAATGGCATCTTGGGTTACGCGCAAATTTTCCAAAAAGACAACCGGTTTACTTACCAGCAAAAAAATGGCATCAATATCATCCATGCTTGTGGCACGCACCTGTTGAACCTGATCGACGATATTCTCGACATCGCCAAAATAGAAGCAGAAAAAATGGACTTCGACTTGAGCGAAGTTAATTTTCACTCTTTCTTAGGTGCTGTGGTAGAAATGTGCCGCCTCAAAGCCACTCAAAAGGATATTTCTTTTGTTTATCAACCCGCACCAAACTTGCCAAGCCTAGTCCTATTGGATGAAAAACGCCTGCGACAAGTTTTGATTAACTTACTGAGCAATGCCATCAAATTTACAGACCGAGGCTCCGTCACCTTCAAAGTCGAGGTTTTGGGAATTGGGAATGGGGAATTGGGAATTGGGAATTGGGCAGGGAGCAGGGGATCGGGAGACCGGGGGACAAGGGGACAAGGGGAGTCGCCAAGCCCCTTCGGGGCGGCTACGCCTACGGAATTCTCCCATTCCTCTACCCAATTACCCAGGTCCCCAGGTCTCCTTGTCCCCAAGTCTCCCTCTGCCTCTTCCAATGCTCTCCTGAGCCGGTCGTTGGGCCCGATCGCGAAAATTCGCTTTCAAATCGAAGATACTGGAATCGGCATGACTGCGGAGCAATTGGCAAAAATATTTTTACCTTTTGAACAGGTGTGCGACGATTCTCGCAAAGCCGAGGGAACTGGTCTGGGACTGGCCATCAGCCAGAAAATTATCAAGATGATGGGATCTACGATTGAGGTCAAGAGCCAACCGGGGGCGGGCAGCATATTTTGGATTGATTTGGATACTATATTTGTCGCAAGTCGCTTGGCAGATGCTTCAAAACAATCGGCACCCAAGACAATTATCGGCTACAAAGGCAAAAAGCGGTTGATTCTGATTGTGGACGAGTCTAGGGAAAATCGCCTCATCCTTAGAAATCTGCTCGAACCGATTGGCTTTAGCACTGCAGATGCAACTAACGGCCGGGAAGGGTTGGACTTAGCAGAGCAACTGCATCCCGATCTGATTATCGCCGACTTAGTTCTACCCGAGATGGATGGCTTGGAGATGATGCGGCGCTTGCGGGGGATGCCGCAATTAAAAGAAGTGCCGATAATTGTCTCTTCTGCTCGGGTGTATGAGAGCGATCGCCAAAAAAGTATGGAAGCGGGGTGCAACGATTTTCTGCCCAAGCCGATTGTGGATGCGGTGCTATATGACAAGCTCAAAACCTACCTAAACTTAGAATGGGTTTACGAAACTAATACCTGGAATCGAAAAATTGGGAAATACGATAATAGAATCCCCAACTCCCTGGGATTCGAGGCCAACTGGCTTAGCTCCGATCTGGGTAAATTAAAGAAAGCGATCGCCCCCGATTCGGAAAAACTAAACTACCTCTACGACTTGGCCAAGCAAGGTCGCGTTATCGAGATTGAGAATCTGGCCATGCAGCTCCAAGAAGAGGATAAGCGCTTAATTCCTTTTAGCCAAGCGATTCTACAGCTTTCTGAAGAATTTGAGGTAGAAAAAATTATCGCTTTTGTCGAATTGCATCTTAAGTCGGAACAACTAGAAAGCTCTGGAGTTTAGTCGCTCCGAGCAAGAAACCCGGTTTTGCAGGAATTACCGGGTTTCTGACCTAAACAGGTTACTCGCGATCGGAGCAAGAAACCCGGTTTTGCAGGAATTACCGGGTTTCTGACATATAGACTAGCCAGCCGGTGCTATATTATAAGGAATAGTGTAAAAAAAGAAAAATGGCGATCGCTACTGTTGCTAAGTCGGGACAGATTACCGTCCCAAAAGAGATTCTGGATTTTCTGAAAATCCAGGAGATGCTATTGACTTCATCATTGACTCAGAGGACCGGGTAACAATCCAACCGGCCAAGATACCAGTACAGGACCTCAAGGGGTTGGCAGCGGATGAGTTGGCAGCGGATGGGTAACGGATGTAACGGATTTAGCGGATGTTGGCAGCGGATGGGTTGGCAGCGGATGAGTTGGTAGCGGATGGGTAACCGATGTAACGGATTTAGCGGATGTTGGCAGCGGATGGGTTGGCAGCGGATGGGTAACGGATGTAACGGATTTAACGGATTTAACGGATTTAGCGGATTTAGCGGATTTAACGGATGGGTTGCATGGAGTTTTCGTTTAAAGATTTACAGTTTATAGTAGAAGCTATTGGTTGTTTGAGCGAAAAATATCAAGAACGTCTTGATGCCATAGAGGATCTTGATGAGGATGAAGCATCTGACTTGGGAAACGATTGTATGTTTTTAGAGTTACTGTGCCAGGATATAGAAAAAAAACTGGCCGAGAGCGTTTCGCAAACAATACCTGCTACTCCCGACATTTTAGACACACCGAATAAATTGTTAGCGCAGACAGAAAAAATTTAAGTGCTATGGTAGAAATAGTTACAGCTATAGCAGCAGTTGTTGCAGCCGCTGCAGCTGCCGTCCAAGCCTATATTGCATGGCATAATTACCGCGAGAGCCGCCCTAGTAGCCCTAGTAGAGGAGGTAGCCAAGGAACGCGAACTCGCCTGCCACAACTAACTCGAACTATCCCTTGGGGTTGGTTAGGACTGTTAGCAGTTTACACAATTCGAGGCTTTCTTTTGTCCTTTATCTCGGCTCCGACTAGGTTTTCTGCTCTAGCATCTGTTCCTTTGATAGGTTCGATGACTATTCTTTTTGTGAGTAATACTAAGACAGAACAATGGATTGTTTTTATTATTTTTATGATATGGTTTTTGTCTGTCATTCTAGAAGTTTTTGCTTTGATTGAAATAATTTCGTCTGTTATAAGTGACAATCACTCGTGGCTTATTTCTGCTGCAATAATGGTATTTTCTGGCTTAGGATTGGGTTGGCTTGCGCATCAGATTTTTGGATAAAATTGTGCTATTATTAGTCAATGCTGCTTGCCAGAGGATAGGTTGGTAGCTCATTAGCGATCGCGATATGCTTTTGTCAGTGGTAAAATAGAAAATAAATTTAAACCCGATCGCAGCTTTAACCAAACTACCTATAACTAAAACCTATGACAACAGCAAAACCACCAAATTTAGGCGAAATCTTACAATTAACTGACGAGCAGTTTTACGAGCTATGTCAGAACAATCGCGATTTGAGAATAGAGCGCACCGCTGGGGGAGACTTAATCGTAATGGCACCAACCGGAGGAGAAACGGGGCATCGCAATATCGATTTAGCCTTTCAGTTGCAAGCATGGAGCAGACAGAATGAAGATTTAGGGGTTGCTTTTGATTCTTCCACTGGCTTTAAGCTGCCCAATGGGGCGGATGTTTCGCCGGACGCAAGCTGGGTCAGCCGCGATCGCCTTTCTAAGCTAACTGCCCAACAAAAACAAAGATTCTTGCCTTTATGTCCCGATTTCGTAGTAGAGCTGCGATCGCCAACAGACTCCCTCCGGCGGCTCCAAGCTAAAATGGCGGATTATATCGAAAACGGCGCTCGCTTGGGTTTGCTGATTAATCCCCAAAAAAAACAGGTAGAAATCTATCGCCCCGGACGAGATGCGGAAACTCTCCAAAACCCGGCAACCGTATCTGGAGAAAACGTAATGCCCGGTTTTGTCCTAGAGCTGGGGTCGATTTTTCGGAGCCTTTAATTTTATTAGGACTCATGCAGAGTTGGAAATCTAACCCTAAATGTAGGGGCGATTCGCGAATCGCCCCTACATTTAGAGATAATGCGTAAGTTCTGTTTATATCAAATCCGCTCAATAGCCCTAAAAACATTCAATTTTTGCGTAGGACAGGCGTCCCGCCTGTCTCTCCTCCGGTTTTTGGGACAGGCGAGACGCCTGTCCTACGGGAAGTACAAAGATCAATAGGGAGGAAGCAAGCGGCGGAGTCCATGCAGGATAACCACCAGCATAAAAAATAGATTGCGGAGCAAGACTCCGTAAACCGGCAGGGATAACGATCGTTCTGCTATTCCTTCTTGAGAAACCCGAGCCAATTGCTCGCCGAGGGCTTCTAGCCACTGCACAGTTCTCGGCCATTCCGATAAATTCTTTAACCAAATTTCGGGAATGCCGCTTTTGCCGGTGGCGGCACCGATAATTCCGCCTAAAATAGCAGCGGTTGTATCTGTATCGCCGCCGAGGGCAATAATTTCTATAATTCCTCTTTGGTAATCTTGCTGATGTCTCAACCAAACTTGGATTACAACTGGAACGGTGCGATAGATATAGCCGCTAATTCCAGCTTGCATTTCCAAGTCCGCAGCATACAAGGAGGCTGGCATCTCGGAAGCAGCACTGTCACAAGCTTGGCGAATTAGTTCCAGAAATTCGGCTGTAGGGGGGCTTTCTTTTTCCGAGTCGAGGATTTGTGCGATCGCCTTGTAATAGTCGGCGGGAGAAATGACTAATCCAGAACTGGCAAAGCGGGCGGCCAGAGCTACGGCCAAAGCTCCGTATTCTGCTTTCGGGTCGGTATGGGTAATGCCCGTAGAAGCTTTTACTAATAAACGAAGTCGGGCAATATCGCCGCCGTAGCAAACGCCGATAATAGCGCTGCGCATTGCAGGACCGTTGCCCGCAGAAAAAACGCCGCAATGGTTCTTCGTAAGAGAATTGCTACTAAATCCCAACCATAATTTGACGCAAGCTCTCAGGGTTGCCCATCCGACTCCCGCAGGCAAACCGAGCAACCAAAATCGCAGTTTCCACCCCAGCACCCGGGCAAATTTTTGGGGGTTTCCTGCCGAGGCGATTAAGGATTGGGCAACCATGCAGGTATGCTCGGTGTCGTCGGAAACCATCCCTTTGCCCAGCAGAAAATTATGGTTTTCGATTTGGGGATAAAGTCGGCGCTGTCTGCGCGGGGACAATCCTTCATAAGGAAGTCCCATTGCATCTCCTACGGCGGTGCCGAGCAAGCAACCGATCGCACTTAGGCGTCTCCTATGCATAGTCGCAGCTTCTTTTTCCATATCGAATATAGATTTGCGTCCTACTATTTTAGGACTTACGCAACGACTCTACTCATAGGGGCAACCACAGGGGGATTGCCCCTACAAACGACCAAATATGGGTATTTTGCGTAAGTCCTGTTTTATTTGATATCGCACCATTGGCAAGGGTTACGAGGGCTATTTTTTTTGCAATTAGTCCAATAATCGACGACTATTTTATTTGAGAATAGGCGATTCGCAGACTAAACCATCCGTTACATCCGCTACCAATCCGTTGCCAACTATCCGTTGCGATCGTAGGCTCCGTAATCGGCTGCTATTTTTTTTGATATAGGCGATTCGCAGACTAAACCATCCGTTACATCCGCTACCAATCCGTTACCAACTATCCGTTGCGATCGCATCGCTCCTCAGCCCCGGAAATAGAGGGCTTTTTTATGATAAGTGCGATCTTTAATTATTATTGTCATTGCCTCGAATCAAATAACGTACCTCTTCAAGAAGAACATTAAAACGCTCGTCACTTTCCGCTTGACGTTGTTGTATTTCCGCTTGCTTTTGTTTTATTTCCGCTTGCTGTTCTTTCACATCCTCCATATCTCGTTGATGTTGAGCCGCAACCTGCAAGAGAGCTTGTACGGTTATTCTCAAGCCATCTACACTATCTTTAACCTCGCTAATCCCTTCGCGGAGTTCGCCAATACTTTCACGCATTTCGCTAACACTCGAAGAGAGTTCGTCCAGCATTTCATCCGTCCAGCGCACGACTGCCATTTTTTTGCTCCTTATTTTTTTCGCATTGGTTTCTATTATAATACAAATGTTCATCAAAGCCAATAGGTATTCTTGTAAGGCGATCGCTCCCCAGCCTACGTTGCTCTTGTTTAGGGTGTAGGCTGTAGGGAAAAATTTCTATTTTTCCGATATTCGCTTCTACCTGTTGCCTTCAGATATGGCGCGGAGGGTAGTGGTAAACAAGTAGTGATTTTAGAGTCAAAAACCCTCGATATGCTGTAGAAAATCATCATTTGTTTAGCACTACCGATGCTCTCAGAACTGTGTTTGCTTTGTAGAAATAGATGGCAGGTATCGGCGGTTATTTTGTTTCGGAATAGCGATCGCTTTTCGACCCGGAAATCCGCTGGTGTTTTTTTAAAAAAATAGGCGATCGCGCACAGTTGGCCTAATAATCGGCGACTATTTTATTTGAGAATAGCGATCGCAGGGTAGCGAGGACCTCAGAAACCCGGTTTTTTCAAAAAACCGGGTTTCTCTGCACGGGGCGATCGCGCACAATTGGCTCGGGTTATCGGTGAATATTTTATTTGCGAATAGGCGATCGCACAATTGGCGCGGGTTATCGGCGACTATTTTATTTAGCAATAGCGATCGCGCTTAGGGATTGCCCCAATCCTCAACCGAAAAAATAGCACAAAAAAACCCGACCCCTCTAAGGAAGCCGAGAATTGGGCCTAATGGCCGGACTTCTTAACAGACCGCTAGTTAGTTAACAGTGATGACTTTTTCTACGCTTTCATTCGCCAATCTATCTACTGCCCGGAGAGCATAATTTCCCGGGTAAACTCTGGCGCTAGTCGTCGTGCCATTGAGAACTTGCTCTAGCTCCCAGACATTATTGTTATTGCGTTTATAGAGCGTCCAGTAACGAACGTCATCAGATTCTGGAGCATTCCAACTAATCGTGCCGTACCTGGCCGATACTCCCGTGGGCGGTTCCGGCGGCTCGTTATCTATCCAAGGCATCGGCGGCACTAGGGCGGGGGTGGGATAGACCTCAGTTTTGAATATGTCGTTGATGCCCAGACGATTGCTCTGAAAAACCTTCACACTAAAGAAGATATTGCCTAGAGAAAAGCGAGAAGCTTCTTGGCGAGAGATGGCTACTTGTCTCTCAAACTCGGCGATCGACCAGCCTCGCTTGCCCAATTGGCTGAGATAGTTCCCGGTGTAAATATGTCGAGATCGGGGATTTTGCTGGGTCCACCAATCGAGCAGAACTGGATAACTTTGCTGGGGCGGGTCGATGCGCCAGTAGAGTTGTGGAGCGATATAGTCAACCCAACCTTTCTCCAGCCATAACTTCGGATCGGCATAAATTCCGTCATACTGGTCTAGTCCAACAATACCGGGGGGTTGGCCAGGGCGGTAAATGCCAAAAGGACTGATGCCAAACTTGATGTAGGGTTTTTCGGCTTTAATGCCAGAGTGCAAGCGCTGAACTAATTGGTTGACGTTGTTGCGCCGCCAGTCCCCTAGAGAAAGGGTGCCTCCAGACCGCCGGTAAGCGTTATAGGTATTGTAATCGGGAAAGTCGCGATTGCCTTGGGGATAGGGATAGAAATAGTCGTCGAGGTGAATTCCATCTACGTCATAGCGACGCGCTACGTCCATAATGACGTTGTATGTCTGGTTTTGAACTTCTGGAGCCCCCGGATCCATCCAGAGCAAATTGCCATATTGATAGGCGTATTGAGGATATTTGCTGGCCATGTGATTGGCAGCCAGAGAGTGGGGATCCTGATTCCTGGCGCGGTAGGGATTGAACCAGGCATGCAGTTCGATATTGCGTCTATGGGCTTCTTGGATTGCAAATTCTAGGGGGTCGTAAAATGGGTATGGCGCTTGCCCCTGCTGTCCCGTCAGCCAATAGCTCCAAGGTTCTAATTGCGAAGCATAGAAGGCATCGCCAGCCGGTCGCACCTGCAAGATGAGAGCGTTTAGATTTAGCTCTTGCATCCGGTTAAGAATCCCAATTAGTTCGGCTTTCTGTTGCTGTACCGAAAGATTTTTGCGCGAGGGCCAGTCAATGTTGGCGACCGATGCCGCCCATACGCCCCGGAATTCTCTCTGGTGAATCGGACCGAGACTGGGAGCGGCTATCTCGATCGCTTCTTTGCTATTTGTTGGGGTGTTGTTTGGCGGTTCGTAGGCGCTAACCTGAGTTGCGATCGCTCCCAACAGTAGGAAGCAACAAAAGATTGCCAACTGACCTCTCCGGCGATAATTATGGCGCTCGCTAGAATTGCGAACCATTTGTCTGGCTCGCATTCCGCACCTCTGGAAAAATTTGGGGATGGCACGCAGTACGCTAATCCCCGCTCGGAACGCTTTGGGCATCAAGTTCATAGGATTTATCCGGTTATATCCCTCTCTATCAATTGACAATCTTTAATAAGTTAACCTAGATTAGACTTTTATTTAGATTTTTTTATATAGCACTACCGATTAAGGTGTTTGACAGTTACAAACCTCAAAGAGTGCGTATGACAGGACTTTAGCTGATTGCTGAGCAGTGACTGCTAATAGCTTACTGCTATAAATGCAGATTTCTGAGAAACTCGCTCTGGCGGCGCGACCGGCGCGACCTATCTACAAGTTGCGAGAATTGCTTGGTCTTTTGGCCCAAATCGGCGATTGATTTGGCGATCGCACGCGCTCTTTGCCTGGGTGACTGTCCCAGCCCTACATCGGTTCCACTCCGTTCTACTGGCTACCCAGGAAGGCCAACCGGAAACAGCTCAGTTTCATAGAACTTGCATATTCTGGCAGTTCGGCTGCAATATAGAACAGTCCGGAAAGTTTTTGCGCCTGTCTTACGCATCCACAACTGGAGGGACGAGTCTTAGAAGTGGGGCAGCCGCCTATCGAGGGTATTGCCCCTAAGAACCCCCATTTCAATTGCATAAAATTGCATAAAAGCGATCGCATCTAAAAAAAAGAGAGTAATTCCTCTTTCATTCGCGATATACGAGAAACCCACTAACTCAGACCTTTCTGGCTCCCGTTCGGATTTAGGAAGAGCAGGTTTGGGAAGATAAGGAGAAATTATAGAAATTATAAAAAACTAATAATGCGTTTCCTAATATAGCAGTAAGCAGTCAGCTATAGCGTTTCTCAAATAAGCGTAATGAACGATCTGGTAGGGGCGACAGCATCCCCGAGACTGCCTGGGCTGTAGAACGGGGATTCTCATATTGGGATGCAACGCCGGTGACAGCTCACATCAAGAAAGAGAACCGCTATATCGGCAGTCATGCGATTCTCCTGCAAAGACGCGCTCGCGAACGGCACAAGCCTTGCCGTTACTAGCCAGGAGCGAGAGCGCGAAATTGTCCGTTCCCTGAGTGCGTAGTGCTATATATCCGCTGGCTGGATTCTGCTGGCGATCGCACGGTCCTATGAGTCCCAAAAACAAGTAAGGGCGATCGCTCGCGCAGGGACTTGCCCTTGCAAAAGGAGTTTGTAAGCCTTACTCTCTAGCGAGAGGAGAGTAGCGATCGCTCGTGCAGGGATTTGTCCTTGGGATCTGCTTGGGATTTGTCCTTGGGATCTGCTTCTACCCGCAAAACCAACAGGAGCTTGCCGTACCGCTAGCACTGATACAATACCCAAGAGGAAAGCGACCTTCCTTGGTAGCCAATCATCTGTCGGAAATTAGTAACGTGCTACGTTATGGTTTGATACTGAATTTGCATTCCCTTGATGGCTGTTAAAAGCTACGGGAATGCAAGGAAAGGTGATGGCTGGAATCTAGGCTAAACCCTGGTTTCAGTAATTTTACAAAATATACTACCTATTGTTGTACCCAAGAGATATTAATGATTTCGAGTAACGACTTTAGACCGGGCATAACGATTGAAATAGAAGGGGAAGTTTGGCGAGTGGTGGAATTCCTGCATGTCAAACCAGGGAAAGGCTCGGCCTTTGTTCGCACGAAGCTGAAAAACGTGCAGACTGGAAGCGTGGTAGAGCGGACGTTCCGCGCTGGTGAAAGCATGCCGAAAGCGAACTTAGAGAAGCGCAATATGCAATACACCTATAAAGATGGCGATCAGTTCGTGTTTATGGATATGGAAAGCTATGAGGAATCTCGCGTTAGTTCACAACAAATTGGCGATCGCGTCAAGTACCTCAATGAAGGTATGGAGTTGAATGTAGTTTTATGGGGCGAACAACTATTGGAAGTGGAACTGCCTAACTCTGTGGTCTTGGAGGTAATCGAAACAGATCCGGGCATTAAGGGAGATACGGCGACGGGTGGCAATAAACCGGCTACGGTAGAAACTGGAGCCCAAGTAATGGTCCCATTATTTATTTCCGTGGGCGAGCGGATCAAAATAGATACCCGCAATGACTCTTACCTGGGTCGCGAATAAATGTAGGTTGGGGTAATGTAATTGTGCAAATGGACTTAAACCAACTCCGCGAGCTGCTAGGGGCTCTGGATAAAACAGATATTTCAGAGCTTATTTTAAAAAGCGACGATTTTGAGCTGACGGTGCGTAAAGGCATCGACTTCAGGAACCGCGAGTTAGCTAGCACTGGGGTCGAATTAATAACGGAACCGAATGCCGCCCCTGCTTCTGGGTCTGGGACTGTCCCAGCAGAGGCTCCTAGTTCCGCTCCGGCTAGGCAGCCGGAGCCGAGCGATCGCGTTCCGACTCCTCCTCCGTCGGCGGTTTCTCCACCGGGGAGCGACAAATGGGTTGAGGCTTTATCCCCAATGGTGGGCACTTTTTATGAAGCGCCCGCACCGGACGAACCGCCCTTTGTCAAAGTCGGCGATCGCGTTAACAAAGGGGACACCCTATGTATTATTGAAGCGATGAAGTTGATGAACGAGATAGAGGCAGAAGTCTCTGGACAAATTGTAGAAATTGTGATAAAAAATGCTTCTCCGGTAGAGTTTAACCAGGTATTGATGCGGATTAATCCGGATTAGTTCTGCTTGGCGATATCAGCTAATTTGGAGTGGCGGAGAGAGGGGAGAGGGGGAGAGAGGGGAGAGGGGGAGACCTTTGAGCAGTCCTTCCTCCCACATTTGAGCAGTCCTTCCTCCCACACTTCCCACACCTCCCACACTTCCCACACCTCCCACACCTCCCACACTTCCACACCTCCCACACCTCTCACACTCCCCACACCTCCCACACCTCTCACACTCCCCTCTCTCCTAAATAATGCTGGCCGACATAAGTTCGTCTGACATGTCAAAGTTAGCAGTAACGCTTTGAACGTCATCGAGGTCTTCTAGGGCATCCATTAACTTGAGGAGCGATCGCGCTAAATCTGGGTCGGTCACTTCTATAGTATTGTTGGCAATCCAGCGCAGTTCTGCTACCACCAAGTCGTAGCCCTTTTCCTGCAAAGTTTGATTGAGAGTTTCCAGGTTAGCCACTTCTGCAAACACTTCGGCTCCAGCGCCTTCATCTATCTCTGTTAGTTGGTAAAACTCTGCGCCGCCTTCTATAGAAGCTTCTAATAAATTGTCTTCATCTATCTCGCCGCGCAAGACACAGACGCCTTTTTGCTCGAACATCCAGCTAACGCAGCCGGTCTCCCCTAAGTTGCCCCCATTTTTACTAAATGCCGATCGCAGGTCGGCGGCGGTGCGATTGCGATTGTCGGTCAGAGCTTCGATGAGAATCGCAACGCCACCGAGTCCGTAGCCTTCGTAGCGAATTGCTTCTAGACTATTGCCGGAACCGTAGGCTCCAGAACCAATAGCGATCGCCCGAGTAATATTGTCATTCGGTATCCCCGCAGCCTTCGCTTTTTGCACCGCCGTTCGCAGTTGAAAATTACCTTCCGGATCTGGAATTCCCGAACGAGCTGCCACAATAATTTCTCGCGAGATTTTAGCGAATACCTTTCCTTTGACGGCATCTACTCTAGCTTTCTGTCTTTTAATATTGGCCCATTTACTATGTCCTGCCATCTCGATCGCTTAACCTTTCTAAATCCTTACAATCCCATAGGATATAACAATCTTAAGGGCTTGCTCAAAAAGGCAGAGGGTGGGAGGTGTGGGGAGGGTGGGAGGTGTGGGGAGGGTGGGAGGTGTGGGAAGTGTGGGAAGAATTGAATAAGGGATTTCCAAATAATATCAAATCTGGTTAAACAGTCACACTATCTGTAGGGGTTCCCCGTGCCCGCCCCGGCCGCCCCGGGAATGTCTGGGGCGATTCTCGCATTGGGAGACGCTATGCGCTGTCGCGCAGGCTCCGCACAAGAGCGAACGCTCTTGGGATTGCCCCTACGGGATTTATGGAACAACTACGCGGATTTGATATAAATATTTCTCCCTCGTTTCCCTGTAGGTAGGACGGGCGTCCACCTGTCTCCGGTCGAGGGGGAGCATTTCACTTTTGCAACCTAATAGCCCGAAGGGCTTTGTTTGTGTAGCCGCGCCTTTAGGCGTCAGGCGGCAGCGTACAAAATTGAAATGCTCCCGGTCGAGGACAGGCGGGACGCCCGTCCTACGAATTGGGTAATTTATTTCTTGGAATCCCCTAAAATTGTCCTTTCCCCCTCTCCCCCCTCTCCCCATACTCACCCCCTCTCCCCATACTCACCCCCTCTCCCCACACTCCCCACCCTCCCCACACTCTCCCCACTCTCCGCTTCCTATTGCAGGCGTGCGGCATAGACTGTCGCCCCCAGGAGGCCGACCTGCTGGTTTAAAATAATATGGACCGGCACTGCTTTCAAAAGGGGACTGACTCGGCCTTTCTGACCAAAAGCTTCCATAAAGCGATCGTTTTCTTCTATAGCGGGCAGAATTTTCCCGGCAATACCACCGGCAACATATAACCCTCCGTAGGGAAGCAGCTTGATAGCCATATTGCCAGCCTCGGCACCGTAGGCTTCGACAAAAATCTCTATGGCTTGCTCGCAGAGAGGGTCGCTTTTTTCCAGAGCGGCTACCGCAATCTCTTGCGGAGATTTTTTGGCGGCCTTTGCATTGCTTGCACCAAAGCGATCGCGCAGGAATTCATAAATAGACAAAATTCCCGGACCGGCAACGACTCGCTCTACGGAAACTCGGTCTAAGTTGTAGCGGCGGCGCAAGTATTGCAACAGCTCGAATTCCAATTCCGTGCGGGGGGCAAAATCAGCATGGCCTCCTTCAGAAGAATAGACGCGATAATCGTTAACCTGGTGGATTAAAAAACCTTCCCCCAAACCAGTTCCTGCGCCAATTACTGCGATCGGTGCCTCCGGCTGAGGCGTCCCCGCTTGCAAAGTGTGAATGTCCGAGGGCGGAAGACCTAAAACGCCATAGCCAACCGCCGCAAAATCGTTGATTAAGCCCAGCTTGGGAATTCCCAAGTCATTTTTTAAGCGTTTGGCATCTAGCGACCAAGACAAATTAGTCAATACACAGGTATCGCCTACCACTGGGCCAGCGATCGCCAAACAAGCCTTACTTGGTGCCGGAGCATTCCCTAACTCTGAAGCCGCTTCCCCAAAAAACTGTCGCACAATCGGCACCAGATCCGCATACTCCTGGCTGGGATAAAGCGCTTCATAGAGAATTTTCTGTTGCAATGCGATGTCCTTACTCTCGCTGCTTGCTACTTCCACTAAGCGCAGCAGAGTCTTGGTGCCGCCGATATCTCCCACCAATAGCACTGTCATATCAAATTCTCAGAAAAGTCATCGATTTAATTAAATCGCAGGACGGCTTCGCTGTCGTTTAAATGGGAGGTATCGCCACCCAGTTCCATCGTCCATTGTTCCCCATCGTGCCTGACTTTCACCAAGCAGCATAGAGCCGCATGGATATCGGTTTCGGCAAGACCGGCCACCAGACCCATCGCCATACCGGTGACCGAGGCCCTATGTCCTACCAATAGAATATCTTGGGGAAACTCAGCGGCAAGGCGTCGAGCGGTTTCTCCCGCCCGCCCCAAGCATTCTCCTTCGGTTTCGGGATATTCCGGAACGATCGCAGGGACATAGTTGCGGTCTATTCTAGGAAACTGTTTCGCTAAAGTATTGAAAGGCAGCCTTTCGGGCATGGCCGGAAACCACTCCGGATTTAAAAATTCGCTCAAGCCCGACTCTAGCTTGACGGGCAAATCTAAAACTTCGGCAACTTCATTGGCAGTCTGCACCGTTCGCAAAAATGGCGAGGCAAAGATATGGGCAATCTCTTCTTTCTCCAAACGCTTTGCCAATAGTTTGGCTTGCACTAGACCATCATCGGATAGGGGCGGATCGTAGCGCAGTTCCGCAGTATTGAACCATTCCGGTCGCACGAAATCTAGGCGATTGGCATGTCTTGCAATCCAGACTGTTTGAGGCATTGGTTGTCTCTATTAGGGGGTGTGGGGTGTGGGGTGTGGGGTGTTGGGTGTGGGGTGTGGGGTGTTGGGTGTTGGTAAAATTCCCGCAGCTATTATCCCTAACTATGTTGGAAGCATTGATTGCCCTACGTTTGGGGCTTTTCGGGACGTTCGCACGCCTACCATACCCGTTGGTCGTCAAAACGAAGAAAAAGCCCGATCGCCAACATCCGCTTATGTAGGCTTATGTAGGGGGGAAGAGAGATTAGGAAAGGTAGATAGGGAGTATGGGCAGTGTTGGGGAAAAATTTTAATTTTTCCCCACACCCTACACCCCACACCCCACACCCTACACCCCACACCCTACACCCCACACCCCACACCAACCCTACACCCCACACCCTACACCCCACACCCCACACCAACCCTACACCCTATACCCTACACCCTAAACCTAGCTAGTCCATTCCGTGTGGAACGAGCCCTCTTTATCGATCCGCTTATAAGTATGAGCGCCGAAATAATCCCGCTGTGCTTGGGTCAGATTTTGGGGCAAGGTGGCGCGCCGATAGCTGTCAAAATAATCCAGGGAGGCGCTAAATGCAGGTACGGGCAAGCCCAGAGAATTTGATACGACCAGCACTTCCCGCCAAGCTTGCTGCCGGTCGAGAATAGTCTGCTTGAATTCTGGAGCTAGTAGCAAATTCGGTAGATTCGGATTTTCGTCGTAAGCTTGCTTAATCTTGTTCAAAAATCCAGCGCGAATAATACAGCCGCCTTTCCAAATCCGGGCGATTTCTCCGAGATCGAGGTTATAGTCAAATTCCGCAGAGGCTTTGCCCATCAAAGCCATGCCCTGAGCATAGGAGCAAATTTTGGAGCAATAGAGAGCATCGCGGATTTTATTAATGAATGCCTTTGCATCTCCGTCGTATTTGGCGATCGGACCGGAGAGCTGTTGGCTGGCAGCAATCCGTTCTTCTTTATAAGAAGAGGTAATCCTGCCATTGACTGCGGCCGTAATGGTAGGAATCGCTACTCCTAGTTCTAGGGCGCTAACTACAGTCCAGCGACCAGTGCCCTTCTGTCCGGCTGCATCCAGAATCTGATTGACTAAGGGCTTACCCGTGTCTGGGTCTATTTTCTTGAAGATATTGGCAGTAATTTCAATTAAGAACGAGTTGAGTTCGTCGGTGGTATTCCACTCGGCAAATACTTCGCTAAGCTGGTTGTGGTCTAGTCCTAGAGCATTTTGGAGCAGGTCGTAGGCTTCGGCAATAAGCTGCATATCGCCATATTCGATGCCGTTATGCACCATTTTGACGTAGTGACCGGCACCTTTGGGACCAATATAAGTTACGCAGGGACCATCATCTACCTGAGCGGCTATCTTTGTTACGATCGCCTCAATTTCGTCGTAAGCTTCTTTAGTCCCTCCGGGCATCATGCTAGGACCGTTTAGCGCTCCTTCTTCGCCGCCGCTAACGCCCATACCTATAAAGCTTAGATTGCTTGCTTCGAGGTCTGCGACTCTGCGATCGGTATCCTCAAATAAAGAGTTGCCGCCGTCGATGATCATATCTCCCTCTTGTAGGAGGGGCTTGAGTTGGTCTATTACCGCATCGACGGCCTTGCCAGCTTTGACCATCAGCAGAATTCTGCGGGGCCGCTCTAGAGACTCCACAAATTCTTCTAAAGAAAAGGTGGCTTTGACTTGCTTGCCTTGGGCGCGATTGGCCATAAAAGCATCGGTTTTCTCTCTGCTGCGGTTATAGACGGCAACGGGAAAACCATTGCGCTCTACATTCAGGGCCAGGTTTTCGCCCATAACTGCTAGGCCGATAACACCAAATTTTTGCTTCGTCATATATGTTTTCTTGTCTGCGGATAGTCGAGGCTTCTCCATCAGGTTAGCCCGATCGCTCTGGGGTTGGGGTGGAAGAAGATCTTAAGACTTGCCCGATCGCGCTAGTTGGCTCTCTGCCATTACGGATTGCCAGTTACCGATCGGAATAATGTCGCAGGAACAAAAACGATAGAATTGACCCTTAGAGACAAACCGGGGATAGTCTCTACAGTCGCAAGAAGGGAAAACAACCATGCTGGCATACATCCTGGCTATAGCCGTCGCTCTAGGTAGCTTCGCTATCTACATCGCTGCTTTCTTTTTTCCAGAGGTCCACCGCAAACAAGATTTTATCTGGAGTGGCGTTGGATTGTTTTACGCCTTGGTGTTATGGTTCTGTGCCGGACGAATTACCGGCGCAGTGCTGCTCGGGCAATCTGCAAGCGTTGCTCTTTTGGGTTGGTTGGGCTGGCAAACTATGAGCTTGCGCCGACAAGTAACCCCACGCGCTCAGCGTACTGCTATCCCCAAAACAAAGAAGACTGAGAAACTAGAGAAATCCGAGCAAGCAGAACAAGTAGGGCCATCGGAGCAATCCGCGATCGCAGCGCCAGAACAAGTAGAGCAATCGGAGCAATCCGCGATCGCAGCGCCAGAACAAGTAGAGCAATCGGAGCAATCGGAGCGATCGCAGCAGCCAGAACAATCCGAGCAATCGGAGCGATCGCAGCAGCCAGAACAATCGGAGCAATCGGAGCGATCGCAGCAGCCAGAACAATCGGAGCAATCCGAGGGATCGCAGCAGCCAGAACAATCGGAACAATCCGAGCAAGCGGCTGAAAAACCAGAGGAATTTGCAAAACCAGAGAAATCGGCAAGACGAGAGAAGTCAAAGAAAAAAGCCGGCGGGTTGTCTAAACTAACTGGCGGACTGATGGGATTGACAGGTTTGTTTAAACGCAAGCCTAAAGAAAAAGCGGTACCGAAGGAAAAGGAATCCGCAGCGCCAAAGCTGCCTATCGAAGAACAAGTCCCAGGGGCTCTAGATTCTGGGGCTCTGGATTCTGCGGCTCCAGATACGGCCGAGGGAAAACCAGTGGAAATGGTGGAAGCAACTCCGGCTGAGGCAGCTCGGGCAATCAAGGAAACTGAAACAATCCGAGAGCAGAATATGCCTCAGCCGGAGGAAACTGGGGCAATCGAGGAAACCGAAGAAATTCTGGAGCATAAGGAGCAGAAGGAAGATAGCGCAGATCTGCCAGCAGGGGCACTAGAAGGAGCGATCGCCCCATCAGAGCCGAAGACACAAACAGCGTCGGAGCTAGAAGACTGGGATGATTTTGACGAGGAGAACTTGGAAGCGGCGGCAGCTTTTATAGAGCAAAAAGACCAGCTAGAAGGCCAGCCAGAAGGCCAGCCAGAAGGCCAGCCAGAAGGCAAAGAAAAGACTAAGCCAGACGAACCGGCAAAAGAGGTAGCGAGCGATCGCCCTGCTGTTTCTGAAGATAGTGCTGTTGTTAACGAGGGATCGGATGGGGAGGCTTTGGAGTCCCCATCCGACGATCGCGCATCTGCTGGCGAAAAAGATAGCAAAAAAGATGCGGCCTCGGATGCCTCTGCTACCAATAAAGTTAAAGCTAAGTCCGCTAAAACCGGATCTGGTGTTGCGGCGAAAATTTTCGCTCCAGTAACCGGAACTGTTGCTGCGATCGCAGGCGGTATTAGCAGTATTAAAGGAATTTTTGCTAAGGGCAAGAAAGACAAGAGCAAGCCCGCTCCGACAGAACAGCAGGAAGAAGCTGCTAAGGAAGAGGCGGAGCGATCGATACCGGAAACCGAGGCAGGAGTTGAGGTAGAAGCAAACGATCCAGTTCCAGAAACTCAAATCCAGCAAACCCCTGCGGCTACCGATGTTGAGGTAGAAGCAAACGATCTTCGAGAAACTCAAACCCCAGTAGGGGCAACTGCCGATACTGACAAAATTGGCAAGACCGATTTAGAATCAGTCCCCATTGCCGAAACCGAGCCAGAGTCGAAGACAGCACAAGGAGAAGAATCAGTCTCCGTCGCCGAAACCGAGCCAGGGTCGAAGACAGCACAAGGAGAAGAATCAGTCCCCATTGCCGAAACCGAGCCAGGGTCGAAGACAGCAGAACTGGAAGCTCCTATCCCAGAAATTGAGGAATCTCCGGTAACTGCAACTGAGGATGCTGTGGAAGCGCAAGGCAAGACAGAGAAGAAATCAGCGCCGGCGATCGAAGGCGAGCCAGAAACTCAGCCAGTTGCTTTTGCTGAGGAAACTGGGCAACCGCTGATTCCAGAAATTGAGGAAAATCCGATAGGGGAAACTCGTGAGTTTGGCGAGGCACAAATAGAAGAATCAGATCGGGCGGCCGAAGGCGAGCCAGAAACTCAGCCAGAGCCAGCTCAGCAAGCTCTGATTCCAGAAATTGAGGAAAATCCGATAGGGGAAACTCGTGAGTTTGGCGAGGCACAAATAGAAGAATCAGACCGGGCGGCCGAAGGCGAGCTAGAGCAAGAGCCAGAGAAGGAGTCAGAGAAAAAGCCAGAAATCGAGCCTGCTTCTGCTGGAGAAACTGGAGAAATGCCAGAGGCAGAGATTACAGCAAAGGCTGAGCCCTCGACAGGGGGAGCGGTAATGACAGAAATTCCAGAAGTGGCGAAAAGCCTTGAGTCTGAGACCGAAACGGAGCCGACTTCCGAAAGAGCAATTAATACTGTAATTAATAAGGAAGTAAGTGAAGTTTCGGAAATACCGGCTGCTTCGGATTCCGAGACTATTTCTGAATCCGATGAGGAGCAAGCCCTTCGGGACAAATCTTCGTCAGCGCGATCGCAAAGACTCGGTCCGGCGATGGTCGTTCCGGAAAAAAACCCCGCTGAAGCGAAGGGAGAACCAATGTCATCGAAGAGCGAAGTCTCAGATGAGTTTTAACTTTTAAGAACGACAACCCCGTACTATCGTTCCTTCGCCCCAGATAACCTCACATCAAGGGCGAGAAATGCTATATTCCGTGTAATTAATTTTGTGGTACTACTTATTAACTTTATATCGGCGAGCCCCCGAACGGTATTGAGGACCTTTTAAAAGAACCAGTAAGGGGAGAAGGGGACAAGGGAAGGTTTTGAGTTTTTAATTTAAAATTAAAGAATTACAACTCAAAACTCTCAAGCTAAGAACTTAAGACTCTCCCCTTGACGGTGCGGGGCGGAAATGCCTACAGGGATCGGCAGGTTATCGGCAAGTTGCAAACAATAAAAATTGCTTTATTTGTAAAGTTATGTATATAGCCATTTTAAATAGGTTATAATAATGTAGGCCAGAAACCCGGCTTCTCAAAGAGGCCGGGTTTGTCATATATAGCAAACAATTTATAATTGCTATATTATATAAAATCGCCAAAAATTGAGCTTACCGTAGGACAGCCGGACGCCTGTCCCAACGAGCGGCTTCAAATTGTGCGATAGTTTAACCGGATTTGATTTACATATTAAAGAGTCTAATAAGAAAATAGATAAACTCTTGCTGCTTTTTGACCTGATTTATGGCGAATCGCAATGCTGAACTTAGCTGGCTATCAAGAAAAAAACCTTCTTTACAGCGGAACCCGCACCCTAGTCTATAGAGCGGTCAGAGCTACCGATACTAGATCTGTCATTATCAAAGTCCTGCGGAACCCTCACCCCAACTTTAACGAACTGGTGCAATTCCGCAACCAATATGTCATAACCCGCCATCTGAAACATCCCCATATCATTCGACCCATTGCCCTAGAACGCTACGGCAATGGCTATGCTCTGGTAATGCCAGATTCAGGGGCGATCGCTCTTAACAATTATTGGCAAAATTCAGAGCGCAACCTCGCGGAATTTCTAGAGATAGGCATCCAACTATCAGTTGCTCTGCATTATCTGAGCGGGCAGCGCATAATCCATAAAGATGTCAAACCCGCCAACATAATCATTCACCCAGAAAGCCGCCAAGTAAAGCTAATCGATTTTAGCATAGCCAGCTTGCTGCCCAAAGAGCAACAGCAACTGATAAACCCCAACGTTTTGGAAGGAACTCTGGCTTATATTTCTCCGGAACAAACCGGACGGATGAACCGAGGCATAGACTATCGCACGGATTTCTATTCCCTGGGAGTAACGTTTTTTGAAATGCTGACGGGTTCCTTGCCTTGTGTTAGTAGCGACCCGATGGAGCTAATACATTGCCATATTGCCAAAATGCCTCCGCCATTGGGGAATGGGGAATTGGGAATGGGCTTGGGGAGAGAAATTCCCGAAGTTATCGAAAAGATTATTCTCAAGTTGATGGCAAAGAATGCCGAGGAACGCTATCAGAGTGCCTTGGGTTTGAAGCAAGACCTAGAGATATGCTTGCAAGAATTAGAGGGAACGGGAGTTATTACAAATTTTGAGATTGGGGAGCGGGATGCCTGCGATCGCTTCCTAATTCCCGAAAAACTCTACGGACGCTCCCGAGAGGTGAAAAAGCTACTCGATGCCTTTGAGCGGGTAGCTGGTGGGACAGCAGAAATGATGCTGGTTGCAGGGTTCTCAGGGATTGGCAAAACGGCGGTTGTCAATGAAGTTCACAAACCAATTGTGCAACAAAGGGGCTATTTTATCAAAGGAAAATTCGACCAATTAAACCGCAATATTCCCTTTAGTGCTTTCGTGCAAGCATTCCGAGACCTGCTCGAACAATTGCTGGTTTCTTCAGATGCAGAGCTGGCAGTCTGGAAAGGAAAAATATTGGCAGCCTTAGGAGAAAATGGGCAAGTAATAATTGAGGTAATACCGGAACTGGAAAAGCTGATAGGCAAACAAGCACCAATGCCAGAACTAGAGGGCAGTGCAGCACAAAATAGGTTTAACTTAATGTTTGGCAAGTTTATTGGGGTATTCACCACAAAAGAGCATCCACTGACCATATTTATGGACGATCTGCAATGGGCGGATTTGGCATCGTTGAATCTGTTAAAATTGTTAATGGACTCCTCAGAAGCGGGATATTTGCTATTGCTGGGAGCATATAGAGATAACGAAGTATTTCCAGGACATCCGCTGATGTTGAGCTTAGAGGAAATTGAGAAACAGGGAGCAATAATCAATACTCTGACGCTAGCTGGCTTGGGTGAAATAGAAATAACAGATTTAGTAGCTGATACGTTGCTATGTCCTGCTCCCCTCGCCTCACCGCTGGCGAATTTAGTATATCAAAAAACTAGGGGAAATCCATTTTTTACAACCCAATTTTTGAAAGGGTTGTATGAGGATGGCTGGATTGTCTTTGATGGGGATGCGGGATATTGGCAATGCGACATGGCGCAAGTGCGTCAGATTGCTCTGACTGATGATGTGGTGGAATTTATGATGGGTCGATTGCAGAAGCTGTCAAAAGAAACGCAAGAAGTGCTGAAAATGGCAGGTTGTATAGGCAATGAATTTAACCTGGAAACCTTGGCAATTGTTACGGAAAAATCCCCAGAAGAAACCGCAGTAGATCTATGGCCAGCCTTAGCAGAAGGGTTAATTTTGCCGGAGACGGAAATATATAAATTTTATCTAGATAGCAGCAAAACAGATATAAAATACAAACCAGAAAATACATTATATAAGTTTTTACACGATCGCGTGCAGCAAGCGGCTTATAGCTTAATAGACGAGGAGAAAAGAAAAGAAACTCAGTTAGAAATTGGTCGGAGACTATGGGCAAATATAGAGGAGGAAGGGGAAGATATTTTTGAAATAGTGGATCGCCTGAATATAGGAGAGAAACTAATTAGCGATCGCTCGGAAAGAGATGAAATTGGCAGACTGAATTTGCTGGCAGCTCAAAAAGCAAAAACGACAACGGCTTATGCGGCAGCTCTAGACTATGCAAATGCGGGACTATCCCTATTGGCAGAAGATAGTTGGTCAAGTAAGTATGAACTGACTCTCGCTCTCTATATAGAAAAGATAGAAGCAGAATACTTAAATACAAACTTTGAAGCTGTTGAAAGTCTAGCTAAAATAATCATCGAAAACACGCATAATATACTAGATAGAGTCAAAGTGTATGAGGTTTTAATCCGGACTTACATAGGTCAGGGTAAGATGCAAGAAGTGGTAGATCTGGGGCTGCAAGTTTTAGAAATTTTGGAAATTTCTTTGTCTGAAGATCCTCGCGATCGCATCGAAGATTTGCAAAAAATAATTGACCTGCCAGAAATGAGCGATCCCTATAAGCTGGCTGCTATGAATATTCTAGCTAATATCATTACCAGTGCTTGGGTGGCGAATCCGCAGTTATTCAAAGTATTAACATTTACAATGGTGGATCTTTCCTTGCAATATGGAAACTGTGCTTCTTCAGCTTTTGGATATTCTTGGTATAGCATGTTTTTCTGTGAAGGCTTGGGAGATATTGAATTTGGCTATAAATTCGGCGAACTTAGCGTTCGGTTAGTCGAGAGATTGAACGCCATAGAAATTAAATCCAAAGTGCTGAACATCTTTGCCGGTACTATTATGCTGTGGAAGCAGCACTTACGAGGCTGTATAGAAGTAGAGTTAGAAGGAATACAAAGCGGATTAATATCTGGAGATTTTGAATTTGCTTGTTATTGCGCGGCAGAATACTGTCATTATCTTTTTATGATGGGAAAAGAGCTAGATATAGTGCGCGATAAATTCCAACAATACCAGCAAACGATCCAGCGACTCAAGCAAGATTATCATCTAGACTATATGGCGTCTTGGCAACAAGCTATCCGTAATTTGCAAGGTAAGTCTGCAAACTGCACGCAAGTTTTTAGTGAAGATACCCGACAAGAAGTTAGCTGCTTAGAAAAGCTGGTAGAAGAAGAACAAGCCATGCTAGTCTATAATGCTTATTTGCTCAAAACTTTTCTGAGCAATATATTTAAAGATTATGAAGCGGCTGTAGAAAACGCTAAATTTGTCATAAAATACTCTCCAGAAAACGGGACTCATTTGTTCCTTCCTGCCGCAACTTTTTATGCTTCGCTGGCTTTAATAGCTGGGTATCGCCAAGCCAATTCAGAAGAAAAAGAGGAATATTTAACGCAAGTATCGGCAAATCTAGTTCAGATGCAACATTGGGCAAAATATGCCCCGATGAATTACGAACATCAGTGCGATATTATCCGGGCAGAAATAGCCCGTAGCTTGGGTAAAAAGTGGGAAGCGGTAGAATATTATAAGCGAGCGAGAGCCGGTGCTAAAGAAAATGAATATCTTCACCACGAAGCCTTATCCTGCGAGCTAACAGCAGAGTTTTATCTCGAACAAGAAATGCCCGAGATTGCCCAAATCTATCTCGCCGATGCTTACTACGCCTACGCACGTTGGGGAGCTAAAGCCAAGGTGGAGGATTTAGAACAACGCTATCGGCAGTTACTCGCTCCTGTTTTAAAGAAAGAGAAAACAAATATTTCTGCTAATAGGACAGTCTCGCAAATGGTATCTACTAATGTTACTTCGAGCAGTTCTAGAGCTTCCCATACTTTGGACTTTTCTTCAGCCATAAAAAGCGCTCAAGCTATCTCTGTCAAAGTTGATTTGGAAGATTTGCTTTCAAAATTAATGCAAGCTTTGATGGAAAATGCTGGGGCTACTAAAGGTGCTTTGCTGTTGCCAAAAGAGGGAACTTTATTCGTTGAAGTCATGGCCAATTATACTGAGGAAGCAGGGAGCATAAGGATTTCTTTGAGGCGATCGCAGCCTCTGTCTTCTCACAAAGAACTGCCTATTAGCATCATTAATACCGTTTGGCGTACCCGCGAAACTATGTTACTTAACGATGCGATCGCGGAATCCCGGTTTGCCTCTGATGCCTACTTAATTCGATGTCTGCCTAAGAGCTTACTTTGTATGCCATTGCTCAATCAAGGCAAATCTATTGCTATCCTTTATTTAGATAACAATCTCACTACAGGGGCATTTACTAGCGATCGCCTCGAAATCCTCAATATTATCTCCACCCAAGCGGCTATCTCTATTGAAAATGCCCGTCTTTATAGTCGCCTAGAACGCTACAGCTACGACCTGGAAGTTCAAGTGAAGCAGAGAACCCAGGAACTCCAGGAAAAAAACCTTGACTTGCAAGATACTCTCCTTGAGTTGCAGCGTACCCAAGCTCAACTAATCCAAACGGAAAAAATGTCTAGTTTGGGACAAATGGTGGCGGGTATTGCCCATGAAATCAACAATCCCATTACCTTTATTTCGGGAAATATCAGTCACGCTCGCGAATATGTAGCCGACCTAATTGACCTGCTGGAACTCTACGAAAAGGACTACCCCAATCCCAGTACGGCCATACAAGACAAGTTAGAAGAACTGAATTTGGATTTTGTTTGCTCTGACTTGGCAAAATTGCTGGATTCCATGCAAAACGGAAGCGATCGCATTCGCAATATTATTCTCGGTTTGCGTAACTTCTCCCGCCTGGACGAAGCGGATTTGAAGCCAGTAGATATCCATGAAGGATTGGAAAATACCCTAACGATACTGCAACATCGCCTTGAAACCAGGAGCGAGATCGAGCGGATTGCTATCGTCAAAAACTATGCCTTGCTTCCCCTCATCCATTGCTATGCCAATCAACTCAATCAAGTTTTTCTCAATATTCTCACCAACGCGATCGATGTTTTAAGCTCCTCGGAGGCCAGATCTAGTCGGGAAATTCGCATTGCCACCCAGATGCGGGACGCGCAAACTGTTAGAATTCGCATTGCTGACAACGGACCGGGAATGAGGGAACGGGTTCGCCAGAAAGTCTTTGACCCCTTTTTCACCACTAAACCCGTCGGCCAAGGAACCGGACTGGGCTTATCGATTAGTTACCAAATCGTCACCGAGCAACATGGAGGGCAGTTGCACTGTATTTCTGAGCCCGGAGTTGGCACCGAGTTTGTTATCGAGATTCCCATTTAGCGGCTTATATAGCGGTCAGCGGTCAGCGGTCAGCGGTCAGCACAAAATCTCCTGTAGGGGCGAACGGCCGTAACGGCCGTATGCCCTCTTTGGGCAGGCTCGCCTTTCATGTCGCTAAGCGCGAAACGCCCCTACTAACTGCCTTACTTGCGCATCGTTCTTAGCAGCCTGCGCGGAGCTTCTGAGCTGACCGCTGACCGCTGACCGCTGACTCAGCTGACTGCTTTTTTTTTGAAAAAACCGGGTTTTTGAGAATTAGCGCGATTCGCTTATTTTAAACAGAATTAGGGTCTATGCCCATCTCCTGTAACTTCTGCGCCAATCGCTGGGCTCGTTCTTCGAGCTGTTGTCGCTTGGCTTCTTCTGCCCGGATTAAGTCCTCTACTATGGGGGGAGATAGCACCAGATCGACGGGTAAAACCAGATCGGCAAACTGCACGCATTGCATCTGCTCTCCGGGTAACAAGTCCTTGTGTTCGTAAGTATTTTCGTTTTCGGGATAAGAGCAGATCCGGATTCTCGACTTATTGGCATCTACAATCCAATATTCTGGAATATCTCTGAAGTCGTATTCAGCTCGCTTGCGGATGTAGTCATCCCGCCAGTTATCGCTAGTCACTTCAATAACCAAACGAGGAGTTTCCTCAAAATCTAGTACGCTGGAACTCGGGCGATCGCAGATTTGTTCCCAAAGGCTCTGGCTGCAAACCACCACATCCGGTATCCGCGAAGATGCCTCCTCGGTTCGCACGCCAACGGTTGTCACTGCCACAAAGGGAAGATTTTTTAGGGCAAAATAGCGCTGCAACTGGTAAACTAGAAACAAGCAGATGCGGGCGTGCTTGCTCCTAGGTGCTGGCATAGGTATTAGATGACCCCGAAACAACTCATAGAGAACGTCTGGCTCCCCCTCATAGACCAGGTACTCTTCAAATGTGAGGGTCTTGCTGGAAACAGGAGCAACGGACTGTACCATATCGCTTGTCCTCTTCAGGATTGTTTTATTATAGCAGTAAGCGGTCAGCGGTCAGCGGTCAGCGGTCAGCGGTCAGCGGTCAGCTCACCGCTATATATAAGAGGTCAAAATGGTACAGACTCCCCTTAAACCAGAAAACGAAAATTACTTAATTTACTTGCCTAAAACAATCGGGCTTTACGTCAGCCAAGAACAGTTTGCTGCCCTGGCAGCCAGCAATCGAGAGTTAAGATTGGAAAGAACCGCAAAAGGAGAGTTAATTGTGAATCCACCAACAGGCTGGGAAACCGGAAAACGTAATTGGAGTATTTCTGGCGAGTTGTACTTGTGGTGGCGGAATGGAGGAGAACCGGGGGAAGCTTTTGACTCTTCTACTGCTTTTATTTTACCTAATGGTGCGAATCGTTCTCCCGATGCTTGTTGGGTGAGTAAAGAACGTTGGGATGCACTGACTCCAGAGGAAAAAGGAACATTTGCTAATATTTGTCCCGATTTTGTAGTGGAGTTGCGTTCTGCTTCAGATACTCTCAAGTCCCTGCAAGAAAAAATGCGCGAGTATATGGAAAATGGGGCTGTCCTTGGTTGGCTAATCGACCCGCAGAATAGAACAGTGGAAATTTATCGACTGGGTTTGGAGGCGGAAGTTTTGGCAAATCCCTCGGAATTATCCGGCGAAGAAGTCTTACCCGGTTTTTTGTTGGATTTCCGTCGAATATGGAAATGACATTTTTTAACCGTCGCTAACTGTCGCCGGGTCGATAAATTTCGCGAATGGTACGATCGCCATTAATCTCGACAACCAAATCCGCGCGATCGGGATTATTGACTAGAGGCGCGATAAACAATTCCGGGTGCAAGGCTTGCCAAAAATAGCGGACAAATTCCTCAATCTGCTCGTCGCTCATTCCCGACTTGCCCGCAGCAACCATTTCTCGTTCTGCTTGTTGCCGCCATTGGACGCTCAGCCGATAGTCCGTCGGATACAGAACTATCAAACTATCCAAGCGCTGCCACAATGGTAAATAAGCTTGCAATCGCCGGTTGCTATCCCGGGCAAAAGCCCGATCGCTTTCAGTAATAATAGGAGCCGGCGCAGTATCGAAGTTGGCTGGCTCTATGGGTCGCACGCCAACAAACCAACCTTCAAAGAGAATAATATCTGCTCTTTCTACTATTTCCGGCTCTGCGCGATCGCCCGCCCCTCCCCAAGCAGACTTATCAAACCGGGGCACTGGGATGGGGTCGGACTGGGGGGAAACAG
The DNA here is from genome assembly GCA_010672965.1 of Oscillatoria sp. SIO1A7. Taxonomy (GTDB): domain Bacteria; phylum Cyanobacteriota; class Cyanobacteriia; order Cyanobacteriales; family Laspinemataceae; genus SIO1A7. The sequence continues at coordinate 159,647 of JAAHFN010000023.1, forward strand.
AAAGGAGCAGATCGAGAGTCTCTATCCCCAACTCGATATCGTGGGTTCCCGGCGGGCCTCGCCAAACCAAGCGCGGGTCTTGTTTTTGTAAATTCTGGCGATCGCTATAAGTCTTGTAGAGGTCATCAATCGAAAGACTGAGAACTCGCCGAGAAGCGTAAGGCCGGGGAGCGTAAGGCAGACCGGGGTAAGGCGGACCAGAGTCAGGAGGAGAATAGGAGCGATCGCTTTGGCAACTCAGAATTAAACTGAGTATTTTGGTCATGGTTGTTTTTCCCGTTCCCTGCCCCCCTACTATCCCTTGAATGAGGGGCCGCCCTAACTCTTGCTGGCGTTTGCTTAGAGCGATCGCCAAGGGCAACCAGAGAATCCATAGGGTTTCTAGAAAAGTTTCCGATCGCGCAAAACCAAACCAGTTTACGGCTTCAAACAGATATCCCCTTTCGGCAATTGCCTCCCTTGCATTCTCGGGAGTTATGCCAAAAGCACGGGCGCGACGGGCGGCCGCCAGCTCCCAGGTTGCTAGCAGCTCTAACTCTGAGGCTCCGGGTCGCTGCCCCGATGCCCATTTTTCCAAAATTTGCTTCCGCGATGGGTCAGGATCCAAGTTTGAAAGACTCCAGAAACATACTGTAAATCAGACCAATCTTAACTAAATTGAGGCTGCCTCCCAATAGCGATCGCCTTCTACTGCGATCGCCTCTATAAAAAAACCAGCTATAGCCTTCGGTAAAAACCACCAAGACTGCGGCAACGGTTACGTCCAAGTCCGCTCGCTGTCCTGCCACACTAGCAATAAATTCTCCCAAAAAGAAACCAAACAGCAGGCTAATTATCTGAACCGAGGTTCGCCGCCAAGGATTTAGCAACCATTGGTTTAAGCGAGCGAAGATAGAATCAAAGATAGTATTGAGACGGGTATTTTGCATAAAATTAGGAGTTAGGGCATTGGGCATTGGGCATTGGGCATTGGGTAGAGTTTTAACAGGAGTTACGCATGGGCTCTATATCTGGTAGGGGTCAACGGCCGGAGTACCCCTACATTTAGGTTGACAGAAGACAATTTGCGTAAGTCCTGTTTAAGTTCTTAGTTTTAATTTTTAATTTTTAATTTTTGAGTTGTATATAGCATTTCTCAAATAGATTGGGTTATCTTCAAGTGCAGTCACCATAATATTTTCACCCATTTCATATATATGTACGTTCTTTGAGAACCGCTATAGCTCTTTAATTTAGAACTTAACAAGACTTACGCATTACCTCTACATCTGGTAGGGGTCAACGGCCGTTGACCCCTACACTTAGGGTACATCTCTACAATTTGCGTAAATCCTACTTAAAATAGATATTGCGATCGCCAACTTTACTAAGGTCCCTAATTTTCCCTAATAAACCCAGGACTTACGCAACGACGCTATAAATCGGGGCGAGAGCTGCGCTGACCTTGCGGTGCGCGAGGGGATTGCCCTACAAACAACTAGATATGGATATTTTGCTTAAGTCCTGAAACCTAAACCGTCTCCTTGTCTCCTCGTCCGTCCTGAGCCTGTCGAAGGATCACCCGGTCCCCTTGTCCCCCATGCCCAATTCCCAATTCCCCATGCCCAATGCCCAATTCCCAATTCCCAATTCCCAATTCCCAATTCCGTATCTTGTCTGTATTATGGTTACTTTTAATTGGCTCGATCGCATTTTTCTGGCATTTAGGCGGAATTGGCTTAGTTGACGAGACGGAACCGCTTTTTGCAGAAGCCGCCCGCCAGATGACAGTAACTGGAGATTGGGTTACCCCTTATTTTAACGGCGAGACGCGCTTTGACAAACCGCCGCTAATTTATTGGCTGATGGCGATCGCCTATAAACTCGTTGGCGTTAATGAATGGGCCGTCAGACTGCCTTCGGCTTTAGCAGCGATCGCCCTGATGCTATTCGTCTTTTTTACTCTAATCGGGATTGGTAATATCAATGCCCAATCCAACAACTCCCAAGCTCAAAACTCCCAATCCAAAAACTCCCAATCCAACAACTCCCAATCCAACAACTCCCAATCCAAAAACTTCCAACCCAAAAACTTCCACACTAAAACTGCCTTTCGTACTACCGCTTTGTTGAGTGCGGCAATGATGGCGATGAATATAGAAACCATTGCTTGGGGACGGATTGGCGTTTCGGACATGCTCCTGACTGGTTGCATCTGTTCGGCATTGCTAGCTTTTTTCCTAGGATACGCAGAATCGGAGAGATACGCAGAATCCGGGCTGCCTCAAGGATGGCTGCCTCCAGGATGGTATTTAGCTTTTTACATTCTTATGGCCTTAGCAGTCTTGACTAAAGGTCCTATTGGAATTGTCTTGCCCCTGCTGATTATCGGTTGCTTTTTAATATATGTGGGCAAATTGGGGGAAGTTCTCAGAGAAATCAAACCTATCTCGGGAATGCTGGTTTTTTTAGCGATCGCCGTGCCCTGGTATATCTTAGTTATTGCAGCCAATGGGGAAAATTATATTAACAGTTTCTTTGGCTATCACAACTTTGAAAGATTTACCCGAGTAGTCAATCGCCACGGAGAGCCTTGGTACTTTTACTTTGGGGTCGTACTGCTCGGATTCGCCCCTTGGTCTGTCTATTTGCCCCTAGCGATCGCTCGGCTCCAATTTTGGAAGCGCAAGCTCTGGTGCAAACAACCGCGATCGAAACAACTGGGTCTATTTGTCTTATTCTGGTTTTTGGCAGTTTTTGGTTTTTTCAGCATAGCCGCCACCAAGCTACCCAGCTACGTCTTACCTCTAATGCCCGCTGCCGCTATTCTAGTCGCCCTTTTATTTACAGCGGATATTACTGCCGATAGCTCGAACCTCGACCCTTTCCCCTCTAAACGTCTTTCCTTATTACCGAGCGCTTTTGTCAATATAGTTTTTCTCTTGCTCTTGGCTGGCGCGCTCTTGTATCTTCCTCAGATACTAGAAACAGATCCGGCCATGCCCAACTTTCCACAACTCTTGCAAGAGTCTGGCGCTCTCTATGCGGGTGCCGCAATCTTGGCCGCCACCGCTGCCTTGGCTGCTATTTTTTCCCTGCAAAAGCGCTGGCGCTGGTTGTGGAGCTATAACTTAGTGGGATTTATCGCTTTTTTATTGTTCGCACTGATGCCAACGATTGTCCTATTCGATGCCGATCGCCAGCTTCCCTTGCGACAAATAGCAGAAATAATCGTCCAAGAGAAGCACCCCGAAGAAGAGACGATTATGATTGCCTTTGAAAAACCCAGTTTAGTATTTTACACCCAAGAGCCGATTACCTTCTTTCGCCGCTCCACCAACGCTCGCGAATACCTACAAAAGCAGGCGGCAAGCCAGGGAAAACCAAGTTCCGTGCTGATTCTAGGTTGGCCAAACAAACTTAGAGGTGCGGGATTGCGACCCAAGCATTACCAGGATATCTTTTACCAAATCGGGTCTTATCAATTAGTGCGAGTTGACAAGCAGGTTTTTCTCGATGTTAACTGATAGCCAGAGACCCGGTTTTTCAACAATACCTTCGCCAAAACGCAAAAACACCTTATTTTTAGGTTCCTCCCGGGAACGAAACACAACAAATGCGAGGTCTAATGCCAACGTCAGATCCCCCCAACTCCCCTTAAAAAGGGGGGCTTATATCATGTCAGTTTGAATGCCCAAAAAAAAAATCGAGTTCTGCGTAGGACGGGCGTCCCGCCTGTCCGCTTGGTCTGGTAGAGACTTTTCGCTGGTCCCGTCCTACAAGAGATTACAATTTTTTCTGTGGTTATTTAACCGGACTTGATATTAAGAGAGTTGGGGGTATCGTCCCCTGGGGCGAATAGCTATTGAGAGATTCAGAGCTTAGCCCCCCTTTTTAAGCTTTTTAAGGGGGGGTTGGGGGGATAGTCCCCTGGGGCAAATAGGCGAAGCTATTGTTATATATTCTTAACTAATAATTTTTGGAGAGCCAGAAACTGATAGCCAGAAACTGATAGCCAGAGACCCGGTTTTTTCAAAAAACCGGGTCTCTTATATATTCTTATATATGAGGATGTTCGAGGACTTGATTAATTTCCTCTAGCAATTCTGTCATAGAGATAGAAGGGGGCAAGATTGTGGTAGATATAGCCTCCAGTACAGATTCTAAATCTTGTCCTTGTCTCCAAGGTATTTCTGATTCTACAGAAGGTTCTACAGAACTAGACCAGCGCCTATCTAGCACTAGAATTGGGGGTTTATCCGCCACCTGTCCTAAAGCAGCCATAACCTTAAGCAGTTTTGGAGAGGCTCGCGAAGACCGCAAGCAAATCAAAAGTAAGTCAACGCTTTGGTGCTGCAATTGGCCCCAAACTTCCGACCAATAATAGCCTCTCAAAGCCTTAAATCCAGCGGTTTGCAGGTACTGAATCAATGCTGGCAGCCAGGGCAACTTTTCCGCCGAAGTCTGGGTAAAAGGGAAATTACGCTTTGGCTCTTGGTCTGGAGTCTCCAACTCAGAAAACTCTGGCAAGCTGGATAGGTCCACCACTAAAATACTGCGTTTTTCTCTCATCCCTGCGGCCACTTGGATGACCTGCCACAAGTAATTAGCAGGGGGATAGCTAGAAATGCTGCTCTCGGGAGAGCGATCGCTTGCTGCTTCCGTAGCTGATTTGGGCGAAGGCATTTCTCCCCGTGCAGTTTCCGAGTCTTCTATCGAAGTTGCCAAGCAGGGAAATACAGTTAATCCCGGTATTTGGTTGGCGGCCTGAGTAGTCTGGCGATCGAGGGTAACAATCGGCAAAGCACTTAGAGAGGAAAGCTCGCATATCTGTTGGAGCAAAACAGTAGGATTCGGTAAGCTGGAGTTGGTATCCAGCAACATTACATCCGGCTGCCAAATTCTCACTAGCAGTTCTGCTTGCTCCAAATCTTCTGCTTCCAGAATTCGATAGCCATTGCCATTAGGGCGATTGGCAGCTTCGGCCAACAGAACGTTGTAGTTTGGGGGGTTAGGGGATTCGATGCTCGCGGCTAGGTGCAGAATAGTCAGCTTGGTCGAGGGGAAGCTTTCCCCATCGGGCGCCTGCTGGGACATTAAGGGTTCGAGCTGTTTTCGCAGGGCACCCTCAACTACTGGCAAACTCAAAAAGCCATCGGCATTATTGTCTTGGGCTCGTTCCTCCTCCGCAACCGTTCCCATGACGATCGCCGGAATATGGCGAGTATGCGGATCTGATTTGAGCAGGGTCAAGACATCCCAACCCGAGAGCAGAGGCAATAAAGGATTGACGAATACTACCTTTGGCTGTAACCGACGGGCTTTTTCTAGGGCCTCCGTGCCAGCGCGGGCGATCGCAACCCGAAAGCCCAAGGCGTGCAGTTGGCCGGTCAAGCTTTCAATAAATCGCGGCACTGTTTCGACAATCAATACCAAGCGTTTATCCCGTACTCCTGGAAATGTAGAAGTTTGGGGAGGAGCAGGGGGCAGCAGGATAGTAAACTGACTGCCAAAACCTTCTTTAGACATAAAAGTCACATCTCCGCCGTGGGCTCTTGCGATGCCCCGAACCAGTACCAGTCCCAAACCCGTTCCTTCAAATTGGCGAGTAAGGGTGTTTTCTAGTTGTTGGAATTTTTGAAAGATCAAGTGCTGTTTTTCGTGGGGGATGCCCGCGCCGGTATCCCAGACTGTAAAAGCAATCCACCCCGACCACCGAGAAACCCGTAGGCCGATTTTTCCCGTTGGCAGCGTAAATTTCAGAGCATTAGACAGCAGATTGCACAGCATTTGTCGCAAGCGCAACTCGTCAGCAACGATAAAGTCCAGGCCGCTTTCAATGTCCAAGGTAAATAGAGGTTCCTCGCCGATGCCATCCTCCTCCGTGCTTAGCGCTACCCGGTAGGCTTGCTGCGCTTGTTCAAAAGCCCGCTCGCATACCCCCTTAATTTGGACGGGTTCGGGAATCAGCTCCATTTGACCCGTTTCCATTCGGGTTAAATCCAAAATGTCATTGACCACTGCCATCAGATGCCGTCCGCTGCGATAAATCATCTGGGCATAGCGAGCTTGGCGATCGTTGAGTTGCCCGAGGCTTCTATCTTTGAGCAAGCTCGACAGTCCTAAGACAGAGGTCAAAGGGGTTTTTAGTTCGTGGCTAATACAGGCTAAAAATTCATCCTTAAGACGGTTGAGCTGCACTAAATCGGCATTCTTTGCTGCTAGGTCCTTTGCTAGTTGCATGCGATCGCCCACATCCTGAGCCAACACCAGCCATTTAGGAATTGCTTCAGCATTCGATAATACTTCCCTTGCTCGTTCCCGCTCTTCCCACTCCTCCCGATCGTATTGGTTTGCCGAGCAACTCGATTCTGTTGGCAATTGGGACGGTCCCTTATGCGTCCCATCATATCTATCCTCAAGCTCGACGTTTCCTAGGGCTCCCGCTGAGGATTCTATCGCCAAAGGAATTTTCAGAAATTGCCAAACCCTTTCCCTGTTGGAAGGCAGCGGGCACATACCCAAGCTACTAACTGGTTCTAGCTCTCTCTCGTAGGCTGTAGGGCCGCCTTGCCCCGAAGGGGCGGCTACGCCTACGGTGTAGGGTGTAGGGGGGAGAGAAATCGCCTCATCTCCCTTGTCCCCCTCGTCCCCCTTGTCCTCCTCATGCATCTGGCTGCTAGGAATAAATGTCGAGCTATCTAGCAGATTTCCTAAAGATTCCTCCTCTGATTCCCGGCCTAAGGGACTCGACTCTTCTTTTGCTATGGGGGAGCCCACACAAGTACGCCATGCAAAATTTTCTGCCATAATTTTGCCGTCTGCGGCTTGTAACCTTACGGGTAAAGGCAGTTGTTCTAAAAGTTGTCTCAGAGTATAGAAAGTACCCCCAGGAGAGAGAGGCAGGGGGGGAGGGGGAGGAGGGGAGGCGAAAGAAAAGTTGCAGTTTAGCGCCATGAATTTTAGCAAGCGCTTTGAGTCTAAAAGTCCCAACAATTTTCCCGCCCTGTTTACTAGGCCCCAATCTTCCAATAGCAAGTTTTGCTTCTCTTGCTGGCGGGCTCTTGCCCAGAATTGGCTTAAGTTTATATGGGCAGGCAAGATCTCGATGGGTTGAATTGGCGATGGATCCAGCCCGGATAGGGGTCTATCCCAAAAGGACTCTCCTTGGCCTGCGTTATCTCGGGAGATTAAGTAAGGCATTAAACTATGCAGCCGGATTGCTCCCACCGGAAGTTCTTTGTCGTTCACAACGACAATCGCCTCCCCCCATAATTCTCCCTGGCTAGCTACTAGCTGCGATCGCAACTCTGCTAAACTGACTGTTAGCCTCACTTGGGGCACTGGCGTAATAAATTCTTCCAAATGGAGGTTAGTTGCGGACATGGGAAAAAATTAAGTCAAATTCTGACAATCATTGGGCAAGGGAGCGAGCTGGTTTTTGGGGCAATTGGCAAGCTTTGCGATAGTCTGTTTTCATTTTGGCTGCAAAGCAAGGCTCCTCATAACTCTTAACCCTAATTTTCATCGCGGCGAGAGCCATAGCTTTCATCAAGTCAAAGAATCTTGGCCAATATCCCAATGGTCCTTTTCTCCTAAAACCTAGGTTTTCGCTTTCTGCCTTTGCGGTAGGGCGATCGCTCTTGACTTGCTATGCTATTACCATAACGCTATGCTGTCTCTTTGATAGTTGTTGATTCAAATTTTAACAAATGTTAAGATAACGCGATAGCTGCCAATTTCAGATCGCGTGCTTTTTTTACCGCTCGATTCGCTGTCTGCTTTTAAACCCAAACTTTATATTATACGGTTTTGCGCCCCCAATTATCTGTTTATACTTTATTGCGTTCTGAGAATCTGGCTATCTCCCTAACGGAGTCTTTGGCTGCCGAACGCTATGTAGTTACCCATTGCCAATCTGAGTCTGCGTTTTTAGAACTCCTGGCACTAAACAAGCAACATATAGATTGTATAGTTTTAGAAGCCTACCCGACTTTGGTGGATTTGGCAAATCGACTGCACCAGCAAGCCACCTTATTTCCGGCAACGATTATTTACGAACAATCCAAAAAAACAGGAGATAGCTCTGGCTCCGCAGAGAAAATCTATCCGGAAGAAGGGCTAGGAGGTGGGGGTCTTCAAGATGCAAGAAGTTCCCAAAAAGACAATGCCCTCTACGGAGGTGCATTATACCACGAGGCTGAGGTGCGAATGTATGCCAGCCAGATCGGCGAGATAGCCCGCTACGTTGAGGAAGCGATAACTCAATTTCTCAATCTCTCCCCCACCCCTCGCTTAACAGAAACTTCAGAACCTGCTAATGGCCAGTCCGATTCAAGTTCCCAAGACTTTCTTTATTTGCAGCAGCGTCGGTTGGCGGAAAAATTGAGGGAGAGATTAGGATACCTAGGCGTGTATTATAAAAGAAACCCACAACGTTTTCTTCGCAATCTGCCAGCCCAGGACAGAAAAAAATTTATAGAAAGATTAAAATCAGATTACAGAGATATAGTATTGAACTATTTTGAAAATACTAGCAATCTAAATCAAATTATAGATGAATTTGTTAATTATGCTTTTTTTGCCGATGTTTCGGTAACTCAAATTGTAGAAATTCATATGCAATTAATGGAGGATTTTTCTAATCATCTAAAACTGGAAGGCCGCAGCGCTGAAGTCCTAACCGATTATCGACTAACTCTGCTGGATGTCATTGCTCATCTCTGCGAAATGTATCGTCGCTCTATTCCCAGAGACACTTAATATAGCATCGATGTTGTTGTATTAAGTTACGATCAATTAAAATGCAGTCATCACAAGGGTTTAAGGTACTTAAAATGTATATTGATAGCCACTATATATTATCGTCCTCCCTAGCAAAATAGCCAAGTTGTAAAAATAATCTCAGTAGCTTACAAGCTAGCATTAATAAAATATATGAGTACCCCCAAAAGAACCTATGTTTTGAAATTGTATGTGGCAGGCAATACTCCCAACTCTGTCAGAGCCTTAAAAACCCTGAAGAATCTGCTAGAACAGGAGTTTCAAGGCGTCTATGCTCTCAAAGTAATCGACGTACTCAAAAATCCGCAGCTAGCTGAGGAAGATAAAATATTGGCCACCCCGACTTTGGCTAAAATACTGCCGCCGCCAGTGCGAAAAATTATTGGAGACCTATCAGATAGAGAAAAAGTATTGATAGGTTTGGATTTGCTATATGAAGAATTGTGCGAATCGGACTCTGGAATTTAGAAAAAGCGGGCATAAACCGGCTGAAGCTATCATATTTGTGTTAAAAAAACAAAATAGTCATTCAGCATAGACTATTAATTTCAAATTTAGAGCAAACCAGCTATGAATCTGCATAAGCAAAATCAACCAGAAGAAGCGATCGCTGGAGGGGTGAAAAAAATTCGCACCATGATTGAGGGGTTCGATGACATCAGTCATGGCGGAATGCCCGTGGGACGAACGACCTTAGTCAGCGGTACTTCTGGAACGGGAAAAACCTTATTTGCCATCCAATTCTTGTTTAATGGCATCACCTACTTCGAGGAGCCAGGAGTATTCGTTACTTTTGAAGAATCTCCCACCGATATCATCAAAAATGCCTATAGCTTTGGCTGGGACTTGCAAAAACTAATCAACGAAGGGAGACTATTTATTCTCGATGCCTCGCCGGATCCTGAAGGACAAGATGTCGTGGGCAACTTTGACCTATCTGCCCTAATCGAGCGCATCCACTATGCCATTCGCAAATACAAAGCCAAGCGAGTTTCTATCGACTCGATTACCGCAGTATTTCAGCAATATGATGCTGTCTCCGTCGTGCGACGGGAAATCTTTCGCCTAGTAGCTCGCCTCAAACAACTGGGCGTGACCACTATTATGACAACGGAACGAATCGAGGAATACGGCCCAGTCGCTCGCTTTGGAGTCGAAGAGTTTGTTTCCGATAATGTCGTCATTGTTCGCAACGTCTTGGAAGGAGAGCGCCGCCGTCGCACGATGGAGATTTTAAAACTACGCGGCACCACCCACATGAAAGGAGAATATCCTTTCACGATGACCAACGACGGTATTAATATTTTCCCATTAGGAGCCATGAGACTGACTCAACGCTCCTCGAATATTCGGGTCTCGTCGGGAGTGAACACTCTCGACGAAATGTGCGGGGGCGGTTTTTTCAAAGACTCTATCATTCTCGCCACTGGAGCTACGGGCACTGGCAAGACTCTTTTGGTCAGCAAATTCGTAGAAGATTCCTGCCTCAATGGCGAGCGAGCAATTCTGTTTGCCTATGAAGAATCCCGCGCCCAACTCCTACGCAATGCCTATTCTTGGGGAATTGATTTTGAAGAAATGGAAAAGAAAGGTTTGCTTAAAATTCTCTGTACTTATCCAGAGTCGGCGGGTCTGGAAGATCACTTGCAGATGATCAAAAGCGAACTGGCTGAATTTAAACCTTCTCGTCTGGCCATTGATTCCCTTTCTGCCTTGGAGCGGGGAGTAACCAATAATTCCTTCCGCCAATTTGTCATCGGCGTGACTGGCTATGCCAAGCAGGAAGAAATTACCGGCTTTTTTACCAATACTACCGACCAGTTCATGGGAACTCATTCGATTACGGATTCTCATATTTCCACGATTACCGATACGATTATTATGCTTCAGTATGTGGAAATTCGCGGGGAAATGTCCCGAGCTATTAATGTCTTTAAAATGCGCGGTTCTTGGCACGATAAGGGCATTCGCGAATATACGATTAGCGAAAATGGACCTGAAATCAAGGACTCCTTCCGCAATTACGAACGGATTATCAGCGGCTCTCCCACGCGCATTTCTGTGGATGAAAAAGCCGAGCTAGGCCGGGTTCTGCGCGGAGTTCAGGGCAGCACTGGGGAAGATTAGAAAAAATTTATAGCTTTCAGCTTTCAGCCTTCAGCTTTCAGCTTTCAGTACAAGTCCTTGGGCAGGCGAAAGCCTGCGCGCAAGCGCATAGGACGGTGGCGAAAGAACGGGAGCGCCCGAACGGTGGCGGGTCAAAGAACGCTCTTTGACTGGTACTTTATTTCTGCGCAAGTCCCTAACCTCAGTCGGTATTGCTATAGCACCATCGAAACCACAGAAAGGCGACGCAGAAATGCGGCAATATATCAGTCAATCCAATATTGCCGCATATTTTACTTATTTATGAATGTTCTGGACAGATTAGAAAAAATTTATAGCTTTCAGCTTTCAGCCTTCAGCTTTCAGCTTTCAGTACAAGTCCTTGGGCAGGCGAAAGCCTGCGCGCAAGCGCATAGGACGGTGGCGAAAGAACGGGAGCGCCCGAACGGTGGCGGGTCAAAGAACGCTCTTTGACTGGTACTTTATTTCTGCGCAAGTCCCTAACCTCAGTCGGTATTGCTATAGCACCATCGAAACCACAGAAAGGCGACGCAGAAATGCGGCAATATATCAGTCAATCCAATATTGCCGCATATTTTACTTATTTATGAATGTTCTGGAC
>JAAHFN010000023.1:171237-207764 GCA_010672965.1 Oscillatoria sp. SIO1A7
AGTCCCTAACCTCAGTCGGTATTGCTATAGCACCATCGAAACCACAGAAAGGCGACGCAGAAATGCGGCAATATATCAGTCAATCCAATATTGCCGCATATTTTACTTATTTATGAATGTTCTGGACTAGGAACGTATAAAGCACGAACACGGAGGGACTTGAACCCCCGACCCTCAGAACCGGAATCTGATGCTCTATCCAACTGAGCTACGTGTCCTCAATGTCTCCGATTATAGCGCTTCTTTTGCCGAATGGCTACTGGTAAATATACTTATTTTTTCGGGAATTGGGCATGGGGCATTGGGCATTGGGCATTGGGCATTGGGCAACCTCCTTCTCTTGGGAGGGGGTTGGGGGTGGATGGCATTGGGCATTGGGCAGGGGGTAGGCTAACGAGCGATCGCGTGCAAGACCAAGCAAGTCGTTGTAGAATCTACAAATAGCAATGAGGTCCTCGCCCAAGTACAAGCTGGAAAGGGGGAGAGAGGGGAGTGTGGGAAGACCGGGGAGTGTGGGGAGAGGGAGCAGAATTCTCCAATTCCTCCCACACTCCCCACCCTTGCCACCCTTCCCACACTCCCCTCTCCCCTGCCAGTGGTAAAAATAAGATTTTCTCCCAAGGGAAACCCACCCCCTGCCGTTCCTGGCGATTGTCAGCGGTAGGGGGTGGGCTGTCTTCCCTCCTCGGCTGGCTATTGGAGTAAGCGAGTGGACTACTTACCCTAAGTCCAAGGCTTACCCTTAGCAGCCGGGGTTTTTAGAGGGATAGAATCGATTGAAAAAACCTCTTTGCGATAGAGGTTGTCCTTTTCTGTCAAAAGGGTCACGGTTTGGCCGTGGTCCTTATTTTTTGCTTCTCTAGGAAGCTATCACCTATCTTAGCAAGGTTTTTTTAAAATGTCAACGGTTTATGCAATTTTTTTTGAAAATTTCTTAAATTTTTGCACTTATGCACTGTTCTATAGCCACAGGTAACAACTGCGATCGCCATTAACGGATCCCCGACCTACAGATTTGCTGGCATTACAAATGTTGGCAGAAAGCAACTTAGCAGGTCCTGCGCGGAATTCAAAATTCAAAAGGGTGCGTTTAGGAGCGCACCAGATGCTATATAGCGTTTTTCAAATTGATGTAAGGTGTCTGGGGCGAAGCAACGAGAGTACGCGAATTACCGTTCTACAGCCGAGATAGTCGCTCGCGATGCTGTCGCCCCTACGTTTCTTTTATTACACTTATAGCAGTTCTCAAATTGATGTAAGGTGTCTGGGGCGAAGCATCCCAATATGATAATCCCCGTTCTGTAGCAGAGACAGTCTTGGGGATGCTGTCGCCCCTACGTTTCTTTTATTACACTTATTTGAGAAACGCTATATATAGCTGGCAATTTGCATTTTTGCTAGAGTCTGACTCAGGCGTAACGCGATCGGGACTTACGCAAATTGGACGATTTAATTATATATAGCGTTTGGTGTGCGGTGCGGCACCCTACAAATAGTATCTCTGCGTAAGTCCTGAGATAATGCGTAATATCAAGTCTGCGTAGTTGTTCCACAGAAAAAATTTGAAATCTCCCGTAGGACGGGCGTCTCGCCTGTCCCTAGTGTTTGGTGGGACAGGCGGGACGCCCGTCCTACGCAGAAGCTTTTTTTGGGGCGTTCAAACCGACATGATATAGCGGTTCTCAAATAAGTGTAATAAACGATCGGACCCTAGAAATGTAGGGGCGACAGCATCCCCAATACCATCTCTGCTGTAAAACGGGGACGATCGCATTGGGATGCTTCGCCCCAGGCACCTCACATCAATTTGAGAACCGCTATATAAGTCCTGTTAAACAAACGATCGCCGAATTGATTCTACTTGAAAGCGATAGCCACCATTGTCCGCTTCCTCTATTAGCTCTCGCCGCAAGAGATTGTCCAGAGTGCTATCCAGTTTGCAGGGAAATTGGCGCGATAGGGCAGAACGGTCAGTTATCGCACTCTCTCCTCGGGCAGCCATAAACTGCAAGACTTCTGAGCCAAGGCAGGATATTTGATTTGTTTTGATATCGGCGAAAAAGAAGCTGCCACTGCTCAAGGCCGCCGGCACCGCTGCTTCTACGTCGGCAACAGTTGCCAAGGGTCGCGAGGCCGGGTTTTGCTCGTTTTTGAAAGCGACAATTTCTTCGCAAAGCAGTTGCACTAAGAAAGGATGACAGCGAGTTAGATAGAGAATTCTTTCTACGGCATCGGGTTCGTATTGCAGAGCAAAGTCTTTGACGGGTTGCTCGACGAGCTGCCGAGCTTCGGATTCTTTTAGATAGCCGATTTTGACGACTTGGACGTTGATTAAATAGCTCGCCCAGGTCTGAAATTCTTCTATAGTATGGGAACCGGCGAGCAGGACTTTGAAGCGGGGGCGATGCTGGATGAGGTTGCGCAGCATTCCCAGGACTTCTGCTGGGTCGAAACGTTTTTTGGCGATCGCTCCTTCTAGAGCCTCGAACTCATCCAGTGCCAAAAGTGCTGTCTTTTCTCCCATAGTTTCTTCGACTCTATCCAGCCATTCGTCAAAAACTGTGAATGGATCGGCTGCTAGAGTTTGCCGAGTTAGCTGCGGCAGAGTTAAGTCACTTTGTGTTTGGGCTGATTTGACCATTCCTCTGGCAATGTTGTAGAGAAAACCAGTGTTATTCTTAGCCGTGGTTGCTGGCCCTTGCAAGTCCACAAATAAAGGAATAATATTGTCGGGGAGCAAGCGTCCTAGATTGTTGAGCAAAGAAGTTTTTCCCATGCGCCGCTGACCGTAGAGCAGTAACGGTCGGCGACGTCGGTCGAGAGTTGTTTGCTCGATTTGACTGCTAATGCCAGTGCGAGCTATAAAAGTTTCTTCGCTGTAAGCTAAGGGCGGGCCGATGATGTGAGGGGATTGAATCTCTCGGTTGAATTCTGCTTCTGCTAAGGCACTAGCTGCCATGCCAATGTTCTGCGCAAAATCCTCTGGTTTCTGGGAAAATATGCTTTCGCGATCGCTTGTTGGAGGCGAATCCAGCAGTAAACTATTCAGCTCTTTGGCTATGGGGATCAGAGCCAGCCGGCGATCGTGGAGATTTTTATCGGCTACGGCTGTTTTTATATTTTCAATGGCTCTATTTAATATAAGCTTTATCTCGCTATCTGATTTTTCCAGGCCGCTGTCGAGGAACCCGCTGCTATCTATTTCACCATAACTAATGTAATTTCCTAGTAAGTCTGAATAGCGTTCTCCATTTTGAGGATTAATATCTAAGTTTGGATTCGGCTCTTTCCATAAATCTGTTAAATCGATATTTATTTGAGAAGTAGAGAAGGGAATCTTATATTCCCAGATTGGTTCTGCCAGTTTTGCTCGCGAGTCTGAAGCTCCCCCTCCATGTTGAGGATTGTGAGGATTGGCTTCTAAATTGGCATCATTTTTATTGGTGCTATCTGGATTCGGCTCTTGCCGTAAATCTGATAAATCGACATTGATTGTCGGAATATAATAGTAAATGCTATATTTCCAGCTCGGCTCCCCTTCCTTGCCCGTGGAATTTGAGCCACTCTCTCCATTCTCAGTATGAGCCTCTAAACTTACATTATTTGGAGCATTCCTGTCTGGGGTATCTGGGTTTAAATCTTCCGATGAATAGGTGAATTCTATTTCACCAGAACTAATGTCAGTCCCTATAAAATTTGAATAGATCTCTCCATCTTGAGGAGCGATGTCTAGATCGTCATCATTTTTATTGGGGCTATTTGGATTGGACTCTGGCGATTCTGTGAAATTGACCTTATAACTATCGTTCTCTCCATTCTCAGGATTATAATCTAAAATAATATCGTTTATAAGGTCTGGTTTTGAATTGCCCGATAAAGATAAAGATGCGAATTCTGCGTCAGGAGCGACACCTAAAAGACCATCATTTGTATTAGAGTTATTTAGATTCAACTCTGGCGGCGACTCTGTTAAATCTATATTGCCTTGATGACTATCGCCTTCCCCAGATTCGACAGAGTAGGAAATAGAGTCGTTATCTAGCAGAGGATCTCCGTTGACTTCGGTTAGACCTGCGATCGCATAGTCCGCTGTCTCTAAGAGAACTATGGGCTCGCCCGTCAACAAATCTGTTTCAGAGTCATCCGCAATAGGCCGAATCTCTATTATAGATTCGACCCCGTAGGGGATTGTAATTAAGCCAGATAAGTCATTATATAATACCTCTCGATCCCCAGCGGAAGCGAGACTATAAGAGACAGTTAAGTCCTCATCGATGCTACCGATCTTTTTGAGCGGAGTTTGGTTTAAATCGTCTATCTCCTCCGTGCGATCGCCAAGCAAAGCGGGATTGTCTGTATTATATAAAGGATCGATTAAAGTCATGGTAAATTTCCTAATTTATTGTTTTCAGCTCTCAGCTCTCAGCTCTCAGCTCTCAGCTCAAAGATAAAAGACAAAAGCTCTTAGCTATTGGGCTCGGGAGCATTTCACTTTTGTAACAGGACAGCCCTCTGGGCTTTGTTTGTGTAGCCGCGCCAGCCGCCTGGGAGGCGGGGCTTACGCCTATAGGCGTCAGGCGGCAGCGTGCAAAATTGAAATGCTCCTGTTGGGCTCAGCCGGCTCCCCAATGCCCAATGCCCAATGCCCAATTAAATGGCAAAATGCCGGATTTGTTCTAACGCCTCCTCGCGCCAGTCGTCTCCTGTTTCTCCATTTTCCAAACTAAACAAGCGATCGCGACAGAGCATTTGCACAAGCAAGGGCCAGCACTGACTTTGGTCTAAAATCCACTCTATATCGTTCTCTGCAAAGGGAAGAGGAGAACTGGCTATTAGCTCGCGAGCCTCGGAGCTTGTAAGCGACCCGAGATGAGCGGTGTAGGCGAAGATATTGAAAAAAGAAGAACTATGCCCGGTACTGCGAGCTAAATCCATCGGGAATTCTTTGGTCGCCAAGACAAAGGCCAGCTTGCCTCGGGCATAATTGCTGCCGAGCGATCGCAAGCTTTCCCAAAATTCATCGTCCAATTCCGGGCAGCGCTCCAAAGCCACGCCGATTTCGTCGAGCAAAATAACTGTCGGATAGCGCAGGTTGTCGCTCACCGAATCCATAAAATGCTCCAAATCGCAAGGGTCGGGCACTTCCAGTTTCAGGCATTCCAGGATATAGCCGAGAAGTCTCTCTCTCGTTTGCCGTCTGGGATCTTGCAGATCTACGAAAACCCAGCGATAGGTTTCTGGACTCGGCAGCCAGTCAGACTTTTGTCCGGGACGCAGTTGTCCTGTTGGAGTCATGCTGATTTTTTGTAAATATCGCAGCAGAGAGGTTTTGCCCGATCGCCGCTTGCCAACGATCGCCGCATTTTGCAAAGGATGGCGGTTGAGCAAACCAAAAATACGCTTGAGTTCTCGCTCCCGGCCGAAAAAAAAGCGGGGCTCCAGGATAGGGCTGCCGGTTAGGAATGGCGAAGGGCTTGGAGGCAGGGGCTCGACTTGGGCGGCGATTTCCTGCCAGTCGAGCCGCAACTTCTCGCTGATTTCTTGAAAATTCAGGCGATCTACGGGCTTGCCATTGAGAAAATTAGCGACAGTGCCGCGAGCCAGGCCCAGCTCCGTGGCTAGAGCCGTTTGGCTGGGAAAGGCACTGCGCTCGAAAGCCTGCTTTACTTGCTGGTACTGGTCTGGAGATATTTTCAGAGATCGCGAAGGCATGGCAGTAAAATCGCCGGTTACTCCATTTCTGTATGAAGATACAACAAATCCGCCGTTCGGGCTGAGCGGAGTCGAAGCCCAGTAGCCCAAGGCTTCGACTCCGCTCAGCCCGAACGGTCGATCGAGGTCATTATTGCGTGCAGCTTCGTAAAGAATTGGCCTTAGATTTTACCGGAATTTTTCTTTTCCCCAACTCGACCGAGAACTCAGCAAAAAGTCGCGCATAAGGTCGATTTTTATTGCCTGGGTTCTCGAATAGGAGCGGATTTGAATGGAATTGTAGAGAGTTCAGAGGAATATCCTATGAAATCCATCAAGTCTTCCAGCCCTGCCAAAAGCGATCGCCAGCAAATCCACCAACAGCTCAAAGCATTGGTCCTCGATGCCCAAAACCAGCCGCCTGGGAGCAAGAAGCGCAAAATCGCTTTGGACAAGCTGGTGCGGGCAATCCAAGCATCCGGCCGGCTCTTTTGCAAATATAAAACCAATTTTCCCGAGGAGCTATATAACGAAGTTCTTCAAGAAACTTTTTTCGATGTCTGCCGCAAGATCGATCGCTACGAGCCGGCCAAAGCCCAGGTTATTACTTGGGTTAACAGGCTTCTCTGGTGGAGATTTCTCGAAGGCATGGAAACCTATAACAAGCACCGCCAAGAGCTATCTCTAGATACCCCGGTTGATGGTTCGGGAATGTCTTTTCTGGATATTTTGGAGCAACCGGAAGTATCCCCGGAATTCGTCGATGAACTTCAGGAATACCTGCAACAAGACCCGGAGGGCTCTTTCGCACAACGGCATGTCCGGGGTCGGCCCGAGGCTAACTTTCGGGCGATCGCTTTGCGCCGTTTAGCTGGCGAATCCTGGCAAGAAATATCGGCAGCTTGGGATATTCCAATCCCTACTTTAAGCGTCTTTTACCAGCGCAGTTGCCGCCGTTTTCTGCCCAAGTTTCGGGAATATTTCTTATAAATTGGGCATGGGGCATGGGGCATGGGGCATTGGGCTAAAAACTAGGGTGTGGGTTGTGGGGTGTAGGGTGTAGGAATTCTTCGCGATATGAGAGAAACGGGCGCGATCGCGGTTTAGTCTTTGGTGCTCAGCGACGCGGGAAACCGAAGGCGGGGACGGATTGGCGGGATTTAGCTATGTTGTTGTTAACATTTCCAGAGTTAAAGACAGAGTCCGGGGCAGTCTTGGAACGTTTGATAGCAGCTAATGCAGATGAGTTGACGATCTCATTATGGCGAGAAATTGTAGCAATGGATATAGAGCCAGAAGATGAGGATGATGAGTTTTAGGCTTCAGGCATTGGGCGATCGCTCCTGCGTCTGGGCTCCTGAGAATCGCTCGCATGTTGGGTAAATAGGCGATCGCATGAGCTACCGGATTTTTGAGTCATATATAATATCAAATCCGGTTAGTCCCTATAAAAAAAGCCTTGCCGTAGGACGGGCGGAGCGCCTGTCCGCCAGCCCGGATATGGACAGGCCGGACGCCCGTCCTACGGGAGACTATATACAAATTTTTTCTGCGGGTATTCTACCGGATTTGATATAAGAAAACAAAAGGAAAAGGACGAGCCGAACTCGTCCTTTTCCTTTTGTTTGTGAATTGAACTCAGCGGAAGCAGTCAGCGGAAGAGGCAAGGGGCAGGGAGCAGAGGGAGAAGTCAAAAGTCAAAAGTCAAAAGTTAAGAAACACTCCTTCCGTTCGCCCGTTCGCGTAGGCGTAGCCTGCCCAAGGAGGGCATAGTGCGATCGCCTATTCACTGTTAACCTTTGACCTTTGACTTTTGACTTTTGACTTTTGACTTTTGACTTCCAATGCCCAATTTACGAGAGGGAGAAGTCAAAAGTCAAAAGTCAAAAGTTAAGAAACACTCCTTCCGTTCGCCCGTTCGCGTAGGCGTAGCCTGCCCAAGGAGGGCATAGTGCGATCGCCTATTCACTGTTAACCTTTGACCTTTGACTTTTGACTTTTGACTTTTGACTTCCAATGCCCAATGCCCCATGCCCAATTTACGATTAACGAAGAAGAAAAGCGAGCCAGACTAAAAGGCAATTTATCGAGTAGAAGACGGCAACGATAGTAATTTCCGACCAACCGCTTAATTCGAGGTGATGGTGCATTGGAGCCATTTTCAAAAGGCGCTTGCCAATCCCATCAGGTCCTTTGGTTGCTTTGTAATAGCCGACTTGAGCCATGACCGAGACCGCTTCGACAAAGAAAATGCCGCTGATGATGAATAGGCTCCAGAGAGAGTTGCTTAGCAAGGCGACGGCAGCTAAGGCCCCGCCTAAAGCAAGAGAACCAGTATCGCCCATGAAGACGCGGGCGGGGTTGCGGTTGTGGGCCAGAAATCCCAGACAACTGCCGCTCATGCAGGCGCAGAAGATTGCCAAGGGGATGGAGGTGCTGGCAACGATCGCGCCCAATCCCAAAAAGGCGATCGCTCCGGTTCCCCCCATGAGTCCGTCTAAGCCATCGGTTAAATTAGTGGAATTGCTTTGGGCCACTAAGACGAAACCCGCCAATGGCCAGAACATGAAGCCTAAAGGTAGCGTTAGTCCGAAAGGTAGTGCTATACTGGTAATATTCTCTCCCCCGGTCAAGGCTAGCCAGAGACAAAATAGCAAGCCGAACCCAATGAGCAAAGCCAGTTTCATTTTGGGAGAGATTCCTTTATTAGATTTCCGGCGCAGAATCTGCCAGTCATCTAACCAACCGATAGTTGCATAAGCGAGGGTCAGGGCACAAGCTGCGATCGCTTCTCCTGAAAACCCAGACCAAACTACAGCCGCAAGCAGGCCAACGGGGATAAAAAATATGCCGCCCATCGTTGGCGTGCCTGCTTTTTTCAAATGCCTTTTGGGTCCGTCTTCGCGAATGACCTGACCAGTTTTTAGCCATTGGAGCATCGGGACTACCCAATAGCCCAATGCAGCCACAGCCACAGCACAGAATAACATTGGTATAGCCAAGGACCCGCCCGGGTTAGACGAGTTGCCGGCCATCCAATCGAAAATAATTGCTGCTACGCTCAGAACCGCTGCCAAGATAGACAACAAAAGGGTTCCTGAGAGATTGAAGGTTTTATTTGAAAATAATTTTGCGTCCACTGGAAAATTTTTTAACTCCAAGCACACCACACAATCGAAACAGAGCCTTTCTCTGGTTTTTTAACCAAGCTTATATTGGTCCTATTGATACTGGCTATTGGTCTCGGTTGCCAATTGCCCCGCCCTAGGGTTCGCGATCGCTAGTCCATAGACTCTTCTGTTTCTTCTTCTTCTTGGTAAGAATTATCCTCTGCTAACATCAGTTCGGTAATCTCTTCATCGGAAGAGTCCTCAGACTCATTGGTTTCTCGCGCCAACAAGCGGCCGCTGGCCTCCAGCCAATCTAATATAGAAGGCTGCTGCTGGGAGGGAAGAACGTCAGCGACTTGATATCGGGGCTGCCCCGTTAAAGAAGGGTTGCGAACAGGAGTATAGTCGGACATGAAGTCGGTCCAATAGAATAATACAAACAAGGGTCAAGGTGCCGATACGCCCCTCAGACAAGATAGAGCGGTGGGTTACCCTTTATCATACTTGAGGTGCGATAGCACATCCTAAATTATCGCAACAATATTATTAAACAGTTTTTAGGACATTGGGCATGGCAAAAGCTATCAGCTATCAGCTTTCAGCTTTCAGCTTAGTCTTTGAGCTTTCAGCTTTCAGCTTTCAGCTTTCAGCTTTCAGCTTTCAGCTTTCAGCTTAGTCTTTGAGCTGACCACGCTCCGCACTGACCGCTCAGAGCTGACCGCTCAGAGCTGACCGCTGAGTGCGAGTCTTATGCCCAATAATGAAGCTCTCAGGTTTCAGCTTAGTCTTTGAGCTGACCACGCTCCGCACTGACCGTTCAGAGCTGACCGCTCAGAGCTGACCGCTCAGAGCTGACCGCTCAGAGCTGACCGCTCAGAGCTGACCGCTGAGTGCGAGTCTTATGCCCAATAATGAAAATGTTCTTAACGCTCCCCCCGGAAAATGATTGGCAAATCAGAATTATTAGAAGCTTGTGCGGGAAAAAATCGCGGCCTACTGGCGACCAATGTTGAAAGGCAAGCAATATTGTCTGCCATTGCCCAGCTTGAGGGCCGCAATCCCAATCCTCGACCCTTAGAGGCTGCGGAATTATTAGACGGAGATTGGCGATTGCTCTACACGACAAGTAAGGGCCTCTTAAAGATCGATCGCCTGCCTTTGGCCAAATTGGGAGAAATATATCAGTCTATCCGAGTCAAGGACGCTAAAATCTACAACATTGCCGAAATTTATGGTTTGCCGCTATTAGAAGGTCTAGTCAGCGTTTCTGCCAGATTCGAGGCCGTCTCAGAGCGCCGAGTTACAGTAAAATTCGAGCGAAATATTACAGGGCTCCAGCGCCTAATCCGCTACCAGTCGCCCGCCCAGTTTATTGAAAAAATTGAAGCCGGCCAAAAATTTATGGCGATCGACGCCGAGATTAACCCAGATCGACGCCAAGGCTGGTTAGATATTACTTACCTAGATAACAATCTGCGCATCGGGCGCGGCAATGAAGGGAGCGTATTTGTTTTGACGAAAATATGAGACTGGGCCGTACAATATTGCCAAAACCTTGCTATACCAATATCTTGCTAGGTGACAAACAATCTCCCTGTATCCGTTGTTAATCCCTCGTTTTGACACCTAATTTTAGGGTAAGTAAGCAATGAACAGTCAAGAAAATCAGACAAATGAAGAGCTTGGAAGCCTAACATCCAGGCAGCCAGAGGAGTCTGAAGATCTCCGCCAAACAATACAGCAAGACGTACCGGAGCTATACAGACCACCGACTGCTGGGGATGCCAACAACACGGAAGATTCCTATCTCGACGAACTGCCCGACGACCTGGAGATGCCCCTTCTCGACCATCTGCAAGAACTGCGGATGCGGCTATTTTATGCTCTGATAGCTATTGTCTTGGGCATCATTGGCTGCTTTGTCTTCGTCAAACCCATCGTCCAACTCCTAGAAATTCCCGCTAGAGGAGCCAAGTTTCTCCAACTAGCGCCGGGAGAGTATTTCTTTGTCAGTATCAAAGTGGCAGGCTACAGCGGTCTTCTGGTAGCCAGTCCCTTCATCCTGTACCAAATTATCCAGTTCGTCCTGCCCGGGCTGACGCGACGAGAACGCCGGCTTATCGGCCCGATTGTCCTCGGCTCTACTATTCTCTTTTTTGTCGGTATATTTTTTGCCTATATTGCCCTTATCCCCGCAGCGCTGAACTTTTTTATTAATTATGGTTCTGGGGTCGTAGATCAGATGTGGTCTATCGATCGCTATTTTGAATTCGTATTGCTGTTGCTCTTTTCCACCGGCGTGGCTTTTCAAATTCCAGTTGTCCAAGCTTTGTTGGGGCTCTTAGGTATTGTCTCTTCCGAGCGAATGCTTTCTGGCTGGCGATATGTGATTTTAGGAGCGGCGGTATTGGGGGCTATCTTGACTCCCTCTACCGATCCTCTTACTCAAAGTCTCCTGGCCAGTGCGGTCTTGGGTTTGTATTTTGGCGGTATTGGCTTGGTGAAGCTCTTGGGTCGTTGAGGCGATTTGAGAGGCAGCTTACAATTCAAGCCTACAATCGAAGCTTACAATTCAAGTTTACAAAAAGAAAACCTGGTCTATCCTAAAAACCAGGTTTTCTTTTGATTAATTATTATAGAACTGGCGATCGCACCCTCAATCCCTTGATTGCGCAATATAATTGCGCTTGCGAACCGGAAAGACTCGGTCGAGCAAAAAAATATCGAAATAATTTTAAACAATTTTTAGTGAAAACAATAAATACAAATGAAAAGAAGATTGTTTATAGTATTAAGTCTATCAACTCTAATGGCGGCTTGTAGTGCTGCTGCAAATAATCAAGGAGAGCCACAGTCATTTACTATAACGGTATCGGTAGCGGCTAGCTTGCAAAATGCTATGAAAGCGATCGCGCAGATCTATCAAAACCAAGCGCCCAATACAGTCATTATTTATAATTTTGGTTCTTCGGGATCTTTGCAGCAGCAAATCGAACAGGGTGCGCCGGTGGATCTATTTATATCCGCAGCCCCCGAACAAATCAATGCTTTAGAAGCAAAAAATCTGTTACTAGCCGGGACTCGGCAAGATTTACTAACCAATCAAATTTTGGCGATCGCACCCAAAGAAGCAACGGGTATTTCCGACTGGAAAGATTTAGCTACAGATAGAGTTAGTAAAATAGCTATTAGCAACCCGGACAGCGTACCGGCAGGAAAATATGCGAAGGAAGTGCTAGAAGCTCTGAACTTATACGACCGGATTAAACCAAAGTTAGTATTTACTAAGGACGTGCGCCAAGTTTTAGCTTATGTAGAGACTGGCAATGTGGATGCGGGAGTAGTTTATGCAACAGATGCGCAACTATCCAACGGAGTAAAGGCGATCGCCGTTGCCCGAAAAGAACATCACTCCCCCATCGTCTATCCAGTGGCAGTAGTGAAAGATAGCAAACAGCCGGAGGCAGCCAAAGCATTCCTACAGTTCCTATCCAGCCCAGAGGCAAAAGCAGCTTTCGAGCAATACGGGTTTAAAATAGCTGGCAATTAACCCGTTGACCCCCCGTGCTATAAACCCAAGATATGGAATTCGATTTATCTCCATTATGGATTTCTCTGAAAACCGCCGCGATCGCAACTATCTTTGCCTTGATATTGGGAACTGCGGCGGCGGGTTGGATGTTTGCATATCGAGGTAAAGGCAAAGGAATTATCGACGGCATTTTTACCCTGCCCTTGGTTCTACCGCCAACGGTATTGGGTTTTTTGCTGCTCCTGGCTTTCGGGCGAAATAGCTTTTTAGGACAGTTATTGATGCGCTGGGAAATTGCTATTGTTTTTTCCTGGAGCGCGGCGGCGATCGCCTCTACAGTGGTGGCCTTTCCCTTAATGTATAAAACCGTGCTAAGTGCCTTCGAGCAAGTCGATAGGGATTTGATTAACTGCGCCAGAACCCTAGGAGCTTCTGAAAATCGCATTTTTTGGCAAGTGCTGCTACCCCTAGCTTGGCCTGGGGTTATCGCGGGAACGATTCTCAGCTTTGCCCGGGCTCTGGGAGAATTTGGCGCTACCTTAATGTTTGCTGGCAGCATTCCGGGCAAAACCCAAACTATTCCTATTGCTATTTTCTTTGCTGCTGAGGCTGGCAAGATGGACGAGGCTTTAATTTGGGTGCTGATAATGGTAGCGATCGCTCTCGGTGCCATAGTCGCTATTAATTATTGGTCTAACTTGCAATTTCTCTCCCAAAGTCAATTTCTCGATTATTGCTCTTCTGCGATCGGCCGCTGGCTGGGTCGCTGGTTATTAGGTTTGCGCCAAAGTCGCCGCCAAATACCGTTTTTATTCTCATTCTTCTTTTCTGAGCGACAGGGCGAGTTTTGGCAAGAGGGCGAGTTTTGGCAAGAGGACGATAACAGCACCAAGCCGCACACCGATAGATTTGCACGGCAAAATTCCAAGCCGTATAATTCCAAGCCGCTTACCGATAAGTCCGGGCAGGATAATCCCAAGCCGTATAATTCCAACTCGCGAGAGCTGGCAGTAGAGCTATATAAACAATTTCCCAGCTTTACCCTAGAGACTCAATTTGCTGCTAAAGGGCAGAATATCGGAATTTTGGGTTCGTCGGGTTCCGGCAAAAGCATGACCCTGCGCTCTATCGCCGGTTTGGAAACTCCGGCGAGGGGGCGGATTGTCTTAAACGGACGAGTGTTATTCGATTCCACACGGGGCATCAATCTTCCGGCGCGATCGCGTCGAATTGGTTTCGTCTTCCAAAACTATGCTCTTTTTCCCCATATGCCAGTAGCGCGAAATATTGGTTTTGGCTTGAGCGACCTGCCCAAAGAAGAACGGAAGCAACGAGTAGAGCAATACATAGAGCTGATGCAGTTGCAAGGATTGGAAAAACGCTATCCTCGGGAACTGTCCGGCGGCCAGCAGCAGCGAGTTGCCTTAGCCCGGGCTTTGGCGATCGCGCCGGAAGCTTTACTTTTAGACGAGCCTCTCTCTGCCTTGGATAACTATCTGCGCAGCCGAATTGAAAAACTGCTCGGCGAAGTTTTCAGAAGCTATCAAGGAGTCGCCTTATTGGTCACCCACAAACTAGAAGAAGCTTATCGAGTTTGCGACTATCTTCTAGTCCTGTCCCAAGGCAAAGTCATTGCCTCCGGTTCCAAGCAAGATATTTTCGAGCGTCCCCGGACTCTTGCCGTCGCCCAGCTCACCGAATGCAAAAATTTATCTCGCGCCCGAGAGATTGACAGCCAACATATAGAGGCTTTGGATTGGGGCTGCGTTCTCCAAGTTATCGAACCCCTACCCAACCCGCTAACCTATGTCGGCATCCGCGCTCATCATCTAGTTTTTCCACAAAAGCTTCCACAAGAGCAAGATGGAGAAAATACTTTTCTCTGCTGGCTGGCGATGGCGATCGAGGCACCGCATCGGGTTACTCTTTATCTGAAACTCAATTCTCCGGCTAAGGGCGATCGCGATTACCACTTACAAGCAGAACTTTTTAAAGAAAAATGGGCTAATTTAAAAAACCGACCTTTGCCTTGGTCGGTTCGCCTAGCACCCCTGCAGTTAATTTTGATGGAGAAATGATTTATTAAATACAGGACTTACGCAAACTGTCCGTATTTAGTATTTGTAGGGGCAATCCCCCCGCGATTCTCAGGGGCCCAGACGCGGGGCGCGATCGCCCCTATTCCTAGAGTCTATGCGTAAGTCCTGAAATAGTCATAATTTCCTGGCAGGAGCGCGGTCGGTGGGCTGCATGGTTTTCTGGGGCGAAGCATTCCAATCCAATAATTTTTTGTATAGCAAAAGCTATCTCGGGAATGCTGTCGCCCCTACGTCCGGGTCGATACTCTTGAATGCCAAATCTAAAAAACATACCCTTGCAAGACACCCTACCCTAGGGGTATAGCAATTTGGGACCATAATGTGGAGCGATCGCCTTCAATTGCTACAGGAAAGAGCAATAGCAGCAATGAAGGCAAGCATTGTAATAGTATATAAATATAGGAGTAAAAAGAAGAAAGACTAAAAGCTAGTCAGAGACAGCGCTTTGGCTAACTAAATACGATTGCCCATTTGCTACCGTATTGGCTGCTTGGTCCCTTGGCGGTTGCACCAATGTTCGCGACCAACCGATCTATCGGCTAGTATTGGCTAGTCTCCCAAATACCTTTGTCCTGCCAAGGTGCAGAAAGTAGAGGACCGCGAGAGAAATTCTCTCGCGGTCCTCTACACCGGAAGCAAAAAGGCAATTATACGATTGCAGTTTGGTAGGGAACAGGAGTAGCATAGCAACTCTCGCGCGATAGCGAAATAGCGAATGCCAGTTCTAGTAGCAAGGTGCAGCATCTAGTTGGCGACAGATTGTACCGGATTTTTAAATCGGTTGAGAAATAATACCGGGCGATCGCAGATGATGAAAAAACATTAAGGAGGATATAGAATGACCCAAGTGGTTGTTGGGGAAAATGAAAATCTGGAATCGGCACTGCGTCGATTCAAGCGTCAAGTGTCGAAAGCGGGTATTTTTGCAGATGTCAAACGCCGCCGGTATTTCGAGACTCCTATAGAAAAACGCAAGCGCAAGGCAATGGCTCGGCGCAAGAAACGCTATTACTAAGGTAGTGAGAGAGACTCACTTGCTCGTCAGCTATAATACGGGCAAGGGTCAATACAATATCCAATACCAAATCCGAAAAAGCAAAGGCGATTTTTCAAGGGGAGCCCGCGCAAAATGCGAGCTGCCCCCAGGGAAGCCTCTTCGCGTCAACGGACTTTTGGCCGCATCGCAACAGGCGTGATGGCTTACCGGCCGCGCCCTTATCGGATTTCGTATAAGTCGCGATTCGTGCTTCAAGGCGGGGGTTTAAAAAAAAACCCTCGCCTAATTTAATTTTTTTATTGCACAACTCTATGAGAGTAGCCGAAAGGGGGCTAGCGATCGCAAAAGTCCGAAGGATAAACGTAATACCAAATCTGGTATAGATAGGATGCGATCGATCGCTGCCGCCTAACGCCTAAAGGCGCGGCTATACAAACAAAGCCTTTTTGGGCTCTCTTTGAAGAAAACATCCTTTATAAACCGGATTTGGTATAAAATAGCTTCATCTTTCACAGGAACTACGAATATCGAGGTTATAATCATTTTTAACGCGACTTTCATAAGCTTCTCTTTCTTCAGCCTCTTTGTTTCCATAAAAAAAGGCAAAAAGACCAAAACGACGCCCTGAAGTCACTGGAGTTGCCTCGTGCATGAGAGAACAGGAAAAAATCACCGCCGACCCGGTATCGGGTTTGTATAAATGAGGGCCATATTCAGGAAAAGTTAAATACCCTCCTTCATATTCTCCGACATTTAAATTGAGGGTCATGGCAAAGCGTCGATGGGCAGTTCCCAGAGTCGTATTATCTCGGTGACGGCGGAAAAACCCCCGGCGACTGCCATCATAACAACCAATTTTATACCCTTCTCGCCTAGTTACAGGAAATTGAAAAACTTTTCTAATTTCCGGAAACACTCGACGGTTCATAATTAAATCCAGGTAATGGATTAAATCTGAGTTTTCTACAAAGTGGTCGCGGCGAATTTTTCGAGTATGGTCAATCACCCCAGTCGTCTTTTCTCCTTGCTGACGCATATAACCTGATTCGGCATTTCCTTCTGTTTCCCACCTTTGGATTAAATAACGACAAAATTCTGGAGTGAGTACATTGGGAATAAGGAGAACCGGCGCCTGCATAGTCAGATGTCGCGGGGATTCATGGGACAAATTATTTTGAACATCTACCAAAATTTCACTAATCGTATCGATCGCATTTATTAAAGAATAAATTTTGACAACTCTCAGATTGATATCTAGTAAAAAAGCGGTACGACTATAGGTTACAAGATCGGGATTGTCTGGAATATTACCCCGCTTGTACAGTCCATACTGACCGCTGACTTCATGGTTCGCATCAGACAGCAGTGTAAAGGTAATCTGATAGTCTTGAGCAAATTTTTGCCGAGATGATGGGGAATTCAGACTAACGCTAATAATTTCCAGATTCAACGCCTCAAATTTTGGCATGAAGTCGCGAAATGTCTCAGAAATTTGACGACACTGGGGCAGGTCATCATTGGCATAAAAAAATAAGAGGATTGGTTTTCCGGCTTGGGTTGCCAGAAAAGTCTTGTTTTCTTCACTGTCTGGTAAAACAAATAAAGGAGCGGGATCTCCCAGACTCAGAGTTTCTGTTGACTGTTTCATCGTTAGCGAGCGAAAAAAGAGATTTATACAAGCTTATAAAGTTGCTACTATATAGCGTTTCTCAAATTGCTGTGAGGTGTCTGGGGCGAAGCAATATCCCAATATGGTAATTACCGTTCCACAGCCGAGATCGTCCAAGGGATGCTGTCGCCCCTACGGTTCTTTTATTACACTTATTTGAGAAACGCTATATTATCTAGAACACCGTAAGCACCGGGAGCATTTCAATGTACGCTGCCGCCAGCCCCTTGGGCGTAAGCCCCGCCTCCGAAAAGCGGCTGGCGCGGCTACACAAACTCTCGCCCTTACGGGCTAACGGTTGCATTCATTGAAATGCTCCCGTAAGCACCCCGACAATTCATACTGTTATTTTAATTGAAAATGGTATGAGATAAATTATAGTTTTTTTTGATTCTTTGCTGTTGTTGGCGCTCTGGTTTGATTTTAGCAGATATAGCATTAGGCATTAAGGTGTTTGATAATTCAAGGTTTGCCAAAGCTAGGAACTGCCTTGCTTGTGCTGACCGCTGACCGCTCTCCTGCTGACCGCTTACTGCGAGATTTGGGAGCGATCGCCCATGCTGCGGGTGCGAGGAGGAATTGCGAGCGATCGCCTTATACGAAATGTGGGTTTTATAGCACTACACAGTAAGGTTAGGACGGTTACAAAATGCCACAGCTTACGAAAGGCAAGACTTTGGCCGATAGCTGAGAGCTGATAGCTGACCGCTTACTGCTATATTGCTAAAAAAGGCTAAATCTTATGAGAGCTGACGGCGGGCGGCTTCTAGGAGAAGGCGTTGCTCGGCACGGGAGATGGCCTGGTATGTCCGCTCCAAGTCATCCGGCTCCACAGAAATAGAAGTAATCCCCCATAGCACTAGCTCCGAGATAGCTTCGGCATTAATTCCTCCCAAACGGCCGCACAGACAACAGGGAATCCCGGCTTCTCGGGCCGTGGCAATCAACTGCCGGATGGCGCGGCGTACTGCAATATGGCTAGCATCAAAGCTCGCCGCCATATCTGGGTCGTTGCGATCGGCAGCCAGAAGAAGCTGAGTTAAGTCATTGGAGCCAATCGCAATTCCCTCAGCACCTGCCTTTACATACTCCGGCAGCAAAAACAATACCGAGGGCACTTCGGCCATAATCCAGAGTTGAAATCCTTTTTGCTGGGTTAGACCTACCTTTTCTACTCGATGGCGACAGAAAACCAATTCTTCTACCCCGCGCACGAATGGCAAGATTAAACGGATATCGGCATGACCCCATTGATAGAGCTTATCGAGGACGGCCAATTCCAAATCGAATAAAGTTGGGTTTTGGACATAGCTGAAAGCACCATGCTGTCCCAGAATAGGATTGTTTTCAAGATTCTGGGAGGGAAATTCATCAGAACGCCAATCTAGGCAGCGATAAAATACGGGTTGCCCCGAAAAATGCCGAGCCAACAGACTTGCTTGCTCGGCCATTTTTTCTACAAACTCAATCTCCGATCGCTCCTCAATCCATTCGAGGGGATGTCGATCGCCCACTATTGCTAGTGCCATAAGTTCCGATCGCAACAAACCCAGGCCATCTAAGGGCAAATTGGGCAGGCGTTCCAGGGCACTCGGTTGGCTGAGATTAACTAGCAGTTGAGTAGCTAGAATAGGAGTACCGTACCAATTCAGATTGACTCTGGGTATTGAGATTGCCTGGTTCCCAGAAATAGATTCAGAGGCAGCAGGGAGATATACTTTGCCACTATTGCCATCAATTTTGATAACTCGACCCGTCTTAATTTTTTTGGTGGCACCGGCAGCGCCAACCACTGCTGGAATTCCCAGTTCCCGAGCCAAAATGGCACCGTGACTGGTAATCCCTCCCCTTTCGGTAACCAATCCGGCGGCTTTTCCGATAGCATTCATCCAGTCAGGAGCGATCGCCCGAGCAACGATAATCTGCCCTGGAGGTATGTCTTCAAGGGATTGATTTTCTTCGCTAATAACTCTGGCAGGAGCGATCGCTTCTCCTGAAGCTGCTGCAACTCCTACTATCTCTCCAGAAATAGAGGATGTCGTACCAGAATCTTCTTTAATCTGGGCTTCCTTAATCTGGGCTTCCTTAATCTGGGCTTCCTTAATCTGGGACGGAGGATAACTTTGATTATCTGTATTCTGAGCTTCCTTGTTATGGGCTTCCTGATTCTGAGGCAAAGGATAACTTTGATTATCTTTTACTGTTCGCTCGTCTTTTGCTATATAATTCTTAGCTTTCAACGGCTGAACTTGGGTCAGATACAACTGTGGTTTTAAGGGAAATTGCTCTATTCCCCTTGAGTCGGCGAGTCCAAGAGTCCACTCCAGCCGAAAAGTCGAACCTATTTCGGAGCCAATATCTCGGGCTAGTTTTACTAAATCCTTAATATAGGCTTGCTCAAGAGCATATCTGGAAGTTTTTTCGTCATCGAGCAAATAAGTAGTCAGGCCATTATGTTTGTTGAGGTTAACCATGCTTGCTCCCTCCAGGTGTGGCATCAGTCCTAGGGGTTGCTCTGTCCTCTCCAGATGTCCTTCTATATGATAAGCGATCGGTTTATTGCCTAGCTTCTTACTGTAGGGGACTCCAGTATCGGGGTCTATTTGATAAGAATCTGGGATGACCTGTCCGGTAGCGATCGCAACTCCCAATCCCCAAGTAGCTTTTATTTCCAATCCCGCTGGACTGGCCCGCAGGGTTCCCGCTGCCACCGCATCCCACACGGGCTGTACCAATACTGCTAGCTCTATCTGATGCAGTTGCATTCCCATCCGTTGCCAGTAAAACAGGCTTCTAGCTCGAAAAGCCTCGGCCCAGGTTTTTTTGAGAGCGATCGCCAATTGCGTCGGATCGTTCCTGCAAATATGAGCTTCGAGCAGGCCAGATGTCTGTGAAATACTTGGTGAAGGGCGGAAAACTATCGCTCCTCCATGCCACTGTTGGAGATTTGAGTATAGGGCCTCTATCCAATCTTGGGGCAACTCGGCAGCGATAATTCCCTTGCGAATATGTTGGGCCAGCTCCTGCAACTGACGCCCATCATCCACATTCAGATATAGCCCAGAATTGAGGAGTTCGGCAAATAGGGGCTCGGACCAATTGTTGGTTTCCAAAAATTGCCGCAATACCGGCGCTCCGATCGCAAAACCGGGCACCACAGGATAACCGGACTGCGCCAGATTGCCCAGACAACAAGCTTTTTCCCCCACTAACTTGCGCTCTCGGGGTTGAATCCGATCCAGCCAGTAAATGCCTTCCACCAGATAATCATGAGTTAACAATTCTTTATGTTAGCCCCTTGCGAGCGACAATACTCGTCATCTGTCCTTGCCTTGGAAGCCAAGGGGCAAAGTCAGACGCAATGGCTGCTATTGAAGGCTTGAATAATACCATACCCGGGAGCGCCCTCAAAATATTTCCTAACTTACATCTTGCCTGCCCGGTCAAACGCTATATGTATATCTTTTAATTTTAAATCAACCTACATATATAGTTTGTCAGTTATTTTTCCATTTGCTACTGCCTATTCCCATGCTACCAAATAGGCTCTCTTGGAGAGATGGTTGCGAAGCGGTCCGCGTTAGAGGATAATTTAAGGGTTCTGCGCGGAATTCACGCAATTGAGAATTCAAAATTCAAAATTCTTTTGGAGCCAGGCTCCCGGCCATAAGAGGGCGAAGAAAGATTATTTCTGCCGCGCTGCACTAGCTTGCATGAAAATTGTAGAAACTATATTAAAACAAATCGCTAATAGATTACTTTAAAAATACATTATTAATTTAATATATGCTCATAGCTATAGTTTATCGTAAGGTTGGCTTTAGCTTACCTCAGCCGCTACAGTAACATATTAAAAAGAAAATATGCCCTCGTAAACTGGCACTCCTTGAGATGAAAAAAATCCGTTTGCGACTAAAAGCTATCTACAGCTACTTTGGTTTGGGATTGCTGACTTTTTTAATTGTGGCAATCTCCTCCTACACTCCATCTAATGCTGCAATAAGCCCGATGCCCAATTCTGAGGTAAAGACTGAAGTATTTCCTACAAGCAGAGCTTTAAAGACGGAAATTTTTACGAGGAAAGAGACTAAAGTTTTGGCGGCGAGGGGGATGGAATGGGGTAGAAACCTTTATGAAGCAGGGCGCTTGGCCGATGCGGTTTCGGCTTGGCAGCAAGCAGCGCGAGGGTTCGAGTTAGAAGGCGATCGCCGAAGCGTTGCTCTGAGTTTAAACTATATCTCCTTGGCCTATCAAGACTTGGGACGGCTAGACCGGGCGCAAGAGGCAATAGACCAAAGCCTGACACTGCTAGCGGAGCAAGGAGTTGTTTTGCCCCAAGTATTAAACAGTAGAGGCAGCCTGCAACTGGCAAGGGGACAAACCGAAGCTGCCTTAGAGACCTGGCAACAAGCCGAAAGCGCCTACAGCAAAATAGGGGACGAAGCCGGAAGGCTGGGCAGTTTAATCAACCAAGCAGGAGCTATGCAAGCTTTAGGACAGTATCGTCGAGCTAGGATTGTTTTAGAGCGCCTGAAAACAGAACTAGAAGATAAGCCAAATTCTCAGGTCAAAGTGACGGGGCTCCATAGCTTGGGAATAGCCCTACAAGTGGTGGGAGATTTGGAGCAATCTCGGCAAGTCCTAGAGGAAAGCTTGGAGATGACCCAGCAATTAGAAGCAAGGGGTCTATCTCAGGCCGGCGAAAAGAGTGCTATTTTATTTAGCTTGGGAAATACCGCCAGAGCTTTGGCAGAAAACGATCTTGCCCTGTCCTACTATCAACAAGCGGCTGCAGGGACAAAAGGGGCGATATCCATTTTGGAAGCAGAATTGAACCAGCTCGATCTACTTATAGATACCGAGCAGTGGGAAAATGCTAGAGCATTATTGCCCCAAATCGAGTCTCGCCTCGCCAATATAAACCCAAGCCGGATGTCGGTTTATGCGCGAGCGAACTTTGCCCAGAACTTAATGAATCTGGAAACCAAAACCAATCCAACGACCAATCCAAACTTAGCGCCGGAGAATTCCGAGTTTTCAGTGTTGGTTTCGAGGATTTTAGCGGTTGCTATCCGAGAAGCGAGGGAATTGCAAGACCCCAGAGCGGAATCCTACGCTTTGGGTCAGTTAGGCAACTTGTACGAACGGACGCAGCAGTGGGCGGAGTCTCGTTCTCTAACGGAGCAAGCGTTATTAATAGCTCAGTCTATTAATGCCTCGGATATCGTGCCTCGCTGGCAGTGGCAGTTGGGTCGGGTTATGAAAGAGCAGGGCAATGTAACCGGAGCGATCGCAGCTTATAGCGAAGCAGTCAGCACCCTGAAATCCCTGCGTTCTGACTTAACGGCGATCGCTCCCGACGTTCAATTTTCTTTTCGAGAAAGCGTAGAACCAATTTATAGGCAGCTTGTAGATTTGTTATTGGAACCTTCTGAGGGCAAAGTCAGCCAAAAAAATCTCAAGCAAGCCCGGGAAACCATCGAACTCCTGCAACTGGCAGAATTAGACAACTTTTTTCGTAACGCCTGTCTCCAGCCGCAGCCGGAGCAAATTGACCGGGTAGATCCCACAGCAGCAACAATTTATCCGATTATTTTGCCAAACCGCTTAGCAGTAATTCTCTCTTTACCCGGGAAACCTTTGGAATACTACGAAACTATAGCAAGCGAGGAGAAGATTAATCTTGGGATTCGCAATGTACTGCAATCCCTTAACCCAATTTTCTCCGATAAACTCCGCTTGCAGTTTTCCCAGCAAATTTATGACTGGCTGATTCTTCCTGCAGAAGCAGACTTAGCCAATAGTGGCGTGCAAACCCTAGTTTTTATAATGGACGGACCATTACGAAATTTGCCTGCGGGGGTACTCTACGATGGCGATCGGTATCTAATAGAAAAATATAGTATTGCTCTGACCCCCGGGTTGCAACTGCTAGAACCGCGATCGATATCTCCAGAAGAATTTGCTACTCTAACTGGCGGTCTCACCGAGGCTCGTCAAGGCTTTTCTGCCCTTCCCGCTGTTGAGTCAGAAGTCAACGAGATTGCTACTCAAATTAAGAGCGAGGTTTTTCTCAATAGCGACTTTACTGCAAACAACCTGCAAGAGCAAATCAAGGCACTTCCTTTCCCGGTAGTTCACTTGGCGACTCATGGCCAGTTTAGCTCCAACTCCGAGGAGACATTTATTCTCACTTGGGATGAGAAAATCCAGGTGGAAGATTTTCGGAAATTACTCTTTAGCAGAGGACAAAAGATTGCTAGTCCCGTTGAGTTGCTAGT
Source organism: Oscillatoria sp. SIO1A7 (assembly GCA_010672965.1). Taxonomy (GTDB): domain Bacteria; phylum Cyanobacteriota; class Cyanobacteriia; order Cyanobacteriales; family Laspinemataceae; genus SIO1A7. Next base: position 194,617 of record JAAHFN010000023.1, read on the forward strand.
CCTGAGTGCCTGCCAAACAGCACAAGGAGACGATCGCGCGGCTTTGGGGTTGGCGGGAATAGCAGTGCGGTCTGGGGCTCGCAGCACCGTAGCTTCCCTATGGGCCGTCAATGACGAATCTACCTCGCGACTGATGGCTGAATTTTATCGAGAATTGGCTAAATCTTCTGGAGTTGCCAAAGCGGAAGCTCTGCGCCAAGCACAAATAACTATGCTTCAAGAAGACAGCTACAAGCATCCCTATTTCTGGTCTTCTTTTGTTCTGGTAGGAAACTGGCTCTAATGGCAACCGGGCATTGGGAAAGCCGATGCCCTTTTGTCCATGCCCAAGATGGCCATTTTAAGGAAAGACTCTATTATAATAAGAGTTGAATGGGAGTTTTTAACGGTCCGGCAAGCTATTACCGGGAAATAATTTGCTCGGATAAAATGCGATCGCTTTAACTCTTAACTAAACTTGTTTTTTTAGTAAAGACCAATTTGAAAGGCGATAGCTTCTTGACTAAGAGGTAAAATCTTTATTTATACCAAGGAGGTTATTATATGAACTGGAAGAAATTTCCTCTACCCTTAACCATGCTGTCTTTTGCTCTCTCTCTGGAACTGGCTATAGTCCCAGTTCTACCAGCGCGAAGCCAACTGCCGAGCGCTACAGCGAGCGTGACATTCAATCCACCCGGAGATGGTCTGCCAGAGGAAACTATTGGCGGAGCTTCACGGTCTCCTAACGGCAAGGTTTGCCCCGAGGATGCAGCAGCATTGGACCGAGGGGTTATGCCTTTGATACCTGCCACAAACCACGGGCAAACTATTGCCTCTCATCCAACCATTTATCTATATATGCCCAAAACTTCTGCCTCGCAAGTGCTTTTGAGCCTGGGGGATAAAGAAGGAAACAATATTTACCAAGAATTTTTGCCCGCGATCGCCACAGGGAGTATTGTCGGCTTCCAGCTCCCGGCGGATGCACCAGCTCTAGAAACTGGCAAGACTTATAAGTGGTCGATGGCGATCGTCTGCGGAGGCTCGCTCAGAGCCGACAGTCCCATAGTAAGCGGATGGATTAAGCGGGTAGAAGGGGATGCAACTACGATAGGCCAGCTCGATAGAGACCCATCCCTAGAGGGTGCCGCCTTATATGGAGCGAAAGGCTTGTGGTACGAAACTATCGGCACTCTAGTAGAACTGCGACGCCAGCAGCCCGAGGACGCCACCATTACCGAGAACTGGAAAAACTTGCTAACTTCTGTTGGGCTAGATGCGATCGCCAGTCAGCCAGTCAGCCAGTAACATAAGTCAGCCAGCAAGTCAGCCAGTCAGTCAGCCAGCCAGTCAGCAAGCAACAAACACAGGACTTACGCAAAGTATCCATATCTAGTATTTGTAGGGGCAATCCTCGCCCCTATGCATAGAGTCTATGCGTAAGTCCCAAAACAATTGAAGCAAAACTGACAATCCTAGTAACCCGGTTTTTAATATAAGCCGGGTTTTTACATACAGGACCAGGAAGTGTGGGGAGTGTGGGGAGTGTGGGGAGAGAGGGGAGAGAGGGGAGTGTGGGGAGTGTGGGGAGTGTGGGGACAGAGGGGAGTGTGGAGAGTGTGGGGAGAGAGGGGAGTGGAAAATTTTCAGCAGTCCTTCCCACCCTTCCCACCCTTCCCACCCTTCCCACCCTTCCCATGCCCGTGCCCAATACCATATGGGGTTCAATAGAACAATATCGGCCAATAGATATAGAATGGAGTTCAAAGATATGAGGACCGACTATTAGAAAGCGATCGAGGTTGCCAAAAAATCTTGCTAACAATTGCAGCAGAAGTCGAGCGAACGAGTATGGGTAAATTTTAAGAAATTGGGTCTGGGTTCGGGATATCTATGTGGCCAAAGCTCAAACAGCTAATTTGGCGGCGGCGAGAGGTACTCATTGCCGCACCCACGGTAGCAGGATTAGTCGTGGGTGCCAGTTTTGCGGGATTATGGCAGCTTTTAGAGTGGGCTACCCTCGACCAATTTTTTCGCCTGCGGCCTCCCGAGCCGCCAGACCCGCGCATTCTTGTTGTCACTATTGACGAGTCCGATATTAGTTATGTAGGACAATGGCCAATTCCGGATGCGGTTCTGGCGAAATCCCTCTCAATCTTAAAAAAATATCAACCTAGAGCGATTGGCTTAGATATTTATCGAAACTTGCCGGTGGAGCCCGGGCACCAGCAACTGGTTGAGGTCTTCAAATCGACTCCCAACCTAATCGGCGTCGAGAAAGCGAGCGGACAGACTGTAGCGCCGCCGCCAACTCTTGAGGAATTAGGTCAAGTAGCCATTGCCGATGTAGTATTGGATGCCGATGGCAAGGTGCGTCGCGGCTTAATGTCGGTACGCTCTAACGAAGGCAAAACGAAATTAAGCCTGGGGGCTCGCTTAAGCCTAATCTATCTGGAAGCGGAAGGGATTGGCTTGCAAATGCTTGACCCGAAGCAGATGCACTTGGGATTGGGTCAAGCGGTATTTATTCCTTTTACCGGCAATGATGGCGGCTATATGCGCGCTAATTCCGGCGGCTACCAAATTTTGCTCAATTATAGAGGAGAGCAAGACCGCTTCGAGACTGTATCCCTACGGGATGTTTTAGAGAACAGCATTACTCCCGGGCAAGTGAGCGATCGCATAGTTTTAATTGGGGCGACTGGAGAAAGCCTCAACGACCTATTCTTAACTCCCTACAGCAGCGGTTTATTTACTACTGCCCAGGCAACTCCTGGGGCGATCGTTCACGCTAATTTAATTAGCCAAATTTTAAGTGGCGCTATAGATGGTCGTCCATTCCTGCGGGTCTGGAGCGAACCTGTAGAGTGGCTGTGGATTTTTGCCTGGTCTTGTATAGGTGCTATCTTGGGCTGGGCATTGCGAAGTCGCAGCGATTATTATGAAAATCTATCTTTTTTTAAAAAAATATTTTTGATTTTTTTAGTAGGATTATTTCTCATTTGCTCTTGTTATCTGGCTTTCCTAAAAAGCAGGTGGATTCCCTTTATTTCTCCCCTGGCCAGTTTAGTTGGGTCTTTTCTAGCCGTTACCAATTACTACAACCGGCAGCTCCAAAAAGAAAATGAGAGAAGGCTGTCTCAATTTCTAGAAGCTATGCCTGTGGGGATTGCCGTAATCGACACCAATGGCCAAACCTATTTTCTTAATAAGAGAGCCGAAGAAATTCTGGGTCAAGGGTTGATATCTTATAGGAATGCAGAACAACTAGCAGAGGCGCAAGGAACCTACATTGCCGGAACCGATCGCCTCTATCCCTGGGAAAAACTGCCAGCGGTGCAAGCTCTGCGGGGAGAACATGCGGAAGCTGACGATCTAGAAATCAACCAAGGAGACCGAGCTATTCCCATTGAGGCTTGGGCAACGCCTATCTACGATGAATTGGGAAATGTTGCTTATGCTCTTGTTGCTTTTCAAGACATCGCCGATCGCAAGCGTTCTGAAATCGAGCGGCTCCAGCTCACTGAAGAACTCCTGCAATTAAACGAGGCTTACGAACGCTTTGTCCCCAGTCAATTTCTGGATATTATAGACAAAGACAGCATCGTGGAAGTACAACTGGGGGAAGCTGTGGCAAAAGAGATGTCTATACTTTTTTCTGACATTCGCCACTTCACCACCATTTCCGAAAATATGCTGCCCGAGGAAAATTTTCAATTTATCAACTCTTATTTGTCGGCAATGGAACCGGCAATACTAGAAAATAATGGCTTTATAGATAAATATATTGGCGACGCGATTATGGCTTTGTTTAGCGGCAGTGCTGACGATGCTGTTCGGGCGGCGATCGCTATGCTAGAAAGATTGCAGGAGTATAATACCGCCAAGCTGACCCCCCATAGAATACCCATTAAAATTGGGATTGGCATTAATACCGGAAACTTGATGCTGGGGACGGTAGGGGGAGAGCAGCGGATGAACGGTACGGCCATAGGGGATGCAGTAAATCTGGCCTCGCGCATAGAAGGGCTGACCAAGAACTATGGGACATCCCTTTTAATTTCTCACCAGACTTTTTCGCGGTTAGAAAATTCTCAAAACTATGACATTCGCCTGATAGATAGGGTAAAAGTGAAAGGAAAATCAGAACGGGTGTCCGTGTTTGAAATCTTTAATGCAGATCCGCTGTTACTGCGGCAGGGCAAGCTAGAGACCCTTGGAATATTCGAGCAAGCCGTGTTACAGTATCAATTGGGTGCTTACGCAGAAGCAGGGAAATTATTTCAAGATTGTCTCCGAATTAATCCCGGGGACAAGGTAGCGGGAATTTATCTGGAACGCTGCCAACAGCTTTAGAGCGCGATAGCTCCCCCAGTCGAACGAGCAAGATTTGCTATATTTATAGTATTAAAAATGGGTTAAGACCAAATATGTGGCTAAAGCTCCTTCGGCGCCTCCCGGCCAAAAAAAATAGGTCTTGGCTTGGGGCAATACTTGTGGCAGGGACTATCGCAGGATCTGTCATTGCTGCAGAAAATGCCGGATTGTTCCAGCTTCTTGAGTGGGCCACTCTCGACCAATTTTTTCGCTGGCGCGCCCAGGAGCCGCCAGACCCGCGCATTGCCATAGTGACCATTAACGAATCCGATATCGCCAAGTTGGGAAAATGGCCCATACCTGATGGCGTTCTAGCTCAATTGATCTTAAATCTCAAAGCGCACAACCCAAGAGTCATTGGTCTCGATCTTTATCGAGATTTGCCAGTGGAACCGGGGCACGATGACTTAATTAGGGTATTTAAATCTACACCGAACTTGATTGGGATAGAGAAAGCAATCGGCAATACAGTTCCCCCATCCCCCACTCTCAAATCCCTCGAACAAGTAGCAATGGCCGACGTGCTGCTGGATGCCGATGGCAAGGTGCGTCGCGGTTTAATTTCGGTGAAATCCAAGGATGGCAATAATCAATTAAGCTTGGGGGCAAGAGTCGCTTTAATGTATCTGGAAGCTGAGGGCATTACTCCCGAAATTATCAATATTAGAAAAATACGTTTGGGTCGGGCGATGTTTGTTCCTTTTACTGGCAATGATGGCGGCTATGCGCGATCGAATGCTGGCGGCTATCAAATTATACTTAACTTCAGGGGATTGCTAGATCGCTTCTATAGCATCTCGATGAGCGAGGTTCTAGAAAATCAAATACAGCCGGAGTTAATCCGCGATCGCGTGGTCTTGATTGGAGCCACCGCAGAGAGCCTCAATGATTTTTTCTACACCTCCCACAGTACGCGCTTGATTGGCAGTCCCAAGCGAACTCCCGGGGTTGCGATTCACGCCAACTTAACCTCTCAAATGTTGAGCGGTGCCCTAGAAGGACGCCCGTTGATTAGGGTTTGGTCAGAACCTTTAGAATGGCTGTGGACTTTAGCCTGGTCTTTCCTGGGAGCTAGCACCACTTGTTTGCTGGTCAAAACCAAGGCAGTAAGCAAAACAATTTCCTCCCAAACAACCGCAACCGCTATTTTAATTCTCTTTTTAGGTAGCGTCCCAGTAGCAACCAGTTACCTCGCCTTTTTATTTGGGTGGTGGCTGCCTGTGGTTTCTCCGGCACTGGCATTGACCGGATCGGGAATGGCGCTTTCTATTTATTATAGTTTATCCAAGGAGCGCCATTCCCCGGCACAGCTGCAATCCAACCTTCCTTCCCTGGCTCAATTTCTGGAAGCCTTGCCCGTCGCCATTGCTGTATTTGATGCCAGCGGCCAACTTTACTTTATCAATCACAAAGGCAAAGCTTTGTTGCGCCGAGAAATACCGCCCGGTACTACCCCCGAGCATATTGCAGCAGTTTATCAGCTTTATATCGCTGGAACCGATCGCCTCTATCCGTCGGAAGATTTACCAGTGTTACGGGCCTTGCAAGGAGAATATGCTACGACTGATAATATAGAAATTCATTACGGCGATAAAACGATTGCTACAGAGGTTTGGGCGGCTCCTATCTATGATGAGCTGGGAAACATTACCCATGCAATTGTCGCCTTTCAAGATAAGGCGGACCTAGGGTGGGCAGTAAAAGATAGCTTTGAGCGAGCAGGCTAACAATCCATCTCGCCGCCATTCAATGGGCTAACGCTATAATAACGATTAGCTCCAAGGAAAAATTATTAAGCTACTATTTTGCCTGCCCCAGATCCGGGTTAGAAGTGGAGTTTAATTATGGCTGGAAAAAATACAACTTGCAGATTAATATTTTTTGCGCTGGTCTTGTCTATAGCAGGCGCTACCTTTGGCATACCAAGCCAAAGCCAGGCCGATTTAGAAAACCGGGAGTTAGGACTTAGGAATTCAGACGATATAGCGGGCAACCGTTCGGCACTCACCGTTACCTTCGAGCCACCCGGGGAAGGAGAGCCAGACGATACCAGAGGAGCGGGTTCCCGCAATGGAGGCAGATGCCCTTTGGATATAGAGGTTCAGGATCCTTATGTCATACCCTTGATGCCCGGAACTTCATCCGGTTTAACCGTTGCCTCCCGCCCGACCCTGTTTGTATATGTTGCGGAGACTAAAGCCAAAACCGCGAAATTTGCCCTGTATCTTGAGGGCAGTGTGAATGAAATTTACGAGCAGGATATCTCTCTAACAAGGGGTCCAGGAATTGTCAGGATTGACCTTCCCGAAGCTGGTCCAGCTCTCGAAGTCGGACAAAAGTATGAGTGGGACTTTTCTCTAGTTTGCGATCCGAACGATCCATCAGCAGATTATTGGCTGTCTGGCTCGATAACGCGAACTCCCTCAAATACAAAAATTCAGGAAAATAAAGGGGAGTTTGGAGAACCATCATTGGCCCTAGCGGCTTCGTATGGAAAGTCTGGGATTTGGTACGATACTCTAACCACTCTCGCCAATCTGAGGCGATCGCAGCCAGAAAATACCACCTATGCAGTGGCATGGGAGCAACTTTTAGATTCTGTGGGACTTCAAGCGATCGCCACTAAGCCCTTTATAGAAGAATAATCTTATATGGTTATCGGCTCCATTATCAAAAAGTTTTGCCAACGGTGGCAAGGGGTAGCGATCGCCAGCTTAACTGGAGCAGGATTAACGATTGCTGCGGGTTCTGCGGGATTCTTCCAACTGCTAGAGTGGGCCACGCTAGACCAATTTTTTCGCCTGCGTCCCCTAGAACCTCGCGACCCGCGCATTCTCCTAGTAACGATTGACGAATCCGATATCAGTCGGATTGGACAATGGCCAATTCCCGATAGCGTTCTGGTTAGAACTATCTCTAACCTAAAAAAATACCAACCCGCCGCAATTGGTTTAAATCTATATCGAGATTTTCCCGTTAAAGAAGGATATCAGGATTTATTAGAGTTATATCGATACACTCCCAATTTAATTGGAATTGAAAAAGAAGTTCCCGATAGCATTGCCCCACCCCCTGTTTTAAGTCAACTGGATCGCGTAGGCATTGCCGACTTAGTATTGGATGGCGATGGCAAAATTCGTCGTGCTTTGATTTCTACTGGCTCTCCAAATGGTGAAGTCAAACTAAGCCTGGGAATCAAGCTGGCCTTAATGTATTTGAAAACTAAGGGAATTACCCCAGAGCAAATTGGAGAAACCAAGATAAAGTTGGGGAAAACGGTATTTTTACCCCTTCAAGATAATGAGGGAGGCTATACTAAAGCTAACTTAGGGGGCTATCAGATTTTGCTGAACTATCGGGGCTCCCTAGATAAATTTCACTCAGTCTCGATAACTGATGTTTTGGAGGATAAGGTAGTAGCAGAGCAAATAGGCGATCGCATTATCTTAATTGGCATAATTGCCGAAAGCCTCAATGAGCTGTTCTACACACCCTACAGTACCAGTCCTAAGGGTACGCCCTCGCCCTCTTCAGGTCTAGTCATTCATGCTAACGCAACCAGCCATATTTTGAGCGCCGCTCTAGAAGGCCGTCCCCAAATGCGCGTTTTGGTCAAACCTCTAGAAGTATTGTGGATTTTCTTTTGGTCTGGCTGCAGCGCCACAGTGGGTGCCGCCTTCCCGCGCAAGCGATGGCTCGTTGGATGGGGAATTGTCCTGCTTTTGGCAGCGATCGTCAGCGCTTCTTACTGGGCTTTCCTAATAGGCTGGTGGGTTCCCGTTGTCGCTCCCCTTATTGCTATTCTCGGCTCGGCGGCGATCGCCACCAACTACGCCCTAGTCGAAAACCTGAAGCTGTCCCACCAAAAATTAGAAGAGTATTCCCGAACTCTAGAACAAAAGGTGAAAGAGCGAACCCTAGAGCTAGAAAGTAAGAAAGAACAACTAGAAGAACAAACTAGAGAGCTTTCTTTTGCCAAAGAGCGAGCCGAAGCGGCCAATAGCGCCAAAAGTAGCTTTTTGGCGAATATGAGCCACGAACTGCGTACCCCGCTTAACGCAATCCTTGGCTTTGCCCAAGTCATATCCCGCCATCTGAGACAAAATACCGAGCGAAATAGAGAAGAAGATCTGGAAAATCTAGCAATAATTAGCCGCAGCGGCGAGCATTTATTAGAATTAATAAATAAAGTTTTAGAACTGTCAAAAATAGAATCGGGTAAAATAGAACTAAGCGAAAATAGTTTTAATTTAAATAGCCTGCTCGAAAGTATCCAAAAAATGTTACAACTCAAGGCTAATGCCAAGGGTTTGGAACTGGCATTGGAAAGAAATTCAGACCTGCCTAAATTTATAGTAACTGACGAAGGTAAATTACGCCAGGTCTTGACCAACCTCCTCGATAATGCCATAAAATTTACCGAAAAAGGTCGCGTAACCTTGCGAATTGGTAAGGGAAAATTGGGCATTGGTAATTGGGCACCTCCCCTTTCAAAGGGGGCAATGTGGGGAGATGGGGTCACTTTAGAGAGTGGGGAGATAGGGGAGATAGGGGAGATAGGGGAAGAAAACAAAATTTTTTCTTCCCACTCTTCCCCTCCTTCCGACACCTTCGATGTGAACCCTCGCCCTATGCCCAATACCCAATACCCAATTCCTAATGCACAATGCTCGACTTGCTCAGAGCATAGTCGTTGGGGTAGCTTGCTTGGATCGCTTGGGGTGCAGGATGCCCAATTGTACTTTGAAGTAGAAGATACGGGGGCAGGGATTTCTGCAGCAGAACTAGATAATTTATTCGAGCCGTTCGTGCAAACGGAAACTGGTAGAAAATCGCAGATTGGAACCGGACTGGGGTTGCCGATTAGCCGAGAATTCGTGCGTTTAATGGGGGGAGAAATTGAGGCTCGCAGCACGGTTGGCAAGGGAACGATGTTTTCCTTTTCTATTCCGGTCGGGTTGCCCTCGGCAGATAGCCCAGTTACTCAACTGCCTCCGCGAGAAGTTATTGCTCTAGAACCGGATCGAGAAACTTATCGCATCCTGGTGGTTGACGATGCGGAAGATAACCGCAAGGTACTGGTCAAGCTGCTGTCTCCCTTGGGATTTGAGACAAAAGAAGCTGCTAATGGTAAGGAGGCGATCGCCTGTTGGCAAAGCTGGCAGCCGCATCTAATTTGGATGGACATGAGGATGCCAGTAATGGATGGCTATGAAGCTACCAAACAGATCCGCGCTTCCTTGGCAGGAGATAAAACAGCGATCGTAGCGCTGAGTGCTAATGCTTTTGAACAGAACCGAGCTGCTATCTTGGCGGCCGGCTGTGATGATTTTGTAGCTAAGCCTTTCCAGGAATCGGTAATTTTAGAAAAAATAGCGAAACATCTAGGAGTGCGCTATATATATGAAGAAGTAACGAGTGAAATATCGGCAAAGCAAGAAGAACTAGCAGAGCTAGAGAACGGCCAATATAGCATACCTCTTGCTCGCGAAGCTTCCTCACCTAGCTTAACTGTCTCGTCTTTAGCGGCGATGCCTGATGAATGGATAACAGAGTTACGCCAAGCAGCCATCCAAGCCGATGAGGATTTGATTTTCGACCTGCTAGAGCAAATTCCAGATCGAAATGCATCTTTGGCTGATACTCTAGTAAGTCTAGTAGATACTTTCCGCTTGGACAAGATTATTGAAATAGCGGATAAAGTTAGCGATAAAGTTAGCAGTTGCTAAAAGAAAATTGCTATGGTAATCCATTCGTAGGATACGATCCGATCCGATTGGAGGCAAAAACCCCGGGACTGCCGGGACTGCCATATCCACCACTGAAATATAGTCAAAGACTTTTTGCCAGCTCCTAGCTGTATGAATTAGTCAAAAGCTATAATTTATAAGGGGCCAACTACTCGGATACCAAGGCTAATATTTTTAGTAAAGCGCAAATCTGTTGGCCGGGGATAGGGCGATCGCGACTGAGGCTGTAATATTAGGCTATAGGACAATGCAGAAACTGCGCGAAGTGCAGAAGGCGCAAAAAATTTTTCCATTTAATGTTGACATTCGAGAAAAACGATGCTAAGATGGATTTATAGCTCCCGAAGCTTTGGGGTGCATAAATAGGGGCCACGGCTAATAACCGCGACCCTTTACAAATGGAAAGATTTAGCACAAATAGAAAGGAGGGTATTCTCAGTCAAACAATTTCTCCCTTAAAAAACCGGCTTGCGGCGGGGTAAGCCTTGGACTCTCCGGCAAGTAGTCCATTGGCACGCCCCCAATCGCAGCGTCCGGCCGGGAAGATATCCCACCCAAAAGCCCGCCGATCTCGCACCCTGTCGCGAGCAGCGGGTGGGTTTTCCTTGGGAGAAATTCGCTCTTGTTTTTAGTGCAATACAGGACTTATATCAAATCCGCTTCCGCTGTTCCATGAATACCCCCATAAATACCTTTGGGGCAATTCCCAAGCGAGCGATACGACCCCGGCCGCCCCAACCCACCCACACCGCCCGCAGGAGGGGAAGCCAATCGGGGCGCTTCCTGGGGACCCATACAAACTGTGGCTGTTTCAGGACTTATATCAAGTCAGGTTAAATACCCACAGAAAAAATTTAGAATCTCGCGTAGGACGGGCTTCCGAAAAGTCCCTCCAGCTCTAAGGGACTTTTCGGAAGCCCGTCCTACGCAGAATTGACTTTTTTTTGGGGCATTCAAACCGACATGATTATTACGCACTGCCTCTATATCTGGTAGGGGTCAACGGCCGTTGACCCCTACACTTAGGGCGCATTTCTACAATTTGCGTAAGTCCTATGTTTAACCGGATTTGATATTAGCTCTTATGATTTGTCTGAGTTATGTTGCAGGTCGCTAATAGCGGAAAGCTCTCTAGTGGGTTGGCAAATCTAAAATTGTGCATGACTGTAGGGAGCGGCCCGGGAACGAAACCCAACCATATAGCAGTAAGCGGTCAGCTATCAGCTCTCAGCTATCGGCCAAAGCCTTGCCTTTCGTAAGCTGTGGCATTTTGTAACCGTCCTAACCTTACTATGTAATGCTATATCAATCTGTGCGCCCTTGTTTCGTTCCCGGGCCGCTCCCTACAATTTTAAGCCAGACAAACCACTAGCTTATAGAAAAAAAACGACCTATTACTACTTTGTCCCGGATTTAGATAGCTCTGGCCTGTAAGTAAGTAGCGCAAAGTACGGCTGGCACCGCCAGCGACAACAGACCGCCAGTAGTTATTAAAGGAGCTTCTCTATATTATGCAACTACCGTACTCGTCTTCAAAATCCGTACTTGAAATAGACCGTCTTTTTGATGGTGCCCATAAATTCAAAACTGGTTTGGTGCCGAGGCAGCTCTTAAAGGTTAGAATTAAAAATAAAAAGGCTCCCTTGATTTTGCCGAGGCTTTCTCCTCAAATAAGCAGTCCATCCTTGGCTACGACTTTTGATAGAACTCAGGCGTTTTTAGTCGAAGCACTAGAGGTAAGTTGGGAGAGCAAAGGAGACCTTGGGGAAATTTATCCGCTTTTGTTGGAAAATATAGACTTACTCGAACCTCGCTTTATTTATGTCTTGCAGCAGTGGAGTGCGTTTGCTTTCTCTGTCGTTTCTCCAGAACAAGCTGCTACGATCGCCGGGTTGCTTGCAGATTTGGCAGGGATTATTTGGGGCTTGCCCGATGGCGATCGCGAAATAACTGGGGAGATTGCGATCGCTTGCTGCCAAGTAGCTTTGCAGGCTTACTCCCTCAAACATTTTCCCGGGGAATGGGCAGTAGTACAAAATAATCTCGCTCTAGCTTATAGCACTCGCTCCTGCGGCGATGCCGTAGAGAACGATCGCCAGTCTTACGCTTGCTATTACTTGGGAAAACAAGTTTTTTCCCGCCAAGGTTTTCCCGAAGAATGGGAAAGAATTATTTTTTGAGTTTTAAGTTTTAAGTTTTGAGTTGGGCATTGGGCATTGGGCATTGGGCACTGGGCATTGGGCATAGGGCATTGGGCATTGGGCATAGGGCATTGGGCATTGGGCATTGGGCATTGGGCATTGGGCATTGGGCATTGGGCATTGGGACAAAAAATGTAGGGGCGTAGGCGGAGCCTGCCCGCAAGGGCATATGCCATTCGCCCCTAACCTGCGCGTGCGTAGCGCTATATTGGGGTCGATCGCTCTCTTGCTCAGAGATGAGAGCTGATATCAAATCCGCTTCCGCTGTTCCATTCCATAAATCTCGTAGGGGCAATCCCCCCGCGATTCTCCTTACGGAGACGCTATGCGCCTAAGGCGCGCAGGCTCCGCCAACGCGAACGCCCCGATTGGTTTGGGGCGGGCACGGGGAACCCCTACAGATACTGTGAATGTTTAACCGGATTTGATATGAGATGAGAGCTGATTGCTGACTGCTGAGAGTCTTTTCAAATAAATTCCCCCTGCACTCGGATTGGTCAGGGGGGATAAAATTACGCAAATTAAGCAAATCATTTTACGATCGATAGGGCTAGGGTTTCTTAGCCCAGGGAGCGGTTTTGCCTACAGCTTACATCTAGTGTTTACTTTGGGGGTGTTTACTTTGGGGGTGTTTACTTTGGGGCTTTTTCGTCATATTGACTTCCCCACCCCACACCCCACACCCCACACCCTACACCCCACACCCCACACCCTACACCCTACACCCCACGCCGTTTACTTTGGGGCTTTTTCGTCATATTGCCTTCCCCCCCCCCCAACCCACACCCCACACCCTACACCCCCCACCAGATACGACACACACACGTCTGAACTCCCG
>JAAHFN010000024.1:0-99421 GCA_010672965.1 Oscillatoria sp. SIO1A7
TCCCCCCGTGGCTGCCCCGATTGGCATGGGGCAGCCACGGGGGGACCGCCCCTAATATCACCGTTTAACCGGATTTGATCTTATTTTGAACCGCTGCGCAGAATTCAAAATTCAAAATTCAAATTCAAAATTATTTTGAACCGCTGCGCGAGCCCCCTATTGCACCTAATTATAGCAGATTCCCACCTCGCCCTGGTCCCTAATGCCCAATGCCCCATACCCCATGTATACCCCATGCCCCATATTATTATTTTTATCTGAATAATATATTATTATTCACCTTTTATTTATATGAAATTGATATTAGGTTGTATGAGTTTTTTGTGGACTAATCCGGTTCGTCAGAGCGAAATCTATCTTATCGCCAAGTGAAAATAATCCTATTTTCAAAAGAGTGTAAGCAGGCAATGGAAGCGGTAAAGCTTTACAGGGAGAGGGATTGCCTAAGTTCAAAATGCACGCGAGTAAAAATTCAAAATAAAATAAGCAGGCTTACATAACATTATATATAATTTTGTTTCTTAATGTTATTAGTTTTATTAGGTTGCATTTCGTTTTTTTAAGGCTATATTGGTTGAAGTCAGAAGCGACATCGACATCTGCCCTAGATTAATTGCAGTGGCATCACCAGAGATGGCGGAATGTCAAAGCGATTTATTATTCTAGTTTCCCTCTTGGGAAAAATTAGGAGTGGGTTCCGCAAGTCTTGCCCACAAACTAAGAGGAGATTTCAGGTGATATGCATCTGACAAAAACAATACATTATTAACCTAGAGCGGAATTATCATCCAGTCGTAGTCAATACTATAAAAATCCTATTTGATTGGATTTTCTAACGCCAATTTTGGGGTGTTATAGATAGCATTGTAAGGCTAAATTTTAATTCCGTCGGGTTCTGTAGTAGAGTTAGGATAGTACAAATGAAACAAATGAAACGACTTGGGGTACTGATTTGCATGTTGTTCTCAATGCTACTAATAGCATTGCCTGCGTATGCTGCTGATTGTGATGCTAGCGAACAATATGTTCAGATTAAAAATAAGGAGACTAATCGTTTAATGTTTTCGCCTGGCCCAATCTTTGAGGGCAATCCCGGCGATGAAGGCGGCTGGCTCAATAGTCCAGAGCTAGTCGGGGCAGATGCCAATTACTACGAGCGGGCACGATGGTATCTCGTGGAAAATGGTGATGCGTACATGTTGAAAAACAAGGAAACTAATCGTTTAGCCTTTTCTACCGGCCCAATCTTTGATGGCGATCCCGGCGATGAAGGCGGCTGGCTCGATAGTCCAGCGCTGGTAGGGGCAGATGCCAATTACTACAATCGGGCACAATGGTATCTGGTGGAAAATGGTGATGCGTATATGTTCAAAAACAAGGAAACTAATCGTTTAGCCTTTTCTACCGGCCCAATCTTTGATGGCGATCCCGGCGATGAAGGCGGCTGGCTCGATAGTCCAGTGCTGGTAGGGGCAGATGCCAACTACTACAATCGGGCACAATGGTATATAACTGGTCCAGGAGCCTGTATCCTAGAATGATACTAAGTTGGTTGGTAACTCAACCCTCTCAACTCTTCTTCTAGCCCAAATCAACCAACGGCGAGTCGCATTGAGGAATGCGACTCGCCGTTGAGAGCTTTGAGAGTGGAAAAAGGGGAGTGTGGGTAGGGTGTAATGGGAGCATTTCAATTTTGCAAATAGACCTAAAAGGGCCCCTTGTGATGGAAATTCTTAATGGGGTCCCATTGAAAAGAACGGAAATAATTTTTTGGGTTTGTGTTATATGTTATAGTCAAAAGATACCTCTTTGAATGGGGCGAACAAATCAAATTAGTTAAGTTTATAATAAAATAACTCCCGAAGATAAACAACGTCTAGATGCTTGTATTGCTGAAGTGGCGGATATTTTGTATCGAAACACCTCTAGTTCTGATAACGCTCCCTCCCCAACCTCTGCTAATATTTCCAGAAGGAAAAAAGAGATTCCCCTTAAACGCGATTGGCAAAGCTCCCTTATCCCACCATCGCTAACGATTCGTCTTGCTCCCAAGTAACTGACTCATCAAGTTCTCCCGTTCCAGCAAAAATTTTAGCTGCTAACAACGCAGTCTGTAAGTTTGTAAGCATTTTAGCTGGATAATTTCCGAGTTGCCCGCCGACAACTAATTGTTCTATAAATTCTGAACTGGAGCGATCGACTAAATTATAGAAAGTCATGCCATCGAGGGTGAGGTTGACGATATATTTGCCAGCTTCGCCACCCCCAACACTCATGTAAGTTTCTTCATCAGCGCCCAAGGTCACTAAGGTTTGGGTTCTACCGTTTAATTGGCAGATGGCAGATTCTATTTGCTGCCAATTTGGGTTTTCGAGGAGAGTGCCTTCATCTTTGTTGCCAACCCATTGTTCTACTGATAAGTCCGATACAAACATTTATCGTTTCCTTGTTTTTGGTGGTTTAACAGTTATTTTCTTAGTGCCGCTGGGGGTAACGATTTCTAGCTCTTCTATGCCTAATTGCCAGGCCATTTAACTCCTCCTCGAATACCGCAAGCGGCGCAAAGGTCTCGATCTACTATTAAACAAGCTTTTCCACCTCCAACTCCTGCGTCTGCTGCTTGCTGAAAAGCATCGGCTTCGGCGTGGCTTTTGGTGATGGGGTTAGCTCTTAACGTTATCTCCCGAGAATAGGGATTACTGCTAGAGTTAATGCCGAAGAAGCTTCGATCGCTTATTTCTAGTTTAGCTACGGTCGATCTGTCTGCTTCGCTACCTGCATGCGGCAAACCGAGCTGCCGTCTGTACTCAGCTAGTTCGTTGAAGATGCTATTCGTTTTTCTTCTCCTTTTTGAGCGATCGCTTTCTATTTTATCATTGTATGGAAAAAGCCTTCTCCTCCTCACTCAACTCTATGAGTCATAGCGACCAAAGGCGATCGCTTTGGAGTCCAAGCAATTTGTCTCAACGCTCTAACTCCTTCAGAAAATCTTCTACAGAGCCCAATTTAATTTCGCCTTGAGAGGCTTCTTCTCGCACTTCCTTAATTTCTTGAAAGAGTTTTTTTCGGCGTTTCCTCTGTAGTCGTTTCAGTAATATTTCAACGACTAGGTTTTGCTCTTCAAAGGACAGAGATTCTACCGTATCAATCGCTTCTTGGAGTCGCGAGGTCTGTACTGATTCTGGCATAATAAGCGTGCAAGAGAGCAAGATATTATTTTAATTATAGCAGCAGAGAGAACGCTATCCGGCTCGGTAATCGAGGGCTATTTTTTGGGGGAGAAGGCGATCGGAGAAACTTAAGATGCAATAGATTTGTAGTTCATTATTCTTCGCTATCGAGAACAGCCCTAAAATCGCGGGCAGCATGAAGGATTCGTACCACTTCAATACAGTCATCTTGGGTGAGATAAAAAATTAAATGCTTGTTAAACCCCTTGACCGATCGCTTCCGCAAACCTGCTAAACTAACATTTTGTACTGGACTACCTAAACCGGGCATCCTCGCCAATTGCGAGATAGTCTCTCTAGTGGCATCAAAAAATCGCAATGCTGCATCCATATTATCTTCAGCAATATAAGCAAATTGATCGTCCAAGTCGTCGCTTGCTTTTGGTCTAATTACAATTTGTCGTGTCATCCGTCTTAATCGCTGAATTTTTCTACAAGCATACTGCGTTTTTGTTCCCACCAACTTTCTGTTACTTCAATAGGCAAACCGCTCTCGATACCTTCATTTAACATAACTTCTAATTCGGTGCTTTGCTGCTGGTGTTTCTGTATTAAATGCAAGATGTATTCGCTGGCATTGTTATAGTTGCCACAAGTAATTTGTTGATTAACAAATTCTTGCATAGATTCGGGTATTGAAATATTAAGGTTTGTCATAGTCTATTTGCCTCCTTGGGTAGATGGTAAAAGATAATTGAGATTTTGTCAAATCAGGGCTGGTGGCGATCGCTCTTCTAAAATATCCAAAAGTAAAAAAGATATTGCCCCTTAAACGCGATTGGCAAAGCTCCCTTATCTCACCATCGCTTTTGCTGGCTATTTGACTTTGGAGAAAAAGCGATCGCTCGTTTCCGGTAATAAACGGGTTATTTTATTTTCAGACAAGAGGCGATCGTGGGTGCATTGTACTGAGTCGAACGGGGTGACAATTCTTAGTATAACGAGGTTCCCACGGTAAGGAGTGATGCGATCGCCCCGGCAGCTCAATAATATTTCTTTTGCAATTCCCGACGAGCCAACTCTGCCCGGGCGCGCACGACCAATACCGTATCGTTCTTAGCGACTTCCTCCAGAGGCTCCAGAATTGGCAATACATCTACAGGATTGCTGGCGGCAATTGCTTTGCCCAAACCTTCTAATCCCGCTAGGGCTGCATAGCGAACCACCCACTCGGGATCTTCACAAACCTTCAGTAGAGACTTTAATATTTTCCCTCGTGCTTCTGGGATTTTTTCTGGTGCCATATCCTGCCAGCAAATATTCCCCAATCCTTTAGCTGCAGCGCGACGCACGCTTAGGGCAAAATCTGTTTCTGCAGTTTCTAGCAATAGCTCCAAACCACGAGGGTCGCCAATTCCGGCCAAAACTCGAAGCCCCCAAGCTCTAGCACCATAGTTATAGCCGTCAAGCTGTTGCAATACCGGCTCCACTGCAGGCTTTCCTAGAGCAACCAATCCATCGACGGCGGCCACGGCAGCGCCGGGATTGTTATAGCCGAGAGCCTCAATTAAAATAGGAATAGCAAGGAGCGATCGCGCATCTGCTAAATCCCGCATGGCATCTGTCAAGCGATCGGCAGAATCCGCACTTTCAACTGCTTCTATTAGTTTTTGGATAGCGTCAGTCATTTATCAATTGGCAATGAGGGGGAAGCTAAAAGCTGTCAGCTTTCAGCCATCAGCTTTTAGTTAGTAAAGCGTGCAGGGGTAGCATTTCACTTTTGTAACGGGGAAGCCCGAAGGGCTTTGTTTGTGTAGCCGCGCCTTTAGGCGTTAGGCGGCGTCCGCTTCAAAATTGAAATGCTCCCCTTGCAGGGACGCAACAATTGGTCTAAACGCAACCTACTAAAGGCTTTTTCCTAGAGCTGAAAGCTGAGCGCTGAAAGCTGACAGCTCCGGGCTAATCGCATTTCACAGAAGACCGTCCATCAGATTCATAATTCGGATCCCATCCTCGGACAAGGTCGGTACTGTCTCTGGGCTAGAATCTTCTAGGTTATATTCTAAAATTCCTTTTAGGGCAATTAGCTTAATACTATTTTCTGCCAAGGTTTCGGATATAGCTTCCGCTGCTGGTAAATAGCCAATTGCTCCGATATCCATTAAAGCGGAGCGGCGCAATTGTAAATCGGGGTGGTTCAAAACCTGCGCCAGACGTTCTCCGTAAGTCGCTTCGCCAGTCAGTTGATACATAGCTCGCGCTGCCGAGTTCTGCACCCTCTCTACGGCATGCTCCAAAAACGGTTGAATCTCAGAAATAGCTTCAGTAGCCTGAAGAGTTCCCAAAGCTTCTAGCACTGCTGGGTAAGGTTGGGTTAGATGGGGCTTCCCCGGAACGAGGGTAGCTGCTGCAACTCCTCCAGCCAGCAGTTGTAGCAGTGGCTGTATGGCGGTAGGGTCGCCCAGCATTTCCAGAGATTGAGCTGCCGCTTCTCGAACATAGTAGTCGGGACAGTCCAAGCATTTAATTAAAGCAGGTATAGCTCGCCGATCGCCCAATTTCCCCAAAGCTCTAGCTGCATTGCGTCGCAGGGGAAAGCCTCCTTCATCAGTGCGATCGCCAGCTTCATCTAATAACCCTATTAGACCTTCTATAGCAGCGGGTTCCCGCACCCTAAACCGACCAATCCACCAAGCGGCGTAGTAGCGCAAGCTTAGATCTTCATGGCGCAAGTTGGCGATCGCCTGCTCTAAAGTCAAAGACTCACCCTCAGCCATATTCTCAACTGACGGCGAGTTCGATTCAAAATCATCCAGCATCTTTCGGGTTTGCAATAGTCCTAAAATAGAGGATAGCTCGCCTTATATTATTCTCGTTAGATTGTCTCGTTAGATTGTGGAGCAGGCCAAGGGAAATTAACGAGTTGAATGCTAACAATTTCCCAGCTCTACTGGCTCTTATTCTTCAAACAGTCTTATATATTAAATCCGGCAGCTCTAAAAAAACCAATCCCCCCGTAGGACAGGCGTTACGCTTGTCCTACGGGGGATTCAATTAAATCTTACCACTATAGGACAGAAATCAAAATGCAAAGACTGCGCTTGTTGGCAGGACTTTAGCTGACTGCTGACTGCTGACTGCTGACTGCTAATAGCTTACTTATAATTATTAAAATTACAAAGATGCCCGGATAGGAAGACACCCACTAGCCTGCTAGCATCTGCCCACCTTTCCGGACATCCTTTACTGGACTCCATATCGTGCCCGTACCATGCAATCCGATCGGGACGGACGGCTTTTAATTAGCTTAGAGCGTTGATGGCGTAGTCGATATAAGTATTAGCTTCAACTGCTGCTTGGCCGCTCAGACCGTGGTTGGCCTTGATATATTTCAGGGCTTCAATGTACCAACTGGGAGATAGCTCGAAGGTAGCGTTGATTTCAGCCAAGCCAGCAATCAGATACTCGTCCATTGGGCCGGTTCCACCTACTACCAGGCAGTAGGTTATCATACGCAGGTAGTAGCCGACATCGCGAGAACATTTGGCTTTGCCCGTGGGGCTGGAAGCGTAGTTCGGTCCCTGCATTGTATTGGTGTAGGGAAACTTGTTGTAAACTGCTTGAGCTGCCCCGTCAGTTAGCTGTTTTGCTTTGCTTGTCAGAGCTTTAGCTGCTTCCATGCTGGCTGCAGCCCGCTTAAAGCGACCGTCAATCGCTTGTAGCTCGGTGTTGCTCAGAAAACGGCCTTGAGAATCTGCCGAAGAAATCGCATCGGTAATCGGGGTTTTCATTTTTGAGGTATCTCCCTGTTAAGGTGGAAAATTTTCAAAACTATTGGTTAAAACTATCAAGTCTGTATGTCTTGCGGATGAAAGGTAAATTTTTAGCTTTATCCGTCAGACATTTTTTCCCTGCAAGCAAGGTAGGCTTTTTTTAGCCAACTGCTGTAGCAGCGCGATCGAAGTAGCCAGAAATTTCAGACATCAGGCTGCTGCAATCCCCAGGAGTAATCCCGGCTGGATCGTTAGCAATTTTGATGGCCGCATCTTTCATTTTGCCGACGCCAACAGCCACAGAAGTTCCGGGCACGCCTAGGGCTTGATAGGTTTCGCGCAGGCCGTTCAGGCAGCGATCGTCGAGAACGCTTGCATCACCAGCGATCGTTGCATAGGTGACGTAGCGCAGAATAATTTCCATATCGCGCAAGCAAGCTGCCATCCGACGGCTGGTGTAGGCATTGCCACCCGGGGCGATTAGTTGGGGTTGTTCGCCAAACAGAGAGCGCGCTGCTTCGGCCACAATCGTGGAAGCGTTGCTGGTTATGCGGTTCACCGCATCCAGACGCTTATTGGCTTCGCCAACCATTGCTGTGAGAGCGTCTAGTTGAGAGGCGGACAAGTATTCACCTCGGGAGTCGGCTTGGGAAACCACTTTTGCGTATGCGTCTAGCATTTACGAAATCTCCTAAATCTCCGGTTTTGTTTTAGTTTATTGGGATTGGATCGAAACGAGCAGCAGTTGCGCTCCCTCGTGCTATTGAGCCATTAGATTGCGCTACCACAAGCTGCTTAAATCCAGCCTGCTAGTATTTGGGAGAGACCCTAACACCTTTGATTGGTCCCAAATACCTCAGCGCGCCTTTTATGGGACCGCCAAATTAATTTGAGAAATCTTAGAGGCATTTCACATTTGGATGAGAATCGTGAAAAATCTTGAAACCCTTTTCAGGTTTGACTTCCACGTTTTTTATCTCTTCCATTTCCCTTTATACAACACTGCTGGATCTTTTTTTTTTACAATTTGTTAAGAATATTCCATCTTTATGTTGCGTTATGTAAAGGAAATTTGTAAATATAGATAACAGGTTAATATTTTTGGCAAGAAGCGATCGCAACTTCGCGGACTTACTATTGGTAAATCGCTTGCGGTATAGAGCCCAAACTCGCTTCCAGCAGAGGCTTCGGTATCTACGAAGTCAAATTCGATCTAAATAGCAGCTTATCTATATCAATAGTCCGGACAGTTTTTAGGGACTCGGGCTGAAACTCGCATTCTACCGTTGGCGATTGGGGTAATATGAGAATCTGAAACCCGCATTCTACCGTTGCCATGAAAAAAATGTCCTAAGTATTGTATATAATAAAAAAATATCTATCGGTCATAAGGCAAGATAAATTAAGGAGCTGTTTGCTTAGCAAACAGCTCCTGGCGATCGCTATTAGAGTAAATATATACATATGACTCCCTATAGCAATCCTAAATTATTCATTATGTTTACATAACTTTGAAGCGATAAATAACTAAAGACCCCTGTCATGAAAGGGTTTCAGCGGCGGGATTTCTCCCGGAAACCTTTACACCAACGATATTTTGTCCTTCACAAGCCCAATTCCCCATTCCCCCATTCCCTGATTCAGCCAGTTTGCGTTCCAGATCGAAGAGAAAACCGTGGATGTACTCCTCGGTCCATTCGGAGCCGTAGAAGCGCGTAAACATACCGCGAGCTGGGTCTTTTTCCGCTCGGTAACGGAGGTAGCGCAGTTGAGCATCTTTAATTTTTGCTAACTCCTCGGTATCGACGACTGCTTCTGCCTCGTCCACAAAATTCAGATAAGCATTGAGATAGTCTATGAAAGCAGCAAAAACTTGCTTTTCGACTACCTCGGTTTCTGTAGGGCGAGTCCAGATAAAAGCCGGAGAAAAAAAGGGCCTCGCCTCATCGGGGAACTCGCCTCCCCAAGGCAGGTGCTGCTGGTGGCTTTTAAAAATTGGCCAGATCGGCTCGGTATATTTGGATTGGTATTGCGGATCGTCCCGAAACAAAGGCTGCATATCCAGAGCAATCAGGTGTCCTCCCGGCAAAGTTACCAGGTCGCCACCAAAAAAAGGCAAGTCATAGTTTAGCTCTGGGAAGATGACAAAGTTAAGAACCTGATATAAATCCCCCCCTTGAACGTGAGCGGCGCGGATTTGTCGCAGCTTGTCCGCTCTTTTCGCATAGCTGGTGGTGAGGACTTGCGATCGCTTTTTCCCTTTGCCAACGCTGGCTTCCTTGCTCTCGAAACCCTCTGGTATCGGATAGTCTTTGAGGTCGAGGCGCTCTTCTAAAATCGCCTTCGCTTCGTCCAAAAAAGGTTGATAAAGGGTCATCGTTTTGCCCCCGCCACTGCTAAAGGCTCTGCGTCTTCAAACAGAAACTCGTAGAGAAATCTATTAGCCCACTCGTTACCGAAATAGCTGCTAAACAGCCCGTGAGCGGGATCTCTATCTGCACTATATTGGTCGTAGTCTTTCTGGGCCTTGACTATCCTCTGGATATCCGATTGATCTTCTAAAGGCTCTGCCTTCTCTAACATCTGCCAATACAATGTCAAATATTCTTTGTAGGCTAGCTTTAGTCTATTCTCAACACTTACGGCGTCTTCTAGCTTGGCAAACAGGAGATATTTCGAGAAATATTGATTGGCGTCATAAAATTTCATTGGCAAATCTTGAGCCAGGTCTTTATAGTCGTCGCGCAATTTTTTCATCGGCTCTATATACCTGTCAATATATTTTTCATCCCTAAATAAAGGTTGAAAGTCAAGAACAATGAGAATTTTATTTTTCCCGTCTTTGCCAAATGATAAAAAATCAATTCCCAGCAGGGGTATATCGTAGTGATGCCTGGGGTAGATGACGCTATTGAATACTTGAGCCGACTCTCCTGCATCAATGTAGGTGTAGCGAATCTTGCGTAACTGCTCGCATTGGTAGCACCAGCTTTCAATTGTAGCGGGGTTTTTGCCGCGTTTGCCTACCTTCTTCTCCAAACCAGCAGGTATCGGCCGAGACGGTAATTCTTTACCAGAACCAAACCGGGTACGCAGCTCTGCTTCTAAATATTCCAGAAAGGGCCTATACATAGAGTCACGACTTGCTTGACAGTTTCTTTATAAACGATAAAGGAGTCCCAGTACCCTCGTACCCCTTCTCATAAACAAAGCAACAATCCGTAACAATTTGGGGCATGGGGCATAGGGCATAGGGCATTGGGCAAAAAAAGCTCTCAGCTCTCAGCTCTCAGCTTTCAGCTTTTATATAGCTCTAGCTGACTGCTCTTAGCTGACCGCTGACCGCTCTGAGCTATTGCTGCCGGAAGGGCTTCGCCCAACAGCTTATGCGCTCTTGAGCTTTTAGCTCTAGCTGACTGCTATTAGCTGACCGCTGACCGCTTCCTTGCATGGTAGGGAGTGTGAGAAGATTGGGATGTCCCGAATTCCAGAACCCACACTTATAGCCTATGACCCACGCTACTGATGTTACCACCTTAGCCCGTTGGATGGCCTCTGATTTTAGCAACCAAGCTCAAGCCTGGGAAAATCCTCCTTTGTTCGCCCACATTCGCGTCTGCATGCGTCCCCTGCCCTTGGAATTGCTAGATGGTACGAGTCTCTACCTGGAACAAGCTTATGACTATATGTTGGGAGAACCCTACCGAGTGCGGGTGTTGAAATTAGTTCCTGCTGTTGACCATATAGAAATAGAAAATTATAAAATAACAACAGAAAAAAAATTCTATGGCGGCGCGCGATCGCCCGAGCGATTGGAAGCTTTGACTAAAGACCAATTAGAGAAAATGCCGGGATGCAGCTATATTACCAAATGGACTGGGGACAGCTTCCACGGTCAGGTGGAACCGGGCAAAGGTTGCCTTGTAGTTCGCAAAGGCAAAAGCACTTATTTCGATGGGACATTTGAAATTAACGCCGATAAATTTATAAGCCACGATCGCGGACGCGACCTGGAAAACGACAAACAGCTCTGGGGAGCTATAGCAGGACCATTTGAATTTGTCCGCACTGCCAGTTTTGCCTCTGAAGTGCCGATCGCTACCTGAATCTTCCACTTACCAGTTATATATTAAGACTTGAAACGATCGACTCTCTAAGGGAATTCCAAGAAATAAATTACCCAATTCGTAGGACGGGCTTCCGAAAAGTCCAGTGCCTAGCTAGAGACAGGCGGGACGCCTGTTCTACAGAGGATATTTATTTGGAAATACCTAATGAATTATTAGCGCCGATTGCATTAGGTCGCATTAGATAGCATTAAAATTATATATTTTCTATTAGACCAGTATATTCGATGGCAACTGGTTTTCCTTGTCTTAAAGAAAGGCTATTGTAAATTATCTGGCGCTCTGGAGAATGGGCTAATACTTCGCCTCTAATAATGCAGAGATTTTCGTCTAGCTCCCGGTAGGCAATTAGCACCCATTCTTGGGGATAGCGATTTCTAATCTCTTCTATAGTAAGTATTTCTCCATTACCCACTGGCTCCTCGGAGCTAGCTTTAACCAGATCTTGCGTTGCTGGTAATAAATCCAGGTCAGCGATCGCATCTTCTATAACTGGCTGAGCCGCTGCCGCTAAAGAAGCTAGACTTGGAGCGTCTTTAATAAGATAGAATATAGCAATTATTTCCCGAGCCGACAGTTTAAAATCGCTCTCTATTTCCTCACTCGGTGCTACGAGCATTTCCTGAATTAGACGCGAATCCCCGTGCAGCAGAGAATAGCGAATCATCAAAAAACAGTAAGCGATGCCCGCCTTGCGCTTGGCTTTCTCTTCTAGAGTTGAGTCGCTAGCAGCAAACATGTTTTCTAGAGCTTCGACCGCACCATCGAGCAGCCTTCTATTCTGTTCTACCAGCAATTCGACTGCTTCCATCCGAGCCCGATTTTGCCGATACCAACTGGTCTGTTTCAGCCTTTCCTCTGCCCGAGCCAGCCACTCTCGGGTAGAGTCAGTCGCTTTTGGACGGGTGTGGTCAAAAGTAGTTGCAGAAGATCCCCCCCAAACCCCCCCTTGCAAAAGGGGGGGCAAAGAAGCCCCCTTTTTTAAGGGGGGTTTGGGGGTATCGTCCGACTGGGGTATCCCATTTTTATCAACGGGTTTTGACCACACCCCTTTTGGACTTGCATTGGATCGGTTGTCCATCGTCGCCATCATCGTTATCCTTGACGGCCTATTTTATGTTTGGGAAAGACGCGATCGCTCCCGAACATTATTGGGAGCAGGGGAGCTTTCGGAGCAGGGGAGCTTTCGGAGCAGGGGAGCTTTCGGAGCAGGGGAGTGTGGGGAGAGAGGGGAGTGTGGGGAGTGTGGGGAGAATTTTTTCTGCTTCTTCCCACCCCTCCCACCCTTCCCTCCCTTCTGCCTAAAGTCCTTCCCACACCTGCCACACTTCCCACCCTTGCCACACCTCCCACCCTCTCTGCCCCCCCGGAGAGAGGCCCGGAGAGAGGGGAGAACTTTCAGCAGTCCTAGTGGACTGTCCGCATTAAAATTGTAGGGAGCGGCCCGGGAACGAAACCCAACGTAGCGATTGGTATAGTTGGGTTTCGTTCCTGGGCCGCTCCCTACATTCACACACAATTTGAGCCTTGCCAAAGCACTAGGACTTACGCAAATTGTCAGATCTAAGAGTATATTTAGCGCTTGGTGCACAACGCGCACCCTACAAATAGGTTCTATGCGTAAGTCCTGAGTCCTTCCCGCACCTCCCGCACCTCCCACACCTCGTAGGCGGCCTCCCACACTCCCCCCTCTCCCCACAGTCCCCACAGTCCCCACACTCCCCAATTCCTCTCCCTCTTCTGATGCCCAATGCCCAATTTTATCCTGAGCCTGTCGTAGGCGTAGCCCGCCCTCCGGGGCGTAGGGACCCAATGCCCAATGCCCAATTTCAAATAAAAACCAAAGGCTTATTTTTTAAAGGGGCAAAAGCCTCAGCATCAAAGCGGTAGAGGCTGGCAGGACGACCCGCGCCGCGAGAAGCTTTGACTCCGGTATCGCATAGAAAGCCTAGCTTGAGCAGCTTCGAGCGAAAATTAGAATAATCGGAAAAGTTTTCTCCTAAAACCGTGGTATATAGTTGATAAACCTCCCCTAAAGTAAACAAGTCTGGCAGAACATCAAAGGCTATAGGGCTGTATTCCAGTTTATTGCGCAGGCGACGGTGACCGTATTCTAATATTTTGCTATGGTCGAAGGCAAGCTGGGGCAAAGTATCGATGGGATACCAGGCAACTTGGCCTGCTGGATTGTCGATTAACTCTGCTTCTTCAAAGCGAACTAAGGCAAAATAGCTGACGGAAAGATAGCGCTGATAAGGTTCGAGGGATTCTCGCGGATCGCGCCCCGGTCCGCCGAAGCTATACAGTTGTTCTAAGTAGAGATTTTTGACGCGGATTTTTGACGCCAAGACCCGATCGGCAGCTTCTTCTAGAGACTCCCCTTGACGCACTAGGGTTCTGGGCAAATTCCACTTGCCCAGAAATGGCTCTCTCTCCCGCATGACTAAGAGGACTAAGAGGCGGTTTTGCGCCAAATCGACGGAAAAAATAACGTTATCGACGCCAACTTTAAAGTTTGCCCTTGGAGGGAGCGTCTCAGTATGCCCCAAGCTATTTGGCGATCGCCTATCTTCTGAAGAGATCGCTTCATCTTTTTTTACTTCGCTTCCTGACATAAATACAATTGCTCGCGATAGATATAAGACCGAACTGCAGGGGGTAGGGGCTGTAGTTCCCCGATAGCAATATTGCCTCTATGCTGGCGATAGGCACTAGAAGAAACTCTTGGCGGTTCGAGTGGAGCGATCGCCACCGAAGTTCCCAAATCCTCCAGCCGCTCCAGATCTGCCGGAGCAATGCTATAACCAGGACGCGGCACCACTACCAGCCGAACTTGCGGCAACAATTCTTCCGCTTTATACCAATGGGGAATTTGACGAACCAAATCGTAGCCGATAGCCAGAGAAAAAGAAGCATCAGGCCAAATATCTCGCGCCCGTCGGACTGTTTCCAGAGTTCTGGGATTGCTCAATTCTGAATAAAAGCCAAGGTTATCTTTTGTGGCAGCAATTTCCTCTATTACCAACCTAAGCATAGCGGCTCTATGTTCTAGAGCAGTCTGCTGGCCAGCTTTGAGGGGATTATCTGCAGCCCAAACTGCTACCCAGTCAAAATTTTCGCAGAGCCAGGAGATAATAGCTTGATGCCCTGTCGTCGGCGGATCGGCACTCGTCCCAAATAGAGCAATCTGTATCATGGTCGGTGGTGGGTGTTGGGCGTGGGGTGTGGGTGTGGGGCGTGGGTGTGGGGTGTTGGGTGTTGGGTGTTGGGTGTTGGGCGATAGGGCTTTTTCACTTACGGGTATCGTTACCGCTTGAAAGCTGAAAGCACCTATATAACTGTAAGACTTTCCGGCTCCCGAAAGCGATTCTCAGGGGCGGAGACGCTTGCGCGCAGGCTACACTCCCCGCGAACGTAAAATTAGCATTTTCCCTACACCCCACACCCCACACCCTAGGCTTATTCGCTAACTTTTTTCGTTTTCTCTGCTAGGGCTTGTAGCTCGGACGAGATTTCCACAGTAAGGGGAATCGGGTTTTCTAACTGGCGAGTTTCTCTAGGCAGGGCAGCCACATTTTCCCTAACGCGAGAACTAATTTCTTCTAAAGTTGGTTCTGGATGCACTGGTTTTCCTGCTTCAAGCACCAGTTGCAGCAGAGGCACTTCGTCGGCTTGGGGGTCTTCTGTAGCCAATCCCAGCCTATCTGCAGCGATGGCCCCAGACTGCCAGTGGCGAAAGATTTGCTTGCGACCGGGATAGCTCGGTTTGCCCTTGGATTCTTTCATCACGGGTATGCCATCAATTTCTACCAGTTTATATACGCCATTGACTGGCGCGCCAGTGACCAAGCGAGTGCCCACACCATAGCCATCGATGCAAGCAGCAGCAGATCTTAACTTAGCAATTTCCCACTCATCTAAATCGCCGCTGGCAAAAATAGGAACTTCTGGCAAGAGCGATCGCACTTCCCGAGATAAAGCCGCCAAATCTCCCGAGTCCAGTCGCACTCCTGCCAATTCTATTTCTCCAACTTCGACTCGTTCTGCCAATTGCCTTGCGGCCGCGAGGGTATCGTAGGTATCGATTAACAGAGGCGAACCGGGAAAATAGCGGTGAAAAGCAGTAAAAGCCTGCATCTCGCTTCCTTGGGTTGCCGCCAGGGCCATAACCAAAGCGTGAGCCATCGTTCCTGCTGGCTTGCGACCGAGCTTCAGGGCTGCCAAGACATTAGAGGTAGCATTCAATCCCCCTGCCAAGGCTGCCCTCGCCGCCCACAGAGATGCCTGGGGTCCAAAGGCGCGTCGGCTGCCAAATTCTAAAACCATCGCTTCTGGCCCGGCTGCTTCCCGAAGACGAGCCCCTCGCGTAGCAATTAAGGTTTGATAGTTAATCGTACAAAGCAGATAAGTTTCCACCAGTTGAGCCTGCCATAGAGGAGCCTCTACCCGCAGCAAAGGTTCGTTGGGAAATACAACGGTTCCTTCTGTCACGGCCCAGACGCTTCCAGAAAATCTCTCCTCTAGTAAAGACCAGAACTCTTCTGGAGCATTAGCAAAAATTTCTGTTGCTTTTAGGGCAGCGATTTGTTCGGAACTGAAGCGAAGTTCTTGAAGGTATTCTAATGCTTGAGCTAGCCCCATTGCTACCAGATAGCCGAAGCCAGCAGGCAACCGACGGACAAAAAGTTCAAAACTAGCTTTTTTTCGCTCCAGTCTGTCTCCGGCGTAACAAGCTGCCATTGTTAACTGGTAAAGATCTGTTAAGAGGCTATAATCCTTTGGGTAAATATTCATTTGGGGAATTGGCAATTGGGAAATTGGGGCATGGGGCATTGGGCATTGGGCATGGGAAAGGTGGGAGTGTGGGGGAGTGTGGGGAGACTGGGGAAATGAGGGAGATATTTAATTTTTCCCAAACTTCGCAAACTTCCCAAACTTCGCAAACTTTTCAAACTTCGCAAACTTCCCATAACCTACAAGTTAATTATCGTCCCATGCGCAATGCGCAATGCCCGATGCGCAAGTCCAATGCCCCCCATGCCCAATTCCCAATGCCCCACGTCCAATACTTAATTTTATTGACATAATGTAACTCTTTGTAAAGAAAATATGCAATTTTTTACGCTTTAAAGCAGCCTAGCTCTCTCGAACTCAAACAAAGATTGCAGAAAAATAAGTTCTGATAAAAAATATTGCAAAACTCCCAGACAAAGGGCAATTCGGTTTAGTCTGAAAATATCAAAGTTGCCTTGAGGTCAACTTTCCACATCCACATATATTTATATGGAGAGGGATAGTTATGAATATTTCCAAGTTGCTCTCAGATATGCTGGTATATGTTTCCGAAGCAGCGGCCCGAGTCTTTTCGCCGTTTGACGATCGGTATCCGGCGATCGGCGTCCAACCCTTTGAGGGGGAACCCTACAAAGGACATGTTTGGGCAGACTAGCATTAAACAACGCCTCGATTGGTTAAGATGAGTCTATATACTTAAACACCCCCCATTGAAACGATATGGAAACGATGGGGGGTGTTTTGTTGTTTTTTGTTTCGCGGCATTTCGCAAGATTTCGCGGCATTTCGCGGCTAAAAAAAACTTTGATTTAAGAAAAAAGCTACTGCAGCGCTACCGATGGGAACGGTTAAGTTATCGATACCGAGTTTGGAGATAGCTTCTAAGCCCGTGGCAACAATGGCAGTAGCGATCGCTACTGCCCCGGACAGCCAAAGATTTTCGGATAGCCCGATTAGGAGTGGCAAGCTGACTGCCAAGCTAGCCAGAAACATGGTCAGGGAACCTTCGAGGCTCTTTTTTTCCCCCCAAACTTGGTAAGGATGCCGACCGAATCGCCGACCGATGAGGGCGGCCAATCCATCTCCCCAGGCCATGATTAAAATCCCCAATGTCGCATATTGCGGTAGTTGCTTCGGCCAGAACCAGGCTATCAGGACGCCGATGCTAACTGCGTAGAAAAAAGTCCCCAGGCTTTGGCGTCCGACGCTGTTAATCCCCGGAAGGATGGGCAAAATATAGGACAACAAGGCGATCGCCCCTGCTATAACTGAGGCCCCTATACCCACCCAAGCGGGTATTTGCAGCCACCAAGCTAGCAAGATTACATGGCCCGCGCCAATGTGAACTATTTTGCGCGAGATTTCTGAATCTGCAGCGGCGCTTTTGTATAGCCCCTCGGCGCAAGCTAGCACTAATCCCAGCCAAAGGCCAGCTACTCCCAGTTGTATCCATAATGAGGGAGGGGATGTAAATTCAGGTACTAAAGTCAACAAAGCAGCGATCGCAGTTATAACTATTCTTTAATAACTGTATTAGATTTATGTCCTCTCAAGCGCGATGAAAAATTTACTTATTGCCTTAATTCGCGGCTACCGCCAAATTATTTCTCCTTTATTTCCCCCTACCTGTCGGTTTCAGCCCACTTGTTCCCAATACGCCATTGAAGCGATCCAGCGTTTTGGTCCAGGACGAGGTTCCCTTATGGCGATCGCTCGCTTATCCCGCTGCCATCCTTTTCATCCTGGCGGATACGACCCCGTACCGCCCGCAGACTTACCGGCAGCCCAGGAGCGGAGGAAGCCCAGGAGCGGAGGAGGGAGCAACGAATAAAAAATAAAGGTTAAAAAAAAATCAAATCGATAAAGACAAAATACAGCGAGACACTTGCAGTAGCGCCTTCACTATAGGATTATTTGGTATAATCTACTACAGCAACAATTTAATCTCGCAGTTTTAACTTACGCCGCTTGGTGCCGTAAATCAAGCGGTTGATAATATCGTGATGCTCTTCGCTGAGCGAATTTGCCAAGAGTGCTTCCCTAAGTCGGCAGCGATCGTCGCGATCTAACTCGCGAGAGGTCAAAACCTCTGCAAAAATTTCTTCCATCGTCATTTCAGAGCGATCGCCTTGGAATTTCATAGTTTCGTACTAAGAGCTGCCACTTTAGCATCAGCCAGTAGAGATTTTTTTGCAGTGACTAACCTCCATACCCCGATGAGATCTTTATCTCTATTTTTTAGTGACAGCGATCGCTTTCACTTTTACCTTTATTTTATAAAATTGTCTTTCTCTTCTTTCACGGCCTTACATAATCTTCCATATCGTATTTATTAATGTTGTATTTAATTTTAAGATAAATTAATAGATTTTTAGCGGAGGGTTTCTTCAATATAGGAGACTGAAGCTTTTAAGCAGAAAGTCAAAGGGCTCGATCGTTCTTAAGGTTTACTTTATAAATCGACTCTTATAAGTCTGCTATGAAATAGACCCTTCTTCCGGTTGGGAATAGAGAATTCTTCGGAGCTGGGAGCAGGGGTGTTTTCGGAATGTGGGAAGGGTGGGGCTCGAAAGAGTTCAAAGAAATGATAATCTTGAGTTTTGAGCTTGTTTTTCCTTATTCCTTAATTCAAAACAACTTAAAACTTAAAACTCTCAAATTAATAACTCTCCCAATGCCCCATGCCTCCATTCTCTTTAAACGTCGTACATCAGAGCCTCAATAGCTCCAGGATTTTCCCGACAATAACGCTCGAAATAAGTTTTCGGCTCTTGCTCGCGGCGGCGGGCGGCGGCAGTTAAAAGCTCTTCCACAACTTCCCAGGCCAGTGCGCTCTCTCGGGATTCAACGCCCTTTGCTTTAGAAATCGCACGCGCTTCTTCCCTTGCGGCTTCAATTTTTTCCTCTAGGGTTGTAGTTTCAGCGCGATCGAATCCCCAGGTCGGCCTGTATGTCGGGTTGATAGCAACTTTTTCCTGCGCAACTGTTGCAACTGGAGCCATAATCCAAATCTCTCCGCAAAATACTAAAAAACCATGAGAGTTCTTTTGGCAATATTGCAACCGTATGTTTATTTTTTTTACGGCTGCTCCGAGCCAGGGTAATGCAGCGCTCGGATCTGTCCTATCCTTAGAACCTCAGAACTCTATTCTAGATTGGTTCAATTCATTTGTTGCCAATATCAAGAAATGTAAAGCATTGGCAACAAAAATTATTCCTTCTTATGATTTGTATATTTGCGATCGGAGATGGTACTTTCTAGTTCTAGAAGAACTTGGCGAATTCAAGCTCTATCCTCAGCGGGAATAACTCGGGCAAGCTATCCAAGTTAGTGCCGCTGCGCACGAGATTCAAAATTCAAAATTCAAAATGCCTTTGGATCCGGGCTACCGGCCACAAGAGGGCGCTCGCTTATTATTTCTGCCGTGCTGCACCCTGGTTCTAGAATAGCCAGGATAGCGATCGTCACAAAGCTTATCCAGGACTTACGCAGAGACAGGCGCTATTTGTAGAGTTACCAATGCGCACCAAAAGGTACATATAGCGTTATAGCACTAAGCGATTAGCTGTCAGCGGTCAGCAGTCAGCTAAAGTCTTGCCATACGCACTCAAGGGCGTTTTGTAACTGTCCTAACCTTAGTCGGTAGTGCTATATAACCGACAATTTGCGTAAGTCCTGTTATCTTTAATAATTGCCAATACAAAATAACAGCACCCAGACTCTACTCACCGAGTAACCTCCTCTCTTATAGTTATTTTGGAGTTGCATTGCCTCTATCGGCGCATTGCTCCCTTTTACCATTTGAGGAAGTATCGGACTTCAGGTTGGGTACTGTTATTTTGGGTTAACGAGACAGATGCGAATAAAACCAGCGTGATTTACCTCCACTTTACTAATATGGACGCGCTGTGCTATCTGCCAGGGAAGCAAATTTCTGCTTCAATTTCTACTCTAACAGCCTTTCTCAGAATTACAACAAATTGCAACAAAACTTTACAATAGATTAGGTAAATACTGCCGATTAGAGGTGCCTTGAGGCAATTCTAGAGCCGCGAAAAACCCGCCAAATGGCCGGTCGTGCGGGCAATTAAGCTTTAACAAGTTCAAAGGAGCAGTGGTGTAGGGTGTAGGGAAAAGTCCTCCTTGTCTCCAAGTCCCCTTGTCCGTCCTGAGCCTGTCTCCTTGTCCCGAAGGTCCCGAAGATCGCGAAGATTACGAAGGTCCCCTTGTCCCCTTGTCCCCTTGTCCCCCTGCCCCCCTGCCCCCTGCCCCGGGATTCTCCTGCCGGGGTCCTAAGCGATCGCGGTATTGGCATTGGGATGGTTTGGAACGGGATTTATCGAGCCTGCCATTAGGGGCAGCAGTTAGGATGACATCCCCATTGGCGTCGATAGTCCATCCTTGGGCCTCGACAATACTGGGCGCTGAAGCAGGTGCGATCGCCTCTGGAGGGATAGCCCTATTAACTTGGCTCTCTGGCTCCGACATTGCTTGGGAAATTGCAATCGGGCGGATATCTTCCCAAACTGCCTCGCTTTCCAGCAGTTCGTTAGGGGAAGGAGGCAAGCCGCCGCGACCAGTTATCGTAAATTCGCTCCCCCGGCTGATGGCGCAGAAATTTAGATCCACTAATCTGGCCACATCGACAATTTCCTCGGGCAACTGCACCAAACTTTGATTGGAATCCACATCTGGAGCATTAATAACGACAACGCCATTAAACTCTGGCCCGAGTTCTGAGGTAGCTGTTATATCGCTCAATCTCGTCAGTTGGTTCCTAAACTGAATGGCAAATATACCTCTAGCGTCGATAGTAACCCGACCGGCAAAACTTTCTCGGGCGTTAGCGGTGATATCGCTATTTTCCAGGGCAGCTAGAGTTTGCGTCTCGATAGCGATATTGCCGCCATTGCCGCTACCCAGGGCGGTCGTGGATATTTCACTTTCGTTGCGCAACTGCAATAAATCGCGCACCTGTATGGTGAGATTGCCTCCGCTACCGGATGCAGTTGCCCCAGTAATGGAAGCGCGATCGACGAAAACTTCCCTAGCGAAGATTTCTAAATTACCAGCGGCTCCCGAACCCTGGGCATTGGCAGAGATTTCAGCGCCATTTGTGACGAGAAGCTTGCCAGTTTCCAGACGCAAATCTCCCCCATCGCCGGTAGCAGCAGTCGCGGGGATAGTCGGCCTGACTTCTCCAGAAAGCGCAAACAAACCGCTGCGAAAAGTTCGACCATCTGCAGAGACGAACTGACCGCTCAGCTCTATAGACTCGGAGGCGATCGCGGTTAGATTTCCGCCCCGACCGCCCCTAGTTTCGCCATCCCCCGGACCTCGGGTAGAAGCGGACACTCTAGCTCCGTCTTTAACAATTAGTCTCGGCGCAACAATAGTTAAATTTCCTCCATCTCTGGTGCCTTCGGTGGCAGCAAATAAACCGCTACGACTGAAATTATTGCCATCGGGACTGGTGCCAGCTCCAATTAATTCTACCGACTCGTTCGCATTAACGCTTAATTCTCCCGAAGCCCCATCTCCAAAAGCAGTCACCGATACGTCAGCACCATCTCGGGCGACTAAACGTTGAGTTTGAATTGTGACATTACCAGAGTCTCCCATACCAAAAGATGTCGCAGCCAAAGTGCTGTAGGAAGTACCGTCGGCATTGCCGCCTATTAAGGTTATGAATTCTGTAGTCGTGACGGTTAAATTGCCCGCACGGCGATCGCCCAAACTAGAGGCGGATATTTGTGACCCATTGCTAACTAAAAGCCTCCGACTTTGCACCTGTATATTTCCACCGCCATCGCCCCTGGTACTCGCCATTGCTTCTTGGCTAAGTTGGATATCTTGGAACCCATTGGCTCCTTGATATTCTACTTGCCAACCGGAATCTATTGGTTTTAAGCCGACCCTGCTATTACCGCCAACGCTTCCCAATTCCATCCGCCCTTCTGCTGCCGTGAGGTGACCTCCTTCTAAAAATATGTTTCCACCTAGAAGCGCCAAGGTTTTATTGGCAGGAACCTCAAGGCCAACTATGTCACCATAGGGAGCGATCGCTCTAGAACTATTGACTATTTCTCCAGGTTCCGAGCCGTATTGCAAGCCTATGGGAACGTTTATCGTTAGCAGCGGTTCGCTTTGAGGATTGGTTGCCTCGAACTCTATTCCATCTGGAAAAATTACGCTATTGGCCGTAGTTGCCAAAAACGAGCCGCCAATATCCAGCCTCGCATTTGCTCCAAAAACAATTCCTGCGGGATTCAATATAAATAGATTAGCGACGCCATTGGCTTTCAAAGTGCCATTAATTTCAGAAATAGCCCTGCCCGTTACCCGCGTAAAAATATTTTCAATCTCAATCGGATTGTTAAAAGATGCAGCGATACCAGCGGGAACAGAAAACTGCTCGAAACTATGAAATAAGTTGCTACCGGCTTGAGTTCCTCCCAGAATTTCCAGGGTCTGGCCATTTTGTATGATGGCAGAATTATTGGGCAAGGTCGTATCCGGGACTATTTGTGCAGCTACTTGGCTGACCCGAATACAACCAGACCAGACCAAACCAGATCCTAAGAGCGCCCTAGCCATCCAAGCCCGGTAACTGCGCCATTTCATATACTGCCGAGTCCCTCTTTTATTGTTTTATTGTTTATAGCGTTTCTCAAATAAGTGAAACGTAGGGGCGATAGCATCGCGAGCGACTATCTCGACGCTCCGAACGGTAATTCCCGTACTGGGATGCTTCGCCGGTGACACCTTACATCAATTTGAAAACTGCTATAACTTGTAGATGATAGCATAATTACCAGACTGTAGATTTTGGGCTAGGCCAGCACAGTCCCTGCCCCTTTTGCTCCCGATCGGTTTACGCTTTCATCCTTCCCAATCTTCTCAATCTCCCCCATCTCCCCCAATCTCCCCCATCTCTCCTAATCCTTCGCCACAGTCCCTATATCCTAAACGTAGGCCAGGCCGTGACGCTCGGGAGATTCTACAATGTTATAGTGGAGCTGAGGTCCTAGGTAAGTCCCAGGTGGCAATAGCCATATGCCCCGGTTGTTTCCGTCCGGATTAGTCTCAAGGAGCTTTTGTCGGGTCAAATTATTCTCTTAGTAATGGGACTTACGCTTTATTGTAGGAGCGATGCTATATCTAGTGTCCTGTTTGGCAGATTACTCTACCAATAGAGGTTGCTTGTAAGTCCTGTTACCCTGTGAAGAAGTTAACCTAAAATTTGTCTTCCCCAATGTAGGGAAAAGGAAGTTCTACCAATGTTAAAGAAAACGCCTTTTGTCCTTGTCTGTCTGTTAAGTGGTGCGATCGTTGCGGGCAGTCCGGCAAAGGCTGGGGAAAACCCAAAGACTGGCAGGGAGATTAATACGGTCCCTCATTCTAATTTTAGAACGCCATCTATAACACATGCAAGCTATTTTCAAAATAAAGAAAGTAAGGTTGCTTTAGCTAAGCAACCGCCGATTATAGAGCTAGCTTCTGCAGATCGAGACTTTTCCCAGGTTATTCTTACCAATCGAGATCTCCCTGCTGGCTTCCAAGCTATGCCTCCTACAGATATGGAGAAACTTAGGCAGGACCTCAATCAAGATGATTTTAAGGTTGAAAGCCTCTTTGCTTTTGCAGACCAAAACAATTTTGAAGTGGTAATGGGCATTACTACCAGTATTAATAGCGAGCAAGATAGGGCTGAATTTGACGAAGCTCTCAATAAACCCGAGGTCCTGCAGGCTTTGCTAACTCAAGGTTTGGGAGAAACGCGAGTTCTAGAGAAAGAACCTTTAGAAGCTCTAGACAATATCGGCGAAGCTGTAGGCGGTACGAGCTTGAAGGTCAATTTGGAGAACATCCCAGCTCGGTTGGATATAGTTGCTTTTCGTCGGGATATTATTGGTGCATTTGTGTTTGTGATGTACTTGGATGGGGATACTCCAGCACTATCGATCGCTGATGTAGCACGCCAGCTCGACGTTCGAGCCGAGGGAGTTCTCTCATCGGACTCGAATTAACTACAGACTTATCCTGGCAGTTCTATTGCGTCTATGGGTTGCGAGGCTCTAGGCGTTTTTTGTTTTTAAGTTAAGTCACA
Organism: Oscillatoria sp. SIO1A7; assembly: GCA_010672965.1. GTDB lineage: Bacteria > Cyanobacteriota > Cyanobacteriia > Cyanobacteriales > Laspinemataceae > SIO1A7. The sequence continues at coordinate 23,976 of JAAHFN010000024.1, forward strand.
GGGCACCTTGCAGGGTGCTGCTGGGCTTTTAGCTTTTCGTTTTCGTCAACTCACTAAAATACTGCGATCGCAATCCTTTAACAGATACTTAAGGAATACTTAAGCTATCTGTCCTATCTGTCGCTGCCTTCCTTTGCTTGCGATCGGGAAAAGCCATAATCGATCCCGCCCCTCGACGTTTCCTGAAGCTCCCAGAAACAGTCCTCTAGCAAAACCAAAGTTCTAGAGCCTATAGGGATTAGACTCCAGAAAAAAAAGATTAAAAAAAATAAGCAGAATGTTATGATGGGTCTGGGCGCTGTTCCCTCCAACCCACTAGGGGTTAGACACATTTATTAATTGTGAGGAATGATTATCACTAAAAAAACAATATATAGATTAACTTAAAAAATATAACTGTAAGAATAGGATTTCCATAGTCCCATGCTAACGGATACGCATATACCAGAAAGCACTATCGAGCAAATTGTCAAGCGCATCTTTAAGACCCGCCAAATTACTCGGGCTGACCAGCAAATGTTTATGTCAGCTCTATTGGCAAAGGATTCTCTAAGCAGATCGGATAGGTCCCACATTGATAGGGTATTTGAGGGCCTGCGCAGGGGATTGCTTAGGGTTGTGGATTAGGTCGCGCCATCAACTGTAGGGCAAGGGGTCGGTTGCGGTGGAGCGTAAAAACTCAGATCTGCTAATAAAACTGGCAGTATTGCTAGGCCATATAGATATGTTAATTTAAAATGGCATTGGTAAAACTACCCCGAGTAGGTGGGGTGCGATCGCGCCATACTCGGCAGTAAATATGCCTCAGATAGAGTAACGTCGATCTTAACACAATTTAAGCCTAGCTATTATTAGATACGTTCGAGACAATATGGCACAACCGCCATCCCGGGTCGGTATTAGTCAATAGTAAAGTTATAGGATAAATCAGCACTGCCCCATGCCGCTATCTAACGCACCGACACATCTAAAAGAACTGGCCCAACAAGGAAAGCCAGAGGGAATCACTGGGGTTCTAAACCACTACCTGGAACCACAAGGGGTATCCGCTCAAGCGGCCGTGAAGAATGGTTCTTTACTAATCTTGTTGGAATCTGAAGAAGTACCTCATCAAGAAACCATCGTCCCATTCATTCACGCTGGATTGGTTAGCTTGGGAATTGAGTCAACCCCTACGGCAAAAATTGGCGGCCGCCAGAAGGGGGGCCGCACAGTATGGCAAGAAACGGTAGATCTGGAAAATCCACCGGAAGAAATTGCCATTGCCGCTGAGGGAATGCCCGAGGAAAACTACGATCTACCCGAGGAGGACAGCCAGATGCCTTATGAAGAAGACGATCGAATTCCCGAAGATCTAGACGACTCAGAGGACAGCGAGGATTATGAAAGCGAAGATACAGACGATGATGAGGATGAGGATGATGAGGATGATGATGATGAGGATGATGAGGACGAACAGGGGCAGAAAAATAAAAAACAAAAATCGTCTCTAATGTTGCTTCTGCTTCTGCTTCTCCTCATAGGAGCAGGGGTTATCTTGTTTGTTGTGCCCGGTCCTCTGCGAGGATTGTTGCCATTTCTGTCGGAAGAAACGCCAAATCCACCTCCAACAGCAGGTTCGACACCTAAGCCAGCCCCCAAGCCAGCAGCTCCGGCTAATGCCCCGAATGCTGCGGCTCCGGCCAGTGCGCCCAATGGAGCAAGCCCAGCGGCTCCGGCTAATGCCCCGAATGCTGCGGCTCCGGCCAATGCGCCCAATGGAGAAAACCCAGCGGCTCCGGCCAATGCTGCCAATGGAGAAAACCCAGCGGCTCCGGCCAATGCTGCCAATGGAGAAAACCCAGCGGCTCCGGCCAATGCTGCCAATGGAGAAAACCCAGCGGCTCCGGCCAATGCTGCCAATGGAGCAAATCCAGCGGCTCCGGCCAATGCTGCCAATGGAGCAAATCCAGCGGCTCCGGCCAATGCGCCTAATGGAGAAAACCCAGCGGCTCCGGCCAATGCGCCTAATGCTGCGGCCCCAGAGGCTGCTCCAGAAGCTACCGAAGCGTCGGTGCAGTTGATAGGTGCAGTCAGAAAGGCTAATGAGGCGTGGGAACTGACCCAAAAAACTCCGCAATCCGAGCAAGAGTGGAAGGAGATAGCAGCTCTGTGGGAAGAAGGGAGCAAGCTGATGGAAGAGGTGCCGTCCTCCGATCCTAAATATGAGATTGCTCAAAACAGGATTGTGCTGTACCAAAAATACGCCGAGTTTGCCAGAGAGATGGCCGATTTAACGAGTCAGTAAGGGTTGGGAGATAAGAATAAATGCCAGCGATCGCATTTAATACCCAGACGAAAGCAAAGAGCGCGATCGCTATTTGCTAAGATAAAGCCCAAAACAATAGGCCAACGGGATGTAGCGTTGGATGTTTCGACTGCGCTACAGGCAAAGGCCGGGGAAAAGCGACTCGAAAAGCAGGCGAGTTTGGTCCAGCATAGAGTCAGCCGAGTAAGCCCAGTAGTTTTTTATGGAGGGAAGGATAAGGGAGAAAATTTTAGCGAGGACAATACCCAGGCTCCCAAGACTGAAGCACGATGACAAAAACCGATATTCTGGAACTGGCTAAACAGGGTTATCCAAAAGCGATCGCAACTTTGATCAATCGCTCCCTGGAACCTAAAGGCATAAGCGCTAAAGTAGCTCTGAGCGACGGTTGCTTGCAGGTATTGCTGGAAGCTGACAAGGTTCCCAATCAAAAAGTTTTGGCTAACTTTATTTATCAAGGGACGCTAGAATTGGGGGCGGAATCGATTCAATCGGTGAAAGTATATGGGCGATCGCTCGGCAAGTCAAAACCTGCTTGGAGCGAACAATTCGATTTAGATAACCCGACTTCTTTACCAGCACAAACCTCGAATTCTTTTCTATATACAGGGCGGGAAAACCAAAATTTTTCTTCTGGGAGACGCGCTAAACTCGATTTAGAAAGAGATGGCTTAAAGCAAGATGGCTTAAAGCAAGATGGCTTAAAGCAAGATGGCTTAAAACGAAATGGCTTAAAACCAAGTGGCTTAAAACCAGATAGATTAGAAATTACCGCAGCTACAAACGGCTTTACTTCCGCAAAAGAGAGGAATGTTGTAGGAGAATCGGCGGCCACGAAGATTCAAAAAACAAAGGGAAAAAATAAACTAAAGCAAACAGAAAAAAAAATCACCGAATCAGCAACAGAATCCCCCGATGAGTCGTTGCCTTTAACAGTTAAAGACTGCGAGGATTTGCTCCATGAAGTTGGCCATTTCCCCAGTAAAGGCAGTCTGAACGTTGCTTATTACTATGCTATTCCTAAGCTGGCTCCGGCTTTGGTAAATTTTTTGAACTCAGCAGGGTCGATTGTCGCTGCGATCGGCACGCGCTATCGCGGGGAAATTGCTTGTCTGATTATAACTGAAAAATATCTGGCTTGTTTTTCATTGCCGGAGTTTTCTAAAACACCAAAAAAAGAATTCGTTTTTAAGTTAAGGAATCTCGATCGGATAGCGATCGCCAAGAATGGCATTATTGTATATAGGAAAAAACATCCCGGACTCACGATATATTTTTACGAACGAAAGACCCGAGATTCGCTCAAAAAAGCCCTTGGCAATAAGGTTAAAATCCAACAGCGCCGCTTAATTCCTCCCGATCTCTATGAAATTGGCTTTGCTTTTTTGGGGTGTGTCACCCTAGTTTTATGTATCTGGATAAATCTCTTGGCACTTTGGGCTCTGTTCCTATTTTTATTGAATGTTTTTTTAGGGCCTTTGAATTGAGGTTTGGTTTGGCTTTTATTTTATTGTCATTTTAATTTATAGCGGTTCTCAAATTGATGTGAGGTTTCTGGGGCGAAGCATCCCAAAAAGGCAAGTTACCGTTCGGAGCGCGCGAGATAGTTGCTCTTGTTGCTGTCGCCCCTACGTTTTCGTTGGTTATATCAAATCCGGTAAAACACCCACAAAAAGATTTGTAACCTGCCGTAGGACGGGCGTCCCGCCTGTCCGCCCTACCAGTAAGTAAGGGACTTTGCGGAAGCCCGTCCTACGCAGGACTTGACTTTTTTAGGGCGATTAAACGGATCTGATATTACACTTATTTGAGAAACGCTATAGCAACTTCACTTCCTGCATGAGACAGCCCGTCCTTGGCGAGGTTGGCAGATAAGGGTTTTGCTCGATCGCATCTGTAAAAAATGCCGCAAATATTGTAATTATTTTATCGATGAGAGACATGAATATATTTGACCCCACCTGCAAGAGTAAAAAGTCACTTATTGATGTTTACCTCACTTGCAAGAGTAAGCCACCTGTTGATAATGCTCTTCAGCTTTTAGTTCGCGAATACATCGAAACATTCGGAAATTATTATTATATAGAAGATCGGTGGTGGGGTGACCAAACATTGACTTGGGAGCAAGCAATTGCAAGAGCTTGGAAATCTCGACGCCAGAATGGAAAGATGCATAGCCATCAGTGCCGGGTTGCTAGTAGGCTACCTTACGGGTTAAAGGTTGCATTAGCCGATCGGATGCAACCAGAAGACTTTAAAGATTTCCAGAGCTTATATTATTGGAAGAAGTCTATTGTTGAACGTATTAAAGGCTTAGGGGCGATCTCAGCATACGACGTTGCGCGACGTTTGGGTGCCTGGTTGAGACTAGAACCAGTGGTGGTTTATTTACACGGAGGAACCGCCATTGGAGCTAAAAAATTTGCTGTTGAGGGAGAGACTGCACCGATCTCCGCATTTCCGAAAGAAATTCAAGCTTTGGGAGCTACCCATGCAGAAAATTTTTTGTGTATCTACAAAAACCTAATTCTTAACAGTCTGCCTTAAAGTTGTAGGGAGCGGCCCGGGAACGAAACCCAACACAATGATTGGTATAATAGGACTTACGCAACGGCACGCGGTTGCCCCGATAGATAGTGTCGTTGCGTAAGTCCTGTTCAAATAAAAATGAGACATTTTTGTAGGGGCGATAGGGGCGATCGCCCCTATCGCCCCTACATTTAGGCGATCGTAACTGTCTCATCCTTAAATCTTTAATTGAAATGACTATAAATGCGCGACAGCTTAGTTGGGTTTCGTTCCTCAACCTAACCTACAGTCACACAGAATTGAAACTTTGCCAAAGCACTACAAAGACCTAATTCCTGACAGTCCGAACCTTGAATGTTGAGTTTTAAGTTTTAAGTTTTAGTTCTTTAATTCTTTAACTCAAAACTCAAAACTCAAAACTCAGAACTTTTCTCACTGAGCGGCGGGAATCATTTCGGTGAAATTGATCCTATCTTGGCGGGGGTCGGCGTAGCTAACTTGTACGTCCAAGCGATCTCCCAACTTAACTGGCCTGGGAAAGCGCCATGCCAACTCCATCCCCAAATCTTCTAAAAGAATCAAGCCTAAATTCTCATCTTCCTTGAGCCAGCGCAACACCAGGGCTTGCCAGACTTCATGCTGATTGCGCCGCAGATATTCCAATGCCCAATATTTATTGGTTTGCTTTTCTACCAGAGACGCTTCTTTCACCGTACTGGTCACGCTCATCAGGATTTCCTGCAACTCCACCGTAGAGAAAGGCAGCGGATCTCCGCGCAAATGTGCCTTAATTTGGAAATGAGCCAACAAGTCAGCATAGCGGCGAATTGGCGAGGTGACTTGACTATAAACATCCAACCCCAAACTCGCGTGCCTTGCCGGATTGGTACCCATTTCGCTCCGAGGCATACACCGACGAATAGCACAAGCGCGGACTGGTTCGGGATCTAGGAGCATTAATTCTTCTGGCGGCGGCAGTTCTGGTTGAGTTTGGGCTCTAAATGGTAAAGGAATATTGTTGGTCTGACCGTAGCGTCCCCCAACTTCTCCCGTCAAAATCATCATTTCCGCTACCATCAGCCTCGCTTTCGACTCTTGCAGTAGTTCGACAACGACTTCGTCATCCTTGACCTTAATTGAAGACTCCGGCATATAGATATTGATGCAGCCTTGGGATTGCCGCCATGCCATCCGCAGTTTTGCTCCTTCTGCAAGGGTGGCAATTTCCGGTTCCGCCACCACTCCCAGCTCCAACATCTCATCTGCATCTTCATAGGTGAGGCGATAGGTTGGCTGGATGATACTCGCGTGAATGCTGTATTCTGCTATGGCTCCGCTTTCATCCAAAATAATCCCGAAGCTCAAAGCAGGACATATTTTCCCCTGAATCAAGCTCATCGGTCCGGTCGCTAATTCTGGGGGAAACATCGGCACCATCCCCGTAGGCATATATAAAGTGGTGCTGCGCTTGCGGGCTTCTAAGTCTAATTCATCTCCTGGAACGAGCAAGCGGGTCGGGTCGGCAATGTGAATCCAAAACTTTTTCCGGCCATCCTCCAGGTACTCGACGCTCAACCCATCATCAATTTCTTGAGTGCTTTCGTCGTCGATAGTATATGTTTTTAGATAGGTCAGATCCAGGCGCTCTCTATCGAGATCCTTGGGGGGAGAATGCAAACAGCGTTGTGCCACTTCCAGTACCTTGCTAGAAAAGTGAGTTGGGATTTGATTTCGCCGGATAAATAAATTTTCGTGCTGAGTCCACAACCCTAAATCTACCAAAAGGTCAAAAGCTCCTTCAGGGTTTTCGGGTCGAGAGAGTGCGACTAATGTTTCCTTGGCAGCCGCACGATTTTGAGTTTCTTCTCCCAGAGCTGCATACCGCTCCAAGGCTTCGATGCGAACTCTATCGCTATTCGACCAGTCTTCCAGAACTGGTGCCGCGCCCTCCCCTTGTTGCGCAGATGAGTCAGCCGAGGAGTCTGGAAACTTTGATTTTGTCAGCTCCAGGCGCTGCCCGACCCGGGCAACAAATTCGCTCCATTCCCGTTTTTTCGCTTGTTGGACTTCTTGTTGGTGCTTTAGTTCTTCTACTTGGGTCTGCGATCGCGGCTCGTAGCGATCGCCCTTCTGTTTAAAATACAGCTTGTCCTCTACCAGCAATAGATGGGCTGCATAGCATCCAGCCGTACTTTCTTCGGAAAACAGCAACTGAGCCATTTCTTCTGGAGATACCGACTCCGCATCTTCGACCAGAATTTCCCAGGCTACCTCCAAGCTATCTGGATCCAGGTACTGTGCTAATTCTTCTCGGAAACTTGGTATATCTGTCGGTTTGTAGGTTTGGCCGCTGAAGACATAGCTAATTTGCTGGGGACGGATGCTATTCTTTTGGCCGAACTCATCTATCGCTATCCAGTTTTTTTTGCCGTCGGGACGTTCTGCTACGGCGAGTCTTCTCTCTCCGTGCAGGCGAAATTCAAGCAGCGTTCCCTTCTCCACAGGCTTTTAGTTAATAATTTTCCGTTTCTACGTTTCGGTCTAGATGCGAGCCCAAATCACTCGGCAGCGAGGACTCTCAAGAGAGGGTTATTGTCCTCATTACTTCCATTACCCTTCTGGGTTGACAAACGGCAACAATGCCAAAATGCGAGCCCGCTTGATGGCCTTTGTCAGGTGCCGCTGTTGCTTGGCGGTTAGGCCGCTGATCCTACGGGGCAGAATCTTGCCTCGCTCGGTGATAAACTTGCGCAGCAATTCTACATCTTTATAGTCTATCGGATCTTTGGGATTAATTGGCGAAATACGACGACGGTAGTAAGTCATAGCATTGAATCTAAGAAAGTAATATTTTAGCCCGGACTCTAGATATTGATTCTGGCTGGCCATTTTAGCTGCCGGCCATTTTAGCTGCCGGCCATTTTAGCTGCCGATTCTGGCTGGCCGTTTGGACTGCCATATATCTGGCTCTAAATTATTAGGGAGCCAGTTATGGTTCTTTACTATTACCACAAAAGCAATATTGATTATTTTATTTCCTTGTGGATTGTATGTTTATTGCAATGGGGACAGTACTTCTTGAGTTCTATCCTCGACGTGGTATTGCGACGGTTTTTCTGGGTCGTATAGCGCGACACTCCCGGCGATCGCTTCACCGTATTGGTCCGACACTCGGTACATTCTAAGGTGATAATGATACGGACACCTTTAGCCATAGGTCCCCTTTTTCTTGATTTAACTAAATTGAACGCAATTTCTGATTATACCCCAAACTCTCCAGAGCGGATATTAATTTTTTTCTTTTTCACCGGAGCGCGGCCGATTACAAATTCTTATCCCGATATCTAGAAATTCTGCCAGCCAACCCAAAGCTAGAAGCAGTAAGCGGTTATATCATGTCGGTTTGAATGCCCCAAAAAAAAGTCAATTTCTGCTCCGGACGGGCGTCCCGCCTGTCCGCCTGGGCTTTTTGGGACAGCTCGTGTCGCCCGTCCTACGGGAGATTCCAAATCTTTTCTGTGGGTATTTAACCTGACTTGATATTAGCGGTCTAACTGTAGGGAGCGGCCCGGCACCGAAACCCAACTATACCAATCGTTGCGTTGGGTTACTCGCACGAGTTGGCTTATTTGCCGCTTATGTGCCCTATGCTCTTTCGCACAGGCTTTCGCCTAGACTCAGCCTCGGGAGATCCGCAGCGCGCAGGCTTTCGCCAACGCCACCTTCCCCGGGCCGCTCCCTACAATTTTAAGCCAGACAGTCAACTAGAGCCAACCATAAAGGACAGCGCCGATTCCAGTTATGGCCTCCCGCTTCAGCAAATGCCTATGGAAGTCGGCCGTATCTAACCTAGATCTTTGGTCGAGAGCCCAGGGTCCCAATCTCTGTCTTTGCTTGGCGATCGCGACAACGACCGCATTAAGAAAAGAACTCGACCCCGCGCTTATTGCGCCAGTATTGCCAGCATTGGTCAAGGAACTTCCCAGGGCAACAAGACAATAATTACAGGACTTAGGCAAAGACGCTATTTGTAGTGTGCCGCACCGCGCACCAGAAACTACATATAGCTTTAGAACCGACAGATAAGCGTAAGTCCAGAATCAATTTAAAAGGCAATAAAGCGCCGCCAGAGCCGCATTTTCCTAAAGCGCATATAGACTGGCTCGGTATCCACGAGCATTCCACAATAGTAATTGCCCGTTCTTTTCTTTATATATTATTGACATTCTAGAATACCGAGCTATCGACCAAAGAGGGTTATCTTTCGATCTTTTGCATCTCCTTCAGCATAAATACTTATTATGCTCGATACAATCAGACAACGCGATCGCATCAGTCTCATAGGAAAGCTGCAACCTTCAATTCCCTAGAATATTCGGTTGCGCAACTGCGATTGGGTTTTTATGCAGACGGGAGGCAGCACCACCATCTTACTATTAGGGTTTGGATCGCTTCCTTCAAAAATAAAGCGATCCAAACAAATGGTTATGTTCCAACCTTTGGATAACTAACATCCCTATTATCTGTTGCCCAGGACAATGCTTTCTGGAGACCGATGATAGCAACAAATACATTCAGGATTACTCTATAGCAAAATATTGCTTGGCATTCTGGTTGGCCAGCTAGAAGGTAATATGCATGCCTTGTGAGACGAGAACTTCCAGGGAGTAACTGGGCGATCGCGAAGTTACTCCCTGAAACTCCTTATTCTTCTTCTGTGCCTGCACTATCTTCTTCTTCAGCACTATCATTAAGTTGTTTAAGACGGATATGCTTGCGTCCCAGAGTAATTTCAAACTCGTCTCCCGGCTCCAGGTTCATCTGTTTGGTATAGGCCGCACCAATCAGCAAGTTACCGTTCGACTGAACCGTAATCCGATAGCTGGCGGTGCGCCCGCCATGCCCTTGGCCGTCAGAGCGGCTGTCTAAGTCTATACCCTCTGCTTCTATGAGGGCATTATAGAACTTCATCATGTTGACCCGTTCGACCCCATTCTTGGTCTTACTGTAGTAGCCGCAGGCTTTAGCTTTTTCTTCTTTGCTGGTTTTGGACAGCTCGTTGACCTTTTTGAGAAGGGCTTCCCCGGTCAGAGGACTGGATGTAGTCATATATTTTCTACCTTATCGAATGCTTGCTTTCTACAACTGTATCATCGATCGCAGGCAATTGTTACCCCTATTGCCAATAAAAGTAAAAATTTTGGTACAAGGTCTCGCCAGAAAGCCCTCGTTGCTGTCAGACCGAACCAAAGCGGTAGGTAAGATAGATTTCGGCTCGCAAGGAGCGGATTGAGTCCAACCCAAAGGAGTTGCTAATCTCGGATCGTTCGGAAGGGCGTTGGCCTACAGCCCCTACCCAGAATAGGTGTTATTGTCTTTTTGGCAAATTCAGATACTATCAAATCCAAATAACAATTACCGCCCAATTGCCCTTGGGAGTAATGCTGGCATTGCTGCCTTAAGGTTGGAACGCAGCTACTCCAAGAAATCTCGGGTGCTTGTGGAGGCAGGCAGGATATTAACAAGGATATTAGCTGGAAAGAATCTTGCCTGTCAATGGCTTTGGCCTGCTGGGCTCTCCTCACATCCTCTTAAAATAATAGAGAGTAGATTTTCAAAAGGGAGCATAGATTAGATGAAGCTGGTTCTAATTGAGTCGCCGGGGAAACGGGAAAAGTGGCAACAAAGCCTGGGACCTGGCTATAGAGTAATGGCAAGTATGGGTCATATAACAGAGCTAGCAAAGGATGGAGAAGATGCTCTAGGCTTTGATATGACTGGCGATCGCATCAACTGTAGGTTTATCCCGCGAGGCTCCCGGGGCAAACAGGTCATTAAAGATCTAAAGCTTGCTGTTCGAGGAGCAAAGCAGGTATTATTTGCTACAGACCCAGACCGGGAGGGGGAAATAATATCTTGGCATTTGGCGCGAGAACTGGGAGTAAACAACCCCCTGCGTGCGGTGGTTAGCGAAATTACCCCATCGGCGATAAAAAAAGCGATCGCAAGTCCGCGTCCCCTAGACCGGGATCTAGTGGCTGCTGCTTTAGGCCGAACCTGTTTGGATAAGCTAGTCGGGTTTCGCGGCTCTAAATTAGTCTGGTCTTTAAATAATGGTGCCAAATCCGTAGGCCGAGTTCAATCTGCCACGCTCCATATTTTATGCGAACGCGAACGAGAAATCCAGAGGTTCCGCCCGGAAGATTATTGGAGCGTTTGGATCGACTATGCTGAGGGGTTTAGAGCATTTTATGCTGGGAACGTTCCCGAAAATGAGATCTCTTCGGAAACAGAGGAAGGTGATGATTCCTCTGCCCTGCCTTCTGCAAGTAGCGATCGCCCCAGCCATCCCGAGGAAACAAACTCAGAAAAATCCGGCGATAAGGTTGAGCTTGGAGAGCGAGTGCTTTCACAATCTGAAGCAGATCGCTTGGTAGCCATTGCTCGAAGCTATCCGCATCAAGTAGCCAGCATTGCGGGTAAAGTTACCTCCAAAAAACCGCCAGCAGCTTTTACAACCAGTTCTCTTCAACAAGCGGCGGGCGCTCGCCTAAAATGGAATCCAGAAAAAACCATGCAAGTGGCCCAAAAGCTCTACGAAGCTGGATACATTACTTATATGCGTACCGACAGTACCATACTCTCGGCGGAATTTTGTGCGGCAGTGCGGAGCTATCTAGAACAAACAGATCCCGACAACGGGAGCGATCGCGTCGCCAAGCATAAATCTTCCAAAGCTGCCCAAGAGGCTCACGAAGCTATTCGTCCCACAGAGGTTTTGCGGACGCCAGCAAAGATTAAGGCAGAAGTTAACGCGGAGCAAGCAGCTTTGTACGAGCTAATTTGGCTGCGGGCGATCGCTGCCAATTGTCGCAATGCCGAGTTGCTCAAAACTAAAGTTATTACTCAATCCGGTAGCGTCTATTGGCAAGCCTATGGAAGACTGTTGCAGTTTGAAGGCTATCTCAAATATTGGCGAGACTTAGGCAGCGATCGGGTGCTTCCTACCCTGCAACGGGGACAACGGCTAACCCTCAAAGAAGCCGGTGCCGATAAGAAGCAGACCCAGCCACCTCCTCGCTACACGGAGCCAAAGCTAATTCAAACTATGGAGCGCTTGGGAATTGGCAGACCTTCGACCTATGCACCTACGGTTAAAACCCTCAAGGCCCGCGATTATGTCAAGCTGGTAAAAGGGAAATTGCAGCCCACGCAATTGGGCATGGAAGTAGATGAATTTTTGGGGCGGGCGCTGCCAGAATTAATTCAAGCTGATTTTACCGCCGAGATGGAAAAGTCTCTAGATGCGATCGCATCTGGCAACCTAGATTGGCAGCAATACTTAACCCGCTGGAACCGCGAGTATTTTGAACCAGCCTTAAAAAAGGCCCGCAATGTTATAGCCGTCACCCCTCAAAGCTATTCCCCCAGACCCGTTTCCGAACCCGTTTCCGAAGTCTTTTCCGAACCCGCCGCGATTTCATGTCCTAACTGCGGCAAGCAAATGGTCAAAGTGCCCTCTAAGTCCAAAAAGCTCCAAGCCAATCATTTTCTATCCTGCGACAAGAGCCAGGGCGGTTGCGGCACCGTGATGTTCTGGAATGCTAGGGGGCGCTGCTACGAGCTGCCTTATTCCCAATCTAAAGCCCAATCTCAGACTCAAAATAAGCCCCAATCTCAAGCCAAATCTAAGACCCTATCTAAAACACCATCTCAGACGAAAACTAAAACTAAATCGACAATCCAATCGAAGGCTAAATCTAAGACCCAATCTAAAACCAAATCTAAGACTCAATCTAAAACTCAATCTAAGGCCAAGGTAAAAACAGGAGCTAAGCCGCAATACCAAGCTAGCTCTCCATCCTCTTGCGACTTGACCACCCATCCCTGTCCGGTCTGTGGCCTACCTCTCGAAGAATACCAATATCAAGACAAGAAGACTGGCAAGGAGAAAAGTATGCTGCGCTGCTCCAATCCTGATAATCGCTATAATTCTTGCCAAAAAGTAGCCTTCTTTTGGACTTCTAGAAAGCATTGGTGGAGTCCTACCTTTGGAGAACTTTAAGGGTATGGGGAGCCGAAGTCCCATGTTGTTGTCCTACCACCCGCCGCGCTAGGGTCAGTAGGCAAGGCAGAGCGATCGGGCCTTTTGTTAAATTTAAAAAATTGGAGGCGATCGCTCCTTGGACTACAGTACAATTGATGGTTAAAGTAAGTAACTTTTTAAATTAAAATCGTGCGAACGATTGAGGAAATAAACGACAAAATAAGCCACAACAGCGTGGTGGTCTGGACAGTTGAAGAACTAAAGGCTCGCGTCGCTAATAGCAGCGTGGCTGAAGTTGCCAAAAAAGTCGATGTGGTAACCGTCGGCACTTTTGAGCCGATGGAGTCTTCCGGCGCGATTCTTAACTTGGGTCACACCGACCCGCCCATTAAAATCCGGCGCTGCTGGTTGGATGGCGTTTTGGCTTACACTGGCTTTGGTGCCGTGGATTTGTATCTCGGTGCTACCCAAGTGGCGGAAAAGGGAGAAGAAAACCGAGAACGAGGTGGGGGACATGTAATTGAAGACCTCATCGCGGGCAAGCCAGTGCAGTTGCGAGGCATCGGCCAAGTAACCGATTGCTATCCAAGGGCATCATTGGAAACGACGATTAGCCTGGATACGATTAACCAGTTTTACTTATTTAACCCACGGAATCTATACCAAAATTTTATTGTGGGGGTTAATGGAGGCGATCGCCCCTTATTTACCTACTTAGGTCCCCTACAACCTAACTTGGGCAATGCGGTCTATTCCAACACTGGCGCTCTTTGCCCTCTCTTGAACGATCCAGAAATGAGATTGATTGGTATTGGCAGCCGTATCTTTCTAGGCGGCGGGATTGGCTATGTTACCTGGGAAGGCACTCAACATTTCCCCAAACAAAAACGCCTACCCAATAAAACGCCTATCGGTCCGGCTGCCACTTTGGCCTTAATTGGCGATGCGAAGCAGATGAACCCCAAATGGGTTCGGGGTTGCTACTTCAAAAACTACGGACCCTCCTTAATGCTGGGCGTTGGCCTTGCTCTGCCCATTTTGGACGAAGAAGCAGTCCTGCGATGCGCCGTAAAAGACGAAGACATTGTAGCTCCAGTGGTCGATTTCTCCATTCCCCGAAGGGTTCGCCCTACCTTTGGCCTGGTCAGCTATGCCCAGTTAAAGAGAGGTCGCATTAAGATTGAGGGCAAACCCGTGCGGGTTGCCCCCCTGGCTAGTATCTACCTGTCTCGTCAAGTGGCTTCTGTGTTGAAACAATGGATTCAATCTGGCCAATTTACCTTGACCGAGCCAGTAGCCCCCATTCCGATGGATAGAGCTTTTTTACCCCAAAATATTTGGGGTTCTCAGATTAGCCTAGACTAACAGATTGGGGAACTATAATTTTATGCTTTAGATTCGATACAGATCTTCTAAAATATAAAATTTTATCCCTCACTGCCAGTCCTTGACTCCTTACGCTTGGGCGGGGAAGGCTTGAATCCTTCTGGGCGACCCGAGGGCGAATAAGGTTTCTTGGGCGGCCGAGATTTTGAATAAGAACCTCGCTTCCCTTTGCGCATGGGCTTGCGCCTTGAGGGGAGCATACCCATATCGTTCCCCTGCATTACGACTAGATCGTTGCCCTCGCGGCGAACGTGAAAATCCCAGAAATGACCGACTGCTTTACCTTCTAATGTTCCAGAGAGTTTTAACTTGAAAAACTTTGGTTTATCAGAAGACTTGCGGGCAGACTGCTTGATTTTGACTATGAGATATCCTCGATCTTGGGATTGAAACACTACCTCACCTCGAATCGAGAAATAGCCATCTTCAAGGGGCATGGCGGCGATCGCTGTTTTCTCAGACTCTTTATCGGATGGGTCGGACTCTTTGCCAGATGGGCCTGGTTCTGGATCTGGTTGAGACTCATCGGTCACCTCCCCTGGCGTCGGGGTTGGCTCTTTGAGTTGATTCAGATTTTCTGGCTCCCAAACCCCCATAATTTGGGCGTGTAAGTTGCCTTCTTTCTGTCTAGTGCGAGGATAGACTACCCAAAGGTGATTTTCTTCCAAATTCAGGTGGTTTTTCACCAAACTCATAATCCGACCTAACAGAACCGCATTAATTTCAGCTCCATCTGGCGGTATCAAATCCCCCTTGGTGAATTGCTGGTCTGATGGCACATAGCGAGCCTTGACCAAGCCAATGGCCCTGTATTGCCTCGGTTCTGAAGGCGGTGAAATGGGATGATTCGGCCATGCCTCTAAATCTTCTTCATTCTCTTGGCCTTCTTCAAGGCTTACTGTAGGGTTTGACTCCCCTTGAGAACCTTGACTGGGATCTGTTGGTTTTGGCTCATCCTCAAAACTGTTACTGGACTCTTCTGGCTCTCCTGGAGGTTGCTCCTCGGGACCGTCAATCTCTGCGATCGGCGGTGACTCCGCAGGTTCCTCTGGGAGATCTGACGGTTTCTCTGCCAGCTCTGGTGACTGAGGCTGGCTTGCAGTATCTGGCGGTTTCCCTGCCAGCTCAGATTCCTGAGACTGACTGGATTGATTGGACTTTGCTGATTCGGACAACTCATTCGGAGAGGAATTCATAAAACCTCCTTAGCGGCGGAGACACATCCCCCTAGACCTTGCAGTGCAGATGCTTTTGGCCATCGGTCTCGATATTGCAATGCCCCTTTAGCAAGGGGGTTGATTGCGAACGAGCCCGATGGCCACCCTCCCAATCGGATCCCTATAATAAGGTCGCATAGAGGAATAACTCTCACATCTACCTTGAGGTTAGGACTGCTGGGCATCAGTCTGTTTATTTTACAGAATCCACGGCCAATACGGGAAAATCCGTATAGTTTCTGTTGTGGTTCGGACAAAAAACATACTTAGCCCCTTTTTAATGTTATACATATTTGCTCGTACTAGCAAAGGGGTTGCCATTTTTACTTTTGAGTTCTAGTACATATTGAGCCACCCAGACTATTTCTGCTTCGAGTTCTCACAAGCTCCCTCCATGTATATAATTCCTGCAAAAATAAGCGAGCCCTTGCCCCTCAGTCATCTAAGAGTGCGAGTACAGCACTGCCTTTGCACGGAACCTATTTTTCTATTTTTGAGCTTGGAAGCGGCATACTGGCTTTAATTTCTACTTCTAGTGAAGCTTTGAGCCTCTCTTTGTCTTGCACTACCGAGGTGACTGATGCGAGTTAACTTGGAGTAAAACCTCTATCGCAGGCATATAGTAGCATATTTTCGTAAATATTTTTCGCTGCGATCGCACCTTTTTAAAGGGTTTTAAAAATTATTGCAATATACTTTACGAGCGACCTTTATTTTTTTATAATTTTTACAAAATTTTTATAAAAATTAATAATTTATTAGCTCTAATCTTAGCAACCTGCTAATCCAAAGTAACCTGACAATATATTTTGTATCTTATAACATCGCAGGTTTGAACCTTCCCACAGTTCCCACAGTTCCCACAGTTCCCACAGTTCCCACAGTTCCCACAGTTCCCACAGTTCCTACAGTTCCCACCCTCCCACAGCTCCCACACTGGGCTACCCGATCGCTCCGCTGTGAAATGCTCCCGTCAAAGCAGTCTGGAAGCAATCCGGACACAAGCCAAGTGGAGAGCGAATTTCTTTTGGTGGTTCATAATGTCAATAGAGTTTTGCAATGAGCGTCAAAATCGTGTCAAAAAAGAGCAATCGCTGGATCGTTAATTTCATGATGGCGGTGGGGCTAATCGCCTTTTTGGGGTTGGGAACCTTACCCTTTTGGAATATGCCGAAGGAAACCGCAGGGGGGAGTAGTGCCATCACCCCTGCTAGCGCCCAAGACAATTCTTTGGAGCGGGAAAAGCTTGAAGCGGAGGCCAGAGGGTACGAGCTGGTGGTACAACGAGAGCCGGGGAACGCAACAGCACTTCGGGGCCTGTTAGACACAAAGTTAAAGCTGAATGATTTGCCTGGAGTAATAGCAGCTCTAGAAAAATTGGTAGAGCTGAAGCCAGAACAAAAGGATTATCCTATATTGCTAGCTCAAGCGAAGCAGCAAAATGGCGATCGCGAAGGGGCCGCTGCTGTCTATCGCCAAATACTAGCCGCCTCGCCGGGAAATGTTAAGGCTTTGCAAGGACTGGTCAATCTGCTCCTAGTGGAAAACAGCCCAGAAGCGGCAATTGGATTGCTTTCAGACACTCTAAAAGCTGCGGAACAAACTAACCAGATTGAGCCGGGAAGCGTAAATGTGGTTTCTGTTCGGGTGATTTTGGGAGAGGTCTATGCATCCCTAGGACGCTATGCCGAGGCGATAGCTACCTATGACGAAGCAAGCAAAGCCGACCCTCAAGACTTCCGTCCCTTACTGGGTAAAGCTATCGTTCTCCAGAAACAGGGCAAAATCGAAGAAGCGAGCCCTCTGTTCGCTAGCGCCACTGAATTGGCTCCTTCACAGTATCGCGATCGCATCCTTGAACTGGCTCAAACACCGGAGCCTCAAGGTAGCGAGGCCACTACCGAGACCAGCGAAACTGAGGCCACCGAAAGCGAGGCCACTACCGAGGTCACCGAAACCGAGGCCACTACCGAGGCCACCGAAACCGAGGTATCTGAATAACTGACATCGGGAATTGGGAATCGGGAATCGGGCAAGCGGGCATTGGGCATTGGGCATTGGGCATGGAAGACTTGGACCTGGGATAAATTTGCTGCCCCGCCCCCTGCCCGCTTGCTCCCCCGCTCCCCTGCCAAGACAGCCTCTTGCCATGCCCTATGCTTGTCGGCCCTATGCCCGCTTGCCCATATTATTTTTCAGCTTGCAGCCCGAGCCGCTTTGGAACTTCTGACCTTGCGGCTTCCCTCTGACTTCGCTTCTGACTCCGGGTCCGTTGCTCTTAGCTCAATGTGATTGAGTAGGGTGGTGACGAAGGCAAATAGTAGAAAAGGAATTGATAGCACCAGAATGAGGCCAACGGTGACTAGGGCATAGAGTTGGCGATCGCTACTCCACAAAGCTAGAGAAGATGCCAAGCTCAGGAAAATCACAATTAACCAAATAATGATTTGTCCGTAAATATCCCCAAACGTTAGGGTGCAAGCAAAGCGATATTTTTGAATCTCGTTCATAGCTTCCCTGGCAACATGGGTTTAAGGCTCTAGCTTAATCCCGTAACAGCCTTTTTGACGATTTTTGAATATTTTTTAACGGTTTGCAACATTTCTTTGCAATTTCACTCTTTGCTCGGCTCGGGTTGTTTCGGTCCGCTGGCTTTTGTAGGGTGTGGGGTGTAGGGTGTGGGGTGTGGGTGTGGGGGAGACATGGGGATATGGGGATATGGGGACATGGGGGTGTGGGAAGGTGTGGAGTGGGAGGCCGCCTTGCCCCTTCGGGGCGGCTACCCTACGAGGTGTGGGAGGTGGGAAGGACTAGAAGTGAAAATCTCCCCTCTCTCCCCACACCCAATTCCGCTCTTCCCAATTCCGCTCTTCCCAATTCCCAATACCTAGTGCCGCTGCGCTCCATGTCTCAAGGTAATAAGTCTCAAGGTAATAATGCCTTTGTACCCTTGTTTTGAACCACAAGAGAGCTGGTGGGTTATTTCTGCCGCGCTGCACTAGGCATTCTTGTCTGCCAAGAATCGATCTATTTTTGCTTCCACTTTTGGCAGCTTCATATAAGCATTCGCAGCGTCGATGAGATTATTGATATTCTCCTCGCTGGCATCATCGATATCATCGCTCAATCGTTTCTCCGTGAGCTGTCTGTTCAGAGGGAATTGCAGGCGCACATAACGAGAGCGATCGGAAATGATTTTTCCCACAATATAATCTGAAGCGTCTGATGGGGATTCTGTCATCAACTGCAACAACCGGCCGTTCCCTATCCATTGCAATGCTCCCCAGTTTCGCGCTACTTCCCAAGTAACTACTCGCGTCGGATCTCCAGTGCCCACCGAGATTATCTCTATTTCTTCTAGGGTATTACCCAACCGCAGAGCTTCCGCTAGGGCACAACCTACAGGATTGTTAGCTGCCAAGCCGCCATCGATCGCGCTATAGACTTTACCGTTAATCTCTAGTCTGTGTGGGGGAAAAAAAGTGGGAGCCGAGGCGGAGCAAACGCAGGCTTCCCAGAGAGGAACGCTAGCGAACTTCTCTCTCCAGCTTTTAAAGATAATCGGCTTGAGGGTATTAGTATCATAGCTGGGAATCAAGAGATTGAGATCTTTGACATCACCGAGTGTTTTGTCCCCAAAGACATTTTGTAGAACTTCTAATAAGCCGCTATCGGAAAATTTAGGTCCAAATGGTCCGTACTTAACGATCGTAGGCCATCGCTTGGGATCCCAGGAACTTAGATAGGGAAAGACTATCTTGCCTTGGGTTCGATACATATTGACGATTTTCTCGGAAGGCATACTGATAGAGTTCGCAGCGGCCAGTATCGATCCTGTCGATGTTCCTGCTACCAAATCAAAATACTCGCTCAAGGGCATCTTGATTTTTTCTTCCAGGTTAATCAACATCTGAGCCGTGAGGACCCCGCGAATTCCCCCACCATCTAAACTCAAAATCTTAAAAGTCATTTTGGCAATACTCCCGTTCCTTAAAAAATATACAAGCCGTTGAGAGCGGCTGGGATTCAGAATGCAATTGAGAATGCAGTCCACCCGTTTGATTTTACAGCTTAATGGTACATCTGGGGTGTAGGGTGTAGGGTTTAGGGTGTAGGGTGGAGATAATTTTCGGCGCGGTTAATCTTGACTTCGCCAGTTTCTGAGTAAGATTATTCCTGTTAAAAAGCCTATCGCAGCTCCAGAAAAATGACCGACAAAACTAATATTTGGCGTAGTTAGGTCGATAGCAACTTGCAAACCCATAATTAAGAGCAGGTTGCGCAAGCGATTGCCAGCAACGCGGGCTTTTTCCTGACGCCATCCTCGAAGTAAAATAGCAATAATAACCCCAAGCATCCCCATAATCCCTCCAGATGCACCAACGGCAATTTTTGGGCCGTATCCAGTGAAGATAGTTAGGATAACAATAACCAGCATCGAGCCGATGCCAGAGCAAAAGTAGGCAAACAAATATCTCCACCATCCTAAGCTCAGTTCCACAAATCCGCCCAGGAAAGAAAGACCGAGCATATTGAGCAAGAGATGCAACCAACCGAAATGCAGAAAAGTGGCAGTTATTAGCCGCCACCATTCTCCCTGCCAAACTGCTTGTGGAGCTAAGGCACCGAGACGATATAGAGTTAACAAGTTCTCGCTACCACCGGATAATATTTCTAGGGCAAAGGCAATCGAGTTTAAGGAAATTAACCCATAAGTTACATAAGTTTTTTGGTTGACGAGTGCAAAGCGATCGACGTATCGGACTTCTTGCTCTATTTGATGGGGAATCTTGGCTAAAATTTGCTGAGATGATTTGTTGAGAACCAGGTCGGGACGGGAGAGAGGATGGGACAAGCGGCGAGCGATCGCATTCTGAAGCGTTATATCGGATTTATGAGATAGTTCTAACAATTGCTCTTTTGCCTCTGCTTCTTTCCCTGCCGCCATATTGGCCGTTGCCAGCCAAAATTGGCGAACGTCTTGGGAATAACTTCCCAAAGCAATATTGAATAAGTTCTTGACTTGCTCTGGCTGGCCTCCAAAAGCAAATGCAAACATTCGCATCATGTTTAGCGCTCCGCTTTTGCCGCTGTTGATGAAAATATTCTCAAGTCTATCCAAGTTCTCGATTAAACCATTTAAATCTCCCGTCTCTCCTAAAGCCCGCAGGTAGTAAGAGCCCATTGTAGTGTCTGTAAATAAAACAGATTCTGGTATTTCATTGCGAAGCCAGAGCAGTAGTTCTTCCCAACGGGCTCCCATCCGATATAATAAAACAGTTGCATTGCGCCCGATGGGAGTTTTAGCGGTTGTGTAGCGATTGAAAATTTGTACTGCTTCGTCCATATTGCCCTGCTGGCCGAGTTCTAGCGCCCGGAATAGTTCTGGTTGCTCCCACCAGCCATCGCTAGGATGCAGCAACCGCAACCAGGAAGCTAGTTTCCTAGCCTTAATGTAGCGTTCCCGAGCAACCAGTTGGTTGACTTTTTTAAATCCAATTAGCGGCAGCAGGATCAGAATTGCCCAGAGAATGCCGCCAATCAATCCTGCATGAGAACTGGAAAAAATGAAGCTGACGGCGATCGCTCCTAAAATGAAACCAGACACAATCATCCAACCCAGGTTATAGCTTAGGGGAGAACGACTTGCCCAGAATAAGAGGGAAAAGCAGGAAAAGCAAACCATCCAGAGAAGTATCTGATTTAGATCCATGATGTTCTTGATAAAAAAGACCCTTAGGCAAAAAGAGGCAAAAAGCGATCGCCTTAGACCAATTCTTTATGAAGCTGCACGCAATAATGACCTTTATCCGCTGTTCGGGCGCTCGAACGGCGGATCTGTTGCATCTTCATACAGAAATGGTATTAGAGATATTATAGCTATAATATCTGGTTATAACCAAGCGATCGCAGTCAGCAAGAGAGCGATCGGTGGGTCAGCGGCCACAGTCAGCTAAGGTAATTTCTCCCGCACCCACAGCCCAAACCCCACACCCTACTCAAAGCCTAAACCAAAATGTTCGTTCATTTTTTCATCAGGCGACCCGTCTTTGCCTCAGTCTGCTCTCTACTCATTATTCTTATCGGTCTGGTGGGATATACTCGCCTGCCCGTACAGGAATATCCCAGCATTGACCCGCCGGTTGTCAGCGTCAGTACGGTCTATCCCGGCGCTAACCCCAAGGTAGTAGAAACGGAAGTTACCGAAATTTTAGAAGACCAACTTAACGGAATTGAAGGCATCAAAAGTCTCCGCTCTGAAAGTCGGGAACAAGTCAGCTCTATTACTATTGAGTTTGAACTAGATAGAGATATCGAAGCAGCAGCGCAAGACGTGCGCAGTCGCGTTTCCCGGGCAGCCCGCCGACTGCCCCAGGAAGTAGAAGAGCCAGTAACCAGGAAAAGAGAAGGGGATGTTTCTCCTATAGTTTGGTTTGCCATTTATGGAGAAAACTTTTCTACCTTAGAGCTAACGGACTATGCCGATCGCTTTGTAGTCGATTCTTTAGAAACCGTGCGAGGGGTTAGCAATGTTTTTATCGGCGGCGAGCGTCGCTATGCCATGCGCCTCTGGCTCGACCCCCAGCGCCTAGCGGCCAGACAGCTTACGGCCTTGGATGTAGAGCAAGCCCTACGCCGAGAAAATATCGAAATTCCCAGCGGTATTATTGAAGGAGAAAGCTCGGAATATTCTGTGCGAACCCTGGGCAGGCTGCAAACTCCGCCGGAATACGATAATCTGATAATCCGGCGCAATCCTTCCGGCACTTTAATCCGATTCAAAGATGTGGGCAGGGCAGAGATCGGCGCGGAAAACGAGCGCTCTTTCGTCCGTTTCAATGGCCAACCGGCAGTAGCCCTAGGAGTTGTCAAGCTTTCCCAATCCAATACTCTGGCAGTGGCCAAAGGCGCAAAAGCCAAAATGGAAGAACTCTCGCGAGATTTTCCCGAGGGCATGAATTATAAGGTTTCCTTCGATCGCTCGGAGTTCGTACAGTTGGCCATTGACGAAGTATGGGCAGCTCTCTATATGGCCATCCTTCTGGTCATTCTGGTTATCTTTATTTTTCTGCGCGACTGGCGAGCGACTATTATTCCGGCGGTTACTATTCCTATTTCCCTAATCGGCGCTTTTGCAATCATGTTCTTGCAGGGCTATTCGATTAATACCCTGACTCTATTTGCCCTGACCCTAGCCACGGGTCTAGTGGTGGACGATACGATTGTGGTTTTGGAAAATATCGTCCGCTATATCCAAGAAAAGAAGATGACTCCCTATCGAGCGGCAATGGAAGGAGTCGGCGAAGTGGTTTTTGCCGTTATTGCCACGACCGTCGTGCTAATTGCCGTCTTTGTCCCCGTGGGATTTTCCACCGGCAATACGGGTCGCTTGTTTGCAGAATTTGCTCTAACCCTAGCCGGCTCCGTGGTGCTATCTTCTTTTGTGGCTCTGACTTTGGCTCCGGCTCTCTCGGCGCGACTCTTGCAGCGCGATGGCGAGATGAAAGGCTGGCTGTTTGCAGGAATTGAATGGTTTTTCAAGACTATAGAAAATATCTATCAGCGATCGCTCGCTGTTTTAATGCGTTTTTGGCCGATCGCGGTTATCGGTTTTGTCCTCTCCATAGCCGGAACAATTCATCTCTTTAACCAGCTACCCCAGGAATTTCTGCCCAAGGACGACCGAGGCGCTATTTATACTATAGTCAGCGCTCCAGAGGGCGTGACTATAAATTACACCGATAAAATAGTGCAGCAAGTCGAAGAAATTTACAGCCAAGTGCCGGAAGTAAAAAGTTATTTTATGGTTGGTGCTTTTGGTCGGGGAACGCCGGGAGCGGTGAATCGAGCATTTGCTTTCGTGCGATTGCAGCATTGGCGCGATCGCTCCCAACCAGAGCAAGCACAACAGGCGATCGTGCGCCAGCTCTTTCGTCGCTTCTCGGCTATTACTGGAGCCTTTGTCTTGCCGATTAATCCTTCCTCTTTGCCCGGTGCTGGCTTGAGCCAACCGATACAGCTCGTCCTGCAAGGAAACGATTTAGAGGAGCTGGCGGAATTCTCAGAAAAAATAGCGATCGAAGCCAGCCAGCTTCCTGAAATTAGAAATCTCAGGAGTGATTTAAAAATCAATAAGCCGGAGCTAACTATAAGCATCGACAGAGCTAAGGCGGCTAACCTCGGCATTTCCGTCCAGGATGTTTCTCGCACTTTGCAAATTCTCTTAGGCGGGCAACAAATTACCAGTTTTAATCGGGGGCAACGGCGCTATGAGGTCGTGGTTCAGGCAGACAAACAATTTCGTGCCAGCCCAGAAGATATTCGCGATTTGTACGTCCGCACCAGCCAAGGGCAATTGGTTCCTTTGAGCGGCGTGGTGAAGCTGAAGACTAATAGCACGCCGCCGCAAATCAATCACTACAATCGCTTTCGCTCCGCCAGCCTGGAAGGTAGCCCCGCTCCGGGCGCGAGTTTGGCAGACGCTCTAGATGCTGTGGAAAAAATAGCCCGAGAAACTCTGCCCAGTAATATTAGAACTACTTGGGCGGGTCAGTCTCTGGAGTTCAAACAAGCCGGCCAATCTACCTTATATATATTTCTTCTATCTCTGGTCTTCATCTTCCTAGTCCTGGCCGCTCAGTTCGAGAGCTATATCGACCCGATTATTATTCTCCTGGCAGTGCCCCTATCTCTCTTGGGCGCTTTTGCCAGTCTGCTACTGGCGGGCTTGCCTTTGAATATATACAGCCAAATTGGCTTGGTAATGCTGATCGGCTTGGCTACAAAGAATTCGATTTTAATTGTGGAATTCGCGAATCAGTTGCGAGACCAGGGCAAGCCAATTGCTATAGCGGCGATCGAGGCTGGCAAAGTCCGCTTTCGCCCGATTCTGATGACTGCTTTTTCGACTATTTTCGGTCTCTTGCCCCTGGCTCTAGCAACCGGCGCTGGAGCTGCAGCTCGCGTCTCCATTGGCATGGCGGTGGTTGGCGGGATGTTGGTTTCCACTTTCTTGAGCCTCTATATAGTGCCCGTGTTTTATGTTATGGCTACCCAGGCGCGATATCGGATTATGGGAAAGGTTTGAAAATGAACATGGGGCATTGGGCATTGGGCATTGGGCATTGGGCATTGGGCATTGGGCATGGGGCATTGGGCTAAGAATAAAGTGTAGGGGCGAATGGCATTCGCCCGACAATTACGCTCCTCAGTTGTAGAGGCGAATGGCATTCGCCCTATTCCCCCGAAAATTACGCTCCTTATATCAAATCCGGTTAATCGCCCTAAAAAAGGCTTCGCGTAGGACGGGCGTCCCGCCTGTCCATACCAGGCGCGTAGGACAGGCGGGACGCCCGTCCTACGGAAGATTATAAATTCATTTTTTTTGTGGGCATTTAACCGCATCTGATATTAGTTGTAGGGGCGATCGCCGAGGGAGCATTTCACTTTTGTAGTCGGTAGCCCCTTTGGGCTTTGTTTGTGTAGCCGCGCCTTTAGGCGTTAGGCGGCAGCGTGCCGAAATTGAAATGCTCCCATCGCCGATTTCTGGCCTGCGGAATGATTTCAAGCTGGGCAGCGGTATTTTTGCCTCGGCGCTGTTGCCAGCTTGTCCTCGGGATAGCGCCCATGTTATAATCATTAAAGCAAAAACCACAGGAGGAAAACCGAGATGGGAGAAGAACGAGTAGCCGATCTAACCCTATCGCAACTCAAAGGGTTAATTGCCCAGGTAGTTGACGAGCGGTTACCAAACGGGCAAAAACAGCACCTTAAAAAGGATGGTCGGTCGACTCAGGAGATTCTTGAGTCTATTGCCTCAAACAGGATCGAGCGATTGCCTGGAGAGCCAACGCTGTGCGAAATGATAATTGAGGAGCGTAACCAATGGCGGCAAGATATGTAGTTGATACTAGCGTCGTTAGTCATTATTTCGACGTCGATACATACACCGCAGAGGCTGGTGTTTTGTTGGCTGGCATGGAGCGAGGCGATCTATTATATATTCCTGAATTTTGCCTCATCGAATCCACGAATGTCATCTGGAAGCGAGTGCGCTTTCGGGGGTTGCCACAGACAGAAGCAGAAAATCTGATTAGGGACTTACTAGTTACTAGCACTTCCATTCCAAATAGTGCCAGTTAGCAACCTACTGCCCCGTGCTTTGGGTCTGGGTCTTACTCACCAGCTAGCGGTTTATGATTCGCTCTACATTGCTTTAGCATTAGAGCTAGATTGCCCGCTAATTACGGTTGACCAACGCCAAGGAGAAGCTGCTGCTAGAAGTGGGGTTATGCTGAAGGCGATCGCCGATTTCTCCCCACAAGAATGAGAACAGCATGGCAATAAGCGCGATCGCTCCGTGTAGAGAAACCCGGTTTTGCAGGAATTACCGGGTTTGGGTTCCGACCTTTTGGCTGCGCGTTACTTCTATATATGGTAAGGGCGATCGCGATCGCCCCTACCATATATACGGTTGCATCTCTAAAATTCGCGTAAGTCTTATGTATAATAAGTTTTAGCGACCTTAACTCACTCTAAAGTGACAATGAGAAGGTGACAATGCAACCGAAATCAGCCGAAAAACTATCCAAACCGGAGCCCAAATCGGAGCCAAGAATCTCGGACATAGGACTAGATGCTCTAGGTCAAGTTCCAGTCATATCGGAGCCATCCCTTGCCAATGGCTCGATTGAAATTGCCGACGATGCAGAGGTTAGGGAGTCTTACTTAGCTATTGAGCAAGAATGGGAGGAGGTTTTTCGTCGTCTTGCAGACTCCTAAATTTCTTTCAATCTCCCAAGTCATAGATATCCACGAACGCCAAATTAAGAAATAGGCGGAGCCTGCCCGACGGAGGGCATATGGCATTCGCCCGACAATTACTGTGGGGGCGATCGCCATTCGCCCGAAAATTACGCTCCTCAGTTGTAGGGGCGATCGCCGATTTCTCCCCTGCGGAATAAGAACAAGCTGGCCAGCCGTATTTTTGCCTCAGCGCTCTTGCCAGCTTGTTCTCGGGATACGCCTCATGTCATAATACTTGAAGACAGAGTCTCGAATACCATTTTGGCTCGTTCTCCAAGCTATTCCAAGCTTACTATAAACGTACTGTTACCCCTATCTCACATCCGAGCCGATCGGCGTTAAAAGTCACGCTGGTTGTTGGCTGGTCGCATAGATAACGTTGTATAAAAGTCTCGGAAGGTGCCATCTCTACCCATTTAGGGCTACAGTCATTCTCATCAATATATACAGCACAATCTAGACTTGAATAGTTCTCTAGAGTTCCGTAAAATTCCCAGGTTGGTTGGGGCAAAGGTAATGTACAAGGAGCTCCCGGTCGTACTATACATGACGGACCTGGGTTTGCTACCGCTTCATTCGCCAATCCGAATATACACATTCCCACAACGAGCATCACGCTCAGCAGTTTTTTCAGCAGTTTCATTATCTTTCAACCTCTATTCTTACTTACAGTGCATCGCGAAATTTTACTTTCGCTCGTCTTTTCTCGTAACCCTTCCAATTTATAGCAGTAAGCAGTCAGCAAGAGAGCGGTCAGCCTTCAGTCAAAGTCTTGCCAGTTAAGGCTATTGGCATTTTGTAACTGTCCTAACTTTGGTTCGTAGTGCTATAAAACGCTTGTCCCGATTGGGTTTCTGGACCCTATTTTCAGGGGCGTAGCAGATGCGATCGCCTTTGAACGATATGGGTTAGCAGTGGTGTTCGCAGGATTGAGCTAGGAAGGAGGCGATCGCCCTGTTCCTTTTCCTCCCCAATGAGGTTGGGATACAGTCTTGCAATCGCTCCTTTTCCTCTGCCAGTCTTACTACTACTTAGTCCAGATTTTAAATGTCGTATTATATCCCGTCGCCGGTTTTAAGGAAAATCCGTAGCTGTTGTAGAAATAGCACCTGCTTTCTCCTTCGCGATAGTATATAGCAGCGCAAGTTTCTTTATCCAGACAAAATGACTCGCATAGTTCCTCCATGTCACCCCCCGGTCGTACCGCCACAAATTCTTCCTTGGCTGTTCCTAATGGCGCTAACTTCATATCATGTTCGTATGCTGACATCTCCGTTGCATTTGCAACATCAGCCATTGTCACGATGCTTACTCCAACTAAGAACAGGACTAGCACGCATGCTAGCAAAATCTTCTTCATCCTTTCCATTATTTCACTTCTCCTATTATCTTCATGCACTGCTCAAGAGGCGATCGCTCGCACCAGAATAAAATAGCGCCGGACTACTGGGCCGCGATCGCGATTCTCCTGCACAGACGGCACAGAGGCGATCGCTCCTTCTCCAAATAATACAGTACCGGGTTACCGAGCCGCGATCGCTCTTTGTAGAGTTGGAGAGCGATCGCCCTCCCTATAGCGTTTCTCAAATAAGTGTAATAAACGATAGGGCTCTAGAAACGTAGGGGCGACAGCATCCCCCTTGACCATCTCTGCTGTCAAAAGGGGATTCTCATATTGGGATGCTTCGCCCCAGACACCTCACATTAATTTGACTATATATGCGCGAGTCAGGAACATAGTTGTAGGGGCGAATGGCATTCGCCCTCCGCCGATCGCTGACCGCCGATCGCTGACCGCCGATCGCTGACCGCCGATCGCTTTATCGGCCAAAAGACTCTTCTAATTCTTGACGCGCTTGCAGCCAAATCTCCAGGTCTCGACCTTCGGGAGATCCTAATCCTTGCCAGATGTGATAAGCGCGAACTTGGATGTCGCGATCGCTCGGTTGAGGTCGAGTCATAAAATGCCGGCAACTTTCATTTTCAAAATTATATGGAATGCTGCCAAAATAATTCTGCTTTCCATACGCCTGTCGCGTAAAACGATAGCATTTTTCCTTGATTGGACAAGCATAACCCGCGCATAAGGTCATAGGGAATTGGGAATTAGGAATTGGGCATTGGGAATTGGGAATTAGGCATTGGGCATTGGGCATTGGGCATTGGGCATTGGCAGCCTCAATTGTTTGGTATTCTGTAATTCTGGTAATTCTGTGACATTTCCACCCTAAGCTTAGGATCGGGGCCAGGATCATCGCACGGTTTACCGTTTTTAGCACACCTGTCACCTGGTGCCCCATCATTGGGTGGCTTATATTCCAAGGTCTCCGATAAATTAATCAAGCCTTGCGACGCTCTAATATTTGCTGCTGAACCCGGTTCGGCAATGGCCACCACAATAAGCATATTGAGCGCTATCGATTGAAAGAATAATTTTTTCTCGCTCATAATACATTTCATAATCCACTGTGAATCCCTGCTACTGCTTTCTTCTGTAAAAACCAGATCCAATAACTTAAGTCAGCTATCAGCAGAGTTATTTTGTTTTGTGGTTTACACGCCACCGTTACAAGGTGGCGTGCCTCTGCTAGCACATCTGTCGCCTGGTGCATCTTCAGTGGGTGGAGTGTATTCCAAGGTCTTAGATAACGGAATTGAGCCTTGCGAAGAATCAGCGTTGAAAGCTGCTGCCGAACTGGGTTCGGCAATTGCCACCACAATAAGCAAATTGAGCGCGATAGATTGGAAGATTAGTTTTTTGTCCTTCATCGTTGTATGTTATGTCTAAATCATAAGTGGAAGACTTGTAGGGGCAATCCCCCCGTGGTTGCCCCGTATCAATTACATAAAGTGCGCAACTAGCACCCTACTGCCAATATACATATTTTCTTTCCTCGAAAACGTTGTAAACCACCACAGTCCCGCTCGTAACAACCAAAGCCAAGGCAGACGGCACCAGCGGCACCCATCCACCCTGAATTAAAATAACCCAGCACAAGCCATACAAAAAACCAGTAGCAGCGCCAGTCGCGAATATAGCGAAAACAATTCGCCGACAGCGCCAAGCCAGCAAACCTCCCGCCGCCGACCAGACCCAAATCCAGACAAATTCTCCCCATTCAGACCATACCCACAATAAAGGTCGCCCGTCCAATACTGCACTAATAATCTGACTCGTCATTTCCGCCTGAACTAGGAGCCTGGGCATTTTCTGATACGGCCATTCGCCAGCACTATAAGGAGTCGAATGATAGTCGGTATAAATTGGAGCGGTTAGACCTATAAGTACAATTCGGTCTTTGACCCAATCGGGATTTACTTCACCTGCCAAGACTTCTGCAAGTCCGACCTGGCGGGCAATGTTCTTGGAAGCGCGGTAATTGAGCATAACTTGGATACCGCGATCGTCCAGTCCCCGATAGCCTCCTGGGTTGGCATCCATATCTCGGAAGACAACCGAACCCAAGCGGACATCTTTGGGCGGAATTGTTTCTGGCTCTATCTGGTATTTGGCTAAGTAATGAAGTGCCAAGCGCATACTTAAGGAATGGTCGGTGGCGGAACAAGGGTCTTTGCGATCGAGAGTCATAAATAAGAGATGGCGACGGATAACCCCGTCCGGATCTACCACCACATCGCTAAAGCCGAGCCGCTCTTCTGGCAGTCCCGAGGGCGGTGCCACTCCCGACTTGTTGGCATAGTCGCCTACTTTGCCGCTGCAAACGGCAATCAAGCGATCGCTATTTTGAAAATGAGGGGTTAATTCGCTGCTATCCCGAGGCATCGAGCGATCGCGAAAAATATTCAAACCTATAACTCGGGCTTGCTGCGCTTCCAGCTTTTCTATTACTTGAGCCAAGACTGCATCGGGCAGAGGAGAACCATGTTGGTTGACATCTTCTTGGGTAGCTTCTACTATTAACAAGCGCGGGTCTGCTCCTTCTTGGGGACGCTGGCGCATGAGTAGATCGTAGGCTTGCAGTTCCCATGCTTGGAATGCGCCCAATTGACGCAGGGCGATCGCCAAGAACGCTACGGCAATGCTGGCGATCGCTGCTGGGAAAAACTTGGGGCGATCGCTCCCTCGCAACTGCTGCCAAGTCGGCGGCGCTACGGCGGGATTCTGGCAAATAACCGGCAGCCAACTAGCACAGGGAAATTCATTTTCTAAACTTTGCAGCCTTTTGCGCGCCTCCCGGACTGCCAAATCCAGAGGTAGGGGATGCCGCCCTTTGGCACCGGCAAAAGCTTCCAAAAAATATTTCAAAAAAACCTGGGCTATTTTATCCTGCACCGGCTCCCGCATAATAATCGCGTTCGGGATATGCAGGTGTTCGAGCTGCTGCGCCAATCCCAAACCGTCGCAAGAATTGAAAATAGCCAATTGCAGTCCGCTGGCCAGAGCTTTTTTGAGCGCCTCCGCCAGTTCTTCAATAGTCAGGCTATCGGTGGAATTAATATAAATCCGCCCCTTTTCCCCTTCCCCTTCGGTTTCGCTGTGACCGGCGAAAAAGAGAATATCCCAAGCTTGCTCCCAGAGGCGATCGCCCAGTTGCTGCCGTTGCGGTTGTTCCAAAAAAACAATCTTCGCATTGGGCAGACTTGCCAGCAATTGCTTATCCTTCTCCACCTCAATCCCCTGAGAATCTCCCAGAATTGCCAGAATTTTTACCTTATTTTTTCCTCTAGTTTTCCGAAGCTCCGGCGGATACTTATATTCTGGGGCGCTAAGGGCGATTTCCGCTTGGGGGTAGCGCTCCAATAAATCCCAGCGGTGCCAAGGAAGTTGCCTGAGTCGGAGATTATCGGTGCGAATCAGCAGTCGCACCCGCTCGGAGGCGCTGACTTTACCCAACAACTCTTCCCGAATCGAGACAAACGACTCGGACTTTAGCCAACGATTCAGGCGCGAACCCAACTCATCCGCTAAATCGCGGCATTTTTCTCTCGTTTCATCAGCTTGGAGATCTATAGTAATGCTTTTGGGTTTTATAGCCCGAAGCTGATACCTCATACTGCGATAGGTTGACTGCCAATTGCCATAGTCTTCCAGCAGATCGTCCGCCGGAGGCAATTGGCCGGTTATTTTTATTTCCGGCAACGAGCCTTCCGCGCCAATCTCCAGCACCACCCGAAAACCCCCCTGGCCTAGCTCGTCTAAGTCGAGAACCGCTAACTTTCCCATTGGTTTTTCCTTAATATATACGGGCATTGGGCATGGGGCATTGGTCATTGGGCATTGGGCATAGGAAGGGTATGTTTTTTAGATTTGACATTCAACGCTCGGTATCGAGTATCGTAGGGTATCGTAGGGGCGACAGCATTCCCGAGACAGCCTTTGCCAGTAGAGCCAAAACTATTGTATTGGAATGCTTCGCCCTAGAAATGCAGGAAGGAGCGATCTATAAGGAGGATATTTTTTGTAATTGCCCCTTTTCGATCTTGTCGGTCGGTTGCCGAGCTTTCTGGGGCGAAGCATTCCAGTATAATACATTTCTGTTATAACCCTGGGTTATCTCGGGAATGCTGTCGCCCCTACACCTTCGATGTACTCTTGACATCTTTTGTAATTGCCCTTTTCGATCTTGTCAGTCGGTTGCCGAGCTTTCTGGGGCGAAGCATTCCAGTATAATACATTTCTGTTATAACCCAGGGTTATCTCGGGAATGCTGTCGCCCCTACCGCCCCTACACCTTATTGCGAGAGTCTATCTGCCCAATGCCCAATGCCCAATGCCCAATGCCCAATTTTATATAAAAAATTCCTCGGTTACGCTATGACTATCGAGGGTCAATCTAACGCTAAAGCGATCGCCACTATAGGCACTAAATTCTAATTGAATATCCCGATAATCCTGCTTGGCCTTAGTCTCCATTGCTACTTCCCCCTCTTCGTCTAGCAAGAAAATCTCCAGATTGCGAGGCAGATTTTTTTGACCGGCTCCGGGATGCACTTCTAAAATAATGTCTATTTCAAAATCTTCTTGGCCATTCTCCAATTCTTCGAGTCCGTCTTGGAAGCTGGACTGCACATTGACTGAATCTAGATTAAGGCCGAGAATAATAATTATAGATACTGCGCCCAACTCGATCGCCTTGCCCCGCCGAACTAGACCGCTCTCAAAAGAAGTGTCAAAATTGGTTTTTCTTCTAAATCTGAAAGCGAGATTATTTTTGGGCGCTTGCCTGACGGCTTCTTGCCAAATAGATTCCACAGCCTGCCAAGTCGGCTCGAAAGTACCCACCAGCCATTGACTGAGATTTACTATACTTGCTGCTACTTCAACTCTTCTATTTCTATTTTCATTCAGATAACCGGACAAGTCTTCCAGAGACTGCAACTCTTCTAGGGGCAACTCTTCTCTATCTGCTTTTTGGACAAATCCGAGCAGAGTTGCTTCCCGCAAGGATTCGTCTAAGCGAACTGCCACATAGCCAATCCGCTCTTCCCAGACTTCTGGGGGAATGCGAACTATATCGGCATCTGGCATTACGGGCAAGCATTCTAATTTTCCGCAATCTTTGACATCGAGGTCGGCAACATTCATCAGAGTTTGCTTTACCGGGTCGGAGCGATCGCCGACATCTAAATTAGTTTCAAATCCCTGGCGGCGCAAATAGCGATCGGTGGCATAAACGGCCAAATAATTGAGATAAACTTCTTTAGCTTTGCGGGCATTATATTGCAGAGAAAGCAACTCTTTAGCTCTGGAATGAGCCTCTAAAGACAGCATAATTTTAACCGCAAAGGGTTCCGGCTTTCGGTTAGTCATTGATTTTCCTCTTTAGCTATAGTTTTAACTACAAGACTTACGCAAATAGTCGAGTTGATACCTAAATTTAGAGTTTGATGCCCAGTGCTACCCTACAATAAAAGTCATTGCCTAAGTCCTCAACTAAATTCCCAAATCTTCCCTAATCGTTAGAGAAAATTTCTGGCAGCAGCGCCGAAAAAAGCTACTCAGAGTCGGCACTTTTATCCCCAATTGGCGGGAAATTTCTGGCCAGGATTTGCCATCTAGGGTGGCTAAGGCGATCGACCTAAAAGTAGCGTCGGGCCTATTTCTGATATGCTCTTTCTCAAAAATGCGATCGGCATCTTCTTCTATATAATGCCGAATTATTGTATATCTATCTTCTTCTTCTGGCAAATTCTTTTTCTCCTGGGCTGCTGCCATCCGCTCCAGAGCCTCTAGGGAAGGCAAGCTTTCTTCCTGGCTACGGTTAAAGTCCTTACTGCATTTGATAAAATTGTTTTTGAGAACAACATTATTGACCCAAGTCATAAATTGGGCGCGTTGCGGGTTAAAGTTATCTATCTTTTCGCAGACATAAGTCAAAGTTTGATTAACCGCATCGTCATAAACTAGCTGGGAAAACTGAGAGCTGAATAAAGTTCGGTAATAGGGAGAAAGGAAAAGTTTGCCCGATAGCTGAATCGCCTCCACCAGCTCCCGCAAAGCATATTGCCGGAGTTCCGCTTGGGGTGGATGCCGTTGGGCTTCGATCGCCAGCTCTTGCAATCGCCACCAGTCGAGAACTTTGGCGATCGCATTATCCCGCAACTTACTTGCCCATACTCTCGTTTCAGTCTCTTCGGGGTCGTAGCTATCCAGCGCCCCTTCAATATCTTCGAGCAGTTGCGCCGTTATTTGCCGATAAATATCCAAATAGACGCCAAAAAGGGGTTGACCCTTGTAGGGCCTACAGATTCGGCGCGATCGCAATATCTCATCCACAAGGCGAGCCAAAGCAAAAGAGCGAGAATCGCTAGTTTGGCGGGCGAGCCTTTGCGCCTCTATCGCTCGCTGTTTTAGTTCGTCCATTGTTTTGACAGCACTTCCGGAAGTGCGACCCGTCATTACAGCATTGGCCATTTGTCCTCACCCGTTCGCCTCACCCAAAATCAATCGAGGTTACTGGCTTCTATGCTCGGGCACCAAAGATTTATGCAGTGCTTTACAAAACTTAATATTTCTATTGGGCATTGGGCATTGGGCATTGGGACCGGGAGACTGGGGGACAAGGGGACAAGAGGACAAGGGGGGGACAAGGGGACAAGAGGACAAGGAGACAAGGGGAGAGAATTTTGAGTTCAGGACTTACGCAAATTGCACGATTAATTATAGATATAGGGTTTGGTGCGCGGTGCGGCACCCTACAAATAGTATCTCTGCGTAAGTCCTGGAGTTTTGATTTTTTAATTTATAAGTCAAGACTCAAAATAAAAAACTATTTCAATATCTTTGCTTTGAATTAGGGCGCGATCGCTCTTCTTATTTATTTGGCTACATCCCCAGATTCATTCGAGAGACAATCGAGAATACAGTTTGTAGTCAGAACTCCTTATGTTCTATGTTTTGGCAAGGACATAAAAGTCTCTATAGCGTTTGTCAAATAAGTGTAATATAATGCGCGATCGGGTTGGGGCGACAGCATCCCGAGCGACTTTTCGAGGCCCCGGACGGTAACTCCCGTAATGGGATGCTTCGCCCAAGACTTCCTCAGATCGCAATCAATTTGAGAAATGCTCTATAGTCGATCGCATTACCAGTAAGCAAAAGCATTGTCCCAGACGTAATCGATAAGCATTTTAGCATCCTCTAAGGGCAGGACTTGACAGCATCCATCTCTGTCGTAACTGAGCAGAGGAGTTTCCTGAATATTAGCTTCCTCTATACCTTCTTTGATAATTTTGCCTCGAATTTCTTCTAGGTTTCGCAGGGGTCCGTTAATATCAAAATCAATTTTGGTGCCAAATTTTCGATCCATCCAACTTTCTATCTGATTGTCTAACTGTTCCTTGGTCAGAGCGCCATTGCTAGTCAGCAGGTGATAATAGACGAGGATGATTTCTTTGCATTCTTCCTCTTCGGCGGCATCAATTAAAGAATGAAATACGCCCATATTATTGGCTAGATTCCTGAAAAATAGCGTATCGGTTACATTCTTCTGGAATTTAAGCTGCTTATTTTTGTAACTGTTGTATTGTTTGAACGCTAATCCACCAAAAGCGACAGTCATAGAAAGGATAGCAGCCAAAACTGGCATAAAATTGCGAACCTGATCTTCGCTAGCCTTAAGGTCTTCTAAGCCTGGAATATTGCCAGTATAAAACAAAATAACGCCGACAATAAGCAGAATTTGAGGCAGGGCTTTTATCAGTACGGGAACTGCAGCTCCCATAGCGGGTACTATCAAAAGCAGTCGGTCTTTCCAAGTCATGCTTACTTTGACATTGGGAAAAAGAAACTCCATATCAAACTTAGGAATATTTTTATAGAGATAGACATACATTTTCCCTGGCGTAAAACTAAGTTTTTGACTTTTGTCTGATTTTGATTCAAAATAGGCTTTCTCTTTAAATTTAATCAGTAAAGCGACCCGCTCGAAAACGTCAAGAGTTTTTTCGACTTTCCTAAACCACTTCTTGACCCAAGTCATCCGATAGATATCGCCGCGACAGTAGCAGACTATCTGGTCGAAGTCGTCAAACTCCACCTTAGTTTTTAGTTCTATTAATGACTTCTCGGCAAAAGCCCGTTGCAAGCTATCTTCCGATATAGCAACATAATTGGCACTTTGAAGAAGATTGTGAAAGGCGCTTGCCAGTTTAGCTGCCATTTGCTGCCGAGCCTCTGGACTGGGCTCGATTCTTAGCTTCGTATCCGCGTCCGGGTTAAACGGGGCAAAGTTATCCTTTAAGACCTCTAGGGTTTGATGAAACTTAAAATGAAAATAGGCGGAGAGTATTTCGCAGAACTCCCGGAACTTTTGGAGGTCGGACGAGGGTAGCTGGCCATCTTCAAGGCAAAGTTCGATGATGTCAGCGCGACGATAGGGAATGAAGGCTTCTCTGTTTTCATAAACTGCCATAATATTTGGGCTAATTTGTTGGGGTTGTCGGGTATTGGGTTTTGGCGCGCTTGTCTCTGTAGGAGAATTGCTTATCTCCTTTTTGTATGGTTTATAATACAAAAAGGCGGCAAGTCACCAAAGCTTGCTTCCCTATTTTATAACAAAGGGGCGCCATCAAATCATTCTCGCGGGAACATTAGGGTTTTGCATTGTACCGTCGCCGTCTCTAGGGGTCGAAGATAATACCCCTATCCACAGTGCTATGGAGCGTTACAGATTTTTGACCGATGCTCTAGAATTTCTAAGCAGAATACTCCGTATTTTTTTATACGGACCTCCAAGGCTAGAGGACAAGGTAGGGGTTGCTGAAAAAGGCTGTGGGTCACTGGGGAGAGGGGGTCAGTGGGGAGGGTGGGGAGTAATGGAACGGCTTGACTCGAACCATTTTCAAGCACATTTGGGAGAACGCTCTGGAACGGTGACACAAAGGGCGATCGCGAGGGTCTGATACCTGACGGGAGATACCAATCGCTTCCACAGCCGCCTTAAGCCCGGATTGACCGCCGGTAGTATCCGGGAGTAGGGACAGTCTTGGTCCTTCAAAATACTTTTATTTTACTTTGACGTAGAAATACCGGCGAATACGATATGAACCGAAACTATCTTGCCTGCACCGATATCAACCAACGACCAAAAAATGAAGATAGCTTTTTGGTCTGCCAACTGCTACCCGTTCTCGGACGGGAACCCGTCACCATCTTAGCTGTTGCCGACGGCATGGGCGGTTACACCCACGGAGCGGATATTAGCCGAGAAGCCCTGCGCCAAATTGGTGCTGCTCTATTTGAAGAATTATGCGTTAGTCCCGCTCTCAATAACTCTGCAACGACTGAAACCAACTTCGGCATCCTTTCGCGAGTATTGTCCGACGTGCTGGAACAAAGCAACGCCTATGTCAGGCAAATGGTAAAAAATAATCGCTGGAGAAAAGCAGGCACGACTATTGTTATTGGCGCTATCTGGAAAAATGGAGTCGTAGCAGCTAATTTGGGCGATAGTCTTTTATTTCACTATCGGCAACAAGACCAATCGCTATCCCAAGTTACCCCAGACCATAGCGTAGCAGGATCCCTACTCCGCTATGGTCTGATTTCTCCAGAAATGGCTGCAGTTCATTCTGGCCGCCACCAACTGGAGTTTTATCTCGGTTGCGATCGCCTTCCACCAGACAAACCCGTTAGAGTGTCCTTAGCTCCCGGTGACTTGCTGCTCCTTTGCAGCGATGGCATTAGCGGTTCTCTCTTGCCTGGAGAAATTGCTAGCATTCTTGGGGCTTGCGACTTAGAAGCTATAGGCAAAAAATTGATAAAACTATCCTGCTCCAATGGTGCCACCGACAACCAAACTCTAATTTTATGGCGCCAACCGGAAACTGCAACTACAATTGACGATCTTATCCAAAAAGACACCGCTCTCCAAGAAGACAACTCTCTCGAAGAAGACACCGCTATCCAAGAAAGCGGTTCTTTAATAAAACCTATTGCCAAAACTATCAAGGAACAAATTGCTAAAATACTGCGTTAGATTATAGGGTATAGGGCATTGGGCATTGGGCATTGGGCATTGGGCATTGGGCATTGGGCAACCTCCCCCTCTTGGGAGGGGGTCGGGGGGTGGGTGGCATTGGGTATTGGGTATTGGGTATTGCGGCGTGAGATTTAAATTGTTATATTGATATATTGAAATAATACTTTAAACTTATGCTAGATTAAATTGTATTCAGTTTAACAATTTGAATGCAATTAAATATGTGCTGACTCAATTTACTTTTCTAATGCTTTCCTTGCCTACATTTCTGACTAACTTTAGTTTGAGCAATTTTGAATTAGCAAATTAATCTATGTCTAAACTTCTAGAGCTAACGGAAGGCGATCGCATTACTGTAAAAGTTGGCCCCATTGCCGAAGTAGAACTTATAGAAATAATGGCTAAAGAAGCTTTTGGCTCTGTTTGGAAAGTTGCAAATAGCGCCACCAAGGAGCTTTACATTATGAAAGTTATTCAAGGAATAAGGGCCGATAGCGAACTCCTCGATCGCATCCGCCTAGAAGCCGAAGTTGCTATTCCTTCCCAAAATATCGTTCCTGTTATCGGCCTGTGCCAATGGGATAAATATACCTTTCTGATTCTGTTCGAGTATTTCCCGGGACAATCCCTGGACAAACTCCTGGCAGCCGGAGCATTAAGCGCTACAGATAAGCAAAGGGTATTCCAGGAAATTCTACTGGGCGTGGCAGCGGCTCATCGCTGCAATATTATCCACCGCGAACTAAATCCAAGCAATATTTTAATTGACAGCAAGGGCAATGTGAAAATTATAGATTTTGGTATTTCTAAATTTAAAGGCAAACATTTAACTGCTACCGGCGAAATTGTCGGCAAATATCAATATATGGCACCAGAGCTGCTAGTACATGGTGTCAAAGTCACCGATGCTAGCGCCGATATCTATTCTCTCGGTCATCTTTTCTACGAGCTGGCGATGGGTAAAAATTTTTGGGTTCGCAAACACTGGTTGCATCTAGAGCATTTTGCCGCTTATATTAATCAATATCCAGCACCGACTGAAGCAATTGACTTGAACGATTTTCGCTGCGATTTTTTTCGGGAAGCCAAACGGGTAATAGAGGGAATGGTCAAGATTGAGTTCTCAGAACGCTATAGATCGGTAGAGGAAATAATATCCGACTTGGGCATAAATACGGAAATTACCAGACATAAAAAGGAAACTTTGCTCAGCTATCCCCAGCTAATTGTGGAGTCAGGAAGGAATAAAGGCGCTCGCACTTTGGTGAATATAGAAGATGGAGGCGCGCTGGTGCTGGGACGAACAGATATCGCTGGTGCCGATCGCAGCATCAGTCGCCGCCACTTGCAGTTCGATCGCCAGAATAATCTCTATTTTGTCCGCGACTCGAACAGCAAAAATGGTACAATGCTACGGGGCAAAGTTATTAAAGAAAATCCCGTGCCAATCAATAATGGCGATCGCATTAAGGCTGGCGATATTTTCCTTCGCTTTGTCGGAGCTGCTTAAGAGCTTGATTTTAGCTTTCAGCTCTCAGCTTTCAGCTTTCAGCTCCTGCTGTCGCGCTTTTTTAGCAAGCTTTTGGCAGCAGCTTGCTAAAAAGCGCGCAGGTTCCCATGTCTCCGAGTCTCCCCATGTCCCCATGTCTCCCAGTCCCCATGTCTCCGAGTCCCCCAGTCCCCCAGTCCCCCAGTCCCCATGTCCCCCAGTCCCCATGTCTCCCAGTCTCCAGGTCCCCATGTCTCCCGGGCTGGCAATTGGGATAAAATCGAATTGAGTCCCGATCGATCGATAACTCGTCAGAAAATTCCGAGCAAAAGGAGAAAACCTTATGACATCTGCGCAAGTGCAAACAGCGCCTGCTGCCATGAGCGAGGATGAAGTACACAAGCTGTGGGAAGCGTTTACAGTCTTTGACGCCGACGGGAGCGGTGCCATATCGCCGGAGGAGTTGGGCCAGGTGATGCGCTCCTTGGGACAGAATCCCACCAACGAACAGATCCGCGCCATGATTAAGGAAGTGGATGTTGACCTATCGGGCACCATCGACTTTGAAGAGTTCAAAGCTCTGATGGTAGCCATGCATGGCGATCGCGCCAGTCGCCTCAAGCTCGCCTTCTCTGTATTTGACGAAGACGGCAACGGCAAGATTAC
This sequence comes from Oscillatoria sp. SIO1A7, assembly GCA_010672965.1. Taxonomy (GTDB): domain Bacteria; phylum Cyanobacteriota; class Cyanobacteriia; order Cyanobacteriales; family Laspinemataceae; genus SIO1A7. Next base: position 63,868 of record JAAHFN010000024.1, read on the forward strand.
CGCTAACGAAATGACTGACGTGATGAGCCAATTTGGCCTCACTGAGGAAGAACTCGCCGAGATGTTAAAAGAAGTCGATGAAGACGGCGATGGTACCATTGAGTTTGAGGAGTTTTGCAAGCTCGTTCCCGAGCGATCGGAAATCTCCCCCACCAGCTACCAGGATTCCCCTATTCCGCGAGCCATTTCTGCAAAAACTAGCGCTGCTCCTTCGACAACGACAGCAACCACCGCTCCATCTGGCACATCAACTGCCACCCCAGAAGCGCCAGATGTCGATCCGGAAATAGCGCGACTGCAAGAAATCCTAGCCAAGCACCCTCATCAGGAACCGGGTCGCGGCACGTCGCGGCTGCAAATGCAGATGGGTCTTTTCCGCCTAATCCAAGGAGCAGCTTATCGCAGCTTTCGGGAAAATTTCTCTGCGAACAACGAAACCCATTTGCGCGCCAAAAAACTCCCCTATCGCATTTCTGATTTTGTCAAATTTGTGGATCGGGCGATCGCGCTTTACAAAGGTCTCGGCATAGTGGAAGAAGCCTGCTATCCCTTGCTCGATGCCGTAGTCGATTCTATCTGTGCCGAATACAGTCGCCTCCAAGACCGGATTACAAACTGGAATACCATAGAAAAAAATCCAGAAATGCTCGCCGAAGAGCAAGCCATGTTAGAGGCTCGCAGCAAGTCTCTGTCAGTGCGGGAGAAATTTGCCGCCGGGGTCGAGTTCGCCATTACGATGAAGAAAAAGAATCTCAACCTTGGGGACATAGTAGAAGAGGTGCTGGCCGTCAACGAACTGAATCGCCTGCGGCAAATGGAACTGCATCAAGAAATGGCACCCCGGCCTGCAAGGGAAGGGGACGAAGACCCCAAGGAATATCTCAAAAAATGGAACCGGGTTCTCATCGACAATGCCCTGGAACAAATTGACGGTGCTATGATGCCAGCGGCCTATTGGTATGAAGATTTCATGCCGAAATTGCTCGCAGCTTTTAGCGTAAGTACCGCAGCGGATATCCAAGCCAACACAGTTCCCGACGAAGTAGCTTTGGATGCCTGGTATGAAGAGACAAAAGCTGCTGGGGAATTCGAGCGCTATGGAGCTGACGTTGCCGAACATTTCCCAGACTGCACCCCGAAACAAAAACTGGCTGTAAAACAAGGATGGGGCTTCGTGCGCTACTATCTCAATGGCGTCCAAAAACGCCGCGAGCGTCTGGAGTTTGGCCGCGAGTCTGGCGTGCTTTCCCACTATGTGACATTTATCGATGTCTATCTGGGTCGCAGCGATATCAAACATGCCGATATGCGGATTAGCTTTCCCTATTTTATCGGTCCGGCAGTTTGGCGCTTTTTCCATACTACTGCTGAAATTGTCTGTAGCAAACCCGAGGAAGAGCAAAAAACCTTGGTGGCAATCTTTAAGGAGTTTTTCAAACTCTTCGCTACCATGTATCCTTGCCCCTATTGTCGCTATCACCTGAATGCTTTTGTCGTTCAAAACAAAGAAGTAGAGATGTATCCGGTGGAATATCTCGTCCTCGGTCGCGACCCCAGTTTGACTGATTTCGAGGTGACTTTAGAGGAAAAACTATCTACAATCGTTGACGGTCCGAGCTTGCGCTTTTTCTTCTGGAAGCTTCACAATACTGTCTCTTCTTCTATTGCCCGTACCGAAGAATGGTATCACCAGGACGAGAAGGCTTTCTATACCAGCCGCTATTGGCCGAGTTTGGATTCGGAACTGGCTCGATCTAAGGCGCTCAAGCATCTGAGCATTGCTAGCGATCGCATCTACCGTATCTATGGTCTGCTCAAACCGATGGCACGCTTGGCTGGGGTACGAGCTGACTTGCAACGACTGCTGGAAAAAGGCGACGAAGAGAGCATCCGAGAAGCTTGCGCGATCGCTCAAGACCACATCAAAGACCTAGAGGAAGCAGTTGTCAAAGGAGATTTCTTACAAGAAACTTACACTTTTGACCCCTATCTCGAAGACGACGAACCGCACTTTACTCCCGAAGAAGAAGAATTCGGTCGTAGCGGCTTCTTCGTAGAGGCGACTTAAGCATTAGCTTTCAAGCGCTAAAGCATTGAAAAGGCAGGCGCTATGCCTGCCTTGTTGCTGTCTTTTGAAATAAACAGGACTTACACAGAGACCCTATTCTTAGGGTGCTAGGAGCGCACCAGAAGCTAGATCGGGATTTACGAAACTAGAGGATTTAATTATAGATATAGAGTTTGGTGCGCGGTGCGACACCCTACAAATATTGTCTTTGCGTAAGTCCTATTCGTAGTTGGTGCGCGGTGGGACACCCTACAAATATTGTCTTTGCGTAAGTCCTATTCGTAGTTGGTGCGCGGGTAGCACCAGAAGCTATATCATAGATGCGACTATTTGTGTAAGTTCCGACAAAAAAATATAACAAGGAAAAATGAAGCTAATATCGAGTCCGGTTAAATACTCACAAAAAAAAATCGTAACCTCTCGTAGGACGGGCGTCTCGCCTGTCCTACCAAGCGCTAGTGCCGCTGCGCGGCAGTCAAAAGTCAAAAGTCAAAAGTCAAAATGCCTTTGTACCCTTGTTTTGAACCACAAGAGAGCTGGTGGGTTATTTCTGCCGCGCTGCACTAGGGACTTTTCGGAAGCCCGTCCTACGGAAGACTTGACTTTTTTAGGGGGATTAAACGGATTCGATCTAAATATAAAGTCTCGATTTTATCAATTATTCTTGGGTGTAGCTGTAGCAGTTATCCTGGGACATTATCCCGTGGCAGCCGCTACAACAAAGGTTAGGGACTTGCAAGTTAATAATTTACCGCTTCAAGGGCTAAGCCCTCCGGGCAGGCTTCGCCAACGCCAACGACTCCGCTCAGCCCGAACGGTGACGGTCAAAGAGCGCTCTTGGACTGGTACTTTATTTCTGAGCAAGTCCCTTACCGATCTCATCGGAGGAGAGATCTATGCGGTGCGGATAAGGGGAATTGAGAATAAGGCGATCGCGCTGAACTATAGAGGGGAAGAGCGCCTAGAGCTAGAGGACTATCAGGGAGCAATTGAAGCTTTCAACGAAGCCATTGATATCGACCCGGAATATGTCGGAGCCTACCTGAATCGCGGCCAAGCTTATTTCCAGATGGGTTCGTTAGAAGAAGCGCTTTCGGATTGGGAGAAGGCAATCAAACTAGACCCGGATAATTATTTAGCCTATTATCACCGAGGCAATCTCTATTATAAGCAAGGCGATTTAAAACGAGCGATCGCCGATTACGATAGAGCGATAGAACTGAATGACAGCGACCCCCGGGCTTACTATGGTCGAGGGCTGGCGCGGGCGAAAGAGGATTCTATTGAAGGGGCAATAGCCGATTACAATCGGGCTATAGAACTCGACGCCGAATATGGGGAAGCTTATTTCAATCGGGGGAATGCGCTGTACAGCCAAGGCAATCTAGCGGAGGCGATCGCCGATTACGATAGAGCGATAGAATTAGAGCCGGAAAATGCTTTAGCTTATTTAAACCGAGGCAATGCTCTGTCTGGCCAGGGGTTGCTAGAAATAGCTCTGGCCGATTACGATAAAGCAATCGAACTTAAGCCAAATCTAGATAGGGCTTTTTATCGTCGAGGGATTGCCCATGCTAAAGAAAAAAACTATATGCAAGCGATCGCCGATTATAGTCAAGCGATAGAGCTAAACCCCAATGCAGCCGCCGCCTACTATCAGCGGGGAATTGCCAATGCAAAAGCCGGCTTGCTGGATAGGGCGCTAGCAGACTATACTAAAGCTATAGATTTGGTGCCTCGGAATCCTTTGGCTTACTATAATCGAGGTCTGGTTTATTCTCAATTAGAAAGTCTCGATCGCGCCATAGCCGACTACGCCCAAGCGATTGAGTTTAATCCCGAATACGTTCCAGCTTACCAAAAACGAGGTTTGGCTTATTTTAGCCAGGGGAACTTATCCCAGGCGATCGCCGATTACGACAAAGCTCTGGAACTCGACCCCGAAAATGCTTCTAGCTACCTCAACCGTGGTTTAGTTTGGGCAAAGCAAGATGTTATCGATCGCGCCATAGCCGATTTTGACGAGGCTATCCGCTTGAATCCCAACTATGGAGAGGCATTAGGCAACCGGGGAATTGCTCGCTATCAGCTCGGCGATATCCAGAATGCGATCGCTGACACGGAAAAAGCAGCAGAAATTTTTCGCCAGCAAGGGGATTCTGCCAAAGAACAGCGGGCTCGGGATTTTCTCAGACAGCTTAAACGATAGTCAGCATGGGGAATGGGGAATTGGGCATGGGGGACTCTCCTCCTGGGCTTTCAAAGGTATCGAGTATCGATTGACGGTGTAGGGGCGACAGCATTCCCGAGACAGCTTGTGCTATTAAAGAAAAATTATTGTATTGGAATGCGCGGGCCCCAGAAACCCATGTATGAAGGAGCGATCGCCCTCCACGCTATGCCCGTTCCTCGGTCCGGCTAAGCCAACGCGCACCGCAGGGAGAGCGTTGCTCGCGCGCTCATTTAGGAGGATTATAAAAAACACCCTTGAAAGCGGGGGGACTGCCCCTACAGGATTTATGGGTGTATTAAACCCGGATTTGATACGATATCCAATGTTTTAACAATCGAGAAAAATATACGAGACCAAATATAAATGAAAAAATACGAACCGATAGCAATGCCATTTGGTGAAGCTATTCAAAAAGGACTCGGGCGAGCTTTCATACAAGTTCGCGACTCCGGGGCACAAGGGCTTAAGGAGGATATTCTTAATGCTTGTCTGCAAGATCTGGCTTATGATGCTCAATGCGATAACAGCCGTGCCGAGTGGTTGTTAGCGATCGCCGACCTAACCGGGGAGCCAGAATTTTACCACGATCGCATCTTGGCAGCTCTACCCGATGTCACAGAAGAAGAAGAATTATGGGATGCTAACCAACTGGTTGAGTTAGCAGCAATATTGGCGCAACGCGGCTCCGAGCGAGCCCGTCAGGCTGTTTATAGAAAATTCGATTTACAGGAATTTGATGCATCTTGGTTGGGCGCGGAACAAATTATAGAAATCGATGGCATTAAAGGGTTGCTGCATATTGCCGAGATTCTGGGAGCCAAGCTATTGCGAGAGCCCGAGCATTGGGAGGGCGCTAACCTAGTTTCAGAAGCATCGGAGCTATATGGCAAAGAGGCAGTTGTGGCGGCTCTATCGGAGAGAGCCGAAATCAGTGCTAACGTGCGAGCATATATAGATGAAATAACTAAGCGATCTGATTTCTTTGAGCCAAATAAGTCTAAGAAGAAAAAGTCCTCTCGGCAGACCGATCGCGATCGCCCTACAGTCGAATATATCATATCGAAAATCGAAGCAGGAGCTAATTGGAGATATTATGGTGGTGTGTTGGGTCAGCGAGCCAGCGATGGAGAGATAGAATATCTCTTTGAGCGGTTGCTGGCCGAGACCAGGCGGGAGCAATTACTGCGATATCTCTGGCTTTTTAGAAAGCGGGAGTTTCCTCGGCTAGACGATCGCTTATTCGAGTTAGCCGCAAGCGACGACGAGGAAATACAGCATGCGGCGATCGTTGGTCTCGCTCATACCAAAGATACATCTATTAGAAATTTAGCAAATCGCTTGCTTAGAGAAAAACCCAGATCGATTTGCCATAGGGCTCTCAAGCTATACAACAAAAACTACGAGCCGGAAGATTGCCAGCTTATAGAATCAGTGCTAACTCTCTGGGAAGATAGCGATTGGCTTCATGATATTGCCTTCGACCTAATTCACTTTATTAAAGCCCAGGAAGATCCGCAATTGGCGAATCTTCTGTTTTGGGCTTACGAGCGTACCCCTTGTGCCATTTGTCGTCAATACGTTGTAGAAGATTTGCTTAAACGCAAGCAAGCCCCAGAAACTTTACTGCAAGAATGCTTCTGGGATGGCGATAAAGAAATAAGGGCTTTGGCAAAATCTGCTTTGCCAGACTCGATTGGACTCGATTCAGGCATTTTGAGTTATTAGCTTGAGAGTTCTGCGGTTGGCATAGATGTTTGGGGCGAAGCATTCCAATACAATAATTTTTCGCAAGCGAGCAAAGGCTATCTAGGGAATGCTGTCGCCCCTACGATACTCGATACCGAGCGTTGAATGCCAAATCTAAAAAACATATAGCAGTAAGCAGTCAGCTATCAGCAGTCAGCTTTTAGCACAAGCCTTGCCGTTACTAGCAAGGAGCGAGATTTGAATTGTCCGTTCCTTGAGTGCGTAGTGCTATACCTTGTAAGCTCCTCTGGTCCCCTGTCTCTTCCAATGCCCAATGCCCAATGCCCAATTTTATCCTGAGCCTGTCGTAGGCATAGCCCGCCCTCTGGGGCGTAGGGGCCCAATTCCCAATTCCCTACTCCGCTTGTCGAGCTTCTTCAATCCATCCTTGAAATTGCTCTCGATTATTTTCTATCCATTCTTCAGCATGGCGGCGGATATCGGCGGGATCGTCTTCCCCTTCATATACGAGTCTTTGTTGCTCGTTAATATAGTCAATGGGAATATTAACCAATTCAAAGAAGCGCTTGGCCGAGGGATTAGCTTCTAAAAACTCTCGATTGGATAGAATGCGGATGCGATCGACAGGAAAACCTGTATTTTTGCCATTGCTAGTTGTATCTTCTTCGGTCATATTTCCCATACTTTCGGGAAGAGAAGTGAAGGGAACTTCTAGCCACAATACTTCTTCACCCACTTTTAAAGCCGAACCCAGCCAATAAGGAGTCCAGGTATAAAATAAAAGTGGTTTGCCTTGTTTGTAGCCAGCGATCGCTGCGGCTATCATGGCCGAATATTCCCCTTGGTCGTGTTCTACGGTATCTCGCAAACCATAAGTATCTAAATGATGCTCGATGACCTTCTCGCAAGACCATCCTGGAATGCAACCAATTAAATTCGCTTTGCCATCTCCATCGGAGTCAAATATCTTAGCTATTTTCGGATCTTTTAACTGTTCTATGCTTGTAATCTTATATTTTTCTGCTGTTTTTAAATCTATCTGATACCCTTGCAAAGCATTCTCGACTAGGTTGCCACTGTATTCTACAGTTCCATTATTTTTATATTGTTGGTAAAACGAGCGGTGCATATTTTCCCAGCTCGTGGCATACAAATCCAAATCTCCATTATTCGTCCCTAAATATAGAGCGGGCACCGAGAGTTGTTTGGGCGGCTTAAATTCGTAACCGAGTTCCTCTAAACCAATCTTCAAGATTTGCAGAATCACTGCAGCGTATTCTGAAGTAGATGTACCCACTTGGACGACGGCACTGGTTCCGGTTGATTGTCCCGATTTAGTTGTTGTTTGGGGAGTGAGTTGCGGATAAACTATTAAACTCAAAAGGACGATAGCGATCGCAGTTCCTATAGCTAATCCATACTTGGGTTGCTTCACTAACCAAGAAGCCGGTCCGCGTTTTTGCCAAGGAGTTCGCTCCCCTATTTCTCCCAGACTACGAGTAATGCGATCGAGCATCACCGCTATCAAGACAATACCAATCCCGCCGACGGAGGCCAATCCCACATCCAGGCGTCCTACTCCTTTTAGCACCATTTGTCCCAGCCCTTCTACCGCAATCATCGAGGTTATCACCGACATGGATAGGGCTAACAAAATTGCTTGATTCAATCCTGCTAAAATCGTCGGCATCGCCAGAGGAATTTGCACGTTCCACAGCATTTGTCGCGGAGTCGAACCAAAGGCAATCCCTGCTTCTACGGTTTCCGAGGGAACTTGTCTTATCCCCAGATTTGTCAAGCGAATTAACGGCGGAACGGCGAAGACAATAGTAACAATTACCCCGGGAACGGAACCAATGCCAAAGAGCATGACAATCGGAACCAGATACACAAAGGATGGCATTGTTTGCATTCCATCGAGTATCGGCCTAATCGACCTTTCCACGCGATCGCTCCTAGCGCAAGCCAATCCTAAAGGCAAGCCTATGGCTACGCAAAATAGAACCGCTGTGGTGACTATCGCCAAGGAAATCATTGCTTCTTGCCAAGTCCCTAGAAAGCCAATAATAATCAGGGCTATCGTGCTGTAAATTGCCACTCCTCGCCCTGCTATTTGCCAAATGAAACAACCAAGAATCACTAATAAAATCAAGGGCGGTACCGACAGAAATATTCCTTGGATACCGTCGAGAACCAAGCTTATTGGCAGGCGAATTGCTTGGAACAGAGGGCGAAAGTTATTGACAAAAAAATCTACAACCGCGCTCACCCACTTGTCTAAGGGTATTGTATAGAGCTGAAACGGATCTAGGATAACTTCTAGTATTTTTCTGAATTTACCGACGCTTGTTGAACTTAAGAGATGTAGCATATCAAACAGTAATTAACTAACTAGCAAGCAAAAAAATGGTGTATTATTTGAGGCCGCAACAGATTATTGCGTTAATTATAACTTGAGATTTATTAGCTTGAGGCTTTTAAGGATGAGAAACGCGATCTCGATCGATAGCCTGAATAATTAAGACTCGCTAACTATCCGTTTTAGGGCGTCGGAGAAGTTAGCAACACCTGCTAATTTTCCCTCAGCATCAACGACTGCTACGGGAATCCCTCGTTGGTACAAAGGCAGGAGATTTTCTAGCATAGTTGAAGCTGTTACCTGAGGAAAGTTGCTTTCCATGATTTGGGAAACAGATTGATTTTCCCCTTCTTCTGCTAGATCTGCTCGATTGAAATTGCGATCGCCCACAGTTCCTACGGGAAACCCTGCCTCGTTAACAACGTAGATTAAGTCCAGGTTCTCGCGCAACATTTTTGCACGGGCGCTCTCCACAGAGTCCCGCTCCATAACTAAAGCTGTTGTGGGACGGACTATAGAATCGACTTTTAGCACTCGGGCGCGATTCACATCTGCTATAAAGCCGCGAATATAATCGTCAGCAGGTTTAACGACCAATTCTTCCGGCGTACCCAATTGTACTATTGCTCCTTCCTTCATCACCGCAACGCGATCGCCCAACTTCAGTGCTTCTTGAATATCGTGGCTAATAAATACAATTGTCTTCTGCAGTTCCTGTTGCAAGCGCAAGAGTTCGTCTTGCATTTCTCGGCGAATCAACGGATCCAGAGCGCTAAAAGCTTCATCCATTAACAGAACATCGGCATCCGTAGCTAAAGCGCGAGCCAAACCGACCCGCTGTTGCATCCCGCCGCTAAGAGAAGAAGGCCGATATTTTGCCCACTGTGCCAGCCCCACCACCTCTAAGGTTTCTAAAGCCTTCCGACGCCGTTGGCCTTTTTCCATTCCTCGCACTTGTAAACCGTACTCGACATTTTCGGCTACGGTTTTGTGGGGAAACAGGCCAAACTTCTGAAACACCATCGAGACCTTCTTTTGCCTAATCTGCCGCATTCGCTCTTCGCTGACGCGAACAATATCTTCATCGTCGATATAAATAGAGCCGCTCGTTGCTTCGATCAAGCGGTTAATGCAGCGCGCTAAAGTAGATTTTCCCGAGCCCGACAATCCCATAACGACAAACAATTCGCCGCGCTCGATTTGCAAAGATACATCGGCAATGCCCAGAACCTGACCCGTTGCTTCCAAGATGGCATCCCGGTTTTTGCCCTCTCGAAACATTTGCAGAGCCGGAAGAGGGGTTTCCCCGTAAATCTTAATCAGATTTTCGATTCTAATTTTGGGATTGTGTTTTTTCATTGCAACTGGCAAGAAACGCTATAAGGATCTTACTAAATGCTTGGGGAATTGGGCATGGGGGAATTCGGCGCCATACCTGCCCATGATGGGGCATTGGGAATTGGGCATGGGAGTGGGGAGCATTTCAATGAAAGTACGCGCTCCGCAGTCGCGCTTTTTTGCGGCGCGGCTACACAAACTCTCGCCCAAGAGGGCACTGGGAGTCAAAAGTGAAATGCTCCCAGGGAGTCAAAAGTGAAAAGTAAACCCCCGTTCGCTTATTCACCCCACACAAGAGCACCCCACACTCCACTCCCCACACCCCACACAAGAGCACCCTAGCGACGATTAATCCTCGGCAAACACGAAGCGATAGAGTTCGCTCGGGTCTGGTTCTGGGCTGCGATCGGAAAACTCTAGGGCATCATCCACCTGCTCTTGAATTTTTTTGTCGATTTGCTGGAGTTCTTCTTCGGAGGCCAAGTCGCGATCGCGCAAAAATGCTGCAAACCGCTTAATCGGATCCCGTGCTTGCCAGAATTCCTTCTCTTCCTTGGAGCGCAACTCGTCTGGGTCTGCCAAAGAATGGCCCCGGAAGCGATATGTCAGGGCTTCTATGAGCGTAGGGCCTTCACCGGCGCGGGCGCGAGCGATCGCTTCTTGTGCAACAGATCGCACTGCCAAAACATCCATCCCATCGACCTCAACCCCGTGCATCCCAAAAGCACTGGCTTTCTTGAAAATCTCCGGTACTGAGGTAGCTCGTTCGTGAGACATCCCAATCGCCCACTTATTATTTTCGACTACATACAGAATTGGCAGCTTCCACAATACCGCCATATTCAAGCACTCGAAAAACTGACCGTTGTTGCAAGCTCCATCACCAAAAAAGCAGGCGGTCACTAGGTCGGCGCTTTCATCTCCCATCACTTCTCGGCGGTATTTGCTTTGAAACGCCGCCCCGGTGGCTACTGGAATGCCCTCCGCCACAAACGCATAACCCCCGAGTAAATTATGTTCGGCAGAAAATAAATGCATGGAGCCACCCCGGCCTTTACTGCAACCGGTGGCTTTGCCGAATAATTCTGCCATGACCTCTCGCGGTGGCACCCCAGCGCTCAGAGCGTGGACGTGATCTCGATAGGTGCTGCTGACGAAATCTTTTCCCGGGCGCATCGCCTTAATAACGCCAGTAGATACGGCTTCTTGGCCCGTGTATAGGTGGACAAAACCAAACATTTTGCCCCGATAGTACATTTCGGCACATTTTTCTTCAAAAACGCGCCCCAAAACCAGATCCTCATACAGCATCAATCCTTCTTCTTTGGAGATTTGTACGGAGCTGGCATCGAAAGGGGGTAAAGTTCTTTCCTGAAATATCGATTTTTCCATATCTTGGCGACAGTACCGTTGAATATTCTTCTCAAGTTATCATTTGCTTTTGACCAAGGGGGATGGGTCTAGGGTGTTGACTCGCTTGGCTTTTTCACTCCAATTGGGAATCGTCGGAAATTTCCCTACCGCCACACCCTACGCCCCACACCCTAGATGGGGTCTTTACCGAAAATCCTGCCAACCCAGGCAAGAGCCTATCCGGGGTTTCGGGGTTTGACGAAATTCCCTAATTGGTAGTTAAATAGAGTACAATGTTCCGACAACATCCAGATAACTAGCATTTTTCTGGCTTCAAGGGCACCTGCGATCGCTCAATACTGCATACAATATATAACTGTTGCTTGCTTGTCCCTTGCATAAGGGTTGCTTGTTTGTCCCTTGCTTGGCATAAGGGTCGTTTAACCGGGGCGCATTATCCCGTATCGTTGGGTTCGAGAACGCTCCGGTCGGGAGCGCGCAGATACTCGCAGGCGCAAGAGAGCTATAATTATCCCATCATTCCAGCAGCTTGCAGCCTGTTGTCTGACCTGTTGTCTGGCCTGTTGTCTGGCCTGTTGTCTGGGGTGTTGTCGTTTCGTCCGATCGCTCGAAAGCTGGGGAAGGAGACCGTGCGCATTCCACTCGATTATTACAGGATTCTGGGCCTGCCTATACAGGCAACTGCCGAGCAGTTGCAGCAGGCACATCGCGATCGCAAACAACAACTTCCTCGTCGGGAATACTCAGAAGTAGCGACGCTTGCTCGCAAACAACTAATTGATGAAGCCTATGCGGTTCTCAGCGATGTCGAGGAACGCAAAGCCTACGATGTCAGCTTCCTAGCTCGGAGCTACGAACAAGATTCTCCTCTCAAAATCAAGAAGGAAGAAAAATCGGACGATTCCTCCCTGGATCAAAATACCCCGACCATTGAAATAGAGCCCGAGCAATTTATCGGTGCCTTGCTAGTCCTCCAAGAACTAGGAGAATACGAACTGGTCTTAAAGCTAGCCCTACCCGTTCTCGGCAGTAGCAATATTAGCCTCAAAAATGGTCGCTTTGGGGATCCAAAGCTAGTCGTGCCAGATATAGTATTAACTGTGGCCCTAGCTTGTTTGGAACTCGGTCGCGAACAATGGCAGCAAAACCAGTATGAAAACGCCGCTACATCTCTAGAAACTGGACAAGATTTGCTATTGCGACAGGAGCTGTTCCCGAACGTGCGAGGAGAAATCCGAGCCGAACTCGACAAACTGCGCCCCTATCGCATCTTGGAACTGCTGGCACTACCAGAGGCTAAGGCGAAAGAACGTCGCCGAGGGCTGCAATTCCTGCAAGATATGCTCCAAGAACGAGGAGGCATTGACGGGAACCAGGACGATCGCTCCGGTTTGAGCGTGGATGACTTTCTCCGCTTTATCCAGCAATTGCGCGGTCACTTAACTGCCCTCGAACAGCAGGAGTTCTTTGAAACCGAAGCCCGTCGTCCCTCAGCAGTAGCCACCTACTTGGCAGTTTATGCCCTGGTGGCTCGGGGGTTTGCCGAACGAGAACCCTCCCTGATTCGCCGTGCCAAATTGCTGCTAACCCAGTTGGGACGCCGCCAAGACGTACATCTAGAGCAAGCAGTATGTTGCTTGTTGCTAGGCCAGACAGTGGAAGCCTCTGCAGCTCTAGAGCTAACTCAAGAACGCCAACAGCTAGAGTTTATTCGCCAAAATTCTCAGGAAGCTCCAGACCTGTTGCCAGGATTGTGCTTGTATGGGGAGCGCTGGCTACAGTCGGAGGTGTTTCCTTATTTCCGGGACTTGGCATCTGCCGAGGCTTCTTTGAAAGATTATTTTGCTGACGAACAGGTTCAGGCTTATTTGGAATCCCTGCCAGAGTCATCGGCGGATGCGGGATCTCAGTGGATGGTAATGCCGCAATCCTCGCCTAGGGCGATCGCCGTGGGATTGTCGCCGCCTCGCACCCCTAGAGATTCTGCTGTAGCGACTTCTTCCCAGCTCTACCAAGCCCGAGTAACTCCAGAATCATCCCCTGCCAGAGCTTCTAGTCTAGCTAGCGATGCAGTTCGGCCGGCAAGAACTTCCTTTGGGGCAGAGCGATCGCCAGAGGTAACCCCCACAAGCTTGCAACCCATTGTCGATGGAGAGAGAGTCTCGGGGCGGCGATCGGAAGACCGCAGCAAGTTGCCCGTAGCTTCGAGAGTGCGACCTGCTTCCAGAGAGGAAAATTCCTCACCTCGTCGCAGCAGCAAGAGAAGCTCGCCCAAGGGAAAAAGATTGAAGCTCTACCGGCTTATTCTGGTGGGAGCTGTAGCTTTGATGGGGCTTTTACTTTTCTTTTGGCTGACCAGGGCGACCCTAGCATTGCTTTCCGGGCTTTTCTCCGGTCCTGCTTTAAAGGGAGAGCAACTTAATATTAGTCTGAACGAGCCGTTAGTAACGATTCCCGATCCCGGTAGCTCGGAAGTGGTAGCAAGCGGCGCAATAGATGAGGCGATCGCCAGCACTATTATTGAAGACTGGTTTTCCATCAAAAAACAAGCCTTAGGCTCCGAACACCAGATAGAGCTTTTAGAACAAATCCTAATCGATCCGGCTTTGTCCAAATTGCAAACACTAGCAAAAAATGCCCAAAAGGACAACTGGTACTGGGATGACTTCCGGCATACTCTCCAAGTTGGCGAGCTACTCCCGAGCGAAACGAATCCCAATCAAGCAACCGTAGAGGTTAAAGTGAACGAAGCGGCCAAGTTGTATGAAGCAGGTAAGCTGGCTCTATCGAAAAACGATAATTTGCTGATTCGCTATGACTTGGTTCGTCAAGATGGCCAGTGGCGGATTAGCAACTGGGAAATTCTCAAGTAATAGTCAAAGAGAATAGGGAATTGGTAACCATGAAATTAGTTTAGGGCAAGAGAGAGCCCCTCAAGGTTAGTTGTTTTAGATTTTAGGGATTATATATTTGATTTATTGCTGCGATCGCCCCTACACAATTTCTAAATGCAATCGGCTTGCTAAGCTTGTTAATCACCGGCTTCGTTATGTGGTTCAAGGTTCCCGCTCGTCGAGCCAACCGCTAAAAATTACATAGTTCAATCTAGTAAGTAAAGGTAATAGCAATGCGACTATTGCTCGTAGAAGATGAACCAGATTTAGGGGCGGCGATTAAGCGGACGCTGGAGCGGGAAGCCTATATCGTTGATTGGGTGCAAGATGGCAGGGATGCTTGGGGCTATCTAGACAATCCTTGGACAAAATACACGGCTGCCATTTTCGATTGGTTGTTGCCGGGACTCTCGGGAATAGAATTATGCCAGCGGCTGCGAGCCGATCGCAATCATTTGCCGGTACTAATGCTGACGGCAAAAGACACGGAAGCCAATAAAGTCGAGGGGTTGGATGCGGGGGCAGACGATTATCTAGTCAAGCCCTTTGGCATGGCGGAATTACTGGCAAGGTTGCGGGCGCTGCAACGGAGATCGCCCCAAATCCAACCCCAGCAGCTCCAGGTAGGAAACCTAACTTTAGATTGCGGTTCCCATACCGCTTACTATCCAGATGCAACGGGAAAGCAAGCCAGCAGTTTTCTCAATAATAAAGAATTCCAGCTTCTGGAATATTTTATGCGCCACCCCAACCAGATTCTCACTCGCGATCGAATTCTCAATCAATTGTGGGAATGGGGTGCGGAACCGGAGAGCAATGTCGTGGCCGCGCAGGTGCGGCTCTTGCGTCGCAAGCTAGCGGACATTGGCTGCGATGGAGGTATTGAAACTATTTATGGATTGGGCTATCGGCTCAAAGGGAAATGATGAGTTTTGAGTTTTGAGTTTTGAGTTTTGAGTTTTTAATTTTGATTAAACCCCTACACCCTACACCCTTCTTCGGGGCACATCAGATGAATCAAGATAGGCTATTTCGGCAAACTCGCTGGCGATTAGCAAGTTGGTATGCGGGGGTGATGGGCGTTATTTTTAGCTTGTCTGGATTGGGACTTTACGAAGCGATCGCTCATGCCCACTGGGTAACTTTCGACCGCGAAATATCCTCGGTAGCCGGGACTATTCACGATAGCCTAGAGCCTTTGTTGAAACAACCGGGAATTATAGAACCGGAGACGCGCAGACTCTTACCAGATTTATGTTTGGCCGATGCTAGTTTTGACGCCAACTGTAGCGGAGCAGCGGAAACGAACGACAAAGGGGAGAAACGAAGGCACGCGATCGGGGCAGTTAGCCAAGGAAATTATTATGTGCGTTTGTTAGATAAGTCTGGAAACTTGCTTGCTTGGGCGGGAACCGAATTGGAATTGCCCGCTGCCGCCGATAGAGAAGTGTGGCAAACTTTCGCGGATAGCAGGGGCGTTCGCTATCGGCATATCTCGGTGATGTTGCATTCCCGAGATAATCGCGATTGGGGATACTTGCAGGTGGGGCGATCGCTTCAGGATTGGGATGACTATTTATCCGTCGTAACGGTAACGATTTTGATGGGTTTGCCCCTCGCTTTGCTTTTAGTTGGCGCTCCCAGTTGGTGGTTGGCCGGATTGGCAATGCAGCCGATTTACCAATCCTATCGCCAAATGCAACAATTTACCGCTGATGCCGCTCACGAATTGCGCACGCCCCTGGCTGCTATTCGCGCGACAGTAGAATCGACCTTAAGACTCCAGCACCTTGACGAAACCGAAGCTCGCGATACGCTCTCGACCGTGGAGCGACAAAACGATCGCTTGTCTCAATTGGTTAAAGACCTCTTGCTTTTGTCTCGCATGGATCGCCAAGCCTTAGCGTCAAAAAAAATAACCTGTCATTTGCAGGATATAATCGGCGATATCGAAGAAGAGTTAGCGGTTTTAGCAGTGAAAGCCGAGGTGAAATTAACCCGAGATATCCGGGTAAAAGATTCTTTGTCGCTGGAGGGAGACGAACGGCAACTCTATCGGATGCTTTATAATCTAGTCGCCAATGCTATCCAATACAGCAGCTCGGGCTCAGAAGTGACGATCGCTCTAGAGCGCTGGCAGCAATATGCTCTTATTCAGGTAAAAGATAGCGGCATTGGCATAGCCCCAGATCGGCATAAGCGGATTTTTGATAGATTTTATCGGGCAAATAGCGATCGCTCTCGTTCTTCTGGCGGTGCCGGATTGGGACTGCCCATAGCAGAAGCGATCGCTCGCTCCCACAATGGCAGTATCCAAGTTGAAAGCGAACTGGGCAAAGGCAGCATTTTTACTATTCGCTTGCCTCTCAATAATTAGGGTGTAGGGAGAGGGGGACACAGAAGCAGGAAAACCCAATTCTAGCCTGCCCCCGGGAATAGACGAGTTGCTGCTGAGTTAGAAGAGCGATCGAGCCATTTGCAATGGTTGCGATTAGAAAGCGATCGCATCCCAGAGACAATCTTTAGCTGCAACCAACAACCTCGGGGTCGGGATGCTTCGCCCCCGACCCCGCAACCCGCACCTTGTTTTAACTCGTCTTGTAACTCATTTAAAACAGCAGCCTCATTCCTCCCAAAACTGAAAAGTCATCTACGCTCTCCCCTTCTTCTCTAGCTAGATCGGCAGTTTCGCCAAACTTGCGACTCCAGTTAATACCAATATAGGGAGCGAATTGCCGACTAAACTCGTAGCGCATTCGCACGCCAAGCTCGATATCGTTAATCCCTGAGCCGACGCCAAACTCTTCTACTTTTTGTGCCGCCAGATTGGTTTCCAATTCTGGTTGTAAGATTAAGCGCTGAGAGAGAAGTAACTGGTATTCGGCAACAAAACGTGCCGATAAGTCGCCATCTTCGCTGATAAAAATGGCAGTATCTAGCTCAAATAGATAGGGTGCCAAACCTTGAATTCCAATAATCCCAAAGGCGCGTCCCCTATCTTGCTCAGAACCATAGAGCCTGTCATAGCGCAAGCCAGCTTGGAAATCCCAGAAAGACGAAATTAATTGACCGTAAAGCAGTTGGACTTCTGCCTCTCCATCTCCATCCTCCGGGGCAATATCTCCCTCGCTTTTAATCCAAAGCCGCTCGTAGTCGCCGCCAATCCAACTGATAATTTCCCAATTTAACAAATTCTCGCCGTCATGGCCGCGATACTCTAACCGCTCCACCAGCAGCAAAGAATAAATTTTACTGTCATTGACGGGTTCTGGCCAATCTTCTTTTTGGGCAAAGTCAGGAGCGTCGTTATTATCTTCTGCCAGATTGTAATCTGTCTGAATATCCTTTGCAAGATTTTCCGGCACAAGGTTGTCCGGCACAAGATTTTCTGGCGATCGCAGCCCTAGTTCTGGGTTGGCTATTTCAAAATAAGGTGCGATCGCTTCATTTGCCATAACTTCATTTGCCATCGCTTCATTTGCCATAGCACTTTCGGGCAAAGTTATCCCGCTCTTTCCCCTAGACTCGCCAGTTATCTCCATTCGCTCGATCGCTTCCATGCCGAAAGTTGCGATCGATTCTTGCCACTCCTCCCCTCGCGTCTCTGGAGCGTAAACCAAAAGGCTCGTTAAACTGCCAAGGTAACATAGCAATCCCGCCATAGCCCTGCGTCTTTTTGCATCACCAATTCTCATTTAGCTTGCCTCCGTCGGACGCTCGACAACAGCTACAGTACGAAACATCCCGGCTTTCATGTGATACATCAGGTGACAGTGGAAAGCCCAATTACCGGGCGCATCTACATTGATTTCTACCGCTAACTTCTCCGCAGGTTTGACAATAATCGTATGCTTGCGCGGTTTGTATGCCCCCGCTCCATTGTCCAGCTCCATCCACATTCCGTGCAGGTGAATGGGATGCTCCATCATGGTGTCGTTAACCATAATCAGGCGCAGCCGTTCGCCATTATAAAAAGTAATTTGTTTTTGCTCTGAATATTTCTTGCCATCAAACGACCACATATACCGTTCCATATTGCCAGTAAGATGTAGCTCTAGCTCTCGCTCTGGCTTTCTTTGGTCATAACCGGGAGCTATACTACGCAGATCGGTATAGACTAAAACGCGAGTTCCGGTATTTTCCAAGCCAATCCCCGGTTCGTGGAGCCGACTTTGCGCCATCATTGGCTCTCCTGCATTTCCCGAACCATGACTCTCCCCACTGTGCATCTCTTCTGTATTGTTCGACATATCCTGGTTCGACATATCGTGGTTTGACATCGACATATCGTGGTTCATATTAGAATGGCCGTTATCCCCCGACATATCGTGGTTCGACATATCGTGGTTCATATTAGAATGCCCCGACATATCGTGGTTCATATTAGAATGGCCATTATGCCCCGACATATCGTGGTTCATTCCCGAGCTTACCGACATATCGTGGTTTGACATATCGTGGTGATTCATGCCCATATCTGCATGGGTGCGAACGGGGCGATCGCGCCTTTTGGGAATTGGTGCGCTCATTCCCTGACGAATTGCTAAAGTACCCCGAGCATAGCCGCTGCGATCCATAGTTTCCGCAAAAATCGTGTAAGCCTGCTCTCCGTCTGGCTCTACAATCGCATCATAAGTTTCCGCAACTCCAATGCGGAATTCCTCTACAGTAACTGGTTGCACGTTTTGACCGTCTGCTTGAACCACCGTCATTTTCAATCCGGGGATGCGAACGTCAAAGAAAGTCATCGCCGAAGCATTAATAAACCGGAGCCGAACCTTCTGGCCTGGTTTAAAAATTGCAGTCCAGTTAGACTCTGGCGCTAGCCCGTTCATTAAATAAGTGTAAGTCGCTCCGGTAACGTCGGCAATATCGGTCGGATCCATCCGCATCCGCCCCCAAGGCAAATCCTCAAAAAAAGTTGCTACCGTTCGTCGTTGGTAATTGTAATAAGCGCTCATTTTTTTGAGATTGGCCAGAACCTTATGAGGATCTTCAAACGTCCAGTCCGAGAGCATTACCACATAATCTAAGTCGTACTCAAATGGATCTGGCTCGATAGGGTCGATAATAATCGGACCAAAATGCCCCCGTTGTTCTTGCAATCCGCTGTGACTGTGATACCAATAAGTGCCGCTCTGATTAACCGGAAATTGATAAGTAAAAGTGTTTCCGGGGTTAATTCCGGCAAAGCTCAACCCGGGCACCCCATCCATATTGGGAGGGAGAATGATACCATGCCAATGAATCGAGGTATCTTCTTTAAGCTGATTAGTTACTTTAATTGTCGCCGTTTGTCCCTCACGCCAGCGTATTAAAGGTGCTGGCACAGAGCCGTTAACCGTTAAAGCCTTGGCATCGCGATCGCCTATTTTCAGGGCGGTTTCCCGAACTTGCAGGGCTATCACATCAGGATACTCAGGTTTGTCTTGAGATTGTTTCGCCCCAGACAAGGCTTTGGCATAGCTAGGAATTAGTGGCTCTAATCCTACTGCTATACCCATGCCGGTGGCGAACCGTAAAAAATTGCGCCTGTTTAGAAGATTTTCTTTAAAGTACATAGTCTGGTATTTTTGAGGATAGATCTAATTTGCAATAGAATCAAAAAGCTTTAACCGAGAGTCTTAACTCCGGCGATCGCCAGTCTGCCAAGACTAAGCTCTCTTGTAGTCGGGTCGCACGATTCGGCCCCCCGGTTTTACAGGGTTCTATCTTTTACTAGCCTGAGCCTAAAAAATGAAATGAAGATGAAATAATAAAAAAATTGAAAAGCAAAAACGCAAATTAGTTTTTTTGAGAAACGCTGTATCCTCGCAGCAAACTATTGCTTTGTTAAGGTAGTTTTAAATAATTTTGCGATTTCTCAAGTCGCTTAATCTCCAATACCCGATGCACTCCTGAGGCGCAACGACCAAGTATGTCCTGAGCCCTGTATAAGGGACCCAATTATTAATTAACTGCTTATTAATTATTTGTGTTATAAAATAATGACATACATAATTTATGTAGGGACCTTAAGACAAAATAAATGTCAATATTTTTTGACATAGAGAGTGCCGAATCGCCTATAAATGCGTATAAATGCTCAAAATAACCTGGAAATAAGCGGTCATCGCCTTGCTATAACCAAAAATTTTCTGCAAGATATAAGCAGTTGAAAGCGATCCCTTGCGATCCCAAAGAAAATAAGGTTTTTGGGCAGACCAAGGATGAAGCAGGGACACAGAGAAAAACTGGTGGCGGCGGCTGAGCCTGGTATTAACGAGTGAAGTCCGCAACCCCTAGCGGGGAAATGTCTAGCTGGGAAGCTAGTCAGCCCAGCTAGACAGTCCAATCTAGCAAGCAAGGATCGCTAAGCCGAAAACAGGTTCATAAGCGGGCCTAGTCAAAAAGGCGGCGATCGCCACAGCGATCGGCTTCTATAAGTAAAAAAGGCCGCAGGGGCGGCGCAATCGGGCAAATACCTTTTCGGCGAAATTATCCCAATCATGCCTAAATATTGCCGCCCTTAAGTCGCAAGCTACCTGCTATCAAACCTATCGGAGGCCAAATCAATGGCAAAAGAACGCCCCCCATTAGAAGAGATGACCCTGCGACAACTGCGCAAAGTTGCCAGCGAATACGGCATCTCTCGTTACAGCCGGATGCGCAAGTCGCAACTGATGGCTTCAATTCAAGAAAAACAACGTACCAAAATTTCTATCGGTTCATCTACTCAACTGGAGGCACAAGAAGAAGTGGAAGCAGCAAAATTCGAGCTAGGCCAAGAAGACAGAACCGGCGGTAGCCTCGCTTCTGTAGATGAGGAAATCGGCGATCTCCCCGGCGGCTACGGCGAAAGTCGGATTGTACTGATGCCTCGCGATCCCCAATGGGCTTATTGCTACTGGGATATCCCCAACGAGAGCAAAGAAGAATTCAGAAAGCAAGGGGGACAGCAACTCGCCCTGCGCATTTACGACGTTACCGACGTTAACCTCGAACACCAAAGCCCCCACAGCATCCAGGAATATCCCTGCGACGAGCTGGCTCGGGAGTGGTATTTGCCCATTCCAGTAAGCGATCGCGACTACGTTGCCGACATCGGCTACCGTTGTGCCGACGGCCGCTGGCTAGTTATCGCTCGTTCTATCCCCGTCCACATTCCTCCTGTCTATCCTTCTGACTGGATTGAAGACCACTTCATTACCGTTGACTGGGAAGAAGACCTGCGGGGCAAAACTGTCTTCGAGCTTGTTCCTCCCGAGAAGAAATCTCCAGAACCAGTCGAAGAGAACCCCCTCTACGACGAAGTATTTGGCATGGCTCAAGATGCCGAAGCCGCTCGCGTTGCCGGTTCTATGTTCGGCTCCATGCAGCATGTTGCCGGCTCGGTTACCGCAATTCCTTCTCAAGCAATCAGCTCCTACGTCTTCCCCTCTGGCGTCGGAATGTGGGCAGCTCCCACCATGTCCGGTATCAATATGTCTGGGGTAGGAATGTCTGGCGCTGGCTTCTCCGCCTCCGGCATCCCCATGCGTCCTCGCAAGTTCTGGCTCGTCGCCGATGCCGAACTAATCGTTTATGGCGCTACCGAACCCGATGCCACCGTCACTATCGGCGGTCGTCCCATCAAACTCAATCCCGATGGCACTTTCCGCTTCCAAATGTCCTTCCAAGATGGACTGATAGACTATCCCATCATGGCAGTAGCTGCCGACGGCGAACAAACTCGCTCTATTCACATGAAGTTCAACCGCGAAACTCCTTCGCGCAATACCAACACCAAAGAAGAAGCAGTGGAAGAACTGGTTGTATAAAAACTAGGGTGTAGGGTGTAGGGTGTAGGGTGTAGGGTTTAAACCGTAAGCCCTACGCTACTTTACAAAATTATTCCCCCACCCTTATAAAGATATGTTTTTTAATTGGTTGTAAATTGTGAAGAGGAAAGCTACCCTTCAAAGCTCCCGTCGATATAGGCGGGTTTTTTATTTTCTACCAAAAGATCCTCGCGATCGCCTCATTGCTCTAAGCCAAGATTAATAATGAATATGGATATCCTCGAAATAATCAAGCAAGACTACCAAAGATTTCCCGCCGACCCAACCTATAGCATCTACGCCAACGATGTATATTTCCAAGACCCGATGACTAGCTTTCGGGGAATCGATCGCTATCGGCAAATGATTGGTTTTATGAGCAACTGGTTTAAGCAAATTCAATTGGACTTGCACGACATACGGCGGGATGGAGATACCATCAAAACCCGCTGGACCCTCAACTGGACTACTCCTTTGCCCTGGAAGCCAAGAATCTCTATTCCCGGAAGCAGCGAACTCCAACTCAACTCAGAAGAATTAATCGCTTCCCACATCGACTATTGGGACATCTCTCGCTTTGAGGTTCTCAAGCAGCACTTCCCGGGGAAAAATAACTAAAACGCAAATTGGACGATTTAATTATACATATAGGGTTTAGTGCGCGGTGCGGCAAGCTACAAATAGTATCTCGGCGTAAATCCTGTAAAAATAATATCAAATCCGGTTAAACAGTCACAATCTTTGTAGGGGCAATCCCAAGAGCGATTCTCAGGGGCGGAGACGCTTCGCGAACGCCCCGGCCGCCTTAGACCAACCGGGGCGGGCACGGGGAACCCCTACGGGATTTATGGAACAGCGGAAGCGGATTTGATATGACTATATGCAGGAATAGCACAAGACTTACGCAGGGGCATTGTAGGGTGCCGCACTGCGCACCAGACAGCAATCCTGCGCGCCAGACAGCAATTTGTAGGGTGCCGCACTGCGCGCCAGCAGCAATCCTATAAGAAAGCGTAGGCCCTAAAACTGACTTGCATAAGTCCTGTAAAGTAAAGTAATGTAAATAAATAAATTAATGTAAACATTTCTCAGGCAAAGTTGAAAAATAGATGCGCTTAATCCTAATGACCGGCAAGGGCGGAGTGGGCAAAACCTCCGTAGCAGCCGCCACGGGCCTCCGCTGTGCCGAACTGGGCTACAAGACTTTGGTTTTGAGTACCGACCCCGCCCATTCCCTGGCAGACAGCTTTGATATGGAAATGGGTCACGACCCCCGGCAGGTGCGTCCCAACCTCTGGGGCGCAGAACTGGATGCCCTCGTAGAGTTGGAAGCAAATTGGGGCGCGGTCAAGCGCTATATTACCGAAGTGCTGCAAGCCAGAGGTCTCGATGGCGTACAGGCAGAAGAGCTGGCTATCTTGCCCGGGATGGATGAGATTTTTGGCCTGGTTCGCATGAAGCGCCATTACGATGAAGGCACTTTTGACGTTCTGATTATCGACTCCGCTCCTACGGGAACCGCACTCCGGTTGTTGAGTTTGCCAGAAGTCTCCGGCTGGTATATGAGAAGGTTTTACAAACCTTTACAAGGGATATCTGCGGTTCTCAGGCCCCTGGTCGAGCCGCTGTTTAAGCCCATCGTCGGTTTCTCTTTGCCCGATAACGAAGTTATGGACGCGCCTTATGAGTTTTACGAGCAGATTGAGGCGCTGGAAAAAGTTTTGACCGATAGCACCCAAACTTCGGTGCGCTTGGTAACCAATCCCGAGAAAATGGTGATTAAGGAGTCTCTGCGCGCCCATGCTTATTTGAGTCTATATAATGTGGGCACCGATATGGTAGTTGCCAATCGGATTATTCCCGATGAAGTGACCGACCCGTTCTTCCAGCGCTGGAAAGAAAATCAAAAGCAATACAAAGAAGAAATTCACGAAAATTTCAGCCCTTTGCCAGTGAAAGAAGTTCCTCTGTATTCCGAGGAAATGTGCGGGTTGCCGGCGCTAGAGCGGCTGAAAGAAACTCTCTATGCGGACGAAGATCCGACCCAAGTTTATTATAAAGAGACGACAGTGCGGGTGGTGCAGGAGCAAAATCAATATAGTTTGGAGCTGTATTTGCCGGGAGTGCCAAAAGACCAAATTCAGCTCAGCAAGACCGGCGACGAGCTGAACGTGCGCATTGGCAATCACCGCCGCAATTTGGTTTTGCCCCAAGCTTTGGCAGCTTTGCAACCGGCTGGGGCGAAGATGGAGGAGGATTATTTGAAGATTCGCTTTGCTTAGGGAGGGAGAAGGATAGAGAAAGGATGCGATCGCGGTTTTGATTTTTTGATTGATGCTATAAGTCGCCCGAAGTCGCCCGAGGTTTGTCGAGACGATCGCCTTGGGCGGCTTTATGATAAGGATGGGAAGGAAGGCGATCGCTTCAATTCCAAAGGAGGCGCTAAAGCCAATCCGCTTCTAGCATTGCAGCTAGGGGGATATGCTTACGATCGTGATTGGCTCCGCCAAAAAACAGCAGATTTCAGCTCTGCTCCCTATCCTAGAAGACTCTAATAAATCTGAAAATCGCTAAAATGGTTATCTGTTGGTAATGGATTTATAGAAAGCAGATTCTGGCTCTGCTCCTTAGCTAAATTGACAAAAATGTGTTAAAAGCTTGTCTGGTATAGTATAATGTAAGCTATCGTATTGATTACCTACTCTCTATCAACAGACAGAAATAAAGGAGGCTGAAAATGAAAATTACCGTTAAAGATTTAGAAGAGCTAATTAAAACAGCAATAGAATCTGGTGCAGATACTTTAGAAGTGCAAGATTTACAAGAACACTTATACGAACTCAAATCTGGCCAGCTCTTAATGGATAGGCGTGACATTACTTTTCAGTCCGAAACAGTAGAGCCTGACGGCACAAAGGTTATTTGTTTTTCTACGACTCCCTTTTCACCAGAAGATGACGATGATTTTGAAGGCGTGACATTTAGAAAAATTAAAAGCAAAAATTAATCCACAAAGTGCCGTTCAAAATTTTAAAAGAGCTGTAGCAAATTTACATTACTATGTGCTTGCTGGGATATTTGTTTACACAATTCATGGAGTAAATGTCATTGCAGATAGAAGATAACACTGGGAAGTTTACTCAAGCAGAGCTAGAAGAGTTAGTAAACTTTATTGGCAACGATTTACTTTCTGACGAGTTCGATCTTGAGTGGCTCGGTGCAATTAAGATTCGCGATAGTGGTCCCAGTGGCTGGCGGGGTTATTGGAAATTTAAAGAACATCTCGATCTCAACAATCAAATAGACGGGATTGTAGCAGTCATTGTTCTAAATTTTTATTATGTAAGACCAATTAAAGATACTCAAAAAAGACTCGATAGACTGAAAGAGGTGTTAGCCCACGAGTATGGACATCACTGGACATTATCATATTTGAGAGTTTATCAATCTCTTGACGTTTGGAGGGAACGGATGCCGAATGAGTATTATAGACTTCGAGGATTAAACGATCGAGATTATGCTCGCGACTACTCCAAAGGGTGGGATCGTTGTGACAAAGAAATTATCGCTGAGGATTATCGATCGCTATTTGCTCCAGCGCCTTACAACGAAGAGCATCAAATGGGAACAAGCTGTGGTGGAACTCTCGAACTACCTAGTCAAGAAGTAAAAAAATACATAGAAAATTTAAATAAATAATTTTCAATAACGTAAAAAAATAATCTCATCGATCGGCTTTGAAAGCTCACCTATCCTCTAATAGGCGATCGCGGTTTTGATTTTTTGATTTATGCTCTAAGTCGCCCGAGGGCTGTCGAGGTTATAGCTTTGGGCGGCTTATTGGGATGAACGGGAGGAAAGCGATCGCTCTTTTCTTTTGGATAAGCGATCGCTCTTTATTCCTTCGTAACAACCTGGGCGATCGCTCAGCTATTTCCTAAAAAGCGATCGCTCACCTATTTCCTAAAAAGCGATCGCCTTTCATTTTTTCGGGGCAACCCGGGCGATCGCCTTTCAGTCCTGCGGGACAAACTGAGCGATCGCCTTTAGCCTTTACTGTATAATGACAGCAGCAGAACTGCCAGGAAACCCATGCAATACAAGGTCAGGTTGAAAAAAACAGACGAGGGATACGCGGTCTGGTGCCCCTATCTACCGGGCTGTTGCTCCCAAGGGGACACAGAAGCCGAAGCTCTGGAAAACATCAAAGATGCAATTAAATCTTACCTAGATATAGTCGATCAATTAAATAAGGACGAGGAGTCTCGCTATGTAGAACTTGGAGAACCGATTTATGCCTAGCGTCCCAGGGGTAAACCATCTGCGGGCTGTAAATGCTTTTGAAAAAGCAGGATTTTCAATTCTCAGGCAGGGAAAGCATATTACCATGAGCGATGGCGAACATATTATTACAATTCCCAGAGCCAATCCAATTAATGCCTATACAATGGCGACTATTATCAAAGGTTCTGGGCTAACTATAGAAGAATTCCAAGAAATGCTATAAGTCTAGCTTGGTAGCAAGAGCCTCTCGACTAAAAAGCGATCGCTAACCTATTTCCTAAAAAGCGATCGCTTTTTAGCCCTTCGGAACAACCAAATTACAAAATTACAAAATTACAAAAGATCTAAAGACTGCAATATCTGCTCTCGGTTGGATTCAATAAGTTCTTTCTGCTCCGGCCAGAATAAGGGCGGCAGTTCGTCGAGGGGAAACCAGTGGAGTTGATAAGCAGTATAGGGATCTGTCGGATTGCCCTGAATTTGGGTGGTGGTAAAAAGGAAATAGTGGGTTTTTTTCCAGCAAGTTTTGGCAAAGTCGAGCCTTTCCCTATATCCCAGATCTGCTACCAGGGACAATTCGCTCAAGCCTGCTTCTTCTTCAATTTCTCGGCGTGCTGCTTCCTCAATAGTCTCGCCAGGATCTACATGACCTTTGGGCAGAATATGTTGTTTTTGCCTATTGGAGCTAACTAGGGCAATATAGGCCCTTTTGTTTTCCTGGCGAACTACAATCCCTCCTGCAGATACGAACTCCGGCAGTCCGGGCAGACGGCGATACCAGCTTTCGTCAATTACAATGTCTTTCATTTTTAGTCCCTTGAGTCGATGTCGATAAGATCTATTTTATAGATATATAGAGTAAAGACTATCCAAAAGTGCTAGTGATGAACTCAAACGAAGAAAATCCCCTAAGACGCAAGCTAGAAGAAGATCTGCAAGGATCGGAGTGGTTGCAGAAGTTTAAGGCATTGAGCTTTGGCCTGAGCAAGCTAAAAGCAGAAATTCCTATAACTCAGCTCTGCCAAATGGAGTGGATGGCTGAGAGCGAAACCCTGGCTATTCGCTGTCCCAATCCCGAGGTTTGGCAGGGACTTTTGGCTCAAACTGAGAAGATGGCGAGGCTCAATATTATGGCTAAACGCTTTATTATTAAATGTAGCGATCGCCAGGATATTGTCGTTGAGGCTCTAGAGCCAGGGTGTTGACTCGCTTGGCTTTTTCACTCCAGTTGGTGACGGGCGGTATCGTTCCCGCTCTTAACTCGAAACCTCGGTTTCTGTAAGACCTTCCGCCTCCTTCGGGCGATTCTCCTTACGGAAACGCTAAGCGCTTGCGCGCAGGCTACGCCAACGCGAACGGGGAAAGTAGTATTAAGTTTCCCATGAAGTTTCCCTACACCCTACACCCTACACCCCACACCCTACTCTAGGGCTCCGGTAGCAGGCCGAGCGATCGCATAGAGAAATGTCCTTATATTTCGGTTCCGTTCGTTTTCAAATTCTCTAATAAATTGCATACCTATTTTTTCGGCAACTCGTCTGGAGCCATGATGGTTCCAGGGCATATTGGCATGGAGCTTTGCCAATCCCAGAGTTGTGAAAGCATAGTCTTTAATGGCGCTAACTGCTTCGGTTGCATAACCGCGCCGCCAGTAGGGATGGTGGATGATATAGCCCAAGTCGTTTACTTCTTCTCCGGCAACGATCGCTCTGATAATTCCCGCATCGCCGACTAACTCTCCTGTTTTTTGAAGAGCTACTGCATAGCGACCAAAGCCATAGCGATCGTAGCTTTCCAGGCTCCGCTCTAGCCAATTTTCTACCATTTGCCGCGTTAATGCTACCGGCCAAAAGCTCATAGTTATCGGATCCGAGAGTATAGGCCATAGTTTCTCTGCATCGCCAGGTTCGTATCGCCTAATAGCGATATTTTCCGTAAAAATCGGCATCGTAATTTCAGGCAATTTCAACAAATAAATTATCTAATTCGTAGGACGGGCGTCCCGCCTGTCTTTATGGCTGGACATGGCTGGACAGGCGGGACGCCCGTCCTACGGGGAAGCGAGGTTAATTCAAAATTCAAACTCAAAACTCAAAACTTAAAACTCAAAACTCAAAACTCAAAACTATTCCGGCTCAAGCCCAGCCGCCCGTAACTTTTCTGCCAATCGTTCGGCGCGCTTTCTCTCCCGTGCCACTAGCTCTACTCCCCAAAGTAACATCTGCCCGCTTTCGTCCCACCATCGCAACCAGTATCCCGTCCGATTTTGCTTGGTTCCCTGCCACAAGCCTAGAAACAAGCCAACTCCAGGAATCCAGTAGCGATTGTTAGTGGTCGTTGCTTGCAGTCGATAGCGTCCGAATTCGTCAATCTGATAAACTTCTAAGACGCCACTAATGGGGTCAAAAATAACATAGCTATTTATATGTAAAATTTGCTCGTAAAAGAACCATTTGCCTGGTGGATAGCTGGGCTTAATCGAATACTGTTCTCCTCGGGTATTGCAGAGAAATTCCATAACTACTGCGGGAAGTTCTCCTTCTGCATAGGGGGTATAACTGCGGCGGACTTCTTGGGGAGCAATGGGCAAAACTGAGGGAACGTATAGCCAATCGGGAGCTTTGATAACAGTCTGGCCATTTATTGTCGCAGCAAGCCCTAACTTAAAGGCTGCTAGCTCGCTGCCCTGTAGCATGTCGGCCAGTTCCAGAATTTCGCTTAAAGCTCCTGCCAACAACGACCGATCTAAGTCTTCTCCTTCTTCCTCTTCCATCGGAAAATCATCTGGTAACTTGTCCCATTCGATTTTATAATCGGCTGTGCTGTCTGACATGGCTGGTTGTTTCGACTCTACATCACCTATAGCATGTTAGATTTTGGGTTTTGGATTTTGGATTTTGAATGCAAGCTCCGATATTCCTGCGCTTAAAGGCCGACCCTCTGGCGATCGCTTCCCTGACCTGGCAGTGTGGGGGGCGATCGCTTTCCTGACCTGGCAGTGTGAGGGGCGATCGCGGGGGCAACCACGTTCGCAGGGGTAGGTTTTTTACATTTGATGTTATTGATAGGGCCATCAGGTGTTGAGCGAAGGTGTAAGGGCGACAGTATTCCCGAGACAGCCTTTGCCAAGGCGCAAAAATTAATGTATTGGAATGCGCGGGTCCTCTTATGCTTTAAGGAGCCAACGACAGGCGTAGTAAGGGAGATTGCAAAACACCGAACCAGAATTTAAAATAATTTATACAATTGTCAAACTATAGCAATCTAAAATTAGTATACTGGTCAATAAAATTCACTTTATTAGGTATAATATCTCCAATTATCAGCGTCTTTGATATATCTGCCGCCCCTGAATCTCTTTTACCAATCTGTAGTCGTTTCGCAGTGTCTCTTCAAATAAAGCCTTAGCAATATTCTTGTTTTCTAAATACCAAATATTTTCGAGCGTTACAATAAACTCTGGCTTTTGCGCCAGCAGTCTTGCTAGTTCTATTTCGGTTGTTGTCCCAGGAGCTATCGTAACCTCAAGTACATAATTCCTACTAATATTAGAGGGATGAATTAAATTGGTTAATGGCTTTTGCTCGACTAACCAATAAACAATATGATCGATCGCCATATAGACTGGTTTGCGATCGCGATTAGCTTGCTTGAGATAATCTGCGATCTCATAAGCAGGGCCATGCCTAAGAGGATTTCCTGCCATTGCCCGTAGTTGGAACTGCCGATATTCCGGTAAAATAGGTTGTATTGCGATCGCTATAGATAGAAAAAGAGCGATCGCAATTTGCCAATTACGGGCTTTTTCAAAAACTAAAGTGAAGCCAGCCGCTGCAAATAATGCTGCAAAGGGAACGAGCTGAATCAAGTAATGAGGGAAAGCGGCTCCCCCTCTAACTATCGATAATCCAGTGCTAGCAAAAAAGACAACTAAGGCTATCGTGTCTCTCCGCTGCCAGACAGAGATTTTTTTTCTGCTTCTAACAGCAACTATTCCCAAACCTAATAATCCACCTAACCATACCAGCAAACTAATAAAAGCAATACCAAACGGTTTTGCTAGCATGAGGCCATTACCTTTTTCAAATATAGTAAACAATATGGTGTCAAAATGAAACTGCATTGCTCTTAGCCAAGAAAGCTGAGAATTAGCATAGTTTAAGGAGAGAACCACCACATTTTGCCACCAAATTGAGAACTGCCCCGTTAGCAGATAGGGCAGGAATGTTAGAGAAACAACAACTAAGCTACCTGTTGCATAGGCTAGTCCTCTTAAGGCCACTTTTTTTACAAACCATGAAAAAGATTGACCTTGAAAAGGTATATTTAATGTAGTAACAAAACCTACAATTAAGACAACATAAGCTAAGTTAAGACGAATCATACTGGCTACAGTTATCAAAAATCCCACCCAAAACAGACGACCTGGTGTTAATTTTGACTTGGCGATAAGCACTATTGCTCCCATCATAGGAACTAAAGCAAGATGCTCGCTCATAGTAGCCTGACCGCTTAATATAAAAGAAATGATAAAAACGAACCAAGTCCCTGCTAATAATCCTGTTTTATAATTCCAAATTTTTTGGCCGACTATATAAGTAAACCAGGCCACCAAAGCTACGCAAATTGCTCCTGCTAAGCGTACCGCAACAATACTTTTACCCAGAGCAAAAATAAATAAAGCAAAAACAACTGATAGTAGTGGTGGTTTAACGTCCAATAAGTCGGTATAAGGAAGATAGCCATCTAAAACTGACTGACCGAGCAAGATGAAGGTACTTTCGTCCCAGTCGATGACATCTTTAAAGAAAAATGGAAAACGCATCAATAAACTTAGGACGAAAAAGTAAAAAAAAATTAAATATTTCATTAATAGCATTTCTCAGGTTGACGTGAGGTTGTCCCGGGCGAAGCATCCCTATACAGAGATTTTCGTTTGAGAGCCGAGATTATTGTGGGGATGCTGTCGCCCCTACATTTCTAAATTACATTTATTTGAGAACTGCTATAATACTGGGGCTTGGCGGAATCAGCTATATGCAGCCAGTCTAATTGATTATTATAATGTTGGGAGCCAGAAAACCGGTTTTTAAACAATCCCCTCGCCAAAATCAAAAATGTCTCGAACTCCTAGGGAGTGGTCCTGGGATGAAACAGAACAAATACTTGTTTGTTTCCCAATGCTGGATCCCTCCAACCCCCCTTAAAAAGGGGGGCTTAAGATGCGGTAGATTATTGCCCCCCTTTTTAAGGGGGGTTGGGGGTATCGTTCCCTGCGGAAAAATGGCGAAAGTATTGTTTAAAAAAACGGGTTTCTTAAGCTCTTTAAGCTAAAATATACTTTCTCAAATCCAAAATGGTATTAGACGATTCTACACCTAGCTTTATTGCTCCGATTCTGCCGCCGAATTTTATGGCAGAGTATCCCCAATCTCCGGTGAAACTGGGGATTATGGCGTCTGGGAGCGGTACGAACTTTGAAGCCATAGCAGAAGCGATCGCCTCCTCCTACCTCAAGGCCCAAGTCCAAGTAGTAATTTACAACAATCCCGGTGCCAAGGTCGCCGAACGAGCCTCTCGCTGGAATGTCCCTGCTATATTACTCAACCACAGAGATTACAAAAAGCGTCGGCGAGATTTTGACGCCAAAATTGTCGAAACTTTGCGCAACTACGACGTAGAGTTAGTAGTGATGGCGGGCTGGATGCGCATAGTAACTCCAGTTCTGATTGATGCTTTTCGCGATCGCATTCTCAACATTCACCCCAGCTTATTGCCCAGTTTTCGCGGCGGTCGCGCAGTAGAAGATGCCCTCGAAGCAGGGGTAAAAATTACCGGCTGCACCGTCCATATCGTCTGTCCAGAAGTAGATAGCGGTCCGATTTTGATACAAGCAGCGGTGCCTATTATGCCAGAAGATACTACCGAAACCCTTCACGATCGCATTCAAATTCAGGAGCATAAAATTTTTCCAGTTAGCATAGCGATCGCAGCGGCGCGACTTGCCGGCTGGAATCCTGCTAAAACTTAACTAATGGGATTTGCGATCGATCTTAAAGATAAGCCTTATCTTAGGCGACGCTCGCTCCAGATTCCCCTCCTGGGAGGGGCTAGGGGTGGGTAAGCGGCTTGAAATGCAAAAACCCACCCCTAACCCCTCCCAGGAGGGGAACTATTAATTACCGAGCTTTGATTTAGGTATTTCACAGGAGTCACCTAATTTTTCTCCTTGCCGCCATCTCGGCCCTGGGGAATCCGGTCAAAAAGGCTTATTGTTCTGGCCAATTGCTCCCAATTTCCAAACCGAGCTAGACAGTAAATTAGTAACAATATGAGCGACAATCGGCACTAGCAAATTGCCGGTCATCACGGCGCTAGCCCCCAGCACCCCTCCCACCAGCATTGCCCAAATCATATAGGGCCATTGTTGGATGCCGCCTAGGTGCAATATGCCAAAACAAAAGCTCGTAATCGCTATCCCAACTGCATCTAAGCCGAAACTCGGCAGCATCACGCCGCGAAATAATAATTCTTCGCTCAAGCCGGGGAGCAATCCCAGCCAAATCAAGTCCGGCCAGACTAGCGGTTTGAGAACCAATTCCAGATAAACATCGGCGCTCTGCCGGTATGCCGGCCACAAGAGATAAACGATAGAACTAGAAAGGCTAATAGCCAGACCCAATCCCGCCCCCAGAGGTAAAGCCAAGAGTTGCAATTTTATCGGTAACTGGGAAGTGGAAGTAAAATACAGCCATAGCTTGGCAAGGACTAGCAAGATAAGCGCCGTCACCCCCATTGCCACCAATACCTGGGTGCGGGTTAAGGGTTCCAGTTCTGGATTGTTAGGGCTCTGTTCTGACACAAATTCTACCTTTGGTAATTAAGGGTGTGGGGTGTGGGGTGTGGGGTGTGGGTGTGGGTGTGGGCATTGGGTATTGGGCATTGGGCATTGGGCATTGGGCATGGGAAGTGCGGGAAGGAGTGAACAAAATTCTCCCACACTTCCCACCCCAAACCCCACACCCCAAACCCTACACCCTAAACCCTACCCTAAACCCTACACCCTAAACCCTACACCCTCGCTACGGGGGAAATGCTCGGGCTAAGAGCGGCGGGACTAATGCCAGCGCGGCGAGCGACCAATAGGCCCAATGCCTCTAAGTAAGAGTTAACTAAGTCGGCTTTGATTCCCAAGTCTTCTGGAGTTACTTGCAGTTTGGTTGCGTTTTCTCTAACAGCAATTATTTGGGCGGTCTGGATTTGGCTGAAACTTAGAACCGCGCTGCCGCCAGCAGCAGTTGCCGGAATAACGATCGCATCTACTTGGTCGGCCCATATATCTCCAGGTTGGGGCTTGTCGGAAGAAACGATAAATTGCGGGGCTCGGCTCAGGCCAGCGAGGACGCAGGGCAAAAAGGTATAGCCCAATTCTTCTGCAGCGGCTCGGGGAGATATATCAGGATCTGGGGGCAGGGGCAATAGCGCCGGTGCGTGAGCTACGGGAATTTGAAAAGTGCGGACGAGCAGATGGCTGATAACTGCTTCGGCACCGGCGATCGGGTCGATTCCGGAACCGTGGCGATATTGCTGTAACTCGATGCTGTCGGTATCGTCTGGGAAGCGGGCGACTACAGCGATCGCCTCTATCTTTCTCTTTTCGATTAAAGTCTCGGCGGCGCGGAGCAAGCTATCGGGATTGCCAATAGTGCCCCAACTCGCTGAGTCGGAGCCGCGCAATTCCACCTGTAATGGGGCATCGGTGACAATATAATCTGTCGCGTCGAGCCCCAAGGTGGCTCGGCTAGCATCAACCGCCTGCAAGTGGCGCAGCTTTAGCTCTGGTTCGATCGCAGCATCGAGGATTAAACCAACTCGGTTTTGATGGACGGGTCGCAATCCCCAGCAACCAGCAGCAAATTTATCCAGACCATAGCCCTCTACATATAAGGTGTTGGCCATTGGCCAATACAGTTGCGCGCCGTTGAGGACATTGGGGTGGGTAATCAGTCGGTCTGCAACTGTAGCGATCGCCCGTGCCACCGGCAGCGCATCTCCGGCATATCCCCCTATGGCCGCTCCTATCCCCGTGGGCACGATTAAGACAACTGTATAGGGTCGCATTTATAGCAATACAGACTAAGGTTACAAAATGCCAATAGCTTCAATTTGCAGGACTTGGACGCTCTTGCTGCCCAGCGCCAGCCCTTGCCGGCGGACTTTGCTGAAAGCTGACAGCTGACTGCTTACCGCTATATTACTCTTTGGCAGACTCCATCGTTACTACCGCTTCAACTCGGGCAGTTTGCCGCTCCTTATCCACGCTCGCGATGCTAAAGCGCAGCGGTTCTCCGCGCTTTTCCAACTCTGCCTCAATAGCTTGCTGCAACTTCACCGGAGAGGATTCGAGGTCAACTTCTGCAGTAATAAAATGCGTCGTCATAGTCGTGCTATCCAAAATCTCTATCTCTCTATATTTATATAGCACTACGCATTAAGGGGATTCCAAGAAATAAATTACCCAATTCGTAGGACGGGCGTCCCGCCTGTCCTGGGTATGGGACTTCTCGGAAGCCCGTCCTACAGGAAACGATGGAGAAATATTTATTTGGAAATCCCTAAGACTAGGGCAACTTAAGGGCTACCAAGGCTATATGCCGGCAATGCTTGTGCTGACTGCTGACTGCTCAGAGCTGACTGCTATATCGCTAAGGCGTCCCAAATTGGCGATCGTAAACCTCATCTTCCTTCCCGGTCTCGATCGTCATATCGGAAAGGGGTTTGGCGACGCAAAGCAATACATATCCTTCCTCTTGGAGTTTTGGGCCAACCCCCATCCCATCGGTTTGATCCACGCTTCCCCCATTGAGGATTTTCCCCGCACAAGTAGTGCAGACTCCGGCATTGCAAGAATTAGGCAAATCTAAACCCTCCTCGGATGCTGCCGTTAGGATGGTTTTATTTTCCGGCACCTTCAGAATGTGGGTCTTTGTTTCTCCTATCTCCTGGCCTTTCTCATCCCTTTCCTTATAGTGAATTTCAACGGTGTGGATTTTGACTGGCTCAGTTCCAGTTTCCGCAGGGTTAGTTTCCAGCGTGTTCATAGATCTTCTCGGCTAACTTCAAATGTGACTGGCTTATTCTATCTCTGGGAAACGGGAAACCCCGATTTGAGTTCAGTTTTTCTTTATGTTCGGGTTCGATACAGCGATCGGCAGTCAGCTTACCCTGCGGGAAGGGCGAAGCCCAACGGCAGTCATGCGATCGGCACAAGCCTTGCCGCTACTAGCCAGGAGCGAGACTTGAATTATCCGTTCCCTGAATGCGTAGCGCTATAGCAGCTAATACAGGGCCAGAATAGGTCGGGGTCAAGACAAAAATAGCCAAAAATGCCAACGGCCTGAGACTAGGTTGCCTAGTCTCAGGCCGTTGGGCGTTTTATTTAATCTAGCGAGAATTAATACAGCGCGATCGCTCCTTGAGGCGTCTCCACCTAGAATC